>JBEBYL010000067.1:0-4384 GCA_040391135.1 Pusillimonas sp. | reverse complement strand
TGGTCAAGCGGCAAGCCGAACAAGAGGGCCTGGACAAGATATTCCTGGAAGCCGGTTTCGAATGGCGCGAGCCCGGTTGCTCGATGTGCCTGGCCATGAATGCCGATCGCCTG
Organism: Pusillimonas sp.; assembly: GCA_040391135.1. Lineage (GTDB taxonomy): Bacteria > Pseudomonadota > Gammaproteobacteria > Burkholderiales > Burkholderiaceae_B. Next base: position 4,271 of record JBEBYL010000067.1, on the reverse strand, counting down.
GAACCGGGCGAACGCTGCGCATCGACCTCGAACCGGAATTTCGAAGGCCGCCAGGGCCAGGGCGGACGCACGCACCTGGTCAGCCCGGCCATGGCCGCGGCAGCCGCCATTGCGGGCCATTTTGTTGATGTACGAAATTTTCGATAGGAAGCCATCATGCAAGCATTCACCACCCATCATGGCCTGGTCGCGCCGCTGGACCGTGAAAACGTCGACACCGACCTGATCATTCCCAAGCAATTCCTGAAGTCCATTCAGCGTACGGGCTTTGGCCCCAACCTGTTCGACGAACTGCGCTACCTGGATCACGGCGAGCCTGGCATGGACAATTCCAAGCGTCCGCTGAATCCCGACTTCGTGCTCAACCAGCCGCGCTACCAGGGCGCCTCCATTTTGCTGGCTCGCAAGAATTTCGGCTGCGGCTCCAGCCGCGAGCACGCGCCCTGGGCTTTGACGCAATACGGCTTTCGCGCCATCATTGCGCCGTCCTACGCCGACATCTTTTTCAACAACAGCTTCAAGAACGGTTTGCTGCCCATCGTGCTGCCCGAACTGCAGGTGGCGCGGCTGTTCGATGAAGTGAAGGCCTTTGCCGGCTACAAGCTGCGCATCGACCTGGAGCGCCAAGTGGTCATTACGCAAGACGACCGCGAGCTGGCGTTCGATATCGAGCCTTTCCGCAAGCACTGCCTGATCAATGGGCTGGACGAAATCGGGCTTACGCTGCAAAAAGCCGATGTTATCCGCACGTTCGAGGCCGAACGGCTGGCGCGCCACCCATGGCTGGAAGCGCGTCCCATCGTATAAGGGGCCGCCCGGTGCCCACCGGGCTTCATTGATATCGACAAGGGCCGCGGCAACGCAGCCCTTTTTCTGTGTGTAAGCCACGCACAACATTTATTCAGGAAAAACCATGACTTACAAGATTGCAGTATTGCCCGGCGACGGAATCGGCCCCGAGATCACTGAACAGGCTCTGCGAGTGCTGGGCGCCTTGGGCCTGGACCTCGATGTGCAGACAGCGCCCGTGGGCGGCGCCGCCTACGCCGCGCAAGGGCACCCGCTGCCGCCCGGCACGCTGGATCTGGCCAAGAATTCGGCGGCCATCCTGTTCGGCGCCGTGGGCGACTGGCAGTACGACAGCCTGCCGCGCGAGCTGCGCCCCGAACAGGCCATCCTGGGCCTGCGCAAGGCGCTGGGCTTGTTCGCCAACTTGCGCCCCGCCATTTTGTATCCGCAATTGGCCAATGCTTCGTCACTGAAGCCCGAGGTGGTCGCGGGCCTGGACATCCTGATTGTGCGTGAACTGACCGGCGACATTTATTTCGGCCAGCCGCGCGGCGTGCGCGAGGTGTCGGAAGGGCCGTTCAAGGGCCAGCGCCAGGGCTATGACACCATGCATTACGCCGAGTCGGAAATACGCCGGATTGCGCATGTCGCCTTTCAGGCGGCGCAAAAGCGCGGCAAGCGGCTGTGCAGCGTGGACAAGGCCAATGTGCTGGAAACGTCGCAGTTCTGGCGGGACATCATGATAAACGTGGCGACCGAGTATAGCGACGTGCAGCTGTCCCACATGTATGTAGACAACGCCGCCATGCAACTGGTGCGTGCTCCCAAGGAATTCGATGTTATCGTTACCGGCAACCTGTTCGGCGACATCCTGTCCGACGAGGCCGCCATGCTGACCGGCTCCATAGGCATGCTGCCCTCGGCCTCGCTCAATGCGTCCAATCAGGGGCTGTACGAGCCCAGCCACGGTTCGGCGCCCGATATCGCCGGCAAGAACGTTGCCAATCCGCTGGCGACCATTTTGTCGGCCGCCATGCTGTTGCGCTACTCGTTGGACCAAGACGCCCAGGCCTCCCGCATCGAGGGCGCCGTTCAGGCCGTTCTGGAGCAGGGTTTGCGTACCGCGGACATCTACGAAAACGGCACGACCCGGGTTTCCACCAGCGAAATGGGCGACGCCGTCCTGAAAGCATTAAAATAATATTTCAGGACTTGATTTTTTACTTTATTTTTATTGAAGCGACTTAACATGAGCCAAGCAGTAGGTTTAGTCGGTTGGCGCGGCATGGTGGGTTCCGTCCTCATGCAGCGCATGCGCGACGAGAATGATTTTTCCCTTTTCCAGCCGGTGTTCTTTTCCACCAGCAATGCGGGCGGGGCAGCTCCCGCCTGGGCGGACGGCGCGGGCGCCTTGCAAGACGCCTACGACATCGAAGCGCTGAAAAAGCTCCCCATCATTCTTACCGCTCAAGGCGGCGACTACACCACGGCCGTGTACCCCAAGCTGCGCGCCGCCGGCTGGAACGGCGTCTGGATCGACGCGGCCAGCACCCTGCGCATGGCCGATGACGCCATCATCGTGCTCGACCCGGTCAACCGTCCGGTGATCGACGCCGCGCTGAAGCGCGGCGTCAAGAACTACATTGGCGGCAACTGCACGGTAAGCTGCATGCTCATGGGTCTGGCTGGCTTGTTCAATCAGGACCTGATCCAGTGGATGAGCAGCATGACCTACCAGGCGGCATCGGGCGGCGGGGCGCAGCACATGCGCGAACTGCTCACTCAATTCGGTCTGCTGAACAGCTCGGTCAAGCACCTGCTGGACGATCCAGCCTCCGCCATCCTGGAAATCGATCGCGGCGTCTTGCAGGCGCAGCAGGATCCCGGCCTGCCCCAGCAGCAGTTCGGCGTTCCCCTGGGCGGCAACCTGATTCCCTGGATCGACAAGGATCTGGGCAACGGCGTATCGCGCGAGGAATGGAAAGCCGAGGCCGAAACCAACAAGATACTGGGACGGGGCGAAGCCTTCGGCACGGCCGCGACGCCTATCGACGGCCTGTGCGTGCGTATCGGCGCCATGCGCTGCCACAGCCAGGCGCTGACCATCAAGCTCAAGCGCGACATCCCGCTGGACGAGGTCACCGACATTCTGCGCGAAGGCTCCAAATGGGCCAAGGTCATTCCCAACGAGCGCGACGCCACCATGCAGCAGTTGACTCCGGTTGCCGTCACCGGCACGCTGGATATCCCGGTCGGACGCCTACGCAAGATGTCCATGGGGCCGGAATACCTAAGTGCTTTTACCGTAGGAGATCAGCTACTATGGGGGGCGGCCGAACCGCTGCGCCGCATGTTGCGGATTACTTTGGGTGAACTCTAAAAATGCATATGTCCCGCTGTGTGTCGTCGTCTTCTGCGTTAGTCGTAAATACTAAACCTTTGGTCGGGGCACTGGCGGCGGCATTGCTGGCATGCTCCACGTCGTATGCGGCCGGTTTCGGGCATTCGCGCGTCGTATCCGCGCTGGGCCAGCCCCTGCGCATCGATGTGCCCATCACCCAGCTCAGTCCCGACGATCTGCGTTCGCTGGCGGTCAGGCCGGCGCCGGCAGCCGACTGGAAGCAGGCCGGACTGGTTCCGCCGGTTGATCTTGCCTCCTTGCAGTTGCGGCTGGTCGACGGCTACACGCCGGGTACCAAGGTTCTGCAATTGCACTCCAGCCAGGTTTTCGACCGTCCGGTGGCCGATCTGCTGCTCGATGTGCGTACCGCCTCGGGCCAGCAACGCTATCAGGTCAGCCTGTTGACCCAGGCCGGACCGGAGTCCGTCGCCGCGCAACGCAGTTCGGCCCTGCGCGCTTCCGGCTCATCCGCCGGCGGGCAAGGTGGCATTCAGCAGGCGCCGCAAAAGGCCATCCACGTCAAGCCGGGCGACACGATGTTCGCCATTGCCTTGCGCAATGCGGTGCCCGGCGTAAGCGTCTATCAAATGATGATCGCCCTTCAGCGGGCCAACCCGCAGGCTTTCATCCAGAACAACGTCAATCTGGTCAAGGCCGGCGCCACGCTTTCCATGCCCGATATGGCGGCTCTTACGGCCATATCCGACAAGGAAGCCCGCCGCATCTTCCAGAAGCAGGCGCAGGCATTCGCCTTGTATCGCCAACGCCTGGCGGGCAGCACGCCCGCCGTCGGCCAGGAAGCCGGCGCAGCCGCGTCGGGCACAGTATCGGCGGCCAGCCCGCCGTCGCAGCAGGAGTCCGCACAGGGGCCGCAAGACCAGCTGCGCCTATCGGGCAGCAGCCAGGCCGCCTCGGGCGGGCGGACGGCCAAGGCGGCTGGCGGCTCGGATTCCACGGGCGCCGCGGGCGATGCCGCCGCGCGGGCCGACGATCGCGTCGCCACCCGTAAAGGCATACAAGATTCCGAGCAGCGGGTTTCGCAGCTCGAGGAAAACGTCAAGCATCTAAGCCAGGCATTGCA
>JBEBYL010000066.1:0-4805 GCA_040391135.1 Pusillimonas sp. | reverse complement strand
GCGTCATGAGGGCGTCCTCGATGCCCGAGCGGATAATGAGGCCCAGGCGCGTGCGGTACAGCACCAGCCAGCACAGGCCCAGCGCCGCCGCCGCGATGGCCAGTATCTGGATGCGGTACAGGGGGTAGACGACGAACCCCATGTCGACCACGCCCTCGCCCCACGAGGGAACGGGCACACGCTGCCCGACCCCCCCGAATATGGCGCGGATGATCTCGACAAGGACTATGCTGATCCCGAAGGTGACCAGTATCTGGTCTTCGACGGGACGGTTGTAGAAGCGCTTGATCAGGCCGCGCTCCATGATGAGGCCGACGATCATTGCCGCCAGCGAACCGCCGGCAATGCTAAGCAAAAACGAGCCGGTAGACGTGAAAATAGAAAAGCCGGCATAGGCGCCCACCACGAACAGGGCGCCGTGCGCAAAGTTGATTACACCAAGCGTGCCGTAAATAATTGTCAGGCCGGCCGCAATGAGGGAGAGCAGCACCCCCAGCGCGAGACCATTGAACACTTGTGACATGAATAGGCCCAGGCTAGGCATACTGTCCCCCTTCTTGTTATGAAACAACCGTATCGAAAGACTAGGCGGCGGGAGCCATCTTGCAGCCGGCGTAACCGATGGGCGGCAGCGTTTCCACGCCGTTGGCCACGGCGACCACGTCGACCAGATCGTCCTTGTTCTTGATTTCGGACGGCTTCTTGCCCCGCACCACGGCAAAGTTCGCCGCTCCGTCATGGTCTTCGGCGCGGAAATAGACATCGCCGCCCATGGTGTACGGACGCTTGTGGTTGATGCTGTCCTCGAAGGCCTCGACGACGGCGGCCGGGTAGAAGGTGCCGGCGCGCTCGACCGCATCGGCCCACAACAGCATGGTCATGTAGGCGTTATGCTCCGGATCGCGGGGCTTGGCCTTGAACTTGGCCTCGTAGGCCTCGACGAAATCCTTGGCGATTTCGTTCTTTTCTGACTCGGTATGCCAGAAGACCATGGTGCCGTGCACGCCTTCCATGATTTCCGGGCCGACTTCCTCGAGCATGTAGGCGGGCATATAGGGTACGCACATCTTCATGTTCTTCAGGACGCCGAACTGGTGGGCCTGCTTGGCGGAGTTGACCGCGTCGGCGCCGTAGTCGTGGTTGATCAGGATGTCGGCGCCGCTATTGGCAATGTTCAGCAGGTAGGCGCTGTAATCGGTCGCGCCCAGCGGGTGTATCTGGGGGTTGTCGATGGTCGTCCAGCCCTGCTCCTCGGTGAACTGCTTCATGTAGTGGTGGATGGAGTGGCCGTAGTTGTAGTCGGGCACCAGGTGGATCGCCTTCATCTTCTTGCCGTAGGCCTGGGCCAGCACGGGCGCAATGGCCTTGGATGCCGTGTAAGCGTGGTGGCACAGCCGGAAGCCGTAGCGGCGGCAATCCTTGCCGGTGGTGTCGCTGGAGCCGCTGATAATGGGAAAGTACAGCGTTTTGGCGCGTTCGCAGGTATTTTGCAAAGCGATGGCGACCGAACTGCTGACGCTGCCGGCAATCATCATGGCCTTGTCCTGGCGGATAAAGCGTGTGGCCGCCTGCACCGCGCTGTTGGGCTTGGTTTCGGCATCGCCGATGGCCAGCACGATCTTCTTGCCCAGGATGCCCTTCTGGGTCAGGGGCGACACTTTCTTGATGCGCGGATCGCCGTTGTTGATGAGTTCGGCCGCCAGTTCGAAGCCGCGCTTCTGTCCGGCCCCTTCGGCGGAATAGGGACCGGTAAGGTCCAGGGTAAGGCCGGCTACCACGGTATCCCCCGCCACGCCCTCTGGGTAGTTGCCCAGCTTGGGGTAGTCTTTCTTCTGTGCAAAAGCGGCTGAACTGTATGCGCCGGGGACCAGCAGGCCGCCCGCGACCCCGGTGCCGGTTTTCAGGAAGCTGCGACGTGTCGTCGAGCCTGTCTCGTTATTATCGATATGTGTGTCTTTCACTTCCTATCTCCTTTGAGTGCTTCTGTGACGTGCTGCGAACCATCCCCCGTGCTTCTCTGGCCAAGCTGCGCCCTTCCCTTGAAAAGGAATAGATGCAACCGACCTGGGAATTTTTATGACTTGCGGCGCGTTTAGCGCCGCAAGAATGCTTTTGTTCGCCGTATAAAGAGCGTTATCCGTTATTGTTTCTATTTGTGTATATGGGTACGGATGCGACGAAGATTATCAAAAGCAATACGTCGGGACTCACTCGGAAAGGACATTAACTGTCTTGAATCAGACTTTATGAAGGAATCAGAGGGTAAACCTTGATATTGAATGCGGGCTTTTACTTGGGTGCCGTTACAGAATCGGGGCCGTCAAGGCCGTGGACGTCGCGGGATTCCTCGACCTCGCGCACGCCCGCCACCTTGCAGATGTCGTCCAGCCTGGAATCTTCTTCGATAAAGCCCGAAAAAACGCCCACGGTCCGCATTTGGCGCTCGACCGTCATGCCGGCTCGCCGGCAATCCTCGACGATTTCCGAAAAGCGTCCGAGCGAAGCGTGCTCGACCAGTATCTGAAGTTTCTTGCGAGCCATCTGCGGCCTCCGTATTCTAGGGCGCCTTCACCAGGCCGGCGCCGGCATCGCGTTCGGGCAAGTCCAGGCGTGTCACGCTTCGCAGTAGCCGCTGAAGCAGTGCCGGGCCACGGGGCCCGCCTTGTCCGCCGGCATGCAAAGCCGCCACGCCCGCAACGAAGGGCGTCGCCATGCTGGTGCCGCTGATGGTGTTATAGCGCTGTTCGCCCGGCCATGCGGACAGAATGCCGACGCCCGGGGCGGCGATATCGACTTCGCCGCCGTCCGGCACCAGGCCGCCGCTGGAAAAAGGCGCAATCCTCAGGTCGCGGTCCACCGCGGCCACCGCCACGATGGAAGGACAGTTCGCGGGATGGGAAACAGGCGCAATGTGATCCGGCCGGCGGCTGTCGTTGCCCGCGGCGGCAATAATGACCGTGCCCGCTTCGAGGGCGCGCTTGGCGACCTCTTCGAACACCTTGGAATAGGTTTGGCCGGGCGCAAGCGTGCTGCCCAGCGACATGGACACGATATCGCACTGGTTCTCGATGGCCCAATCGATTCCTTCCAGCACGCCGCCGTCACCCCCCTGGCCTTCGTCCCCAAGCACCTTGCCGACAAAGAGCTGAGCGGCGCCCGCCACCCCGTAACGCGGCGCGGCGGCGGGTGCCAGGGGGCCGCAAGCGATGCCCGCGCAATGGGTGCCATGGCCATTGCCGTCATGCGTATCCTGGCCGTCCACAAATGAACGCGAGACAATATGCCGTCCGGAAAAATCGGGGTGCCCGGCGTCTATGCCCGTATCGAGCACCGCCAGTTTGACGCCGTTTCCCGCCTGCGCCGACACGTCGGCGCCTATGGCCCGCACGCCCCAGGTAACCGTCGTCTCGTCGATATCGGCGGCCGCCGCCCCCACAATGGCATGCACGGTTCTTTCGGGCTCGACCGCCAGAATCGTGTCATTGTCCTGAAGGGACTGGATATCCTGCAAGCGCTGCCGGTCCGGAGCGCAATGAAGCAGTGCGACCCCTATTTTTTCAAAGACGATCGCGCAGTGCAGGCCCAGCGCGCCCGAGCGCCCCGCCTGGCCGGTGGATGCGGCCCTGGCGATGCTGACGCCCGTGGCTTCGGAAAGTTTGCGGATGCCGTCCTGGGGCCTGTCCTTGCAAAGCAGCACCAGATAGCGGCCTGTCGTGCCGGAGTCTTGTGGCATGGCGTTCTCCTTGCGGATACGGAACGATGCAAGGACATTGCATCGTTCCCGTAGCAAACAGCATGCAAGCCCGGCCGGGAACCGTCAAGTCGAAACTGCTACCGTTGATGTCAATCAGCCGAAGCGGCCGGTGATGTAGTCTTCCGTTTCCTTGCGCGCGGGCTTGACGAAGATCTGGTCGGTCTCGCCGTACTCCATGAGTTCGCCCAGGTACATATATGCCGTGTAGTCGGAACAGCGGGCCGCCTGCTGCATGTTGTGGGTAACGATGACCACCGTGTAGTCGGACTTGATCTCGGCGATCAGTTCCTCGATCTTGGCGGTCGAGATCGGATCAAGCGCGGAGCACGGCTCGTCCAGCAGCAGGACCTCGGGCTTGATGGCCACGCCGCGCGCAATGCAAAGGCGCTGTTGCTGGCCGCCGGACAAGCCGTTGCCGCTTTGATTCAGCTTGTCCTTGACTTCGTTCCACAAGGCCGCCTTGGACAAGGCCCATTCGACGCGCTCGTCCATTTCGCCCTTGCTGAGCTTCTCGAACAGGCGCACGCCGAAGGCGATGTTGTCGTAGATGCTCATGGGAAACGGCGTGGGCTTCTGAAACACCATGCCGACCTTGGCCCGTATCAGCGAGATATCCATCTTGGACGTCAGCAGGTTTTCGCCATCCAGGTTGATTTCGCCCTCGGCGCGCTGGCCCGGATACAGTTCGTACATGCGATTGAAAGTGCGCAGCAGCGTCGATTTGCCGCAACCCGAAGGGCCGATAAACGCGGTAACCTTGTTTTCCTTGATGGACAGGTTCACGTCTTTTATGGCCTGGTACTTGCCATAATAGAAGTTCAGGTTCTTGACTTCCAGTTTCGTGCGTTCGGCGGATGTAGAGGTTTGCATAGTCGTTTCCCGGCAAGGAGCGCTGCTCCTTCACCACGTTTTATTTACGAAAAAGGCTGCGGGCCGCAATGTTGATGCCCAGCACCAGCAAGGTGATCAGTACGGCGCCCGCCCAGGCAAGGCGGTTCCAGTCCTCGTAAGGGCTGGCCGCGTACTGGAAGATGACCACGGGCAGGTTGGC
>JBEBYL010000065.1:0-5206 GCA_040391135.1 Pusillimonas sp. | reverse complement strand
TGGCTACGAACCAAGGGGTCGTGGGTTCGAATCCTGCCAGCCGCGCCAGAATTTACCAGGGTTTTCAACTGGTTAGAACCGCCTAGGGGCCAACAACCTAGGCGGTTTTTCTTTGGGCGCCGCTGGCGCGATGAAGGGCCGAGCCTAAAAGCGTTCTTGATCCAGCAAATAGCGCCACTTGCCAGCAGGCAGTCCCGCCATGGGCAGGCGGCCGATGCGGATACGCCTGATGTCCAGGACCCGCAGCCCCACTTGGCCGCACATATCTGCAATCAGGCCGGGCGCCGGGTTCTTCAGGGCGAAACGCAGCCGGGTCTCGCTCTGCCAACTGACCTTGATCGGCGGCAAGGCAACGCCTTGCCAGGAAAGTCCATGGTTCAGCCGTTCCAGGCCATCGCCGGACAACTCGCCCACGACCTCCACCAGATATTCCTGCTCGATACGGGCAATGTCCTCGGTAAGCTTTCGGCCGATGGTAAAGGCCTGCGTATAAACGACCAATCCGCTCGCGCCGGACTCCAGCGGCATGACGGATTCCAGGCCTTTCAAGTCTCTTTTTACAAAGTGCCGATCCGGCGAGCCGCTGGAAACCTGATTCGCCGGAACAATCAGATCCGACACCGGGCAGCCCGGCGCGGCCAGCCCGTAGCCCGAAGGCTGATGCAAGAGAATGGTGGCCGGCTTGTGGTCTTCGGCGCTCGCTCCCTCGGCCAGCTCCACCGCCAGGGGCGGATGCACACGAAACCCGGGCTCTTCGACGACCTGCCCGTTCACACGCACCCAGCCGCCTTCAATATAGTTCTCGGCCTCGCGGCGCGAGCACGGCAGCAGGCCCGCAAGGTATTTGCTCAAGCGTATGGATTCAGTCATGGTTGGAAGCGCGCACCCGGGAAACTTTCATGCAGGCGCAGACTGTACCGCCGCCCATGGCCGGGGTCAACCGACCCGGTTTGCGGCACAGCCCTTGCTGACATTGACACGTTTGACCTTGCGCTTCCAGGGAGATTCATATGGCAACATCCAAGACCCCCATGTCTGGCTACCCGTCCGAACAGGCAGCCGTCGATACCGCTTTCGGCAATACCGACAGCGGCCCGGCGCTGCCGCCCGATCCCAAGAACAAAAAGCCCTCTGTCGCCAAGGCCGCCGAAGTGAGCGCCATGGCGCGGGCCATGCCTTACAACCCCACGAAAGAGCACGAACACGGCCATGACAACGCCCTGGCCCCGAAAGCGGGCGCCGTGTCGCCGCCGGGTTCGGCCGATGCCATAGGCAGCACACCGTCCGAAAAAAATCAAACCGCAAAGTATGGCGGACCGGCGCAGCTTGGCCGAAACGCCGTGGGCGGTTCTCTGGACCGGGTACGAGCCGACGCGGACGGTCAGATGCTTACGACCAACCAGGGTGTGCGCATCGCAGATAACCAGAACTCCCTGAAAGCCGGCCTGCGCGGACCGGCGTTGCTGAAAGATTTCATCCTGCGGGAAAAAATTACGCATTTCGATCATGAGCGCATTCCCGAGCGCATTGTGCACGCGCGCGGATCAGGGGCTCATGGCTATTTCGAATGCTACAAGCCCTTAAGCGAGCTGACACGCGCATCGCTGTTCGCCCAGGCGGGAAAGATCACGCCCGTCTTCGTTCGCTTCTCGACGGTGGCGGGCGAGCGCGGCTCCAAGGACACCGCCCGCGACGTTCGCGGGTTTGCGGTCAAGTTCTACACCGACGAGGGTAATTGGGACCTGGTGGGCAACAATATGCCGGTGTTCTTCATCCAGGACGCCATGAAGTTTCCCGATCTCGTTCATGCCGTCAAACCCGAGCCCCACCATGCCATGCCGCAGGCCGCTTCGGCGCATGACACCTATTGGGACTTTGTGTCGCTCATGCCGGAATCCACCCATATGTTGATGTGGCAGATGTCGGACCGGGCGATTCCCCGCAGTTTCCGCATGATGCAGGGATTCGGCGTGCACACCTTCCGCTTCGTCAACGAGGCCGGCCAGTCGGTATTCGTCAAGTTCCATTGGAATCCCAAGCTCGGCACACATTCCCTGGTCTGGGACGAAGCGGTCAAGATCTCCGGCGCCGATCCGGACTTCAACCGAAGGGATCTATGGGAAGCCATCGATGCGGGCGAATATCCGGAATGGGAATTGTGCGTACAGACCTTTACCGAAGAGCAGGCCGCCAGTTTCAGTTTCGACGTCCTGGACGCAACCAAGATCGTCCCCGAGGAGCTCATTCCGGTACAGCCCGTGGGCCGCATGGTGCTGAACCGCAATCCCGACAACTTTTTCGCCGAGACCGAGCAGGTCGCCTTCTGTGCCGCCCATATCGTGCCTGGCATCGATTTCAGCAATGACCCATTGCTGGCAGGCCGCATCCATTCCTATGTGGACACGCAAATTTCCCGCCTCGGCGGCCCCAATTTCCATGAGATCCCCATCAATGCGCCTCTGGCTCCCGTGCAAAACAACCAGCGCGACGGCATGCATCGCCAGACCGTGCATCGCGGCCGCGCGGCTTACGAACCCAATTCGCTGGGCGGCGGCTGTCCCTTCCAGGCGGGAACAGCCGGATTCACACCCTTCCCCGAACCGGTGGAGCAGGATGAAATACGCGGCAAGCCGGAAAAATTCGCCGAGCACTACAACCAGGCGACCCTGTTTTACGAAAGCCAGACCGCGTTCGAAAAGAAGCACATCGCGGATGCCTTCCGCTTCGAGCTCAGCAAGGTAACGGTGGCGCCGGTAAGGGAACGAGTCGTGTCCATGTTGCGCAACGCCTCCGAGGAGCTGGCGGCGACCATCGCCCTGGGGCTGGGCATGGAGCTGCCGCCGGCAATGCCCCGCGCGCTGCCCGATCCGCCGCAGCCGGAGATAAGCGAATCGCCCGCGCTTTCGCTTCTGGCGCGGCCGGGGGATGGCAGCATCAAGACACGCAAGGTCGCCATCCTGGTGGCGGACGGCGTGGATGCCGCGTCGACCTGGTCCATGGCGAACGCACTGCAAGCGGAAGGAGCAATCGTCCGCCTGGTCGGGCCGCGCGTGGGACCATTCAAGGCATCCGACGGCTCTCTGATCGATGCCGATGCATCCCTGGAAAACCAGCCCGCCGTATTGTTCGACGGCTTGGTCGCGCCGGATGGCGCACAGGCCGTCGAAACCCTGGTGTCCGATGGCCGCGCCCGGGAATTCGTACAGGACCAATACCGCCATTGCAAAACCATCATGGCGGTCGGCAACGCGGCCATGCTGCTGGAGGCCGCGGGCCTTCCGGTGGACACCGAGGATGCCGGGCTGATGGTCACGCAGGAATGCGGCGCATCGAACGCGGCATGGTTCGTCCAGGCACTGGCCAAGCACCGCCATTACGAGCGGGAATCCGACCCGCCCCTGGTGTAAACAGCCTTTCGCTTTTCTCTTTTTGCTGTCTGCCGCCCCGCGCCCAAAGCGCCGGGGCGGCTTTTCTTGGCGCGACGGCGTAAAATCGTATCGACCCCGTTGGCTTTCCGGCTTTCTCTATAGCACTATGCATGCCCCGCCCCTGGCTGCGAACCGCAGCGCTTTTCCCTACGACTATGCCCGCATCGAATCCGTCGTTTCGGAATTCCTGCCTCGATGGCGCGACATGGGTTTCGATGCCGTCGTAGCCATTGCGCGCGGCGGGCTGGTTCCGGCGCTGATGGCGTCCACTGAATTAAGCGTGCCCCTGCATGCGCTTTCGTATTCCCGCGCGGACCGCCGCGTGTCGTGGTTCACGGTCAGCCAACCCCCGGCAAAATCCAGGCTGCTGCTGGTGGAAGATATCGCCGGACGGGGTACGACCTTGTCCGACTGCATCGAGTTCCTGCGCCGGCAGGGGTACGAGTTCAGCGTCTTCACCCTGGCCTACGATGCCGAATCGCGCGTCCAGCCCGATTTCGGCATGGAGATCCCCTTGGGGTTCCGGGCCTGGTTTCCATGGGAAAGGACTTCGATAACAGAGGCGTTTGGGCAAACCCGCAACTGCCCGGACCAGCCGGAGTACCGCTATGCGTCGTGGGCCATTGACCTGGACGGCGTGCTGCTGATGGACCTGCCCGAACAGCAATACGCGCAGGCGCTGCACGAAACGCTGGCGCAACGCGACCTGCTGCTGCCGGCCGAGGTCCTGCCCGGCCTGGATTTGACCGATATCACCATCATTACGGGCCGGCCCGAACAGGACAGGACTCGCACGCAGGCCTGGCTGAACCGCCATGGATTCCACGGACCGCTGGTCATGCGCGACGAGCGCCGCCATACGGCTGAACAAACGCCGCAACACAAAGCCGAGTCCATTCTTGCCCGCTGCCACACTCACTTCATAGAAAGCGATCCCATCCAGGCGCTGGACATCGCCCATCGCGCCAAGGTCGCCAGGGTCATATGGTGGAATGGCGGCCAGGCGCTGGCGGTTTACGCCAATCCCGTCGCATCGTTGCACCTGGCATAGAACACAAGCTTTGCTGTGCCAGGGGACATCGGCGGCACATGTGAAAACCGTGGCCGGGAATTTGTTGTACTTTTAATTAAAATGAAGCATTCGCCTAATTCGATATTGATCCCATACTAATAAACCAGGAGCCAGACTTGCCTACGCCTTCCAAAATGACTTGCGTCGAAGACTTCCGCCAATTGGCGGAACGGCGCGTGCCCCGGATGTTCTACGATTACGCCGACTCGGGCTCCTGGACCGAAAGCACTTACCGCGCCAATGAGGAAGACTTCCAGAAACTGAAGTTCCGTCAGCGGGTAGCCGTGGATATCGAAAAGCGCACTCACCGCTCTTCCATGATAGGCATCGATGTCGCCATGCCCGTGGCGATCGCCCCCACCGGCCTGACCGGCATGCAGCACGCCGACGGTGAAATCCTGGGCGCCAAGGCTGCTGAAAAATTCGGCATACCCTTCACCTTGTCCACCATGAGCATTTGCTCCATCGAAGACATTGCCGCTCATACCAGCAAGCCTTTCTGGTTCCAGCTGTATGTCATGCGCGATCGCGACTTCATGGAGCGCCTGATCGACCGGGCCAAGGCGGCAAACTGCTCGGCGCTGGTGCTTACCCTGGACCTTCAGGTACTGGGCCAGCGCCACAAAGACATCAAGAATGGCCTGTCCACGCCGCCCAAGCCCACGCTGGCGAACCTGATCAATCTGGCCACCAAGCCGCGCTGGTG
>JBEBYL010000064.1:0-5440 GCA_040391135.1 Pusillimonas sp. | reverse complement strand
CTTGCGGCGGGGGATTTTGAGTCCCCTGCGTCTACCAATTTCACCACCCGGGCAATCGAGCATGTCGCGCCGCAGAACACGGCGCGTGGCAGGAAGGCGTAATTATACGCAGGGTCGAAAATTTTTGCACAAAGCGGCCCGTCGCCTTGAAAATCCCCGCCTCACCCCCATTTTCTTTAAGATGCCCCGGGCTTGCGTTCGCCGCCGCTGTGGGCCGCTGTTGACGGGATTGCAAGCAATCCCTTGTTTTTATTGAATTTACTTTATCCAGGTTGGACCATGACTCAAACCGACACACAAGCCAATTCGGAAACCTTGGGCTTTCAGGCCGAAGTGAAGCAGTTGCTGCACCTGATGATTCATTCGCTGTACAGCAACAAGGAAATCTTCCTGCGTGAGCTGGTTTCCAACGCCTCCGATGCTTGCGACAAGCTTCGTTTCGAGGCCATCGACAATCCCGATCTGTTCCAGGGCGATTCCGACCTGCGCATCCGCGTGGAATACGACAAGGACCAGCGCACGGTCACCATTTCGGACAATGGCATAGGCATGACGCGCGACGAAGCGGTGTCCAATCTGGGCACCATTGCGCGCTCGGGCACCAAGGAATTTTTCTCGCAGCTTACGGGCGACAAGCAGAAGGATGCGCAGCTTATCGGCCAGTTCGGCGTAGGGTTTTATTCGTCGTTCATCGTGGCCAAGAAGGTGTCGGTGCTTAGCCGCCGCGCCGGCGTGGCCGAAACCGAAGCCATCTTGTGGGAATCCAACGGCCAGGGCGAGTTCTCGGTCACGCCGGTGGAAAAGGCCGATCGCGGCACATCGGTAACGCTGTACCTGCGCGAGGACGAAGACGATTTCCTTAGCGGCTGGAAGCTGCGCGAGGTGCTGCGCCGCTATTCCGACCATATCTCGCTGCCCATCCAGATGCAAAAGGAAGAATGGGACGCCGAGAAGTCCGAGCAGGTCAAGAAGAACGAATGGGAAACCGTAAACCAGGCCAATGCCTTGTGGACGCGTTCCAAGTCGGACATCAGCGACGAGCAGTACCAAGAGTTCTACAAGCATATCGGGCACGACTACGACGACCCGCTGGCCTGGACGCATAATCGTGTGGAAGGGCGCAGCGAATACACGCAGTTGCTGTACATCCCCAAGCATGCGCCCATGGACCTGTGGGATCGCGAAGGGCGGCGTGGGGTCAAGCTGTATGTGAAGCGCGTGTTCATCATGGACGACGCCGAGCAGTTGCTGCCGACCTATCTGCGCTTTGTTCGTGGCGTGATCGATTCGGCCGACCTGCCCTTGAACGTATCGCGCGAGATCCTGCAGGAAAGCCGCGACGTTCGGGTGATACGCGAAGGTTCCGCCAAGCGCATCCTTTCCTTGCTGGAAGACCTGGCCGAGAACAAGCCCGAGCAGTACGCCGATTTCTGGAAGGAATTCGGCCAGGTGCTGAAGGAAGGCGTGGGCGAGGACGCCGCCAACAAGGAACGCATTGCCAAGCTGCTGCGCTTTGCCTCCACGCAGGCCGAGGGCTCGGCGCAGACGGTGTCCCTGGCCGACTATGTGTCGCGCATGAAGGAAGGCCAAGACAAGGTCTACTACGTCAGCGCCGATTCGTTTGCAGCCGCCAGCAACAGCCCGCATCTGGAGATCTTCCGCAAGAAGGGGCTGGAAGTCCTGCTGCTGTCGGATCGCGTGGACGAGTGGATGCTGTCCTATCTGCGCGATTTCGATGGCAAGACGCTGGTGTCTATCGCCAAGGGCGGCCTGGATCTTGATCAACTGGCCGACGAGGAAGAAAAGAAGCACCAGGCCGAAGTGGCCGAGACCTTCAAGCCTTTGGTCGAGCGCCTGAAGACTTCGCTGGGCGACAAGGTGAAGGAAGTGCGCGTGACCGGCCGGCTGGTGGATTCGCCCGCTTGCGTGGTGGTCGACGAGCACGAGCTTAGCCCGCACTTGCTGCGCATGTTGCAGGCGGCTGGCCAGTCGGCGCCCGAGGTCAAGCCCATTCTGGAGATCAATCCCGAGCACGCCTTGATAACGCGCGTACAAGACGCCCCGGATGCGGATTTCGAGGAATGGTCCTTGCTGTTGCTGGATCAGGCCATGCTGGCCGAAGGCGCCAGCCTGTCGGACCCGGCCGCCTTCGTAAAGCGCATGAATCGCTTGTTGCTGAATAAGTAAGCAAGCAAAGCAGCGAGGCCCGTTCTTGCCCTTATCGCGGCAAGGACGGGCCTCTTTTTTATATAGAGAGCAGCACGGTACGCCTCATGGCAAGGCAACTGCCGCCTGTTTAAACAGGCGGCAGTTGCCTTGCGGGCCAGCAGGTTTCGCGGCCGAAGCGTTTCCAGTCGAAGGCCGGGCCGGGGTCGGTCTTGCGGCCGGGGGCTATGTGTTCATGGCCGCGCACCGCCTTCAGCGGATGCTGTGCGCGCAGCGCGGGCACCAGGGAGCGCAGCGCCTGGTACTGCTGATCGGTGTAGGGCAGGTTGTCGGTGCCTTCCATTTCGATGCCTATCGAAAAGTCGTTGCAGCGCTCTCGGCCTTCGAAGGACGATACGCCGGCATGCCAGGCGCGTTTCCGGGTGGATACGAACTGCACGATGCCGCCGTCGCGCCGCACGAAGAAGTGCGCCGATACGCGCAAGGGCCGCAAACGGTCCAGCCAGGGATGCGAGTCGTAATCCAGGGTATTGGTGAACAAGCCGGCCACTTCCGGGCCGCCGAAGATGCCGGGCGGCAGGCTGATGTTGTGCATGACCAGCAGCGCGATGTCGTCCGGGATGGGCCTGTCGTCATGGTTGGGCGAGGGCGTGCGCAGGACGCCCGCCGAGGGTTTCAGCCAGCCATGGCGATCCAGGACCAGTGTATTCACTGGCGCATGCCCAGCTTGGCGTGATCCTGGCTGCACCAGATGCGGCCGTCGGCCATGACGGCCTCGGACCGGGGCAGGTGAATGCCGCAATGTTCGCAGCGCACCATGGATTCAAGCGGCTTTTTCTCGGGGCGGCGCCGTTTTGCCGGCTTGGCTTCGCCGTCTTCCATCCGGTTTTGCGCGTTGTAGTGCGCCAGGAGGCGCGCGGCCAGCAGGCCGCCGAAGATGACCACGACCCAGAACAGTATTTTTCCCACATTAACTCCGATGCAGAATGACGTCGAGCACGAAGCGGCTGCCGGTGTAGGCCAGCAGCAGGAAGGCGAAGCCGACCAGCGTCCAGCGCAGGGCGATGCGCCCGCGCCAGCCGCGCGTGTAGCGGCCGACCAGCAGGCCGCCGAAGGTCAGCCAGGACAGCAGCGTGAAGATGGTCTTGTGGTCCATGGGGACCAGTTCGCTGGTAAGGCGCATTGAAACGATGGCGCCGGTGATGACGGTCAGCGTCAGGATGGCGAAGCCTATCCAGATAAGGCGGAACAGCAGGACTTCCTGGATGAGCAGCGGCGGCATGGAATCCAGGGCGCGGCCCAGGACGTTGCGGGTGGCCAGGGGCTCGACGGGGCGGTGCAGTTGCCGATCCAGCGCGGTCATCAGCATGGCCTGCAGGGCGGCCACGGTGATCAGCCCGTATGCCGTCAGGGCGATAAGCAGGTGCACCCGCAGCCATTCGCTATTGGCATGGGCGACGATGTGCCCGGTGGGGAACAGGCCCGCCAGGCCGGCGGCGATGGCCGAGGCGGGGAGTAGAATGAGCAATAGGCCGTCTATGCGCATGACCAGGTTTTCCAGCCAGAACACGACCATGCCCAGCCAGACGGCGGCCGAAAGGGCCAGCGCCCACCCAAGCACCAGGCTGTGGCTGGGCACGATGGCCTGTGCCAGCCCTATGCCGTGCAGCACGATGGCGCCGGCCAGGCATACGCGGCGTACATTTCCGGCGCTGACTTGTTCGCCGCCCCGGGTCAAAGGCCGCCAAAGCGAGATAGCCAGCACGGCATACGCCAGAGCCGCCAGCAAGTGAAATACAATGCCTGCAGACATAGTCCCTTAAGTTCTCGTTATACAGTTCGGGGCAAGCCCCGGAATCGGACTATTTTAGTCCGTATACCGAAAGATCAATTAGTTTAAGCGAAACCATCCTTATGCTCGACAATCTGACCCAGCGACTTTCGCGCGTTGTCAAAACAATGCGCGGCGAGGCTCGTTTAACCGAAGCCAATACGCAAGACATGCTGCGCGAGGTGCGCATGGCCCTGCTCGAGGCCGATGTGTCCCTGCCCGTGGTGCGCGACCTGGTGGCCCGCGTGAAGGAACGCGCGCTGGGCCAGGACGTCGTGGGCAGCCTGAACCCCGGCCAAGCGCTGGTGGGCGTGGTCCACAAGGAACTGACCGCCCTCATGGGCGGCGACCTGGGCGAAGAGGCCGGCGAGCTCTCCCTGGCCGCCCAGCCTCCCGCGGTGATACTGATGGCGGGTCTGCAGGGCGCCGGCAAGACCACCACCACCGGCAAGCTGGCCAAATGGCTTAGCGAAGGCGGCCATATCCAGAATGGCCGCAAGACGGGCAAGAAGAAAGTGCTGGTGGTCAGCGCCGACGTGTACCGTCCGGCCGCCATCGAGCAGTTGAAGACCGTGGCGGCGCAGGTCAAGGTGGATTTCCTGCCCTCCGACACGTCGCAGAAGCCCGAGCAGATCGCGCATGCGGCGCTGGATCACGCGAAAAAGCATCATCACGACGTGCTTATCGTCGATACGGCCGGCCGCCTGGGCATAGACGAAGCCATGATGCGCGAGATCCGCGCCTTGCACGACTTGCTGAATCCCATCGAGACCCTGTTCGTGGTCGACGCCATGCAGGGCCAGGATGCGGTCAATGTGGCGCGCGCCTTTGCCGATGCCCTGCCGCTGACCGGCGTGGTGTTGACCAAGCTGGACGGCGATGCGCGCGGGGGCGCGGCCTTGTCGGTGCGCCACGTAACGGGCAAGCCGCTGAAGTTCGTGGGTGTGTCCGAAAAGCTGGACGGCCTGGAGCCCTTCCACCCCGAACGCATGGCGCAGCGCGTGCTGGGCATGGGCGACATCGTTGCCCTGGTGGAGCAGGCGCAAAAGAATATCGACGTGGCCGAAGCCGAGAAGCTGGCGGCCAAGATGAAGTCGGGGTCGCGCTTCGACCTGAATGATTTTCGCGATCAGTTGCAGCAGGTCAAGAAGATGGGCGACATGGGTTCGCTGTTGGAAAAGTTGCCGGCCCAATTCGCCCAGGCGGCGGGGCAGTTGCAAAGCGGCCAGGCCGAAAAGCAGCTGCGCCGCAGCGAAGGCATTCTTAATTCCATGACGCCGGCCGAACGCGCCAAGCCCGAGCTGCTGAAGGCCTCGCGCAAGCGCCGCATCGCGGCGGGCGCGGGCGTGCCCGTGCAAGAGGTCAACCGCCTGCTGGCGCAGTACGATCAGATGCAGGGCATGATGAAGCAGATGAAAAAAGGCGGCATGGCCAAGATGATGC
>JBEBYL010000063.1:0-5914 GCA_040391135.1 Pusillimonas sp. | reverse complement strand
TCCACCAGTGCCGACTGTTCGGCTTTAATGGCTTCGAGCTCTATGCGTCGCAAGGCGTCGTTCCATTCGGCTTGTGGATCGGGCAAATCTTCCTGGGCCAGCAATTCGGGGGTCAGGGAATCCAGCACAGCCTGGAGATCGGACCCCGGGTCGGCCGCCTGCAATAAGGCTCCCGCATGACGCGCCCCGCTTAGATTGGCCAGGGTAATCAAATCGCGTACAAGTACAAGATGGGGGCCATGCTCCAGAATTTCAAGCTGCTGGTCTCCCAGGCTGGCAACCAGCTCGGGATGCGCCAGCAACAAGCGCAACAGGCGCTTGGCCATCGGCGTCACCGTCCGGACCTTGTGATTGCGGCGGACCGCGTTCGGTCGGGCCGCGTTCGGTCGGGCTGTATCAAACCTGCGGCCGCCAGTCCGGCCCGGCGCCGGATGCTCCATGGCATCGGATTCGCCGGGATAAAAATGCGGTTCGCCGGGATCGAAAGCGGGCCCGTCCATGAATCCGGGGGGCTCTTCCCCACTGAAATGAGGACCGTGATCGCCGCGAGCGGGCTCGGAGGCTTCCGTAGGCGCCGACGCGGCCGGCAAGTCCTGGATCATCTGAGCGAGCTCTTCAGGGGTCAGTTGAACCAGCTTGGCGAACTCGCGCTCGATCTGGACCCGCAAGGTGCTTTCGGGAAGCAAAGCCAGCAGAGGCTTGGCTTCGTGCACGCAGGCGGCACGCCCTTCCGCCTCGTGCATGGCATGGCGAGAGGCCAGTTCGTCCAGCATGAAGCGCGACAGCGGCACGGCTTCGGACACCGTCGCCTTGAACGCCTCCGCACCGTATTCCTTGATATAGGAATCGGGATCATGTTCGGACGGGAGGAACAGGAAGCGCATCGATACATCGTCGCGCACCAGCGGCAGGCAGGTGTTCAGCGCGCGCCACGCCGCCTTCCTGCCCGCTTTGTCGCCGTCGAAGCTGAACACGATCTTGCTGCTGGCGCGCAGCAGCTTCTGGATATGGAAAGGCGTGGTCGAGGTGCCGAGCGTTGCCACGGCATTGGCCATGCCGTGCTGGGCCAGACCCACCACATCCATATAGCCCTCGACAACCAGCACGTAGCCTTCGCTGCGGATGCCGGCGCGACCCTCCCAAAGCCCGTACAGCTCATGGCCTTTGGAAAACAGATTGGTCTCGGGCGAATTCAGGTATTTGGGTTCGCCCTTGCCGATGATGCGGCCGCCGAATCCGATAATGCTTCCGCGCGTATTCCGTATGGGGAACATGACTCTTTCGCGAAAACGGTCGTAGCGCCGGCCGTCCTCCGATTCGATCACCAGGCCGGACTCAACCAGCACGGGGTCTTCATACTGCGGAAAGACGGTAGACAGCCCTCGCCGGTCGGTTCCCGACCAGCCCAGGCCGAAGCGCGCCGCGATTTCGCCGGAAAGCCCGCGCTGCTTCAGATAGCGGATGGCCGGCTGGGATTGCTTGAGTTCGCGCTGATAATGCGCCTGCGCCATGTCCAGCACCTGCTGGTGGCGCGAGACTTCTTCCTTGCGCCGCTTATCGGCTGCGCGCTGCTTGGGGCTGCGCGCTTCCTCGGGCACGGTCATGCCGGCGCTGGACGCGAGCGAGCGAACGGCTTCGGGAAAACTGGCCCCAGTATGCTCGATCAGGAAAGATATGGCGCTGCCATGGGCTCCGCAACCAAAACAGTGGTAGAACTGTTTGGTCGGGCTTACCGTGAACGAGGGGCTTTTTTCGTTGTGGAAGGGGCACAGGCCAAGTAAATTGGCCCCACCCTTGCGCAACTGTACATATCGCCCGACGACATCGACAACATCAATTCGGGCGAGGAGTTCCTGAACAAATGATTCAGGTATCAATCAATACAGACGCGGAGGCAGTTGTTGGCTGCGGATGCGTTTGTAGTGGCGCTTGACGGCGGCGGCATGCTTGCGTTTACGTTCTGCCGTGGGCTTTTCGTAAAATTCGCGCGAGCGCAGCTCGGTCAAGAGGCCGATTTTTTCGATGGTGCGCTTGAAGCGGCGAAGAGCGGCTTCAAAGGGCTCGTTTTCTTTCAGACGAACGATAGGCATGTAATCTTAAGCCTTGAAGGTTAAAAATTAGTTAGTGGACAAACGACAACCTGTGATTCTAGCATGAAAACAGCTTTTACGGCTGCTCTTGCGCTTGCAGCCCACCGGCGGGCCGTCCGGCGCGGCCTTAACTGCGGACGCCCTTGCGCACCCAGGCTTCCAACTGGTGGGGACGTATGCTGTCGTAATCCTCGAAAGGCTGGTGTATCCAGGGATTGGTCGGCAGCTTTTCAACAAAATAATCGGGCGACGCCTGCGAATGCCCCTTCCACCACAGCACGGCGGTCCGCAGTTCCGTAATGGCGGGGAATTGCGACTGCAAATGGTCGCGAACACGGTTGAAGGTCATGCCGGTATCGACCATGTCGTCAACCAGCAACACCTTGCCGTCCAGGGTGCC
The DNA here is from genome assembly GCA_040391135.1 of Pusillimonas sp. GTDB lineage: Bacteria > Pseudomonadota > Gammaproteobacteria > Burkholderiales > Burkholderiaceae_B. Next base: position 3,424 of record JBEBYL010000063.1, on the reverse strand, counting down.
ACGGGTAATGGTGATGAACTGGGCGATATCGAGCTGCCCCTGCTGGGTGCCCGCCGCCTCGCGATAGCTGCTTGTGGCCAGTATGCCCAGCGGCATATCGTAGATGCGGGACAGTATGTCCCCTACTCGCACCCCGCCCCGGGCCAGGCACACGATCTTGTCGAACTGCCATCCGGACTCATGGACATTCAAGGCCAATCGCTCGATGAGGGCATGGTATTGATCCCAACTGACCCAAAGGTCGCGATCCGTGTTCGGAGGCAGATTCATAAGACGGTAAATTCCCTATTCCGGGTTTATTTGCAAGGAGCGTAATAATAAACCCCTATGCCCGCTCGGGCAAAGCGTTTGCCGGCCCGAACACCCGATTCCAGGCGCCGCCGCTGTAAAAAAGCCGCAGCCCGGCTATGGGCGGCGGCTGCAGGCGTGCCCGCAACGGCGCTTAGCCGTTGAAGGGGTGCCTTAGCACGATGGTTTCCATGCGGTCCGGGCCGGTGGACACCATGTCGATGGCCACATCGCAGACCTCGGAGATGCGTTCCAGGTAACGGCGCGCATTCACGGGCAGCTTGTCGTATTCGGTAATGCCCACTGTGGACTCGGTCCAGCCGGCCATCTCTTCCAGCACGGGCTCGGCTTCGGCGGCGGCATGCGCGCCGTAGGGCAGGACATCCAGGAACTCGCCCTTGTAACGGTAGCCCACGCCGATCTTGATCTGCTCGACCCCGTCCAGGACATCGAGCTTGGTAATGCACAAGCCCGAAATGCCGTTGATCATGACCGAACGCTTCATGGCGGCGCCGTCGAACCAGCCGCAGCGGCGCGGCCTTCCGGTTACCGAGCCGAATTCCTTGCCGACGGTCGCCAGACGGGCGCCGGTATCGTCCAGCAGCTCGGTGGGGAACGGGCCGGAACCAACACGCGTGGTGTAGGCCTTGGCAATACCCAATACGTAATCCAGCGTCTGGGGGCCGACGCCCGCACCGGCCGATGCCGCGCCGGCGATGCAGTTGCTGCTGGTAACGAAGGGATAAGTGCCGTGGTCGATATCGAGCAGCGCACCCTGCGCGCCTTCGAACAGCAATTTGTGGCCCGCCTTTTTGGCAATATGCAGGTTGCTGGAAACGTCGGCCACCATGGGCTTGATGGCAGGCGCCAGGGCCATGGCCTGGTCGCGCACCTCGTCGGCCGAAACGGCTTTGCCGCCCAGGTAGTTGGTGAGCACGAAGTTATGGAAGTCCAGGGTTTCGGCCAGTTTTTCGTCGAAGATTTCGGGATCGTACAGGTCTTGCACCCGCAGGGCGCGACGCCCGATCTTGTCCTCGTAGGCCGGACCTATGCCGCGGCCCGTGGTGCCGATCTTGCCCTCGCCCTTGCGTGCTTCGCGGGCCTGGTCGATAGCAATGTGATAAGGCAGGATGAGCGGGCAGGCGGGGGAAATCTGCAGGCGCGAACGCACGTCCAGGCCGGCCTCTTCGAGCTCGCCGATTTCCTTCAGCAAGGCCTCGGGCGAGAGCACCACGCCGTTGCCGATGTAGCAGGTAACGTGGGGATGCATGATGCCGGAGGGAATCAGGCGAAGAATGGTCTTCTTGCCATTGATCCACAAAGTGTGCCCCGCATTATGGCCGCCCTGGAAACGAACCACGCCCTGTGCCGATTCAGCCAGCCAGTCGACGATTTTTCCTTTGCCTTCGTCACCCCACTGGGTACCGATCACAACAATATTCTTGCTCATGTCACGTATCAAAAAAAGATTCGGCCCAAGAGACGCAAAGGCCAAAGTAGGATTAACTTATACGATATAACAGCCCGGTCAGCCGGGCTGGTGAATCGCCCTTACCTTCCATGCCCCGCCATCCAGAAGCAGTTCTCGATCAACGGTAAATTCATCCAGCTGCTGCGGCTGGCCGGGCAGCATCTGCACCACGATTTCGCCCGCGTTGCGCAACTGCCGCAATGCATCGACCAGGGCGGCATCGGTGCCCCATGGAGCCCGTATGGCCGTGGCCCGCGGCGCCGGCGGCAAGCCCGAGGACAGCTTGCGCAAGTCCAGGCTGAAGCCGGTGGCGGGCCGCGAACGGCCAAAGGCGCGGCCGACGCCATCGTAGCGGCCGCCCCGGACCAGCGCATCGTGCCAGCCCTGGGCATAAATGGAAAACACCACGCCCGAATGGTAGCCATAGCCGCTGCCCATATCGGCCAGGTCGACGCTGAAATCGTGTTCGGGCAAGGCCCGGACCAGCGCTTCCAGTTCGTCGAGCGCTACGCGCAAACCCGGCAAGGCCGGCAGTTGCTGGCGAGCCTTGGCGATGACTTCGGTGCCGCCATAAAGTGAAGCCAGTTTCAGCAAGGCCTGTATGCTCTCCGGCTGGACATCGGGCAGGCGGGCGCCCAATTCGATCAGGCCGGGAATGTCTTTGGTGCTGAGCAAATCGAAGATGGCGCTGGCTTGATCGGCCAGCGCGGGATCGGATTCGATGATGGCCCGAAGCACGCCGGGATGGTTCAGGTCAAGGCGGGCTTGGACCAGCCCGGCGCGCTTGACGCTTTCCAGCGCCAGTTCGATGATCTGGATGTCGGCCTCGAAGCCGGCATGGCCGAAGATTTCGGCGCCGATCTGCAGCAGCTCGCGATCGGACAATAGCCCGGCCGGGCGAGCATGCAATACCGTGCCGCAGTAGCACAGGCGTGTAACGCCCTCGCGATTGAGCAAGTGCGCGTCGATGCGTGAAACCTGCGGCGTCATGTCGGCGCGCACGCCCAGGGTGCGGCCCGAAAGCTGGTCGATAAGCTTGCAGGTGCGCAGGTTCAGGTCGCCACCCGTGCCGGACAACAGGGAATCCAGGTATTCGACCAAGGGCGGCGCCACCAGTTCGAAACCGTATGCGCGATACAGATCCAGCAAGTCGCGCCGCAGCTCTTCAATGCGACGCGCTTCGGCCGGCAAGATATCGGCCAGACTTTCCGGCAACAACCAATTGGACATTATGCAGCCCTGAAAAGACCTTGATAAAAAAAACCAAACAAAAAGCGACCTGGGGCGTAAGCCCGCCAAGTCGCTTGCGGTAAAGATAAACAAAACTTACGCGTTAGTATAAACGATAGGGGCGAATAAGTGAAACCGGGGCGGTCTCTCACATAGGAGAGCGGGGATTTTTGTGGCGCTCACGCGTGCGATGAGGTTTGCGGTTTGCGTTGGATACAGATCGGGTCGTTGACGGCTCTCTCCACCTATTTCTGTGGGCGGTTTTCGTCTCGTTGACGCCGACGGGGCGGCGGGGGCCGGGCCTTGCTCCTCGTGACCGGTTCGGCGCCTATGCGCCGAACATCGCTTCGCCCGGCTCGTCCGCCCATGCGGGCTACCTTCGCCTGCGGCCCGCTCGGCCCCGAAAGTCGCCGCGACCCGACCCCCGCCACCCCG
>JBEBYL010000062.1:0-6094 GCA_040391135.1 Pusillimonas sp. | reverse complement strand
CTCAGGCCTTCGGGCTTTAGCTTCTGACCATCCAACTTCTGGGGGTCAGTTCAAATGCTGCCTTTTTTCGCCTGCCTCGGGTAAGGGCTAGGCTCGCACCTTGGCCACCACCTCGTCCAGCCGAGCCAGCATCAGGTCGATCTCTTCGGGTGTGACGTTCAGTGCCGGCATGAAGCGCAGCAGATTGGGACGCGGCGCATTCAGCAGCATGCCTTCGGGAGCCCAGTCGCGGGCGGTGTCGACAATGGCGCCGCCATCGTCACGATCGAGGATCAAGGCCCGCAGCAGGCCTTCGCCGCGCTCGCCCTTCATGCCCCACTTCTTCGATAAAGCCAGCAGGCCTTCGGACAGTTGGGAGGCGCGCGCGTTGACTGAATCCAGGAAGCCGGGCGCCGTCAGGATGTCGAAGACCGCCACTCCGGCCGCCGTCATCAAGGGATTGCCGTTGTAGGTGCCGCCCTGGTCGCCATGCGCAAAAACCGATACTTCCTCGCGGGCGCACAAGGCCGCCAGGGGCACGCCTGCGCCTATGCCCTTGCCCAGGGTCATGATGTCGGGTGTTACGCCGGAAAGCTCGTAGGCGAATAGCTTGCCGCAGCGGCCCAGGCCGGTCTGGACCTCGTCCACGATCAGCAGCAGGCCCTGCTCATCGGCTAGCTTGCGCAAAGCCTGCATGAACTCGGCGGTTGCCGGAATGACGCCCGCCTCGCCCTGCACGGGCTCCAGCATGATGGCAACCGTCTTGTCATCGACCAATGCGCGCACCGATTCGATATCGTTCAGATGGGCCTTGGGAAAGCCATCGACCTGCGGAGCGAAAATGGTGTCCCAGCCCGGCTTGCCCGATGCCGACATGGTTGCCAGCGTACGGCCATGGAAGCTATGGTCGAAGGTGATGATCTTGTAGGCCCCGTTGCGGTGCAACTGGCCCCATTTGCGCGCCAGCTTGATGGCGCCTTCGTTGGCCTCGGCGCCGCTGTTGGCAAAGAAAATACGATCGAAACAGGATGCGGCAGTCAGGCGTTGCGCCAGATCCATCGAAGGCTTGTTATAGAAAGCCGGCGACGGGTTGATCAGCAGCGCGGATTGTTCGTTGATGGCCTTGACGACGCCGGCAGGACAATGCCCCAGGCAGTTCACCGCCCAGCCCTGGACGAAATCCAGGTATCGCTTGCCGTTGTGGTCTTCCAGCCACGAGCCCTGCCCGCGCATGAAAACCAGCTCGGGACGCTTGGTTATTTCCATCAGCGCGTCCACGCCCGACCGATCAAATTTCATTTTGCCATCCTGTAATCAAGAAAAGGAAATAATGGCAGCAAGCCCTGCCATAGCGGATTTTAACGCAGTGCCCCGGCGGCGCCCTTCAGAGCCCGCGCAAAACGCTGGCCGAACACATTGACAGCCAGCCCCAGCATGACGATCAGGCCGCCCAGCCACTGCACCGCCGCCAGGCGCTCGTTCAAGAACCAGGCCGACGACACCAAGCCCACCACGGGTACCAGCAAGCTTAAGGGAGCCACTTTGCTGGCCGGATGGCGGACCAGCAAGCGCCCCCATAGTACGTAGCCCACAATCGTCGCCACCAAAGCCAGGTAGACCACCGACAGGATGCCCACATGGCTGATGCCCGCCAGGCTGTCCCGTATGACGTCCGGACCTTCCACCAGCCAGGACAAGGCAAGAAAAGGCAGGGGCGGGATCAGGGCGCCCCATACCACCAGGCTCAGCATATCGACCTTGCCGGCGCTCTTGGCCACGATATTGCCCGCTGCCCAGCTCAATGCGGCCGCCAGTGTCAGCACAAAGCCCAGGACCGGCATCGATCCGCGCGCGGCGCCCCGCTCGATCAGGACCAGTCCGGCGACCGCCACGGCCATCCCCAGCACATTGGGCCAGCGCACGCCCTCGCCCAGCAGCACTGCGGCGATCAGCACGGTAAAGAAGGCCTGCGATTGCAGGACCAGCGAGGCCAGCCCCGCCGGCATGCCCACATGCATGGCCGTGAACAGAAAGACGAATTGGCCCAGGCTGATCGTCAGGCCATAGAGCACAATGGTGCGCCACGGCAGTTGCGGGCGCCGGATGAAGAAAATGGCGGGAAACGCCACAACAATGAACCGCAAGGCGCCCAGCAGCAGCGGCGGCACTTCGCCCAGGCCGATCTTGATGACCACGAAATTCAAACCCCAGGCCGTGACTACAATCAACGCCGCCAGCCAATCTTTCAAAGGCATGCAAATCCTTCGCGGATGCTTTTATGAAAGCGGTATTATGCGCTATGGCGCAGCACCTTTCCGATAGCCACCGACAACCCTCGACAATGCCATGACAGCATCCATCCTTAGCTTGCACAGCTACCCGGTCAAATCCTGCGCCGGCATCGACCATGCCCAGGCAAGCATCAGTCAAAGCGGACTGCTATTGGACAGGCAATGGGTCATTGTCGATGGCAAGGGCCTGTTCATGACACAGCGCCAGTATGCCCGCATGGCCTTGATACAGCCGGATTTCCAGACCAACGATCTTACGCTCCGCGCCCCCGGCATGCCCGCCATCACGGTTCCATGGCTAATCGATACCTCCGAGCCGGCGCAAGTGCCCGTCCGGATCTGGCGATCGGACACCCTGGGGTTCGACGAAGGCGACGAGGCCGCGGCCTGGCTTTCCGCTTTCCTTGGCGTGGCCTGCCGTCTATTGCGGGTCCACCCGGAAGCCGAGCGGATTGCCAGCCCCCAGCATGTGCAGGACTGGCGCCTGAAGCATTACGACACCGCGTCCAATTTCCCGGTAAAGCACCGGTTCGGCTTCGCCGACGGCTTTCCCTTCCTGGTCGCCAACCAAGGCTCCCTGGACGAGCTGAATCGCCGTCTGCGCGCCAAAGGACAGCAAACCGTGCCCATGAACCGCTTCCGTCCGAACATTGTCGTGCAGGGCCTGGATCCCTACGAAGAGGACTATCTGTCAGGCATGCGCCTGGGCGGCATGCACTTTGCCTTCGTGAAGCGCTGTGCGCGCTGTCCCATACCCAACATAGACCAAGCCACCGCCCTGTCGGCCAGCGAGCCCGGCATTACATTGGCCGAACACCGTTTATTCCCCGAAGGCGTGCTGTTCGGCGTGAATGCCGTGGTGGCGGGCGCGGGCCTGGGCGCCAGCCTGCGTGTGGGCGAGCAGATCGAGCCCGAATTCGACGTTTAAGCGCTGCGCGTGCTTCGCCCGAAGTATTTTTCCAGGCGGACCTGGACGTGCTCCAGGCAGATGCTCAGAATCCAGTAGATGCCGGCAGCCGCCAAATACAAAGGCAAGGGCTGGAATGTCGTGGCGATGACGTCCTTGGTGGCCAGCAGCAGCTCGGTGACCGTGATCACGGAGACCAGCGAGGTATCCTTGATCAGGCTGATCAGCGTGTTGCTCATGGACGGAACCGCCAGGCGCAATGCTTGCGGCAAGACGACGTAGTACAGGTTCTGCGAATAGGTCAGGCCCAGGCTGTAGCCCGCCGACCATTGGCCGCGCGTGATGCCGACGATGGCACCGCGCAGGCTTTCGGAAATATACGCGCCGGCGTTCAGGCTCAGCGCCAGCACGCCGGCCGTAAGGGGCTCGAAAGAGATACCGATGCTGGGCAGGCCGTAGTAAATAATGAAGACCTGCACCAACAGCGGCGTACCGCGCATCATGCTGACGTAGACCGTGGCCGGCACCTGGCTCCAGCGGCTGGGGACGATGCGCGCCACGGCCAGCACAAAGCCGACCAGCAGTCCGCCGAACATGGCGGAAAAAGCAAAAATCAGGGTGTAGCCGGTCCCTTTCAGAAGTATGGGCCCGGCCAGGGCCATCAGTTCGACAAAATCCATGGTCTATTTCTGTTTCCAGTCTATTCCGGCTTTCTGACCTTGCTGACGTCGATGCCGAACCATTTCGTGGAAATCTTGGCGAACTCGCCGCTGGCGAACGCGTCTTCCAGCGCCTTGTTCACGGCCGCTTCGAACTTGGGGTTGCCTTTCCGGAACGGGATACCATTGAACTTGGGCTCGCCCACGATGGCGCCGCCCTTGATGGGGATATTGGACGTCTTGACCAGATACGCCGTCATCAACTGATCATTGAGCGCGGCGTCGACGCGCTTGCTGACCAGGTCCGACAAGTACTCGGGCGCACCCGGATAGCTTTTTACGGTCACGCCCTCTTGCGCCTTGGCCAGGGCCTCGTAGTTGCTGCCTTGCGAGACGCCCAGCTTCTTGCCTTTCAAGTCGGCAAAGCTCTTGTAGCCGCTATCGTCGTTCTTGCGCAAAATAAGCTGGGGACTGGATGCCACGTAGGGCACCGAAAAACCGAAGGTCTTCTGGCGCTCCGGCGTAATGCCCACCTGGTTCACGATAACGTCGAACTTGCCGGAACTGAGGCCCGCCAGGATGGCGCTCCATTCCGTCTTGACGAACTGCGTTTTCACGCCAAGCTTGTCGCCGACCAGCTTGGCCACCTCGATATCGAAGCCTTCAAGCTGCCCCGTCTTGGTGTCCACATAATTGAATGGGGGATAGGTGCCTTCCACGCCCACGATCAAGGCGCCGCGTTCTTTTACCGTATCGAGCAAATCGGCGGCGTAGGCGCCGCTGGCGGCCAGGGCCGAGACTGCCGTCACACCCGCGGCAAGCGCGCCGCGCACAAAACGAGAAAACTTCATGTTCTTCCTGCCTTAATCCAATGAAAGCGGGCCAATACAATAAGCCGCACGACCGAGGGCCTTGTCCGCCTGAGTGTGTGATGCTAACAAGCTTCACGCCGTTTTATAACTACAGGATAATTACTTATATATTCCAAAAAGAAATATAGAACAAGTATCTAAGGCAGTTTTATTATTAAAAGCCCGGCCTTGGGTTATTCATAAAGACTAAGTTGCATGGGTTGTTCGCTTGCCGGAGCCGGCGTTGCCGATTGCGCCTGCAAGCCGCTGACGCGCACGCCCAGCAAGCGTATGCGGTGTTCCAGAGGAATGCGCTTCAGGCACAGGCCAGCGGCACGGTGGATGGCGGCCGCGTCCGCGGTCGGATAAGGCAAAGTCAAGTCGCGCGTCACTGTGCGAAAATTATCGAAGCGCAGCTTGATGCCTATGGTACGCCCAACATAGCCCTTGCGCAGCAAATCGCCTTGCAGCTGCTCGCATAATTTCACGAAGATGGCCGACAGGGCCGCGCGATCGCGCAGCACATGTAGATCGCGGTCGAACGTTGTTTCGCGGCTGATCGATTTAGGCTCGGAATGCATGACCACGGGTCGGTCATCCATGCCATGCGCCACCTCTATCAGCCAACGCGCATAGCTCAGGCCGAAGTGGCTTTGCAAGAGGTCGGGCGGCGCCCCCGCCAATTGCTCGATCGTGTCTATGCCCAGGCCCGACAACTTGGCGCTTGCCTTGGGCCCTATGCCATTGACCTTGGCGACCGGCAAGGGCCATATCCGGCGCTGCAAGTCGCCCGGCCCGATAATCGTGATTCCGTCCGGCTTGTCCAGTTCGGAGGCGATCTTGGACAAGAGCTTGTTGGGCGAAATGCCAATGGAGCAAGACAGGCCCGTGGCGTCCCTGACGGCCGCCTTGATGCGCTGGGCAAGCACCAGCGTGTCCTCGGGGTGCGCGCTCAGGTCAATATAGATTTCGTCTATGCCGCGATCTTCGATATGCGGCGCAACGCCGGCCACCGCAGCCTTGAACAGGCGGGAATAATGCCGATAGGTTGCAAAGTCCACTGGCAGCAACACGGCGTCGGGCGCCAATTGCGCCGCCTTCATCATGCCCATTGCCGAAAAGACGCCCAGGGCGCGCGCCTCGTAGGTGGATGTCGTCACCACCCCTCGCCCCGCGTAAGCGCGCAGGCGCGAAAACACCCGCGAGCCGTCCGGCAGCATCGTAGGCTGCGCATCGCTGCCCGCGCCGATTACGACGGGCAAGCCGCGCAATTCGGGGTAACGCAAAAGCTCCACCGAAGCATAGAAGGCGTCCATATCCAGATGGGCGATGCGGCGTATGGCGGCGGCGGAGGCTGGTGGCAGGGATTCCATGACGGCAGGCTGTATAAATACACAGCGGATTATA
>JBEBYL010000061.1:0-6431 GCA_040391135.1 Pusillimonas sp. | reverse complement strand
TCCATGCTGAAAGACATCGAAAGCCATGGCGTCACCGTCACCAGCCTGACGCCCGAACAGCACGATGCCTTCGTCAAGGCAACCAAGCCCGTGTTCGACAAATGGAAAAAGACCATAGGCGAAGACCTGGTCAATCAGGCGCAAAAGGATATTGCGGCCCGCAAGAAGTAATTGCCATTATCGCATCGCTCCCCGCAACCGGCGGGAAGCGATGCATGGCTTCCCGCCGTGCAAGTGCGCGGAAAAACACCTTACGCCCGACCTATGGCCCGCATTGCGAAATGCTCAGGCGTGAGCGGCCATCTCGCCCAGGCAATCCTCCACCGTGCCGATGATCACCTGGCTGCTGCAAGCAATCATCAGGTTCAGGTTAAGGCCGAAGTCTTCTATGGTGTAGCCCTGAGTGTCGGTATACGCGGGGCCGCCCGGCTGCCGGATGCCCGGAATTTGCTGGACCAGCGGCCGGGAGTCGTCGGTATAGGCCCAGACCGGCTTGCCCAGCGCCACGGCATAGCCGACTTCGAAGGCTGTGCCCGAATCCGGCTCGGCGCCGCGAAAGGCATTCATGTTGGCCGCCACCATGTCGGCTTTGTGGATCAAGGCAATATTTGCCCGGTATATCCATAAAGCCAGTTCGGCTCCGGTCAGGCTGCGCGGCGCCTCGTTGTCCAGCGGATACAAACCGTTGAAACCGTATTTGCTGCACAGGTCCTTCAGGGTCTCGCCCCATTCCCGGGCATCGGGGCGGAACACGTCGAAGCCCGCCAGATAAACTGATTTCATATCCTCTCCCGTGCAAGGCCGGCCGCGCCTCCGATAAAGGAACGGCGGCCCTGCCTTACTTGAATGCCGTTTCGATGAAGCTGCGCAGCTTGCGCGAATGCAGCCGTTCGCGCGGCATATCGCGCAAGAGCTCCAGCGCCCGTATGCCTATATGCAAATGCTGGCCGACTTGTGTGCGATAGAAGTCGCTGGCCATGCCGGGCAGCTTCAGCTCACCATGCAAGGGTTTGTCGGACACGCACAGCAAGGTGCCGTATGGGACCCGGAAGCGGAAGCCGTTGGCGGCAATGGTTGCCGATTCCATATCGAGCGCGATCGCGCGCGACTGCGACAAGCGTTGGACGGGCTCGTGGTGATCCCGCAATTCCCAATTGCGGTTGTCGATGGATGCCACCGTGCCGGTGCGCATGATTTTCTTCAATTCCCAGCCCGACAGGCCCGAGACATCGGCCACCGCCTGCTCCAGTGCAATCTGTATCTCCGCCAGCGGCGGCACCGGCACCCAGATGGGCAGGTCGTCGTCCAGCACATGGTCCTGCCGCACATAGCCATGCGCCAGGACATAGTCGCCCAGGCGCTGCGTGGTGCGCAAGCCCGCGCAGTGGCCCAGCATCAGCCATGCGGAAGGACGCAGCACCGCTACGTGATCGGTTATGGTCTTGGCATTGGACGGCCCCACGCCGATGTTGATCAGCGTGATCCCCATGTGCTTGTCGCGCACCAGGTGATAGGACGGCATTTGCGGCATGCGCATCAGCGGCAGGCCGACGCGCTCCATGTCCGCGCCCGCGCGGGTGATGACGTTGCCCGGCTCCACCAGCGCCGTATAGCCGCCCTCGCCCTGGGCCAGGGTTTCCTTGGCCCATTGGCAGAACTCATCGACATAGAACTGGTAATTGGTGAAGAGCACAAAATTCTGGAAGTGCTGGGGTGCGGTCGCGGTGTAATGCTGCAGGCGATGCAGGGAATAGTCCACTCGGGGCGCGGTGAACGGGGCCAGCGGCAAGGGCTCGCCCAATTTGCCCAGCCAGGTGCCATTCACGATGGCGTCGTCCGTGACGGCCAGCTCGGGAACGTCGAAGCGATCGCGCAGGGAATCGCCCAGCAGCTTGTCGGAATACACCCCCTCGACATACTGCCCGTCGCCGAAGGAAAAATGCAGGGGAATGGGCATATCGGATTCGCCGATTTCCACCGGCACCCCGTGATTCTTGATCAGCAGGCCGATCTGCTCCAGCAGGTAATCGAAATACAGCGCAGGCTGGGTCACCGTGGTCATGTAGCCGCCGGGCTCCACCACATGGCCATAAGACAGGCGGCTGTCGACCTCCTGATAGGTATCCACCTTGATCCGTATGGCGGGATAGTAGGCGCGGACCCGCTGCCTGCCGCTCCAGCCGCCTTTGGCATAGTCGGCGAACTGATCGCGGATGAATGCCGTGTTGCGTTCATAGATTTCCACCAGCCGCTCCACCGCCGCCCGGGCGTCCGTGAAGCTCTTGAAATGGATCGCGGGGGGCAGGACGGTGGAGTCGATGGAATCCGAAGAGGCAAACATAATGCACTACCCACAAAAAATAACAGGATATAAATCTACTATGACACTATATGTTGAATGGGTGCAATGCAACCGCGTCCGGCAAATATTTGCTTTAATACGCTCGAACTGAACTTATTCCGTTTCCAGATCAATTGTGAACACGAAGGCGTAGCGCAAACAGTACATTTGTACGGCAAGCGAAGCCGACACCGTTCACGGTTGATTTAAAAATGGAGTCACCGGCCGGAACCTACCTTGAGCGTCATCGTCAATGCCGTCTTTCCCCTGTTCGCGCTCATACTGCTCGGCTACATCAGCGCCCGCAGGCGGCTGCTGGGGCCGGGCGCCGTCGATAGCCTGAATAAATTCGTGGTGTGGCTGGCCCTGCCCGCCCTGCTGTTCCAGGCCATGGCGAAAATCACCTGGGAACAAGTCAACCAGCCCGGCTTCGTTGCCGCCTCCAGCCTGGCCATCGCGGCGGTGTTCCTGGTGTCCTACATGATGGATCGCCAACGCCGCGGAAGGCTGGCCGATGCCAGCATAGAAGGGCTGGCCGCATCGTATTCCAACGCCGGGTTCATGGGCATCCCGCTATGCCTGATGCTGTTCGGCGAAGCCAGCCTGCCGCCGGTCATCATCACCACCCTGCTGACCGCCTGCGTGCTGTTCGCCTTCTCCATCGTCCTGATCGAGATCGATCTGCTGGGCTCGCCCAATGTGCTGCGTACCGTGGGTAAAGTGGCTGTTTCCCTGGCGCGCAATCCATTGGTGGCCGCGCCGCTGCTGGGCACGCTGGTTGCGATTCTTGAATGGCCCCTGCCCTATGCCGTGGAGCAGTTCACGACCTTGCTGGGCGCCGCCGCCAGCCCCTGCGCGCTGATCACCATAGGACTTTTCCTGGCACAGGGCCAGCCCACCGAGCATCACGGCGCCGTCTGGCGCATTGTGGCCCTGAAGCTGCTGCTGCACCCTATCATCGCCTTTGCGCTGGTGTACTGGGTATTCGATATGCCGCCCTTGTGGGCCGCCACGGCTGTGCTGCTGGCCGCCCTGCCTGTGGGAACCGGTCCCTTCATGCTGGCCAAGCTGTACGAGCGCGAACCCGCGATTACGTCGCGGGCCATTCTGCTATCGACCATTCTTTCGCTGGCGACGGTGTCCGTGCTGGTGGCCTGGCTGCCCGGCGGCGCCGGCTAGCGCCGCGAATATTCCCCCGCGTTCAGACAAGCTGGTCCATGAACGCGGCCAAAGCGATATCGCGCTCCGTCACCCCTTTGGCATCGTGGGTGGTCAATGTCACGCTGACCCGGTTATAGACATTCGTCCATTCGGGATGGTGATCCAGCTTTTCGGCCTGCATGGCCGCCTGGGTCATGAAGCCGAATGCTTCATTGAAATTCTTGAAAATGAAGGTTTTGTGAATGGCGTCGCGCCCTTCTATTGCCGACCAGCCCTCCAGCAGCAGCAAAGCCGATGGCGCGCCGATCAATTTCAGTTGATTCTTCATGATGTTCTCCTGTGTCCGGGGTAGTCAGAAAGAAATGCGCGGTCACACCGCGATGCGATGCATTCGGTGCCAGATAAGGAACTTTTAGTAGCAAGTCCTTTGACTTTGGATGATGTTGAGTACTTTTACGGTCCAGTCCATAATAGGCCTGCGCCGTTCGTATATGGGCTGCCGCCATTATTTGCAGCAAAAAAACGAAACAACGCCGGCCCACACATGGCAATGCCCGCGCGAGACCTGATAACAGTCTACTCGCTCTAGGTTACAAAGCCTATACAGGCCCAGCCCCTGGCGGCACTTTGCGCGCCCGAATTCTTTTATCAATCCTCTTCAAAGGAACTGCGATGACCGAACGAACATCCTGCAAGCGGCTTCAGGTTGCCACCGAGCTTTATCAATTTGTCGAGCGCGAGGCCCTTCCCGGCACAGGTGTCGCTTCCGATGCGTTCTGGTCCGGCTTCGACAAACTTGTTCACGACCTGGCACCCAGGAATCGAGCGCTGCTTGCCGAGCGCGATCGCCTCCAGGCCGAATTGGACAACTGGTATCGCCAGAACCCGGGCCCCATCAAGGATGCCGGCGCCTACCAGGCTTTCCTGCGCAAGATCGGCTACCTGCAGGACGCCCCTGCATCGGTCGCCGTCAAAACCAGCAAGGTGGACACGGAAATCACCCAGCAGGCCGGGCCGCAACTGGTGGTGCCGATCACCAATGCGCGCTATGCGCTGAATGCCGCCAATGCGCGCTGGGGCAGCCTCTACGACGCACTCTACGGTACCGACGCCATCCCCGAAGCCGACGGCGCCGAGCGCGCGGGCGGCTACAACCCTGTGCGCGGGGCCAAGGTCATTGCGTTCGCGCGCCGCTTCCTGGACGACAGCATTCCGCTGGCCCAGGGCTCGCACAACGACGCGATCGCCTATGCCGTCGCCAATGGCCAGGTCCAGGTATCGCTGAAATCCGGCCAACAGACGGACCTGGCGCAGCCCGCCCTGTTCCTGGGCTATCGCGGCGACGCCGCCGCGCCGGAGGCGCTGGTGTTCAAGCACAATGGCCTGCATTTCGAGATCCAGATCGACAAAAACCACCCCATAGGCCAACAGGACCAGGCCGGCGTCAAAGACGTACTGCTGGAATCGGCCATTACCACCATCATGGATTGCGAGGACTCCATCGCGGCCGTCGATGCCGAAGACAAAGTCTGCGCCTACCGCAATTGGCTGGGCTTGATGACCGGCAAGCTGACCGAGGAAGTCAGCAAGGGCGGCAAGACCTTCACCCGCGCCCTGAATCCCGATCGCCAGTACACCGATGCCAACGGCGATACCCAGTCCCTGCATGGCCGTTCGCTGATGTTCATCCGCAACGTGGGCCACCTCATGACCAATCCGGCGGTGCTCGACGAGCAAGGCAAGGAAGTTCCGGAAGGCATACTGGACGCGGTGTTCACTTCGCTGATCGCCATGCACGACCTGAAGCGGGGCGGCAATTCGCGCAGCGGTTCCGTTTACATCGTCAAGCCCAAAATGCACGGTCCCGACGAAGTCGCCTTCGCCAGCGAACTGTTCTCGCGCACCGAGGCCTTGCTGGGCCTGGCGCCCAACACCATCAAGATGGGCATCATGGACGAAGAGCGCCGCACCAGCGCCAACTTGAAGGCATGCATCGCCCAGGCACGCGAACGCGTCGCCTTCATCAATACCGGCTTCCTGGATCGCACCGGCGATGAAATGCACACCTCCATGGAGGCCGGCCCCATGGTGCGCAAGGGCGACATGAAACGCAGCGTCTGGATCGACGCCTACGAACGCAATAATGTACAAACAGGCCTGGAATGCGGCCTGCGGGGCCAGGCCCAGATCGGCAAAGGCATGTGGGCCATGCCCGACCTGATGGCCGACATGCTGGTACAGAAAATCGGCCACCTGAAAGCCGGCGGCAATACCGCCTGGGTGCCCTCGCCCACAGCGGCCACGCTGCATGCCCTTCATTACCATCAGGTCGACGTGCAGGAAATCCAGCGCGGCATGGAAGGCAAATCCGAGCCCCTGCTCGACAAGATACTGACCATCCCCGTGGCGGCGGACACCAACTGGTCGGCGCAGGAAATCCAGGAAGAGCTGGATAACAACGCGCAGGGCATCCTGGGCTATGTGGTGCGCTGGATCGACCAGGGCATAGGCTGCTCCAAGGTACCCGACATCCATGACGTGGGCCTGATGGAAGACCGCGCAACCTTGCGCATCTCCAGCCAGCACATGGCCAACTGGCTGCGCCATGGCGTCGTCAGCAAAGAGCAAATAACGGAAACCATGCAGCGCATGGCGGCCGTGGTCGATGGCCAGAATGCCGGCGATCCCCTGTACCGCCCCATGGCCGGCCACTTCGATACCTCGGCGGCTTACAAGGCCGCCTGCGACCTGGTATTCAAGGGATTGGAGCAGCCCAATGGCTATACCGAGCCTTTGCTGCATCAATGGCGGCAAGTGGTAAAGGCGCAAGCGGCTTCGTAAGGGCGTTTCCCCCGGCAAAAAAAGGCAGCGCAATGTGAACTGACCCCCGAAAGTTGGATATTGATCCAACCTTCGGGGGTTTTTACAT
>JBEBYL010000060.1:0-6645 GCA_040391135.1 Pusillimonas sp. | reverse complement strand
TCGATGGCCATCTGCTTGCCCGGCATGGCATCCAGGGTGAAGCGCGCCCCGACCTCGGCGATACGGCCGGCGCCTTTGGTGATGACCACGAAGTTGATGATGACCAGTATGACGAAGACCACGATGCCGACGGCGAAATTGCCCCCGACCAGGAAATGGCCGAAGGCCTCGATGACCTGACCGGCCGCATCGGGACCCTTGTGTCCGTGCAACAGCACCACTCGCGTCGAAGCCACGTTGAGCGCCAGGCGCAGCAAGGTGGCAAACAGCAGCACGGCGGGGAAGGCGGCGAAATCCAGCGGTTTCTTGGTGAACATGGCGACCAGCAATATCATCACCGACAGGGAGATATTGAAGGTGAACAGCAAGTCCAGGATGAACGGCGGCAGCGGCAGGATCATCATGGCCAGCACCATGAGGATCAGTATCGGCCCCGCCAGGAGGCGGGCGTGGGCCGAGCCGTTATCTTTGAGTAAAGCTAAAAAACTGTTCATGATGCGCTTGTCGCGACCCTATTCTTTTCCAGGGGATCGAACCCCGGCGGAACCGGCAGACTGGAAGGCTGCCGCGGCTCCGCCCCCATTCCCATGGTCCAGCTGCGTAGTTGAAACACCCAGGCCAGCACTTCGGCAACGGCCGAATACAGCTCGGCCGGAATCTCGTGGCCCAGTTCGACGTTATGGTGCAACGCCCGCGCCAGCGGCGGCGCGCTGAGCATGGGCACTTTATGCTCGGCACCGATTTCGCGTATGCGCGCGGCCACCAATCCCGACCCTTTGGCAATGACTTTGGGCGCGCCGCCCTGCCCGTCCTTATAGGAGAGCGCTACAGCATAATGTGTCGGATTGGTGACAATGACATCGGCATTGGGCACCTCGGACATCATCCGCCGCCGCGCCATGGCGCGCTGCTGCTGGCGGATGCGGCCCTTGACGTGCGGGTCGCCTTCGCTTTCCTTGTGCTCCTGCCTGACATCCTCGCGCGACATCCGCATTTTCTTGAAGTGGCTGAATATCTGCCAGGGGGCATCGATCAGCACAATAAGGAACAAGGCCGCCACGATCAGGGCGCAGCACAAGGCCACCAGGCCGATGCCCGAGGTCAGGGCCTCGGTGGGCGTGGTGTGCATCAGCGAAATCATCTGATCCCGGTAATTCGAAATCACCAGCGCGGCGACAATCCCGATCACCGAGGCCTTGGCCAAGGTCTTGACCAGCTCCACCATGGTCTGGGCCGAAAACATGCGGGCCACGCCCTTGATCGGATTCATCCGCTCGAACTTCGGCTCCAGCGCTTTGGTGGAAAAAAGAAAGCCGCCCAGAATTACCGATGCGAAGATCGCCACCGCGACGAGCAAGCCGAACAAGGGCAGCAAGGCGAGCAAGGCCTGGAACGCCGAATTGGACGCCACGGCCAGCATGACCTGCGTGTCGCTGGCGACCCGCAGGTCGAACCACAAGCCCGAGCGCAGGATGCCGGTCAGGCTCTGATACATATTGGCGCCGCCGAACCATAGCGTCGCCACGCCGGCTGACAGCAATAAAAAGGTGTTCAGCTCGCGCGAGCGCACAACCTGCCCCTCCTCGCGCGCCTTCTCAAGGCGCCGGGGCGAGGCGGGTTCGGTTTTCTCGAGGTCGCTGTCCTCTGCCATGCGGTGCTTAAAACGGGGAGGGTTGACGGGGGTGGATTATTCCACGTGAATTCTAGTCGACCCCTATATGCAACGAATGGCCAAGCAAACAGGATAAATGCGCTTAATTCGGCCGCTGTCCTTCAGAGGCCAGCTCTTCGAAGCGCGAATAATCGACCCCTATGCGCACCGCCCCCCAGCGGCTGTCATCGATATCCAGCGGAACCGACAAGTCGGTAACAATTTCGCCGGTATCGCGCATATAGGTCTGGCACAGCACGCCCGCCTGGTTCCCCGCCGCGCCCAGGCTGACCGGATCATCGAAAATGCGCTTGTTGCGCACATGGCGGGTATCGTGATCCAGGTCGCCGGTGGGCTGGCGAGAATAGCGGGTATTGTGAGTGGGACAATAGCCGTTGCGATCGATCAGCAGGGTATAGAAGCCGCCCGGCAGCTGGTCCAGCATATAGTCCAATACCTGCGTCAGTTGCTGGTCGATCGAGCTGTCGTAACGGGTGTGATAACGCGGAGGATTGCTGCCGGGAATACGCTGATATTGCTGATCGAAAATATCGGCGCCCTGCTCCCTGGCTTGCAGCAACAGCTTTTTGCAAGCCGACTGCAGCGAATCCAGCATGGCGGCCAAGGCATCGAAGGGCGTGTTGCCGGTACGCAGCGCCGCCAGCATCTCTTGCAGGTTCTCGGACTTGTCGCGCACGGCAACCACCTGGTCGTTCATGGTGACCATGCGGTTCTGGACTTGCGAACTGAGCACGGCGATCCGTTCGATGGCGTGGTTCATTTCCTGGTTGGTCGAGGCCACCTGGGACACGGTGTGCACCACTTCGTTCATCTGGATGTCCATATGCTCGAAGTCTTTGACGAACTGATCGAAATTGGCGGTGAACTGGGTAACCACCTTGCCCGATGACGTCATGTCCTGATGGATATGGTCGGTTTTTTCGCGCGTGCTGGCGACCAGTTCCAGGATTTCGCCGGCATGCGCGACGATTTCGCCAGTGGCCGCATTGACGCGCTCGGCCAGCTTTCCCACTTCGCTGGCGACCACGGCAAAGCCCTTGCCCGCTTCGCCGGCGCGCGCCGCCTCGACCCCGGCATTGAGCGCCAGCAAGTGGGTCTGAAGGGCAATATCCTTGATAAGGCGGCTGGTGTCGTCCACTGACTGGGCGCGCTGGCTAAGTTGCGACACCACGCCGGAAAAGACCTCCATCTGCGTCGTGACGCGGCTGACGCGCTGGTGCAGTTCGTTGAGCTGACTCAGGGTCTGGCGGGCGACAGCCATCTGGTCGTGAAAAGTGGATGCGATTTCACCGACGGATGCCGAGGTTTCCTCGGACATGGCGGCGATCTGGGCGCCGCGGGTGGCCAGGCCCTGGGACTCGGCGGCCTGCTCGCGAGCCATGTCGCGGCAGGCCAGCGTTTGCGCAAGCAGGCGTGCCGTGTTCAGGGAAATATCGATACTGGCCTGGCGCATTGTGACGAAACGATCGCGCAAAGCCGACAGAAAACGGGATAAAGGCCAGGCCAACGGGCTGAACGTCCAGGCGCGGTCGGACAATGTCGCCCGCCCACTGCTAAGCCGGTTAAGCAAACGCGATACACCCACCGTGCGTTTGGTCGTCTGTTTCATGCTTGTCTCCTGACTTTGCTTTATTTATGTGGATCGGGGGTGGCCCATACGGACCACCCCCTGCGCAAATAACCAGTTTTTCGGGGCGGCTTCGCTTAGAGCGCCCATCCATTCTTATCGCAATGCCCCACCGGGCGTAATGACCTCCACTGTATCAAAATCGCAAATATTTGTATCGAAAATGTGTCAGAAACCCAAGCTGGACAGCAAATCGTCGACCTGATCCTGGCTGGTGACTACGTCCACCTTGCCCTGCGGGTTGACGGCCGGGCCGTTCATGAGCGATTTGGTCTCTTCGCGCAGCTCTTGCGGCACGTTGTCGACCAATACCTGCACCAGCTCGGTTTCGATGGCCGACACCACGCCCAGCATTTTCATGATGACCTGGCCGGTCAGATCCTGGAAGTCCTGGGCCATGATGATTTCAAGCAGATAGTTCTGCGAGGCCGCCGTTTTTTCGGGAACCGACTTCAAAAGAGCCCGGGTATCGTCCACCAATTCGCGCGCCTCGACCAATTCGACCGGATGATCGAACCAGGCCTGCCAACGCTCATCCAGCGCTTTGGCATCGCGCTGCATGCTGTCTTGCAAAGGCTGCGTCTGCTCAGCGGCATTCAAGACCCGATTGGCCGCCTGCTCGGTCATGTGGGCAACGTAATGCAGGCGGTCGCGCGCATCGGGAATGGCATGCGCGGCATCCTTGATGGCCTGGTCCAGGCCCAGTTCGCGCATGCTTTCGCGCAGCATGCGCGTGAGCGATGCAATACGATGAATCAAATCGACGGGCGGTTCGCCGCCTATGGCGCGAGCCGTAGGGTTGTCTGCTTCGGTGTCCATGCTTGCCTTCCCTTACGACTCGAGTTTTTCGAAGATTTTATTCAGCTTCTCTTCAAGAGTGGCTGCGGTGAACGGCTTGACCACATAGCCGTTTGCGCCCGCCTGGGCGGCGGCGATGATGTTCTCTTTCTTGGCCTCGGCCGTCACCATCAGGACAGGCAGCTTGGCCAGCGCGGCATCGGCCCGGATGTTCTGCAACATGGTCAGCCCGTCCATATTCGGCATGTTCCAGTCGGACACGACGAATTCGAAATTGCCGTTGCGCAGTTTTTCCAATCCCATGGCGCCGTCTTCCGCTTCATCGACGTTCTCGAACCCCAGGTCCTTGAGCAGGTTCTTGATGATGCGACGCATGGTCGGAAAATCATCAACGACCAGGATTTTCATGGTTTTCTGTACCACTTAACACTCTCCAAAATAATAAAACCAACGGTCTGGCAAAGAAATCAGACCCGGTGGCCATAAGAGCCGGCGCTGGCCAAAATGCGCTCGCTCATTTCCGATAACGGCACCGCGTTCTCCGTTGCACCGACGTGCAGGGCTTCGCGCGGCATTCCAAATACAACACAACTGGCTTCATCTTGCGCAAAGGTCGTGGCGCCGGCCTGTTTCATGGCCAGCAGTCCTTGCGCTCCATCCTTGCCCATGCCGGTCAGGATCACGCCTACGGCGTTCTTTCCCGCCACCTGGGCCGCGGAGTGAAACAATACATCAACCGAAGGGCGGTGCCGGTTGACCGGGTCGCTGTATTCCAGCTTGACCACGTAATTCGCGCCCGAACGGGCCAATTTCATGTGGGCCAATCCGCCCGGCGCCAGATAGACGTGCCCCGGCAGGACGCGCTGGCCGTCTTCGGCTTCGTGGACCTGGACCGCGCACAGGTTGTCCAGGCGCTGCACGAACGACCGGGTAAAGCCGGCCGGCATATGCTGCGTGATCATGATGGCGGGGCTATTGGCCGGCAGGGGTTCAAGCACCTGCCGTATGGCTTCGGTCCCGCCTGTGGAGGCGCCGATCAGCACCAGCTTTTCCGTGGTGGAAAAAGGCTGGGTCAGGCGCGCGCGCGGAGCGGCGCCGGCCTGCGCGGCCTGGCGCGGCTTGGAATTCGCGGCCGCGCGTATCTTGTCGGCAATGAGCTCGCCGTACTCCATCAAGCCGTCGCGCAAACCCAGCTTGGGCTTGGTGACGAAATCGACCGCGCCCAATTCGAGCGCGCGCAGGGTCACTTCGGAATT
The DNA here is from genome assembly GCA_040391135.1 of Pusillimonas sp. GTDB lineage: Bacteria > Pseudomonadota > Gammaproteobacteria > Burkholderiales > Burkholderiaceae_B. The sequence continues at coordinate 1,292 of JBEBYL010000060.1, read as the reverse complement.
GCGCTCGGTCAGCGACGACACCATGACCACGGGCATGGGCCGCAGCCGCATCAGGCGTTCCAGAAAATCCAGGCCGTCCATGCGGGGCATCTCGACGTCCAGCGTCAGGACATCGGGATTGTGCTGCTTGATCAGTTCGCGGGCGATCAGGGGATCGGGCGCGGCGGCAACCACCTCCATATCGGGATGGCTATTGATGATTTCCGTCATCAGTCCCCGGACCAAGGCGGAATCATCAACACACAGGACACGAATTTTCTTCATTCTTTACGATTCAAAAAACGAGCGCCAGGCGCTACGTTGTCACGTACACGGTCTGCCCTTGCAGGCGGAACGACTTGGTCAGGTACGTGAAATTTTCGGAATGGCCGGCAAACAACAGGCCGCCTGGCTTCAACAGGGCTGAAAAACGCTCCAGAATACGCGTCTGCGTAGCCTTGTCGAAATAAATCATGGTATTGCGGCAAAAAATGACATCCAGCTTGTCGGCGATGGGCCAATTGGGCGCCAGCAAGTTCAGCGTGTCGAATTGAATCATGTCGCGCAGGATGGGCTTGACCCGCACCATGCCCGTGCGCCGTCCGGTGCCGCGCTGAAAATACTTTCTAAGATAGTCCTCGGGCACAGGACCGGCCCGTTCCATGGAATACATGCCTTCCTGGGCTTTCTTGACCGCATGGGTATCGATATCGGTCGCCAGGATGGAAACCCCGCTATCGGGCGCGGGGCAGGATTCGCGCAGCGTCATGGCAATGGAATAAGGTTCTTCGCCCGTCGAGCTGGCGGAACACCAAACGGAAAACGGCTTCTTGCGCGTCTTGGCGAACTTGGCCAGGATGGCGAAGTGATGCTGCTCGCGAAAGAAGGCGGTGTGATTGATGGTGAAGGCGTTGACGAAGGCCTCCCACTGCGGCGACTGGTTATTCAGTTCAAGGTGGTCGAGGTATTCCTTGACATTGTCCATGCCCAGGCTTTTTGCCCGCATGGCCAGGGTCCGCTCAGCCATTTCCTGCTTGTGTCCCCCCAGCACAATACCGGCGCGGGCGCGCAAGATGCGCGCCGCTCGCTCAAAATCGTTATGCCCGACCTCGGGTAAGGCGGGCATGGTGAAGATGGATTGCGCTATTGATGACATGGTCTAGGAGCTGGTTAGAGCTCCAGCAGGTTGTGCCAGGTTCAAGCGTCCTGTACCGGACGCGCCCCCCGACTTGGAATGTTGCAGCCGCTCGGCGGCCACATCGATGACTTCATTGGCATTGATCTTGAACACCGCCACGGCTTCGGCCAGGCGC
>JBEBYL010000059.1:0-7117 GCA_040391135.1 Pusillimonas sp. | reverse complement strand
ACCGCCACCGGCACCGACAGCGCAAAAAACAGCAACATTGAAACAACCATCAACTGCGGCATGGTGTCACCCGGTTCAATCCGTTAACAAGTTAAGAGTCGGCCGCGCGCTGCGCATCAGATGACCGTGTCATCGACGATTGCCTTGCGCGGCCCTTCGGCCCAATGAGCCAGGACGGCCAATATGGCCAGCGTCATGCCGACGGGGATGGCAAGATATACCCACGAAATCGATACTTCGAGGCTGGGCATGGTTTGGAAGCGTACGCGCCACGACATTTGCCCGCCCACCCAGGCCATGAAGCCCAGAAAGCCCAGGCATATGACCAGGATCAAGTGCTCCAGCCAGCGTTTGTTGCGCGGCGCCAGGAAACTGTGCAGCATCTCGACGCTAAGCATGGCGCCCTGCCTGAAGGCCAGGGCCACTCCAAGCATGACTGTCCAGATCAGCGAGGCGCGTGTCCAGGCTTCGCTCCAGTCCGCCGGGGATTCCAGGACGAACCGTGAAATAACCTGATAGAAGCCGGCCGCGACGGCGGAAAGAATAAGCAACTGGGTAATGATCGAAACCAGCCGGAAGAGGGAACGATCCAGAGAGCGAATAAATGTCACTGCCTTGTCCTGTATGTGCCGCGCCAAGCGCTTAAAACGCAATTTGCCGGAAGAAAGACAAGGGCTGGCGCAGGCCAGCCCCGGTATCAGCGCTTGATGCCCATGACTTACTTTGTGTTCTGTATGGACTCGACCAGCTCTTTGCCGAACTGCTTGTAATACTGCGGGTACACAGGCTGGACTGCCTTGACGAAGGCGGCGTGATCCACGGTATTGACCTGCATGCCCTGCTTCTTGACTTCCTCGATGCCGCTCTTTTCAACCGCGTCGACGTAGTTGCGCATGGCCACCGCCGCGTCATGCCCGGCAGCCTTGAAGGCGGCCTTGTCGGCGTCGGACAGCCCGTCGTAGGCATTGGGCGACATCAGCACCAGCGCCGGACCGTATACGTGGGCCGTCAGGGACAGGTATTTTTGCAGTTGAGGCAATTTGGCCGACACAATGACGGATAGCGGATTTTCCTGACCGTCTATCGTGCCCTGCTGCAAGGCCGTGGCAACTTCCGGCCATGCCATGGGCGTGGCCAGCACGCCCAACTGCCGGAAAGCGGCAATGTGTATGGGGTTCTCGGTGGTGCGGATCTTCAGGCCCTTGGCGTCCTCGGGCTTGGCGACCGGACGCACATTGTTGGTCAGTTGCCGGAAGCCCTGCTCGCCCCAGGCCAGGGCCACCAGGCCGCGCTTGGGAAATTCGGCAAGCATCTGCTGGCCGATATCGCCGTCAAGCACCTTGCGCGCATGCGCCAGGTCGCGGAACAGGAAAGGAATGTCGAACACGCCGGTCTTGGGCACGAAGTTCAAGGTGGCGCCGGTGGAAACGATGGCCAGGTCGATGGTTCCCAGTTGCAGGCCTTCGATGACCTCGCGCTCTCCGCCCAGGGCACTGTTGGGAAATTGCTGGATCTTGAACTGGCCTTTGCTGCCGCCTTCGATGGCTTTGGCGAATGCGTCGGCGCCCGCGCCATAGTGCGAATTCGTCGATAGGGCATAGGCCATCTTCAACGTTGTTTCGGCCAGAGCCGGCGCGGCGGCAAACACACCAGCCACGGATACGGCAAGCAAGCACCTGAATAAACCGGATTTACGCATTTTTTCCCCAACACTCATTAATGTGACACAGAGCCCAGAGTTGTACCTGAATCGCCGCTCAAGGAATATTGGGGTTTTCTAGGTGTCCATTCCCGGGACCGCCTGCTTAGTCCTCGACGTACCAATTGTCTTCGGACAGCATGACTTGCTGATGGCCATATCCGGCCGGCATCATGGGGAAGCAGTTTTCCTGGGACAGCACCACCACATCCAGGAAGAATGGACCGTCGTACGCCATGCACTCGGCCAGCGCGGCATCCAGCTCGGCCGGGTTCTCCACACGCGCGGCGCCCCAGCCGAAGGCCTTGGCCAGCGCCACGAAATCCGGCAACGAAGCGTTGTAGCTATGGCTGTAGCGGCCGTCGTGTATCAGTTCCTGCCATTGGCGCACCATGCCCATGTGGCCGTTGTTGCACAACACCAGCTTGACGGGCGTCTGATGCTGGGTCGCGGTGGCCAGTTCCTGGATATTCATCAGCACCGACGCGTCGCCGCTGACGCATACGACAGTCTTGCCGGGATGCGCTATCTGCGCGCCGATGGCGGCGGGCAAGCCATAGCCCATGGTGCCTGCGCCGCCGGAGGTCAGCCAACGATTGGGGCGGTTGAACTTGATGTATTGCGCGGCCCACATCTGATGCTGTCCCACGTCGGTGGAGATGATGGCATCGGTGCCGGTCAGCACTTGATCCAGCTTGCGCATCAAATGCTGGGGAAGGATATGCTCATGCGAGGGCTCGACCTTCAGGCAGTCCTTGGCGCGCCACACCGCTATACGCTGCCACCAGGCATCCAGCCGGCTGGCCTCCAATTGAATTTGCGCAAGTTCTTTACGCAAGGCTCGCAGCATTGGATAGCAATCGCCCACCAGCGCAACGTCGGCGCGCACCACCTTGTTGATGGATGCCGGATCGATGTCCAGATGAATCTTGCTGGCGTGCGGGCAAAAGTCCGAGAGCCGTCCGGTTATACGATCATCGAAGCGCGCGCCCACGCAGATGATCAGGTCGGCGTGATGCATGGCCAGATTGGCCTCCAGCGTTCCGTGCATGCCCAGCATGCCCAGGAACAGAGGATCGTCGGCCGGAAAGGCGCCCAAGCCCATCAAGGTCAAGGTGCATGGGGCGCCCATGTCCTGCACCAGGGCCGTGTAGGCGTGGCAGGCGTCCAGGCCTGAATTGATCAGGCCGCCGCCGCCATAAAAAACCGGGCGCTTGGCATTGGCGATCAGCGCGGCGGCGCGCTTGATGGCCGCCTCGGTGGCCGGGCTGGCTGTCTCGATGCCCGGCTCGGCATCGGCCGGTTCGGCGGCAGCCGCCTCGGGTACCAGTCCTATCTGCATGTCCTTGGGAAAGTCCAGCAGCACCGGACCGGGGCGGCCCGAGGTGGTCAGGCGATACGCCTTGCCCGCCATGCCGGCCACGTCTTCGGTACGGCGAATTTGCGCATTCCACTTGGTGACGGGGCGCGAAATACCGATGGCATCGCACTCCTGGAAGGCATCGGTGCCTATCGCGCTGGTAGCCACCTGGCCGCTGATGCACAGCACAGGTATCGAATCGCACATGGCATCAAGCAGCCCCGATGCGGTGTTGGCCATGCCCGGGCCCGAGGTCACCACGACCACGCCCGGCTTGCCGGTGGACCGGGCATAGCCTTCGGCGGCATGCATGGCGCCTTGTTCGTGCCTGACCAGTACGTGGCGTATGCGCGGCTCCGAGTACAAGGCATCGTACAAAGGCAGCACAGCACCGCCCGGATAGCCGAAAATGGTGTCCACGCCATGCGCGATCAAGGTCTCAAGCAAGGCTTGCGCGCCGTTTCGGCTGCTGGTTTCTGTAGAAGTATTCACGGTATGGCGCTTTATTGCATAAGATATCGGTATTGCAGAAGTTTATTCTCTTTTCCCTACGGCTTCAGATATCCCCTTTATGACTCAAGCATCCGAATCCTGGCATCTGGTCAAGCAATCGACCTTGCACGGCACAGGCGTATTCGCCGCCCGCGACATTCCGGCGGGCACGCAAATCATCGAATACAAAGGCAAGCGCATCACCGCGGAGCAGGCCGATGCCAAGCACCCGGTCAATCCCGACGACCCCTTCCATACCTTCTTCTTTTCGCTCAGCAGCGGCAAGATCATCGACGGCGGCGAAAAGGGCAACGATGCGCGCTGGATCAATCATTCCTGCGGACCCAATTGCGAAGCCCAGGAAAGCGCCAGCGGCAAAAAGGTCTACATCATCGCCTTGCGGGACATTCCCGCGGGCGACGAACTGTTCTACGACTACGGCCTGATCATGGAGGGGCGCATCACCAAGACCCTGCGCCGCCAATACCAATGCCTCTGCGGCAAGGAAGGCTGCCGCGGCACCATGCTGGCCCTGCCGAAGAAGAAGTCGGTAAAAGCCGGGAAAGACAAGGAAGGGGCAAAGAAAAAGAAGCCGCGCGGCAAAGAGGCCTGAGCGGATATTGGGGAGCGGCTTGCGCATAAGTCGCCCTTTTTACGTATCCAAACACGGGAAACCCCGGGCTATCAAAAACGGCGTGGCGCGTTAGCATGTCGGCTATCACATAAAAACAGCTGTATATCATTGCATCCCATGTCTTCCCCGAATCACGCCGACGAACCCATCGAACCCATTTTGCCCGAGACGGCGGACCCTCCCGTCAAAGTACCGCTTAAAATCGAAGACTGGATCTCGGTGCTCATCATGGCCGCCCTGGCGATCATCACCTTTGCCAACGTGCTGATCCGCTACCTTACCGACAGTTCCTTTGCCTGGACGGAAGAAATCTCCGTATTCCTGCTTATCGTGTTGACCATGACGGCCGGCGCGACGGCCTTCGTGCGCAACCAGCACATACGCATTGAACTCTTCGCCGACGGCGGCACGCCGGCGCGGCGGCGCACGCTGGCGCTGGTCAGCTATTCGCTGGTCCTGGCCTTCTTCGTGTTGCTCACCATCCTGTCCGCGCGCATGGCGCTCGATGAATACAACTGGGGCGACACCTCGCCGGCCATCGGCGTGCCCACCTGGTGGTATTCGATCTGGATGCCGGTGCTGTCCTTCGCGATCACCTTGCGCATCGCCGGCATGCTGCGCCGCTTGCTGCGGGGCGCCCCATGATCGTCACCACGCTGTTCATCGTCTTTGTCGTGCTGATGGTCATTGGCATGCCGGTCGGGGTGGCGCTGGGCATCGCCGGCACCCTGGCCATCGTGATGTCCAACCTGGACACGCAGTGGTTCGGCCTGCTGGCCGTGCCGCAAAGCTTCTACGCGGGGCTGGCCAAGTATCCGCTGCTGGCCATTCCCATGTTCGTGCTGGTCGGATCGATTTTCGACCGTTCGGGCGTGGCTAGCCGCCTGGTCAATTTCGCCATCGCCATCGTCGGCCGCGGCCCCGGCATGCTGCCGCTCGTGGCGATTGCCGTCGCCATGTTCCTGGGGGGCATTTCGGGCTCGGGCCCGGCCTGCGCCGCGGCAGTCGGCGCCGTGATGATAGGCGCGATGACCCGCGCGGGTTATCCCAAACCTTTCTCGGCCAGCATCGTGGCGGCCGGCGCCTCGACCGACATCCTGATTCCGCCTTCCATCGCCTTCATCGTCTATTCCATCCTGGTGCCGCAGGCATCGGTGCCCGCCCTGTTTGCGGCCGGCATGGTGCCGGGCATCATGGCGGGCATTGCGCTGATCGTGCCGTCCGTCTGGCTGGCCAGGCGCCACAAGATGGGAAGCCTGGAAAGCAGCCTGCCGCGTCCGCCGTTCTGGGCCAGCCTGTACGAAGCGGCCTGGGGGCTGATTGCGCCGGTCATTATCCTTGGTGGCATGCGCATGGGCTATTTCACGCCCACCGAAGCGGCTGTCGTTGCCGTCTTCTACGGCCTTTTCGTAGGCATGTGCATCCATCGCACCATCAAGATACGCGATCTGTTCACAATATTGCGCGAAGCCGCCGAGCTCTCGGCCGTCATTATGCTGGTGGTGACGCTGGCCGGCATCTTCGCCTGGGCACTGTCCACATTGAGCGTGATCGATCCCATCACCCGCGCCATCGTCAACTCGGGGCTTGGGGAATACGGCGTACTGACGCTGCTGATCCTGCTGCTGATCGTCCTGGGCATGTTCCTGGACGGCATATCCATCTTCCTGATTTTCGTGCCGCTGCTCATGCCCATCGCCAACACCTATCAGTGGGACGCGGTATGGTTCGGAGTGATCCTGACGCTGATGGTGGCGGTGGGGCAGTTCACCCCGCCGCTGGCCGTGAACCTGATGGTGTCCTGCCGCATTGCCAAGGTTCCCATGGAAAGCACGGTGCGCTGGGTGGGCTGGCTGCTGGCATCGATGCTTTCCGTGCTTGTACTGGTTATCGTGTTCCCGGAGCTGGCCCTGTGGCTGCCTCGCTATCTTGGCTTCTAGAAGCCGCAACCTTATCCGCCAGCGGCATAGCGCCTCTGGCTTTCCCGTGCATTGACACACCCCGAGAGGAGACTTCATGAAAATCCGTTCATTGCTTGGCGCCATCACGTGCGCGGTGGCGGCGCTGACCGCAACGTCCACCGCCCATGCGGCCAACTATAAATCCGAATACAAGCTGTCCATCGTCGTCGGCACCACTTTCCCATGGGGCCAGGGCGCCGAAATCTGGTCCAAGCTGGTCAAGGAACGCACCGAAGGCCGCATCAATATCAAGATTTATCCCGGCACGTCTCTGGTGCAAGGCGACCAGACGCGCGAATTCACCGCCATCCGCCAGGGCATCATCGACATGGCCATCGGTTCGACCATCAATTGGTCCCCGCAGATCAAGCAACTGAACCTGTTCTCCCTGCCCTTCCTGATGCCGGATTACGCCGCCATCGACGCGTTGATCCATGGCGAAGTGGGCAAGAAGCTGTTCAAGGACATCGAAAAGTCCGGGGTCGTGCCGCTGGCCTGGGGCGAGAACGGCTATCGCCAGCTCAGCAATTCCAAACGCGATGTCAAGATGCCTGAAGACCTGAAAGGCATGAAGCTGCGCGTGGTCGGATCGCCGCTGTACATCGACACCTTCACCGCCCTGGGGGCCAATCCCACCCAGATGAGCTGGGCCGATGCGCAGCCCGCACTGGCCACCGGAGCGGTCGACGGCCAGGAAAACCCCTTGTCCATTTATGCCGGCGCCAAGCTGTACGACGTGGCTCAAAAGCACCTGACCTTGTGGAATTACGTAGCCGATCCGCTCGTATTCGTGGTGAACAAGCAGGTCTGGGAATCCTGGACCGAGGCCGACCGCAAGATTGTGCGCGATGCCGCCATCGAAGCCGCCAAGCAGGAAATCGTCATTGCCCGCAAAGGCGTGACGCCTGAAGATCCTTCCATGCTGAAAGACATCGAAAGCCATGGCGTCACCGTCACCAGCCTGACGCCCG
>JBEBYL010000058.1:0-8035 GCA_040391135.1 Pusillimonas sp. | reverse complement strand
AGATTCTAGCGTACTTGTTTCGGGTTTGTCAAAATAGGGGCTAACCTGCCGCCCCGGCCCTTCCCGGCGCCTTCTTTTCAGTAGCGCCGGCGCGGGCATGGCATTTGCTGATCACCCTTTTGGTTATAACTGAATGATAGGTGGGCAAATGTCCAGAACCTCTTCCCTTGCCGTCGCGCCTTCCCGCCTGGATGAAGCGCGCGGCAGCATGCAGGTGCTGTACGGGGCGGTACGTGGCGAGACATTGAAACGCGCATCGCCCTTGTCCCCTGAAGACCAATGCATACAATCCATGCCCGATGCCAGCCCGACAAAATGGCATCTGGCGCATACCAGCTGGTTTTTCGATGCGATGCTGCTGCGCCCCCATCTGCCCGGATATCGATCATTCGACGAACGCTATCACTATCTCTTCAACTCCTACTACGAGACTCTGGGCGCGCATCTGCCCCGACCCGAGCGCGGCGTGCTCAGTCGTCCCGCCCTGGATGAGGTCCACGCCTATCGCCGCCATGTCGACACGGGCATGGAGCAATTGATGGAACAGTCGGACTCCCGTCTTTGGGCGCGCCTGCGCCCGCTGGTCATGCTGGGCCTGAACCACGAGCAACAACACCAGGAACTGCTGCTGACCGATATCGTTCACGCCCTGTGGCGCAACCCCTTGCGGCCCGCCTACCAGGCGCCCGCCGGCGATGTCGATGCGGAAACGGACGAGGCCTGCGAGCCGCCGCAATGGATAGACTTTCCGGGCGGCCTCGCGGCCATCGGCTACGAGGCCGGCAAGGACGACCTGTTCGCGTTCGATAATGAAATGCCGCGGCACAACACGCTGCTGCAGCCTTACCGCTTATGCAGCCGTCTGCTGACCTGCGGCGAATATGCCGACTTCATCGCCGACGGAGGCTATCAGAAGCCGCAACTATGGCTGTCCGACGGATGGGCCATGATACAGGAACAGGGCTGGCGGGCGCCCATCTATTGGTCCACGCCAGAGGGATCATCGCCGCGGGATTGGCGAGTCTACGGCTTGCATGGCGCCCTTCCCTTCAAGCCATCTGACCCGGTGATGAACCTGAGCTTCTATGAGGCGGCCGCGTATGCGGAATGGGCCGGCGCGCGCCTGCCCACCGAATTCGAATGGGAGGCGGCCGCCGCCGACCCAAGGATAGGCCAGACACTGGGCGAGGCCTGGCAATGGACGCGCTCATCTTACGATCCCTACCCGGGCTTTCGTCCGACCCCGGGCGCCACAAGCGAATACAACGGCAAGTTCATGGTGGGCCAGATGGTGCTGCGCGGCAGCAGCCGGGCCACGCCTTCAAGCCATGCGCGCATCACCTACCGGAACTTCTTTCCTCCCGCCGCCCGCTGGCAGTTTGCCGGCCTGCGGCTGGCCAAGGACGGCAAGCGATGACGCCGTCCCAGGCCCTGCGCCAATCGATGCCGCCGGTGAGTGGCCAGTCCGAGACAAGCGGCGGCTTCTTCAGGGATATGAGCGATGCGCTGGCCCGGCCGCCCCATCGGCTGTCGCCCAAGTACTTCTATGATGAAAGAGGATCGGCTCTTTTTGACCGCATCTGCGAATTGCCTGAATACTATCCCACCCGGACGGAACTGGCCCTGCTTGCCCGCCATGCCGCCGACATCGCGCGGCGAATGGGGCCGGGCGCGGAGATCATCGAGTTCGGCGCCGGTTCGCTAAGGAAAATTCGCCTGCTGCTGGACGCGCTCGAGAGTCCGGCCCGCTATCTGCCGGTCGATATTTCCAGCACTCACCTGGCCGCTTCCGCCCTGCAGCTCAAGGCCGATTACCCCGGCCTGGCGCTGCGCCCCATTGTGGCCGACTACACCGAAGCGATCTCATGGCCCAAAGAGGCGTTCAGCGCGGGCCGCCGCTACGGCTTCTTTCCGGGCTCCACCCTGGGAAATCTGGACCCGCAAGAAGCCCTGGACTTCTTGCGGCAAGCCCGACGGCTGCTGCGCGGCGGCGCCCTGCTGCTGGGCGTGGACCTGATCAAGGATCCGTTCATCCTGCATGCCGCCTACAACGATGGCGCGGGCATTACGGCCGCCTTCAACCTGAACCTGCTGGCGCGTGCCAATCGCGAGCTGGGCGCGAATTTCGATATCGGACAGTACGCGCATTACGCCTTCTACAACGCGCCGCTGCAGCGCGTGGAAATGCACTTGATGAGCAAGCGCACGCAAGAGATCAGCCTGGGATCGGACTGTTATGTGCTGAACGAAGGGGAAACACTGCATACCGAATGCTCGTACAAATATACGCTGCGAGGCCTGCAATCCATGGCGACGCAAGCGGGTTTTCGGCCTGCCGCCGCCTGGACGGACGAGGCGAATTTGTTCAGCCTGCACTGGCTTGAAGCGCCCGGATGACAAGACCTGCCGGCATGCTCATCCTTTGACGGCCCTGAGTCCGGATGTGTTCAGGTCACCGCTTGCGGGACGGCATTCACATCGTAGTCTCGCTGATCGAGTATGCGGACCAGCGTATCGACGGCATCCCATACGTCCACAAAGCGCAGGTACAGGGGTGTGAATCCGAACCGCATGATGTGCGGCTCGCGGTAGTCGCCGATGACGCCTTTTTCGATCAGCGCCTGGACAATGGCGTAGCCATGCGGGTGGCTGAAGCTGACGTTGCTGCCCCGTTGCGCGTGTTCGCGCGGTGTGATCAGCGTCAGCGGATGCGCCGCGCAACGGCGTTCGACCAGATCGATGAACAAGTCGGTCAGGGCCAGCGATTTCTTGCGCAGCGCCGCCATGTCGGTTCGCGCAAACAGATCGAGACCGCACTCCACCAGCGCCAGCGACACGGTGGGTTGCGTGCCGCACAGGGCGCTGCGTATGGTGGGGCAAGGCTGGAAGCCCGGCTGCATGGCAAACGGCCTGGCGTGGCCCCACCAACCCGACAAAGGATGCGAGAATCGCGGCAACAGGCGCGGCGCCACCCAGATGAAAGCCGGGGCGCCCGGCCCGCCGTTAAGGTACTTATAGGTGCATCCCACGGCGAAGTCGGCATCGGCGCCCGCAAGGTCCACCGGCACCGCACCCGCCGAGTGGGCAAGGTCCCAAACAGCCAGTGCGCCTTGTTGATGGGCATGGCGGGTCAGCGCGTGCATGTCGAGCAGGCGGCCACTGCGATAGTTGACATGCGTCAGCATGACCACCGCCACATCGGCATCGATGGCGGATGCCAATTCATCGGGACTGTCGACCAGCCTTAATTGATAGCCGCGATCCAGCCACTTGGCCAGCCCCTGCGCAATGTACAGGTCGGTCGGAAAATTGTCGCGCTCGGAAACAATGACCTTGCGCCGCGCCGATGCCTCGTTCTGGGCCTGGATGCTCAAGGCGGCGGCGAGCGCCTTGAACAGATTGATCGAGGTCGAATCGCTGACCACGACTTCGCCTTGTCCCGCGCCGATAAGGGGCGCCAGTTTGTTGCCCAGCTTGACGGGAAGATCGAACCAGCCGGCATTGTTCCAGCTGCGGATAAGGTCGACGCCCCATTCCTGCTCGACCAGTTGGCGCGCCCGATCCAGCGCGGCTCTGGGTCGCGCCCCAAGCGAGTTCCCATCCAGGTAGATGACGTCTTCCGGCAGGAAGAATTCGTTCCTGAGTGAAGCCAGGCTATCGTTGCGGTCCCGGTCCAGGCAAGCATCGCGGCTCGTCATGGAGAGCTCCTTCGGTGGTCGTTGCACCGAAGTATTATAGGCTTAAAGGTTTTCCGATGCCGCGCGCAGCGCCTGCATGAAAGCGCCTATTTTTTCGGCCGATTTGATTCCCGGCGCGGTCTCGACGCCGCTGCTGACATCGACCGCATAAGGCCTGACTTGCCGGATAAGCTGTCCGAGGGATTCGGGTTTGAGTCCGCCGGCCAGCACCATGGGCCGGCTATCGGACGCCGCCCGCACATCGCGCAGCAAGCCGGAATCGAAAGCAAGCCCGCTGCCGCCGTAGCCGGCGCTATAGCTGTCGAACAGCCATGCGCTGGCCGAGGCATAAGGCCGGCAGGCATCCAGCACCGAGGATGGCGTGTCCAACCCCGGCCCACCGACGCGAAACGCCCGCAGATAACGCCGCCCAAAACGTTCACAATATTCGGGCGTCTCGTCTCCGTGAAACTGCAGCAGGTCGGGCTGCACCTGATCGATGACGGCGCGCACGTCAGCTTCGGGCGCATTGACGAACAAGGCCGTGACGCTGATGAAGGCCGGCACGGATTGCCGCAGCAGGCGCGCCTGCTGGATATCGACGCAGCGTTTGCTGGCGCCGTAGAACACGAAGCCGATGGCATCGGTCCCGGCTTGCACCGCGGCATCGATGTCTTCAAGTCGCGTCAAGCCGCAAATCTTGACGCGGGTGCGTAGCGATGGAGTCATCCTGAATATTTCCGCTATTTGAACGCGGCGCCGGCATCGCCCATTCCGCCACCGTCGCCGCCGTAGGAGTCGGAGCCGTAAGCGTTGCTGGTGCCGAACTGCACGGTGGAGGGATCCACACCCGTGCCTTCGTGCTTGTAGTGCGTAACCATGCCGGGGAATATCATGACGGCAGCCACCATAAGTATTTGTATGCAAATGAACGGCACCGAGCCCCAGTAGATTTGGCCGGTGGTGACCTTGGGAATCAGTTTGCCGGTCACACGGTCATGATAATCCTCTTTGGGCGCCACGGACCGCAAATAGAACAGGGCAAAGCCGAAAGGCGGATGCATGAACGACGTTTGCATGTTTACCGCAAGCAGCACGCCGAACCAGATAAGGTCTATGCCCATCTTGTCGGCCACGGGCCCGAGCAGCGGAATGATGATGAAGGCCAGCTCGAAGAAGTCCAGGAAAAAGGCCAGGAAGAAGGTCAATGCGCTGACCACGATCAGGAAGCCCCATTCGCCGCCTGGCAGCCCTATCAGCAAGTGCTCCACCCAAAGATCGCCGTTCACGCCCCGGAAGCTCAGGCTGAATACCGTCGAACCCACCAGGATGAAAACCACGAAGCAGGACAGCTTGGTGGTGGTGTCCATGGCCTGCCTGAGCAAGGCGAACGAGAAGCGCCCGCGCGAGACCGCCATGACCAGCGCGCCGACCGCGCCCATGGCGCCGCCCTCGGTGGGCGTGGCCACGCCGATGAAGATGGTGCCCAACACCAGGAAGATCAGGAACAACGGCGGAATCATGACGAAGGTGACGCGCTCGGCGATCTCGGACAGCAGGCCCAGGCGCAGCACTTTATTGGCCAGCGCGATAATCAGTGCGGTAATGCCCCAGCCCATCAGGCTGATCACCACGCGCTCGTCCACGGGTACCTGCGTATGCTCGCTGAAATAATGCTGGGTGGCAAAATAAGACACTGTGGAAGCGATGATGGTCAGCACCGCCAGCGAACGCAGGCCGCGGCTGCCGTCCGGCTTGACGTAGATGCGGGCCTCTTCGGGCAGCGCGGGCGCGCTGGACGGCCGGATGAAGGAAACGGCGACAACGTAGGTGATGTAGGCGCCCGCCAGCAACATGCCCGGTATCATCGCGCCCCGGTACATGTCGCCGATGGAGCGGCCCAATTGATCGGCCAGGATGATGAGCACCAGCGAAGGAGGAATGATTTGCGACAAGGTGCCCGACGCCGCGATCACCCCTGTGGCCAGCCTGCGATCGTAGCCGTAGCGCAGCATGATGGGCAGCGAGATAAGCCCCATGGAGATCACCGAAGCGGAGACCACGCCGGTGGTGGCGGCCAGCATGGCGCCCACCAGCACCACCGCAATCGCCAGGCCGCCGCGGATGGGACCGAATAATTGCCCGACGGTTTCAAGAAGGTCTTCGGCCATGCCCGAACGTTCGAGTATGAGGCCCATAAGCGTAAAGAAAGGCACGGCCAGCAAGGTATCGTTGGCCACGATGCCGAAGACGCGTTGCGGCAAGGCCTGGAACAAGGCCGGCTGCATGAGGCCAAGATCGATGGCGACCAGCCCATACAGGATGCCGTTGGCGGCCAGGGAAAACGCAACGGGAAAACCCAGAAGCAAGAACACGATCAGGTTGATGAACATGATCGGGGCCAGATTATCGACAAAAAACTCCATGATTAACGGCCCTTGCTTGCTGTGGCGTTGTTATTGGCGGCTTCGGGGGCATCCGGCTGCGCCTGCCGCAGGATTTCTTCCGCCAGTTCTTCTTCGGCTGTCTTGGCATGCTGGCGCGCGAGCGGATCGGGGCATGCGCCCCGCAAAAAGCCGACGCACTTTATCAGGTGGGAAAACCCCGCCAGGATAAGCAGGAAAAACCCGACCGGTATGAGCAGCTTGGCAGGCCAGCGGATAAGCCCGCCGGTGTTCGAGGACAGCTCGTGCAGCACGAGGGATTCGTAGAAGAAAGGCAGCGACAGCCAGAAAATGAGCATGCAGGCCGGAAACAGGAAAAACAGGATGCCGAATATTTCGATCTTTATCTGGGTGCGCTTGGAGAATTTCTGGGACAGGACATCGACCCGGACATGCTCGTTGCGTAAAAAGGTATAGCCGGCCGCAAGCAGGAATATGGCGCCGAACAGATACCATTGCAGTTCGAGCCAGGCGTTGGAGCTTACGCTGAATACCTTGCGCACCACGGCGTTGGTGGCGCTGACCAGTACCACCAGCAGGGTCAGCCAAATAACGGCTTGCCCGACCCTGACATTGATGGCGTCAATTGCTTTCGATAAAGACAGAAGGAATTTCATGGGTCCCACTAAGCGAGGGGTAGCGATGAGGCCCGGCAAATCGTGCGCGGGCGCCGCGGTCCAGTGGACGGACGCCGGCTCGCGCATGCGAGATGTGTCAGGCGGAAACGGATGAATTCTATACGATAGCGGCCTGCTTTACTCTCGGTATAAGCCCCCGGTCGCCTCGGTCCGCGATACGCCGAGATGGGAAAACAATGCCACGGCGGGGTCGGCGATGGGTAACGAATAGCCGGATGGGTATTCCACCTGCGCCAGATACAGGCCGTCCGGCGCGAACGTCGGCGCGGCCCGCCGGCGGTCGCGCTGGGCAAGCAAGTCGTCCATCCAGGCGGCTTCCTGCCTGCCCTGCCCGACATACAGGAGCGCGCCCATGAGATTGCGCACCATATGGTGCAGGAAGGCATTCGCCTTGAAGGTGAATAGAAAATAATCGCCATGCCGGACAATATCCAGCTGGCTTAAGGTCCGGACGGGACTGGCCGCCTGGCACTGGGATGAACGGAAACTGCTGAAGTCATGCTCGCCCACCAGCCTGGCGGCGGCCTGGCGCATGGGCTCCAAGTCCAGCGCGTGATAGACCCAGCCCACCCTGCCGTGCATTAGCGGCGAACGCTGCCGGGCATTTCGCACCACGTAGATGTAGCTGCGCGACAACGCCGAAAAGCGAGCATGGAATTCGTCCGGCACGGCTTGCGCCCACTGGACGGCGATGCTGTCCGGCAGCAAGGCGTTAAGCCCCCTTACCCATGATTCCTGGCGTCTTTCAACAGCGGTATCCAGGTGTACGACTTGTCCCAGCGCATGCACGCCGGTGTCCGTGCGCCCCGCGCAAATGGTGCCGGTAGGCTGCGCCAGAAAGCGGCCGAGCGCCGATTCAAGCGCATCCTGAACCGTGTGCCCGCCGCGCTGGGTCTGCCAGCCTAGCCATTGGGAGCCTTCGTAGACTATGCCTAACGCCACGCGCGGCATAATTCGAGCCCTAGCTTCTGCCTGAACGAGAGCCTGGGGACGGATCCTGCTCCAGATCGAGATTGATCTGCTCGAGCTTTTCCTTGACCATGGTCTCGGTAATGACGCCGTGATTATCGTCGTCGCGCCCGGCATTGGCGCGGCGCAATAGCCAGGCGATGATCAACACAATGAATGCCAGTATGCCGGTGATGACACCCAGCATATGCTCTTGAAACCACGACACGGTCTGTTCCGCCTTTGTTGAATCTGTTTGCGCCGCTCCGTTCGCACTGTCGGTGCCGGCCGAAGCGCCGTTGTTTGTTTTGCCTGCGGCGCTTGGCCC
>JBEBYL010000057.1:0-8606 GCA_040391135.1 Pusillimonas sp. | reverse complement strand
TTATTGTAGTTACAAAAATTTGAAGAATCAATAAATACAAGAGATGTGAAAATCAAATACTCTAAGGTGCTGCCCACAGATCGCCTATTCGTACTACAACGCGGTGTCCAAGACCGCACTAGCGTTAACAGCCAACAGTGCTAGCATAGCCACCTTCACTTCTTCACTGACAATTCAAACAATATGGGTCGGGCATCTGTGGGCAACGGGTTCAAGATTTCGCATATTTCCGCCGGCTTCATCGCCGTGCTGGTCGGCTATACCAGTTCGGTGGCGATTATCTTCCAGGCGGCCAGCGCCGCGGGCGCCACGCCCGCCGAACTGAACTCATGGATGTGGGCGCTGGGCATAGGCATGGGAGCCAGCTGCATAGGCCTGTCCTTGCGTTACCGCAGCCCGATTCTGACCGCCTGGTCCACACCGGGCGCGGCGTTGTTGGTCACCAGCCTGTCAGGCCTGACCATGAACCAGGCCATCGGCGTGTTTCTGTTTTCGTCTCTGCTGATCACGATCAGCGGCATCACGGGCTGGTTCCAGAAGATCATACAGTATGTGCCCCGGCATATCGCCGCCGCCATGCTGGCCGGCATACTGATACGTTTCGGCATGGATCTGTTTACCGCCATGCAGACCCAATGGCTGATGGTGGGCCTGATGTTCATTGCCTTCCTGTTGGGCCGGGCCTGGCTGCCGCGCTACACCGTTCCCTTGTCGCTGGCGGTGGGCATGCTGTCCGCCGGCTCGCTGGGCCTGATCCACCTGGAAGCCTTGAGTTGGACGCCGGCAACGCCCTTGCTGATGCCGCCCGATTTCTCGGTATCGGCCCTGATCGGCGTGGGCATTCCCCTGTTCATTGTGACCATGACATCGCAGAACGTACCGGGGCTGGCCGTGCTGCGGGCCAATGGCTACGAGACGCCCGCCTCGCCGCTGATAGGCTGGACCGGCGCCGCCGGCTTGATCCTGGGGCCCTTCGGCGGTTTCTCCTTCAACCTGGCCGCCATTACCGCCGCCATCTGCATGAGCAAAGACGCCGACCCCGATCCCTCCCGACGCTATCTGGCCTCGGTCTGGGCCGGTGTTTTCTATTTGTTCACGGGCGTCTTCGGCGCGACGGTGGTGGGCCTGTTCGCCGCCTTCCCGACCGAGCTGGTCGCGGCGATCGCCGGCCTGGCCTTGCTGGGCACCATAGGTGGCAGCCTGGCCGGCGCGCTGGCCGATGAGCATGGCCGCGAAGCCGCGCTGGTTACCTTCATATGCACGGCTTCGGGCATGGCCTTCATGGGAATAGGCAGCGCCTTCTGGGGCCTGGTGTTTGGACTGTGCGTCCACGCAATAGCGCGGCGCCGCAGCCAGGCCTCATGACTTGCCGAAACCGACCGTGATCCCTTCAGCCTCGAGCGCCTTGCGTATGGCCTTGGCAAATACCACGGCTCCGGGCTGATCGCCATGGATGCACAAGGTGTCGGCATCGACATCGATGTCCGCGCCCTGAACGGTACCGACCTTCCCATCCTTGATCATGCGCAGCACCTGGCGTATGGACGCATCGGGGTCTTCGATCATGGCATTGGGCTGCTTGCGCGGCGTCAGCGAGCCGTCGCTTTGGTAGGTACGGTCGGCGAACACTTCCTGCGCCACGGCCAGGCCCGCACTCCGGGCCGCGTCGACCTGCACGCTTGAGGCCAGCGCATAAAGCACCAGCGATGGGTCCACATCATGCACCGCCTGGGCGATGGCGGCCGCCAGCTCGGCGTTCCTGGCGGCCATGTTGTACAGCGCGCCATGGGCTTTTACGTGACGAAGCCGGCCGCCCTGGCTGGCGGCCACGCCGGCCAAGGCGCCTACCTGCACCACCACGATGTCGTAGGCGTGCTCGGGACTGATATCCATATTGCGGCGGCCGAAACCGGCCAGGTCGGGCAAGCCCGGATGCGCGCCCAGCGCTACGCCGTGCCGGATGGCCGCGGCGACAGTCTTGCGCATGGTTGCGGGGTCTCCGGCATGAAAGCCGCAAGCGATATTGGCCGAGGTCACATAAGGCAGGATCTCTTCATCCTGGCCCATTTTCCAGGCGCCAAAGCTCTCGCCCATGTCACAGTTCAAATCGATGGACCAAGCCATGAGTCGCCTCCGTATGCGTATGACCGTTACTGTCGTTTATCGATGATAAAGCAAAAACAAAGGCCCGGAGCGCCGATCATGACCGATCGAAGCTCCGGGCCCGCGCTCGCCGAGGCTGGCGCGCCCCTGCGGTTTAGAAGAAGCCCAATGCGTTCGGACTATAGCTGACCAGTAGGCACTTCGTTTGCTGGTATGCCGACAAGGCCATCTTGTGGTTTTCGCGGCCTATGCCCGATTTCTTGTAGCCGCCGAAGGCGGCATGGGCCGGATACAGGTTATAGCAGTTGGTCCATACCCTGCCCGCCTGGATCCCGCGGCCCATGCGATAGGCGCGCGTTCCGTCGCGCGTCCATACGCCGGCGCCCAAGCCATAGAAGGTGTCGTTGGCCAGCTCCAGGGCGTGCTCTTCATCCTTGAAGGTCATGACCGATGCCACGGGACCGAAGATTTCCTCCTGGAATACGCGCATGCTGTTATTGCCGAACAAGAGTGTCGGTTTCACATAGAAACCGCCATCCAGGCCTTCGCCCGGCGCATTGCGCGCGCCTCCGGTCAGGCATTGCGCCCCTTCCTGCCGTCCGATATCGATGTAGGACAGTATCTTGTCCATTTGCACTTGCGATACCTGGGCTCCCACCATCGTCTTGCTATCGAGCGGGTGGCCCGTCTTGATCGCCTCGACACGCTTGATGGCCCGTTCGATGAACTTGTCGTATATCGACTCTTGTATGAGCACGCGCGATGGGCAGGTACATACCTCGCCCTGGTTCAGCGAAAACATCGCCAGCCCTTCCAAAGCCTTGTCGAAAAAAGCATCGTCGTGATCCATGACATCGGCAAAGAAAATATTGGGACTCTTGCCGCCCAGCTCGACGGTGGTGGGAATGAGGTTGTCGGCCGCGGCATGCAGGATGTGCTTGCCAGTGGGCGTGGAGCCCGTGAAGGCCAGCTTGGCGATGCGATCGCTGCTTGCCAGCGCCTGGCCGGCCTCTTTGCCGAAACCGTTCACGATATTCAGCACACCCGGCGGCAGCAAGTCGCCGATCAGCTCCGCCAGCACCAGTATGGATGCGGGGGTCTGTTCGGCCGGTTTGAGCACGACGCAGTTGCCCGCGGCCAGCGCCGGCGCAAGCTTCCATGCCGCCATCAGCAAGGGGAAATTCCATGGAATGATTTGCCCCACCACTCCCATGGGCTCATGGAAATGGTAGGCCACGGTGTCGTTGTCGATCTCGGAAATGCCCCCTTCCTGCGCGCGTATGCAACCCGCGAAATAGCGCAGGTGATCGATGGCCAGGGGCACATCGGCCGCCATGGTTTCACGCAGCGGCTTGCCGTTGTCGATGGAATCCGCCACGGCAAGCACCTTCAGGTTCTGTTCCATCTTGTCGGCGATGCGCAGCAGAATGTTGGCGCGCTCCGTGGTCGAGGTTTCGCCCCACTTGCGGCGGGCGGCATGCGCGGCATCCAGCGCCAATTCGATGTCGGCCGCATCCGAGCGCGGCACTTCGCAAAACGTCTCGCCGCTTATCGGCGAAACGTTGTCAAAATAATTGCCCGCCACAGGCGGCACCCATTTGCCGCCGATATAGTTCTCGTAGTGGCGCTTATAAGGGAACTCGACATCAATGCCGAAGTACTTCAATTGGGTCAGATCCATGCTTGTCTCCTGGTCATTAAAGGCGCCGTGCAGTACGGAGCCGTATTCCAGTCAAAGCAATATGCATGCCAGCGCTGCGCCGGATAGGCAAGGCGCGGCGAAAGGAGTATGGTTGAACTGTTCCCACGACTGCGCTGACAGGAACAATCCTTTTTCAAAACAGGCTTTGTCGCACAACGCGACATCCGTTGACCGGGTTTGCGACAGCCCCGGCGCATAACGCGACACTACGGAGACCTTACGGCATGAACTCGCTCACGCCCGCCGTATCACGATCCCTGCGGGGACACGCCGCCGCTCATTGGGCCGAAGCCATTCAACGCTCATGGGAACGCTGTGCCGCCATCAATGCGACTCTGCATGCCGACCCCGACCCCATGCCGCGCGCCGACCTTCAGGCACGCCGCGAACAGCATGCGCATGTCCTCCAGGCGGCCCAGCCCGAGCTCGAAACGCTGGCCGCACTGGTCGCCAGCGCCAAAAGCGTCGTCCTGCTGGCCGACGCGGCCGGCGTCATCCTGCAGGAAGCCGGCAGCACGGAATTCCTGCGCAAGGCCGAGCGCGTCGCCTTGCGGCCGGGAGTCAGTTGGGCCGAATCGCTGCGGGGAACCAATGCGATCGGCACGGCGCTGATCGACGGGGCCGCCACACGTGTCCATGGCCGCGAACATTTCCTTGAACTGAACAGCATACTCAGTTGCCATGCTGCACCCATCCTTTCCCCGCGCGGCGAAACCCTGGGAGTGCTCGATATTTCCAGCGAAGCCACCACATTGCACGCCTATGCCCTTGGACTGGCGCAGATGTGCGCCACCCAGATCAGCAACCGCCTGCTGGACAATACCGATGCGCGCCTGCACAAACTGGTTTTTCAGCGCCAATCGTCCTTGCTTGACTCCACCGAGCGCGCCATTTTGCTGCTCGAAGATGAATGCATTGTGGGCGCCAACGCCGCAGCCCTGCATTTGCTGGAAACCGACTGGAGCCTGCTGAACAGCTCGATTCATGCCTGGATGGAGGGCTGGTCGGGGCTGGACGAGGCGCCAAAATCCGTCCATACCCGTTCCGGCATGTCGCTGCTGGCCACTTTGCGCCACGGCAAAAGCGGCATTGCATCCACCGCGAAAACACCATCCGCGCAGACCCATCCGCGCCCGGCCCGGCCCGCCGCCGCAAGCCCGGAAAACAGGCAGGCTGAACTACCCGCGCTAGGCCGCGACGTGGATCAGATTCTGACGCACGCCCTAAGCGCCATGAGCGCGGGGCTGGCCATCTTGCTGCAAGGCGAAACAGGAGCCGGTAAAGAAATCTTCGCCCGCCATCTGCATGCACGCAGCGAATGGAGGCATGGTCCCTTCGTGGCGGTCAATTGCGGCGCCCTGCCCGAAAGCCTGATTGAATCCGAATTGTTCGGCTACGAGGCGGGCGCATTCACCGGGGCGCGGCGCGAGGGTTCGCTGGGGCGTCTGCGCGAGGCCCATGGAGGCATTCTTTTCCTGGATGAAATCGGCGATATGCCTTTGCTGCTGCAGACCCGCTTGCTGCGCGCCCTGCAGGAACGCGAGGTGCAACCGCTGGGTTCGGACAAGCGCATTCCGGTTTCCTTCGGGGTCATCAGCGCAAGCAACCGGGACCTGGCGGCCATGATACGGGATGGCGCCTTCCGGGCCGATCTTTTTTATCGGCTTCAAGACTACAAGGCGACGCTGCCGCCCTTGCGCGAGCGCGGCGGGCTGCGCCAGTTTCTATGCCAGGAATTTGCTCGCCTGGGCGGCGCCGAACGCGCCATGACGCTGGCCGATTCCGCGCTGGATGCGCTGGCGGGTTATGCATGGCCCGGCAATTACCGCGAAATGCAAAGCACGCTGCGCAATGTGCTTTTCCTGAAGCCGGCCGGCAGCCTGGTCCATGCCGCCGACTTGCCCTGCGAGGTCCGGGAAGGCGAATCGTCCGGTAACCAGCCGATGTCCGATGGCGATGCGCAAGCCGCCCACGGCATCCCGTCCCGCGCCGCGGATTCGACCGGCGCAACCTTGCGCGACATCAACGAGCAAGCCATACAGCGCGTCATCGATGAGTGCCGGCACAACATCAGCAAGGCCGCCGGCATACTGGGCGTGCATCGCAGCACGCTTTACCGCTATCTGGCCCGCTCTAGAAACGCGCCACCCATTGCGCATAAGCGTCCATAAACCGCTTCAGCAGCGCTTGTCCCGTTTCTGTCAGCTCGCCGGCAGGGTCGAACAGCTTGTCGGCCTGGCTAAGATAGGTCTCGGGATTGGGCATGCAATAGATATTCAGGCAGGTCAGCGACTGGCGCAGGTGCTGGCTTGCCCCGTACGCGCCCTGCATCGAGGGCGACGCGCTGATGATGGCGCCGGGCTTGCCGCTCCAGACACTCTTGCCATAGGGCCTGGACCCGATATCCACGGCATTTTTCATGGCTGCCGGCATGGACCGGTTATGTTCGGGCGTGGCGAACAGCACGCCGTCCACCGCCGCTATCGCGTTCCGGAATTCGGTATAAGGCGCGGGGGAATCCGCGTCGTAGTCCTGGTTGTACAAGGGCAGATGCCCGATTTCGATGATCTCCATCGACAGGGTATCGGGTGCCAGCCCGATCAAGCCCTGCGCCACCTTGCGATTGATCGAATCCTTGCGCAAACTGCCGACGATGACGGCTATGCTTTTCACTTTGCTCACGATAATCCTTAAAAAGTCGACTGCTAAACAAAGACCGGGCCAGATCAGGCTGAAGAGGCATTCAGCCCAATCTCGACCGGCAACACTCAAAGCCCCAGAAATTTAAATGGCTCGGCCTGCTTGAATTGATCGTTGGCCATGCCGGAGTAGATGCTTGCCTGATTGAGACCCAAATCAAGCGTCAAGACCCTTCCCGTCTTTTCCGAAAAATCCAGTTTATCCAGATCGACCCAAAAAACATTAGGTGTCAACGCCGATTCAAAAAAATACCGTTTGCGCTTCTGGTCGGCGACCGTGCGCCAGCGCGTCGAGGAAATATTGGGCTGGTCAGGCGTAGTGAGGCCATAGGGGACGGAAACATTGCGGATCACCGAAAAGACGCTGGCGATGGATTCGATTTCGTTGGTGCTTTTCGGGATTGCATTCACGTAAAACATAGCGCGCGCATACCTGTCAGAGGCACGGTTCGTGCCGGGCAACATGACGGTTCCGCCAATCTGTTTCCAGTACTCCTCCATGGCAATCTGTTTTTCGAAGAGCGGCGAATTGGTCATGACTTGATAGTCGCGGCTATGGTGGATGACCTGGTTGCCATCGATATATTCAATAATTGCACTGTCGCCCGAAGCATCCGAAAGCGAGAGATGTAAAGTGGCGAGCCGCTTTTCACCAGGCACGTTGTCCGTTACCAGGGTGAAAGGCTGCTTGCGCAGGACATCCACTGCAGCCTGAACGGTGGCAAAGTTATCAAGGACATACTGCGCCCAGGCGGCAATCGACAGGCCGGGCGTCGTGCCGTCGTATTCCGGATAAGAGGATTCCACGAGCCACAGCACATTGGCGACCAAGCCGGCCTCGTTCATGCCATCCGTGGTGGAGATATCGTAGCCCGACGCTATTACGCTGCCGTATTTCGACGTCCACTGAATCGAGTTTGGCCCCGCCTCTCCGGAACGCTGCATACCGCGCGGAAATACCCACAGATTCGTTCCGACATCCGTTTTCCAGTCCATGGAACGCGCTGTGATGACCTCATCGCCCGCGCCATGGTAGACAAAGCGCGTGCAGGCCTGCGCCGATGCGGCAAGCATGCTTGCGGATGCCAGCGCGGCGGTGCAGAAAGCGGTGAACGAATGAGTCTTGAGGGACATGCAGGCTTCCCAATAAAACATTGTAGAAATGCGTTGAATCCGGTCTACATGCAGTATACGTAAACTATTGACCATAATGCCGCGCAAAGAAAAGCGGCATGCCGAAGCATGCCGCTTTTTGTCTAGCCTATTTGAGGCTTACTGCCCTTCAAGGAAGCTCTTGAGCTTGTCGGCGCGGCTGGGATGGCGCAACTTGCGCAATGCCTTGGCCTCGATCTGACGAATACGCTCGCGCGTGACGTCGAACTGCTTGCCAACTTCTTCCAGAGTCTGGTCGGTGCTCATTTCGATGCCGAAACGCATGCGCAAAACCTTGGCTTCGCGCGGCGTGAGCGAGTCCAGCACTTCTTTGACGACATCGCGCATGGAGCCATGCAAGGCCCATTCGGACGGCGACAAGGTGCCCGTGTCTTCGATGAAATCGCCCAGGTGGGAATCATCGTCGTCGCCGATCGGGGTTTCCATCGAAATGGGTTCCTTGGCGATCTTCAGGATCTTGCGCACCTTGTCTTCGGGCATATCCATTTTCTGGGCCAGGGTCGCGGGATCGGGCTCGGCGCCGGTTTCCTGCAGAATCTGGCGATTGATACGATTCATTTTATTGATCGTTTCAATCATGTGCACCGGAATACGGATGGTGCGGGCCTGGTCGGCGATGGAGCGCGTGATGGCCTGCCGTATCCACCATGTGGCGTAGGTGGAGAACTTGTAGCCGCGGCGATACTCGAACTTGTCCACCGCCTTCATCAGGCCGATATTGCCTTCCTGGATCAGGTCGAGGAACTGCAGGCCGCGGTTCGTGTACTTCTTGGCAATGGAGATGACCAGGCGCAGGTTGGCCTCGGTCATTTCGCGCTTGGCCTTGCGGGCCTTGGCCTCGCCGGTGGCCATGCGCTTGTTGACGTCCTTCAGATCCTTCAGCGGCAGCACGACGCGCGTTTGCAGGTCGATGAGCTTCTGCTGCAGTT
>JBEBYL010000056.1:0-8625 GCA_040391135.1 Pusillimonas sp. | reverse complement strand
GCAGTAACGTCGCCCTGACGCCTACTCAAAGGAGCATCGCCCATGACTTCCTTCCATGAAACCAAATTGGGTATAGGCCGGGTCTGGCTATATGTTCTGGCTTTGAGCTTGCTGGCTGTCGGCCTGTTCCTGGCCATCGGCGGCGCGGTGCTCATCTTGCGCGGCGGCAGTTGGTATTTCCTGGTAGCCGGCGCTGTCATCGTCGCATCCGCCATCCAAATAGCGCGTGGACGCCGTATCGGCGCCTGGCTGTTCCTGGCCGTCTTTGCCGGCACCGTGCTATGGGCCCTGATCGATGTCGGCCTGGATTATTGGGGATTGATCTCGCGCCTTCTGGCCATGACATTTCTGGCGGCCGTCGTGGCGTTCACCTTGCCATTGCTGGGCAGAGCGGAAGGCAGTGCGGCTCCAAGCAAGTTCGGCATTGTCCTTGGCGCCGTACTGGGCCTGGCGGGACTGCTGGGATTCGGCTCCATGTTCAGCATCCATCCCACAGTGGTCGCCTCGGCGCCGGTGGCTCAGTCCGTACCCGTTGCGCCGGGACAGGAGCAGGCCAACTGGGCCAACTACGGCAACGACCCGGGCACCGGCCGTTTTGCCGCGTTGGACCAGATAAACGCCGGCAATGTGAATCGGCTTGAGCAGGCCTGGGTGTTCCGGACAGGCGATATCCCGCAATCCACGGGTGCGGGCGCCGAAGATCAGCTGACCCCCATGCAAATCGGCGACAAGCTGTTTCTTTGCACGCCCAAGAACAATGTGATCGCGCTGGATGTCGACAGCGGCAAGCAACTGTGGCGGCGCGATTTCAATGCCAGCGTGGGCGGCATCTGGGAGCGATGCCGCGGATTGGCGTACTTCGATGTGAATGCGCCGTTGGTGCAGCCCACCGTGGCCGGATCGACACCGGTCGCGCCAGCAAGCCTTCCCGCCGACAGCGGTTGCCAGCGCCGCGTACTGATGAACACCATAGACGCGCGTCTGGTGGCCATCAACGCCGACAATGGCGAAATGTGCGAAGAGTTCGGCGACCATGGCATTGTGGATTTGAAAGCGCACATGGGTCCGGTGGCCAACAAGGCCTACTACACCATGACCGCCGCGCCAACCGTGGCCGGCACCACCGTCGTCGTGGGAGGCCGGGTGGCCGACAACGTGCAGGTGGACATGCCTGGCGGGGTGGTTCGCGGTTTCGATGTCATCACCGGGCAGATGCGCTGGCACTTCGATCCGGGCATGAATGATCCCAATGCGCCGCTTGCCGATAAGGATAATTACCAGCGCTCCACGCCCAATGTGTGGGCGGGCATTTCCTACGACCCGGACATGAATGCCGTGTTTCTGCCCGTAGGATCGGCTTCGGTGGATCTATACGGAGTGACCCGCACGCCGCTGGACAAGAGGTATGGCGCCACAGTGCTGGTATTGGATGCCAGTACCGGCAAGGAGAAATGGCACTATCAAACCGTGCACAACGACCTATGGGATTTTGACGTGCCCATGGCGCCGGCCCTGATTGATTTCCCCAAGGCGGGCGGCGGCAAGGTTCCGGCCGTGGTGGTCGCCACCAAGGCGGGGCAGATTTTCGTGCTGGACCGCCATACCGGCCAGCCCTTGACCCGGGTGGAAGACCGCAAGGTCCTTCCCGCGGGAATTCCCAACGAAGATTACGCCAGGACGCAGCCGGTCTCCGTGGGCATGCCGCAGATCGGCACGCGCACGCTCACGGAATCCGATATGTGGGGCGCCACTCCGTTTGATCAGCTGCTCTGCCGTATCGCCTTCAAAGGCATGCGTTATGAGGGCCTGTTCACCGCGCCGGGTACGGATGTTTCCCTGTCCTTCCCGGGCTCCTTGGGGGGCATGAACTGGGGAGGCATTTCGCACGACCCCAATAACGATCTTATCTTCGTGAATGACATGCGCCTGGGATTGTGGGTTCGAATGGTGCCTCAGCAGCAAGGAGGCCGGCTTTCCGAGGGCGGCGAGGCGCCCAATGCCGGCATGGGACAAGTACCGCTGGGCGGCACGCCCTACGCCGTGATCAAGGACCGTTTCATGTCGCCCCTTGGCATCCCTTGCCAGGCGCCGCCATTCGGCACCATGACGGCCGTGAATCTGAAAACCCAGAAAATCGCATGGCAAGTTCCCGTGGGCACGGTGCAGGACACGGGCCCCATGGGCATCAAGATGACGCTGCCGTTTGAAGTAGGCATGCCCACGCTGGGGCCTTCGCTTGCCACGCAGGGCGGCCTGCTGTTCTTTGCGGGCACCCAGGATTATTATCTGCGCGCCTTCGATACCGCCACCGGCAAGGAGCTATGGAAACAGCGCCTGCCTGTGGGCAGCCAGGGCGGTCCCGTCACGTACAAGTCGCCCAAGACCGGCAAGCAGTACGTAGTCATTTCCGCCGGAGGCGCTCGGCAGTCGCCGGACCGCGGCGATTACGTCATCGCCTACGCCTTGCCGTAGCCTGGCCGATTTCCTCTTTCTTATGCAGGACCGCCATACCGCCTGACGGTATGGCGGTTATCTTATGCGCCGCTGTCGGCCGCAGTCGTATTCACCGCCAACACTTTATTGGCGCACAGGCTTGCCGCGCCATCGATGGGTTGATCCATATTGGCGAAAGTGACCCAACCGCCTTTTTCAATGAAGCTGTCCTGCTTCCAGGAATCGACTTCCTTAAGCTGCGTTACCTGGTACTGGGCGTCGGGCGCGGCCAGGAAGCGATGGGCGCAAATATTGGCGGCGAGCTTGGCCACCGCCGTTTCGGACGACGTGGCTATTTGCTGGGCCGCGGTGCCGCCGGTGACCCATCCGCCTGCGGTGAATCCAACCACCATCGTCAAAACGGCGGCTCCGGCGCAGGACCAGAACCAGACTGTCTTGGTGGGGCGGTATTGCTCCCAGTTTTTCATCATTTCGTTAGGCATGTTTGTTCTCCTCGTGGTGACAAGACACCTTTTGAGTGGAACTAAACGCAGTGATCTAAAAATGACCCATCCATTCACGCGGTGAAAAAACTTTGACCATTGGCTTCAGACTGCCGTGCTTACCATTCCGTTCAAAAGGGACTGAATTTATTGTACAGACGTGGTCACCGTTGAAAAGGCTTGCTTACAACTTCGGCACCAAGGATTTCCCTAACACGCCAACGTGACGAGTTTTGTCGAGCGGCGCTTTCTTCTTGACTGTCCGCCGCGCCGCATGCAGACTTTCGTGTATGGAAAATTCCATCCAAAGCAAGAGCTCCCGCTGCTGCATCGTCGGCGGCGGGCCGGCCGGCATGATGTTGGGGCTGCTCCTGGCGCGCGCCGGCATTGCCACCATCGTGCTCGAGAAGCACGGCGATTTCCTGCGGGATTTCCGGGGCGATACCGTGCACCCGTCCACGTTGGAAATATTGGCGGAGTTGGGTTTGAAAGAACAGTTCGATGCCTTGCCGCAGCACCGGGTGGAACAGCTGGACGGCATGTTCGCCGATGGCATGCACGCTATCGGCGACTTCCGCAGCCTGCGGCCCTTTCCGTATATGGCGCTGGTTCCCCAGTGGGACTTGCTTGATCTGCTGGCCACCGAGGCGCAGCGCCATGACGGCTTTCAGCTTTGCATGCGGCACGAGGCGACGGAGCTCCTGCGCGGGCCGGACGGAAGGATCACCGGCGTCATGGCGCGGTCGCCCGATGGCATGATTCAAATCAATGCCGATCTGGTCGTGGGATGCGATGGGCGGCACTCCTTGCTTCGTTCGGCCGCCGGCTTGCAGACGCGAAACCTGGGTGCGCCCATGGACGTTCTGTGGTTCCGGCTGCCGCGATTTTCCACCGACCCCACCGGCACCTACGGGGTGCCGGGCTACGGCAATTTTCTTGTCATGCTTAACCGCAATGAGTATTGGCAGATCGCCAGCGTGATTGCCAAGGGAAAGGCCGATGAATGGCGGCAACAGCCCATCGAGGATTTCCAGGCCAAGGTCGCCGGAAAGGTCGGCTTCCTGGCCGACCGTGTCCACGGCATTGCCTCGTGGGATGACGTCAAGCTGCTGGAAGTGCGCGTCGACCGTCTGGAGCAATGGCATCGGCCCGGTCTGCTCTTGATAGGCGATGCGGCGCATGCCATGTCGCCCATAGGCGGCGTCGGCATCAACCTGGCCATACAGGACGCGGTGGCGGCCGGCAACATTCTGGCCCCCACCTTGCTGGCTCGGGGCGTGCCCGATGAATCCGTCCTGGCCTCCGTGCAGCAGCGGCGCTTGCTGCCGACAAAGATCATTCAGGGTATTCAGGTGTTTATCCAGCGGCGCGTGATCGCGCCGGCGCTGGCCAGGCGGGACAGCGACAAGCCGGTCGAGCTGCCGGCAATCGCACGATGGCTGCTAAGGTCTTCCTTCGTCCGCTCGATTCCCGCCCGCATCGTGGGGCAGGGGTTCCGGCGCGAACATGTGCGGCCTCTGCGCCGCTGACTGCTTCGATATCAAAGAGAAACTCATCAGTCGCGATCCGGAAGCGCGGGAGGTGATCCCGCCGTGCTGGACTGCCACTCGCCGCACATCTGCTTCACCAGCTGCCGCAACCAGCGGTGTGCCGGTTCCTTTTCCAGGCGCGGATGCCACATCTGCGAAATCGTAATCATCTGCGTGGGAAATGGAAGTTCAAATGCCTGGAATGCCGCGCCCACATTCCTTGTGCCGGCGGGGCGCCGGGGAAGATATGAAGCCGGTAACAATGCGATCAGGTCCGAAGCCATGGCCACGGCCAATGCCGCCGGAAATCCGGGCACCACGCTGACCACCTTCCGGGCCAGCCCCAGCGCTGCCAGCGCATCGTCGACCGGACCATGGGCATGCCCTCGGCGCGAGGCGACCACATGGCCGTACGAGGCGTATTGATCGGCAGTGATGGCAGGCGCGGACAGCAGGGGATGGCCGTCTCGAACCACGCCCACAAAATGATCGCGAAATAGCGCCTGCAGGCGGATCTCCGGCCCCATGCCGCCCACCACCCCGATCTCCAGATCGACCAGCCCTTCGCGCAGATAGCGGGAATTCTTCTCGATCTTGGGGGCAAACCGCAGGCAGACGCCTGGCGCCACGGCAGCCACGGCGGCAATGAGCATCGGGCCGAAGGCTTCGACAAAGCCTTCATTGGCCCGTATGGCAAACACACGATCCAGGCTGGCTGGATTCAGTTCAGGCCTTGCGGGCAAGAGCAGCGAGCGGGCTTCGAACACGGCGTTGCGCGTCCGCTCGCGGATGGCCTGCGCATAAGGAGTTGGAACCATTTGGCGCCCGGCACGCACGAGCAAGGGGTCGCCGGTAGCCTCGCGCAGGCGGCCCAGAGTGCGGCTCATGGCCGAGGTGCTCAAGCCGAGGCGCCGTGCCGCGCCAGCCACGCTGCCCTCGGCCAATAGCGCGTCCAGCGCCACCAGCAGGTTGAAATCGGGATCGGACATACAAGCCCCTTGGAGTTGAACCGTGTGGTGACTGACACTATATACGGCGTTTCATGCAATATATAACTGCAATTAATGAGTCTTCCGCCTGCTCGTCGCCACGATTATATTTTTCGACATGTTCAACCACAATGAGGCGAGACGTTATGGAATTATTCACAGACAAGCCTGGCGACGAAGGCTTGCCGGGCCGTGAACGCGCGGCCGTGATGGCGGCGCTGATGATGGCTACCGTCATGGTGGTATTCGATGGATCTGTCACCAATATTGCTCTGCCGAAGATGGCCGCCGCGCTGAACGTGTCGTCAGCCGTGGCGGTATGGTTTGCCAATGCCTACCTGTTGTCGGCCGCCATGACGCTGGCCATTTTTGCGGCGCTGGCCAGCCGCATCGGATTCCGGCCCCTATTCCTTTTCGGACTGGCGACGTTCACCCTGGCCTCGGCTGCGTGTGCGTTGGCGCCCAATGCATACGTGCTGATCGCCATGCGGATCTTGCAGGGCGTGGGCGGTGCCGCCGTAGTCAGTATTGGGCCGGCCATTCTGCGGTCAGTGTTTCCCGCTCGCCTGCTGGGCCGGATCCTGGGGCTGAACGCAATGCTGATTGCCGCCAGCACCGCCATGTCCCCGATTGTGGGCGGTATGCTGCTGGACGCTTGGGGTTGGCAATGGCTGTTCGCCCTGAACATCGGTCCTGGCGCAATGGCGCTGGCGATTGCATCGAGGGCGCTGCCGGCGCACTCGGCGACCGCACGGGCAGCGTTCGACACTCCGGGGGCGGTGCTGTCCGCCGTGCTGGTGGGAGCGTTGATCATGGCGGCTAATGATGCGGCGATGCCGGGAGGCGGCTGGTATGCCCTGATTGCCTTGTGCGCTGGTATGGGATTCGTATGGCGCATACGCCGTGCCAGGCAGCCGCTGTTGCCGCCGGTGATTTTCGCATCGGCCCGGTTTTCATTGGCGGCGTTGACCTCAATGGCGGCATTCGTAGGGCAGGGCGTTACTTTCGTGGCCTTGCCTTTCCTGTTCCAGAGCGTGTACGGCTACAGTGCATTTGAAACAGCACTGTTGTTGACCCCATGGCCCGTGGGCATTGTGCTGGTGGCGCCCTACGCGGGACGGCTGGCGGACAGGGTTTCGCCCGCGACAATTTCCACGGTGGGCTTGCTGGCGCTGGTGGCGGGCCAGGCGTCGCTCGCATTCCTGCCAGGGCAGCCGCAGGTCTGGGACATTGCGCTGCGCTGTTTTCTGTGCGGCGTCGGCTTCGGCTGTTTTCAAAGTCCCAATAACCGTGAAATGCTGTCGAACGTGTCGCGTGAGCACAGCAGCTATGCCTCGGGCGTGCTGGCCATTATGCGCACGTTCGGCCAATGTCTGGGGACGGCGCTTGTGGGTGTGCTGCTGGCCATATATGCGCGGGGCGGCGCCCACGGCATGGAGCAGCAGGCGGTGTGGCTAAGCCTGTGGGTTGCCGTGGCGGCGACCGCGACGGCGGCCATGCTGAGCCTGAGCCGATTGCGGGCAATGCGTGTCATTACGGCATGATCGCCAGCCAGAGCTATGGGCCGCCTTCGGAAGCGCTACCAAGTTTGCAAACCAAGTGCTTGGTGCAAATAGTCGATCAGGATCCGGATTTTTGGGGAGACATGCTGCCGGCTTGCGTAAACCGCATAAATGCCCAGGTCGGCGGAGCGGTATTCCGGCAAAATTTCAACCAGGTCGCCCATTTTCAAGTCTTGTCCCACAACGAAAGATGGCTGCAGGACGATGCCCCGGTCCTGCAGGGCGGCATGTCGGCAGGTCTCGCCGTTGTTGGTTCTTAACTGCGGCGCCACCTTTACTGTGACGAGCCCTTCGGGGCCGGAGAATTCCCACTGCTCTCCCATTGCGGACAGGCTGTAGGCAAGCACCGCATGGTTCGCCAGTTCGCTGGGATGGCTGGGACTGCCGTGCTTTTTCAGATAGCGCGGCGAGGCGCACAACACCATGCGCGTGGACGATAGCTGACGGCTGATCAGCGATGAGCTTTTCAGGTGGCCAATGCGCACCGCCAGGTCGAAGCCTTCGTCCACCAGGTCGACCACCCGGTCCGACAAGTTGATATCCAGCGTGACCTGAGGATTCTGCGCCATGAATTCACCCCACAGCGGAGCCAAGTGCTGCAAGCCGAAACTGACGGGCGCGCTGACCTTGAGCGAGCCCCGTGCCTGGCCCGAGCGCACGGTGATTTCCGCCTCGGCCTCATCCACGTCAGCCAGTATGGTCTTGCAGCGGATGTAGAAGACCTGGCCCTCGTCAGTTAACGACAGCCGGCGCGTGGTCCGATGCAGCAGGCGGACACCCAGCCGTGCTTCCAGGTTGCCTATCAGGCGTGAAACCGCCGCCTTGGACATTAGCAAGGCATCGGCGGCGCCAACGAAGTTGCCTGTGTCCACGATGGTGGTGAATACAAGCATTTCATGGAATCGATCCATTTGTTCCGATTTATTGAACTATTAATCTCATTAAATCATGTTTATCTCAAAACGTGGAACAAATAAAATTCTTTCCATGCTCCAGTCAAAAGCGCTGGATTTAACCCGTTCATCTTATCTACTTACTTATTTACCTGGAAATCGTCATGACTAAAACAGCGGAAAGCACTCTGAATCTAATTGGACGCGTGGCCTTTGCGGCCCTTTTCATACCCGGCGGCATCAGCAAGCTTACGGGCTTTGAAGGGACGGTCGGCTACATCAGTTCGGTGGGCCTGCCCCTGGCCACGCTGGGTGCGATATTGGCCCTGACGGTTGAAATCGTTGCCGGACTGGCTCTGCTGGTGGGCTTCAAGACCAGGATCGCCGCGC
The DNA here is from genome assembly GCA_040391135.1 of Pusillimonas sp. Taxonomy (GTDB): domain Bacteria; phylum Pseudomonadota; class Gammaproteobacteria; order Burkholderiales; family Burkholderiaceae_B. The sequence goes on along the minus strand of JBEBYL010000056.1, from coordinate 326 downwards.
TGGTGCTGGCGGGCTTCACCCTGGCAGCCAGTGTGTTCTTCCATGCATACTGGTCTGTTCCGGCGGATCAGGCCTTTGTCCAGCAACTGCTGTTCTTCAAGAACATTGCCGTCGCAGGCGGCCTGCTGCTTCTGGCCGCGCATGGCGCAGGCGCGTTCAGTATCGATGCACGTAGCAACCGCGGCTAGGCCAATCCCAAGCCCGAAAGGGCTGCGCCCAACAAAAAACCCAGCGCGATGGCTGGGTTGACTGTTGGGTACTGCCTTGGTTTTTATGGTGGCCTGGGGCGGAATCGAACCACCGACACAAGGATTTTCAATCCTCTG
>JBEBYL010000055.1:0-9266 GCA_040391135.1 Pusillimonas sp. | reverse complement strand
ACCCAGCGCGCCTACGAAATGAACAGCAAGGCCATCCAGACTTCGGACCAGATGCTGGCGCGCCTGACTCAACTTTAATAATGCTTAAACGTCTTATCCGCTTTTTGCTTTGCCTGGTCGTTGCAGCTTTGTCGGGCTGCGCCCTGGTGCCGCCCGAGCCTGTGGTGACCGGGCCTTTGACCGCTCCGCCGCCGCTGCCGCCACTGCCCAGCGCGCAAGCCAATGGGTCCATTTACCAGCCCACCGCCTACGGCAACTATCCTTTGTTCGAAGACCGCCGCCCGCGCAATGTGGGCGATATCGTGACGGTCATCATCCAGGAAAAGACCAATGCGGCCAAGAACGTGCAGACCACCACCGACCGCAGCGGCAGCGCCGGCTTGGATGTCACACTGGCTCCGGCAATCCTGCCCACCGACCTGGGCGCCAAGCAGAATTTCGGCATAGCCGGCAACAATGCATCGGAAGGCAAGGGATCCACCCGTGCCGACAACACCTTCCAGGGCACGCTGACAACGACGGTCATCGGCGTGTTGCCCAACGGCAATTTGCAAATCGCGGGCGACAAGCAGATCGCCATCAACCGGGGCAGCGAACATATCCGCTTCTCCGGCGTGGTCGATCCGCGCTCCATCACAGGTTCGAATACGGTGTCGTCCACACAGGTGGCCGATGCCCGTATCGAGTTCCGCAGCAAAGGCACCATGGACGAAGTACAAACCATGGGCTGGCTGCAACGCTTCTTCCTGAATATTTCCCCGTTCTGACAGGGTGCCGGCTTTGATTTCCTATTTCCTCAACAAGCTGGGCCGTTACGCAAGCGCATTGGCGCTAGGCGCGCTGTGCGCCTCGGCCTTTGGCCCGGCCCAGGCGGAACGCATCAAGGACCTGGCTTCCATCCAGGGCGTGCGCGCCAACCAGTTGATCGGCTACGGCCTGGTCGTGGGCCTGGACGGCAGCGGCGACCAGGTGCGCCAGACTCCCTTCACCCAGCAAAGCCTGACCAATATGCTTTCGCAGTTGGGCGTGACCGTGCCGCAAGGCACCAACATGCAGGTCAAGAACGTGGCGGCGGTCATGGTGACCGCCAAGCTGGCCGCGTTTGCACAGCCCGGGCAAACCATGGACGTGGTCGTGTCCTCCATGGGTAATGCCAAGAGCCTGCGCGGCGGCACCTTGCTGATGACGCCGCTCAAGGGCGCGAACGGCCAGGTTTACGCCATTGCGCAAGGCAACTTGCTGGTCGGCGGAGCCGGCGCGCAAGCGGGTGGGTCCAGCGTCCAGGTCAACCAGCTTAACGGCGGCATCATTTCCAACGGCGCCATCGTCGAACGAAGCGTTCCCACCATTTATGCACGCGACGGCATCATCAATCTGGAACTGAATAACACCGATTTCGGCACGGCGCAGAGCATGGTGGCGGCGTTGAACCGCCAGTTCGGCCAGCGCACCGCCACCGCCCTGGACGGGCGCGTCATCCAGGTCCGCGGCCCGGTCGATCCAGCCGCGCAAACGGCTTTCCTGTCGCAGGTGGAAAACCTGCAAGTCAAGCTGCCGCCCGCGCGCGCCAAGGTCGTCGTCAATGCGCGCACCGGATCGGTCGTCATGAACCGTACCGTCACCATCGACGAAGCCGCCATCGCCTACGGCAATCTTTCGGTGGTCATCAGCCGCAATTCGCAGGTCAGCCAGCCCGATACGCCTTTCGGCGGCGGGCAGACGGTGGTCACCGACAACACCCAGATCGAGATGCGCTCCGATACCGGCAGCTTGCAGCGCGTCACCACCAGCGCCAACCTGGCCGACGTGGTCAAGGCTCTGAACGCGCTGGGCGCCACGCCGCAGGACCTGCTGTCCATATTGCAGAACCTGAAGAGCGCCGGCGCCTTGCGCGCCGACCTGGAAATCATATAGGGGACGATATGGCATTCGTACAGTACATTCCTCGTCCCAGCCATGGCAGCACCGCTTCTTCGCTGGATTTCAGCGGACTGAACAGCCTGAAGCAGGGCGTGCGGTCGGGCGCCGGCGCGTCGCCGGACGCCCAGAAAGAAGTGGCGCAGCAGTTCGAGGCCTTGTTCATCCAGCAGATGCTCAAGCAGGCTCGGCAGGTTTCGGTCGCGCCCGGCGCGTTCGACAGCCAACAGACCCGGCTGGCCCAGAGCATGAGCGACGAGCAAATGTCTTTGCAACTGGCCAATCCGGGCATAGGCCTGGCCCAGGCCTTGCTGGATCAGATCCAGGCCGCGCAGGGCGGACCGTCCGGTGTCATCGCCGGCGGATCGACGCCGCCGGAATTGGCCAGTTCGCGCCTGCCCGGCTTGACGTCGCGGATAGGGGACGGCCGCCGCAATGATGCTTCGTCAATAGATAGCCTGATCAATCTGTTGACCCGTAATCCGCTTACCGAAAAAATCTATTCGGCCATCAAGGGCGCGCCCGACCACATTCAAAGCTTTGTTTCCAAAATGTCCGCTGCGGCTCGCGTGGCCGCCAACCAAAGCGGCGTGCCGGAAAAACTGATACTCAGCCAGGCGGCGCTGGAGTCGGGCTGGGGCAAACGCGAAATCATGCGCCCCGACGGCTCCACCAGTTACAACCTTTTTGGCATCAAAGCGACTTCGGGATGGAAGGGCGACGTGGTGCACATCACTACCACCGAGTATGAAAACGGCGTGGCCAAGAAAGTAAGCCAGCCCTTCCGGGCCTATGGTTCCTATGCCGAGTCGTTCGCCGATTATGCGCGCCTGATCAGCAAGAATGACCGCTATAGCGATGTCGTTAGTGCCGGATCGGCCGAAGATGCGGCGCGCAAGATACAGGCGGCTGGCTATGCGACCGATCCGGCTTACGCCGAGAAGCTGATCTCCATCATGTCGTATTTCGATTCAGGATCGATCAAGCGCGCAAGCTGATGCCCGGCGAAGCTGGCCGGGGCTAAACATTTTGGGGCTGTAGCCGTTAATACAGTGCATAGTCTTTAAATACAGATGGATGCTTTGTCCACCTGACTGAAAGCGGAATCGTTCATGAATTTAGCCAACCTGGGTCTTACTGGATTAGCGGCAGCGCAAAACCGTCTGCAAACCGCCGGCCACAACATCAACAATGCGGCCACTGAAGGTTATAACCGCCAATCGGTCCTGGTCCAGACGGCCGGCGCCTCCGCCACCAGCGCGGGCTATATCGGCCGAGGCGTGCAGGCGGTTACCGTGCAGCGCGCTTATGATGGCTTCCTGTTCCGCCAACTGGTCAATGCGCAGACCACGGGGGCATCCATTGCCACCTATGGCAACGAAATCACCCAGATCAACAATCTGTTCGCCGACCGCACCGTGGGCATCACCCCGGCGCTGCAAAAATTCTTCGACGGCATCCAGGCCGTGGCCTCCGCGCCTGCCGACAGCGCGGCGCGCCAGGAACTTCTGGGCCGGGCCAGCAGCCTGGTGGGCCAGATCAACGACAGCAACGCCTTCCTGGACAGCCAGCGCAGCAACATCAATACCCAGCTGACGACGGTCGTTACCCAGATCAACAGCTACGCCGAACGCATACGCGACCTGAATACGCAGATCACTACGGCGCGCGCCACGGCATCGCAGCACGAACCCAACGACCTGCTCGACCAGCGCGATCAACTGGTGTCCGAGCTTAGCCAATTGGTGGGCGTCAAGGTTATCGAGCAGGATGGAACCTTCAACCTGACCGTGGGCAACGGCCAGCTTCTGTTGGGCGGCGACACGGTGTTTCCGCTGCATGCACAGCCGTCGGCCGACGATCCCGCACGCACCGTGGTGGCCTATTCGGCCCCTGGTCCCAATGGCACGACCCTTAAGGTCGAGCTGGACGAAAGCCGCATCAAGGGCGGTTCCCTGGGCGGCCTGATCGCCTACCGCCGCGACGCACTGGATACCGTGCAAAACAGCCTGGGCCGGCTGGCCGTCGGCTTGGCCACGGCCGTGAACGAGCTGCATAAGCAGGGCGAAGATCTGAACGGCGTGGCCGGCAGCGATTTCTTCAACCTGGGTAATATCCAGCCCATACCCGGTTCCAGAAACCAGGGCGCCGCGGTACTGAACGTCGAGTTTTCCGATCCCAATCAACTGACTGGACAAGACTACCGCGTCGAGCGGACCGCAACGGGGTACACGGTTACCAGCGTCCCCAACGGCACGGTTACCGCACTGACGGGTGACACGGGCGTTGTCGATGGCGTCAGCTTCGATTTCGGCGGCAGCGGCGCGCCGGCCGTGGGCGATTCCTGGCTGGTGCAGCCTACCCGCGCGGCGGCGGCGAACCTATCGCTGGCCATCAACGACCCCGCCAAGATCGCCGCGTCGGCGCCGGGCACCGGCACCGCCAATGGCGATAACGCCTTGGCTTTGGCCGGGCTGCAAACCAAGAAGCTTCTGGGCAATGGCGCCATGAGCCTGAACGAGTCATTCTCGCAGATCGTCAACAAGGTTGGCGTCATGACTCAGCAGAACGCCACCGAAGCCAAGGCGCAGGCCACGCTGATCCAACAGAATTACGCGGCGCAGCAGGCAGTGTCGGGCGTGAACCTTAACGAAGAATACGTCAATCTGGACCGCTACCAAGAGCAGTTCCGCGCAGCGTCGCGCCTGATCGATGTCAGTTCCACCTTGTTCGATACCTTGTTGGGCTTGCGCAACTAATTTCGAACCGCCGTATTTTTTGACCGTATATAGCAGTTTACTTTTCTCGGGGTTTCACCATGCGTATTAGTTCCACCTTGTTTTTCCAGACGGGACTGAATTCCATCAACGCGCAGCAGTCCGACCTGATGCACCTGTATCAGCAGATCGGCAGTGGCCGGCGCATGGTGACCCCTGCCGACGATCCCTTGGCGGCCGCGCAAGCTATCAACATCAGCCAGTCGCAATCGCTGAACAAACGCTTTGCCGACAACCGGGACGTTGCCAAGAGCAACCTGGGCATAGAAGAAAACACTTTAAATTCGGTCACCACGCTGCTGCAGGACATCAAGACACGCCTGATCGAAGCCGGTAACGGCACCCTGGCCGATGCCGACCGCGCCACGCTCAGCAATGTGCTGGCCAGCGCGCGCACCAACCTTTTGGGCCTAGCCAACGCCACCGACGGCAGCGGGCAGTATTTGTTCTCGGGCGCCAAGGGCAATACCGCCGCCTTCCAGGAAGTAGGCGGTAAAGTCGTCTACATGGGCGACCAGAATCAGCGCAACATTCAGGCCGACCAAACCCGTCGGATAGCTGGTAGCGACGTCGGTTCGGATATCTTTAATCGCGCCGCGCCTGGAACCAGTGTTTATCTATCGACGGCTGGTGCCGCCAACGCCGGCACTGGCCTGGTCAGCAAGCCATCGATTACCGATCCATCGGGTGCGGGTATCGGGCAGACCCATACCATCACGTTTACGTCCGCTACCGACTACACCGTTGATGTGTCCGATTCTTCCGGCGCCGCGGTCTATAGCTATACGGGCACTGGCTATGTGGCTGGAAGCACCAAGTCGATTGCGTTGCAAGGCGGCATACAGGTGGAGTTCTCCGGGCAACCCGCAGTGGGCGATAAATTCATCGTTGAACCGGCCAGTGCGCCGGCGTATACGGCGACACCGGGCGCAGCCCTTGATCCCAGTGTAGTCGTCGGCACGCCCCGCGTGTCCGATCCTTCATTGGCTGATCCGACCAATAAGTTTACTGTCCGGTTCACGTCGCCTACGACCTATGAAGTGGACATGACCGACGGCGACGGCAATGTCACAGCCAACATCAGCAGCGGCGCCTATGATCCCCTGGTATCCAATACGCTGGAATTGTCCAATGGCATGCAGTTGCAAGTATCTGGGACACCCGTCGCCAATGACACGATCGAGGTCGGAGCCATAGCCGCCGGCACCGACACCAACCTGAACATCTTCGACACTCTGGACAGCATCATCGCCGCGCTGGAAAACCCGATGCAGGGCGACGAGTTCGCGACAGCGGCTTTCCAGAACACATTGGCCACCGCCATACAGCGCATCGACGTCAACTACAACAACGTGCTGACCGTGCGCGCTTCGGTGGGCTCGCGCCTGAACGAGCTGGATGCGCTGGATGCCAATGGCGCTCAGCGCGGTTTGGGCTATAGCTCGCAGTTATCGAAAATGGAAGACCTGGACTACTACACCGCCACGACGCAATTACAGCTTCGTTCCTCGGCGCTGGAAGCGGCTTCCCTGGCTTTCCGAAAAATCCAGTCGCTCAGCCTGTTCAACATGAGTTCGAACTAGCAGGGCGCTTATATCCGCAGCGGAGACACTGCCGGACAGATTTCCCGTCGTTTTGGTGTGAAGTGAGAATAATAGATGAGCCTCAAGCAATTGCAACTTAAAGCCACGCTTTCCATCGTTGTGATTTTCCTCTCGGTGTTGACTCTTGTCGCCGTGGGGGTCGGCTGGAACAGCCAGTCCACGGTGCTTGCGGCGGTGAGCGGCGGCGGCAATGCCGGCGCCCTGCAATCGCTGGAGCAGCATTTCACCTGGACGCATTATGCCTTCGTGGCGCTGGCCGTGCTGGCCGTGGTGCTGGCCTTGCTGGCCTATGTCGTCCTGTCGCGCGCGGTGCTCCGTCCGCTCAAGCAAGTGGGCCAGCATTTCGAGCACATGGCGGCAGGCGATCTGACCCAGCGCATCGAGGTCGAGTCCGAAAATGAAATCGGCATGTTGTACTTTGCGCTCAAGCGCATGCAGGACAGCCTGGGCCGCATGGTCGGCACGGTGCGGATGGGCATGGAGCAAATCCATGCCGGCTCACAGCAAATCGTTGCCGGCAACACGGACTTAAGCAGCCGCACAGAGCAGCAAGCCGCGGCTTTGCAGGAAACCGCCGCCAGCATGGAAGAGCTGGCCAGCACCGTCAAGCAGAATGCCGACAACGCCAGGCAGGCCAATCAGTTGGCCGCCACCGCATCCGAAGTCGCGCAGCGCGGTGGCCAGGCCGTGGGCGAAGTCATCTCCACCATGGAAGGCATTTCGGCCAGTTCCCGCAAGATATCCGACATCGTGGGTGTCATCGACAGCATCGCCTTCCAGACCAATATTCTGGCACTGAACGCCGCCGTGGAAGCGGCGCGCGCCGGAGAACAAGGCAAGGGCTTTGCGGTGGTGGCGTCCGAAGTGCGCGCCCTGGCGCAGCGCAGCGCCCAGGCGGCCAAGGAAATCAAGGGCCTGATCGAAGATTCGGTCAAGAAGGTGTCCGAAGGTTCGGCGCAGGTCGAGCGCGCGGGCGACACCATGCAAGAGATCGTCAGCTCGGTGGCGCGCGTCACCGACATCATGGGCGAGATTTCCGCCGCCACCACGGAACAGTCGTCGGGCATCGATCAGATCAATCGCGCCGTGTCCCAGATGGACATGGTCACGCAGCAGAATGCGGTGCTGGTCGAAGAGGCGGCATCGTCCGCCGCCAGCCTGCGCGAGCAGGTATCCAGCGTCAGCGGGGCGGTATCGGCATTCAAGACGACGGGCAGGGAAGTCATCGACGTTTCCGCCAAGCAGATCGCAGCCGCACCGAAACAGCGTCCCGCTGTGACCAACGCGCCCGCGGCGGGCAGGCCTCAGCCCGGCTCGGCCGCCGCTTTGGTGGGTCATGGCGGCGCGGCGCCCGCCCGGCGCAATGCGGAAGCGGATATTCGCGTACCTGCCGCCGGCAAGCCGGCCGCCGATGCCAAGCCAGCGACTGCCCGGCCCTCCGCCGGAAGCCGGCCGACTCCCGCCCAAGCCGCCGCACCGGCTCAGCCTTCCTATGTGATGAAGTCGGGTTCGAGCCGCCAGTCGGCCAGCGATGACGATTGGGTCGAGTTCTGATCATGCCCGCGTCTGGCTTGTTCCGTCGTTCTTTTCCTGCTTTGCTGCTTGCCTTGGCCAGCCTGCTGGGCTTGGGCGCATGCAGCACCACGGGCAATAATTTCGATTCGGCCGCCGTGCCATTGCTGGTGTCCGGCCAGACCACCATGACCGAGGCCAGCGTGCTGCTGCATGCGGAGCCGGTCAATGTCTATCGACAACAGGACGGATCGGCCCTGGCCATCTGGTCGCACAAGCTGACGCTGGCCACCGACGCCGTGTACTTCAATCAGGAACTATGGCTGGCCTTCGGGCCGGATGGCCGTTTCCAGCATATCGCGAAAAGCGTGAATATCCCGCGCGTCTATGAATATGGCGAACAAAATCAGACCGTTCCCTACGACACGCGGGTGCGCCAGGCGCCGACCGCGGCAACGGTGAATCCAGAATATTCGGCAGGCGCTGTTTCCGCCGATGGCAGCAATCCTGCCGCAACGTCCGACGCATCGTTATCCGGCGTCATACCCAAGCCCGCGCATACTTATCCGGTATTGCAGTAGATCTAGAAAAAAACAGCAGTTTCTGCTTGTGCTCATGCACCCATAACGCTATTCAGGTTTAATTATGTCCAACTCGATGCAGTCCCCCATCACTGAAAAGAAAAGCAAGGCACGCGGCAAGCGCGGCTTCCGTTTTGGCGATGCCAAAGTCAGCTCCATTTTGATGCTGGTACTGGCCACTTTCATGATTCTTATCGTGGCGGTGGGCGGCCTGGGCGCCTGGTTCCTGCAGAACAACCTGAATCAGGTCACCGCCATGCAGAAGCAGAACAAGCTGGCGCAAAGCGTTTACGAACTGGGCGCCGATATGCTCAGCGCGCGCGTTTCGCTGCTGGTGGCCGCGCGCTACCAGCAGGAAGCCGCCGCCAACAATGACGCCAAATTGAGCGAAGCAGGCAAGGCCATGCTGCTTGCGGCCCATACGAAGCTGGAAGAGGTCCAGAAGGGTTACGACGAGTTTCGCAAGGACACGCCCGAGACAGCCGACGGCCGCCGCCTGGCGACCCGCATCGTCAGTTCCTACCGGCCTTATCTGGACGACGGCATCGACCCCATGGTGCAAGCGCTGGAAAGCCAGGACTACACCACTTTCTACTTCGTCAACAATGAATTCGGCATCGCTCGCAGCGAGGCTTTCGATGAATCCATCCAGGCCTTTGTAAAGCATGTGGATCAGGTGCAGGCCGCATTCTACGACGAAGCGGTGGCCAGTTTCAGCAAGGCCCTTATCGCGATTGGCGTTGCCGTGATTATCGGTTTCGTATTGATGATCGTCATGCGCATCGTCTTCGGCCGCGTCGTGGTCAGGCCCCTGGTCGAAGCCGGAACGCATTTCGACCGGATCGCGGGCGGCGACCTGACCCAGCGTGTGGAGG
>JBEBYL010000054.1:0-9303 GCA_040391135.1 Pusillimonas sp. | reverse complement strand
GGCTCGTCGGCGGCCAAGCCATCGGCGATCGTCGCATCGATGTCCTCTGTTCGATCAAGATGCAGGGTCCGCATCCCGAAAGCCTGCGCCATCTGGCAAAAGTCCGGGTTGAACAGCGATGTGCCGCTTACCCGGCCAGGGTATTCGCGCTCCTGATTGATCCTGATCGATGCATAGCAATTGTTGTTCGACAGTATGAGCAGAATCGGCAACTTATGTTGTACGGCGGCGATCATTTCGTTGCCCGTCATCATGAAGCCGCCGTCGCCCACAAGACAGATGGTTTTGGCGCTCCGGCGCCGCAAGGCATGCGCCACGGCGGCCGGCGTGCCATAACCCATGGCGCCGGACAAGGGCGAAAGCAGGCGCTGCTGTGCGCGGAATTTGAAATGGCGGTATACCGGCGCGGCGAATGTGCCCGCATCCAGGCAAATTACGGCATCATCGGGCGCTTGGTCGGACAGGCTGCGTACGACTCTACTGAAATCCAGCCCTTCGGCGGTGGGGCGGTTGGGCCACGATGCGTGCCGGGCATGCGCCTTCGCCAGCTTGTCGACCCATTGCTGGCGTTCCTGCGGATGGTCTGGCGCCGACGCGGTCGATAGCGCCTTTGCCAGTTCCACGGGGCTGCACACCAGGCCGTGATCGGCGGCATAGTGCAGCCCTACGATGTGGTCGTCCGGATAGCAGTGAATCAATGTTTGTTGCGGGCGCGGCAGCGATGGGAATGTGTACCCCTGGGTGGGGATGTCTCCCAGGCGCGTCCCCAACGCGAGAATCAGATCGCTTTGCCGGAACGCCTCCATTTGATCCGCCGAAGGCGCCAGGCCCAGCTCGCCGGCGTATAGCGGCAATGTGGCCGGATAGACATCGTGCCGGCGGAACGAGACGGCGACGGGAATATTCCATTCTTCGGCAAAGGCCTTGAGCGCTTCGCGTCCGCCGGGCGCCTCGAACATACCGCCCGCAATGATCAGGGGCCGGCGGGCCTGCCGCAGTTGTTCACGCAAGGCCTGCACGACGGCATCGACAGGCAGCGAGGGTGCGTGCGGCGTATGAATCCACTTGGGTTGCGGCGCATCTTGCTGCTGTATGTCTTCGGGTATCACGATCACCACGGGCCCGGGCGTGCCCGAGCTTGCCAATCGAATAGCCTTGAAGGCGGTTTCGGCCAACTGCTGTGGATCAGTCGGCTCGCACACCCATTTCGCAATGGAGCCGAACATGCCCTGATAGTCGATTTCCTGGAATGCTTCTTTGCGCAGGTCGCGCTTCGGAATCTGCCCGACCAGCAATATCATCGGCACGGCATCCTGCTGCGCGGTGTGAACCGCGATCGCGGCATTGCTTGCGCCGGGACCCCGGCTGACCATGGCTACGCCCGGCCTGCCTGTGAGGCGGCCGTCGGCCACGGCCATATAGCCCGCGCCACTTTCGTGCCGGCAAACTACGGGGTCGATGGATGGAAAGTCGATGAGTGCATCCAGTACACCCAGGTAGCTTTCGCCGGGCACCAAGAAGACCCTGTCGATGCCGTTGGCGGCGAATATGCCGAGCAAGGCGTGGGCCGAAGTCGTATTGGCGGCGGGGTGGCTGGTTGGAAGAGTCATGTCATGCATAGTCTGGAAGTGGCGAAAGCCGCACAATGATTCAAGCATTGTGAGCAAGACTAGCTATGCCGGCAATGGTGGTGCTGTTATAGCAGCTATACTTTTTCGGCTTGTCTTGTCGTTGTATAACTGACAGCCCTACGACAACAGCAGCGTTGCGGCAAACACTCTTTCGAAAGGTGTCATGTGGATCTGAAGCGTCTTGAATATTTCCTTTTGGTCGCCGACCACGGCAGTTTCTCGCGGGCGTCCAGCATCATCGGCGTGGCGCAGCCTGCCCTGGGACGCCAGGTGCAGCGGCTCGAAGAGGATTGCGGTGCGAAGCTGTTCTACCGTCACGGTCGCGGTGTGACGCTGACGCCGGAAGGCGAGCTGTTCGCCGAGCGAGTCCGGCCTCTGCTGAAGCAGCTTGCCGAAGCCGCCGATGGCCTTGGCGCCGCCGAGCGGCCTCTTTGCGGCTCGATCACGGTGGGGCTGACGCCGACGGTGATGTCCCTGATCGGATTGCCGCTGCTGCAAAAGCTGCGCGCGATTGCTCCGGGAATACGGTTGAATTTTTTGACAGGCTACAGCGGTTATGTTCATGAGTGGATGGTGGACGGCCGCTTGGATATTGCCATCCTGCATGACGCCAGGCGGTCGCAGCATATTGCGGTCGATCCCCTTGCAACCGCGCGCCTTTTCCTGGTGTCGCATCCGCGACTGATCGCCGAGGCGGGCCTGGAGGGGCGCGAGAGCGTCTCCCTGGCGGAGCTCGAAGGGCTTCCGATGGCATTGCCCAGCCGGTCTCACGGACTGCGGCGCACCCTGGACCAGGGCATGAACAAGGTAAAGGGAACGCTCGATGTCCAGTATGAGCTTGATACGCTCACCCTGATGAAGGAAGTGGTGCTGGCTGGCATTGCCCACACGGTATTGGCCATGCCAGCCGTCGCCGTCGAGGTCAAGTCGGGGACCTTGAAGGCAACGCGCCTTGTTTCTCCCAGGCTGGAGACCCGGCTGATGATCACTACCTCTTTGAATCGGCCGCTTACCCGTGAAGGTCGGGCTGTGTTGGCGCAGATTCGGCCGGTATTGCACGAGGCGGCACGTCTGGCTCCCGTGCCTTTGCACCTGGATGTCGATTGAATCGCGCCGATATGGCTAGGCCATGAAAGCATAGCTGATACAAGAGAAAAGCCATAGAAGACTGGCTTGATGCGCGGGCATAATCGCCAGAAGGTTCCGGTATGAATAGCCGAGAACTTATGCCAACAATACATATGGGGAGACACCAATGTTCAAGAAGATGTTGAGCACAATGGCGGGCGGCCTGGCCCTGGCCACCGCAATCAGCGCGCATGCGGCCGCCGATGATTTTCCGAATCGGCCCGTCACGCTGATCATTCCGGTCGCGGCCGGCGGCACGACTGACATTGCGGGGCGCGCATTGGCCAAGCAATTGAAGGATGAGCTAGGCCAGACCGTGATCGTGGAGAACCGTCCTGGCGCAAGTGGCGGCATCGCGAACGCATACGTGGCGCGCTCCAAGCCAGACGGCTATACGCTGGTGCTTTCATACGAAGGCTTTCATACCGGCAATCCGGTGCTGATGAAGGATCTGACTTGGGATCCAATAAAGGATTTCACCCCAATCGCTGAAGTCATTCGTGGCCCGCATCTGATTCTTGTGCCGGCTGACTCCCCGGCCAAGACCTTGCAGGAGTTCATCGATAGGGCCAAGAAGAACCCGGGCGCCATGAATTTTGCGTCCTCCGGGGTGGGCTCCATCCAGCACCTGGGCGGCGAGCTCTTCCAGCTCCAGACCGGGGTCGATATGGTGCACGTTCCCTACAGCGGCGCCGCGCCAGCCATGCAGGACTTGCTGGCGGGCCGTATCAATATGTTCATTACCACACCGCCCACGGCCATCCCCCAGATCGAGGCGGGCAAACTGCGCGCACTGGCCATTACCAGCAGTCAACGGCACCCCAATCTGCCCAATATTCCAACCACTGCCGAGGCTGGCCTGCCGGAGTTTCAGCTTGAAGCCTGGTTCTCGGTTTTCGGCCCCGCCAATATGCCGGACGATGTCGTGAACAAGCTGACGACCGCCATGAAGAAGGTCATCACCTCTGATGAGTTCAAAGCGCAGATGAATGCGCAGGGATCCAATGCAAGCTACCGTTCGCCGGCCGAGTTGGCACAGATCGTCAAGGACGACCTGGCGAAATGGACTAAAGTAGTGAAAACGGCTGGCATTACCGCGAATTAGGAAAGGTATGGGTTTTCATGAATAACTCCCGCGTGATCATTGCGATTCTCGATGACTATCAGAAGCTCGTCCCGGAGCTTGAGGCATTCAGCCGCCTGAAGCAGCAGCTGCCTGGGGCCGACATCCGTATCATCGATGGCATGCCGCTTGGGGATGCCCAGGTCCATCTGCTGGCCGATGTCCAGTATCTGGTACTGATACGGGAACGCAGCCGTGTCACCGCCGGCTTGCTGGACAAGCTGCCGTCGCTCAAGGCCGTCGTTCAAACCGGCACGGCGGGAGCGCCAGAGACATCCCATATCGACCAGGCCGCTTGCGCGGCGCGCGGTATTCCCATCATTGAGGGTGGCGGAAGCGACGGCCATTCGGCGGCGGAGATCACCTGGGCCTTGATCCTTAATGCAAGGCGTTACGTGCCTGAATACATGGCCAGCATGGCCCGCGGTCAATGGCATAAAACCAATCCGCCGGTCGGCATAGGGCAGTCCGTGCAGGGCCAGACATTGGGCATACTGGGTTATGGCCGCATAGGGCGCCTGCTTGCGCAATATGGCCGGGCCTTCGGCATGCACATTCTGGTATGGGGCCGGGAACAAACGCGGGCCGCCGCGCGCGAAACAGGCGTGGAGCTGGCTGAAAGCCGCGACGCTCTTTTCACGCGCAGCGATGTGCTGACCTTGCATATGCGGATGAACGAGTCGTCCCGCCATTCGGTAAGGCGTAGCGATCTGGCGCTTATGAAGCCGACCTCGCTATTGGTCAATACCAGCCGGCCGGGCCTGATCGAGCCCGGCGCGCTGCGGGAAGCCCTGAAGAAGGGCAGGCCCGGCGCCGCGGCGCTGGACGTGCACGACGACGAGCCCGTCCTGGCGTCCAATGGGCCCTACGATGGACTTAATGTCACGGCGACACCCCATATCGGTTTCGTGGAGAAAAGCAGCTACGAGGTGCTGTTTGGGGCGGCCTTTGAACGGCTTATTGAATTTCTTACGCCGGCGCAACACGCCAGATAATATTCCCCACATCATCCGCAACCAGCAGTCCGCCCCGGCTGTCCACGGCCACGCCCACCGGCCGGCCCTGGGCCTGTCCCTTGTCATTCAGAAAGCCGGTCAGAAAGTCTTCCGGCATGCCGTCGGGCTGGCCATTTTTGAACGATATGAATGCCACTTTGTAGCCGCTGCGCGGCTTCCGGTTCCAGGACCCGTGCATGCCGGCGAAGGCGCCGCCGCGATAGCGCGGCGGGAATAGATTTCCTTGATAGAAAACAAGGCCCAGCACGGCGGTGTGCGTCCCCATGGCGTAGTCGGGCTTGATCGCCTTGTCCACCAGTTCGGGCCGCTGCGGCTTTACCCGCGAGTCCACGATATTGCCGAAGTAGCTGTACGGCCAGCCGTAGAAGCCATTTCTTTTCACCGAAGTAAGGTAGTCCGGAACCAGGTCGCTCCCCAACTCATCGCGTTCATTCACCACCGTCCATAGTTTTCCCGTCACGGGTTCCCAGTCCATGCCGTTGGGATTGCGCAGGCCGGTGGCAAACAAGCGCTTTTCTCCATTCGAAATATCCACTTCCCAGATGGCCGCCCGGCCTTCTTCCTTGTCCAGGCCGTTCTCACCCACATTGCTGTTGGAGCCGACCGTGGCATAAAGGCGGCGGCCGTCGGGCGATGCCAGAATGTTTTTCGTCCAATGATGATTCAAAGGGCCGGCCGGCAGGTCGGTAAGCTTCTCTCCCGCAGCCCTGATGTGGATGTCTCCCTGTTTATAGGGGAAGCGCATGATGGCATCCGTATTGGCGACGTATAGGTGATTGCCCACCAACGCCATGCCGAAAGGCGAATGCAATCCTTCCAGGAAGGGCTGCTTGATTTCCGCCCGGCCGTCGCCATCGGCGTCTCGTAAAAGCGTGATGCGGTCCGCGCTGGGTGTGCCCGCTCCCGCCTTCTGCATGAAATAGCTCATGATCCTGAGCCGCAGCTTATCGTTCCGAACAGGGCGTTCCGGTGCATTGGATTCGGCCACCAGGACGTCGCCGTTGGGAAGCACATAAACCCAGCGGGGGTGATCCAGGCCTTCCGCATACCGGCTGACCTTGAAGCCTTCAGGCGCCCTGGGGGCGGCGCCGTCCGCCCAACCAATAGCTTCCGCCATCTTGATCGTGGGCAGCAGTGCCTTGCTTGGCTTGGGAAGCTGCGGTTCAGGGCCGAAGCTGGCCTGTTCGGGCAATTTGGAGGAGCCCGCGCAGGCGCTTAGCAAGGCCATCCCCGCCGCCGCACCCAGACCGAATATTGCGCGGCTCGCCGACCTGGGGATATCGTGCTTTTGTCTCATACCTGCCTCCGGCGATAAAAATCGATAAGAGGCAAATATCGTGCCTTGCGGCCTGTCAGGCGCCGCCTAAACCGACGGTCATCCCTCCGCATATATACAGCACCTGGCCGGTGATGAAGCCGGCGCGTTGGTCCATGAAGCAGGCCACGCCGTGCGCGACCTCCTCCGGCCGGCCCAGTCTTTGCACGGGGACGCTGGCCAGGATTTGGCGGGTTCGCTCCGCGTCGGGGGGATTGGCGTTCATGAACAGTTCGGTGGCGATGGGGCCGGGGCCGATTGCGTTGACGGTGATTCCATGGCGCGCCAGCTCCAGCGCCCAAGTGCGCGTCAAACCGATCAGGCCGGCTTTGGAGGCGGAGTAGGCGCTGCGCAACTCCTTGCCCAGCGCGGCGCGCGAGCTGATGTTGACGATCCGTCCGAATCGGGCCGATTTCATGGCGGGCAATACGCTCTGCGCCAGAAGCAGCGGCACTTCCAGGTTCAGCCGGGCGACCTTGCGCAATGCATTGATATCGGTTTCTTCCAGCGAGGCGGGTTGCACCATGCCGGCATTGTTGACCAGACGGGTAATGGCATGCCGGGACTGCAGCGCGCTCAAGCAAGCCCGCAGTGATTCCGTGTCGAGCAAGTCGATGGGAATATGCTGTTCATTTGGGGAAAGGGCCGCGGGCGGGTTGATGTCCAGGTTGATGGGATGAAAGCCGTCCTGCGACAATCGTTCCACGATGGCTTTGCCTATGCCATTGCTGCCGCCTGTTACCAATACGTGCTGCGTCATTCCGTTTCCTTGCTGTGCCGGTGTAGGGGCAATTTAATCACAGCAGCGGGCGTGATGCGATGGACGGCTGTCGTTGATGGCCATGCTTTCTTGCTGGTACATTGCAGCTTGGCCTTATGCGACGCCGTATACCAATAAAACTCCGGAGACCATACCATGCTGAAAGTCTATGCCATCGATGGGATCACGCCCGTGGTCGATCCGTCGGCTTACGTGCATCCCAGCGCGGTGCTGATAGGCGATGTCATTGTGGGGCCCGGCGTCTATGTGGGGCCGCTGGCCAGCCTGCGCGGCGACTTCGGCCGCATCGTCCTGAAAGAAGGCTCCAATGTGCAGGATACCTGTGTCATCCACGGTGTCGCCGAGAACGACACGGTGGTCGACGTGGATGGCCATATAGGGCATGGCGCCGTCCTGCATGGCTGCACGATAGGGCGCAATGCGCTGGTCGGGATGAATGCGGTCGTCATGGACCAGGCGGTGATCGGCGAATCCAGCATTGTCGCGGCCATGGCCTTCGTGAAGGCGGGCTTGGCGGTTCCGTCACGCCGCTTGGTGGTGGGTGCGCCGGCGCGAATACTGCGGGAATTGACCGATGCCGAATTGGCTCATAAATCGTTCGGTACGCGGCAGTATCAGCGCCTGACGACCCGTTGCCTTCAATCCATGCGGGAAGTCCAGCCCTTGAGCCGCGAGGAAGCGAACCGGCCACGCCTTACCGGTGAAACGACCGATCCCCCGGCTTGATCCGTGCCGCTAAGCCTCAGGGTTTGATTTCAGGCAGCTCGGCCACCAGCAGTTCCAGTCCGGCCCGCAGCAGCGCATCGTAGCGCTTGCGCTCGGCTTCGATGCTTTCGGGCGTCCAGGTATAGAAGCCTTCGCCCGCCTTCATCCCGGTTTTCCCCGCATCGGCGCGGTCCGCCAGTATGGCGGCGGGTGCGTCGGCATTGCAAAGAGTGGGATACATGGTGCGGGCCGCGGCGCAGTGCACATCCAGGCCGCCATGGTCGCGCTGGAGTACGGGGCCGGCGGCCAGGTAGCGGAAGCCGAAACCGAAGCGCACGGCGGCGTCGATATCTTCCGGGCTGGCAATGCCTTGCTCGATCAATGCGTAGGCTTCACGCGCCAGGGCGTGTTGCAGGCGGTTGGCCAGAAAGCCCGGGACGTCCTTTTTGACCAGGACCGGAACGCTGCCGCAGCGGCGCATGAAGGCTGTCAGCGCATCGCCCAGGCTGGGGTCCGTATCCGGGCCCAGCACGACTTCGACCAGCGGGATAATGTGGGCGGGCATGAAGAAGTGCAGGCCCAGCATGCGGTTCTGTGTAGGCAGCCCTTGGGCGATCTGGCTGATCGGGTAGCTGGAACTATTGCTGCACAGGACCGTATCGGGTGTGGACAGCTCCACCAGCTTGCCGAACAATTTTTGCTTCAGGTCCAGCTGTTCGGGTATGCATTCGATGACCAGCCGGGCGGCAGTCCAGTCAGCCTCCTCCAGCGAGGAAACGATGGTGGCGTAACGCTTGTTCTGGACGCAATCCAGATGGGCCAGGCTGGCGTTTATGCGTCCCGCGATATTGGCGTGGCGCGAGGCATCGGGCTCGACGATGGTTGTGCGGCACTGCGCGCGCAGCAGGACGACCGCCACGTCGGCGCCCATGTTGCCGCCGCCGACGACCACGGCGTGGGTTTGGGAAGGAGAGTTCATCAATCGAAAATCTCCGGATTCAACAAGATGGAGCGGTCGATATTATGGATGTCGGTATGCCCGCAGAAACCCATGGTGACGTCCAGTTCGTTGGCGATCATCTGCAGGCAGCGATAGACGCCGGCCTCGCCCATCGCACCCAGCGAGTACAGGAAGGAACGGCCTATCATGGTGCCTTTGGCGCCCAGCGCGATAGCCCTCAGTACGTCTTGCCCCGAGCGTATTCCGCCATCCATCCAGACTTCAATTTCTTTGCCCACGGCATGCGCAATGCGCGGTAGGGCCGATATGGACGAAGGGGCGCCGTCCAGCTGGCGTCCGCCATGGTTGGATACGAGCAGCGCATCGGCGCCCGATTCCACCGCCAGCCGCGCATCCTGCTCGTCCATGATGCCTTTCAGGACCAGCTTGCCGCCCCATCTTTCCTTGATCCACTCGATGTCTTTCCAACTGAGGCAGGGATCGAATTGTTCGGCCGTCCAGGAAGACAGCGAGGAAAGATCGCTTACGCCTTTGGCATGGCCGACGATGTTGCCGAAGCTGCGCCGCTTGGTACCCAGCATGTTCAGACACCAGCGCGGCTTGGTGGCCAGATTGATCAGGTTCGCCAGCGTGGGCTTGGGCG
>JBEBYL010000053.1:0-10625 GCA_040391135.1 Pusillimonas sp. | reverse complement strand
GCATCTGGTCCGAAGTCTGGATGGCCTTGCTGTTCATTTCGTAGGCGCGCTGGGTAGTGATCATGTTGACCAGTTCCTCGGCCACGTTCACGTTGGACGTTTCGGTGTATTGCTGCAGCAGCAGGCCCGCGCCATCCAGGCCCGGCTGGGCGAAGTTGGCCGGCCCCGACGCGTCGGTTTCCACATACAGGTTTTCGCCGGCACTTTGCAGGCCCGTCGTATTGATGAAGGTGCTCAGTTGCAACTGACCGATCTGCACGTTGACGCCGGTTGCGCCCGGCTGGGTCACCGACACCGTGCCATCGCGCGCAATGGTGATAGTCAGCGCGTTATCGGGAATATTGATGGGCGGCTGGATGGGATAGCCGCCAGCAGTGACCAACTGGCCGTTCTGGTCCTTCTGCAAATTGCCGTCGCGCGTGTAGGCGAAGGTGCCGTCGGGCATTTCCACCTGCAGGAAGCCATGGCCCTGGATAGCGATATCCATGGGATTGCCGGTTTCCTTCACATTGCCCTGGGTGTGGATACGCTCGGTCGCCACCGTGCGCACGCCGGTACCGATCTGCAGGCCCGAGGGCAACTGATTGGCGGCACCCACCTGGGCGCCAGGCTGGCGTATGGTCTGGTACATCAGGTCCTCGAACACGGCGCGGCTGCGCTTGAAGGCGCTGGTGTTGACGTTGGCCAGGTTATTGGAAATCACATCCATATTGGTCTGTTGCGATTCCAGACCGGTCTTGGCTATCCAAAGGGAACGTATCATTTATTTTCCTTGCGGCGCGGGCCGGCCCGCGCCATTACACACAAGCGTTAATTGGTGGACAGTATGGAATTGGCCCGCTCCGCATTGGCGCTGGCGTCCTGTATGACCTTCATCTGCATTTCGAAGCGGCGCGCATTGGCGATCATGCCCACCATCGCTTCGGCGGGATTGACGTTGCTCTTTTCCACAAAGCCCGCAATCATGCGCACCTGCGGGTCGGCCTGCGCCGCCTGGCCGCCGGCCACGCGGAACAGCCCGTCGTCGCCGCGCACCATCTCGCCCGCCGGCGGGTTCACCAGCTTCAACTGCCCGATAAGCTGGATGTCGTTGGGATTGTCGCCCGCGCCCAGGGCCGATATCTGCCCGTCGCCCGAAAAGGTGACCGCGCCCCGCTCGGGAATTTCCACCGGCGCGCCGTCGGCCGACATGACGGGAAAACCTTGCTGGGTCACCAACTGGTTCTGCTGGTTGACCGCGAACTCGCCCGAACGGGTGTAAGCCTCGCCCTGCGGCGTCTGCACGCTGAACCAGCCGTCGCCGGTAATGGCCGCATCCAGGGCATGGCCGGTCTCGACCATGGTGCCCTGCTGCATATTGCTGCCCGGCGTGGATGTCACCGTGGACACACGCGTAGGCATGCCGGGATGGCCCACAATAGGGACGGAGCGGTAGATGGCCAGTTGCTCGCGGAAACCCGTGGTGCTGACATTGGCCATGTTGTTGCTGATGACGGCCTGCTGCTCCAGCACTCTTGCGGCGCCGCCCGCGGCGGTGTAGATGATGCGGTCCATTTATGCCTGCTTAGCGCATGTTGATCAGGGTTTGCAGAACCTGATCCTGGGTCTTGATGGTCTGCGCGTTGGCTTGATAAGTGCGCTGGGCGATGATCATGTTGACCAGTTCCTGGCTCATGTCCACGTTGGATTCCTCTACCGCCTGGCCCTTGATCATGGCCATGCTGTTGCTGCCGGGACGGCCCAGGATGGGCTGGCCTGATTCCGAGGTTTCAGCCCAGGCATTGCCGCCCCTGGGTTGCAGGCCTTGCAGGTTGGCAAAATCGGCCAGAACCAGGTAGCCCATGCCCTGGGTTTTGCCATTGGTGTAGCTGGCCACGATGGCGCCGTCTGAAGCGATCGACATACTGGCGTACTCGCCGGTGGCGAAGCCATTCTGGTCGAAGCTATAGGTGAAGTCGCCGCCGAACTGCGTGGAGTTGGCGTAGTCGATGGTGAAGTCTAATGGCGCCGCGGGTGATGCTGCGCCACCAACATTAGGAACGACAATCTGAACCGGCGCGGTCGGGCTGGTCAGACGGCCACCATCATCGAAAGCCAACCTGCGAGTTGCCGCATTGGCATCGTTATAGGGCGCTTGGAGTTCCTGCCCGTCAAGGCGGTAATACACATCCCACTCACTTCCGCCTCCCGCAGCTGGGCGTTTGGCGAAGTATTGTGTTAACTGATGCGAATTGCCTAAGGAGTCATAAACGTTAATTGGTAATTGGTGGGTAAAGCTGTCAGCGCTAGCGGGATCAAATGCAGATGCGGCAACTGCAGGAACATAGTTTATATTACCGCTACCAGAAGCAAACACCGTAGTACTCGACGTGCCATTACCACCTGATATCGTCACTGGATCACTTGCAGGACCTGTCGTGTACGCACCATCACCAGGAACAGCAGGGGCCGGCACCGTAGTGCCATCAGCATTGGTCCATTCAATTGCCGGACCCGCGATAGTGCGATAATGAAATGTTCCCGGCGTACCGCCGCCAGCAAGCACGACTGTCCCAGCGGCCTCAAGTACTTGTTTGCCCGCCAGATCAGCATTAGCATCCAGATTAAGTTTTGACCAAACCGTCGAAGTGGCCGACGGCGCGATATTACCGGTAGGCACGCGAACAGGCACAATGTTGGTGCCGCCTTCCTCGTAACCTGTCAGTTTATAGCCCTGGGCATTAACGACGAAACCTTCCTTGTTGGGGAAGAATTGGCCGTTGCGGGTATACAGGATGCTGCCGCTGGGATCCAGAACGCGGAACAGGCCCTTGGCGCCGTCGATGGCCATGTCGAACTGGTTGCCCGTGCTGGACACGGTGCCGATCGTGAAGCGTTGGTTGATGCTGGCCACTTGCGTGCCCAGGCCCACTCGCGAGCTGGCGTAGACATCCGCGAACGTGGCGGTCGAGGCCTTGAAGCCGACCGTGCCGGAGTTCGCGATGTTGTTGCCGATGACGTCCAGTGTCTGCGATGCGGCGTTCAAGCCGCTTAAACCTTGTCCGAAACCCATGATTAACCTCGTTTACTTTTGACTGTGTTAGTGATGCGGCGCGCCGCAGCGCTACCGCGAAGCTTGCCGCAAAACTACATGATTTTCCGAATATCCAGCAGGGACACCTTGCCGGCCAGGCCCAGATCCAGTTGCAGGCCATTGGACGAATACGCCACGCTGGCCACCTTGCCGTAGGTCAGTGGGCCGGCGGCCACTTCCTGGCCTTCCGCATCCGATGCCGAGACCTTGATGGTGTAGGCGCCGTCGGGCATTTCGGCTCCGCCGTCGGCCTTGCCGTCCCATGTCACCGAGACGATGCCGGCGGGCTGGGGTTCCATCTCGATCTGGCGCACCGCCTTGCCGGAACCGTCCATGATGGTGACCGTGACTTTCGCCGCGGGCGAAATCACATCCACGCCAAAAGGCGTCGCCACCTTGGCGCCGGCTTCGCCGCCCAGGGATATCTTGGTACCCGGCACCAATACTTCCTTGCCGATCAGCGCGGCCGCCTGCATGGACTGCGACACATCCATCTGGCCCGATAGCGCCAGCAGGGTATTGTTCAGCTGGTTGATGCCGTTAACCGTGGACAGCTGGGCAATCTGCGAAGTGACCTGCGCGTTGTCCATGGGGTTGAGCGGATCCTGATTCTGCAACTGGGTGACCAGCAAGGTCAGGAAGCGGTCCTGGGTATCGCCCATCAGGCTGTTGGTGTTCGCGTTGGCAGCCGCCATGGCGGCTGCGTTGGATGTATTGTCGACGTTATTGACTGTGGCCACGCCTTGCTCCGGATAAGTGTGCTTGCGGGAAAAGGGCCTACTGGCCTATGGACAGGGTACGCGTCATCAGGCTTTTGGCCGTATTGATGACTTCCACGTTGGCCTGGTACGAACGCGATGCCGAAATCATGTTTACCGTTTCAGCGACCACATCAACATTGGGCATGACCACGTAACCGTCGGCGTTGGCCAGCGGGTTCTTGGGGTCGTACTGCATGCGCGGAGGCGCGGCGCTTTCAACCACCGCCGCCACCCGCACGCCGCCCACCGACTGCGCATAGGCCTGGCCTGGCGCGGGCGCCATCTGGAACACCACCTGCCTGGCCTTGTAGGGCTGTCCGTCGGGGCCGGCCACGCTGTCCGCGTTGGCCAAGTTGCTGGCCGTGACGTTCATGCGCTGGGACTGCGCCGTAAGCGCCGAGCCTGCAATCTGGAAAATACTCAATGAAGACATTGCTGATCCTGTTTTATGCCGTCCCTGCTTACTGCTGCAGGGCCGCCATAATGCCCTTGATGCGGGCGGAGATAATACTCAGATCGGTTTGATAACGCATGGTGTTGTCGGCGAACTGCACGCGCTCGACATCCATATCGACCGTGTTGCCGTCCATGCTGGGCTGCAAAGGCTGGCGGTACAACAGTTCGGCGGGATCGGGCGCCACGGCCTTGGCGGGTATATGGCGTGCCGAGGTCAGCGCAAGCTGGGTGTCGGGCAGCCGCATGCTGCCGCTGCCGCCCATGGCTTGTTCCAGCGCCGAGGTAAAATCGAAGTCGCGCGCTTTATAGTTGGGCGTGTCGGCATTGGCGATATTGGCCGCCAGCACTTCCTGCCGCTGCTGGCGCAGGCCGATAGCCTTCTGATAAAAACCCAAATCGTCACCGATCCGATCGATCATTTGCCACCTACAAGATGAGTGCCCGCCTTCTGCAAGGCATGAAAACTGAAATAACGGCCTACTGCCGCCTATATGTCAGCATAGTAAGGTCGCGGCCCTGTTCGTAAAGTACGAAATAAGCCACCAATTGACTGCCAATTCCGGGAATGCGGCCGCAGTGCCTTCTATAGAATGGCGTCATGCTCAAGTTTTTTGCCCTTTTGGCCCTGTCGGCGGGCGCATGGACCGGCGCTTCGGCCGCGACGCCCGGCCCCGCCCTGCCCGTGCAGGATCCGGCCCTGGTCGTGGAAGAAGTCGAACGCTTCCTGCTGGGGCAGGCCAGCAGCTATCCGGGTTCGGCCCATATCAATGTGGACGCGCCGCGCATCGCGGGCCAGGCGGCCTGCGATCATTTGCAGCCCTTTCTGCCCAGCGGGCAGCGGCTGCGCACACGCATGACTGTCGGCGTGCGCTGCATGGCGCCTGAGGCCTGGACTAGCTATGTGCAGGCCAGTCTAAGCATCCAGGGTTATTACTATGTCGCCAACCGCAACATACAGTCGGGCGATGTCATCAGCCTGGACGACATGGGCGCGCGCGAAGGCGACATCCTGCGCCTGACGGGCGGAGTGGTGTTCGATCCCAGCCAGGCGGTGGGCTACATTGCATCGCAACGCATTTCGGCGGGCACACCGATCAAATCGCGCGCCCTGCGCGACCCCAACTCCATACAACGCGGGCAAACCGTGCGCACCGAAGCGCGCGGCACCGGCTTTGTCGCCACCGGCGAAGGCCAGGCCTTGCAAAGCGGCGCGCCCGGCGCGCAGATCCAGGTGCGGTCCAGCTCCGGACAAATCGTGAACGGCACGGTATTGAATGCCAATACCGTCCAAGTGATAATGTAACAATCCCGGCGGCCGCGTAAGCGTAGGTAAAAACAGACAACAAGGCTAAAGTTTGCCCTTTGTTGGCCGTAAAAGAACACAGCAAACAAAGTAAACTAGTCGCCAGTTTCCGGAGAACACCTTGAAGATCACCACACCCTCATTGAAAGGCCCAGCCGCCAGCCCCCTCGCCGGCACCCGGACCGACGTGACCGGTGCAAACGTGTCTTCCAGCGGTACGGCCAACAGCGGCAAAGTCGACCTTAGCGCCGCCGCGCGCCATCTATCCAATCTGCAAGGCAGCGACAATGATATCAACGTCGCGCGCGTCCAGGAAATCCGTGACGCCATCGCCTCGGGCCAACTGAAGATAGACCCCAGCCGCATCGCCGACGGCCTGCTGGCCAGCGTACGCGACCTGCTGAAGTAATCCCGCCCTGCCCCTCTTTATTCATGAACGACGCGCTTGCCCAACTAAATACCTGCCTGCTTCAGGAAAACGAACTGCTGCGGGAATTCATCGCGATCCTCGAGGCTGAAACCCTGGCCTTGACCGAGGCCGCCAGCGAACAGGCGCTGGCCGAAAGCACCGCGCAAAAGAACAATTACGCCGAGAAGCTGGCTGAAGCCTCCGAGCGCCGCCTGTCATTGCTGACTCGGCTTGGATACAGCGCCGACAAGGCGGGACTGGACGCCGCCGCCCTGGAACACGCCTCGCTGCAAGCGGCCTGCCGCCAGCTTTACGACAGGGCTCATCAGGCCAACGAGCTGAATGCGTCGAACGGCATCATCATCGATACCTTTCTTACCCATAATCAGCAGACTCTGGAGACCTTGCGCACGCTTGCGGGCATGGGGAATTTATACGATGCCAGCGGCCGCACCCAGGCCGGCGCCAAGGGACAAACCCGGAACATCAAGGTGGGCTGATCCCACACGGGAAAAAGTTCAACAAAAAGACAAGGCCGGCTGAATTCAGCCGGCCTTGTCTTTTGACCGCATGCCCTTGTCCGGAAAAATAAACTACGGCCCGACCATTTCCTTCAAGGCAAACAGTTTGAACAAACCGGCGGCGGCCAGGCTCGCCGGCAATTCGGGTTTGCCGGCAACCAGGCTGGCGGCCACGGCGCGCGCGGTGGCCGCTTGACCGTCCTGCTTCAGTTGCCAGGCGGCCAGGCCCGATTGAACGGCCGTCAACGCCTTTTTCTGTAAAGAACCGGCTTCGCTGCGCGGAGCCAGGCTTTGCCAGCAGCGTGCGGCATAGCGCATGCCTTGCTTGGCCTCGGTACGGATCAACAGGCCGCTCGCGAGCCATTCGCTGGTGGCCGGCGCCCCGGCCATGCGGGCCAGGCCGAATAAGGTCTTGACCTGGGTGCCGTCACTGCGCTTCAGGATGCGCAGCGTCAGCAGCTGGACGTCCATGGCCGCCAATCCACGAGCGGTCAGTTGGACCTTTTCCGTTGCCGCCCATATAACCACGTCGCCAGCGGCATGTCCCGCCAGTTCGCTCAGGGCGGGCAGTTGCGCCGCATCGAGCGGCGTGTGTTTAAGGGTCTTGGACAAGGCGCCCGCCGTGGTCGCGCAAGAGTCGAATTCAATGCGGGCGGTTGCCGCGCATTGCGCCAGCCAATCGACCCGCAAGCCATCGATGCGCCTTAGCAAGGCTTGGCTGCCGCCATCGAAAAGATGAACCATGGGAACCTGCCCATGGTTGCTTGCCAGCCACTGAATCTGGTGATGCAGTGCGTCGTTGGCGCTGGGCGCATGCTGGGCGGCCGCGCCGCAAGACGAGAGCCAGCCATCGGCAAAACTCAACTGCTGCATGGGTGTGGCCAGGGATTGGCCGCTGTCGTCGATCAGCAAGGCGGCGCGCAAATGGCCGCGCCCGCCGGACTGCTTGGCAATGGCCGCCTGCTCATGCACGGCCAGCACACGGCGGCCGCTGTCGGCCAGCTCGTTCTGGACGACCCGGACCATGTGCCGGACATAGCTGTCCAATAGCGTGGCATCGGGCTTGGCGTTGGTATAGCTGCGCCACAAATCGTAAGCCTCGGACACCGAAGCTTGATCATCGATGTAGGCGCAGGCGGCATGCAGGTCGTCCATCGTCAGGCCCAGGCCGGAGCCGCCGGCCATGGACAGCAGCCCGGGCAGCAGGCGTTTGCGCCGGCTCTCGGCGGCCGCGGCCTGGGTGGTGTCTTCCGGCACCTTGGTCAAGGACATGAGCGCGGCAAAATCCGCTTCGGTCGGCGCATACAGAGCGCTGGCCTGCTGATTGTGCGCCAGGGCCTGATCGACCAGATCGGCGGCATTCGGCAAGATGAGGTTCTCGGGGACCTTCTGCCCATTGGATACATAGTGTATGGGCAACTGATAGCGTATGGCGGTATCCAGGGCGGCGCCCAGCCGGCTGGCTTCGTCGATTTTCGTGATGATGCAGCCTATGGGCGCGGAGCCGCCGTCGCCCGCATAGGTTCGCGCCACTTCGTCCAGGGTATCGCCATGGCTGGACGCATTCAGGACCAGCAGCCGATTTACCGCCCGTCCGGCTCCCGCCAGCATGGCCGCCTGTTCCGAAATATAGCGATCGCGCTGGCTGATGCCCACGTTGTCGATCAGGATGGTCTGCTCAGGACTTATGCCCTGCACGATGCGGCGCAGTTCCTGCACATCCTGCACCACATGCACCGGCACGCGCAGCATCTGCCCGTATATCTTCAGTTGCTCATGCGCGCCGATACGATAGGTGTCGGTGGTCAACAGCACCAGGCTGCCGGGTCCCGCGCGCCGCACGCAACGCGCGGCCAGCTTGGCGATGGTGGTGGTCTTGCCCACGCCGGTCGGCCCCACCAGTGCAAGAGCCTGGCCTTGCGTCCACAGCGCGTTTTCGCTTTCCAATACAGGAAGATGGGTGGCCAGCTCGTTGCGCGCCCACTGGAAGGCCGCCTTGGCGGACAGGTGTTCGGGCAGGCGCTTGAGCATGGCGCGCAACAGCGCCGTGCTGAAACCGAAACCCAGCATGCTTTGGAACAGCAGGGCCGCCTGCGGCACGCGGCGCAACTGATTGCCCCACATCAGCTCGTCGATACGGCTTTCCAGCGCGCCGCGCATTTCGCCGATGGCGCTCATGACTTCGACGCGGGGATCCGGCGCCGGCTGCCGATACGGGGCCGGACGAGGCGTCTCGCCAAGCGCAGGCTGGACAGGCGGCATCGCCTGGGCCGCTTCATCGGGCGCCGCCGACGTGGGATCGGCGGCCAGGATTTCAACCCCGCCGTTGATGCGGCGGTTGGAGACGATCATCGCGTCCGGGCCCAATGCCAAACGCACCTGGCGCAAGGCCTCGCGATTCGTGCTGCCAAAGAAGCGGCTTATGTTCACGGCGCGCTCCCGCCTATCACCGAGGTGATTCTCAAGATGCGCTCATCGGGGATCTCGACACTGGACAGCACGCCCAGTTGGGGGAAATGATGGCGCAGGAAACGCGACAATGAAGGACGCAAGACGGGCGGAACGACCAGCACCGTGGCATCGCCGTTGGCCTCTTGGGTCTGTATGGCGCGGCCGGCCTCGGTCAGCACGTTTTCGGCCAAGCCCGGCTCCAGCGCGCCGCTGGTGGTCAGCGCCTGGGTCAGGACGCGCTCCAGACGGGCATCCAGGCCTATGACCCGAAGCTCGGCGTCGCCCGGGAACCATTGCTGGGTAATGGCCCGGCCCAGGGCCGAGCGGATCAGGGCCAGCAATTCGCCCGAATCGGGGCCGGCACCCGCCGGATTGAGCGCGGCCAGGCGCGGCGCGTGTTCGGCCAGCGTCTCGATGATGGTACGCACATCGCGGATCGGAACTTCTTCGTCCAGCAGTCCGCGCAGTATCTTCTGCAAGAGCGTAAGGCTGACCGTCTTGGGCACCAGGTCTTCCACCAGCTTGGGCGCTTCGCGTCCGATGTGGTCCAGCAGTTGCTGGACTTCCTGGCGACCCAGCAATTGCGCGCCGTAGCGATGCATCAGGTGGTTCAAGTGCGTGGCAATGACGGTGCCCGCATCCACCACGGTATAACCGGCGATCTGCGCCTGCTCGCGCAGGGCAACGTCTATCCAGACGGCCGGCAAGCCGAAAGCGGGGTCGGTCGTGGCCGTGCCCGGCAGTTTCATGGTGACGCCGCCCGGATCGATGGCCAGCCACTGGCCGGGAGTGGCCGTGCCATGCCCGATCTCGACCCCCGACAACAGGATGCGGTAGTCGTTGGGCTTCAGTTCCAGGTTGTCGCGTATATGAACGACGGGGGGCAGGAAACCGACGTCCTGGGCGAATTTCTTGCGCAAGCTGCGAATGCGGTGCAACAGCTCGCCGTTCTGGGCATGGTCGACCAGCGAGATCAGGCGATAGCCCACTTCCAGTCCCAGGGGGTCCAGCAAGGCCACGTCGTCCCAGCTGGCTTCGGCGGCCGCCGCTTCCACCGCGGCCTGGGCCTTGATGGGTTCTTCGGCCTTTTCCGCCAACTCAGCCTGCTGGCGCTTGAGCATCAGCCAGCCCCCGCCGGCCAGCGCAGCGGCCAGCAGCAGGAAAGCCACATGGGGCATATTGGGAATCAGGCCCATGGCGGCCATGATGCCGGCTGTGATGAACAGTACGTTGGGATTGGCGAACAGTTGGCTGACCATTTGCTGACCGACGTCCTGGTCGGTGGCCACGCGCGACACCACGACACCCGCCGCGGTCGAAATCACCAGGGCCGGAATTTGGGCGACCAGGCCGTCGCCGATGGTCAGCAGGGTATAGACGCGGCCCGCTTCGGAGAAAGCCAGGTCGTGCTGGCCCACCCCGATAATGAGGCCCCCGATGATGTTGATGATCATGATAAGCAGGCCGGCCACGGCATCGCCGCGGACGAACTTGCTGGCACCGTCCATCGACCCGTAGAACTCCGCTTCCTGGGCGACTTCGGTACGGCGGCGCCGCGCTTCGTCCTCGCCCACCAGGCCGGCGTTCAGGTCGGCATCGATGGCCATCTGCTTGCCCGGCATGGCATCCAGGGTGAAGCGCGCCCCGACCT
>JBEBYL010000052.1:0-11391 GCA_040391135.1 Pusillimonas sp. | reverse complement strand
TTCACGTATACACGCTTTCCAGGCGTGCGCCTTCAACCGCTCGGCCACCTGTCCTTGTTCGCTTCGACATTAAAGCAAAGCGAAGTCCGCTATTCTAACAGAATCAAGCGGTTTTGGTTTGGGCGACCATGCGTTCGACGTAGCGCGCGATCATGTCGATCTCCAGGTTGACCAGCCCCCCCACCGACAGATCCTTCAGCGTGGTGACCTGCACGGTATGCGGTATCAGGTTGATGTGGATCTCGCATCCGCTGATATCGTCGTCTACCTGATTAACGGTAAGGCTTACGCCATTGACCGTGATGGAACCCTTGTAAGCCAGGAAGCGCGCCATGTTTTGCGGCACCCGGATGCGCAAGTCCCAGGATTCGCCCACGGGCTCAAAATGGCTGACCTCCCCCACGCCGTCCACATGCCCTGACACCAGGTGACCATCGAGCGAGTCCCCCATGCGCAAGGCGTGTTCAAGATTGACGTCGCCTTCCGCATCCAGGCCGGTCGTGCGGTTCAGGCTTTCCCGCGACACATCGACGCTGAACGTGCCCGCAGCCATCTCGACCACGGTCATGCATGCCCCCTGCACGGCGATGGAATCACCCAGCTTGGTGGAATCGCGCAAAAAACCCTGCGCCTGAATCTTCAAATGAACGCCGGCATCTTCTTGATCTTCATTGAATGGAGATACCTCGATGATTCTGCCCACAGCGGCGACGATTCCCGTAAACATCTTTCTAATTCCCCTATAGCCGCAATACATGCAGCAAAGCGTTCCAACGATCTATGTGCCGAGCCCGGATACGCATATCCGGAGCGACATTTTTTGTATCCAAGAATTCGAAGCGCTGGGCCTGCGCAAGGCTTTGCAGCACATCCATGCGCGCCATGCCTATGCCTTCGCCCAGCAGCACGGGAGCCATGTACAGCAGCAGCTCGTCCACGCATTGGGCCTGCAACAGCGCGCCGCTTAGCCGTGCGCCCGCTTCCACGTGTACCTCGTTGATGTCGTGCTCGCCCAGCCAACGCATCACGGCCAGCAGGTCGACCCGCTGGCCCGCCTGGGGCATCTGCACAACCTGCACATTCTTCGCCGCCAGCCGCGAGGACTTTTCCGGCTTGGAGGCGCAGGTGAACACCCAGGTCTGGATGCCGTCGAATATCCGTGCATTTTCGTCGACCTCGAAACGCGTATCGACGATGGCCTTGAAAGGCGGGCGGGCCGTCTCCACGTGCCTTACGTTCAATTGTGGATCATCCGCAAGCACTGTTCCAGCCCCTGTCAGCACGACACAACTGCGTGCACGCCAATGATGGCCATCCGCACGGGCGGCGGGACCGGTGATCCATTGGGACTGTCCGCCGGGCAAGGCGATGCGGCCATCGAGGGAAGCGGCCAATTTCAGCCATACCCATGGCGTTTTACGTGTCATGCGCGCCACGAAGCCGGGATTGACGGCCAAAGCCTCATGAGCGCATACACCCGCCGTGACGGCAATGCCGGCAGCCCGCAGCTTGGCGATGCCACCCCCGCCAACCAGGGGATTGGGATCGCTCATGGCGATGACCACACGGGCTGGCCGAGCCGCAATCAAGGCATCCACGCAGGGCGGCGTGCGCCCGAAATGGCTGCAAGGCTCAAGGGTGACGTAAACCGTGGCGCCGGAAATATCGATGCCCTGTTCCGCGGCCTGGCGCAGTGCCATGATTTCGGCATGGGGACCGCCCGCGCGCTGCGTGGCGCCGGATGCCAGCAACTGTTCGCCATGCACGATAAGGCAGGCCACCCGTGGATTGGGCGCCGTGATGTACATGACGCTTTCAGCCAGCCGCAGGGCCTCGCGCATCCAGCGCTCGTCGTCGACAACCAGGCCTGCATTCACGTTTTTGGGGGCACCTGGATTTCGTCTATGGCCTTGACGAATTCGCGGATGTCTTCGAAGCTTTTATAAACCGATGCAAAGCGCACATAAGCGATCTGGTCGAGCTTTTTGAGTTCGTTCATGACCAGTTCGCCCACATAGTCCGACTTGACCTCGCGCAAGCCGCTGACCAGCAGGCTTTCTTCGATACGCGCCACGGCGGCGTCGACGTCTTCGGTGCTGACCGGCCGCTTGCGCAAGGCAAGATTCAGGCTGGCCCGCAGCTTGTTGACGTCGAACTCGGCCCGCGTGCCGTTGCGCTTGACCAAGGCCGGCATGAGCAGCTCGACCCGCTCGTAGGTCGTGAAGCGGCGCTCGCAGGCCGTGCAGCGGCGGCGCCGGCGTATGGTATCGCCCTCTTCTGAAACACGAGAGTCAATAACTTGCGTATCGAAGCTACCGCAGAACGGACATTTCATGGCTGGCCAGCCCCGGGAGAACCGGGGCCATCCCCCGCTTTAACGGTACACCGGCAAACGCGCCGTCAGTTCGTTGACGCGTGCCCGGACATCGGCAATGGCCGATTCGTTGCGCGGATTGTCCAGGACGTCGGCGATCAGGTGCCCGGTAAGTTCGGCCTCGGCTTCCTTGAAGCCGCGCGTGGTCATGGCCGGCGTGCCCAGGCGTATGCCGCTGGTGACGAAGGGCTTTTCGGGATCGTTGGGGATGGCGTTTTTGTTGACCGTGATGTGGGCTTCACCCAGGACGGCTTCGGCTTCCTTGCCTGTAATGCCCTTGGCGCGCAGGTCGACCAGCATGACGTGGCTTTCGGTGCGGCCCGACACAATGCGCAAGCCGCGCTGGACCAGCGTGCGGGCCAGGACGTCGGCGTTCTTGACGACCTGGGCGGCGTAATCCTTGAAATCGGGCGACAGGGCTTCCTTGAAGGCCACGGCCTTGGCGGCGATGACATGCATTAAAGGACCACCCTGGATGCCCGGGAAAATCGCCGAATTGACGGCTTTTTCGAACTGGGACTTCATCATGATGACGCCGCCGCGTGGGCCGCGCAAGGATTTGTGCGTGGTCGATGTGACGAAGTCGGCATGAGGCACGGGGTTGGGATAGGCGCCGCCGGCGACCAGGCCTGCGTAATGGGCGATATCGACCATGAAAAGCGCGCCGTTATCGTGGGCGATGCGGGCCATGCGCTCGAAATCGATGCGCAATGAATACGCGGATGCGCCGCCCACGACAAGCTTGGGCTTGTGTTCTTTGGCCAGTTTTTCCAGCTGGTCGTAGTCGAGTTCTTCGTTGGCATCCAGGCCATAGGACACGAAGTCGTACAGCTTGCCCGATGCATTGACCGGCGAACCATGCGTGAGGTGGCCGCCTTCGGCCAGGCTCATGCCCAGCACCTTGTCGCCGGGCTTGAGCACCGCCATATAGACGCCCTGATTGGCCTGCGAACCCGAATTGGGCTGAACGTTGGCGGCCTCGGCACCGAAGATTTCCTTCAGGCGATCGATGGCCAGTTGCTCGACGATGTCCACGTACTCGCAGCCGCCGTAATAACGCTTGCCCGGATAACCCTCGGCATACTTGTTGGTAAGCTGCGTGCCTTGAGCCTGCATGACCGCTGGGCTGGTGTAGTTTTCGGAGGCGATCAGCTCGATATGCTGTTCCTGGCGAACATTTTCCTTTTGGACGGCGGCCCAAACGTCGGCGTCGACTTGATCGAGAGTGCGGGAACGGTCAAACATGGTTTATCCTGGTGTGGTGATGGCGGGTGGCAAAGGGCAAAGCATCTATTTTAGCCCGAATGACTGCCATTTTTGCGCAAACTGCCTGCAATACCCCCCTGAAGCGCCGTTTTCGGACCCGCCAACAGCCTTGCGGGGCCGCTCGCTCAAATTGACTTGAGGCCCGCTCAATCAGGAAAAGATGCAGCCTACGATTTGCCGGCCAGACGGGGATTCAGGGTGTAGGTGCCCTGGATGGACGCCTGCGCCAGGATGTGGCCCTGTATGGCCTTGATGACATCGCCGCCGGTAAAGCGGCCCTCGAAGGGAAGCTCGGCGATGTCCAAGGCATAAACGGTGAATACATAGCGGTGCGCAATCGAGTCGTTCCAGGGGGGGCACGGCCCGTCGTAGCCGAAGTAATCGCCGTTCATGTCGCGGTCGGCGGCAAACCAGTTGGTGAAATCGTTGACGCCCTGGCGTGTGCCGTCCAGCGCCAAAGGCCCCGCCTTGCCTCGGGGCGTAATGCCGTCCGAATAGGCTGCTTCGGCGATCTCGTTTACACCGGCTGGAATATCGATGAGAGCCCAATGGTAGAAGTCCACCCTGGGCAGCGAACTGGGTATCTCGCGGTCTTCTTGATTGACATCGTCCGGCTTGCTGGGCACATCGGGATCATGGCAGATGACGACGAAGGACTGGGTGGCCTGGGGCGCGTCGGACCAGGCGAGATGCGGATTCGCATTGCCGGCCAGCGCCACATGATTCTGCCCATCGATCTTGCCGAAGGCGTTGCGCTCGGGGATTGCGCCCTGATCCGTAAAAGACTCACTGGTTAGCTTCATGACATGCTCCAAAAAAAAGGCTGTCAGCCGGTTAACGTGACACGGGCGAACTTGCGCTTGCCCACCTGTACGACATAGGTGCCCGCGGAAAGCTGCAGGGATTTGTCTTCGACGCGCGAACCATCGATACGCACCCCGCCCTGCTCCACATTGCGTTGCGCTTCGGCCCCCGATACCACCAAGCCGGCTTCCCGCAATATCTTCAGGATTCCCAGCGGGGCGGCGCCAACTTGCACTTCGGGCATTTCGTCGGGAATCGCGCCATCGCGAAAACGCGCTTCGAAATTGGCCAGCGCGTCGTCGGCAGCATTCCGGGAATGAAATCGGGCTACGATTTCCTGAGCCAGCGACACTTTAGTATCGCGCGGATTCATGCCTTCTTTTACTTGTTTTTGTAACTGGGCGATATCGTCCATTGAACGGAAGGACAGCAGCTCGAAATACTTCCACATCAAGGTATCGGAGATCGACATCAGCTTTCCGAACATGGAGTCGGGCGATTCGGTAATGCCAATGTAGTTGCCCTTGGACTTGGACATCTTGTCCACGCCATCGGTGCCTTCCAGCAATGGCATGGTCAGGATGCATTGAGGTTCCTGGCCGTATTCTTTTTGCAGCTCGCGCCCGACCAGCAAATTGAACTTTTGGTCGGTGCCGCCCAATTCGAGATCGGCTTTCAGGGCCACGGAATCGTAGCCCTGCATGAGCGGATACAGGAACTCGTGTACGGAAATGGGGATGCCGCCCTTGAAGCGCCGCGTAAAGTCCTCGCGCTCCATCATGCGGGCCACGGTATAGCGCGACGCAAGCTTGATCAGGCCGCGCGCGCCCAGCGGATCGCACCATTCGGAGTTATAGCGGATTTCAGTCTTGGCCGGATCCAGCACCAGGCTGGCCTGCGCATAATAGGTCTTGGCGTTTTCATGGATTTGCTCGGCCGTCAGGGGCGGCCGGGTGGCGTTGCGGCCGCTGGGGTCGCCGATCATGGAGGTGAAGTCCCCGATCAGGAATATGACGGTATGGCCAAGGTCCTGCAACTGGCGCATTTTATTGAGGACCACCGTATGTCCCAGATGGATGTCGGGCGCGGTGGGGTCCAATCCCAGCTTGATACGCAAGGGCTTGCCGCTGGCATGGCTGCGTGCAAGCTTTCTGGCGAACTCGGACTCCACCAGAAGCTCGTCGCAGCCTCGCTTGGCAATACGCAGGTCTTCGTCGACTTGGGGGGTGATAGGGGCTTCGGTGGACGGCATATAAAATGGCTTTATCAGGGAAAATACAAAAAAATGCTCGAAAAATCGGGCCTAATACGCTAGCATAACGTGCGGGCGCGGTTCCAGTACTGCACTGGATAGATACAGAAACGATGCATGACGTCATCTTATCAGAGCGCTTGTCCCCGTAAAAAGGGGTACGCGTTCACTGGCCCCACACTAGCAAGTATTCCAGGCGGCCGGTTACATCTTCCAATAA
Organism: Pusillimonas sp.; assembly: GCA_040391135.1. Lineage (GTDB taxonomy): Bacteria > Pseudomonadota > Gammaproteobacteria > Burkholderiales > Burkholderiaceae_B. The sequence goes on along the minus strand of JBEBYL010000052.1, from coordinate 5,475 downwards.
AGCAGCGCATTACTAGGTTTTTGTTTTTATGTTCAAGACAGGGAAAACTGGCACTCCCTCCTATCGCGACACGCTTCGGGCACATCGGACACATCACTTTCTGCGCAACGGCCTGGTGCTCGTGGCGCTGGGTTTGTTCGCGGGCGCCGCGGCGCTGGCCGTCGTGAAGCCGCCCGAAACGCCTCCCGTATATCAAGCCAGCCAAAACCTGGCCCTTCCCAATCCCTTCCCCCAACCGTTGGGGGATTTTTCCGCCCCTTTCATCAGCGAAACGCAAATCCGCCGTGGCGACACCCTGTCGTCGATATTGCAGCGCCTTCGCGTACAAGAACGCGGCCTGCAGCCCTTCCTGGTCCAGGACAAGGACGCCCGCTCCATCTACAAGCTGTACCCCGGCCGCAGCGTACAGGCCGCGATGGACAAGGACGGCAATCTTGTCTGGCTGCGCTACAACCATACCCCCGGCGCCAACGAGAACGGCAAGTATGTATCGCGCTGGCTCGAAATCACGCCCGATGGCCAGGGCGGCTTTGCGGCCGCCGAGAAAACCCAGGCGGCCAAGCAACAGATACGAATCGCCGAAAGCGAAATCAGCAGCTCGCTGTTTGCGGCCACCGATGCCGCCGACATTCCCGATGCCGTCACCATGCAAATTGCCGACATCCTGGGCAGCAAGATTGACTTCATACGCGATTTGCGCCGCGGCGACCGGTTCCGCCTCGTTTACGAATCCTATTCGCACGATGGCCGGGAAATCGGCGTCGGGCGTGTGCTGGCGCTGGAGTTCATCAATAACGCCAAAGCCTACGAGGCGGTATGGTTTGCACCGGACGCAGGCTCGTCAGGCAGCTATTACGACTTCGGCGGCCGCAGCTTGAAAGGTGCCTTCCTGCGCACCGCGCTGAAATTTTCGCGCATCAGCTCGACATTCGGCATGCGCAAGCATCCCGTGCACGGCGGCTGGCGCGGCCACAAAGGCGTCGATTATGCGGCGCCCACCGGCACACCCATCCACGCCACGGCCGATGGAGTCGTCGAATTCAAGGGCACGCAGAACGGCTACGGAAACACCATAATCCTGAAGCACCACGGCAGCTACAGCACGCTGTACGCGCATCAAAGCCGATTCGCCGCGGGCCTGAAGAAAGGCGACTCCGTCAGCCAGGGCCAGCTTATCGGCTATGTCGGCTCCACCGGCTGGGCAACCGGACCGCACCTGCATTACGAATTCCGTGTCAACAAAAAACCCATCGATCCCCTGTCGGTCGACCTGCCTGTAGCCCGCGTACTGGACAAGTCGCAGCGCAAAGCCTTCGAGCACACTGTGGCGCAGTACCAGGAACACATTCATTTCCTGACGACGCTTCAGGGCGAGGGCACGCAAGTGGCAAAACGCTAAAGAGCGTTTTGCACGCGCGCCCGCCCCATATGGCCAGCTCTCTTTTTATCGGTCTCATGTCCGGCACCAGCACCGATGGTGTGGACGGCGTGCTGGCCGACTTTTCACCTACCGGCCAGCCCCGCAGCCTGGCCTCGGTGTCGCTGCCCATGCCGGCGGCGCTTCGCGAAGAATTCCTTGCCCTGAACCTGGTTGGCGTAGATGAGCTGGCCCGGGCCGCGCTGGCCGGCAATGCCCTGGCGGAGCTGTATGCGCAGGCCGTGCGTTTGCTGCTCGCGCAAGCCGATGCGGCCCCCGCCCAGGTCAGCGCCATCGGAGCGCACGGCCAGACGGTCCGGCACGATCCCGCCGCGGGCTACACCATACAGATCAACGCGCCAGCCCTGCTGGCCGAGCGCAGCGGCATATCGGTCATTGCCGATTTTCGCAGCCGGGATATCGCGGCGGGGGGCCAGGGAGCACCGCTGGTGCCGGCGTTCCATCACGCCCTGTTCGGCGACGCCGCGCCGCGGGCCGTCCTGAACCTGGGCGGCATTGCCAATGTAACGCTGCTGGATGCCGATGGCGGGATTCGCGGCTTCGATACAGGGCCGGCCAATGTCCTGATGGATTTGTGGGCGCATGCCAAAACCGGCCAGGCCTACGATATCGACGGCGCCTGGGCAGCTACGGGCCAAGCCCATGCCGGATTATTGGATCTGCTGATCCGCGGCGAACCCTGGTTCGACATGGCGCCCCCAAAATCGACGGGGCGGGATATGTTCAACTGGGCCTGGCTGAGCCAGCGGATAGCAGAATTCAGGGCCGGTTCCGCAGCGCTGGCCGATAACGATATACAAGCGACCTTGCAGCAATTGACGGCTACCACAGTTGCGCAAGCTATCGCCCGGTACGCGCCGCAGGCCAAGGAAGTCCTGGTTTGCGGGGGAGGCGCGCTAAACAGCGGATTGATGCGCGATCTGCGCCACGCCCTGCCCTGTCCGGTACGCCCCACCTCGGAGCTGGGCGTCCCCGTGCAAATGGTCGAGGCACTGGCATTCGCCTGGCTGGCCTGGGCGCATGAACACGGCCAGGCCGCGGGCCTGCCTTCGGTGACAGGTGCCCGCGGCGCCCGGGTACTGGGATGCAAATACCCCGCCTGACGGCAAGCGCCTGGGCGGGGTAGATGGATAAAGACGACCGGCGGCATTTGTGCCGCCAGGAATCAGGGCGAGAACGACGATCCGCAGCCGCAGGTTGAATTGGCGTTGGGATTGCGGATGACGAACTGCGCCCCTTCAAGATCGTCCTTGTAGTCGATTTCGGCGCCGACAAGGTATTGGAAGCTCATGGGGTCGACCAGCAGTTGCACACCTTCCTTGTCGATGGTGGTGTCGTCGTCGTTGATGGTTTCATCGAAAGTGAAACCATACTGGAAGCCCGAGCAGCCGCCGCCCTGCACGAATACGCGCAGCTTGAGTTCGGGATTGCCTTCCTCGGCCAACAGGTCCTTGACCTTGGACGCGGCGGCATCTGTGAAGATCAGCGGCGAGGGCGGAGCCTGCAGATCGATGGATTCGGTATGGGTATTCATTAGGCACTCCTGGCAGCCCTGTAAGACTGCGCAAATCAAGAAACTACTATAACACTCGCGGACTACTCGGCCGCCGGCAGATTGATCCGGCGGGAAACCCGCAAGGTGCCGCCTTCAAGAATATTGAGCGTGACAGCCTGGGGCGTGAAACCTTCGGGGACGCTTAACAAGCCGCCGCTGCGCAAGAACTGGTCGAAACTTAAGTCCAGGCCGGTTGCCTCGGGGGAGACGGAATCGGCACTGCCGGGGGCCAGGGCGGGATGCAGGGTAATTTTAACCGGTTTCCCCTGCTGGACCCCCGCGGCCACAAACTGCATATGGCCTTTGAACGGCGTGTCGTCCTGGGCATTGCGCATGAGCAGCACCTTGTATTGCAAGGTGGGGCCCAATCGCTCGATATCAAGTGCCCTTATGCTGATGGCCCCCTTGGGGCCAGGAGGCAGCAATTGATCGAAGAATGCCAACTGATCGCGGGCTTGCCCCAATTCCGCCTGGGTCGCCTGCAAGGTGGTTTCCAGCCCCTTTCGCGTACTCTCTTCCATTACCAGTCGCCCCGTCAACGCATCCAGCTGCGCCCTAACCTGAGCGAGTTCGATACGATGATTGGTCAATTCCGCCTGGAGTTGCTGCGCCTGGGCTTCGATTTGCGGCTGGCTGGCGCTGCCGGCCCAATACAGGGCGCCGGCAGCGCCAAGCACCAAGCCTGCCAGCAAGGCCGGTACCTCGAGGCTCAGGCCCTTTCTTTTAGGCGCCTTGGATGCCGATGGGGCCATGCCGCCGTGCTCGCCGGAACCTGGGTCCGTTGTTTTTTCTTTCATAACAGAACAGACCCATTGCCGGGAGTTCAGTTCCGGGACAAGCGTGCGCAGATGTTACGGCAATACCGCCACCTGCGTAAGTCCGGCCGATTCCGGCAGGCCGAACATAAGATTCATATTCTGCACGGCCTGGCCGGAAGCGCCCTTGACCAGATTGTCCTGGACGACCAGGATAACCAACTGGTCGCCGCCGTCCGGGCGATGCACGGCGATGCGAAGATGATTGGAGGCGCGCACAGAGCGGGTTTCAGGCATGCTGCCGGCCGGCATGACATCGACGAATTCCTCGGTGCCGTAGCGCTGCTCGTACAGAGCCTGAAAATCGGTATCCAGCGCCTCGGGCAGAATGCGCGCGTAAATCGTGGAGAACATCCCGCGTATCATTGGCACCAGATGGGGCACGAATGTCAGCCCGACGGGCTGGCCCGCCAGTATCTGAAGCTGCTCGGCGACTTCCGGATGATGCCGGTGGCCGGCCACGCCGTATGCCTTGAAGTTGTCGCTGGCTTCGGAAAACAGTGTGCTGACCTCGGCCTTGCGGCCCGCGCCCGAAACACCCGACTTGCAGTCGGCGATGATGTGCGTGGTATCCACCAGTTTTCGGCCGCCCTCGAACAGGGGGGCAAGCCCCAGCAGCATGGTGGTCGGATAGCAGCCCGGATTGCCCACGACTTGCGCGCCGGCGATCTTCCGGCGATTGAGTTCGACCAGGCCATAGACCGACTGCTTGAGGATGTCGGGGCAGGCATGCGGCATTTTGTACCACTGCTGGAATACCTGGGTGTCCTGCAAGCGGAAGTCGGCAGCCAGGTCGATGATGCGCACGCCATGATCCAGAAGATGTTGGGCCTGGCTCATGGCTACGCCATGGGGCGTGGCAAAGAACACCACGTCGCAATGCTCCAGCCCGGCGTTTTCAGGAGTCTGGAAGCGCAGGTCGACGCGGCCCCGCAAATTGGGGAACATGTCGGCGACGGGCATGCCGTCTTCCTTGCGCGAGGTAATGGCGGTTAGCTGGGCATTCGGATGCTGGGACAGCAGACGCAAAAGCTCTACGCCCGTATAGCCTGTACCGCCCACAATGCCGACCTTGATCCGTGGTGCTGCCGAAGTCATAACGATTTCCAAAAAACGATCATCAACATCATGATTATGCAACAAGCTTGCCCAAGAGGGTATGCCGCGAGTGACAAACTTGGCCGATAAAAGACAAAACCCCCAGCCATCGGCCGGGGGTTTTGTGTCGCAAGGCCCAAGGGCCCCGGAGTACAGCCGATTAACGCTTGCTGAACTGTTTGCGACGGCGAGCTTTGTGGAAGCCGACTTTTTTACGTTCGACTTCGCGGGCGTCGCGCGTGACGAAGCCAGCTTGCTTCAACGGCGACTTGAGCGTTTCGTCGTAGTCGATGAGCGCACGGGTAATGCCGTGACGCACCGCGCCGGCCTGACCGCTTTCACCGCCACCATGAACGTTGATATGAAAATCGAACGATTCCAGGTGGTTGGTCAGTTCCAAAGGCTGACGTACGACCATGCGGCCGGTTTCACGAGCGAAGTACTCGTCGACGGGCTTGCCGTTGACGACGATCTTGCCCGAACCCTTTTTCAAGAACACGCGAGCCACCGACGTTTTGCGGCGGCCTGTTCCATAGTTCCAATTACCGATCATGACCTATCCTTAGAAT
>JBEBYL010000051.1:0-11919 GCA_040391135.1 Pusillimonas sp. | reverse complement strand
TTCGCAAAAACAAGTTTAATGAATGCCGCTTGTCCCCCGTTTATGATGGAGAGCCCACTGTGCGGGCTTTTTTGTGCTAAAAATACTGTATAAATAAACAGCAACCTTAGGGCACATCCATGACATACACCATATCCCTTCAAGAAGCTCCCGCGGATATCACCGAACGCGCCAGGCGCGATGCTGAAGAACGGTTCCGACGAACACTGGAGCGCGCCCTGGGCGGCCCTGATACCGTTCTGATTGCGCGCCGCGCATGGCAGGCCGCCGAAGACACAGCGGAAACGGAAATGATTGCCGAAGATATCACGCTGGCCAAGCAATGGATTGCGGCAGTTGCGCGAGCTCGAAACGATGGATTCCGGGATATGGGCGAGACGGAAGCGTGGTTTGAAGTTAGGGTGGATAAATAACGCCATGCTCAAGTGATCGCCTCATCACGTCGAATCCGTTCGCGGAGCATCCAATACCAAAGGTCCGACGGGTTGGGGCAATGGCCCTCCGTTTGACAAACATCACGCCTCTAAGTACAAAGTCGCTGGCAGGCGGAAACCGTGGCACTGCGTGAACCTTATCTAAACTACCGGGACGGGCCGGCTCTTACATTGCACAAGAGCTTGCATGCTCGACGGAGTTTCAGGTGTTTACATTAAGCCCGATTAAAAGACGCGTTGTTTACGTGTCAGTCTTTGAAATCATCGCCATCATTCTTTCCACTTTATTTTTAATGGCGCTAAGCGGAACAGACGCCAAGGGTTCAATGCCCGTTGCAGTCATGGTATCGGTCGCTGCCGTTGTCTGGAACTATCTATATAACGCTGCGTTTGAGTCGTGGGAACAAAGAAATAGCATTAAAGCTCGAACCTTTTGGGTACGTAGCTTGCATGCCAGCGGTTTTGAAGGCGGGCTTATCCTGATCTGCCTGCCGATTTACATGCTTTGGTACGACGTCGGGCCCTGGAAGGCTTTCAAAATGGAACTGGCCTTGCTTCTCTTCTTTCTAATTTATACATTCGTCTTCACTTTGATTTTTGACAAAGTGTTCACTCTTCCCCGGCATTCGCCACAAGAAGAAAACCCCACCTGACAAGCAAGCGAGCGGAAGCTCCGAACACGTGACTTTCGTCGTAACAAGCAAAGACCGCCCACACGCGACGACAGGGTCGCTTCAACTTGCTCTTCAATTGCGCTATAAGGTTTATCTCAATACAAAGTGGGAACAATCATGGCTCTCCCGATCCCTCCAGCCGTCCTTAAATGGCTGCTCGTCCTGTTGCAGCCGCAAATCGAAGCTTTAGTAAAGGAAATCGCAAATATAGTGGGCGGTAAGTTAAAAAATATGGTTGCTCGCGCCAAGGACAGGGCTGCGCATACCCAAGAAAAAGCCGATGAAGCGAACGCCCTCGCAAATCGAGTAAAAGACAGCGACCCAATCGAGGCGGCCCGCCAACGGGGACGCCAAGAGGCATATGACGAAATGGCCAAGGCGCTCGACATTGACGCCAAAGACTTGGAATCCATAAGGACCAGCCTCCACCGCGAACTCGCCGACAAAGAGCGGCAATTCACCGAACGTCTTCGCCTGGCCGCCAAGAAATCTGATCGAACTGATGAATGACGGGAGGGCTATGCATGCCATTCACAATAAAAACCGCCCGAAGGCGGTAAAGTGCTTATGGCAATGCTCAGTCGCGATCCGGGTGAAGGAATCGATAGATAATCGCCCCGACAACTCCTCCCACCAAGGGAGCCAGCCAAAATAACCAGAGTTGTTCAATCGCCCAAGTTCCCTGGAACAGAGCCACACCCGTAGATCGCGCAGGGTTAACCGAAGTGTTTGTAATAGGTATGCTTATAAGGTGTATCAAGGTAAGCGAGAGGCCAATGGCAACTCCCGCCAGGCCGGCATGGCCACCCTTGTGAGTAGCACCCATAATGATGAATAGAAAGAAGGCGGTAAGGACAATCTCCGCTATCAACGCAGCGGTAAGGCTGTAGTTGTCGGGTGAGTGTTCCCCATAGCCATTTGAAGCAAACCCGCTGACCGGATCAAATCCTGCTTTGCCGGTTGCGATTAAATAAAGCACCGCGCCGGCCAAGATGCCGCCTACCACTTGCGCTACGACATAAGGCACTAGCTCACGGGCCGGAAAACGCCCGCCCGCAACCAGCCCGAGCGTGACCGCCGGATTAATGTGGCAGCCAGAAACCTGCCCAATGGCGTAGCACATGGTCAGCAACGTTAAGCCGAAGGCCAACGCCACACCTGCAAAGCCAATACCCAATTCGGGGTATGCCGCCGCAAACAAGGCGCTTCCGCAGCCTCCAAATACCAACCAGAAAGTGCCCAGTGATTCTGCGGCGCACCGCCTTGCCAAAGACATGACATTGTCCTGTTAGTGTTTTCGATGTGAATGAGTCTATAGACAAATTTCGACGACCACCACTGGGTAAACGCAAACAAGTGTCAAGCTATTATTCCATCCGGCACAACAGAGACCGTGGGCACGCAACTTGCCTCGTACCGGCACATACCGCTTTAACGCGGCCGGCCCCGATGCAAGGACGCTTACCCCGGAGATATGCCATGACACAAGATCAGAAGCCCAAAACTCCTTCGCAGGATCCGGAGCGAGGCAACGAGATCGACCCTCGCCTGAAAGAGCCCGCCAGTCCCGGGCAGTACCGATCAGGAATAGACGAACCCGGCACCCCTAGCAAGAAAAATCCCGGCCATGCCAACCCGGCTCACAACACGCCGGGACATGCCCGCCAGGACGAGCCCGGACAGCAGGATCCGGGGCAGCCCAGCCAAGGCAAAACACAAAGCTATCCCGGCATCAAAGGGCCCGAAGCACGTGCCCTGGAAGAAGACAATCCAATGAACAAGGAACAATCGGAAGATGGCAACAAAAAGGACCCACGCTCCGAATTGGGATTGAAATCTCCCATCAAGGAATCAGAAGGTGCCAGTGAGCGGATGAACCGGCAGGAATCCCAAGGGCGAAAAGCGACGCAATTCGATGGCAACCCGAATCCGCAAGGAGCGCCCTCTTCAGCCCTGAAACCCAAGGACGACACACCGGCAAAACTGGATAAATCCGAAGGGCCTCGCAACGATCAATAGCGGTTTCACGAAGCGGGCCACAGGCACCTTCAGATACCAACCTGTTTGGGCCTTCAAGCGGTCAACGGAACATGGGCATTGCCGTTCACAGCACAGGCTACTTTCGCTTTGGGTCCGATTGCGAAGCGCCTCCTTTTGAAGATCCAGTGCCGAATGGCGACACAGGAACAGCCGGTTTGGGCGGCTGTTTGGGTTTCTTGGCTTCTTTATTGCCGCGAACTTGGCCTTTTGCCATGGTGTGTACTCCCCGGATAACGTGTGATGTATGCAAGGCGCATGGCATAGCATACGCGCATTCTGCTTCTTTACCAGCTCGTCCGGCCGATACCCACAGATGGTGCGGGATTGATCGCTTCGGTCAAACCAGTTCCAGAACCTCGGTTACCGGTTTCCGAGGTTTCTGGGGCCAATTTCCGGCCGTTGGATATCCTACGGTGACCACGATGGCGGGGACGTCGGCGGCTGTCAGATCAAACTCCTGCGCCAACCTGTCCATGTCGAATCCTATCATCGCCCCTGACGCCAGGCCCATGCCTTCGGCGGCCAGCATCAAGGTCATGGCCGCCAGCGAAGCCGAGCGTATCGCTTCGTCGCGCTGCAAACCAGGGTTGGAGGCGTGTGCGCGAACCGCCTGCAGTTCCCAATTCTCCACTACTTGCGGGTCCATGATGCCGGCCTTCACCGAAGGCTCGAGGACGCGCGCCAATTGCTCGTGCGCCGCCAAGGTGCCGCAGATGATGAATGCGACTGATGCATCGGCGACTTTCTGCTGGCCATATGCCACGGCCTTCAGGCGCGCCTTGGCCTGCGCGGAACGCACGGCAATGAACCGCCAGTTCTGAAAGTTGTAGGCCGAAGGCGCGCGCGTGGCCTGGGCAACCAGCGATTGGATTACGTCGTCGGACAGTGTGCGGTCAGGGTCGTAGTAGTTAACGGAAACACGCGATTCGATCGCGCGTTGAATCGGATTAGGCATGGGAACACTCCATGGAAGCAGTTGGAAAATGCCGATGGCGCGCCATCACTTGGACCGGGCCATCGCCCACTGAACCGTCAGTACGCTGGCGAGCACCATAAGCAGGCCCGCCAGGGATGTTCCCCGCATGGACTGCCCCAGCAAAGCCCAGCCGAGTATCACGGCCGTCAGCGGACTTAACAGCCCCAGCGATGACGCCGCCACGGGCGATAGCCGGGCGACGCCTCGGAACCACAACGCATAAGCCAGCAATGCACCGGCGATGCATAGATAGGAATAAGCCATCACTTGCAGTCCAGACAAGACCCGAAGCGGCGCATCCGCCAGCAAGGCCACCGGCGCCAACATCAGGCCTCCGGCCAGTAGTTGCCAGCCTGTCAACGCCAGTACCGGCATGCCCATCTTCCATCGCCTGGTAAGGTAAGTGCCGGCGGCCATACTCGCCGCGGCTGCCAGCGCGGCGGCAATGCCCACTGGCTCCCAGACCGTAGCGGGCGATAGCAGCAGAACCGCCATGCCAAAGACGCCAAGAACACAGGCCCACAAGGCCAGCAGGGCGGGAGCGCGCCGTTCCACGCTCCAGGCCAGCGCCATCACGATCAACGGCTGGACAGCGCCCACCACGGCCGCCAGACCGCCGGGCAAGCGATAGGCCGCCACAAAGAGCAGGGCCTGGAACACACCGATGTTCAAGGCGGCAAGCGTAAGCAGACGCCTCCACTCCGTCCGGGCCGGACAGCGCCTGATCAAAAGGACCAACAGCAGGCCCGCGGGAAACACCCGGATAAAAGCCGCCGTGAAAGGCCGGTCGGGCGGCAGCAGTTCCGAGGTGACAATATAGGTGGACCCCCAGATAATGGGAGCCAGAGCGGTCAACAGGATGTCGCCCAATGCGATGGAAGAAGGATGCCTTTCCATGAAACTATCTTCAATTCAAGATAAAATTGAAGTGTGAACTCAAACTATCTTGAAGTCAAGACAACAGGAAGCGCTATGCGAAAACGAGAGCCCGACGCGGTGGACGCCATTCTTGAACAATGGCGACAGGAACGCCCTGATCTGGATGCCAGCCCCATGGGGCCGATCGGACGCATCAAACGTTGCGCCGCGCTGCTTCAGCGACGACTGGACGATACGTTTGCGAAGTTCGGCATGACAGGCTGGGAATTTGACGTTCTGGCGACGCTGCGGCGCTCTGGAAAGCCGTATTGCCTGGCGCCCACCGCATTGTTTTCGTCCCTGATGGTAACGTCCGGCACCATGACGCATCGCCTCCAACGGCTCGAAGCCAATGGATTGGTCCAGCGGGTGCCCAACAGCAAGGACGCGCGCAGCATGCTGGTGCAGTTGACGCCGGTGGGGCTGAAGCTGATTGATCGCGCCGTCAAGGCGCATATCGAAAACGAACGCAACATCCTGAACTTGCTGCCGCCCGCCACACTGACTGGCCTGGATCATCATCTATCGGAATTGCTATCGGCACTGGAAGGTCGGGATGACAGCGCCTCTTAGAACAACGGCCAAAGATCCGCGACGCCCTTTATTCGACCGGCATGAAACTCTCTGAGCAGATCCGCTTGTGGGCGCGCCGCGTCAAGCGCGATGGCATAACGCTTTGGTTCGCCTGCAAGCATCCAGGCACTCCCCTGCTGGCCAAGGCACTGTGCGCGATCATCGTCGCCTACGCGCTAAGCCCTATCGATCTGATCCCGGACTTCATCCCGATTCTGGGTTATCTGGACGATGTCATCGTCCTGCCTGTCCTGATCTACCTGGCAATCAAGCTGGTGCCCGAAGGCGTGCTGACGGAATGCCGCGCCAAAGCCGCCGAGTGGATGGAACGCGAGGAACGCGGGCCGCGAAGCAACTGGGGCATCCTGTTTGTGGCCGCAATGTGGGTCGCCGCCTGCTGGGCGTTGTGGCGCTATGCATGGCTACCCTACTTATCCACATAAACTGTGCATAAGCCCAGGGATAACCCCAGGGCAATCTTCGAGCGCCCAATAAACACGGGGTATCGAGGTTCCCTGGTCAAGAACTGCCTAGAAGGCTTGAAGCCCTTCCTCTCCTGCGCTATTCCTTGGGCAAGGCATAGGCAATGACATCGTCGCCGGCCTTGGTGCCCAGCGATCCATGGCCCCCCGCCACGACCAGCAGGAATTGCCGCCCATCGGCGCCGGTGTATGTCATCGGAGTCGCCTGGCCCCCCGCCGGAAGCCTGCTCTGCCACAGCTGTTCGCCGTTGCTAAGGTCATAGGCGCGCACATAGTAATCCAGCGTGCCCGACAGGAAGGCCACGCCCCCCGCGGTGATGATGGGACCACCCAGATTGGGCACACCCATCTTGAAGGGCAAAGGCAGAGGCGAGCTGTCGATGACTGTTCCATTCTTGTGCTTCCAGGCTATCTTCCCGGTGGTCAGATCCGCTCCAGCCACATATCCCCAGGGCGGTTCCTGGCAAGGCAGGCCCAGCGCGGATGTGAAGGCGCTAAGCTGCACCGCATAAGGAGCGCCGAAGTTTTCGTTCAAGGCCGGCAGGCTGTCTTGCGGACGGTTTCCGCCTTGCACATACAAGGTTTTGTCGTCCGCCCGCGGCACCAGGCGCGATATGAACGCCAGATAGGTCGGTGTCGTAAAGGCCACCTGGCGTTGCGGATCGACCGCGATGCCGCCCCAGTTGAACACACCGAAATTTCCCGGATAGACCAAGGTGCCCTGGGTCGACGGCGGCGTATAACGGCCTTCATAGCGCAGTGTCTTGAGCTCGATGCGGCAAGCCAACTGATCGAACATGGTCGCGCCCCACATGTCGGCTCCCTTCAATGGCGGGGGATCATACGACAAGGCGGAGACGGGCTGGGTGGGCGCCAGGCGCTCTCCCTGCGTCGCGCCTTGCGGAGCCGGCGTTTCGGTAACGGGCAACACGGGCTTTCCGGTAAGGCGGTCGAGTACATAAAGCTCGCCCTGCTTGGTTGGCTGCACCAGCGCGTGCACTGTTTTCCCGCCGACAGTCAGGTCAATCAGGCTGGGCTGCGCCGGTACATCGTAATCCCATAGATCGTGATGCACCGTCTGGAATACCCAGCGCACGCGCCCGGTGTTCAGATCCAACGCCACCACCGAGGACGAATAGCGTTCAACCGCCGGGCTGCGTTCCGCGCCCCATTGATCGGGAGGTTGATTGCCCAACGGCACATAGACCATGCCCAGGGCTTCGTCCACACTGGAAATCGACCAGCTGTTGGGAGAATTCGCGGTATATGTTTCGCCCTCGCCGATCGGGGCGGTGTCATCCGGATTGCCGGAATCCCAGTTCCATACCAGCTCGCCGGTATTGACGTCGAAAGCGCGTATTACGCCGGACGTTTCCTTCGTCGAAACGTTATCCAGCACTGTCCCGCCAACAATGAGCAGCGATTTGGTCACGACCACAGGCGAGGTCGAATAGTATCCGCCCGGATTGACATTGGGCATGTTGCGCCACAAGTTTATCTGGCCCGTCCCGCCTCCAAAATCCCGGCAGACCGAGCCGCTCTCTGGATCAAGCGCAATGACGCGTCCATCGGCGGTCGGCATGAAGAGCTTGGCCGCGCAATGATCGACGGCCGGTCCGGCTTGGGCCGCAATGGGCAGGCCGATATCAGGCCCCGCCGCGGAGTCGGCCGCCGGCGCCACGGGCACCGCTGACTGCGGCGTGGAAGGAGCCGCCCCGCCGGCTTGCGCCGGATGGTAGGAAAGGCCGCGGCAGGTCAAGTGCTGCAAGGCAAGCTTGCCGCGTATCTTTGAATCGTACCGCCAGACTTCCTTGCCTGTGGTGGCATCCAGCGCTATCACCGATTGATGCGGGGTGCAAAAGAAAAGCCGGTTGCCAATTTTCAGCGGTGTCACCTCGAACGTGGTTTCCACCGGATCGCCGCGCCGGCCCCGTACATCGCCGGTTTCGTAATGCCAGGCTTCCTCCAGCTTGGCGACGTTCTGGGGCGTAATCTGCGCAAGAGGCGAATAACGCTGGCCATGGCCTGTGCGCCCATAGGCATGCCACTCGCCCGCCGGGACACCCTCGGCATCGGCGGCAAGCTGCGCACGCGCGGCGGGCAGTTCGCCTTCCATCTTATGCGGATCCACAAACCACGAGGCAATCGCGACAAGCAGGAACAACCCCAGCGACAGCGCCAAGGGCCAAGCGGCGCGGCGCGCCGCCCCCGCCTGCTCTGCCTGCGCTTCAGGATTGGCCCGCCTGCGGCGAACGAGAGACCGGGTCACCCATGGCGTCAACAGAAACAGGCCCAGCAGAAAGAGTACATCGCCGCGTGCCGCCAGCGGCCACCAGTCCAGGCCCGCTTCCCACAAGGCCCACGCCACCGTGGCCACGACAAGCAAGGCATAAAGCCAAAGCGCTTCAGGTATGCGCTTTATCAACATGATGGCGATTGCAATCAGGACGGCTCCCGACAGCAAGTAATACCATGAACCGCCAAGGGCCGCGAGCCATACGCCGCCTATCAGCAAGGCGATTCCAAAGAGCCCGTTAAGGCATACCGCTGCAATCAGGGCGGCGCTTCGTTGCGTGCTGGGCATGATCATTCCTCGTTAAGCTGGATGAAAGCTAAATGGATATGGCTCAGCAGCAAATTCAATGCCTGCGATCAGGCACGCCTGCGCAATTCAGGCGGTTATGGCGGGCAAGTGCCCACGCCCGTGGGGATCGTCAAGATTCAGCACCGGCCCCGCCGGTACGATGCCATTGGGATTAATCGTGTGATGACTGCAATAGTAATGTTGCTTGATATGCTGAAGGTTCAGCGTAGCTGCAACGCCCGGCCATTGATAGAGCTCGCGTGTATACGCCCATAAGTTGGGGTAATCGACCAGCCTTCCAAGATTGCATTTGAAGTGGCCGTGATACACGGCATCGAAGCGAATCAGCGTCGTGAACAGGCGCCAGTCCGCTTCGCTGATGCGCTGACCGATCAAATAGCGTTGACCGGCAAGCAGGGACTCAAGCCCATCCATCGATTCGAACAGCTTACGGACCTCGCGCTCGTAAACCCGCTGGTCTGTCGCAAAGCCGGCCTTGTATACCCCATTGTTGATCGTTTCATAAACGTGCGCGTTGATGGCATCGATGCGCGCAAGCATATCGGCCGGCGCATAATCGCCGGGCTTGGCGCCCAGGCCATCGAAGGCGGAATTGAACATCCGGATGATTTCGGATGATTCATTGTTCACGATGGCATTCTGGTGAGAATCCCACAACACGGGCACGGTTACGCGGCCGGTGTAGTCTGGCCGGGCCCGCAGATAAACTTCGTACAGATAATCGGCCTGGCCGTATGGATCGGAAACGACACCTGGCGCGGGCTCGAACGTCCAGCCGTTTTCCCCCATATAGGGATGAACCACCGAAACCCCTATCATGTCTTCCAGGCCTTTCAGGGCGCGAAAGATCAGGGTGCGATGCGCCCATGGACAGGCCAGCGACACATATAAATGATAGCGTCCAGCCTGTGCGGGAAAACCGCCATGGCCGCTTGGGCCGGGAGCGCCATCGGGGGTGATCCAGTTGCGGAACTGTGCGTCGCCACGCACGAAATTGCCCCCCGTGCTCGAAGTGTCGTACCACTGATCGGTCCACTTGCCATCCACCAACAGACCCATGATGTTTCTCCCGATTAAGCGCTCCGCCTTGTCATGCATCTGCATGCATGGCAAGGCCCTGGAGCCATGGAGCGCGGGCCGCCGGGACCCTGCGCGGGACTAGCCGAACAGCTTGTTGGCCACCTGGGCAATATGCTCGCCCTGGAAGCGCGCGCCCGCCAATTCGTTTTCCGAAGGCTGGCGCGAACCGTCGCCGCCGGTCAGGGTGGTGGCGCCGTAAGGGCTTCCGCCGGTTATTTCGTCCAGGGTCATCTGGCCCTGGAAGCTGTATGGCAAGCCGACGGTGATCAGGCCGAAGTGCATGAGGTTGGTCAGGATGGAGAACAAGGTGACTTCCTGGCCGCCGTGCTGCGTGGCGGTCGAGGTAAAGGCGCCGCCCACTTTGCCGTTCAGCGCGCCGCGCGCCCACAGGCCGCCGGCCTGGTCCAGGAAATTAGCCATCTGCGACGACATGCGGCCAAAGCGCGTACCCGTTCCGACGATGATGGCATCGTACTGTTCTAGTTCTTCCACTTTGGCTATGGGCGCTTCCTGATCCAGCTTGTAATAAGACGCCTTGGCCACCGCCTCGGGGACAAGCTCGGGGACGCGCTTGATATCGACCGTGGCGCCCGTGCTGCGCGCGCCTTCGGCCACTGCCTTGGCCATGGTTTCTATGTGTCCATACGCCGAATAATAAAGAACCAGTACTTTTGCCATTTTAATAATTCCAGTCGTGATTAAAGGTTGTTGAATCGCTTCCGGCTCCATTGAAGGTCATGCGGGGCCTGGCGTTTCTCTATTCTATTAGAATCAAAATGAGACTAGAAGGGTGATTGGTGGATATAATAATCCCAATTTTGGAACAATTAAGCGGGATATGAGCTTGAATGCCAACGACCTCATCATGTTTGCCCGCATTGTCGAAGCGGGCAGCTTTTCGCGTGCGTCCGAGCGCACCGGGCTTCCCCGGTCCACCTTGTCGCGGCGCATTGCCGCGCTTGAAAGCCTGCTGGGCCAGCGCCTGCTGACCCGCAGCACACGCCGGCTGGCAATTACCGAATTCGGAGAAGGCATGCTCAAGCATGCCAAGCGCCTGGTGGACGAAACCGAAGCCGCCGCCGCTCTGGCCCTGCATCAGCAGGAGACGCCCCAAGGCACCTTAAGGGTATCGCTTCCGCCCGAATTCCATGAACTGGAGCTCGTACCTTTCCTGACCCGTTTCGCGAAAGCTTACCCGCAGGTCCGGCTCGAATTGGACCTGTCCTCGCGGCGCGTGGACCTTATCGCCGAACGTTTCGATGTTGCCATCCGCATTGCCAACCAATTGCCGGACGACAGCACGCTGGTCGCCAGAAAACTGACGACTCTGCACAACGGCCTGTACGCAAGCCCCAGTTATCTGGCCGCGCGCGGCACCCCGGCCGATCCTTCAGATCTGCTCCGGCATTCCGGGCTGGTGCTGATAACCAGCAACGGCGAACCGCAGCCGTGGAGGCTGTCCCGCGGAAACGAGCACAGGGAAGGCTTCCCGGATAGCACCGTGTCGGCCAATTCATTGGGGCTGCAGCGCACGCTGGCCGTGGAGGGCATGGGTATAGTAGGCTTGTCCGAACGCTATGCAAGCCCTTTGGTGGAGCAAGGCCTGCTTACGCGCATATTGCCCGATTGGCAGTTACCCACCATGACCGTATGGTGCGCCACGCCCGGCCGGCGCCTGCTGCCGGCGCGCAGCAAGGCATTCATCGAGACGTTCACTGAAGTGCTGGAGAATGGCCAGGGCATCTGACGTCAGGCTCGGTGCGTGCGCAGCCAGTCTCGCAGCGCATTGTTCATGCGTGTTTGCCAGCCCTCGCCTCCCGACTTGAACGCCGCAATGATATCAGCGTCATAACGTACTGTTAATGCCACTTTTGGAGATGAAAGGCGCGGCCGCCCCACCTTTCTCAACTTCCCGAATTCGGCTTCGGTCAACTCATAAGTATCCGGGTCGGCTGCAATACCCGTATCTATCGCGGCATCCTCCAATCTGCCGGGAACAGTCAGTTTATGTTTGCCGGACATAATTTCGCACCTCTCTGATTTCGTCCTTTCCCAGATCGAATGTGATTTTCATGGCTCTATTTATTGTAGTTACAAAAATTTGAAGAATCAATAAATACAAGAGATGTGAAAATCA
>JBEBYL010000050.1:0-12237 GCA_040391135.1 Pusillimonas sp. | reverse complement strand
CTAGCCTTCAGGCAGGCTGCCGCGCTGCTCCTGAAGCAGCTCGTAAAATGCCCGCGCCGCGCTGGACAGGCTTTTTTCGCTGCGGCGTATCAGGTATAGCGAGCGCTTCAGGCGGCTTTTTCCCGCCAGCGGCACCACCGCGATACCGGGATGGCGGAACTGGAACAAGGTCATGGAAGGCACCAGGCTGACGCCCAGCCCCGCCGCCACCAGGCCCGTCACGGTTGCCAGGTGATCGACCTCCAGGAAGGTGTCCAGCCCGGCGAACACGTTGCTGCGCAACAGGCTCTGGCGAATGCTGCTGGCCTTGCCAAGCTGGATAATGGCGCTTCCCTTGAGTTCGCGCAAATGCACGGCGGGCCGCTGCGCCAGCGGATGATCGTTGCGGCACACCAAATGGAAGTAGTCCTCGCACAGCGGCTCGGCGGCCAGGCCGGCCATGTCCCGTCCCTTGGCCGCCACGGCGATATCGACCGAACCCCGCCGGACCAGATCCAGGCAAGGCTCCAGCAAGGCGTCGTGCAACTGCAGCTCAACCCCGGGATAGCGGGCCAGGAACTGCGCATAGATGCCGGGCAGCCAGCCGGCGGCCAACGAAGGCAAGGCCGCAACGGCAACCCTCCCCTTGCGCTTGGCGACATGATCATGGATGCCCTCCATGACGCTGTCCAGATCGTTCAGCAGCCTCAAGGCCGACTCGTTGAAAAGCCTGCCCTCGGGCGTCAGTTCCACCCGCCGTGTCGTGCGGTCGAACAGCCGGGTTCCGGCGGCGTCCTCCAGCGTCCTGATCAGGGCGCTGAATGCCGGCTGGGTGGTGTGGCAGCGCTCCGCCGCTTTTGTAAAGTGCCGTTCCTGGGCAAGAGCCACAAAGGCGCGCAATTGGCGGGACGATAGATTCATAAAAATGTTGGATCAATAAATAAGATATTTCTATTTAACTTATCAATTTAGCAATTTTATAGTACAGCGGCAAACACACAACAGGCATATACGGGCATGGAGACGACACCACTTACCATAGGCTGCGCCACAGGGTTCTCGGGCGACCGCAGCGACGGCGTGCGGCCGGTCGTCGACACGCTGATCCAAAGCGGCGGTCAGGCGCTGATATTCGAAACGCTGGCCGAGCGCACCCTGGCGTTGTCGCAGCTGGCCAAGAACAGCGATCCGGAACTCGGCTACGAACCATTGCTGGCCGAGTTGCTGCGGCCCGCGCTGGCCGATTGCCTGAAGCACAAGATACGGATAGTCAGCAATTTCGGCGCGGCTAACCCGCCCGCCGCCGCCCGGCGCATTCAATCGCTTGCGCGGGAGCTGGCGCTGCGCGCGCCGCGCATCGCCGTGCTGTCGGGCGACCAACTGACCCGGCCCGAACAACTGGCTTACCTGCGTGAACGGTTGGGGCCCGACTTCGATCAACTCGATATCGTCAGCGTGAATGCCTACCAGGGCGCGGTGGAAATCGCCCAGGCCCTGCAAGCCGGGGCCGACATCGTGGTCGCGGGACGGGTGGCCGATCCCTCGCTGGTATTGGGGCCGGCCTTGGCGCACTTCGGCTGGCGGCACGACGACTGGCACCGGCTGGGCTGCGCCACCATGGCGGGCCACCTGCTGGAGTGCGGCACCCAGGTCAGCGGGGGCTACTTCGCCATACCCGGCCTCAAAGAGGTGCCCGACATGGACACCCTGGGCTTTCCGATTGCCAGCATCGAGGACTCAGGGGCTTTTTCGATCACCAAGGCGGCCGGCACAGGCGGCGCCGTCACACTGCAAACCGTCAAAGAGCAACTGCTGTACGAAGTGCATGACCCCGCCGCCTACCTGACGCCCGACGTCATCGCCGATATCAGCCGTGTGCGTGTCGCGCAGAACGGGCCCGACCGGGTCGACGTGCGGGGCGCCACCGGCCACCCCAGGCCCGACACTTTGAAAGTCAATATTTGCTATCACGGCGGCTGGCTGGCGGAGGCCGAGATCTCCTACGCCGGATTGCAGGCCGAGGCGCGCGCGCGCCTGGCGGCGGACATCGTTCAAAAACGGATAGGCGCGCACTTGAAACTGCGCATCGATCTGATAGGCGCCGTCAGCATTTTCGGCGACGACGACGGCCGTTATCTGAGCCAGCAGCCGGCCGGGCAGGCCAGGGACGTGCGCCTGCGCGTCGCGGCCGCGCATCCCGATAAAGCAACCGCCGCACGCGTCCTGCACGAAGTCACCGCGCTGTATACCTGCGGCCCCGCAGGCGGCGGCGGAGTCCGCACGGCTTTGCGGCCCCGCCTGAACAGTCTGTCCAGCGCCGTGCCCCGCGACCTGGCCCCGGCAAGCTGGACTTTCACGGATGAATGAACTCATGCCCGCCACCGATAACCTTATCCTCGTTCCCCTGTACCGCCTCGCGCACAGCCGCACGGGCGACAAAGGGGACATATCCAACATCAGCGTGATCGCCTGGACGCCCGAGCTTTTTCCAATACTGAAAGAACAGCTTACCGAACCGGCGCTGGAAAAATGGTTTGAGTTCCGAAAGCCGCGGCGTGTGCGGCGCTACCTGATTGAATCCATAGCGGCCATGAATTTCGTGCTGGAGGGGATCCTGGACGGCGGCGTCAACGACGCGCTCAACCTGGATACCCACGGCAAGGCCCTGTCGTTCCATCTGCTTGATTTTCCGATCCGGGTAGACAGCGGCCTGGCCGCCACCCTGCCCGACATCACCCCCTGACCACCCACCAAAAGGAGACAACCCATGAACCCGGGTCAAATCAAAAGAACATTACTGGCTGCGGCACTGGGCCTATGCCTGCCGCTTGCCGCACCCTCGCATGCGCAAGACTATCCCAGCAAATCCATTACCTTTGTGGTGCCTTTCGGACCCGGCAGCGCCACCGACCAGCTTGCCCGCGCAATCGGCCAGGGCATAACCGAGCAGACCAAGCAAGTGGTCGTCATCGAGAACAAGCCCGGAGCCAGCGCCATGATAGGCGCCAGCGACGTGGCGCGGGCCGAGCCGGACGGCTACAAGGTATTGATCACCACCAATACGTCGCAATCGGCCAATCCGCATCTTTACAAGAAGCTCAATTACGATCCCGTCAAGGATTTCGAGCCCGTCACCTTGCTGGGCACGGGCGGGCAAATCATGGTGGTCAACCCCGCCTCTCCCGCCAAGACGGTCGGCGACTTCATCAAGCTGGCCAAGGAGAACCCCGAAAAGCTCAGCTTCGGCAGCGGCAGCTCCAGCAGCCGGGTCGCGGGCGAGCTGTTCCAGCAGATGGCCGATGTAAAGCTCCTGCACGTGCCTTACAAGAGCAACCCCCTGGTCATCACCGACCTGCTGGGAGGCCAGATCGACATGATGATGGCCGACATGGCCACCGGCCTGCCCCAGGTCAAGGCCAACAAGCTGCGCGCGCTGGGCGTAACCATGGCCCAGCCGTCGGCATTGGCTCCCGACATACCCACGATCGCCAGCTCGGGCGTGCCGGGCTACGAAATGGGCTACTGGTTCGGCGCTTACGTACCGGCCAATACGCCGGCTGCGGTGGTATCCAGGCTGCATGACCTGCTGGTCAATGCCACGACGCGCAGCGCCGCCGTCCAGTTCTACGAGCAGACCGGCACGAAACCCGTGACTTCCACGCCGGCCGAGCTTGCCGATTTCCAGAAAAAAGAAACGGAAAAATGGGGCGCCATCATCAAGAAGGCGGGCATCGAGCCTTCGTAGAGGCCTGGACCTTGAGGTCTCCGGGTAGCGAAGCTATCCGGAGTCAACTCCTGTTACCCCTATCCGTCCGCCATGAACTTTTGTTTACCGGAACACCTAATACAATAACGTGCCCGCAAGGGATAAACCGGAGAATGTATGGCTGTTCCACCCTTCGATTACGACGCCGCGCTATTGTCCTGCGCGGCCGGCGATCAAAACGCGTTCCAGAATCTTTATCGGCAGGAGGCGCCGCGCATGCTGGCGCTCAGCCTTAAAATGCTTGGCCAGCGCTCCAGCGCGGAAGACCTGGTCCAGGACGCATTCATCCTGATCTGGAAAAACGCGGCCAGCTACGATCCGGCCATGGGCGGCGCCCGCGCCTGGATGTACAGCATCACGCGCTACCGCGCCCTGAGCCGTTTGCGCCAGGCCGGCCGGCCGCGCTCCGGCGACAGCTCATGGACGGACGCCCTGCCCGGCGACGGCGCCTGCGCCGACCCTGGCGGCGTCGCGGGCACCATTGCAGCCCTGGACGAATCGCGCCGCAAACCCTTGCTCATGGCCTTCTATAACGGCTACAACTACGAACAGATCGCGGCGCGCCTGAAAACCTCGCCGGGGCAGGTCCGCCAGCATACCCAAGACGCCTTGAAATCGATGCAGGAGCAGCGGCAGGCATGACACGCAACGACCAAGGCATACTGATTGCCGAGTACACGCTGGGCCTGCTGGATCCGCAGGAAATGGCGCAAGCGCACGCCTTGCTGGGCCAGGACGCCGAAGCTGTCGTGCAAGCCCTGGACTGGGAGCACCGCTTTCTGGAATTGACCGACCTCTTGGCGCCGGTGGATCCATCGCCCCTGCTGTTGACCAAGATACAGACCAGCCTGGGGCACGACACGACGCCCAGGCCATCCAGCCTATACCGCAAGCCGGCGCACAACCCGCCCGGCGAACCTCCGGCCCACAACGCCTGGGCAACAGCGCCAAAGAAACGAAAGGCGCAACAGGCCACCGAACGGATACGCAACGAGCCCAGCCTATCGGCAGCCCCCGGGATCGACAGCCTATCCGAACCCAATGCCAGCGACACGCCGGCGCCGGCAAGAGTGGACGCGGCTGCCTTGCCGTCGAAGAATACCGGTAGCGTATCCGTCCCGGCCGCCGAAGAGGCCGGCGCCGGCGCAGCCCCGGCCGAAAGCATCGCCGCCGCGCAAGCTGCCATCGCCACGGCGGCCCCCGCCGCCAGGACGGCGGCACCGGTCAAGCCGGCGCCCCGTGAACGAAGCATTCAGGGGAACATCTGGATATGGCGGGCGGCCAGCGTGGTTTTTGCCGCCATCGCGCTGGCCCTGGGCCTGATGCCGGCCAAGCCTGTGCCGCCGCCCGTCACCGTCGTCGAGCTCGCACCGACCCAGGCCGCCATATTGCAGGCGCCCGGCCAAAGCTCCACGCCCGGCTGGACCGTGACCATCGACCCGCAGCAAAATGTGCTGCTGGACCCGCAAGTGCGCAGTGACATTCCCGCCGACGCCTCGGTGCAATTGTGGACCCATAACAAGAATCTTCCGCAGCCCAGATCGTTGGGGCTTATCGATCCCAACAAGCCGGTCACCGTGCCGGCGGCACTGATGGGCCAAGTCAGCCCCGACCAGATTTTTGAAATGACGCTGGAGCCCGCCGGGGGATCGCCCACCGCGGCCCCGACCGGTCCCATCCTGTTCATAGGCCGGGTCGTCACGTTTGGCAAACGGCCGCCCTCACCCAGTACCGCAGCGGGCGCAAGCGCCCCGCCCAAGGACGGCTCCTAGCAAAGCACCACATTCACCGCCAGGCCGCCGCGCGACGTTTCCTTGTACTTGCTGCGCATGTCCGCGCCGGTCTGGCGCATGGTCTCGATGACGGCATCCAGGGAAACATGGTGCTGCCCATCGCCCTGCAAGGCCAGCCTGGCCGCGTTGATGGCCTTGACCGCCCCCATGGCATTGCGCTCTATACAGGGTATCTGCACCAGCCCTCCTATCGGGTCGCAGGTCAGGCCCAGGTTATGCTCCATACCGATTTCCGCCGCGTTTTCGACCTGTTGCGGCGTTCCGCCCAAGACCGCCGCCAGCCCCGCCGCCGCCATGGAACAGGCCACCCCCACTTCTCCCTGGCATCCGACTTCGGCGCCCGAAATCGAAGCGTTCCGCTTGTACAGGAAGCCTATCGCCGCGGCCGTCAAGAGGAAGTCGATGCGGCCGTCGTCGGACTGCTCCGGAATGAACGTCTGGTAATACCGCAACACCGCCGGCAGCAACCCCGCGGCGCCGTTGGTGGGCGCGGTCACCACCCGCCCGCTGGCGGCGTTCTCCTCGTTGACGGCCATGGCAAAAAGGTTGACCCAATCCATGGCATGCAGCACGTCTTTCCGGGCGGTATCGCGCTGCAGCTCGCGATACAGGGCCGGCGCGCGGCGGCGAACCTTCAGGCCCCCGGGCAGGACTTGGCCAGCCTGGTCGTTGTCGTGGCCGCAACCGCGATCGATGCAGGCATTCATGACGTCCGCGATATGCAGCACACCTTGCCGAACCTGTTCCTCGGGCGCCAGCACGGATTCGTTGGCCATCATCAACTGCGCCATGGACAGGCCCGTCCGGGCACAGAGCTCAAGCAACTGCGTCCCGGTGGAAAACGGATAAGGCATGGGGTCGTGCTGCGGCACGGACTCGTCGGTTTCCCGGGAATCGAGCGCGCGGATAAAGCCTCCGCCTATGGACACATAGCGCTCCGCGATCAATAGCGCTCCCGACGAATCGAAGGCCTGGAAGCGCATGCCGTTGGGATGCTCGACCATGGGCCGGATCCGGTATGAAAAGGCTTTATCCGGATCGAAGGCGATATCGTGCGATCCCCATAAACGCAGCTGTTTGGCGGCCCGGACCTGTTCCATTCGATGGGAAATACTGGCTGGCACCACGGTATCGGGCGCCTCGCCCATCAGGCCCAGCATGATGCCCATGTCGGTGCCATGGCCGCGTCCCGTTTCCGCCAGTGAACCGTACAGGTCCACCGTCAACGCCGCGACGCGGGGCAGCAGATTTCCCGCTTGCAATGCGCGCGCGAAATTGCGCGCGGCGCGCATGGGGCCCACCGTATGAGAACTGGAGGGGCCTATGCCTATCTTGAAAATATCGAATACCGAGAGCGTCATGATGGAGTGCCTGTTTTCCTGTTCGGTGCAACCCCGCCTCCGAACGAGAAAAACCGGCGGGCATGAGCCGATTTTATCGCCACATCCGATGAATCTAAAGCTCCCCGGGCGAACTCCATTGCAAAGAGCCCTGAAGGGACGTAATGGATTCCAGCGGCGCCGTCTTGCGGAAGTCCGATGGCGACATGCCGACGTGGACATGAAAGGCATTGGAAAAATTGGCCGAGCTGGAAAAGCCCAGCTCCAGCGCTATCGTCTGTATGTCCAGCGATGTCTGAACCAGCAAGCGGCGAGCCAGGCGCATGCGCTCTTCACGCAGGAACTGCGTAACGGTCAATCCCAGCGAATTGCGAAACGCGTCGGATATGCGCTTCTTGCTCACGCCCAAGGCTTGCGCCAGCTCGCCCATCTGGGGCGGCTGTGCCAGCCTGGCGGAGAGATAATGTTTGGCCGTCCGAATCAGGAACTGATCAGCGGACTCGTCGGCCTCGGTAATGGGTGGCACAAAAGACATAAGGGGCAGGCATCGAAAACAAGCCAGAATTGGCTCGCATCCTAAAACTCGTACCCATTACGGTAAATTCGCAGCCCGGATTTGTCCAAGCTTTTAGCGCCGTATTAACGATATTTGACGTTGCGAAATAATTTGTGGAATTCAGGACAGATCGAACTGGCCGTTTTCCCCGGCGTCGGAGCCTGTTTTCCCCAGTGCGTCGGCCAGCATGTTCCGTATGGCATCCAGATCGTTGCGCAAGGCTTGCAGCTCGGTGCCTGACAGGCGCACGGCCGCATCCTGATCATGAGGAACATCGTGCAGATCGCCCAGGCGATTGCGCGCGCCGCTGATGGTGAAGCCCTGTTCATACAGCAGATCGCGTATGCGGCGGATCAGCAGGACTTCATGATGCTGGTAGTAACGCCGGTTGCCACGGCGCTTGACCGGCTTGAGCTGCGTGAACTCCTGCTCCCAGTAGCGCAGCACATGGGGCTTGACGCAGCATAGATCGCTGACCTCGCCTATCGTGAAATAGCGCTTGGCGGGAATGGGGGGCAATGTGACAGGATTATCGCTAGTGCTCATGGACGGGTTCTATGCCGGTTAAAAGACAAGGTTTTTCCTATTCTGCAACGGCGGCCGGCTTGCCGGCGAATTCGACGACGCTTTTCAGTTTCTGGCTGGCGTGGAAAGTGACCACCCGGCGCGCCGCAATGGGGATCACTTCGCCGGTCTTGGGATTGCGCCCTGGACGAGGCGGCTTGTCGCGCACCTGGAAATTGCCGAAGCCCGACAGCTTGACTTCGACGCCGCGCGCCAGGGAATCGCGTATTTCCTCGAAAAAGGTATCGACAATGTCTTTGGCTTCCCGCTTGTTCAGGCCGACGCGTTCAAACAGCAATTCCGCAAGTTCGGCTTTGGTCAGGGTGCGATCCGGATTCATGATGTCTTTACTCCTTAAGCGCGCTGGCGCACTGCATGAGCGCTCACCAGTGCCTCCAACAGCCGGGCGAGGCATTGTTCTACCGTGGCATCGTCGAGCGTGGCTTCGCGGTCTTGCAACCAGAAACGGAAAGCCATGCTTTTCTCGGCGGCTTGCGCCGATTTGTCGCGCCACACATCGAATAGTTTAATGTCCTTGACGATGCCAAGAGTAGCATTAGATTGAATCGTTTGCGTAAGTGTAGCCAACAAATCCCGATACGACACATCCGGGCCGGCCCAGACGGCCAAGTCGCGTATCACGATGGGCTGGCGGGACAGTTCGGACGGCGCCGGCAGCTCCGTCGTGGAAATGACCGAGACATCCAGCTCGAAGACCACCGGCGCATTCGCCAGATCGCATTGCTGGGCCCAGCGTGGATGAAGCTCGCCTATCCATCCGATGGCTTTGCCGTCCAGCTCCAGCCGCGCCGAGCGCCCGGGATGCAGCGCCGGGTGCGCGGCGGCGATGCATGCCAGCTTGCGAGCCTGCTCGCCAAGCAAGGCTTCCACATCTTTTTTTACATCGTAGAAATCGACCTGCCGGGTGGGCACGCCCCACTGCTCCTCCTGCGCCGGGCCCCAGGCGGCGCCCGCCAGATGCTGCGGCTGGCGCACACCCGCCACCGCAAGGGGGCCGTCGGCGATCGCGGCGTCGCGCGCGAATACCCGTCCCAGTTCGAAAACGCGCACACGGCTCTGCTTGCGATTGGCGTTGTGGACTATGTTGGCCAGCAGGCCGCCGATCAGGCTGGAGCGCATGACCGCCAGCTGGCTGGCAATGGGATTGAGCAGCCTGATGGGATCGGCATTGCCCGCCAAGTCGCGCTCCCACGCTTCCTCGACAAAAGCGAAATTGATGACTTCCTGGTAATCCAGGCTGGCCATGCGGCCACGCAAGGCATGCGGCCCGCGCAGCGTTTCCGGATCGACGCGCATTTTTGCGCGCGCCCGCGGAGGCAGGTCGGGAATCCGTTCAAAGCCGTAAACGCGCGCCACTTCTTCGATGAGATCTTCCTCGATGAACAGGTCGAAGCGGTACGAAGGAGGCTGGACGGTGAAGACATCGTCCTTCACCGTGAACGGCAGCCCCAGGCGGGTGAAGATCTCTTCCACTTCCTGGCGCGCCACGGGCACGCCCAGGACGCGGTGGCAGCGGTCAAGCCTGAGGTTCACAGGCTTGCGCTCGGGCATGTTGACGATCTGGTCGTCCAGCGGGCCGGCCTGCCCCCCACAGATGTCGATGATCAAGCGGGTCATGCGTTCCAGATGCTCGGGGATGGACTGGAAGTCCACGCCGCGCTCGAAGCGATGGCTGGCCTCGGAGCTGAACTTGTAGCGGCGGGCGCGGCCCATGATGGCCTCGGGCCACCAGAAGGCGCCTTCCAGGAAGATGTCGGTGGTATCCAGGGTAACCGCCGTGGCCTCCCCGCCCATGATGCCGGCCAGGCTCTCCACCGTGTCTCCGGCCAGGATCACGCCCACATCGGGCTCCAGCTGCACGGTCTGGCCGTTCAGCAGCTCCAGCTGTTCGCCCGGCTTGGCCCAGCGCACGGTCAGGCCGCCCTGTATGCGTTTCAGGTCAAACACGTGGGTCGGCCGGCCCAGCTCCAGCATGACGTAATTCGAGATATCGACCAGTGCCGAGATCGGGCGCTGGCCCGCGCGTTCCAGCCGGTCTTTCATCCAGGAAGGCGTCTGCGCCCTGGCATTCACGCCGCGCAGGATACGGCCGGCGAAGCGGCCGCATAGATCGGGAGCTTCCACCTTGACCGCAAGGCGGTCGTCCAGCGAGACCGGAACCGGCTCGTAGGCGGGCAGCGTCAGCGCGGCGCCGGTCAGGGCCGACACCTCGCGGGCAACCCCCAGGATGGACAGGCAATCGGCCCGATTGGGCGTGAGCTTGAGCGTGAACAGGGTGTCGTCCAGATCCAGAGCGTCGCGCAGCGATGCCCCCACCGGCGCATCGCCATCCAGTTCCAGAAGGCCGGCATGATCCTGCGACAGGCCCAGCTCGCGGGCGGAGCACAGCATGCCCGCCGATTCGACGCCGCGCATCTTGGCGGCGCCTATCTTCATGCCGCCGGGCAGTTGCGCGCCGATACGGGCCAGCGGCACCTTCAGGCCCGCAGCCGCGTTGGGCGCGCCGCACACGATCTGCAGCAAGGCGCCCGATCCGTCGTCGACCTGGCAGACGCGCAACTTGTCGGCATTGGGATGCGGTTCGATTCCGACAATATGCGCCACCACCACGCCGCTGAACGGCGGAGCGGCCGACTCGGTCTCTTCGACTTCCAGACCCGCCATGGTCAGGCGATGCGACAAGGCATCGGTATCCAGATCGGGATTGACAAACGCGCGTAGCCAGGACTCGGGAAATTGCATAATGTACTCGTCGGATTCGTGTTGCGGCTAAGCGGGCCAACGCCGGAAGTCGGCGCCGCCCGCTTTCTAAATGGGGTTCAGCGGTTGAACTGGCGCAGGAAGCGCAAGTCGCCTTCAAAGAACTGGCGCAGGTCGTTGACGCCGTAACGCAGCATGGTCAGGCGCTCCAGGCCGGAGCCGAAAGCAAAGCCGATGTAGCGTTCGGGATCCAGCCCGAAATTGCGCACGACTTCCGGATGCACCTGGCCCGAGCCGGAGATTTCCAGCCAGCGTCCCTGGTTGGGTCCCGACGTGAACATCATGTCGATCTCGGCGGACGGTTCCGTGAATGGGAAGAACGAGGGGCGGAAGCGCACCGACAGATCGTCCGTTTCAAAAAACGCCCGCAGGAAATCGGTATACACGCCCTTCAGGTCCGCGAACGAAATGTCTTCGGCTATCCACAGGCCCTCGACCTGATGGAACATGGGGGAATGGGTGGCGTCGCTGTCGACGCGATAAGTGCGCCCCGGGGCAATGACCTTGATGGGCGGCTTGTGCATGCGCGCGTAGCGCACCTGCATGGGACTGGTGTGCGTGCGCAGCAGCAAAGGCAGCCCCTTGTCGTCCTGCATATCGACGTAGAAGGTATCCTGCATGGAACGCGCGGGATGGTTCTCGGGATTGTTCAGGGCGGTGAAATTGGTCCAGTCGTTTTCGATTTCGGGGCCGTCGGCCACATCGAAACCGATGGAACGGAAAATAGCCTCGACACGCTGCCACGTGTGGATGACCGGATGGATGCCGCCGAAAGCGCGGCCTCGGCCGGGCAGGCTGACATCGATGGTCTCGGCGGCCAGGCGCTTGTCCAGTTCCGCTTGCGCCATCTGGGCGCGCCTATCGTTCAGCAGCCCTTCGATCTGCTGCTTCAACTGATTGATGCGGGCCCCTTCGGCCTTCTTCTGCTCGGGGTCCAGCTGCGCCAGGCCTTTGAGCAAGGCGGTCAACGCGCCCTGCTTGCCCAGAAATTTCGCCTTGGCGTTTTCAAGTGCCGCGGCGTCGCTGGCCTGGGCAAACTGTTCTTTGGCCTGTGCAAGCAGGTCGTCAACCGGAGGAGTCATAGTGTCGCTTTTCCAAATACAAACGGAGCCCCAAAGAGCCCCGTTTGCAGCAATACAGAATCGGATTCGATCAAGCAGCCAAAGCGGATTTGGCTTGGGCAACCACGGCTGCGAAGCCGGCTTTATCGTTTACAGCCATGTCGGCCAGTACTTTGCGATCCAGTTCAATCGAGGCTTTCTTCGTGCCGGCGATAAACACGCTGTACGAAACACCCAGCTCGCGGCAGGCCGCGTTGATGCGGGTGATCCACAGAGCGCGGAAGGTGCGCTTCTTGTTGCGGCGATCGCGGTAGGCATATTGCCCAGCCTTCATTACCGCCTGTTTGGCGATGCGGAATACATTACCGCGGCGGCCGCGATAACCTTTTGCTGCTTT
>JBEBYL010000049.1:0-12552 GCA_040391135.1 Pusillimonas sp. | reverse complement strand
ATCTACGACGGCCTGTGGTATCCCATCATCATCGCCGCCATGACCCTGGTCATCGGCACGCTGTTCGTCAAGGAAACCCGGGGGAACGACATCAATGCCTGAGGCGGGCCGATTTCAGGCTAACGTCAGGCTGAATCATTAGAATTCAGTACATAGGAAGGGTTGCCTCGCGTTGTCGAACGTCTGATCCCCCGGTTCCACAACCAAGCCGCCCTTTTTATCACCTGTGTTGCGTCCCCCGCGAGCCTTTTTAGCGCAACACTGTGTGCTCCCCTAATGGCCCGATGCCCTTGGCATTCCGGGCCATTTTTTTATCCGGCGCTCGGCGGCCTCCTGTCGGACCCTGATAAAGAACGCCGCGCAAATGGGCTTACAATCAGCGCTCATCATTTTTTTCGGCTGCCCTTGCGCTCACCGGGCGCGCAGGCATCCCTGCCATTAAAGAAGACATCAAGCATATGTGGTTCAAGAATCTCAGGATATTTCGTCTGGCCCCGACGTGGTCATGCACCGTGGACGCACTGGAAGCGGCACTGGAAAAACAGGCCTTCCAGCCCAATGGGAGCCGGGACATGCAAAGCCTGGGCTGGATTGCGCCCCGTGAAGACAGCGGCCTGGTCTATGCGCTGGACGGCCAGTACCTGCTTAGCCTGCGTGCCGACAAGAAGCTTCTGCCTTCGACCGTCATCAATCAGGTCGCCAAGGCCAAGGCCCAGGACATCGAAGAGCAGCAAGGCTTCAAGCCGGGCCGCAAGCAGATGAAGGAAATCAAGGAGCAGGTCACCGATGAACTGCTGCCCAAGGCCTTCAGCGTCTATCGCGATACCCGCGTCTGGATCGACACCCGCAACCATTGGGTGGTGATCGACGCCGCCGCGTCCGCCAAGAGCGATGAAGTGCTTGGCATGCTGGCCAAAGCCATGGATTCCTTTCCGATTTCGCCGTTGTACGTGGAAGAATCGCCCGCCGCCGCCATGACCAACTGGCTGATCAGCGACGAGCCTCCTTCCAATTTCTCGATAGACCAGGACACCGAACTGCGCTCGACCAGCGAAAGCGGCGCCGCCGTCCGCTATGTGCGGCAAAGTATCGAGATCGACGACGTTCGCAAGCACGTGCA
Source organism: Pusillimonas sp. (assembly GCA_040391135.1). Classification (GTDB taxonomy): domain Bacteria; phylum Pseudomonadota; class Gammaproteobacteria; order Burkholderiales; family Burkholderiaceae_B. The sequence goes on along the minus strand of JBEBYL010000049.1, from coordinate 11,432 downwards.
GGCCGGCAAGCAGTGCACCCGCCTGGCCATGACCTGGGCCGACCGCGTCTCGTTCGTGCTGACCGAGGGGCTGGATGTGAAGCGGGTGAACCCGCTGGATGTGCTCAAGGAAGGCCAGGATTCGGCCGCCCATAACGAAGCCGAGCAATTCGATTCGGATTTCACCCTGATGACCGGCGAGCTTTCGCGCCTGATAGCCAGCCTGGTCGAAGCGCTGGGCGGCGAACGCAAGCAGTGATCGCGGCCGGGCATGCGCCCGGCTCCGGCCACGGATCGGCGCAGGACCTGTGCCGATCCATGATCGCAAACGGGTGGGAAAGCGGTCGGGCCCTTAATCCATGCCGTGGAAAACGCTGTCGTCCGGCCCGATATGCGAGGGCGGGCTCCAGGTGACATCGCGCTGCGAGTGCTGCACCAGGCTTTCCACGCCCAGCAGCACGGCGAAGATAGCCATGCGCACCGGAATGCCGTTATCGGTCTGGCGGAATATGGCCAGGCGCGAATCATGGTTCAGGTCCACGCTAAGATCGTTCGCGCCTTCGCGGCTGTCGCGCGGCAAAGGATGCATGACGATGACGTCGGGGCCGCAGCACTTATCGATAATGGCCTTGTTCACCTGGAAATCGGGGCTGTAGCCTTCCAGCTCCTCGGCGGCGAAGCGCTCTTTCTGCACGCGCGTGGCATAGATCACATCCGCGCCGGGCAAGCCTTCTTCCAATGAGTTGGTCTGCTCGATGACGTGCCCGCGAGTGCTCACCTTTTCCAGAAGGTATTCGGGCATCTCCAGCCCGCGCGGCGAGATCAGGGTGAACTTCAGGCCGCGATACAAGGCCAGCAGCTTGATCAGCGAGTGCACGGTGCGGCCGTATTTCAGGTCGCCGGCCAGGACGATATGCGCGCCGTCCAGCAATTTACCCAGCCGCGAAAACTCGGTCAGTATGGTGTACAAGTCCAGCAAAGCCTGGCTGGGGTGTTCGCCGGGGCCATCGCCGCCATTGACCACGGGAATATTGGTCGCCGCCGCAAACTCCGCCACCGAGCCTTTTTCGGGGTGCCGGATGACCATGGCGTCGACATAGCCGCTCATGACCCGGCTGGTATCGTAAATGGATTCGCCCTTGGCCATGGACGAAAAGGTGAAGCCGGTGGTGTCGCAGACCGATCCGCCCAGCCGGCAGAACGCCGCCCCGAAACTGACGCGTGTGCGCGTGCTGGCTTCGAAGAACAGGTTGCCCAATACCGCGCCTTCCAGCACGCGCGATACTTTCTGGCGCCGGGCTATCGGCTGCATTTGATCCGCGATGCGGAAAAGTTCTTCGACCGACTCCCGGGAAAACTGGTCGACCGACAGCAATTGATGCTTGCCCTCGGCGGCAATCCGGTCGCGCAAGGCGCCAGACTGTGCGCTTTGCGCATATTTTTGCAGCAGAGACTCGTTCTCGACGATCTCCGTCACGAAGCGATTCACCACTTCAGGCATGGCCCGGAATTCCTGCGAACCCTCGGGCAGCAGCCAAGTATCCAGCGCGCGCCGCTTGACGCCTATCCGGCCGGCAAACACATCGCGTGTAAGGTTCAGGCGACGCATGGCATCGCGGAGAAACACCTGCTGGGAGATAGTCATGAAGGGGCATCCTAAAAATAATATACGCAGAGCGTATATTTTATTTTCAACCACAACAATTGACGAGCATTTATTGAAGGATGGCGACAAAATACAACGGGAGCGCGCCGATCATCCGGCCGAGTAGGCCAGCGCAGCCAGGCTTTGAGTGAACCAGCAACCCGCAATGAAAGCCAGCAAGCTAAGGCTGTAGGCCACCAGCGAACAGAACAAGGGCAGCCAATGACTGCGCCGAGGCTTGCCGGTGATCAACTGATGAAGCAGGCTGCTTTGCACCGGATAGGACCACAAGAGCCCCAAGGCGGACAAGGCCAGCCCCGCCAGGAAAGCGGCCAGTGGAAAGCGCAGCCACTGCGGATCCAGATCGATCTGCACTATACCCAGCGAGCAGCTTAGAAGCAGCAGCACACCCAGCCCATTGGTCCAGGCCAGAAATTTGAAGCCCAGCACAAGTGCGCCGGCCAGGGTTCGCGAGGCATGAAGCCGGCCGGTTTGATCAATATCCATATAATCCTATCAAGCAAAAAAACGGCACCCGCATGGTGCCGTTTTGAAATTCAAGCTATGCGCACGGAATGGACCGCAAGGCTACTGGGCCGGCGTCCCCGTTGTGGCGGGCATGGATGGATTGGCTGCCGAAGCGTCATTGGCCTGCACTCCCGCAATCGCGCGAGCAGCGGCCGTAGCGTTTTCTTCGGTGCCCACCGCGAAAATAAGGTGTTCCGAGGCGACCGGTGCCGTATAGCCTGGGGCAGCCAGCATGGTGCGTCCGACAACCAGCGCCAGGCGCCGGTTGGGGTTCTTGGTCGTGATGTCGGTGACCTTGCGCTTTCCTTCCTCGTTTAGTTGCAGCGCGAGCAGGCCTTCGCCCTGCTTGCTGGCGCCGGCCTGGACCCCGGTAAGATCGCCCCGCGTAATCACGGGCGCCGGGTTCACATACAAGGTGCCCGACTGGATCGTGACGGGGGTCCAGCCCGCCTGCTGTGTCGTGTCGGCCAGGTATACCGCGACCGGTGCGCCCTGCTCCTGGGCTTGGGGCGCCGTTTCGGCCTGCGTCGCGGCAGGCGCCTGGGATTGGGTCTGATCCGGCGCTGTCGCAGCCTTCTTGCCCGGCACCGTCTGGCAGGCGGCCAGCACCAACAAACTGACGGGCACAAGGGCACGGCCCAGCATACGAGTCGCTTTCATGGAAACTTCCCCCCAACATGATTTATCAACGTTTGAAAAGTTTAACAGGTAGGTCGATGAAATGACGTCAATATCTGTCAATTTGTTTGAACACGTGCCCGCCGTCCAAGTTTTGATTCACCGGGGCGTCGCGCCGCGCACTTCCACACGCACCGCGTCCAGCACATTTCCCTCGGCGTCCAGCAACTCTATGCGATGCCGGCCCGGCCATGGAGCCCAGTCCAGTTCGCCGCCGCGTCCCAGCATGCGGCCGTCGATCCGCCAGGATACGTCCCGCGCGGTGACGGCGGCGACGCTCTTTGCCCGCAAGGCGCTGAGCTGACGGTCCGGCGGTATGTCCGGATCGAGAGCGAAGATGGCGCCATCGGCAGGCGCGGCGATACGCGCGACGCCCTGGCCGCGCGGCACAAAGTCCTGCGCCAGATGAACGCGGCGGACAATGGTATCGCCCGCAAAAGCCTCCAGGCGCGCTGGCTCGAGCTCGTTGTCGAACACGACCTGGACTTGCGCCACGTCGTCGGGCCTGGGCGCCTGCGCGCTGGGCCGGCGGCGATGAAGATAAGACATGATGTCGTGCCAGACCGGACCGGCGCCCGATACGCCCGACACGTCGCGCATGCTGGCCCCTCCGCTGTTTCCCACCCATACCCCCACGGTGTAATCCCGCGACCAGCCCATGCACCAGTTGTCGCGCATGTCCTTGCTGGTGCCGGTTTTCACGGCGGTCCAGAACGGCGTGGACAATGGGCTGTCAAAGCCGAAAGTGCGCGCCCGCGCCTGCCGGTCGGAGAGCACGTCGCCAATGATCCAGGCCGCCGCCTCGGACAGGATGCGCCGCGGCGGCGCACCCTGCTCATCAAGCAGATACCGGGGCGGCGAATAAAGCCCGCCGCCCGCCAATGCGCGATAGGCATTGGTCAGGGATAACAGCGTAACGTCCGCGCTTCCCAGTGCAAGGCTGTAGCCGTAAAAATCGCCGCTCTGGTCCAGCGGCAAGCCCAGGCGAACCAGGAGCCGCGCAAACGCATCGGGTGAAGTCATCAACAAAACCCGCAAGGCCGGAATATTCAACGACGAGGCCAGCGCCGTGCGCGCGCTGACCCACCCCGAAAATCGCTTGTCGTAGTTCTGCGGAATATACAATCCGTTTCCTGTCGGGATGTCCAAGGGACTGTCGTTCAGCAAGGACGCCATGGTTAGGCGCTGCTGTCCGATCGCCTGCGCATACAGGAAAGGCTTGAGCGTGGAGCCGGCCTGGCGCAGCGCCCGCGCATGATCCACGCGCGCCGCCGCCGATAAATCACCCGACGAACCCACATAGGCCAGTATTTGTCCCGAGCGATTGTCCTGCACCACCACGGCGGCATCGCGCACATTGTCCATGCCCAAGGCGCGCAGGTGCCGCCCTATGCTTTCCACGACGAAGCGTTGCAAACCCGCGTCCAGTGTTGTTTGCACCGTTTTCGGAGCCGGGCCTTCGCTGTGCGATTGCGCCAGGGCCAGCCGCGCATAATGCGCGGCCTGGCTGGAGCGGTCGGCCCAGGGACCAGACTTGCGTGCCAGAATGCGGCGCGTGTACCCGGCCAGATCCCGGCAATCGTCGGGCGCTCCCATATCGGCCAGCAAGGCGCAGGCGCGCCGCGCAACAATCTGTGCGGACGCATTCGGGCCGCGCAGCAAAGCGGCAGCCAATGCGGACTCGCGCGCATCCAGTCCACTGGGATGCTTGCGGAACAAGACGCGGGAAACCGCATCGACTCCGATCAGCTCGCCGCGAAATGCCGCCAGGTTCAAATAGGCTTCCAGTATCCGGGGCTTGCTCCATTGCTCCTCCAGACGGCGCGCTTCGATGGCCTGGTCGATCTTCTGCATGATGCCGCGCCCTTGCGGACCGCGCTGAAAACGCTCATCGATCAAGCCCAGCAATTGCATGCTGAGCGTCGAGGCGCCCCGCCGCCGTTCATGCGCGAGCGTGTCCCAGGCCGCGGCGGCCATCGCCCGCCAATCGACACCCGCATGCGTGTAAAACCGTTTGTCCTCGGACAGGATGACGGCCCGCTGGAATGCGATCGACATGTCTTCCAATGCAATCCAGTCACCGCGCCGCGCCTGAAAATCAAAACGGACACGTTCCAATAGCTGCCCCGAACGATCCAGCACCAGCACATCCGACGACTGCGCATCCGCCTTGACTTGGTCGTAGGAAGGCAGCGCGATGGCGGCCTTCGGCAGCGCCAGCATTGCAAAGGCCAATCCGAAGAACAGGCATGCGGACAGCCGTCTTGACGTGCACATGCCCTACTCCGCCCCCGCTCCGGCCCGCACCTCGAACTGGCCCGGATGAGGCAGCTCGCCGTACACGTCGGGCTGGTACATGGCCTCGATGCGGGTGGCCGGCAGGCTGAAGCTTCCCGCCGTGTTCAATCGCACGACATAGCGGATCGTTGTTGTTCCCGCCGGCAGGTAATCGTAATAAGCGCGATACGCCTCGAAGCTGCGCTCAGCGAAGGACGGCGTATAACCCCCGTCCTTCGATGGTTCGCCGGCCTGCGCCGCTATGCTGGAATCCCGTCCCAGTCCGCTGCCCAGTATCGTTGCGCCGGCTGGAATGGGATCGCTCAACACGGCCCAGGTGGTGGGCGCCCTGGCCTGAATGGTCAGCGTCACTCGATACACGTCGCCACGCGACCACTCCGACGGCACAGCCTGGGATACCGGCTCGATGCGGCGCTGGATTTCATAACCGGACGAAACCGCTACCGATGCCGGCACGGCAGCCAATGCGCGCAGCGTCACCCACGGCCGTCCCGGACCTTGCTGGTCCAGCACCAGGGTATCGGCCGTTGCCGACGTCCAGGGTTGCAGGAAGTCCAGGATCTTGACGCCAGCCGCAGAATCGGCGCCTTGCCAATCAAGATCGTGCGTGCCGCTGCCCGATGTCAACCGCAGCCGCCCGGAAACGGCCACATTCTCTTCGTGCCGGGCAAATTTTTCCATGGCAAGGCTGCCCAACAGATTAGCCGTGGTCGTAGGCCATGCGCCCCGGCGTTGCATGCCCAGCAGGCCTTGCGCCATCCGGGGTAGCTCATTGCGCCATTCGGGCTGCCCCGCGGCGAGCAGAATCAGCTTGGCCAGGTTCGACTCGCGGCCGCTCATCAGCCACCAGCTATCGTTCAGCGTGTCCTCGCCGAATGTCAGTTGGGTACCGCTCTCCATCATGCGTGATCGCAGTATCTGGCGGGCCTGCGCCATCTTCTCCTGCTTGCCGGAGATACCCGGCACGCGTTGAAGAAGGGCCAGCCAATCGATCACCGCCGAGGTCGGCCAGCGATCCGGCGCAATGGCAATGCTGCCCAGCATGCGTGCCTGAACCAATCCATAGCGCGACAAGGCCTCCAGCGCCAGCAGCTTGCGCACGTCCAGATCGCGTGCAGGGGCCCAGCGGTTACGGACCAGCTTGCCCTGCGCAAACGCCAGCAGGCCGTGCGTCATGGATGCGCGAACCGCCGCAGGAATCGCGTACGGCAAGCCAATCTCCTGGGCCTCGTGGCTGACGGCCAGCAAATAGGCGGTCAACACCTCGCTGCCTTGCGCCGCCCCGGGAAAATAAGCAGCCAGTCCATCCTCGTCCAGATAGGTGGGCAGCCGGCGCATCAGGTCTTGCCATTGCGCAATGTCGCGCAAGCCTATTGCCTTGGAGCCCAGCTGTTCCAGGCAGGTGTAGGGGTAGGCGGAGAACCACTCGCGCACGCCCGGCAGTCCGCCCGCCAGCGACGATTGCGCATGCACTTGCACGCCGCCGCGCGGCACGCCATTGGCGTCCGTCAGCGCGCCTTTGGGCGCCGCAACCGGCAGGCTTATTGGTCCGGCGGCGGGATCCAACGCAATCAGACTGGCCTGACGCGTCCTGATCGGCACGGCGGGCAGCAGCGTCTGCTTGAACGCCAGCGCATCACTGGCTCGGCTGCCTGTGCCATCCGTGCCTTGCGCTTCGACGCGCCAATCCAACAGCGCCGGCCCATCCAGCAGATTGCCTTCGGGCGCCTGGACATCCCAGCTCAGCGCGCGGGCGGCCCCGGGGGCCAGCTCCACGTCCTGCGGCGCCAGCGCTTCCGGCGCCACCCCCTTGCCGGTATAGCCGGCCGCCACCCGGATCCGCATGGGGCTGGCCGTGGAGTTGCGCGCCGTCACCATGGCCTGATAACGGTCTCCTTCGCGGACCAGCGCGGGCAGGCCCGGTATCAACTGCAGGTCCTGCGTGCTGGCAATGCTTGCGTACCCCGTGCCGAAGCGTTCCGCGCCGTAATCGGCAACGGCCACCAGCTTGTAGCGGGTAATGGCGTCATCAAGCGGGACAGTCAGCGTGGCCTTGCCCTGCTCATCGAGTTCCACCGCCGGCGCCCACAGCAGCAGCGTATCCAGCAATTCGCGCGTGGGACTCTTGCCCCCGCCCCCTCCGGCCGGCAAGGCCTTGCGCCCATAGTGCCGACGGCCCACGACCTGCATCTGGGCCGTGGCGGTCTCGACGCCGTAGCTGCGCAACTGCCGCATCGCCGAAAGCAGATCCCAGCTGTCGTTGGGAGCCAGCTCCAGCAAAGCCTGATCGACGGCCGCGAAGGCAACCGTGCCATGCGCCGCCGGCTTGCCATCGGACGTCTTGACCTCCACAGTCACGGTGGCCCGTTCGCGCACCTGGTAGGTCGGCTTGTCGGCGCTTACCTTGACATCCAGGCGATCGCTTTCGTCGGACACCCGGATCTCGGCCAAGCCGTAACGGAACGACGGTTTCGATAAATCGATGAAGGGCGTCGGCGCCGCGTAGTTTTTCCTGGCATCGGCAAAGGCGCCGTACCAGGATTGGGGCCGCTGCCAGCCCCAGGTAAAGAAGGAATACCACGGCACTTCGCGCAGGCGCCCACGCAGGGCCAGTACCGACACATAAACATTGGGCCCCCAGTCCGCCTCGATCGGGATATTGATCGTGGGGTCGGTGCCGTCCAGTTCGACGACCCGCGTCTTCAGCACGCCTTCACGCTCCACAGCCACCAGTGCGGTGGCATGGCGAAACGGCATGCGAACCTGGAACCTTGCGGTTTCCCCCGGCTTCCAGTCCTTGCGCTCGGGGATGATGTCCATCCTGTCGTCGTTCTCGCCGCCAAACCATAACTCGCCGGCACCCGTCACCCATACGGTGGATTCGGCTGTCGAGGCGCGGCTCTGCGCATCGCTGGCTGTGGCGCGCAACTGGATGGCGCCGGCCTCCTTCAGTTCTATCGAACAAGCCAGTACGCCGTCCGCGCCCGTCTTTCCCTGGCACACGGTGCCCAAGTCGCGAACCCGAACATGATTGTCATAGCTGTAGAAGCCGCCCACCATGCGCTTGCGGGTGGAATAAGTGCTGCGTGCAAACGCCGTGATTGTCATGGGGACCCCGGCTTGCGGCGCGCCGGCGGTCGACAGGGCCAGGCCCTGCACCCGCGTGGCCGCGCCCGCCGTCACCCAACTGCCCGTGCGTATACCCGCCTGGACAGCCGCCGGCCATACCGGCACCGACTGCGCCAGGGTCTGGATCTGCCCATTCGGATCGGCGAAACTTGCCTCGAACAGCAGCTCTCCGGGGCGCTTGAACGCCGGCAGGCTGTCTATCTTCAGCCTCCCTCCGCCTTGCGCGTCCAATACCAGCGGCTTCTTGTCCAGGAACAGGGTCTGCTGCTCATGACCCTGCACTTCCGCTTCTTCGCCGGAGGTGTCGCCGCGTTCTTCGGGCGGGTCGAAGGAATAGTCCTCGTAGCCCCCGAAACGCACCGAGCGATCGCGCAGCACGCCTGAAACCTGCAAGGGCAAATCGCCGGCGGGGCCGCCCGACACATAGGCGATCTGCACATCGGCATCCACGCCGGCCGGCGCAATCAACGGGCCGCTGCCCGTCTCATCGATGATTTTCAGATTGCCGCTCAATAAGGGAAGCTTGAACTCCTCCACCCGGAACTGGCTGCTGCCGTACCAACCGCCCTGCTCATCGACAAGCGTGACGGAATACATGCCCAGCCTGGCCGTTTTCGGTATTGCAAAACCGCTGGCCGCCGAAAGGCCGCCTGACGGCGTCTTCTTCCAGGAAACCGCCTGTTCGTAACGCTGGTCCGATCCCTGATGCTCGATCAGAAGCTTGCTTGGCATGTCGGAAATGCTGGCCGGCAGGGCCAGCCCGTCCCGAGTCTGGATGCGTGCAAAATGCTTCATGGACACCGTTTCGCCGGCCCGCAACAGTGTGCGATCAAACACCGTGTGCGTGGCAATCGACGGGGTGGGATTTGTGTCGACCGGCACATTGAAACGCCACGACTCTATGCCGCGGTTCCAGTCCGAAAATACAAAAGAGAAATCGGCCTTGCCGCGCGCCAGCGGATGATCAGCGCCTATGCGCGCCGAAGCGTACAGCCCGTTCAGCCCCGTGTCCTCGCAATAGTCCGGGGCATCCAGCCGTCCGCGATGATGCCAGATGCCGTCGGCGCCGGTCTTGCCTTGCGCCAGCACGGCGCCGGAGCAGCTAAGCACGGTGATGGCCGCGTCGGGCACCACCTTGCCATCATCCAGCGTCGTCACCCAGGCCAGGACATCGTCCCGGCCCGTTTTGATATGCACGCCCAGGTTGGTCAGCAGCGCTGTGCTGCGCACATACATCGGTTCGGCGGAGGCCAGCAGCGACTGCCCCAGGCGCGCCGACTCGATCTCCAGAACATGAAAGCCGGGCTCCGCCAAAGGCACTCCTATGACTTCGAAAGGCCGCGGATTCTCGCCGTTCATGCCCGGCAGGCTCAGCTTGCGGACCGGCTGCATGCCTTGCAGCGCGGAGAAACCGCGCGCATCCAGGCGGGGCTTATCTTCCTGGCGAGGCGCGCGATCGGCCATGATGTCCTTCAACTGATTCGCCGTCCAGCGTCCATCCTCCAGGCGCCGCAACCGGGCATACCAGCGCAGAACCTGCTTGTCGTCCTGCGTTGCATAGTCGCTGACCTTGCCGGCCGACACGGCCAGATCCTTGGCGCCGAGCGACGCCTCGACATTGCGCAAGGTCAAGGGCACGCTGGCCGGCGCATCGGCTTCGCTGCCATCCGGCGGCAAATGCGCGAAGCGCTCGATCACGCCAAAAGGCGCGGCCGCAAACTTGGCCAAGGGCGGAAACGCCGCCGTCTGTACGGCTAAAGGAAACTGATCGGCGTTCACGAGCTCGCGCCCCGCGTCGTCCTTCAGGCCCTGCGGAAGCACGATCGACAGAGCGGAAAGTTCCGGAAACGGGCCTTCGAACCGTACACGCGCCAAGCCCCCTTGATAGCCGCTGTCGTCGATGGCCGGCTCGCGTTCGCCCGACGGCGTAGCCAGCCGTATTTTCCTGGCATCGTCGCGCGCTATCGGCGCCGAGAACTCCAGCGACAAAGCCGATACCGGCGTGCAAGGCATGCTGGCATTTTCACGCAGGCAGCTAAAGCTGGCCTTGAACGGCGCGCGCACCGTGTAATCAAAGACCTCCGCCTTGGCGCTGGCCACCGCCGGACGGCCCGATCCCGCCGGCGTCGCCACGCCCGGCCCCACGCTAAGCCGCACCCGGGCCTGCGCGGGAAGGCGGCGCTTGCATTGCAGCAACTGCGTGGCCGGCGTGTCCCATTCGTCGCTCATCGAGTAGTAGACAGCCTTCAGGATGTCGCGGCGCGCCTCGCCTGAAATCAGCCTGACCGGCACGGCCTCGCCCATCCCTTCGACCAGGCAGCGCGAATTGGCGACCAGGCTGCCGGCGTCCACGTCGCCGTTGAATCGCAAGACGAAGACCTGGTCTTCGGCTATGGTCTTATCGTAAGGATGCGAAGTCCTTATTACCGGCCCGCCGGTCTGGAATGCAAAGCTTGTCTTGCCCGCCACCGCCTCGTTCGCCAGGCTGCGAAAAGACGGCCGCAGCGTGGCTTTGCAATGTATTCCCGGACCGGGCATCTCGCTGAACACATAGGTCCAGCGCTTGGCATCCAGCCAGCGGCCCTGTCCCTTTACAGCGGGATCATCGCAGACGACATCCATCGGAGGGGCCGCCTGCCCATCGCCGAAAGCAATAACCGCCGTATCGAAGGCAAGCTTGACGCTTTCGACCTTGGACACCGTGCCTTGCGGCGTGAATTGGCTGATATTGACCGCCCAGGCGGGAGACAAACACACTATCGATGCTAAAACAGCTGCTGTTATCCTGAACACGCTAGGCCTCTCCAACCCGGTTTTTCGGCCACGATAGCATTCTTCGGATTAGGCGTCAGCAGGCCGGAGAAGGTGCAAAACGCCTGTACGGCGCCGCTAGGCAAGCTTCGACGGTTTATGTAATAATTGCGGGCTATCTGACGATGCACGCAAAATGCGCCTCGGATACGCCCCTCTAGCTCATGCCTGGTTAGAGCAGCGGACTCATAATCCGTTGGTGCGCAGTTCGACTCTGCGGGGGGGCACCAAGAATTCATGCGGTTCCTAGAGGCTTACCAATTTGTATGGTTTCGGGCTCTTCCCCATAAACGGGGGATGGGCACTCATCGGCTCTTCCCCATAAACGGGGGATGGGCACTCATCAAACACGGTTAATCACACC
>JBEBYL010000048.1:0-13246 GCA_040391135.1 Pusillimonas sp. | reverse complement strand
GACCTACGCCTTGTAAGGGCGCCGCTCTACCAGCTGAGCTAAGCACCCATTTCTACAGGTTGTAATTCATGCTGCTTACAACCCTGGGGCCACTACATTTGCTGCAAAACGCGGTAAGACAAAAATTATAGCGTACCGCGTCTTGCCTTGCAACAAGGCAGAACCTTAGTTGACAGCGTCTTTCAGGGCCTTGCCTGGGCGGAACTTAGGCACGCGCGCTTTCTTGATCTTGATGGCTTCGCCCGTACGTGGGTTGCGGCCGGTACGTGCTGCGCGCTCGGATACGGCAAACGTTCCAAAGCCCACCAAGGTTACCGAGCCTTTCTTTTTTAGTGTAGTTTTTACGGCGCCGATAAAGGCTTCGAGTGCGCGGCCGGCATCGGCCTTCGACAAATCGGCTTTGGTGGAAATGTGTTCGATAAGCTCTGTTTTGTTCATTAAGGATTACCCCTAAAAATTATTGTAGCCAAGCTTCGTCTGAAGGACTGGCTTGGCGCTTGATGAAAATATACGAGGCACGATTATCGGCGCTGATCGTATTACCCACACAGGACCATGCGGGTGCAGCCCACTAGCATATTCAAACAATACACACGCGGCTGGCTAACGCGTATTAAGCCTTTGAACGCCAAGCCTGTCAAGTAAAAAAGCTCCCAAAACCCGCATAGTTACTGACTTTTTACTTGCGCACAGCAACATGATGAAAATTTGCAATGCTTTTTTGAAAGGCATGCCGCCCAGCCGGATTTGTGGTAAAAGCCGCCCTTTCTTTCCGACTATTCCAAGGCCTGGGCGAAGTCGTCAATCAGATCCTGTGTATCTTCGATACCGATGGACACACGCAGAAAATTGTCGGAAATGCCCATCAAGGCGCGGCGCTCGGGACCCATTTCGTAGTAGATGGTATGGGCCATCGGCAGGACCAGCGTGCGGTTGTCCCCCAAATGCGTGGCCAGCGCCAGCACCTTCAGGCGGTTCAGGAAATCGAATACATCGATCTCGTCAATCAACTCGATGCCCATCAGTCCGCCGAAACGGCCGCCGAACAGTTGCGCGGCCCGATCATGCTGCCCATGCCCCGGCAAGCCAGGGTAATGAACCTTGGCGACCTTGCCATGGGCGCTTAGCGCCTGCGCCAAAGCCAGGGCATTCGCGCATATCTTTTCCATCCGCAACGAAAGCGTTTCCGCGCCCGCCGCCAGGCGATGCGCCGCCTCGGACGACAAGGTACCGCCCATGTCGCGCAGCCCCTTCTTCTTGATCTGAGTAAGGCCCCACGATGTCGGCTTGCCCTTGCGATAGGGCTCGGCAATATTGCGATAGTCCGACCAGTCGTACAAGCCGGTGCTGGTCACCGCCCCGCCCAGCGCATTGCCATGCCCTCCTATGTGCTTGGACAAGGAATTGACGACCAGCGCCGCGCCCACGCTTTTACCCGTGCAAAGCAAGGGAGTCACCAGGGTGTTGTCGACGACATACACCAGGTTTTCCTGGCGGCACCAGTCTCCTATGGCCTGCAAGTCGGCAACCTGTGTTCCGGGATTGGCCAGCGATTCGGTAAATACCATTTTGGTCTCGGGCCGCAAGGCGGCCACGACGTTGCGCACGTCCGTCGCATCGACCATCGTCACCTGCACGCCCAGGTCCGCCAGCGTGCCTAGCAAGCTATTGGTGTTCCCGAATATGTGTTGGCTGCTGATCAGGTGATCGCCGGCTTTCAGCAAGGTGAAAAATATTGCCGCCAGCGCCGCCATGCCCGTTGCAAAACTGACCGTGCCTTCACCTTCTTCCATTTGAGTGATCTTGGATTCCAGTGCCGCGGTGGTTGGCGTGCCCTGCCGCGCATAGGTGAAGCCCGCCTTGCCCTGGAACACCGCCGCCAATTCACGCGCATCGGTAAAAGCATACTCGGACGAAGGGTGCATCGGCTTGTGAATGGCGCCGTGCTCTACCGACGAGCGGCGATCAGAGTGGACGATGGTGGTGGTAAAACCGTTTTTAGCCATGATGTCAGGACAGCGATGAGTTAAGGAAGGGAAAATATCGGCCGATGCAAAAGCGGGTGTCTTGCACGCGAAAATCGATGGGCAGGCCTACAGCGGATTCAGGCTTGCCTTTGGCGCACTGTCTCGTACAGGCACACCGCGCTGGCGACGCTTACGTTAAGGCTTTCTACCGAACCCTGCATGGGGATGGCCACCAGTTCGTCGCAGGTTTCGCGGGTAAGGCGGCGCATTCCCTCGCCTTCCGCGCCCATGACCCATGCCATGGCGCGGCGCGCATCCACGTGGTGCATGCCTGTCCCGGCCTGATCGTCGGTGCCCACCAGCCAGACATCGCGTTCCTTCAGCTGCCGCATGGTGCGCGCAAGATTGGTGACCATAATATAGGGGACTGTCTCGGCCGCCCCGCAGGCTACGCGCTGCACGGTGCTGTTCAGCCCCACCGCCCTGTCGCGCGGCGCAATGACAGCATGCACGCCGGCCGCGTCAGCCGTGCGCAAGCATGCGCCCAGGTTGTGCGGGTCGGTCACGCCGTCCAGGATAAGCAATAGCGCGGGCTCGGCGCGGTCTTCCAGAACATCCAGCACCTCGTTCACATCGACGGCCAGCTCGCGGGCCTGGGCCAGCGCCACCACGCCTTGATGCCGCGTGCCGCGCGCCAGACCGTCCAGCCTGTCGACCGACACCGGATGAACACGGATATTGGCGGCCTGCGCCTGCTCGATCAAAGCCTGCATGCGCTTGTCGCGGCGAGATGCCTCGACATAGAATTCCTTGATGGAGTCCGGCGCATAGCGCAGACGGGCAACCACCGCATGGAAGCCGGCGAGGACCTGATGAGACGACATGATTTTCCTTAGAGTTGGGCGTCCGGGCGCATTCGATCAGCGCCCGGTGATGGGATTTTAACTCCGCCCCGTCAGCGGCGGCCGCGCCCCGACTTCTTGGGCGCCTCGGCCTTGGCGCCACGCTTGGCGGCAGCCCTGCGCTGGCGCGATGTCGTGCCCTTCAGGGCGGCCGGCTTGGCCGGTGCCGCGCGTTTGACCTTGCGCTCGGCGGGCGCCTCCGGCTCGATGGAAGCCTTCAGCTCTTTGAAACCGGTACCCTTGACCAGGCGGAACTCGATACGGCGCGCTTCCAGGTCGACGCGTGAGACCTGCACCTGCACCGCATCGGTCAGGCGGTAGCGGATGCCGGTGCGTTCGCCGCGCAGTTCGTGCATGGCTTCGTTGTACTGGAAGTAGTCGGAGCCCAGCTCGGAGACGTGCACCATGCCTTCCACAAACAGGGTATCCAGCGTGATGAATATGCCGAAAGTGGCCACGCCGGTGACCCGGCCGCTGAAGACTTCGCCCACATGTTCCTTGACGAACCAGCATTTCAGCCATGCCTCGACGTCGCGTGAAGCGTCGTCGGCGCGGCGCTCCCGGGCCGACAGCAGCAAACCCAGTTTTTCCCATACCGCGTGTTCGCGTTCATTCTTGGGCAAGGCCGCAACACCGCTGACATCGGCCAGCGCGGGCAGATAGCGCTTGCCGCGCAGCACGCCCTTGATGACCCGATGCGTCAGCAAGTCGGGATAGCGGCGTATGGGCGAGGTGAAGTGGGCGTAGTGCTCGTAGGACAAACCGAAATGCCCGACCTGCTCCGGACTGTAGATGGCCTGCTGCAAGGACCGCAAACACATGGTCTGGATGATCTCGAAATCGGGCCGGGTGCGCGCCGCCTTGATCAAGCGTGCGTAGTCGGTGGTGGACGGATCGTCGCCGCCATCCAGCGTCAGCCCCAGATTGCGCAGATAATCCCGCAGGGATTTGAGCTTTTCCGGCGTGGGGCCTTCGTGGACCCGATAAAGCCCCAGGCGCTTGTTGCGCGTCATGAATTCCGCGGCGCAGGTATTGGCGGCCAGCATGCACTCTTCGATCAGCTTGTGGGCATCGTTGCGGTTGTAGGCTTCGATGCGTTCGATCTTGCCCAGCGGGTTGCACACGATGCGGGTTTCGACCGTGTCGAAATCGATGGCGCCGCGCTTCATGCGAGCCTCTGAAAACAATTGGTAGAGCTCGTACAAATTCTGTATGTGCGGCAAGACCGGCCGCATCGATTGCGCCGCCGGCCCCGTGGGCTGCTGCAAGGCGGCCCAGACATCGTTGTACGTGGTGCGCGCGTGCGAATGAATGACCGCTTCATAGAACTGGTAGGCGGTGATGGCGCCGGCCTTGGTGCCGCTGGCCGTGATCGCCATGTCGCAGACCAGGACCAGCCTGTCGGCGTCCGGGTTCAATGAGCAGATGCCATTGGACAGCGCCTCGGGAAGCATGGGGATGACCCGGCGCGGAAAATAAACGCTGGTGCCGCGATCAAGGGCGTCTTCATCCAGGGCGTCGCCCGGCTGCACATAATGGCTGACGTCGGCAATGGCCACCAGGAGCCGCCAGCCCGGCTTCTTGCGTTTTTCGGTGCCCAGCTCGACGGGCATGCAGAACACGGCATCGTCAAAGTCGCGAGCATCCTCGCCGTCGATGGTGACAAAAGGCACATCGCGCAAATCGACACGACCCTTCAGCTCGGACGGCTTGACGGTGGGCGGCACCTTTTCGGCTTGCCGCAAGGCGGCTTCGGAAAATTCGTGCGGCACATCGAACTTGCGCACGGCGATTTCGATTTCCATGCCGGGATCATCGATCTCGCCCAGGACTTCGACCACCCTGCCCAAGGGCTGGGTATGGCGCGTCGGCTGCTGGACGATTTCAATGGAGACGACCTGGCCGTGCTCGGCATCGGCCGTGTCCGATGCCGGGACAATGATGTCGTGCTTGATGCGCTGGTCTTCGGGAACCACGATAAAGGCTCCGCGCTCTTTAAGAAAGCGGCCCACCAGCTTGTTGGTGCGCCGCTCCACCACTTCGACGATGGTGGCTTCCGGCTTGCCCCGGTATTCGCCGTCGGGCTTGGCCAGCACGCGATCGCCGTGCAATACCTTGAGCATCTCGCGCGGAGACAGAAACAGATCGGGACCGCCGTCGTCGCGCAATAAAAAGCCAAAGCCATCGCGATGGCCCTGTACTTTTCCGGCGATGAAATCCAGTTTGCTATTCAACGACAACTGACCTTGCGGATTGAAAAAAATCTGCCCGTCGCGCTCCATGGCCTTCAGGCGGCGGTCGAATCCGACGGACAATGGCAGCGAAGCGCCCACCGCCTTGGCTAAATCCTTGGGGTCCATGGGCGTTTCGCTGGACCGCAGATGCTGCAATATGACTTCCCGACTGGGCACGTCCGGATCGAAGTCCGGGGGCAGCTCGTGCTGGCCAGCAGTGGTTTCTTTGTTGTTAGTGTCGTTTTTAGATCGTTTGATCAAAGGTTGTTTCCATAAATTAAAAAAGTACGTTATACTTTGCGCCTTCTAAAGTGGCGCCTAACGCAGTATTTATCGCAGTAGCGATGTAGTAACAGCGATCGCGGTAATGCAATAGGCAATAGCATACACTTTATGCCCAGGTGGCGGAATTGGTAGACGCGCATGGTTCAGGTCCATGTGCCGCAAGGTGTGGAGGTTCGAGTCCTCTCCTGGGCACCATCGCTAAGTGCAGAAAACCCAGCTAAGCAACTTGTTTAGCTGGTTTTTTTGATTTTACAATCGGTGAAGATCGCTTTATTGAAAGGCAGGCCTACCCCAAGTCATAATTTGGTGTATGATTCGCCCTCGTTGTGCCCAGGTGGCGGAATTGGTAGACGCGCATGGTTCAGGTCCATGTGCCGCAAGGTGTGGAGGTTCGAGTCCTCTCCTGGGCACCAACGCCAAATACAGAAAACCCAGCTAAGCTTCTTGTTTGGCTGGGTTTTTTTCTTGGCCGCCCTGGTCCGCGAATTGCCGGTTCATGGCATCCGCTTCCGCAAGTATCCAGCCTTCGAATGTCTGGATACGAGCCGGCTTGGGGACGTCCGCCCGATAAGCCAGATAGTATGCGCCCGGCGTCGTCACTCTCAGCCTGAAAGGCGCCACCAAACGGCCGGACGCAAGATCGTCATTGACGAAGGCCAGCTGCGCCACCATCACGCCCAACTGATCAGTGGCCGCCTGGTAGGCCAACGCGGCATTCTCGAATTTCAACCCGCTGTTCCCATCGATATGCCCGGCCTGTGCGGTCTCCAGCCAAGTCGGCCAGTCCATGGGGCGATTCATCGAGCACAGCAGTACATGGCCCGCCAGATCGCCGGGCTCCGACAGCGCCGGCTCCTTTTGAAGCAGGCCCGGGGCGCATACCGGCAGCAGGGTTTCCCCAAACAGATAAAGATACCGTGAATCAGCCGAATCGCCGGGATGATGAGCCTCGGAATGGATGCTGACGTCCACGTCCTCCCGATCAAAATCGGCACGCTGGTGCGAAGTGGTGATCTGGACATCGATATTCGGATGCAAGGCATGGAAGCGGGCCAGCCGCGGCACCAGCCAACGAATCGCAAAGGTCGGCGGCAACTTGATGCGCAACCGGTTTTCATCCGGACTCTGGCGCAGTTGCTGGCTGCCGTATTCAATCTGGTCGAGCGCGTTTTTAATCGTGCGGAAATATACGGCGCCTTGGCTAGTGAGTTCTATCCCATAGCGCCCACGTTCAAACAGCTTGATTTTCAGCCAGTCCTCCAGCGCGCCTACATGGCGGCTGACCGCACCCTGGGTCACGCATAGCTCGCGGGCGGCACGGGTAAAGCTGGTGTTGCGTGCCGCGGCTTCGAAAGCACGCAAGGCGTTCAAGGGAGGCAAACGACGCATAAGACGGCCCCAGGCATGAGTTTTACTCATCCCTATTATGCCTTAATTGTGTTTGCCAGAGGGCTCTGTTTATTCAAGAATGGCCAGGCAGAACTATAAAGACCAAAGGAGACCTCCATCATGAATAAGATACATACTTGGCTGGCTGGAATACTGCTTGCCTGCAGCAGTTTTGCTTGCGCCGCACAGGCGCAAGACTATCCCACCCATGCCATCCGCTTGTACGTTCCTTGGCCACCGGGCGGCGGAGTGGACACCATGGGCCGCATCTTGGCCGAGCCACTATCCAAACGGCTTGGCCAATCCATTGTGGTGGACAACCGCGCCGGCGCCGGCGGCAATATCGGCACAGCGATCGCCGCACGCAGCGAGCCCGACGGCTATAACCTGCTGATGGGTTCAATCAGCCCCAATGCGGTCAACGTTCACTTGTATTCCAAGCTGGGCTTCGATCCCGTCAAGGATTTCGCCCCCATTATGTTCGTCTCGTCGGTCCCCAATATCCTGGTCGTCCCCACGGCATCGCCCTTCAAGACCGTACAGGACGTCGTTGACTATGCCAAGGCCAACCCCGGAAAACTGAACTACGGATCGGGAGGGGTCGGGTCCTCGCAACACCTGGCCGCAGTCCAGTTCATGAGCACGGCGAACATCAACATCGTCCATGTACCGTACAAAGGCACCTCGCCGGCCGAGGCCGACCTGATGGCGGGCCAGATTTCCTTGATGCTGGACACGACCACTTGCCTGCCCCTCATCGCCGGCGGCAAGCTCCGGGCGCTGGCCGTGGCATCGAAAAAACGCAACCCCGCATTGCCGGATGTGCCGACCTTTGCCGAACTGGGCATGCCCATATATGCCTCGTCCTGGTACGGCCTGATGGCTCCC
This sequence comes from Pusillimonas sp., assembly GCA_040391135.1. Taxonomy (GTDB): domain Bacteria; phylum Pseudomonadota; class Gammaproteobacteria; order Burkholderiales; family Burkholderiaceae_B. The sequence continues at coordinate 5,581 of JBEBYL010000048.1, read as the reverse complement.
GCCGGCACGCCGAAACCCATTATCGACAGGCTTAACCGCGAGGCCAACGAAGCGCTCAAGTCCGACAAGAAGGTGCTCGCCCTGATGGCCGATTATGGCGCGGAAATAGGCGGCGGCACTCCCGAAGAGTTCGGTGCCTTCATGGCGTCCGAAACCAAGCGCTACGAAAGTATCGTGAAACTGTCCGGCGCCAAACTGGACTGAGTCCCTATCTGTGCAACCCATATCGTAGACATCATGCCAACAACTCCTCCGCCCCGCAGCCTGTTCGAGAAAATCTGGTCGCGCCATGAAATACTGCGCCGTGAAGATGGCCAGAGCCTGCTGTATGTGGATCGCCATCTGATCCAGGACGGTTCGGCGCCCGCCTTCGAGATGTTGCGCCAGCAAGGCCTGTCGTTGCGCGCGCCGCAGCGCGCTTTCGCAACGCCCGACCATTATGTGCCGACCGACAGCCGCAACATGGCCGATATCGCCGATCCGGAAAAACGGGCCATGGTTGACGCGCTGCGCAACGACAGCACCGGGGCGGGTGTTGAATACTTCGGGCTGGAGGATCTCCGGCAGGGAATAGTGCATGTCGTTGCGCCGGAGCAAGGCCTGAGCCTGCCCGGCTCGCTGATCGTCTGCGGCGACAGCCACACCTCTACCCACGGCGCATTGGGCGCTCTGGCCTTTGGGATAGGCGCCTCCGAGGTGGCCCATGTATTGGCGACGCAATCGATCTGGCAGAACAAGCCCGCCGCCTTGCGGGTGACCATAGGCGGGCGCCTTGCAGACGGCGTCACGGCAAAAGACGTCATCCTGGCGGTCATCAGCCGCATCGGCGCCGCGGGAGCCACGGGGCATGTCATCGAGTATGCCGGCCCCGCCATCACCGCACTGTCAATGGAAGGCCGGCTGACCGTGTGCAATATGTCGATCGAAGCCGGTGCGCGCGCCGGCATGATCGCTCCGGACGAGACCACCTTTGCCTGGATCAAAGGCCGTCCCTACGCTCCAACCGGGGCCGATTGGGACGCCGCTGTGGCGGGCTGGCGCACCCTGCCCAGCGACCCTGGCGCGGAATTCGATCGGGAAGTAGCGATGCATGCCGATGAAATCGAGCCCATGGTCACCTGGGGCAATAGCCCCGAAGACGCTTTGCCGATCTCCGGGCGGGTGCCGGACCCCAGCGCCGCGCAAGATCCCCGGAGGCGCGATGCGATGGAGCGCACCCTGGCCTATATGGGCCTGCAGTCCGGCACCCCGCTGGTCGATATCGCCGTCGATCGGGTCTTCATCGGCTCCTGCACCAATGGCCGCATTGAAGATCTGCGCAGCGCCGCCGCCGTGGCCCAGGGACGACATATCGCAAAGGGCGTCCAGGCCTGGGTTGTGCCCGGCTCGGGCCTGGTGAAGGCGCAAGCCGAGCGAGAGGGATTGGACAAGATATTTCGCGACGCGGGGTTCGACTGGCGCCATGCCGGCTGTTCCATGTGCCTGGCCACCAATGGCGACCTGGTGGCGCCGCAGCAGCGCTGCGCTTCGACATCGAACCGCAATTTCGTCGGACGCCAGGGCCCCGGGGCGCGCACCCACCTGATGAGCCCGGCCATGGCGGCGGCTGCCGCCATCGCAGGCCATCTGGTCGATGTGCGGCAACTTCCATCCAGGAGCTGAAACATGCAGCCCTTCCCCCATCTCGACGCCGCGATACTGCCTATCGCCCGATCCAACGTCGATACCGACCAGATCATTCCCGCGCGCTATCTGCAAAAGCCGCGCTCGGATGATTTCGGCCAATTCCTGTTCCGCGATCTGCGCTTCGATAAAGAAGGCAGGGAAAATCCGGACTTCTTGCTGAACAAGCAAGCCTACCGCCAGGCCCGCATCGTGGTGGCGCAAGAAAACTTCGGCTGCGGCTCATCGCGCGAGCATGCAGTATGGGCTTTGCACGACTATGGTTTTCGCGCCGTGATCGCACCCGGTTTCGGCGATATTTTTTTCTCCAATGCGCTCAAGAACGGCCTGCTGCCGGTGGTGCTGCCCGCCCCCGTGACCGCCCGCCTGCTGGAAATGGCGCAGGCCAAGCCCGGCATACGGTTGATTGTCGATCTTCCAGCCCAGACCGTTACGGCTCCCGATGGCGTCGTTCATCGATTCGACATTGACGCCTTTTCAAAAAAATGCCTGGTCGAAGGCTTGAATGAAATCGACTACACCTTGCAAAAGGCCGACCAGATCACCGCATTCGAACAACACCACACCACCGCGTATCCATAGCGCCGGACTCAACAGCCATCCATCTGTTTACCATCGAGGAACACTTAATGAGAATCGCAGTCCTGCCAGGCGACGGCATAGGCAAAGAAGTGACAAGCGAAGCCGTAAAGGCATTGCGCGCCGTCCTGGGCCAAGATACGGCGCTTGAACTGATCGAGGCGCCCATAGGCCAGGCGGGCATAGATGCCGCGGGCGACCCGCTGCCTGCCGAAACCGCCGAAATAGCAAGCGCCGCGGATGCCATCCTGTTCGGCGCCGCCGGCGTCCCGGGCGACGAAACCATTCCTTATGCCATGCGCCCCGGCGCGAGCCTGTTGCGCTTGCGAAAAAAGCTGGGACTGTTCGCCAATTTCCGCCCCGCCTTCCTGTTCCCCGAACTGGCGGGTGCTTCCAGCTTGAGGCCGGAAATCGTGGAGGGACTGGACCTGATGATACTGCGCGAGCTGACCGGCGACATCTACTTCGGAGAACCGCGCGGCATCCACACACTGGCCTCCGGAGAACGCGAAGGCTACAACACCATGCGCTATTCGGAGTCGGAAATCGAACGCATCGCGCATGTGGCATTCCAGACGGCTCGGCAACGCCGCCGCAAGGTTTGCTCGGTGGACAAGGCAAACGTCCTGGAGACCATGCAGTTGTGGCGCGAGGTGGTCACGCGCGTTTCCAAACAATATCCGGATGTCGAACTGACGCATTTATTCGTGGACGCCGCGGCGATGATGCTTATGCGAGCCCCAAAACAGTTCGATGTCATGGTAACTGGCAATATCTTCGGCGATATCCTCTCGGACGCCGCCGCGATGCTGACCGGCTCCATCGGCATGCTGCCATCGGCATCGATGGCGCTCGACAAGAAAGGCCTGTATGAACCGGTACATGGGACAGCGCCTGATATCGCCGGCCGTAACCTGGCTAACCCGATCGCATCCATACTTTCAATGGGCATGATGCTTAGATACTCATTCAATCAGCCCGATAATGCCGACCGGGTGGAGCGCGCGGTACGCAAGGTGCTGGCCGATGGGTACCGCACAGGCGACATCGCGCAAGCCGGCTGCAAGCAAATAGGCACTTCGGAAATGGGGGATGCGGTGGCCGCCGCCATAGCCGGCGGCGCCTAGAAAGGGACGCGAATCTTAAGCCGTCAGGGCGCGCCGCATGGTTACATGCTCGATGCCGGCATCCATGTAGGTGGTCCCTTCCGGCACGAAACCGTGCCGGGCGTAGAAATCCTGCGCATGCAGTTGTGCGGAGAGCACCACTTCCATGTAGTGGCGGCGCCTGGCCTCGTCCACCAATGCCGCCAGCAGCCTCGAACCGACGCCGGCGCCGCGGCAGTCTGGCCGGACCGCCATCCTGCCGATATGCGCATTGGGCAATAAGCGGCCGGTTCCCAGCGCCCTGCCCTGCTCATCGTAAGCGACGACATGTACGCAATCCCTGTCATGCTCGTCCATTTCCAGTTCGGGGGGCACATGTTGTTCCACAACAAAAACCTCGTGCCGAATGGCCGCGGCGTCGTGCCGGCATGCAGCCCAATCGCCCACGACGACTTTGATTTTCTGACCCAAGTGTATGCCCCCTTGTTTCAACCGGCCAACTTCAGGCCGATGATCCCCAGGATAATGAAGCCGACGCTGATCAGTCGGGGAAGACTGGCTGAATCGCCAAGCAGGATGATGCCTAATATAACCGTTCCAACGGCGCCTATCCCCACCCAAACGGCGTAAGCTGAGCCTACAGGTAGTTGCTTCATGGCCATTCCCAGCATCACCACGCTTATCAGCATTGCCAGCAATGTGGCCACGCTGGGCCAAAAGCGGGTGAAGCCCTCGGTGTATTTCAGGCCTATGGCCCAGCCCGTTTCAAAAAGGCCTGCAATAATCAAGACCAGCCAGGACATGGATATCGACATAATGGTTCTCCGACAGGGGCCGTCCCCTTGCATGGGCGCTTGACAATGCTAAGCGGCAAGGCCGTCCTTGCTGTTGGAAAGGTATGCATTTTACTATTGCCAGGCAATATGACGGCAACACCTCGAAACAAAGGAAACATATGGACCGCCTGTTAACACGCTACACCGCCTTTTACCTGGCCATACTGGGCACGCTGGTTTTTCTTGCCATGGGGATGGCCGCCGATGCCTGGTGGCTGCTCGCCGCGGCGGTATTCGCCGCGCTGACGGTCCTGGGCATGTGGGATTTGCGGCAAACCCGGCATGCCATCCGGCGCAATTACCCGGTGATCGGCAACCTGCGTTTCCTGTTCGAATCCATACGCCCTGAAATGCGGCAGTACTTCTTCGAGGACGACACCACCTCGCTGCCGTTCTCCCGCGTGGACCGCTCGCTGGTGTATCAGCGCGCCAAGCGCCAGATCGACAAGCGCCCCTTCGGCACACAGGGCGATGTTTATCGCACCGACTACGAATGGATCAACCATTCGATGGAACCGGCGCACCCCGAGACCAGCGATTTCCGCATCACGGTCGGCGGTCCCGATTGCACCCAGCCCTACTCCCTATCGGCGCTGAACATATCGGCGATGAGCTTTGGCGCCCTCTCGGCCAATGCGGTGTTGGCGCTTAACAAAGGAGCGGCGCTAGGCAACTTCGCCCACGACACCGGCGAGGGCGGCGTCAGCCGCTACCACCTGGAACACCAGGGCGACCTTATCTGGAACATCGGATCGGGCTATTTCGGCTGCGGCGATGAAAAGGGAAATTTTTCCGAGGAAATCTTTACCAGCCGCGCCCGCCTGCCCAGCATCAAGATGATAGAGATCAAACTGTCGCAAGGGGCCAAGCCAGGCCACGGCGGCATACTGCCTGGTCCAAAAGTGACTCCCGAAATCGCCGAGGCGCGGGGCGTACCCGTATGGCAAGACTGCAATTCGCCTGCCAAGCACAGCGCCTTCACCACCCCCATCGAACTCATGCATTTCATAGCGCGCCTGCGTACGCTGTCCGGCGGCAAGCCCGTCGGATTCAAGCTGTGCATCGGCCATCCCTGGGAGTGGTTCGCCATTGCCAAAGCCATGCTCAAGACCGGCATCACGCCGGACTTCATCGTGGTCGATGGCGCGGAAGGCGGCACCGGCGCGGCGCCCATCGAGTTCGTCGACCACGTGGGAACACCGCTGCGCGAAGGGCTGCGCCTGGTGCACAACACCTTGGTCGGCATAGGCCTGCGCGAACAGATAAAGCTGGGCGCATCGGGCAAGATCATCAGCGCCTTCGACATGGCCCGGGTCATGGCGCTGGGTGCCGACTGGTGCAACAGCGCGCGCGGATTCATGTTCGCGATCGGTTGCA
>JBEBYL010000047.1:0-13810 GCA_040391135.1 Pusillimonas sp. | reverse complement strand
GTTTGGCGATGCGGAATACATTACCGCGGCGGCCGCGATAACCTTTTGCTGCTTTGATAACTTTTTTGTGACGGGCACGGGCAGTAACGCCGCGTTTTACGCGAGGCATAGTAGATCTCCGGTAATCAAGCGAAAGGCATCATTGCCTTGACCGAGGCGACGTCTGCGTCGTGCACCGCGGCAGAACCGCGCAGCTGGCGCTTGTTCTTGGTTGTTTTCTTGGTGAGGATGTGGCGCTTGAACGCCTGGCCCCGCTTGATAGACCCGCTACCGCGAACCTTAAAGCGCTTCGCAGCGCCTTTCTTGGTTTTCATCTTAGGCATGATGTAACTCTGTTATTGATTATGAATGCAGGTGGCATCCGAACCGGCCAAAACACCTGGCTTTGACGGCAAAATACTGGCTGCGCTTGCAAGACCCGACATCCACTTCTGGTACTTCCGGGCTCAACAAAGCCCTCTTTCCACCTTCCCGCCAAGGGATTAGGAAAGCCCTTGATTATATGATGAATTCCTGTCGTTTGTCTAACGCACAAAGCAGGCCGGGCCAGGAAAGCGGCGCCCAAAGCACCGTTCCCCGGCCCGGCGGACACCGGCAACCAGGCTGAGGCCGTCCAGGGCGCCGAGCGCTCTTCCCCTTAAAAGGCCTTCGTCAGCGTCAGGATCGCCGCGGAACGCCCCAGATACTTGCCCTTGGCGCTGGTGTAGACATTCCGGTCGGCGTTCGTATCGACATAGGCCAGTGTTGTTGTAAAGCCACCATCCCATTCTTTCTTGAGGCCCACCGACCAATCCGTGTACGAGCCGTCGTCCAGATTCCTGACCTTCTGATAGCCCACATGCGCGTTCAGCGCCAGCCCCCACACGCCAGTGGGGAAGCTGCCGGAAAGATCATAATACTGGCTGTTCTTGGAGTCGGGCACGCCAAACAGATTCGTGAACGAATGGGAATACTTGAACGTTACCGGTCCGTAGCCCAATCCCAGATAGCCCTCGGTGGTGTCCGGCTTGGTGAAGCCGCCCGGATAGCTGCCCGGATAATAGTAGTGCAGCACGCCGACGTCGAAGGACAAGTCGCCCCAGATTTGCCGCGTATAGCCCGCGTAGAAATCCATTTCGACCGACGACGACACTTCGGGATCGGCGTCGGAAAGCCAGCTTATGCTGGAGTTCCAGTTCCCCAGGTAGAAACCGCTGGCATGCTTCAGGTCGAATCCGCCCTGGATCGCCGGCTTGTTATTGCTTTGCATCAGTCCGCGATAGCGATACTGGCTGGCCAGCGACACGTTGGCGCTAAGGGTGAAGTCGGACTGCGGCGCGGAAGCGCCGGCTGCGGGGTCGTTGGCCGCTTGCGCGCCTGCATTGGCGGCGGCCAACAGACCCAGGACGGCTACCGATAGCGTAAGAGTGGAACGGACCATGAAATACTCCTTGGAATGACATTGACGGACAGTGGATCAATGTTTCCAAACGCAAATCCCATGCCATGTTTTACAGGCTTGAAACATCCGCCAGCAAGGGTAGCGCGTCCTTTATACCAACCTTCACGCCTCGCAATGAGGCAAGCCACGCCCGATTTCGGGCGGGTGCGCCAATATCGGGCAAGCCGGCGCGGTCAGCCCCAGGGCTGGCGGTATTGGATGGCCTCGGCGATATGCAGTGAACCGATTCCGTCCTGTTCCGCCATGTCCGCCAAGGTGCGCGCCACGCGCAAGCTGCGATGCATGACGCGCGCCGACCAGCTCCAGCGCTCCATGGCTTGGCTCAGCAGTTTCCTGCCATCGTCGTCCAAGGGACAGTAATGCTGTATCTCATCAGCCCCAAGCCGTGCATTGGTGGTTTTCTGCCGCCGCCATTGCCGCTCGCGGCAGCGCTGCACGCGCATCCGGACGGGTTCGGAGGCTTCGCCTTGCGGAAGGTCTATCCAGCCCGGCTCCGCCGGCGGCAAGGCTATCTGCAGATCCACCCTGTCCAGCAGTGGACCAGATAGCTTGTTGCGATAGGCCTCGATCATGTCGGGCGTGCACCGGCAGTTCTTCTTTTTATGTCCCAGCCACCCGCAAGGACAGGGATTCATGGCGGCCACCAACTGGAAGGCCGCGGGAAATGTCAGCGTGCGCGACGACCGGGCTATGGATACGCAGCCGGTTTCCAGCGGTTCACGCAGCGACTCAAGCACCCGGCGCTGGAACTCGGGCAACTCGTCAAGAAAAAGCACGCCATGGTGGGCCAGGCTGATTTCCCCCGGCCGGGGGTACGCGCCCCCACCCACCAGCGCCGGCACGGACGCCGTGTGATGGGGCGATCTGAAAGGCGGCAGATCGGAACAGGCGGGTTCCCGTCCGCCCAGCCCCGCCAGCGCCGCGACTTCCAGCACTTGTTCGGGGTCCAGCGGTGGAAGCAGGCCGGGCAGCCGATGCGCCAGCATGCTTTTGCCCGTACCTGGCGGACCCGACATCAGCAGGCTGTGGCCTCCCGCCGCCGCGATCTCCAGCGCCCGGCGCGCCGCTGATTGGCCGCGCACGTCGGACAGGCAGGGAGCGGCCCTTGCGGCCGCGGGCTGCCGCGCGGGCACGGCAATGGGCAGTGGCTCGCCACCCGCGAAATGGCTGACGGCGTCCGCAAGGCTGCCCACCGCCAGAACGGTCAGGCCGGGAACTCTTGCGGCCATCGGGGCGGAATCGGCCGGCAGCACCAGGATGGCGCCCGGATCGCCTCGGGCGACAGCCAGAGCAATAGCCAACGGTGCGCCGACCGAAACAATGGCGCCGGTCAGCGAGAGTTCGCCGGCAAAGACATAGTTCTGCAAGTCGGGTTGAGTGTCGGCCGCGCCATCGGGCGGGACCTGGCCCGATGCCAGGAGCACGCCCAGCGCAATGGGCAGATCGTAGCGCCCGGACTCCTTGGGCAGATCGGCCGGCGCCAGATTGACCGTGATGCGGCCGGCGGGAAACTCGAAGCCGCTGCTGACTATGGCCGAACGCACCCGCTCGCGGCTTTCGCGCACGCCCGCGTCGGGCAAGCCGACCACATGGAATGCCGGCAGGCCATGCCCGACATGGACTTCGACGCGCACCGCGTAAGCCTGAAGGCCGCATAGCGCCCGGCTTGCCAAGACCGCTAGAGACATGAAGCACCCCGCCAAGTTTCCATCAGCCGCCAGTATGGCGCTGGAACTTGGGCGTGGAAGGCCAGACGGATGGATTGATCGCAGGCGGCTACTACCCGGAAGAACAACGTAGCGCGGCTGATTGGGCGATGCGCCGCACTTGGGCTGGGATTACGGCGCGGCGGCGGTGGCGGCCATAACCCTCCGGCCGGCAGTCACCTGCCCGATCACGTCCAGCCAATCCGCAATGTATCGGTCCATGCCGAAACGCCGCATCGCGGTCTGGCGCCCCGCCTCGCCCCAGCGGCGTGCAAGCTCCGGATCGGCTATCAGCCGCCGCATGACATCGACGATCAAGTCCTTGTCGGTATGCACAAAACCGTTTTCGCCGTTGACGATGACGGTGGGCAGCTCTGTTGCCGCAACGCCCACTACCGGCATGCCGATCAGCATGGCTTCCACCAGGGCCAGGCCCAGGCTGGTGTACCGGATAGGCGTGTAGAAAAACCGATATGGCGCCATCGCCGCGGCGACGCTCAAATTGGAGACTTCGCCCAGGCCGCCCATCTGTTCGCTCTGCATGCCGATCAGATCCAGCGGAACGCGCTGGCGGCTCCAGGCAAACAGATCCGCTCCCATGCGCCGCCCTCGTCCGGGCAAGCCGTTGATGACCGTGATGCCCGCCGCCCGCTCGCCGGTGTATGAGACGCTTGGATCGACGGGCACGCCATGTTCGATCACACGCGTCGGCATATCGCCGGCGTCCCAATTAAGGGCGTTGTAGTGCGTCACATGCACCAGCACACCGCAATCATGCCGGAAGCAATGCACGGTATCCACCGGGTAGGGACGCGGCGGATCGTGTTCGATATAAATGCTGGGCAAAGCCCGCTGCGCGGCGGTAAGCAGCAGGGGCGCGTCTTCTTCGTAGGCGGTTCTGGACTGATAGATAACGCAGTCGAACTCTTGCGTGGCGATTTCCTCGGCCGGGATCTCCGTGATGTTCTTGCCCCAGGGAATTTTGCTGCCCAGCGGCGAATAGCCCGGGATGCCGTCGCCGCGCACGGGAATCACGAAATCGTGAGGCACCTGCGACAAGGCATACAGATAATTCCCGTGAACATGCCAGGTCAGGATGCGCAGCCTCCTGGGCAATTCTTGATCAATGATGTCCACCGTCTCCTCCTGGTTGAATAAGCCCGAACCAGGAGGGCAAGCAAGTTTTGTACCGGGCGGCCTGGCTTGCCAATGGATGGAACGCAGGCGGCTGCCGGCCCGCCGGGCCGTCCGCCGGCTAGACCGGGCCCGTGGTGGAGCCGGCTTGCAAGGGCGTGTCGGGCCGGCCTTCCAGGGCCTGGACCCTGGACTCCAGGGCCGTGATCCGTGTCATGGCTCGCTCCAGCAGTTGCGCCTGGACGTCGAATTCCTCGCGGGTGATCAGGTCCATGCGGGCGAAGGTTTGCGCCATCATGGCCTTGACGTTGCGCTCGATATCGGCGGCCGGGCTCTTGGCGATGAGCTCGGACATGTTTTTCTGGAAGTCTTCAAACCAATCGCTGCGGTTAATCATGGCACTCTCCGTGGACGTCAGTCTGTAGTGTAATAAAAAAAACGAGCCCCTGAAGGCTCGTTCCGCCGCCGATGCGCCGCATCGCGGCACATCGTATCAGGCAAAGCCGCTTAAGGCTTGGATTCGGTGGACGGAGTGGTTCCGTTCGCCTGTTTGTTGCCGACCGAATCCTGGATGGCCTGGTCGGCCTTGGCCGCGCCTTCCTTGATGGCATCACCCATTTCGCCGGCCTTCTGGGCGGCGCTGTCCTTCAATTCGACCGCCTTGTCGGAAATGGTGTTGGCCGCCTGCTTGGCGGACTCTTTCATTGTGCTGCCTTCGCTGGAGGACGGTGCGGGAGTCGGAGTGTCGCTGGGCGACGTGCCGGGGGCCGGCTCAGGAGCAGGAGCGGGTGCAGGCGCGGGGGCCGGGGCCGGAGTCTCTACTCCTGGCGCGCCGTCGGCCGGCGGATTCGTGTCCTCGCCCTTCGAGCATGCAGCTAGCAGACTCATTGAAGCGACCATAGCGATAAGGGCTAGATGTGTACGAGTCTTTTCCATGATATTCCTCTCTTATGCAGAGTCGCGGATATGTCTTGGCTGGCACCGGTGCGACTAACGATCCAGCAGCGAGCTTGTTACAACTGGCTTGGTAACAATGTTAGCCACAGAAAGCGCCAGGCACCCCAACCTAGTGTAAATCCTGATTTCAATAATATTTTTTATTCGGATTGATTTTCGCTGAAATGCCTTCTGGCCCCAGGGCTTACGCTTTTCGGCCCTTGCCTTGGAGCCATACACAAAGATACAAACCCTCCGTCTGGCCGATGTTTTGTTACAGATTTGTGCACGAGGGATGCGCGCTCCAGATTGGTGCATAGGCGCCTTGCACCGCACCACGATGATGCCTACGGCGGATTCCGGGCTCTGCCCACAAGCGGCGGCGGCCTCATGCGCCCAGTACGTGGACCGTACCCGCCAGGGGATGGCTGTCCGTGAAAAATTGGCATGCTAATTGCGTAAACCTGGTCGTCAACCTCACGAGGAACCGCAATGAAGCTGATTACCGCCATCATCAAACCTTTCAAGCTGGATGAAGTCCGGGAAGCCCTGTCCGATATCGGCATACAGGGCATGACCGTCACTGAAGTCAAAGGCTTCGGCCGCCAAAAGGGCCATACGGAGCTGTACCGTGGCGCTGAATACACCGTCGACTTCCTGCCCAAGCTGCGCCTTGAAATGGCCGTATCCGAGCATATGGTCGAGCAAGCCATCGAAAACCTTTGCACGGCGGCCCACACGGGAAAAATCGGCGACGGCAAAATATTCGTCACCCCCATCGAGCAGGCCATACGCATACGTACCGGCGAATCGGGTGAAAACGCCCTCTAGCCCCCGGGAACCGCAAGCTTTTGATAACAAGCTCATGCGTCGCGGCGGCCGATATGGCGCGGCCCTGGCGCCCTACTGATCTTCTGGAGTAAGAAAATGGATAAAGCCGATCTGGCGTGGGTAAGCGTTTCGACCCTGCTTGTATTGCTCATGGTGGTGCCTGGCCTGGCGCTGTTTTACGGCGGCCTGGTCCGGGCAAAAAATGTCCTGTCGGTGTTGATCCAGGTGCTCTCCACCTTTGCACTGGCACTGGTCATATGGTTCGTCTATGGCTATTCGCTCAGCTTCACGGAAGGCAATGCCATCGTGGGCGGCTTCTCCCGCGTATTGTTCAGCGGCATGCTTGATTTGAGCACGCAGAAATTCGCGCTGGCGGGCAGCATTCCGGAACTCAGCTTCGCCACCTTTCAGGCGACTTTCGCCGGCATCACCTGCGCGCTGATCGTGGGCGGTTTCGCCGAGCGGGCGCGCTATTCGGCCGTACTGCTTTTCACGCTTATCTGGCTGACCCTGGCTTATATTCCCATCGCCCATATGGTCTGGGGACCCGGTGGCTGGCTGCTGGAACGCGGCGCGCTGGATTTCGCCGGCGGCACCGTGGTCCACATCAATTCCGGCGTGGCCGCTCTGGTGGGCGCCTACTTCATCGGCAAGCGGGTGGGTTACGGCCGCGAATCGATGCAGCCGCATAACCTGCCGATGGCCATGATAGGCGCATCACTGCTGTGGGTGGGCTGGTTCGGCTTCAATGCGGGTTCGGCGCTGAGCGCCAACGAAACCGCCGCCCTGGCCTTCTTCAACACCGTGATTGCCACCGCGGGCGCCATCCTGGCCTGGGTGCTGGTCGAATGGAAGTACAAGGGCAAGCCGTCCCTGCTGGGCGCGATCTCGGGCGCGGTTGCCGGCCTGGTGGGGATCACGCCCGCGGCGGGCCTGGTTGGCCCGGGGGGCGCGCTGATCATCGGCATCGTCACGGGCGCAGTCTGCCTTTGGGGTGTCAATGGATTGAAACGCCTGCTGGGCGCGGACGATACGCTGGACGTGTTCGGCATCCATGGGGTTGGCGGCATAGTCGGCGCACTGCTGACCGGCATCTTCAATGCACGTCCTCTGGGAGGGCCTGGGCTGGAAACGCTGGGAGCCATCCCGCATCAGGTGTGGCTGCAATTGGAAGGCGTGCTGATCACCGTCGTGTGGTCCGCCGTGGTGGCCTTCATTGCCTACTTCATTGCTGACAAGGTGTGCGGCCTGCGTGTTCCCGCCGATATGGAGCGCGAGGGCCTGGATATTCATTCGCATGGCGAGACCGCGTACCAGCGCTAGCAACTGCGGCGCTAACCCGACAAGGTGGCCAGATCGATGCGTTCCGCCCGGTTCAGCGCCGACGCCACCTTGACTCGCAATGCATTCGAATGGGCCTGCCGAATTTCTTTCTTGACGTCGAGCAATTGCTGCGGATGCATGGAGAATTCGGTCAGGCCCAAACCCAGCAGCATGCGAGTGACCCGGGAATCGCCGGCGATCTCGCCGCAGACCGCCACCGGCTTGCCCGCGCGCTCGCCCGCGTTGATGGTATGCGCGATAAGCCGCAACACGGCCGGATGCATGGGATCGTACAAATCGGCCACTTCGCTGTCGCCCCGATCGATGGCCAGGGTGTATTGGATCAGGTCGTTCGTGCCTATGGACAGGAAGTCCAGCGTCTCGACAAAAGGTTCGATGGCAATGGCGATGGCGGGAATCTCGACCATGGCGCCCAGGGAAATATTGCGGGCATAAGGTTCGCCGCGCGCATCGAGCTCGGCGCAGGCCGAATCGATGGCGACGCGCGTGGCATGGACTTCGTGGATATGCGAAATCATGGGAATCAGGATGCGCACATGCCCATGCAGCGAGGCGCGCAGCAGCGCCCGCAACTGCGTGGCGAAGATCTCGGGATTGGCCAGGCAATACCGTATGGCGCGCAGCCCCAGGGCGGGATTGGTCGCCACGGTGACGTCGCCATCCAGATTCTTGTCGGCGCCCAGGTCCAGCGTGCGTATCGTGACGGGCCGGCCCGCCATGGTCTTGACCACCGAGGAATAGGCCTGGTATTGCTCTTCCTCAGTAGGCAGGTCGTGGCGGCCCATGAACAGGAATTCGCTGCGGAACAAGCCTATGCCGTCGGCGCCCGCTTCCATCGCGGCGGCGGCTTCTTCGGGCAACTCGATATTGGCTTCAAGCTTGATGGCGATGCCGTCCAGCGTAACGGCCGGGGCATGGCGCAGCAAGGCAAGCTCGGCGCGTTCGCGCGCATACTCGGCTTGCCGTTCGCGGTATTCCCGCAGCACGCTTTCCGGCGGATTGACCAGCACTGTCCCCGAAAAGCCGTCGGCCACCAGCGTATCGCCATCGCGCACCAGGGCGCGGAAGTGCCCCAGTCCCACCACAGCCGGCACGTTCATGCTGCGCGCCACAATGGCGGTATGCGACGTGGGCCCGCCCAGGTCGGTCAGGAAAGCCGCGAACCGGCCGCCGCGCAGGCGCAGCATATCGGCCGGCGAAATATCGCGCGCCACGACAATAAGCGGATCGTTGGAGTCGCCGGCTGACAAATTGGGCAGCAAAGCCGTGGATCCGGACAGGACGCGCAACACCCTTTCGATGACCTGGCGGATATCGCCGCCCCGCTCGCGCAGGTATTCGTCTTCCATCATGCCGAACTGCTCGGCCAATATCTGTCCCTGGCTGGTAAGCGCCCATTCGGCGTTGTAATGCCGCTCGACAATGAGAGCGCAGGTCTGCTGCAACAGCATGGGATCGTCCAGCAGCATGCTGTGCACGGTCAGCAAAGGGCCCAGCTCGCGCGGCGCATCGTCGGGAAGTGTGCTGGCGATAAGCTGCAGATCCTCGCTGGCCGTCGCCAGCGCCCTTTTCAGGCGCTCGCATTCGGGCTCGACGTCTTCGGGCGCAATGCGATAATGGGCTACCTCCAGCGCGGCGGCGCTCATGACCGCCGCCCTGCCTATGGCGTAACCCTTGACCACCCCCTGGCCCTGCATGCACAGCATGGCGCAGAGGCCCGGCGGTTCAAGAGGAGTATTGAGGGTCATGGGCGGCGCAATCCGAAGGAAAAAGCTATTCCTGTTCGCCGAACTTGTTCTCGAACAAGGACTGGATATCGAGCAGCGCCTGCTCGGCATCGGCGCCCTGCGCATCGACTTTGACGGTAACACCCATTCCGGCGGCCAGCATCATGACGCCCATGATGCTCTTGGCATTGACGCGCTGCGCGCCGCGCGCGATGAAAATTTCGCTATTGAACCGGCCCGCCAGCTGGGTAAGCTTGGCGGCGGCGCGGGCATGCAGGCCCAGTTTGTTGCTGATGACGATGTCGACGGAGGGCATAGGGCTCTTTACTTTTTTTGAGATGCAAAAACCAGCGTTGCGGATCAGCAGGTCTGGTCGGCATTGACAATGCCTCGCAATGCTCCCAGCCGGACGCTTTCGCTGAGCTTGTCGGGATTTTCCTGTTGCTCCGTAAGCGCCTTCAGGACCATGCACAAATTTGTACCGGTAATGAGATGAGCGGTCAAGCCTCGCTCGATGGCCAGCTTAAGGGCGCGCTTGGCAATATTGAACGGCGTCGCGCCGAATATATCGCAAAGCACCAGCGTGGCCTCGTCGGGAGTCCCCAGCAACTGCCTGGCCAGGAGAGTGACTTGCGACTCGGGATCCGCATCGGGAGCGACGTCGAACACGGTCAGTTCGGCGCTGTGGCCCAGCACGTGTTCGGCGCAGGCCGCAAAAGCCGCGCCCAGTGGTTCATGCATGACCAATACGATGCGGGCCATTCAAGCACCTACCGCCTGTTCGAGCGCCGCCGCGAAATGGCCGGCCACGTCGAAATCGGTTTGCTCGGTGATCTCGACGAAACAGGTCGGGCTGGTGACATTGATTTCGGTGATGTAGTCGCCGATGACATCCAGGCCAACCAGCAGCAGGCCGCGATCATGCAGGCGGGGACCGATAGCCTGCGCAATTTCGAGGTCGCGCGGGGTCAGAGGCTGTGCGACTCCCCTGCCGCCCGCCGCCAGGTTGCCGCGGGTCTCCCCGGCCAGCGGGATGCGCGCCAGGCAATAAGGCACGGGCTGACCGGCAATGAGCAGGATGCGCTTGTCGCCATGGACGATCTCGGGAATATAGCGTTGCGCCATGATGGTACGCGCCCCGTTGTCGGTCAGCGTTTCCAGGATGGCGCCGAGATTGGGCTCGACTTCCTGCAGGCGGAATATTCCCGTGCCGCCCATGCCGTCCAGCGGCTTGACAATGACGTCGCGGTGCTGGGCATGGAAAGCCCGCAAGCGGGCCATGTCGCTGGTCACCAAGGTCGGCGAGGTGAACTCGGCGAATTCGGTGATGGCGAGTTTTTCTGGATGGTTGCGTATGGCGGCGCCGGAATTGAATACCCGGGCGCCTTGGGCCTGCGCATATTCGAGCAGATGCGTGGCGTACACGTATTCCATGTCGAAAGGCGGATCCTTGCGCATGAGCACCGCATCGAACTCCGACAAGAGCGCATCCCGGCGAGGTTTGCTTTCGCGCCACCACGCATGGCCGTGCAAGTCGGCGCCGGCCACGAGATCGATTCCCGTCGCCGCCGCCTTGACCACCCCTTCGTCAATGAACAAGCCGCTCTGGTAGGCCACGCTGAGCGTGTGGCCGCGGGATGCGAGCGCGCGCATCATGGCCACGGACGAATCTTTGTAGGCCTTGAGGGCGGGCAAGGGATCGATAATGAACAATACGTGCATAAGGCACCTGCGTGTATCCGATCCATCGGGCCGGACCGATGGATCGGATGTGTGGGAGTCGGGTCAGCCGGCGGATTCGCCGGTCTTGCCCGGCGTCGCCTTCTTGCGCGGCGCAAGGACCATGACCATTTGACGGCCTTCCAGTTTGGGCATGGCTTCGACCTGGCAGAGTTCGACGAGGTCGTCGCGCACGCGCTCGAGCACGCGCATGCCAAGCTCTTGGTGAGCCATTTCGCGGCCGCGGAAGCGCAGGGTCACTTTGGCCTTGTCGCCTTCCTCGATGAAGCGGCGCAGATTGCGCAGCTTGACCTGGTAGTCGCCTTCATCGGTTCCGGGACGGAATTTGACTTCCTTGACCTGGATGATTTTTTGCTTGGCGCGAGCTTCTTGCTGGCGTTTTTGTTCTTGATACTTGAACTTGCCGTAATCCATCAGGCGGCAAACTGGCGGCTCTGCATTGGGTGCAATTTCGACCAGATCCACTTCGTTCTGTTCTGACAGGTGGAGAGCATCGGAGGTTTTAACCACCCCTAGCTGCTCGCCATCTACTCCAATAAGTCGCACCTCGGGGACGCGGATTTCACCATTGATGCGATGTGGTTTTTCGGTTGCGATGTCTAAGACTCCTAGAATTGATAAAAAAATCAGGCCTGTCCGGCTTCCCCGCCATTATGACGGGAATCGATTTCGTTTTGCAGGCGCGCGGTAAAGTCGTTCAACGGCATCACGCCCAGATCGACACCGCCACGCCCGCGTACCGCCACTTGGCCGGTTTCGCGTTCTTTTTCGCCCACCACCAGAATGTACGGTATTTTTTGCATACTGTGTTCACGGATTTTACGGGTGATTTTTTCACCACGCAAATCGGAACCGGCTCTAAACCCTTGTTTTTTCAGGCTTAGGGCGATTTCCTCGGCATAAGACGCCGAGGCTTCGGAAATGCAGCACACCACCGCGTGCTCGGGAGAGAGCCAGGCCGGCATGGCGCCGGCATGGTTCTCGATCAGCATGCCGATAAAGCGCTCCAGCGAACCCAGGATGGCCCGATGCAGCATGACCGGCGTCTTGCGCTGGTCGGCGGCATCCACGTATTCGGCGCCCAGGCGCTGCGGCATGGAGAAATCGACCTGTATCGTGCCGCATTGCCAATGCCGCCCGATGGCGTCCTTCAGGGTGTATTCCACCTTCGGGCCATAGAATGCGCCCTCTCCGGGGGACACCTCGTACTTGCAGCCCGTACGGTCCAGGCTTTCCATGAGCGCCTGCTCGGCCTTGTCCCAGACCTCGTCCGAGCCTATGCGCTTGTCGGGGCGGGTGGCGACCTTATACAGAATCTCGGTGAACCCGAAGTCGGCATAGACCTTCTGCAGCAAAGCCGTAAAGTCCGCGCACTCGTCCTGCAACTGATCCTCGGTGCAGAAAATGTGGCCATCGTCCTGAGTGAAACCGCGCACGCGCATCATGCCGTGCAGCGAGCCCGAAGGTTCGTTGCGGTGGCATTGCCCGAACTCTCCATAGCGTATCGGCAGTTCGCGGTAGGAATGCAGTCCCGCATTGAATATCTGCACATGGCCGGGACAGTTCATGGGCTTCAAGCCATAGGTGCGGTTCTCGGACTCGGTGGTGAACATGTTCTCGGCGTAGTTGTCCCAGTGGCCGGTTTTCTTCCACAGCGACAAGTCCAGAATCTGCGGCGCCTTGACTTCCTGATATCCGTTTTGCTGGTAGACCGTACGCATGTACTGTTCAACCTGTTGCCACAGGGTCCAGCCTTTTGGATGCCAGAAGATCAGGCCCGGCGCCTCTTCCTGGAAGTGGAACAGGTCCAGCTCGCGGCCCAGCTTGCGGTGATCGCGCCGCTCGGCTTCTTCCAGCATGGTCAGGTAGGCGGCCTGTTCTTCCTTGGTCGCCCAGGCCGTGCCATAGATGCGCTGAAGCATCTCGTTCTTGCTGTCGCCGCGCCAATAGGCGCCGGCCACCTTCATCAGCTTGAATACCTTGAGCTTGCCCGTGGAAGGGACATGAGGACCGCGGCACAGGTCGATGAAGTCGCCTTCGCGATACAGGCTGATGGGCTCGTTGGATGGAATCGACGCAATGATCTCGGCCTTGTAATGCTCGCCTATGCCCTTGAAATACTCGACGGCATCATCGCGCAGCCATTCTTCGCGGCTTACGGTTTCGTCCTTCCTGGCCAGCTCGGCCATCTTCTTTTCGATGGCTTCCAGGTCCTCGGGCGTGAAAGGCCTTTTATAGGAGAAGTCGTAATAGAAGCCGTTTTCGATGACCGGGCCTATCGTGACCTGCGCATCGGGAAACAAGGATTTGACGGCATAGGCCAGCAAATGAGCCGTCGAGTGGCGGATCAGATCCAGGCCATCGGGGTCCTTGGCCGTAATGATGGCCAGTTGGCTGTCCCGCTCCATGACGAAACTGGTGTCGACCAGCCGGGGTTCCGCGCCATCCACCGCGACACGTCCGGCCAGCGCGGCGCGCCCCAGGCCGGTGCCTATGGAATGCGCAACATCGCTGACGGAAACGGGACCGGGAAATTCGCGCTGCGAACCATCGGGCAAAGTGATCTGAACCATAAAGACATCCTGAAAATGCAAAAACGCGGCCAGTGCCGCGTTTTGGGTATGTTGATTTTGCTGGTCAGCTGAAAAACAGTACGCGGCGACGTCTAGAAATGCCAGGTCGTAGTTCGCGTAGAGTTCATGCTTGTATCGGCTATCATCAAATAATAATTCGTTTCTTCAGTGTAACACCTGCGGGGAATCCGGCGGCCCGCTCTGCCCTGAAATAACCCGGTCCATGCGCCATGACATAGCGGTATGTTGCAAAAAAGCCCTTATCTCAATCAGAACGCGCATGAAAAACCCGCAAGGCATACGCATTGCGGGTTTTTTGGTATTTGGTAGGCAGTACTGGATTCGAACCAGCGACCTCTACGATGTCAACGTAGCGCT
>JBEBYL010000046.1:0-15026 GCA_040391135.1 Pusillimonas sp. | reverse complement strand
TAGTCCCGGAACGGGACCGCGGACGGTGAGCAGGCCCCGGCCCCCGCCATCCCGCCTGCTCAAGAACCAAGCGATAAAAGCAGGGAAGGTCCGACTAGGCCGCTTCCTCTTCCCCCAGATAAGCCGCCCGCACCTTCGGATCATCCAGCAACTGATCCGAAGGTCCTTCCAGAATCACGCGCCCCGATTCCATCACATAGCCTCGGCTGCTCGTCTCCAGCGCCAGCTTGGCGTTCTGCTCGATCAGCAAGATCGTCACGCCTTCCGCGGCGATGGTGCGCACCACCTCGAAGATCTTCTCGACCATCAGCGGCGCCAGTCCCATCGACGGCTCATCCAGCAACAGCAGGCGGGGACGTGAAATCATCGCGCGGCCCATGGCCAGCATCTGCTGCTCGCCGCCCGACAAAGTGCCCGCCGACTGCCGGCGTCTTTCGGCCAGGCGCGGAAAAAGCTCGAACACATGCTCGGTGTCCGCCTTGACGCCATCCTGATCCTTGCGGCTGTATCCGCCCATCGCCAAATTTTCTTCTATGGTCAATTGCCCGAAAATGCCCCGTCCCTCGGGCACCATCACCAGGCCGTCGCGCACCAGCATATAAGACGGCGTGCCGGCAATCGACTTGCCCTCGTAAAGGATATCGCCGCCGGCAATCGGCACCAGGCCGCAGATGGCGCGCAAGGTCGTGCTCTTGCCCGCCCCGTTGGCGCCGATCAGGCTGACCAGTTCGCCGCGCTCGACCCGCAAGTCCATGCCGCGCACCGCGCGGATACCGCCGTAGGCGACTTCGAGCTGGCGTATTTCCAGCAGATTATCGGTATTGCTCATGAAAGTTCCCCGCCCTTGCCGTCGGCAACCGGCGCTTGATCCGCAATGCGCCCGGCGGGCGCAGCAGGTACATGATCGGCCGCCCCGGCGCCCAGATAGGCCTCGATGACTTTGGGATTGCGCTGGACGTCAGCCGGCTTGCCTTCGGCCAGCACCTTGCCGTATTCAAGCACCAGCACCCGATTGCACAGGCCCATGACCAGCTTCATGTCATGCTCGATCAGCAATACCGTTACCCCGTCGTCGCGTATCTTTTCGATCAGGCGGCGCAGCACCACCGTTTCCGACGCGTTCATGCCGGCGGCCGGCTCGTCCAGCGCCAGCAAGGCGGGATCGGTGGCCAGCGCCCGGGCGATTTCCAGGCGGCGCTGGTCGCCGTACGGCAAAGAGCTGGCCACGTCGTTGGCCCGTTCGCCTATGCCCACGTACTCAAGCAGTTCGTGCGCGCGCTGCTCGATGGCGGCCTCTTCGTCGCGCGTCGCCTTGTTGCGCGTGATGGCTCCGTACACTCCCGCACGGGTGCGAATGTGGCGCCCTATCATGACGTTCTCGATGGCGCTGAGGCTGCCGAACAGGCGTATGTTCTGGAAGGTGCGCGCCAGTCCGACGATGGCGATTTCGTGCGGCTTCAGGCGGGTAAGCTGGTGTCCCATGAAGTTGCAGTTGCCCGACTCGGGCACATACAAGCTGGTCAGCACATTGAAGAGCGTGGTCTTGCCCGCTCCGTTGGGCCCTATAAGACCGTAGATGTCGCCCTTGCAAATGGAAAAGCTGACTTCCGACAAGGCCTGCAAGCCGCCGAAACGCTTGCTCAGCTTGTTGGCCACCAGCAGCAATTCGGGCATGGAGCGCGCATCGGTGTTCACATTGGCTTGTATCATGCCTGGCCCTCCTTCGCGGCGGTGAGTTCGCGCCGCCGAGTTGCCGACGGCCATAGGCCTGCGGGACGGAAGATCATGACCAGCACCAGAGCAAAACCGAAGAGCAGCATGCGTATGCCTTCAGGGTCAAGGATTACATCGCCGAACAGCGTCTGCTGCACCGGCACGACCACCGCCCGCAGCAGCTCCGGAAAAACGGAAAGAATGATCGCGCCCAATATGACGCCTGGTATATGGCCCATGCCGCCCAGAACAACCATGCACAGGACCATGATCGATTCCGTAAGGCTGAAGCTTTCAGGGCTGACAAAGCCTTGCATGGAGGCGAACATGGCGCCCGCCACTCCGCCGAAGCTGGCGCCCATGGAAAAGGCCAGCAGCTTGATGTTGCGCGTATTGATGCCCATGGCCTTGGCGGCGACTTCGTCTTCGCGCACGGCTTCCCAGGCTCGGCCTATGCGTGAATTCTGCAGGCGCACGCAGATGACGACGATGACGATGACCAGCAGCAGGAGCAGGTAATAGTATTTTTCAGGCCCCGTGATGCGGAAGCCGAATAGCGATTGCGAGCGGCCGAAGGCGAATTCGCCGATCGAGAACGTGTCGACGCGGTTGATGCCCTGCGGGCCATTGGTGATATTGATGGGCGCATCCAGGTTGTTCATGAAGATGCGCACGATTTCACCGAAGCCCAGGGTCACGATGGCCAGGTAATCGCCGCGCAACTTCAAGGTGGGCGCGCCCAGCATGGCGCCGAAGAAAGCCGCCAGCAGAACGCCCAGCGGCAGCACCACCCAGAATGGCAGGTGCAGGCCGAAATGAGGCGATGCCAGCAAGGCCCAGACATAGGCGCCCACCGCATAGAATGCGATATAGCCCAGGTCCAGCAGGCCGGCGAAGCCGACGACAATGTTCAGGCCCAGCGCCAGCATGACATACAGCAAGGCAAAGTTAAGCGTGCGTACCCAGCTCTGGCCGGCCATGCCCAATACGAAGGGCAGCACGGCCAGCACCAGGCCGCACAAGGCGATGCCCAGCCATATCTTGGGCGATATGCCGCCGTTGCGGGAAACAGTGGAATAGCTCATGCGCGGTCTCCCACCCGTTCACCTAAAAGTCCCGACGGACGGAACACCAGGACCAGGATAAGCACGATAAAGGAAAAGACATCCTGGTAGTTGCTGCCGAAAACGCCATTGGTCAGATCGCCGATATAGCCGGCACCCAACGATTCGATCACGCCCAGCAGCAGGCCTCCCAGCATGGCGCCGCCCAGGTTGCCGATGCCGCCCAGCACGGCCGCCGTAAAGGCTTTCAGGCCGAGCATGAAGCCCATGGTGTACTGGGCCACTCCGTAGTAAGTGGTGATCATGACCCCCGCCACCGCGGCCAGCGCCGATCCGATCAGGAAGGCGGCGGAAATCACGGTATTGATATTGACGCCCATCAGGCCGGCCACTTCGCGATTCTGCGCCGTGGCCCGCATGGCGGTGCCCAGGCGGGTGCGATGCACCACCAGCAGCAGTCCGGCCATGATGGCGGTTGCCGACAGTATGATGATGATCTGCAGCATGCTGATGCGCGCGCCGCTGATCTGGAAGATATTCGGTTCAATGATGTGCGGGAAGCTAAGGTAATTGCGCCCCCAGACCATCATCGCAATGTTCTGGATAATGATGGACACGCCGATGGCGGTAATCAGCGCCGCCAGGCGCGGTGCCCGGCGCAAGGGCCGGTAGGCGAAGCGCTCGGCGATCCAGCCCAGCGCCATGCAGACGGGTATGGCCAGCAACAGGGCGGCCGCCACGGCCAGCCAGGCCGATATGCTGCCCGGATCGGCGCCAATCAGCGTGACCACCAGTGTGGTCGCGACCATGGCGCCCACCATGACGACATCGCCATGGGCAAAATTGATCAGGCCTATGATTCCATAAACCATGGTGTAGCCAAGGGCAACCAGGGCATACACACTGCCCACGGTAATGCCATTGATCAACTGTTGTAGAAGGATATCCATGCTTTAGGACTCGCGGCTTGGGCCGGCCGCAGCCGGCCCGTGAACGACGGAAGGCTTAGTTGGCCTTGCTTACCATGGTCTTGACCATTTCCCATTTACCGTTCTTGACTTCGTAAATGGTCACGGAAATTTCCTTCAGGTCGCCGTTCTTGTCATAGGCGATGTTCTGGCTGGTGGCGCCGGTGCGCTGCAGGGCGGCCAGCTTGGGCAGATAGGACTCGGGCTTGGCCGAGCCGGCTTCCTTCATGGCGGTGATCATGTTCCATGCACCGTCATAGGCATAAGGCGCATACACGCCCGGCTCGACCTTGAAGCGGGCCTTGTAGTCGGCTTCGAATTTCTCGCCGGCGGCCATCTGCTTCAGGGGCACGCCGGCCAGCGACGCATAAGTGCCGTTGGCGGCATCGCCGGCCAATTTCAGGAAGGTGTCGCTGCGCGTCATTTCACCCGAAACCAGCGGGGCCTTGATGCCCAGCCTGACCATCTGGCGGCGCATCGGACCCGACTGCGCATCCAGGCCGCCGAAGAAGATGGCATCGGGAGCCTTGGACTTGATATTGGTCAGGATGGAGGTGAAATCGTTGGCCTTGTCGGTGGTGTACTCGCGGGAAATGACCTTGCCGCCATTGGCTTCCACGGCTTTGGCCACCTGATCCGCCAGCCCCTGGCCGTAGGCGGTGCGATCGTCGATCAGCGCCACTGTCTTGGCCTTCAGGTCCTTGACGATGAACTCACCGGCCGCGGCGCCCTGCTGCGTATCGCTGGTCATCATGCGGAAAGTGGTGTCGTAGTTCTGCTGGGTATATTCCGGCGAGGTCGCCATGGCGATCTGCGGCAGGCCCGCATCGTTGTATACGCGCGATGCGGGAATGGTGGTGCCCGAATTGAAATGGCCCAATATGCCTTGCACGTCTTCATCGACGATCTGCTGCGCCACTTGCACGGCAGTGCGGGGATCGGCCTGATCGTCGCGCGTCACCAGCTCGAACTTGGCTGTCTTGCCATCGAGCTGTATGTTCTGCTTGTTGGCCTCTTCCAGCGCCAGCGTAAGGCCGTTTTTCATGTCTTCGCCGTAGTGCGACTGCGGACCGGTAAGCGGCGCGGCAAAGCCCAGCTTGACCACGGTGTCGGCGGCATGCGCCGGGCTTAGGGCGAACCCCGCGATGACGGCCGCCGTGGCGGCCAAGAGTTTGAATCCTTTGGTGGACTGCATGTTTATCTCCTTGTGGATGAGAATACGGTCATTCTCGAGCGCGGGTTGCACCCCGCATTAAACCAAAAGCACAACCAAGCGGTAATTGGTCGTAACCCTGAAAAATCGTTTACCACAGCCGGCGCCGGCTCAGCCCACCATCATCAAGCTGGCATTGCCGCCGGCCGCAGCCGTATTGACGCAGACCGACACTTCCCTTAGCAGCGGCTCCAGGCGATAGGCTCCGCCCGATGCCAATTCGTCGCTGCTCAGGCCCTGGACCGGAACGATGGGGCCATTACGGCCGGCCACAGTGCGGTTCAGTTCGCGCAAGGCATCGCTATCGCCCTCGAACAGCACGGCATCGTAATCGCCGCTATCGATTTCTTCTTGCCCCGCAAGGCGAATGGCCGTGTTGCCCGCCGGATCGCAGTCAGCGAAGAAGGCGCGCCCCGCGCCGCCGCCCACCACCACCATGGCATTGCCCGTATCGGAGCAGGCCTGGAATTGCGCGCGCGCGCCGGCTTCGGTAATAGGCGCGCACAGGACCGTGCCGCGCGGCTTGATGCGATAAAGATTGCTTTCTCCCGTCGGACCCGGAAGCGTCTGCACCGCGATCCGGTTGGCGGAATCGATCTCGCAGCCGGCGGGCAAGCCCGGCGGCCGACGCGACAGCAAGCGCGGCAAATACAGCGGGCCGCCCGCCTTGGGTCCCGTACCCGACAAGCCCTCGCCGCCAAAAGGCTGGACACCGACGACCGCGCCCACGATATTCCGGTTCACATAGATATTGCCGGCAAGTATCCGTTCGGACACGCGTGCAACCGTTTCGTCGAGCCGGGTGTGCACACCGAACGTAAGGCCATAGCCCGTCGCGTTCACCGCGTCGATCAGCGCGTCCAGATCCTGGCGCTTGTAGCGCAGGACATGCAGCACGGGACCGAAAACCTCTTTCTTCAGTTCCGATACCGCATTCAGCTCAATGATGGTCGGCGGCACGAAATGCCCATGCCCGCATGCGGCGCCCAGGTCGAGCTGATCGATTCTATGCCCCGCTTCACGCATGGCCTTGATATGCGCCTGTATGCCGGCCTGCGCCTCGGCATCGATGACCGGCCCCACATCGGTCGTCAGCACATCCGTCCTGCCGATACGCAGTTCTTGCATCGCGCCGCGCAGCATCGCCAGCACGCGATCGGCGCAGTCTTCCTGCACGCAGAGCAGACGCAGCGCCGAACAACGCTGGCCAGCCGAATCGAAGGCTGAAGTCAGCACATCGAATACCACCTGCTCGGCCAATGCGGACGAGTCCACCACCATGGCATTCTGGCCACCCGTTTCCGCAATGAGGGGTATGGGATGCCCCGCGTCGTCCAGCCTGTCGGCCAGCTTGCGGGAAATCAGCAGCGCCACGTCGGTCGAACCCGTAAATATCACGCCACGCACGACGGGGCTGGCCACCAGCGCGGCGCCCACGGTTTCCCCGCGTCCCGGCAGCAACTGGACGGCG
Organism: Pusillimonas sp.; assembly: GCA_040391135.1. GTDB lineage: Bacteria > Pseudomonadota > Gammaproteobacteria > Burkholderiales > Burkholderiaceae_B. Next base: position 8,597 of record JBEBYL010000046.1, on the reverse strand, counting down.
CCGGCGGGCACTCCCGCCCGATGAAGAATGGATACGGCCGCCGATGCAATCAGGCTGGTTTGCTCGGCGGGCTTGGCCAGCACTGTGTTGCCGGCCGCCAGGGCCGCCGCAATCTGTCCGGTAAAAATGGCCAGAGGAAAATTCCACGGGCTGATGCACAGCACTGGGCCCAGGGGACGATGGGTATCGTTGGAGAATGAACGCTCGATCTGGGCGGCGTAATAGCGCAGGAAATCGACGGCTTCGCGGACTTCGGAAATTGCATTGGACAGCGATTTGCCGGCCTCGCGCACGATCAGGCCCAGCAGGGGCTGCATCTCGTCCTCGAGAATCTGCGCCGCGCGGACCAGGCACTGCGCACGTTCGGTGACGGGCGTGGCGGCCCATATGGGCGCCGCATTGTCCGCTGCCGCCAGGGCATTGCCGACATCGGCGTCAGTCGCTTCGATGACATGGCCCACGATATCGCGGCTATCAGACGGATTGCGCACGGCAACAGCCCGCGCCTCATCCCAGGTGAAGCTGCCATCGGCCAATAACGGGAAGGCGCGCCAGTCCTGGCTGACGCCGCTGAGCAGCGCCGCCGCCAGCGAGCCCAGGCGATGCTCGTTGCTAAGATCGATGCCGGCGGAGTTCGGCCGGCCATCGGCCTGCCGGTACAAATCGCGGGGCAAGGGTATCTTGTCATGAGGAGCGCCCAAAGGCTGGATGCGTTCCGCCGCCTGAACCGGATCGGCAACCAGGACATCCACGGCAACATCTTCGTCGCCGATCTGGTTGACGAACGAGGTGTTGGCGCCGTTTTCAAGCAGGCGGCGCACCAGATAGGCCAGCAAGGTTTCGTGCGTGCCCACCGGCGCGTAGATGCGGCAGGGGCGATTCAACTTGTCCTGCGCCACCGGTCCGGTCACCAGTTCGTACAGCGGTTCCCCCATGCCGTGCAGGCACTGGAATTCGTACTGTCCCGGATAATAATTGCGGCCCGCCATGTGATAGATGGCCGACAGGGTCTGGGCATTATGGGTGGCAAATTGCGGATACACCGCCTGGGGCGCGGCCAGCAATTTGCGCGCGCATGCCAGATAGGCGACGTCGGTATAGACTTTGCGGGTATAGACCGGATAGCCTTCCAGCCCATCGACCTGCGCCCGCTTGATCTCGCTGTCCCAGTAGGCGCCCTTGACCAGGCGCAGCATCAGCCTATGGCCGCTGCGCTGGGCCAGGTCGATGACATAATCGATGACAAACGGCGCACGCTTCTGATAGGCCTGAACCACAAAACCAATGCCGTTCCATCCGGAAAGCTCGCGGTCAAAGCACAAGGCCTCCAGGATATCCAGCGAAATCTCCAGGCGATCCGCTTCCTCCGCATCGATATTCAGCCCGATGTCGTAGCTGCGGGCCAGCCTGGCCAGCTCGGTGGTCCGCGGCAACAGCTCGGCCATCACACGATCGTGCTGGGCGCGGGAATAGCGCGGATGCAGGGCGGAAAGCTTGATGGAAATGCCCGGCCCCTCGTAGATGCCGCGGCCTTGCGAAGCCTTGCCTATGGCATGTATCGCTTGTACATAAGAGGCGTAGTAGCGGTCCGCATCCTCGGATGTGGTGGCGGCCTCGCCCAGCATGTCGTAGGAATAGCGGAAGCCCTTGTCTTCGAGCTTGCGGCTGTTGGCGATGGCCGCCGAAATGGTCTGGCCCGCCACGAACTGCTCGCCCATCATGCGCATGGCGATATTGACACCCTTCCGGATCAGGGGCTCGCCGCCCTTGCCGATCAAGCGCGTCAGGGCCTTGGACAGGGATTGCTCGCTGTTGACGCTGACAAGCTTGCCCGTCAGCATCAGGCCCCAGGTGGCTGCATTGACGAACAGGGATGGCGATTCGCCCATGTGCGAACGCCAGTCGCCATGGCTGATCTTGTCCCGGATCAGCGCATCGCGCGTGGCCCGGTCGGGTATGCGCAACAGCGCTTCGGCCAGGCACATCAATGCGACCCCTTCCTGGCTGGACAGGGAGAATTCCTGGATCAGGCTTTCGACGCCGCCGGCCTTGCGCTTGCCGCGCAAGGTTTCCACCAGGCGGCGGGCCAGGGCATGCACTTCCCGCGGCTGGGCGCAACGCGCCTGGTCGACCAGCAAAGGCACGCATTCCGTTTCCGGACGCCGGTAAGCAGAAGTGATGGCGGCGCGCAACACCGATTGCGGCTGGACGTCCTGGGCAAATTCATAAAAGGGGGGCAAGGCATCCTGAGCGGGAAGCTCCCCGGCTTCGGATTCGCCATCGCCTGGGCCGAAATGCGCGATCTCGGCCGGCAATTGTCCGCGCTCTATGGCCTCGACATAAGCCAGCAACGCTTGCTTATGCAGCCAATGCGGAGTGCAGCCGAGCTTGACGGCCGCGATTTTCAAGCGTTCGCGCAAGGTTTCGTCGACCTTGACGCCCAGTGTCGTTGTTGCCATGTGTGTACCCGTATTCCTATGCCGCCATCTGGAATCGGCCCTATGCCTGGCGCATAAAACGATCCGATATCCAGCGGTATGGAATACTACACAGGTTGCACCTTTTTTACACTAAGGTTAACCCCTAATAAAAATACTAGGAAAAGGTACAACCTTTTACGGTTAGACCGTTGGCGGAACTCGTCGCCTGGCTTCCTTGCAACTGGCTGGCGATGAGAGCGCCCAATTTTTGGAGGGCGGCCTGATGGCCGGCCACGAGGGCTGACATACCCTCTTCCACCGTCACCTGCGCTTCCGCCCGGCACAGCACGGTCTTTTTTCCCGGCTGGTGAACCGGCGACAGACGCCAGGTCGCATCAATCAGGGCCCGTTCGCCATACAGGGAATCGAAGCGCTGCACACGAACGCTTATGCGCCAGACCGGCAGGGAATCGGGCGCTCCAGTTGCGGCAATGTCGAGCACGCCGAGACGGCGGGAAAGATCGTCGGACAGCGCGTTGCGTATTTCATCTGGCAGGGGCGAAGCCCATAGGGAGCTGTTCAGGGGCATCACCTGCGTGGAACCCGGATCGCTCACGACGATCTGCGGCCTGTCCACTTGTTCGGGCACCTGGACAGACTGAACGCTTATGGCGTATTCCGGTTGCGCGCCGCCTTTGGCCGCGGCAACCTGCCCGGCCGCCGGGGATGCCAGCAAGGTGTAGTAATGACTGGGTTTTCCGCTAGCGCATGCGGCAAGCAGCCCCGCCATCAGGAAGACCATCGTTATTTTCAAACCATGCATGCCTATCTCCTGGTGTCCTGTACCGGGCACCGAAATTGACCAAGCGAATCAAACGGGCGGGGCACTATGGGCTGACCGTCAAGGTATCCGAGGCCCGTCCGCGAAGCAGCGCCGACGGGTTCGTGCGCAGGTAATCGGACAAAGCGCGCAGCGACTTGGCCGCGCCGTTGATCTCGGTCAGGGTACGTTCAACGTTGCCGCTCAAGGGAGAATCCTCGGCCAATACCTGATCGATGCGCTTGAGGGATTTCTGGGCTGACTTCAGGATGGCGGCCGCCTGCGGAGTCAGCTCGCCCTCGAAGCGCTTCAGAAGCTTGTTCATGGAAGCCAGGCTCGAGCGCAGGTCGTTGCTGATGCCTTCGAACGGGATGGCATCGAGCTTGCTTACAATGCTGCTGATCTGCTGTTGCAGGCGATCGAAATTGCCCGCAATGGTAGGCATGATCACCGGCACCTGTTTAGCATCGAAATCGGCCGGCTCGGCATCGGGAAAGAAATCCAGCGCCACATACTGCTGGCCAGTCAAAAGATTGGCGGCGCGTATCTGTCCACGCAGGCCATGCTTGACCAGAGGCCCCAGCAGAACCGCGCCCGGATAGCCGGTGGCCGTGTCCATCTTCATCATGTTCTCGTACACGGCGCCAAAGCGCAAGGGATACAGCTCGGCCTTCACCAACGCATAGAAGCGCTTGGTCTTCCGGTTGAACTCCAGGTCTATGTCGATGACCTTGCCCAGCTCCAGCCCGCGAAAGTCCACCGGCGCCCCCACCTTCAGGCCACGCACCGACTGTTGAAAATGCAGCTCGATAGGGAACGGCGGGCCGTCCGGGTCGGCCATGGCTTCGACCCGGGTCCCGCCCAGCGCAAAGCGGCTATCGGCCTTGGCCGGTTCCGTATTGGCCTCATTGACGGATGCAAAGGCCACGCCACCGGCCATTACGGAAACCAGCGAGCCGGTTTGCACATTGAAGCCATCGGCATCAAGAGAAAGGTTGATGCCGCTGGCGTTCCAGAACCGCGTATCGGACGTGACGAACTTATCGTTCGGCGCATCGATGAAGACCTGTATGTTGACCGACTTTCCGTCTTCGTCAAGATCGTAGCCGATGACGCGTCCGACCTGTATGCGCCGGAAATAAACCGGAGAGCCGATTTCCAGCGAGCCCAGGTCGGAGGCATACAAGGTATAGCGGGTGCCGGGGCGCCCGCTGGTGATTTCGGGCGGCTTTTCCAGTCCTTCGAATTCATAGACCGGATCGTCGCCATTGTTGGACTCAGCCGCATCCACGCTTATATAGGCGCCGGACAGCAGGGTTCCGAGGCCGGACACGCCGCTTATTCCCAGGCGCGGACGCACCACCCAGAAGCGGCTGCCCTTCTGGGTGATGTATTCGGATCCTTCGCGATTAAGATCGGCGCTTACCAATACTTTTGAGCGATCGGACGACACCTTGATGCCCGATACCACGCCAATGACCACGTCCTTGTAGCGAATCTTGGTCTGGCCGATTTCCAGCCCCTCCGCCGACTCGAAGCTTATGGTGATTGTGGGACCGGTATGCATCCAGTTGCGCACCAGCAGGGATGCGCCGACCAGCGCCGCGACCAGTGGAACCAGCCATATCCAGGAAATCCTTCCTTCCCGCCGGGGCCGCACATCGGGCTGCAGGGCCGCGGGCCGCGCACCGCCATCTTCGCCGGCCTTGCCGTCCGCGTCGGATTCCGAAGTTGTAGAGGGGTCTGTCATGCGCTTCTCTTTAGCCTGCTCTCAGGTGCATCATTAATGCGTTCCGCCCGCCTGTCCCAGCCGCTACGCGGGTCGTAGCTCATGGTGGCGAGCATGGTCAGTATCACCACCATGCCAAAGCTGGCAGCCCCGGGACCGGCTATGACTTGGGATATCCCCGGAAAATTCGCCATCGCCGTCATCAGGATCACCACGAATACATCCAGCATGGACCACTGTCCGATGAACTCGATCAACTCGTAGAGCCTGGTGCGCTGGCGCTGAACCTCGCTTCCTTGCCAGTGCTGTTTTACCATAAGGATAGACAAGGCCAGCAGCTTGGTCATGGGAACCACAACACTGGCAACGAACACGATAAGCGCCAGGTCCCAGGAACCCATTCGCCACAATTCAAGCACTCCGCCCAATATCGTGTGCGCGCCATCGCTGGTGGCGGTGCGCACACGCATGACCGGAAGCACGTTGGCGGGAATATAAATGATCGCCGCGGCGATCACCAGTGCCCAGACGCGCGAAAACGGGTCGGGTTTGCGGAAGTGAACTCGCGCTCCGCAACGCTTGCACGGCGCGGGCTCCGATGCGGACGCCAGGCTCTGCACGAAACCGCAGGACTCGCAAGAGGCCAAAAGACGGCCGACCGACGGGTCCATCGCGGCGTTGGACACCAGGCCCGCATCTTCGGCATGGCGCCACAGGCGCTCGGCCGTCAATCGGCCAAGCGCGGTAAGCAGAAAAGCCAGGATTCCGAAAGCCCATATTGCCGGCCCCGGCTCTATGGTGGCAAAGCCGGCGAACTTGACCAAGGCCACAAGAATACCCAGCATCAGCACCGGCACCATGCTCCATGGCTCCACCCGGCGCAACAAGCGCATGCCGTAGCGGAAATCGGCCGGCAGCCGACGGGCGCGTACCGCCATCAAGGCCCAAAGCAGAATGAAAAGCTGCGTCAGCGGCAGCCAGAAGGCGAACAAGCCGGTCATGACCGCCAGGGCTTGATGGCCCTGCTGCCAAGTCAGATAGAGCGCTCCCGGCAGGGATGCCTGGACGCTCATTCCCTGGATATTCAAGCGGGCAATGGGAAAATAGTTGGCAATCGCGAAAACGATGAGGGCGCTTGCGGTAAGGGCGATCCAGCCATCGGGCGAAACCGTGCTGTTCCGGAACAGCGCATAACCGCAACGCCGGCACGTGGCGACCGCGCCGGGTTCTATCGGCACGCGCTCGTGCAGCGTCGCGCAATGCCGGCAGGCAACGACCAGGCTGTCCGCCATCAGAACCCGGCGGCCCTAGTCAACAAGCTCGGGTTCCGGATGCGACGGCGACGAGTGATTGGCGCTGCCAGGCTTGCCCGGCTTATCCGAAAAAGACAGTTGGACCTTTCCGTCGCTGTCCAGGTCGACCTCGACGTGTCCCCCATCGACCAGGCGTCCGAACAGCAGCTCGTCGGCTAGGGCGCGCCGGATCGTGTCCTGAATAAGCCGCTGCATGGGACGCGCGCCCATTGCGGGATCGAAGCCCTCTTTTGCAAGGTGATCGCGCAAAGCCTGCGAGAACACGACGTCGACCCGTTTTTCGTGCAACTGGTCTTCAAGCTGCATGAGGAACTTGTCGACGACCCGCAAGATGACATCCCGCGAAAGGGGCGTGAAGCCGATGATGGCGTCAAGCCGATTACGGAATTCCGGCGTGAACAGCCGTTTGATATCGGCCATTTCGTCGCCTGTCTTGGCGGGCGCCGCAAAGCCGATGGTGGTGCGATTGAGTGCTTCGGCGCCGGCGTTGGTGGTCATGACCAGGATGACATTGCGGAAATCGGATTTGCGTCCGTTATTGTCGGTCAGCGTGCCGTGGTCCATGACCTGCAGCAGGATGTTATAGACATCGGGATGCGCCTTTTCGATTTCGTCCAGCAGCAGGACGCAATGCGGCTGCTTGCTGATAGCCTCGGTCAACAGGCCGCCCTGATCGAAACCGACATAACCCGGAGGTGCGCCGATAAGGCGCGACACCGTATGGCGTTCCATGTATTCGGACATATCGAAGCGCAGAAGCTCGACGCCCAGGACAAAAGCCAGCTGGCGCGCCACTTCGGTCTTGCCCACGCCGGTCGGGCCCGAGAACAGGAAGGAACCGATAGGCTTGTCCGGCCGGCCCAGGCCCGAACGGGCCATCTTTATGGCTGCCGCCAGCGCTTCGATAGCGGGATCCTGGCCGAAGACCACGGTTTTCAGGTCGCGTTCCAGCGTGGCGAGCTTGTTGCGGTCGTCATGAGAAACGCTTTGCGGCGGAATGCGGGCAATCTTGGCCACGGTCGCCTGGACTTCGGCCTTGCCGATGATCTTCTTCTGGCGCGAGCGCGGCAGCAGGCGTTGCGCGGCGCCCGCCTCGTCGATGACGTCGATGGCCTTGTCGGGAAGGAAGCGGTCATTGATATGACGCGCCGACAGTTCAGCCGCCGCCGTGATGGCGGCCGATGAATAACGCACGCCGTGATGGGCTTCGAAGTGGCCTTTCAAGCCGCGCAGTATCTGTATGGTCTGCTGGACCGTGGGTTCGGCCACATCGATTTTCTGGAAACGGCGCGACAAGGCATGATCTTTCTCGAAAATGCCGCGGTATTCGTTGTAGGTGGTGGCGCCCAGGCACTTGAGCTGGCCCGAGGACAGCGCCGGCTTGAGCAGGTTGGACGCATCCAGCGTGCCGCCCGAGGCGGAGCCAGCGCCGATAAGAGTGTGGATCTCGTCGATGAAAAGAATGGCGTTGCTGTTGTCCTTGAGCGTCTTGAGCACGCCTTTCAGACGCTGCTCGAAATCGCCGCGATACTTGGTGCCCGCCAGCAAGGCGCCCATATCCAACGCGTAGACCTCGGCATCGGCCAGAATTTCCGGAACATCGCCTTGGGTGATGCGCCAGGCCAGGCCCTCGGCGATGGCGGTTTTCCCGACACCGGCCTCCCCCACCAGCAAGGGATTGTTCTTGCGGCGCCGGCAAAGCACCTGTATGACCCGTTCGACCTCGTGTTCGCGGCCGATCAGGGGATCGATGCGTCCTTGCCGCGCTTCGGAGTTCAGATCGGTCGCGTACAGTTCAAGCGGCGACTTCTGCTGGTCGGACTTGGGTTCGGTTTCCGGAGCCTGCGCCCTGGCCGGCTCGGCCGGGGCCTCTTCGGCCGATTTGGTGATGCCGTGCGAAAGATAATTGACCACATCCAGCCGGGTCACGCCCTGCTGCTGCAGGAAATAGACCGCGTGGGAATCCTTTTCGCCGTACATGGCCACCAGCACATTGGCGCCGGTGACCGAATTGCGGTTCGAGTTGCCGGAGGACACATGCATGATGGCGCGCTGGATGACACGCTGAAAGCCCAGGGTGGGCTGGGTGTCGACTTCGTCTTCGCCAGGGAAAACCGGCGTGTTTTCGTTGATGAATTTACGCAGTTCCTGGCGCAGGACGTCGATGTTGGCGGAGCAGGCGCGCAACACCTCGGCGGCGGCGGCGTTGTCGAGCAGCGAGAGCAGCAAATGCTCTACGGTAATAAATTCGTGTCGTGCAGTGCGGGCCTCGACAAAGGCCATGTGCAGGCTGACTTCAAGTTCTTCGGAGATCA
>JBEBYL010000045.1:0-16074 GCA_040391135.1 Pusillimonas sp. | reverse complement strand
AGCGGTGTTCGGCGCGCTGGGCGCCGAACCGGTCACGCGGGCCCAACGGCCTTCATCCCCCACCCCGCCCGCGTGTATGAGAACGGCGTGTACAAGAACGAACGGCTTGCACTAGAAAGCCACCGGGTAGTCAGCGGTTGAGGGATCCTAATGGAAGGTAAAACCAGAAGCCAGCGCATCAATTGGCATTGACCGCCTGCTCTTCCTTGCATACATCGTGCAGCTTCGCCTCCACCTGATGCTTGGCCGCTTCCCTAAGCGCCGTCCGTAAGCCTTCCTCGACCACCGGATGATAGAACGGCATCTCCAGCATCTGGGAAACCGTCAGTTCCTGCTGCACCGCCCAGGCCAGCAGGTGGGCGATGTGCTCCATGCCCGGACCCGCCATCTCGGCCCCCAGAAAGCGGCCGCCGTCCTTGTGGACATAGACCCGCAGCTTGCCGCGATTCTTCAGCATCACCCGCGACCGGCCTTGATTGGCGAAATCCACCTCGCCGAAGGCCACGCACTGCTTGGGCAGCTCCTTGAATCGCAAGCCGGCCTGCGCCAATTGCGGATCCGAGAACACCACCGCCATCGGAGCGCGGCGCTTTCCGGGATTGACCTGCGGGAAGGACGCCGCGTTCTCGCCCGCTATGCGGCCATCGTCGGCCGCCTCGTGCAGCAGTGGCAGAATTCCGTTGACATCGCCCGCAATGAAAATAGGCGCCGACCCCAGTTGCAAGGTGGCCGCATCGTACTCAGGCATGCCTTCCTTGTCCAGCTTGACCGTCGTATTCTCCAGGCCCAGGCCAGCAACATTGGGCCGCCGGCCGGCGGCTACTAATAAATAATCGTATCTCTCGGTCGCCTCCGGCTGGCCCGCCGTCTGGAAGCGCACTTCGACCTGGTCGTCCACGCGGCGCACCGCGATGATTTGGGTGTTCAAGCGCAAGTCCAGTTCCGACTGGAAGGCGGCCAGCGCGCTGGCCCTGACCTCCGGATCGGTCAATCCGCCCAGGTTGCCGCTGCGGTTTATGATGCAGGTCTTGACGCCCAATCGCGCCAGCGCCTGCCCCAATTCCAGTCCGATGACTCCGGCGCCCACCACCATGACGCTGCGTGGCAGATCGTTCCATTCGAACACGTCGTCGTTGACGACGACGCGATCGCCCAGGCTTTTATAGGATTCCGGCACGACGGGCGACGATCCCGCCGCGATCACCACGCGGGATGCCTGGATCTCGGTGTGATCGTCCACATGCAGCACCGTATCGGAAATGAACCGCGCATGGCCGGTAATCTTGTCGCCGGCCGGCATGCTCTCGACGCTTTCCAGTACGAAACCCACGAAACGGTCTCGCTCGCGCTTGACCCGGTCCATGACCTGGGTCCCGTCAATGCGTATCGTGCCGTCGATATGAACGCCGAAGGGTTCCGCCGATACCGCCGTATGCGCCGCCTCGGCCGCGGCAATAAGCAGTTTCGACGGCATGCAGCCTACCCGCGCGCAAGTGGTGCCATACGGCCCGCCTTCGATCAAGACGGCGTTGAGCCCCGCCGATTTCACCGCGCGATAGGCCGAGAGGCCGGCGGTGCCCGCTCCGATGATTGCCACATCCGTTTTCAGCAGTTTCATTTCCAGGTACTCCCGTCAAGAGGAACGGCGGCCGGCTGGGCAGCCAATCCGTGCAAGCAATGTCGAGCGGATACCGGAATCGGCCGGCTCGGGCCGCCCGGCGGGAAAGCAGGCCTAAGCGCCCTGCCACTCCGTAACGAACTGGCGATAATCGGGACGCTGGAGCGCCGCCGGCGGATTGATAGGCGTACCAATCGAAACAAAGCCCATGAAATGGTAGTCCAGGCTATCGAAACCCAAGGCTTCGCCGACTTCGTCGATGTAGGTTCCCAAACCCGTGCTCCAGTATGCGGAATAGCCCAGCATATGAGCGGCATTCAGTATATTGGTGACGGCGGCGCCAGTGGCAAGGACTCGCTCTTGCTCGGGGACCTTGGTGTTCGCATGGTCCAGCTTGCAGGCGATGGCAATCAACAAGGGAACCTTGTCCAGCCAGCGCCGGTTGCTGGCTTCTTTTTCAGGAGTCAAGGGCAAGCCGGCCGCCTTGACGGCGCCCAGCGCCATGTCGGCCAAGCGCCCTATGGCGTCGCCGCGTATCAGGGAGAAACGCCAGGGCCGCAGTTGCCCGTGATCGGGCGCCGACATGGCCGATTGCAGGATCTGCGCCAGCTCGTCTTCCGAAGGGCCGGGAGCCTGCACGAATTTGACGGAACGCCGGGACAGCAAGTAATCGATAGGTGCAACAACAGACATCTTCATCCTTTTCTAAGCAGCGCCTTCATGTCGCGCACGGCCTTCTCCCATCCGTCGAATACCGCGCGAGCCACAATGGCGTGTCCAATATTAAGTTCGGCAATGCCGGGCATGGCCACGATGGGCTGGACATTCTCGTAGTGCAGCCCATGACCCGCATTGACGCGCAATCCCATGCCCACGCCTTGCGCCACGGCGCCGCGCAAGCGCTCAAGCTCCGCATTGGCGGCCGAGGCGTCGGGCGCATCGGAATAGGCGCCGGTGTGAAGCTCGATAACTGTGGCGCCGGCCCGTTGAGCCGCCTCGATCTGGCCGGCCTCGGGATCGATGAACAGCGAAACCCGTACGCCCGCGTCATGCAGTTGGGCCACGGCTTGCTGTACGGCGTCGAATTGCCCCAGGACGTCCAGCCCGCCTTCCGTGGTGAGTTCGCTGCGCTTTTCCGGCACAAGGCAAACATCCTGTGGACGGATCTTGCAGGCGATGCCGAGCATTTCGGCGGTTACCGCGCATTCGAGGTTCATGCGGGTACGCAAGAGCGGCCGCAACGCGATCACGTCGGCATCCTGGATATGGCGGCGGTCTTCGCGCAGGTGCAGGGTGATGACATCCGCGCCCGCATCCTCGGCCCGCAAGGCGGCCTGAATGGGATCGGGATAAGAGGTGAAGCGCTGCTGGCGCAGGGTGGCAACATGATCAATATTTACGCCCAATTCAATCATTTCGATGCACACCCCTTCGTTACCGGTAAATAGCTTCTCCCCTATTATTACCTTTTATTTGCTTGTTGTCCCGGCAGCCTGCTGGCGATCGATGCCGCCCGCAAGCGTATCTCCTGCGGCAGGCGACGCGGCACTACTCGTCGATTCACGCAGCCAGCCGCCGCCCAGGGCTTTGTAGAGCTCCACCCGATTCAGCAAGGAATCCATGCCGGTCTGCAGCAAGGTGCTTTGGGTTGAATACAGCTGGACTTCCGCGTTCTGGACTTGCAGGAAGCTGTCTATGCCGGTTTCGTAGCGCAACTGCGCCAGCCGCAGGCTTTCGGACGCCGAAGCCTGCAAGGAGCGGAGCGCATCCAACTGGCTGGCATACGTGGCCTCCCCGGCCAGCGCATCGGCCACTTCGCGGAATGCCGTCTGTATGGCTTTTTCGTATTGCGCCACGGCAATGTTCTTCCTGGCCTTGGCCAGATCCAGATTGCCGCTTACGCCGCCCGCAAAAATCGGAATCTGCAATTGCGGCGCAAACTGCCAGAAATGTTGGCTCGAACTGAACAGGCCGCCCAATTGGGGGCTGGCAAAACCCAGCAGGCCGGTGATCGAGATATTGGGGAAGAACGCAGCGCGGGCCGCGCCCACATTGGCGTTGGCCGACAATAGCGCGTGCTCGGCGCCGATGATGTCGGGCCGCCGGGTCAGCAAGTCGGACGGCAGTCCCACGGGTATGGCCTTCAACACCTGGTCGCGACTGAAAACGGCCGGATCGGGAAGCTCGACATCGGGTCTGGAGCCCAGCAGCAAGAGCAAAGCATTGCGCGCCTGCGATTGGGCCCGTCCGATACTGACGTGGTCCGCACGGACCGTATCCAACTGCGCGCGCGCCTGATTCAGGTCCAGCGCCGATGCGACGCCGGCGTCGTAACGGGCCTGCACCAGCGCCAGGGTGTTTTCCCTGGATTGCAGAGTGCTGCTTATCAGTGTTTCCAGCTGCTGCGCCGTGCGCAGGCGGAAATAGCCCTCGGCCACCTGCGCCACCAGGTTGATATGAACTGTGCGCCGCGCCTGCTCTGTTGCCAGGTATTGCTGATACGCGGCTTCAGACAGGTTTTTGACCCGTCCAAAGAAATCCAGTTCGAAGGAGGTCATGGCGGCGCCCGCCTGGTAGTAGCGCGTCACGCTGCCGGTGGTGGAGCCGCTGGCGCGGAGATTCTCGGGATTGCGCGTGATCTGCCCGTTGCCGCCGACGCCCAGCGTGGGATAACGGTCGCTATCGGCGATGCCGTACTGCGCCCTGGCCTCTTGCACCCGCTCGACGGCGATGCGCATGTCGCGGTTATTTTCCAACGCAAGGGAGATCAGGGCTTTCAAGCGCGGATCATTGAAAAACTCGTTCCAGCCCAGATCGGAACTGGTTTCCGCATTCGGCGCCACGGCCTGGGCGCTGTTCGGTCCGCTGTTGTCGACGGCTGTGAAGTCCGGATACTGGGCCGGCACCGGCGCATCGGGGCGCTCATACTTGGGTGCAAGTGAACATCCGGCCAGCACCAGCGCGATCAAGGCCGGCAAGGCAGCCCGCTGAAAAAGACGATTATTCATGCTTATCCCCCGTCTTGTGGGCATCGGGCTCTGTACCCGCGGCGCCGTGCGCGCCGGCATCGTGTACCGCGTGCGGCACGTGTCCTCCCAATAGCTTCTCGGGCCTGACCTTGAACAAGGTCAGCACCACCACGAAAAAGGCCGGCACGAACAAGACCGCCAGAGGCGTCGCCGCCAGCATGCCGCCCAATACGCCCAGGCCCACCGCGTTCTGGCTGGCCGCACCGGCGCCGGTCGCCAGGGCAAGCGGCAGCACGCCCAGGATGAAGGCGAAGGAAGTCATCAAAATCGGGCGGAAGCGCAGGCGCGCCGCCTCGATAGTGGCATCGAACAGACTGGTCTTGCCCGTGGCGTACAGGTCCTTGGCGAATTCGACGATAAGAATCGCGTTCTTGGCCGCCAGGCCTATCACTGTGATCATGCCCACCTGGAAATACACATCGTTGGACATGCCCATGATTGTGGTCATGGCGACGGCGCCCAGCATGCCCAGCGGAACCGCAAGCATGACGGACAACGGTATGGCCCAGCTTTCGTACAAAGCGGCCAGCACCATGAATACGACCAGCACGGCCAGGCTGAGCAGAATGGTGGTTTGGCCGCCCGCCTGGATTTCCTGGTAGGACAGGCCGCTCCATTCGACGCCAAAGCCTGCCGGCAGTTGGCCGACCAGCTTTTCCATTTCGGCCATGGCCTCGCCGGTGGAATAGCCCGGCCCCGCCGAGCCGCCGATGCGCACCGACTCGTAGCTGTTATAGCGCACGACCTGCACGGGACCCTGTACCCATTCGTAGGACACGAAGGAGGACAACGGCACCATTTCACCCTGACTGTTGCGCGCATTCAGCTTGAGCACGTCGTCGGGTTTCATGCGATGGTCTTGTTCGGCCTGCACCCAGACATTCTGAATCCAGCCCTGATTGGTGAATTTCCCCACGTAGGACGAACCCATGGCGGTGGAAACAAGCTGCGCCGCTTCAGCAAAATCGACACCCAGCGCAGCCGCCTTGTCCCGATCGATTTTCAGGCTAAGCTGCGCGCCAGGCCCAAGACCGGTGATGCGGGTCTGCGCCAGCACAGGGCTTTTCGCCGCCAGTTGAAGCAATTGCTGGGAGGCGGCCATCAGGGCGTCGTGCCCACGTCCGCCACGGTCTTCCAGGCGCATGTCGAAACCGGATGCATTTCCCAGGGATGAAATCGCCGGCGGAACAATGGAAAACACCATGGCATCCGGCAGGCCGAACAGCAGTTTCTGCATGGCTTGGCCGGAAATCGCCTGGGCGGAACTGCCGGCGCCCTTGCGCTCTGAAAAATCCTTCAGGGGAACGAAGGCAATCGCCGAATTGAGTCCGTTGCCATTGAAGCTGAAGCCTTGGACGGCGATGATGTTGGCCACTTCCGGCACTTTGGCGAAGTACTGCTCCACCTGCTCGATGATTTCCACGGTGCGATTCGCGGTGGCTCCGGCGGGCAGCTCGATATTGGCGATTACGTAGCCCTGGTCTTCTTCGGGCAGGAAAGACGTGGGCAGGCGCAGGTACAGCCAACCCAGTGCGATGACCAGCACCAGATACATCAGCATCATGCGTCCGCCGCGCCGCAGGCTGCGGCCCACCCAGCCCTCGTAGCCCTGCGTGGTGCGATCGAAGGAACGGTTGAACCAGCCGAAGAAACCTTTCTTGGTGGCGTGATGCCCCTTGGGTATGGGCTTGAGTATGGTTGCGCACAAGGCGGGGGTAAAGGTCAGCGCCAGCAAGGCCGAAAACAGGATGGATACCGCCATGGCCACCGAGAACTGCCGGTAGATGACCCCGACCGACCCCGACATGAAGGCCAGCGGCAGGAACACCGTGGTCAGCACCAGCGTAATGCCGATGATGGCGCCGCTGATCTGGGGCATGGCTTTCTTGGTGGCTTCCTTGGGAGGCAGACCCTCCTCGGCCATGATGCGCTCGACGTTCTCCACCACCACAATGGCGTCATCCACCAGAATGCCGATGGCCAGCACCATGGCGAACATGGTCAAAACGTTGATCGAAAAACCCAGGCCCAGCATGACGGCGAAAGCGCCCAGGATGGCGACGGGCACCACCAGGGCCGGAATCAAGGTATAACGCACGTTCTGCAGGAAGACGAACATCACCACGAACACCAGGACCATGGCCTCAAGCAGCGTATGCACGACCTGCTCGATCGAGACTTCCACATAAGGAGATGTGTCGTACGGAACGGAGTAAGTGATGTTGTCGGGGAAAAACTCGGACAGCTCTTCCATCTTCGCCTTCACGCCTTCCGCCGTGGAAAGCGCGTTGGCATTGGGCGTAAGCGAGATCGCGAACGCGGCGGTGGCCTTGCCATTAAGTCGCGCGCCGAACTGATAGTTGTCGGCGCCGACCTCGACGCGGGCCACGTCGCCCAGCCGCACGGTCGAACCATCGACATTGGAGCGCAGCACGATATTGCTGAATTCTTCGACAGTGGATAGCTGGCCATTCACCACGATGGGCGCGGCCACGCGCTGAGCGTCGGGGTTGGGAGGCGAACCCATGATGCCGCCGGATATCAGCACGTTCTGGCGGCCGATGGCGTTATTGACATCGGCCATGCTGAGCTTGAAGCCGGTAAGCTTGTCCGGATCCACCCAGACACGCATGGCGCGGCCCGCGGCGAACAGCTGGAACTTGCCCACCCCTGGAACGCGCGATACCGGGTTCTGGATATTGCGCGTTATATAGTCGGCCAACGCGGTTTCGCTAAGCGAACCATCGCGCGACGATACCGTGACCACCATCAGGAAGCCGGTATTGGTTTGCGACACCTTCAGGCCCTGCTGCACCACGGCGGCGGGCAGCTTGGCGGTGATGTTGGACACCCGGTTCTGGACGTCGACCTGCGCCAGGTCGGGGTTGGTTCCCGGCTTGAAGGTGACCGTAATCTCGGCCTGGCCATAGGAGTCGCTGACCGATTCGTAGTACAGCAGGCCTTTCGCGCCGTTCAATTCGTTTTCGATAACGCTGGCAACAGAACTGGCCACGTCGTCGGCCGAGGCGCCGGGATAGGTGGCGTTGATCGTGATGGCGGGCGGAGCGACTTCGGGGTATTGCGAAATCGGCATGTTGGGAATGGCCAGCAAGCCGGCCAAGGTGATTCCCAGGGCTACCACCCAGGCGAAAATCGGTCGTTCAATAAAAAACTGTGGCATGTGCGCTCACTTTATAAGCATTGACGCGGCGGGCCGTCGTCATGTCGCGGCCCGCAGGACTGAGGGAACCTCAGCCTTGAGTGGCGGGTTTGGATGCCGATGCATCGCCCGCGGGTTTGTCTTTTGCATCGCCTTCGGACGCTGCGGGCCCAGCTTTGCCGGGGTCAGCGCCTTTATCCGCGCCACCCTGGCCGCCGGCGGCCCGAGGATCCTTCCAGGGAATGGGCTGCACCGCCGCACCCGGACGAATCTTCTGGAAACCTTCCACGACCACCACGTCGCCCGGATTCAGGCCCTTGTAGATAATGGACCGGCCCTTGACTTGCGAGCCTATCGATACGGCGACCGGCTGCACCTTGCCTTCCTTGACGACCATCAGGCTGCTCAGGCCATCGGCCGTTCGCTGGATGGCTTGCTCCGGAACCAGCAAGGCTTTTTCGTCCACGCCCTGCTGCAGGCGCACCCGGACATACATGCCGGGCAGCAGAATCTGATCGGGGTTGTCGAACTCGGCGCGCAGGTTGACCTGGCCGGTTGTCGGGTCGACGCTTACGCCGGAAAACAACAGCTTGCCCAGGTGCTTGTAAGGGCTGCCGTCCTCAAGCAGCACTTGGGCGGCCGGATCGCCGGCCTGCTTCAGTATTCCTTCCGCCATCGCCCGGCGCAATTGCGCCAGTTGGGTGGTCGAACGCGTGATATCCACGTAAACGCGATCGAGCTGCTGCACCGTGGCCATTTGCGTGGCGGCGCTGGCGCTGACCAGCGCGCCTTCGGTAACCAGCGATTTACCGATGCGGCCATCGATCGGGGATACGATCTTGGTGTAGTCCAGATTAATCTGGGCGGCCTTCAGGTTGGCCTTGGCCCCGGCAACGGCGGCCTCGGCCTGCCCGGCCTGCGCCACGGCGTTGTCGTACTCCTGGCGGCTGACCGCATTGGCCTTGATCAGCTTGGAATACCGTTGGGCAAACAAGCGGGCGGTACGAACGTCGGCTTCGGCGTTCTTCAATTGCGCCGCCGCCTGATCGCGCGCGGCGACGTATGGAGCGGGATCGATGGTGAAGAGCAACTGCCCTTCTTTGACGTCGCTGCCCTGCTTGAAATTGATTTCGTTGACGATGCCGTTCACGCGCGCGCGAATCTGAGCGTCCTTGATCGCCTCGACCCGGCCGGGCAACTCGACGAAAATTTCCGTCGGGATGGGTTCGACCGTGATGACGCTGACTGGGACCTTCATCTCGCCCATGCCCTGCTGCGGTTTTTCACCGCAGGCGGCAAGAATGGCCAGGGAACAAAAAGCAATTAAGCGGACTTGCCGCCCGAACGGCAGGCGAAGGTTCGGCATTCGAGACTCCCATACGCACGCCGCCCTCTTGGGATGGCGCCTGTAATGATTCTGGTTTTTAGTAAAGCGTGAGTATAAAGGGAAATGTTGCACTACGGCAGAGTTGCAAGCAGATGTTCATATTTCAATGTGCTTCAAGCCGCCGCTCGCACCAAAGCCGGGCTCCGGCACAGGGCTTGCTGCCCAGGCACGGCAGCCCCGCAATAAACAGGGTTCCTTCATTTTCAGAAAAAGGAGGTCTATATGACCAAGCACAGATTTTCCCGCATAGTCTTGATCGCGGCCGCCGCCTTAGCGCTTGGCGCCTGCGCGGGGGATCGCACTCCGCGCGACACGGCGCAGTACACGGATGACGCATCCATCAATACCAATGTACAGGCAGCCGTGGTCTCGGTGCCCGGGGTACATGCGAATAACGTCCAGGTAAGCACATATGAAGGGGTCGTCACCTTGCGCGGCAACGTGGATGACCAGCTCGCGGCGCAAAATGCCGTACAGGCCGCGCGCCAGGTGGCGGGCGTGAAAAAAGTGGACTACAACCTCAAGGTCGGCCAGCAGCCCTGAGCGCCGGGTGCCCTGATGGCCTTGCGCCGCGCCGGACCCTTCCGTGGCGGCGCAAGGCCCTTCGTGCGACGACTGCTCAGATATCCTTTTCCAATTGAGGGCTTACCAGCGGATCGAAGTCCTGCCATCCACCCTCGTCCCAACGCCCCTGCGCGCGTTCCACTTCACGTCCGCCCGCGTCCCTCAGTATCCGTGCCATGTGCTTTTCGTGCTCGGGCGAAGTATGGACAGCCAGCAGTACACCGGAAGCGCGGCCTTCATTTATCTTCGCGTTGACCGCTTCCTGCAGATTGCGGCGCGGCCGGGCTTTGCCCAGCACATACATGGCGCCGGCCAGCGAACCGATATAGGCTCCCGCTCCGGCTCCGGCCACAACAATCAGGAACGAGGTGGAAAATGAAAAGGCCACCACCGCTCCGATCAATGCGCCGACGATGCCGACAGCGGCGGCTCCCCCGACGGCGCCGAATTGCCCTCCTTGCGAATCGGGATCGGCCGCCCTGTCGCCACCCAATGCATAGCGGTCATGCGCTCCTGCCGGATTGACGAAGAACGTATGCAATGCGTCGGGTGCAACACCCTCTTTGATAAGCGCCGCCGCGGCGCCTTGGGCGGCATCGAAAGTATCGAAACGCGCGGCTACGATCAGTGACATGATCTTTCTCCGGAAAGTCAGCGGCGCCTGTTGCCGGTAAGGCAAAAGCCGGCGATAGCCCCGACCACCGCCGCCGCTCCCAGCAATTGCCAGGGATTGTTGTGCGCGTATTCGTCGGCAAGCGTGGAAGCCCTTCCTATTTTCTCGGCGGCCACCCGGTTCATTCGGCCGGTATGCTCTTTCGCCGCTTCCAGCTGTAAACGCAGACTCTCACGTGCCGCATCGATTTCCGCGCCGGTATACGAGGCGGTTGAACGCAGCAGCGCTTCCGTGCTGGCGATCAGTTCCCGGGTGTCGTAGGCAACCCGCTCTTTCTGCTTGCGCATATCCGCACGATGTTTGTCCATAATCATAAATCCTCCTTGTCAGTGCCCCCGAAACACTCGAAGCGCATGGCCGCCTTTGGCAAGGGCCACTCCTTTTGTGAAGCAAGCAACGTGCCGGACGGCAGAATCCCGGCGGCCGCCTTGCCATTTGGAGCGGGGAGCAGAAATTACCGATAGGGGTAATTCGTACAGCGAATGTCGGATTTATCGTCTTTCGGCTTGCGTTCCATTTTGGCCTCGGCCGCCAGATAGCAGGCTCCCGCAATGAGCAAGGGGCCTATGTAATACAGGGCTCGATAGACCAGGATGGCGCCCAGTATCTGGAAACGCGGCATGGACGGCGAAACCAGCAAGGCGATGAAAACCGACTCGATGACCCCCAGCCCCCCTGGAATATGGGCCAGGGCCCCCGCGATGGCGCTAATCAGCAAAGTGCCCAGCACCAAGGGATAGGCCACTTTTTGCTGCATCAATACATAGATTACCGCCGCGATCAAGGCCCAGTTCAGCATGGCCATGGAAAGCTGGACGCTTGCCAGGCCCAGCGAAGGCAGCTCGATTTCATGTCCCCATACGGTCCAGGAGCGGGTACTGGAAAAACCGCAGAGAAACAGATAGGCCAGCCCGGCCACGGCCATTGCCGCCCCGATCAGGCGCAGCGCGCCATTGCCCAGTTCCCATTCGTCGGGCAGCACCACCGCCCCCGTCGCGAACAGCGCTCCGGCCAGCAGCACATAACCTATCCAGTTGGTCGCAAGGCTTAGCGCCATCACGCGCATGGCCACCCCCTGCCGCAGTCCCTGCCGCGAGTACAGCCGCAAGCGCAAACCGACGCCGCCGACCGGGGCGCCCAGGCTCATGGTGAAAGCGTAGCTGATGAAACCCACCATCATCGTCCGCCACCAGGCCAGATCATGTCCGGTGTAGTATTTTCCCAGCAGGTCAAAGCTGCTGTAGACCGCATAGCTGGCTGCGACGATCAATCCCGCCAGCCATAAAGTCCGGCTGGGCAAGGCGCTGATGGCGCCCAGCACTTCGCCCCACTCGACCCGCGTTGCCGCCATGCAAAGCAGCACAACGACCAGGATGATGAAGCTGGCGGTGGCTATCTTGCGGATACGCGGCCAATGAGCGCGCAACCAGTCCAAGCCGCCTTTCACCGCGGCATTCATGGCTGCTCCTCCGCCTGCTCGTCCATGGGCGCGGGTATGGATCTGAGCACCGGCTTGCGCGCAGGCAGCCACCCCGCCCAGGAAGGAAAGCGGCGCAGGAAATGAAAGACGAATACACCGACGAACACTCGCTGGATTTTCCTGCGGGGTGTCGTTTCGCGCCGCATCAACTGACAATCGCTTTCGATGAGCGATTCCAGGCGCTGCTGCAGCATGGAGCTGAAATGCCGGTCGTTGATCAGAATATTGGCCTCCAGGTTAAGCGCCAGGCTTAAAGGGTCCAGATTGCTTGAGCCGACGGTGGACCAGATGCCGTCGACTATGGCCACTTTTCCGTGCAATGGCCGCTCGCAGTACTCGTAGATCTGAACGCCGCCCGATAGAAGATAGTCATACAGCATGGTGGCGACGAAGCGGGCCACAGGCATGTCGGGCTCGCCCTGCAGGACAAGGCGGACCCGCACGCCGCGCTTGGCGGCGTTGCGCAGATCGCGCAAAAATCGATAACCCGGAAAAAAATAGGCATTGGCGATGAGTATGTCCCGCTGCGCCGCCCGCAGTCCAATCCGGTAATGCGTCTCGATGTCGGTCTTGTGCCGCTCGTTATCACGCACCACCAGCGCCGCCGTACTATCGCCCGGTACGGAATCAGGCGTCTTGCTCTTGCGGCGCAGCCCGCGCCATGAAAATCGCGGCCGCACCGGCCGCAGCACCTCGGCCTCGAAACGGGCTATATCGTCCACCAGCGGACCGCGTATCGAGACGGCGTAATCCTGTTTGGCGGTAGGGCCGTAATCGGCCAGGTGATCCGCGCTGAAATTGATGCCGCCGACGAATGCCACGGCATCGTCGACCACCACGATCTTCCGATGCAGGCGCCTGAACAGATTGGTGCGCATGCCCAGGCGCCTGGGCCGCGGATCGAACACATGGAATGCGACCCCCGCGGACGTCATGGCGCCGATGAACTCCGCGGACAAGTCCGCCGAACCGTAGCCGTCGACCGTGATGTCGACGCGCACACCTCGCCGTGCCGCTTCTATCGCCACCTCCTGCAACTGCGCGCCCACCACGTCCTCGAAAATGATGAAGGTTTCCACCACCACGCTGCGCTGGGCCTGGCGTATCGCGTCGAACACGGCCGGAAAAAAAGCTTCGCCGTTTTCCAGCAGTTCAAGGGAATTTCCCGATCTCCAGGCGACCGCCGTCATAGCGTCAGCTCCACGGCAAGAGGCGCATGATCGGACAGGTGAGTCCAGGGCCTGGATGCCAGCGCAACCGGCTCGAAGCCTTCCACGTTGCGGACATAGACTCTATCGAGCCGCAACAGGGGGAAACGTGCTGGGTAGCTGCGCGCCACTTGCCCATGCCGCTCACGATAGACCTCCTTCAAGCCGCTGGAGCGCATCAGCGTTTTTTGTCCATGCAATCGCCAGTCGTTGAAATCGCCCGCCACGACCAACGGGGCATCGGGAGGGATTTCCTGCTCGATCAGGCGGCACAGATAGGCAAGCTGGCTGCCCCTGTGTTTTTCCCGCAGGCCCAGATGCACGCAGATCGCATGTATGTCGATATCCCGCCCCGGCGGCTTCAGGATGCAGTGCAACAGGCCCCGCTTCTCGTGCCGGCCTATGGAGACATCGATATTGTCGTAGCGCGTGATGGGAAACTTCGACAGCACGGCGTTGCCGTGGTGGCCGTGAGGATAGACGGCATTGCGCCCGTATGCGTAGTCACCCCATATCGAATCGGCCAGGAATTCATACTGGCTGGTCGCTGGCCAGCGGGCAAGCGTCCGGGCATGTTGATGATGCGCTCCCAGGACCTCTTGCAGGAAGACAATGTCCGCATGCGTGGCACGTATGGCATCGCGCAATTCATGCAAGATGAAGCGGCGGTTGAAAACCGTAAAGCCCTTGTGCGTATTTACGGTAAGTATTTTAAGAACGAGCGGATCCTCGAGAGTCATGGGGGCCTGCGGCAGTCGACACCGTCGCTATGCAGCAAGCCCCATGCCCAAGGGCGTCACGCCGGAGCCTACCCCAGCAAGAGGCCGTCGTCGGACAGCTTTTCGCCGCGCACGCGCTCGAACATATTCAGCAGATCGGGAACGTCCAGGCCCTGCCGCTCGGGGCCGGCAACGTCGAGCACGACGCTGCCCTGGTGCAGCATGACGGTACGCTCGCCCACGTCCAGGGCCTGACGCATGCTATGCGTGACCATCATGGTGGTAAGCCGGCTTTCCGACACGATGCGGGCCGTCAGGTCGAGCACGAACTGGGCCGTGCGCGGGTCCAGCGCCGCCGTGTGTTCATCGAGCAGCAAGATACGCGAAGGACGCAGGGCCGCCATAAGCAGACTGACCGCCTGGCGCTGACCGCCCGAGAGCAGGCCGATGCGATCGGTCAGGCGGTTCTCCAGACCCAGGCCCAGGATGGACAGCCGTTCGCGGAATTCGTCGCGCATGGAGTGCCTGACCGCCTTGGCGAAGCCGCGCCGCTCGCCGCGGCTGTAGGCCAGGGCCAGATTCTCTTCGATGGTGAGGTCTTCGCATGTTCCCGCCATGGGATCCTGGAACACCCGGGCCACCTGCTTGGCGCGCTCCCAGACCGGCTGCCGGGTGACATCCTGGTTATCGATGACGATGGTGCCGCTGTCGATGGGCAGATCGCCCGAAACCGCATTCAGGAAGGTGGACTTGCCCGCGCCGTTCGATCCGATGACGGTCACGAACTGGCCGGCGGGAATGTCCAGCGACATGCCCCGCAAGGCGCGGGTTTCGATGGGCGTGCCCGCGTTGAACGTAATGTTCAGATTCTTAGCGCTTAACATCTCGGCGCCCTCCGTTCTTGCCGCGCAGGCGTTGTTTCAGCAAAGGTATGACCAGGGCGATGGTAACCAGGACCGCCGTCACCAGATTCAGGTCTTGCGCCTTCAATCCGATGAAATCGACATTCAGCGCCAGGGCGATGAAGAAACGGTACAGGATGGCCCCCACGATCACCGCCAAGGTGATCACGACCAGCCTGCGCGAGGGCATGATGCTTTCGCCCACGATCACCGCCGCCAGGCCGATGACGATGGTGCCTATGCCCATGGAGATATCGGCGCCGCCCTGCGATTGTGCGAACAGCGCGCCGGCCAGCGCGCACAAGGCATTGGATATGCCCATGCCGGCCAGGATCTGCCCGCCGGTGGCTACTCCTTGGGAACGCGCCATGCGGGGGTTGGAGCCGGTGGCGCGCATGGCCAGGCCGGTCTTGGTGGAAAAATACCAATCCAGCGCCAGCTTGGCCGCCACGACCACGACCAGCAGGATCAGCGGACGCATGATGTAGTCGCTGATGCCTTCGGGCTGCAAGACCGTGAAAACGGTGGGGTCGGAGATCAGCGGCACATTGGGCCGGCCCATGATGCGCAGGTTGATCGAATACAAGGCGATCATCATCAGGATGCTGGCCAGCAGATCCATGATCTTCAGGCGGACATTCAGCCACCCCGTGATCATTCCGGCGATGGCGCCGGCCAGCGTCGCGATGAGCGTCGAGGTAAAGGGATCCATGCCGGCGCTGATCAAGGTGGCCGCGGTGGCCCCGCCCAGCGGGAAGCTGCCATCCACGGTCAGGTCGGGGAATCGCAGTATCCGGAAGGAGATCAGGACGCCCAGGGCCACCAGGCCAAAGATCAGCCCAATTTCCAGCGCGCCCCATAATGAATAAATAGACATGTATCTAACCGGTAGAACCAAAAAACAAACAGGCGGGCTGCTTGCAACAACCCACCTGTTTATAAGGACGCATGAATTTTAATCGATGCGCCGCCTCGCGTTTACTCGATGACCTTGGTCGCCGATTTCACGAAGGCATCCGACAGCGTCACGCCTTGTTTTTTGGCTGCGCCCTTATTCACGAACAGTTCGAGCTTGTCGCTAGTTTCAGAAGCCAGCTCGCCGGGCTTCTGGCCCTTCAGGATCTTGATGACCATTTTCCCGGTTTGTATGCCCAGGTCGTGGTAATTGACGCCCAGGGCGGCAATGGCGCCGCGCTTGACGCTGTCGGTATCGGAGGCGATAAGGGGGATCTTGGCGTCGTTGCCCACCTTGACCAGGGCCTCGTAGGCGGACACCACGTTGTTGTCGGTATTGGTGTAGATGACGTCGACCTTGCCGACCAGGCTGCGGGCGG
>JBEBYL010000044.1:0-16162 GCA_040391135.1 Pusillimonas sp. | reverse complement strand
CAGAGTCTTTTTCATGTAAGAAATCTCCGTAGATTTGAGTAACTAGAGCAGCGACGACCAAACTGTGCTGCTGCTCTTTCTAACTCCGCGATGGGAAGTTGCTGCTATTGCATCAAAATTCCAGGCTCATGGCTATGATCGTGTTGGCAAAAGTGGGGTTTTTCGCACACGGTGTAGACATAAAACAACAAAACGCCCTTTTTCAGCCATTTAACTAGGGGATTACCCGGTGCTTTGCCGTTGCCTTCGAGCCACACTTTTCAAGCCGGTTTTTTATTGATATCAATTCTAGCTAAGGAGCGCAGTAGCTTGTTTTCATTAGTAGTTTTACGCCGACAAAGCCGTGAAATTTTTTGTTTAATTTTCAAAGCTTTACTATCAAAGACCGGTCAAAAACCCGCTTTTCATAGCCGTCTTAAGTGGTTGTCCCAGGCCAGATCGGGCGCACTGTTCAGCGTCTCGCGTTCCCGCTTTGAGGGCAGCAATCGCGCCAGTTCGCCTTGGCCGCTGCTGGCCAGGAAGCCCTTCCCGGCCAGCGGAGCCACCCCGCAGCCGTCGAACATTTGCGTGACGCCCAGGCTACGTCCGCTGGCCGCATCCCAATACATGATCTGCCCGCCCACGGGGCTGGACGTGGCAATGCGGGTTCCCGACGCGTCGCAAGCCAGCGAGCCGACATAATTCCTCATGCCGCGCAAGGCACCGTCGGGCCCTGTGAAAAGTTGCGGCGGGCCGCCTGCGCGGTGGCACCCCACCAGGGGCGGGCGTTCGCCCGCCGGACCGGTGTGCTGGCAGCCGAACCAGACCGCGCCCGCGCCATCGACGACAAGATGGCGTATGGACAGGCGGTTCAGCGCCGCATCCAGGAAGACTTGTTCCAGCAAATCGCCGCTATGCATATCTATATAGGCAAGCGAGGGCCGCATATCATCCGCATTGAGCTGCAGCTTCCCGTAATCCGGATGCGTAAGAATGCCGCCATTGGCGACGCATAGCGTGCGGCCATCGGGCATCAGCACCACTTCATGCGGACCTATGCCTTGCGTGGAAACCTCTCTCATGCGGCGATAGCCGCCGCCTTCGCTTGCGTCGTATAGCCCCAGCACACCCCGGCTGGCCTCATAATCGTTTTCAGTGGCCACCATCAGTTTCCCGTCGGGCGAGTACACGCCATGGCCGAAAAAATGGCGGCCCGGCGCCGCATCCAGGGTTTGGGGCGGATGCTTGCCTGCAACGTCGAAAGCGATGGCAAAGAAACCTGGCTGCCTGCCGAACGCCACGACGCGTCCGCGCGCAGCATCGATGGCGAAACTGTGCCCGCGCCCCGGCAAGGGAACCACCCGCTGATCGCGTCCTTGCGCATTGAACAGCGCTGCCTCAAATCGGCCGGCATTCTTGCGTGCCGCCACATATAAAGAAGATTCGCGGCCGTCGAGGCCGGGATGGGGACTAGGCGGGCCGGGTTGCGCGACATCGGAGGCCGCAGCCCGGACCGCGCCGGGAGCGACGGCGGACAACCCGCTCGCGGCCGCCCAGCCCATGAAGCGGCGCCTATCAATCGCCATCGAGCGCATTGAAGCCTATCCTTACGCCGAAAGCCGGCGCCATGTGCTCGTCTATCACGCCTTTGGCATTCTTCAGGATCAGTGACGCGAGAGTCAGGCTTCGATAGCCGCCTTCCGTTTTCAGCAGGGTATTGAATTCGCCGCGCATCGCTTGAAGGCCGTCGCGCGCCTGCGTCAGTTCATGCCGGATGCTGCCGTCTATCCAGTCCTCGTCCTCGGTATATATATAGGAGCCCGCCATGTAGAACTGGCGCATGCCTTCCAGCGCGGCCGCCATGGCTTGCGCCGACAATCCGCTGCGCCAGAACGGCGCCTTGCTGAGCTTGGCCTCGTTGATATCAGCGCCCAGCATGGGCGTCAGCTTTACATCCCGGGCGAACTGCAATCCCGTGGACAAGGCCTTGATGGCTTCACTCGCCACTTCCTGTTGATTGCGATACAAGGCGTTCGTGGATGATGGCGCCGCAAACTGGCGAGCGTAATCGCCATTGGCCGCCCAGGCCTGGCTAAGCTCGGCACCCACTGCCATAAGATTGCCGGCAATGGCCACGGCATAGGCGCATGCCCGTCTATTTTTTTCCTGGTCATCCCCGGCGGCACGCGCATCAACATCGGACCCCGTAAGCAGGCCGTCCTTACGGTACAGCACATACTCCAGGGCGGGCAGGCCCTGCAAAGCGACGCTTTGCTTTGCCAGATCGGCGGCATTGGGAATGGGCTGATCCGATTGTCCAAGCAAACCCTGCACCTGGCGCAAAGTGATGCCGCGCGGATCGGGCCAGAAGTAAATGCGCTCGTAGCGGTTGGCGGCCACCAGCGGTCCAAAGCGCAGGAACTCGATGCCCGACCACGCTTTAACCAGGTCGGCGAAGTCCGCCTCGGCCTTCTTCGCACCGGCCGGCGCCGGAGCGGCGCACCAGGCATCCAGATCCGTCCGCAACTGTTCCGCCGACTGCTGGAATCGCAACATGGCCGGCGAAATATAGTCTTGCGCCAGCTTCCCGCCCAAGTCGGGCGGCAGTTGGCCCGCGCCGGCCGCATTGGCGCCGTATAACAGTCCGATTGCGGCCAGCGCCTTGCATACGGCGCGAGCGGCCCTGCTGGTACACGTTCTTGCGGGCATCACCGCCTACTCCTCATAAAGATTCCAGAAAACGTATCAGGTCGGCACGCTGCTCCGGCGTCATCGCTACCACCCTATCGCGGGCCGTTTGCGCTTCGCCGCCGTGCCACAGTATGGCTTCCAGCAGGGTACGGGCCCGGCCGTCATGCAGCCAGGTGGCGTTGGGGTTCACGGTCTTGGTCAGTCCTATGCCCCACAAGGGCGGCGTGCGCCATTCGCGGCCGTCTGCGCCGCCTTCGTCCTGGCCATCGGCCAGACCGGAACCCATATCATGAAGCAGCAAGTCCGTATAAGGCCAGATCAACTGGAAACGATGCTCCGGCCGCTCCGCATCGCGCCGAGTCACGTACTTGGGTACATGGCAAGCTATGCAATTGGATTCGTAAAACAGTTTCTTGCCCGCCAGCACGCGCTCATCGCCGACATCGCGCCGCTGCGGCAACGCCAGGTTCTGGGAATAGACAGTGACGAAATCCATCAGCCTGGCGGGGACTTCGTGATCGCCCAGATGGGGCTGCGCCCCGTGAGGCATATCGTGGCAGTCTTTCTGGGATGGCGTGCAATCGCCGTAATGGCTGGGGAACATGGGCGTGGACAAGCCCATATCGCCCGAAAAAGCGTTGGCGGACTGGTGCTCGACCGTGGGTTGGCCGGCCTTCCAGTTGAAGCGGCCCAATACGAGCTCGCCACTGCGAGCGTCCCGTATCCAGTTGGGCCGGCCCGAAATTCCATCGCCATGATCGCCTTCGGCATGGGCCAGAATGTCGTCCTGATGAATGGCTTCAAGCAGGCCCAGGCCCAGCATGGGTGGAGCCAGCCGCGGAGAAAGCCGTACATCTGGGTGCAAAGGTCCATAGCCCAGGTTTTCCACGCTGTAGACCGGATCCATCAATGTGGCCGTCTCGCCGCCGCCCAGCGCAACCGGAATCTGACTGTAATCGATTTTTATCTGCCCTTCGGCCCGCAGGCCCGGCACCGCGAAGGGCTGCAATTGATGTCCGTAAACCGGGTCGGGCAATGAGGCGACCTCGCCCTGATCCAGGCGCCTGCGCGCATCTTCGGCGCTTTCCGGCAATGAAAGGCGCACAAGCAGGGCCACGGCGTCGCTGCGCTCCAGCGGGTCGA
Organism: Pusillimonas sp.; assembly: GCA_040391135.1. Classification (GTDB taxonomy): domain Bacteria; phylum Pseudomonadota; class Gammaproteobacteria; order Burkholderiales; family Burkholderiaceae_B. The sequence continues at coordinate 12,349 of JBEBYL010000044.1, read as the reverse complement.
AGCCCGGCACCGTGCCGCGGCCGTCCTTCACATGGCAGCCCTGGCAGGATCGCGCATTGAACAAAGGCCCCAGGCCATCGGAGGCCTGGGTCGAGGAGGGAGAAGAGACCCAGTCCTTGCGGAACAAGCCATTGCCCACCATGAATTCCTGGCGCCCTTCAAAATCAAGATTGGCGGCCGGATGCGAAAAAATATCGGGATTGACCAATTTCTGCACCGTCCCCGCGCCGCCCTGCATGACTTCGAATTGCTCAGGCTTGCTGAAGTCCGTCGTCGCCCGGGTAATGGCCTGGACCCGCTTGAGATCCTTGGGGCTCAGGTCGGAACGCGGCGGGGAGGCGCTGGCGGGCATGGCCAGCATGCCCGCCATAAGTAGTGATACAGCTGTGTATTTCACGCTAGAAAAACTTTGAGTTGCACGCGGCTTATTTGAATACAGCGTTGGGGTTATCCAGGCTGTCGGAGCCTTCCAGCTCGATGCCGCCCAGCTCCAGAGCCACAATCACGCGTTCTATGCTGCGGGTCTGGGCCACCAGGCCGTCTATGACCGCCTGCACCACGGCATTGCCCGCCGTATTGCCCTGCGCAATCATCTGATCGTAGGTTTCGACTTTTTCGGCACGGTCTTTCATGGCTTGCATGGCCTTGAGGGTGGCATCCAGCTTGGCGCGCATCTCGGCATCCAGTCCGGCGTCGCGCTCCTTGACCAGGTCGGACAGGCTGGCGCCCTTGACGGCCGAGCCGTTCACGCGCGCGTACCGGCCCAGATACACATTCATCATGCCGACTTGATTGTAGAAATGCGAATTGTGGGTATTGTCGGAAAAGCAATCATGCTCTTCTTCCGGGTCGTGCAGCATCAGGCCCAGCTTGATGCGTTCGCCGGCCAGCTCGCCATAGGAAAGGCTGCCCAGCCCCGTCAGCATGGCCACCAGCCCCGCTTTCGGATCCGCCTGCACGGCTTGCCGCGCCTTGCCATCGGCCTGCCAGTTTCCGACCATTTCCTCCAGATCGGACACCAGCAGGTCGGTGACGACCTGAAGGTATTGGCCGCGGCGCTCGCAATGGCCGCCCGTGCAATGGGCGGGATCGAAATCGGTATGCGGGCGATTGCCGGCATGGCGCTCCATGGGCGTGCCGGTCCGGCCCTCCGGCGCGGGGCCGGTGCCATTAAGGTCTTGGCCCCACAGCAGGAATTCGATGGCGTGGTAGCCCGTGGACACATTGGCTTCGTTGCCATCGGCTTCGTGCAATACGTCGCGCAGCAGCTCCGGCGTTATCGTGGATGCATCCACGGCCTTGCCGCCGACGCTCAACTTTTTATTGGCGATGACGTTCACGACATAATAGGCGTTGGCGTCCGATTCCGTGCCATAGGATGCATCGACATAATCGATCATGCCTTCATCCAGCGGCCAGGCATTCACCCTGCCCTCCCAGTCGTCGACAATCGGATTGCCGAAACGAAACGCTTCGGTCTGCTGGTAAGGCACGCGAGCGTTCAGCCAGGCCTCGCGCGCGGCGGCCAAGGTCTGGGCAGTCGGCGCGGCCAACAAGGCGTTGATTGATTTCTGCAGATTCCTGGCCGTCGACAAGGCATCCTCATAGCCGGCCTGCGCCACGTCGGCATAGGTCTTGACGACTGCCTTCGGCTCGACCGCCGCATGGGCGCCCGTGATCATCGATGCCGCCACGACCGCTCCCAAAAACAAATTGCGCATAGCTTTATTACTCCCTTGGCCGCGGCGCCCCCAAGACCCCGCGATTTTATTTTCAGCGAAATGTAAGTGTAAACGATTTTCATTACCAATCAAAAACTCCGCCCACCCTTCCGTTCCCATAGCCAATCAGTTTCTTCAGGTGTCGGATAGCGATAAGAATAAGGCCCTGAAGTTGCCTGTATCGGCGCCTTGCTTTCCATAAGCGAGAAATTATTTTCAATAGCTTGTATGATAACTGACAAGTTAAAGAACATCGGATGCGGCATCGCATCGTTTTAGCCCTATTTTCCCTTTCTCAAACCGCTATTTACACAGGCGCATAGCGCCACATGGAGAAAAATCAGATGGATCCCCAAAAACTCAAAGCCGTCATGGGCTCGGGACTGTTGTCCTTTCCTATTACCGACTTCGATCTGAATGGCGATTTTCACGAGGCCGGCTATCGGAAGCGTCTGGAATGGCTGATGCCCTATGGCCCCACCGCCCTGTTCGCAGCCGGCGGAACCGGCGAATTCTTTTCGCTGACCGGGCATGAGTATCCGCAGATCATCAAGGCGGCCGTCGACACCTGCAAAGGGAAGGTTCCCATCATTGCGGGTGCCGGTGGTCCGACGCGATTCGCCATCGAATGCGCCCAGGCAGCGGAGAAGGCCGGCGCCGACGGCGTGCTGCTCTTGCCGCACTACCTGACCGAGGCTGGCCAGGAAGGACTGGCGGCTCATGTCGAACAGGTGTGCAAGAGCGTGAAGTTCGGTGTAATCGTCTACAACCGCGCCAATAGCCGCCTGACGCCCGACACCCTGGAAAAGCTGGCCGAGCGCTGCCCCAACCTGATCGGCTTCAAGGATGGCGTAGGAGATATCGAACTGATGTCAGCCATTCACCTGCGCATGGGCGAGCGTTTTTCTTACCTGGGCGGGCTGCCGACAGCCGAAGTCTATGCGGCCGCCTACAAGGCATTGGGCACACCGGTGTATTCATCGGCCGTATTCAACTTCATCCCCAAGACAGCCATGGCCTTCTATGAAGCGGTGGCAAAGGATGACACGGCGCTTCAGCATCGCATATTGAAGGACTTCTTCATGCCTTATCTGGAAATCCGCAATCGCGAGCCGGGCTACGCGGTCAGCATCGTCAAGGCGGGCGCCACCCTGGTGGGACACGGCGCCGGCCCGGTTCGCGCCCCCCTTTCAGAGCTGAAATCCGCCGAGATCGAAGCGCTGCGCGAGCTGATCGAAAAACTGGGCCCGCAATAGTAGCCGCGTCATAGGCGGCTTGCATGCCCGGAATTGCGCGCATCTTTTGCGCCGCGATTCCGGGCATCATGGGCATGCCGCTTGCTGGCTTTCATCCCAACGTGGAGAAAGGCATGGCTACATCAAGCAAGCGCGCGCTGTGGAAAGGCGCCATTTCCTTTGGGCTGGTGCATATACCGATAGCCCTGCATTCAGCCACTCAGGATCAGGGTCTGGATTTCGACTGGCTGGACAAGCGCAGCATGGATCCGGTCGGCTACAAGCGAATCAACAAGGCCACCGGCAAGGAAATCGACAAGGAAAACATCGTCAAGGGCATCGAGTATGAAGATGGCCGTTATGTCATCCTGTCGCAAGAGGAAATCTCGGCCGCCTATCCCAAGACGACCCAGACGGTTGAAATAGAAGCCTTCGTCTCCATCAGCGAAATCCCTTTCGTTTACCTGGAGCGGCCCTACTACATATCGCCCATCAACAAAGGCGCCAAGGTCTACGCCCTGCTGCGCGAAGTGCTGTTGAAGACCAAAAAGGCGGGAATCGCCAAAGTGGTCATACAGACCAAGCAGCACCTGGCCCTACTCATGCCTTGCGGCCCCGCGCTGATTCTCAACCTGTTGCGCTGGGGAGACGAAATCCGTTCCTGGGACGACTTGAACCTGCCCGCGCCAGGGACTAAGTCGACCGGCCTGACCGATAAGGAAATGGCGATGGGAGAGCAGCTTGTACAGGACATGAGTTCCAAATGGCATCCCCAGGACTTCACCGATTCGTTCAAAGAGCAGATCCTGCGTTTGGTGAAGGAGAAGGCGGACGCCGGCGAAATCGAGTCCGTCATGGAGCCAGAAACCGAAGAACAAGGCGGCGGGGCCAAAATACTGGATTTGACTGAAATGTTGCGGCGCAGCCTGAATAAGGACGCCTCCGGCGGCGCCTCGCAGGAGGACGGAAAAGCGCCTGCAAGAAAAGCCACGGCCAAGAAAGGCGCTGCGAAGAAGAGCGCCTCCAAAACGAGCGGCGCCAAGAAAACGCCGGCCGCAAAGAGCGGCAGCCGAAAAAATGCGAGCAAGTCCGGGCGCAAGGCCGCCTGAGCCGATGCACATATGGCTAAATCCGATCCTCTAGCCCGGTACAGGGCCAAACGCGACTTCACACGCACCGCCGAGCCGCCAGAGGGCGGTGCCGCCAATGCCACGGCACCCTCCTTCGTGATTCAGAAACATTGGGCGTCGCGCCTGCATTACGATTTCCGCCTGGAGCTGGATGGTTCAATGAAAAGCTGGGCGGTGCCCAAGGGGCCCAGCTTCGATCCCTTGGACAAGCGCATGGCCGTCCATGTGGAAGACCACCCTATTTCGTACAAGGACTTCGAAGGCGAGATTCCAGCCGGGCAGTATGGCGCTGGCAAAGTCATCGTCTGGGACAAGGGCAGCTGGAGTCCCCTGGGGGACGCCCGCAAGGGCTATCGCCAGGGCAAACTGGAATTCGAACTGCACGGCCACAAATTGAAAGGGCGATGGGTGTTGCTGCGCATGAAAGGCAAGTCGGAAAAGCAGGACCCATGGCTGCTGATAAAAGAAAAGGACGAGTTCGTACGCCCTTCCACTGAATTCAGCGTAGTCGACGAAATGCCCGACAGCGTCTCGCGCCTGCCTGGCAATCCGGCCGCGCCGGCGCCGGCCCGGGCGGGAAAGCAATCAGCGCTGCCCACCGAGTTCAAGCCCGAATTGGCAACGCTGGTCGAGTCGGCTCCATCCGATGCAGACCAATGGGTATATGAAATCAAGTTCGACGGCTACCGGATTCTTGCCCGGATACAGAACGGCAAGATCCGCCTGTTTACACGCAACGGCAGCGACTGGACCAGCAAACTGGCCGGCTTGGCGCGCCGGATGGCATCCATGAAGCTGCCTGATGGATGGTACGACGGGGAAATCGTCGTCCTCGATGAGGCCGGACTGCCTGATTTCCAGGCCTTGCAGGGCGCATTCGACACAAGCCGGACCGAGAAAATCGTGTACTACTTGTTCGATGTCCCATTTTGCGACGGCCAGGATTTGCGCCAGCTTCCTCTGCTGGAAAGGCGCAAGCGCCTGGAAGCCCTGTTGAGCGGAACCCGCAAGGACTCCGCTCAGGACACCGTCCGCTTCAGCGCAAGCTTCGATCAGAACGCGCGAGACATGGTTGCATCGGCATGCAAGATGGGACTGGAAGGCATCATAGGCAAACGCAAAACCTCGCCTTACGTATCCAGGCGGTCCACCGACTGGATCAAGCTCAAGTGCGGCCAGCGCCAGGAGTTCGTCATTGGCGGCTACACCGACCCCAAGGGTTCGCGCTCCGGCATAGGTTCCTTGCTTTTGGGTGTCCATGATGGCGACGGCGCCCTGCTGTATGCAGGCAATGTCGGCAGCGGATTCAACGGCAAGATGCTCGATGCCATCAAGCAGAAGCTGGAGAAGCTGCACACAGGGAAAAATCCGTTCTCCACAGCCGCCGGCATAGACCGGAATGCCCATTGGGTCCGTCCGGAACTGATCGCCGAGGTATCGTTCGGGCAATGGACCAGGACAGGCCGCATCCGCCATTCCGTTTTTCGCGGCTTGCGTAGCGACAAGCCCCCCAGCGCAATCGTCCGGGAGACCACCATGCCCCCTGAAGCCATTCGCCAGTCCCGCGGACCCGATGCGGCTGCCTCCACAAAAAGCGCGGATGACCTGGGAAAACTCAAGGTTACCCATCCCGAACGCATTATTGAATCGTCCTCCGGCATACGGAAAATTGATCTTGTCCGCTACTACAGCCTGGTGGGGCCCCTGATGATGGAGCACCTTAAGGGCCGGCCCGTATCATTGGTGCGCGCGCCCGAGGGCGTGCAAGGACAATTGTTCTTTCAAAAGCACCTGGAAACCGCGAGCATGACCGGCGTCAGGCAATTGTCGAAAAAACTGGACCCCGGCCACGATCCCCTTATGGAAGTCGCATCGCCGCAAGGACTATTGTCGGCCGCCCAGATGAACGTCATTGAACTCCATACCTGGAACGCCACCAAAACCTTGATAGACCGCCCTGACCGCATGACCTTCGATCTGGATCCAGGCAAAGGCGTGGAATGGCCCGCCATGCAGGAAGCGGCGCTGCTTCTAAGAGCCTTCCTGCAAGAGCTGGAATTGAATCCCTTTGTAAAAACCAGCGGCGGAAAGGGCCTGCATGTTGTGGTCCCCATACAAAGGCGCCACGGCTGGGACACGGTCAAGGATTTTTCGCACGCCGTCGTTCTGCACATGGCCGCAACCCTGCCCCGGCGCTTCGCGGCCAAAAGCGGACCGCGCAACCGGGTGGGAAAAATATTCATTGATTACCTGCGCAACGGCTTCGGCGCCACGACCGTGTGCGCCTGGTCCGCACGGGCTCGACCCGGCATGGGCGTATCCGTCCCCATCGAATGGAAAGAGGTGGAAAAACTGAAGAGTTCCACCCAATGGCATGTACAGAATATCCATGAGCGGCTGGATAGCGGAAACGAACCCTGGAAGGCTTACGCCAGATCCGCCAGGTCGCTGGGGCCCGCCATGAAGATACTGGAGTTCAAGCCGGAAGAATGATCTTGGCCGGGTCCGAAACTTGCCGGAAACAGCGGCAACGGCTTCCATTCGCTCATCGGGCCTCGCCGCTCCAAGGAGATATTACGTGAAGATATCGCTAAAACCCTTAAAGGAACAAGTCATTGTCATTACCGGTGCCAGCAGCGGTATTGGGCAAGCCACGGCTCGCGAAGCGGCGCGCCGTGGGGCGCGCCTGGTGCTGGCAAGCCGAAATCGTCAAGCCCTGGATTCCCTGATAGAAGAACTGAAGGAACGAGGCGCCGAAGCCATCGCGGTGCCGGCCGATGTGGGCGTGTACGAGAACCACCGGAAAATCCTGGATGCCGCCATGACGACTTTCGGCGGGATAGAAACCTGGATCAATAATGCCGGCGTTTCCATCTTCGGCAAGCTTGAAGAAGTCGCGATCGAAGATCAGCGCCAGTTGTTCGAGACGAATTTCTGGGGTGTGGTCTATGGTTCATTGACGGCGGCAAGCCAGCTACGCCTGACGGGAGGCGCCATCATCAATGTGGGAAGCGAAGTCTCGGACCGCGCGATTCCATTGCAAGGCGCTTATTCTGCGTCCAAGCATGCGGTGAAAGGCTATACCGACGCCTTGCGCATGGAGCTGGAAGCCGAGAACGCCCCCGTTTCCGTAACCTTGATCAAGCCGGCCTCTGTCGACAGCGGCTACATCGAGCACGCCAAGAATTACATGGATGTGGAACCGCGGTTGCCGCCCCCGCTCTATAGCCCCAAAGCGGTTGCCGATGCCATCCTGTATGTGGCGGAGCATCCCATCCGGGATGTCTTCGTGGGCAGCGCCTCGAAAGCCGTATCGGTGTTCGGCAACAGCATGCCATCCCTTGCCGACAAGCTGTTCGGACGCTCCATGATAAAGGCCCAGCGAAGTTCCAGGCCCGCCATGCCGCGCCACGATGCGTTGTGGGATGCCGGCGACATGGCGGATTCGCATGCGTCCGCACACCGCCATGTGCACCAGTCCAGTTTGTACACGGAGCTGAATACACGCTGGCGCGGCTTGTTCTGGACGGGAGCCGGCGTAGCAGCCGCATGCGCGGCCTTGCGCTGTTTGCCCCGGTCCGGCCGGCGGCCCTAGGACGCGCCCGCCGCCGGTCGGCGCTCCACCCCAGGAGAACAAAGATGCACAAAGATCATGTCTCGCCCGCACAAAGCGCGACAGTGCCGAAGCAGCCCTCCAGCCATACGGATCCGGACCAGGATACGGGGCGGGAACGCCGCCCCGCAACACCGCCCGCCGACCCGACGCGGCCTGCTCCGTATCCTCCGGACAGCATTCCCAACCCCATGCCCGGCGTGGACCCGCAGCAGACGCCGGGCATCGACGGCTTGCCCGCCGAAGAGAATATGGGCGATTGCCGGCTGGACGCGGGAAGCGCGGCGAACTGCCGTATCGCCTGGCCTGGCCTTATCGGCCGGAAGGCTGAAGGGCGGAAACACTTTATTAAAAAAACTTACCTAACGCTATGCGCAAGCCCTTGATTCCTGGCCGGATCGCCTTGACTTGCCACGGCCTGGTGCTACTATGAATCGACTGCGGATTTATGGCCTGGCGTGCAATGAACTCGCGCAGTTGGTGTCGCGTTCATATTATTTAACTTTTATACAGGAGATACTATGAAATGGACCAAACCAGCGTTTCTCGATCTGCGCTTCGGCTTTGAAATCACCATGTACATTGCCAACCGCTAACGTGATTCGCATACCGCAAACTACGCGGCGCTAGTGCAAGCTACCGCCGCGTAATTCATGATGAAAATCCTGGTTCTTGGGTCGGCGGCGGGTGGCGGATTTCCGCAATGGAACTGCAATTGCCCGAACTGCGCCGGTATCCGCAAAGGCGGCATCCAGGCTCGGGCGCGTACCCAATCGTCCATCGCCGTTTCAAGCGATGGTATTGACTGGGTGCTTATCAATGCCTCGCCCGACATCCTGTACCAGTTGCGCGCCAACCCCGCGCTGCAGCCTGGCCGCAGTGTCCGCGACACGGGCATACGCGCCGTCATGCTCATGGATGCGCAAATCGACCATGTCACCGGCCTGCTGATGCTGCGCGAGGGTCAAGCCCTGCCTCTGTACTGCACAGCATCGGTATGGAACGATCTGTCGCAAAGCCTGCCCCTGGCCAAAGTCCTGTCTCATTATTGCGGCCTGCTGTGGCATCCGCTGCCCGCCCATGGCGATGCGCGTGCGCCTTGTGTCCGGATTCCGGGGTTCGACAGCATCGGCTTCACGCCCCTAAGCCTGAAAAGCAAGGCGCCGCCCTACTCTCCGCATCGCGACCAGCCGCAGGCCGATGACAACATCGGCTTGTTGATCGAGGACGGAAGCACAGGAAAAAAACTGTTCTATGCGCCGGGCCTGGCGGAAATAGAACCACACATCGATCAAGCCATGCGCATGGCCGATTGCGTCATGGTCGACGGCACCCTTTGGACGGACGACGAAATGATACGGCTGGGGTTGTCCAAGAAAACAGCGTCCCAGATGGGCCATCTGCCGCAATCGGGCTCCGATGGAATGATCGCCGCGCTGGATGCCTTGGGTTCCCGGCGCAAGATCCTGATCCATATCAACAACAGCAACCCCCTACTCAATGAAGAATCGGAAGAAGCCGCGATACTGGAAAGCCACGGCATCGAATTGGCCTTCGACGGAATGGAGATAAGCCTGTGAACAAGCCCGTTGAACCGTTGCAAGCGTCCATGGATGCGGCGTGGAGCCGCCAGGAGTTCGAAGCGCAATTGCGAGCGAAAGGGGCGGGCTACCATATCCATCACCCCTTCAACGTAAAAATGAACGACGGCCAGTTGCGCCCTGATCAGATACGCGCATGGGTGGCCAACCGCTTCTACTATCAGATACGCATACCGCAGAAAGACGCCGCCATCATCGCCAACTGCCCCGACCGCGAGACACGCCGAAAGTGGGTGCTGCGCATTCTGGATCACGATGGGTACGACGACCACGAAGGCGGAATAGAAGCCTGGATCAGGCTGGGCGAAGCCACAGGCATACCCCGCGACGATCTGCTGTCCCTGAAATTGCTGGTGCCGGGCGTGCGTTTCGCTGTCGATGCTTATGTCAACTTCGCGCGCCAGGCGCCGTGGCAGGAAGCGGTCTGCTCGTCGCTGACCGAGATGTTTGCTCCGCAGATCCACAAGGATCGCCTGGCCAACTGGCCGCAGCATTATCCATGGATACAGCCGGAAGGGCTGCACTATTTCCGCAGCCGGATATCCCTGGCCGAGCGCGATGTGGAGCACGGCCTGCATGTAACCCTGGATTACTTCACGACCCGCCAGCAGCAGATGCGTGCGCTGGAAATCCTCCAGTTCAAGCTCGATATTCTGTGGGCCATGCTGGACGCCATTGAAAAGGCCCACCCCTAGAGCCCAGCCGGAGTCCCTATGAAGGAATTGCCCGATCATCCGCAATTGTCGAAGCTGTTTCGGCTTCAATGGGAGGAAGCGCAAGACAGCTATGTCCTGCTCTACCCCGAAGGCATGGTGCAATTGAATACCAGCGCGGCTGAAATCCTGAAGCGCTGCGACGGGATACGCGATGTCTCCGCCATCGTTGCCGATCTTGAAAGCGCCTTCTCGGCCAGCGGGCTACGCCCCGATGTGGAAGAATTCCTGCTCGCCGCCTTGGCTCGGGGCTGGATACGCTGAGTAGCTTAGACATGAACGCCCTTTCCGCGCCGCCCAATATTTCGCCCCCGCTATGGCTGCTGGCTGAGCTGACCTATAAATGTCCCCTGCATTGCGCCTTCTGCTACAACCCGACCAATTATGCGCAGGATCAAAACGAACTGACCACGGATCAATGGCTGGACGTTCTGCGGCAGGCCCGGGCATTGGGCGCCGCCCAGTTGGGATTTTCCGGCGGCGAACCGCTGCAGCGTGAAGACCTGGAGGACCTGGTTGCCGAAGGGCACCGCCTGGGCTTCTACACCAACCTTATCACTTCGGGAGTCGGACTGACCGAACCACGCATCGCCCGCATGAAAGAAGCCGGACTGGATCACATACAACTATCGTTTCAGGATTCGACCAAGGAAATGAACGATTTCCTGTCCAGCACCAAGACCTTCGACCTGAAGATGCGTGTTGCCGCCCTGATCAAGCAGTACGACTACCCCATGGTCCTGAATGTGGTGCTGCACCGCTATAACCTGGACCATGTCGGCCGCATCATCGAGATGGCCGCCGCCATGAAGGTGGAGTACCTGGAACTGGCCAATACCCAGTATTACGGCTGGGGCCTGGCCAATCGCGCGCTCCTGATGCCCACGCGCGAGCAACTGACGCGCGCCGAAGCCACCGTCAACGCCTACCGGCGCGAATTCGGGCATAGCATGCGCATACTGTTTGTCGTTCCCGATTACTTCGAAACCCGGCCCAAGGCATGCATGAATGGCTGGGGGTCGGTTTTTTTGGGAATATCGCCCGATGGCGCGGCCCTGCCCTGCCACGCCGCCAAGACCCTGCCTGGAATTGAGTTTCCCAATGTGCTGGACCATAGCTTGCGCCATATCTGGTACGAAAGCGATGCATTCAACCAATACCGCGGCGATGCCTGGATGAAGGAGCCATGCCGCGATTGCCCCGAGAAAGCCAAAGACTTCGGCGGCTGCCGCTGCCAGGCCTACGCCTTGACCGGCGATGCCGCCAATGCGGATCCGGTATGCGATAAATCACCGCATCACGGCCTGGTCCGGGATGCCGTCCTGCAAGCGCAAGCACCAGCCGATTCTGGACGAGAACAATCCCTGCTGTTCCGCAGCGATGCGAACTCGCGGCAATTTGCACCGCATATCGTGCCGCACAAAAAAATGCCTGTGCAATAAGCATGCACTCCACGCCTTTGACTTTGATAGACGCAAGTCGATAAAAAAAGCCTGCTTCTTAGAAAACAGGCCTCTTTCAAAACATCCTGCGCCAGGATGACGTGCGAGCACGTCACCCCGGCAGCAACGATTACTACCAGGTGTTACTGGACTTGGTCAAGGTCATATTGGATACCCCGCCCTTTTTGTCGTATTCGACCGTCAGTATCTGCATCTCCACAAGTTTGCGGGCATAGCTGGTAAAGCTATGAGTAAATGATTGCGTTGATTTTCCGTCCGTACTGGTGGACGAAGTCATGGGATTTCCCAAGACCTGCATAACGGCTGTCTTTTGTGTTCCCTTGGGGAACATCGCCGCAAGGCTTGCATCAGTGGCGCTGGCCAGTATGGCGGGGCCTTCGTTCTTGTCAGCCAGCGCCCCTCCTGGCGCATACATGTTTTGTTCGTAACCCGCATAAAAAGGTACACAGCCGCCGACCATGCCGGATAAAGCCAAAATCACCACGAGCCCTTTTACTGTCATCATTCACTCCCCTTTTATAAGCATTACATTTTGTAATGTTGGTGAATAATATGCTTGCGGATTAGCGACTTCAAGAAGATTTCGAGGCCTCCCGTAATTACAACGAAATAGCAACCGCGCCGACATCGAATCGCTAGCAAAGCGTTATCGACAGATGTGAAAAGTTGAGTTGGGCTGAACCCTCGGGTAAAAACAGCCTGGGAATCAAAAAAGCCCTGAGTCTGTTAAGGATCAGGGCTTTAGTGTCTATTCTGGACTGCTTTGTATTGCTTTAAAAAATACCTGGTGCCGACGACGAGACTCGAACTCGTACAGCTTTCGCCACTACCCCCTCAAGATAGCGTGTCTACCAATTCCACCACGTCGGCTTG
>JBEBYL010000043.1:0-16395 GCA_040391135.1 Pusillimonas sp. | reverse complement strand
AAGCGGTTGGCAATGGCCTGGCCGGCGGCGTCGTCTTTGGCGCTGTTGATGCGCAGGCCGGAGGACAGGCGCTCGATGGCGGTGCCCAGGGCCGATTGCGACTTATGCAGATTACCTTGGGCAACCAAGGAAAGCGTGTTGGTGTTGATTACTGACATGGATAACTCCTGAAAGGAATAAATACGGCGAATCTGGCTCCGCCTGGTTGCCAAGAAGAAAAAAGCCTGTTTTGAGCGGTGTGCTGCTTGTTCCGCAGTAAAGCAAAGCCGGTTTCTTCCTGTTCACTGGCATTAACGGCTTAGGGCTGTGGAACTTTAGGGATGGTTATGCGTTTGTTGCAACAAGAAGGCTTCCTACCCTGTATTACGGCATACAGCCTCATTTATTTACCTTTAGGCTTTTGTGGGAGTCACTGCTGCGCCAACCCTTAACCGTTAGCCAGCGGGTTCCGCTCTCAATTCGTGTCATTGAGTAAAAAATGTTCAGCTTCCAGTAAGATACGTTCAGCGTAATGTAAATTAGCAGCGTCCCAACACAAGGGAGTCGATCATGGGCAACTTTTGCGGGGGGCTGCTGGGTCGCGGCTCGATGGCGGGGGTTCGGTCAATAATGCTGATGCTGGCCTTGTCTTTTACTGACAACGCAGCGGCGCAGGCGGCGCCGCTTGATCTGGATGTGCCTTTTGTGCCCACGCGCACGGAAGTGGTGTCCCGTATGCTGACTATGGCGCAAGTGGGGCCTTCGGACTTTTTGATTGATCTGGGTTCGGGCGACGGGCGAATTCCCGTGGCAGCCGTGCGCGATTTCGGCGCGAAAGGCGCTTTCGGGGTGGATATCGACCCGGAGCGTGTGGACGAGGCGCGTGCCAATGCCCGGCAAGGGGGCGTGTCGGACAAGGTGCGTTTTGAAGTCCAGGACCTGTTCCAGACGGACTTGTCCAGTGCGACAGTCATCAGCATGTATTTGCTGCCTGCTGTGAACCTGAAGCTGCGTCCGACAATCCTGAATCTGGCGCCGGGAACGCGGATCGTATCCCATGATTTCAATATGGATGATTGGGAAAGCGACGCTCATGCCGATGTGGGCCGAAGCCGGGTTTATTTCTGGGTGGTGCCCGCCAAAGTGGACGGGAAATGGCTGCTTAGCGGGCCTGACGGCGACGTGATGCTGAATCTTGCCCAGTCTTTTCAAAAATTCAATGGCCAAGCGATGCGGCAAGGCGCGTCCGCGGAGCCGATAAGCGGGCGTTTGCACGGTTCCGAACTGCGCTTCGATATCGGCGAGGGCGCACAAGCCCGCCGGTATGTGGGACGTATTCAGGGCGACTCTATCGTGGCGGTGGCGGCCCCGGGGGCTGTGCAGGGCTGGCAAGCCAAGCGGCGTTAACGGCATGAAACCCGCCCCGTCCTTTGCCGCTGCCGGAGGGCTATCGGTTCTGGACGCCGTGGCGATGCTGGTCGGGGTGGTGGTGGGCATCGGTATTTTCGGGTTTCCGCCGCTGGTGGCGCAGCAAGCGCCGACCCCTGCAATTTACATGGCGCTTTGGCTGGCTGGCGGGCTGATCATGCTGGTGGGCGCCTTATGCTATGCCGAACTGGGCAGCGCCTATCCGGACTCGGGCGGCGAATATAGTTATCTTGTTCGCGCATGGGGACTGCCGACAGGGATGCTGTTTGCCTGGGCGCGCGGCACGGTCATACAAACGGGCTCGATCGCGGCGGTCGCTTTCATCTATGGGGATTATGCCCAGACATTGGCGCCCTTGGGGCCTTACGGCCCGGGCTTGCATGGGGCGATGGCCGTCATCGCATTGACGGGCCTGAATATACTGGGCACCTTGCAGTCGAAGCGAGTGCAGCTGTTGCTGGCGGGGGCCACGATTGCCGCATTGCTGATCACCAGCTTTTCAGGCCTGATTTTGGCGGGTCCGGCACCCGAGGCGATTGGGGTCTCTTCGCCGGCGGCGGGAAATCTTGCCGGCGCCCTGGGGCTGGGTATGGTGTTTGTGCTGCTGACCTACGGTGGCTGGAACGAAACCGCCTATCTGTCCGGAGAGCTGCGTGATCCGGGGCGCAACATGAGCCGCGTATTGTTGATCGGGTCGCTCGTGGTGACCGTGGTGTACCTGATCGTGAACGCGGCTTACTTGCAGATTTTCGGCCTGGAGTCACTGCGGGACACACAGGCGGTGGGGGCGGACCTGATGAGGCTGGTCGCGGGGCCGTGGGCGGCCGTGTTGCTCAGTCTGCTGGTGTGCTGCACGGCGCTTGGCACGATCAATGGCAGCATCTTCACAGGCGCCCGGGTGTATTACGCATTGGGGCGGGATGTCCGGGTGCTGCGCGGGCTGGGTGCATGGAATGACCGCGGGGAAACGCCCGCCAGGGCGTTATTGCTGCAGGCGGCCATTACGCTGGCGCTGATTCTGTTCGGCGTGCTCAGCCAGGGCGGCATCCAGGCGATGGTGGCCTATACGGCGCCGGTATTCTGGCTGTTCATGTTTCTGACCGCATGCGCGTTGATGGTGTTGCGCTGGCGCGACCCCCAACGCCGCCGGCCCTTTCGTGTGCCTTTGTATCCGCTGACGCCCTTGGTGTTTGCCTTTACCTGCCTGGCGCTGTGCTGGTCCAGCATTCAGTATGCCGGCGCCGGGACGCTGCTGGGATTGGCGGTGCTGGCGGCCGGATTGCCTTTGGTATGGCTGCAAAGGCGACTGGAAAAGGCATAGGTCGGCTGCGCCGGCCCAAATTATTTATTCATTCCAGCGCGGGCCGCTTGATAAGTAGGCCGCCCGCTGGATAGACATTTCTTGAAGCTTCATGGTGCAATCCTCTTACATCTGCACGTTACTATCTCGTAGAAGCGGCATTCGATTGCTTGGGTGGCGCTATTTGCGTTGAAATCGCCGAACAAGCATGATGCATGGTACGGGACAGGATATTCGAACCAAGAGGAAGACAACATGGATAAGCTATATAGCGAGCGCAGCCGATCGGCGGCCGCCGATGGATCGACGCGGCAGCACGCCGGCGGGGCACAGGCCGATACGCCGCCGGCCTATGTCAGGCACCAAGGGCTGATCAAATGGGTGAAGCAGATCGCTCGCCACACCCAGCCCGACCGCATTGTCTGGTGTGACGGTTCGCAGGAAGAGTACGACCAGATGTGCGCCCAACTGGTCGCCAACGGCACCATGCGGCGGCTCGATCCGCAAAAGCGCCCCAACTCTTATCTGGCCTGGTCGGATCCGTCGGACGTTGCCCGGGTGGAGGACCGCACGTTTATTTGCTCCGACCGCGAAGAGGACGCCGGCCCGACCAACAACTGGATGGCGCCGGAAAAAATGCGCCAAACGCTGGACGGGCTGTTTGCCGGAGCCATGCGCGGACGTACGCTGTATGTGGTTCCCTTTTCCATGGGCCCATTGGGCTCGCCCATATCGCACCTTGGTATTGAGCTGACCGATAGCCCTTATGTGGTGGCGAACATGCGCATCATGACGCGCATGGGCAAGAAGGTTTACGAGCTGCTAGGCGAAAACGGCGAGTTTGTGCCTTGCGTGCATTCGGTCGGCAAGCCGCTGGCGCCGGGCGAATCCGATGTGCCCTGGCCTTGCAACGATACCAAGTACATCGTGCATTTTCCCGAAAGCCGCGAAATCTGGAGTTTCGGTTCCGGCTACGGAGGCAATGCCCTGTTGGGCAAGAAGTGCTTCGCCTTGCGGATTGCCTCGACCATGGGGCGGGACGAGGGCTGGCTGGCGGAACACATGCTTATCCTGGGCGTGCAATCACCCGAAGGCCGCAAGTACCACATTGGCGCGGCATTCCCGTCGGCTTGCGGCAAGACCAACTTTGCCATGGTCATTCCCCCCACCCAGCTTAACGGCTGGAAGGTAACCACAGTAGGCGACGACATCGCCTGGATCAAGCCTGGTCCCGATGGCCGCCTTCGGGCCATCAATCCTGAGGCGGGCTACTTCGGCGTGGCGCCGGGCACCAGCGAAAAGACCAACTACAACGCCATGGCCACGCTACGGGAAAATGTCATTTTCACCAACGTCGCGCTGACCGACGACGGCGATGTGTGGTGGGAGGGCATGACTTCGACCGCGCCGGCTCACCTTATCGATTGGCAGGGCCGCGACTGGACTCCCGACATCGCCCGGGAAACCGGGCGCAAGGCGGCTCATCCCAATGCCCGGTTTACGGCTCCGGCTTCCCAATGCCCCTCCATCGATCCGGAGTGGGAGAATCCCGAAGGGGTTGTGATGGACGCCTTTCTTTTCGGGGGCCGGCGATCGGATACCGTGCCGCTGGTGACCGAGGCGCGCAACTGGGCGGAGGGCGTTTACATGGCGGCCACCATGGGCTCGGAGACGACCGCCGCGGCCGCCGGCAAGCAAGGGGTGGTGCGGCGTGATCCTTTCGCCATGCTGCCTTTTTGCGGCTACAACATGGCCGACTATTTCGCGCATTGGCTAAGCCTGGGCGCAGGCCTGGAACGCTTGGGCGCGGCATTGCCGCGGATCTATTGCGTGAATTGGTTCCGCAAAGGCGCCGACGGCAAGTTCATATGGCCAGGCTTTGCCGACAATGTGCGGGTGTTGAAATGGATTATCGGGCGACTGGAAGGCAGCGCCCAAGGCGAGGACGGCTTCTTCGGTATTTCGCCGCGCTTTCAGGATATGGATTGGACCGGCCTGTCGCTGGACGATGCGCAATTTGATCAGTTAATGGTTTGCGATACTGAGGCGTGGCGCAAAGAGCTCGAATTGCACGATCAACTGTTCGCCCGCATGGAAGGCAAACTGCCCGAAGCGTTGCGCCGAGTACGGAAGGACTGGGCGCAGGCGCTGTAGCGGTCCGCGGCGGGGCGGCGATGTCGTTGCGATCCTGATGATTCAGCTTCCGGAATAGGCCAAGGCGGGCTTGCCATGCAGTCGCGGATCATGGCCGCCGCCTTGCGGCGACGGCGATATTGACGCTTGCCTGTTCATTTTGGCAGCGGTTGTGGCGCCCGCCTGTTTCCCTGTATTCAGCACTTCTATCGCCTGGCGCAGACCGCCCGCTTCGGCTGTCAATGCTCTTACCGTATTCCCCAGATCCTGGACCAATGCGGCGTTTTGATGGGTGACACCGTCCATCTGGGCGATGGCTTGATTGATCTGCTCCAGGCCGCTGGATTGTTCCACCGAGGCGGTGGATATTTCGCCCATGATGTCGGTCACGCGGCGTACCGAATCGACGATTTCCTGCATGGTTTGGCCGGCGCGAGCGGCATGTTCGGATCCGACCGCCATGCGTTCCACCGACTCGTCGATCAGTGTCTTGATCTCCTTGGCGGCTTGCGAGCTCTTTTGGGCCAGGCTGCGCACCTCTCCCGCCACCACGGCGAAGCCTCGGCCCGCCTCGCCGGCGCGGGCGGATTCGACGGCGGCGTTAAGCGCCAGAATATTTGTCTGGAATGCGATTTCTTCTATCAGGGAGACGATATCGCTTATTTTTCGCGAACTGTCATGTATGCCCTGCATGGTGTTGACGACGTCGCCGACCACGGCGCCGCCGCGCTGGGCGATTTGCATGCTGTCGTCGGCCAATTGGCTGGCCAAGTGGGCGTTGTCGGCATTCTGCTTGACGGTAACGGTCAGTTCTTCCATGCTGGCGGCCGTTTCTTGCAGGGACGCGGCCTGGTCTTCAGTGCGGGCCGACAAGTTGGTGTTGCTGGTGTCCAGGATCTGCGCCATGCGCGCGGTCGCGTAGGCGCCGCCATGCACGTCGTTGGCGATGCCCAGCAGGCTTTTGCGCATCATGTCCAGATAGAAATACAGATTGCCGACTTCGCCTTCCTGATCGGCGTCGATGTCGATCTGCAAATTGCCCGATGCAACCTGGCGGGCGATCTTGGCGGCGCCCTCCAGCGGCATGACGACGCGCTGGGCGATGCGCCAGCCATAGGCCAGGCTGGCTAGTGTAGCGGCGCCGATGCCGGCCAGTGCCCACCCTTGGTAAGGGGCGGGCACGCCGCCGGTCAGCGCGAACCAGCTGGTGACGGCGATGGCGGCTGTGGACAAGGCGGCCATGCGGAACATGCCGGCTCTTAGAGTCTTGGCAAAGGGCAGGGCGGCGACGTCGAAAACCCGCCGCCATCCGGCGCGCACGCGCTGCCCATGCTTGACGGTATAGCCGCCCGCGCGGCCCGCATTGATGTCGTCGTAGAATTCCTGAGCCGCGTCGATCTGCTCCTGGGTGGGTTGGACCCGGACCGATGCGTATCCCACGACTTCGCCATGCTCGTAGATGGGCACGACGTTGGCCAGCACCCAATAGAAACCGCCATCCTTGCGTCGGTTCTTGACCAGGCCCAGCCAGGGCTTGCGGGCATGCATGCTGTCCCACAAATCCTGGAAGGCCGCCGGTGGCATGTCGGGATGGCGGATCAAGTTATGCGGTTGGCCGATAAGCTCCTCGCGCGTATAGCCGCTGATTTCGATGAATGCCGGGTTGGCGTAGGTGATTCTGCCCTTGGTGTCCGTCTTGGAAATCAGGTACTGGTCGGGGCGGAGTTTGGTTTCGGTGCTGTTGACGGGATGGTTGATGCGCATGGGATTGAAATAGCTGGTCTCAGACGCCAGGGCGACGGCGCAGGCTTCGGGTTCTTGTTATAAAAAAAGGGAAAGCAGGGGAGATATTAGGAGGGAGTCCAGCGCGCCGTTTTGATCTGGATCATGTAACCACGTTATTGATATGGTTATTTGGATGGTAGAAATGATCTGTTGCTTACTTTCATTGGCCAATCGCCAGCCGAACCGGCTTCCCTATTCGGCTTAACATTTCGACTAATGAGTCAATCGTAAACTTGCTTGTTTTTTTGTTAACGACATCAGAGACCCGAGGGCGGGATACCATCAGGATTTCTGCAGCCTCAGCTTGTTTCAGATGATTTTGTTCTATCCACCCAGCCAGCTCTGCCATCAATTGCTCTTTTAATAAGGATATGTCGTTTATCTGCTTCTGTGAGGCGGCTTGCAGCCGTTTGGCTTCGTCAACAGGAAAGCCAAGTTCAAGAAACAGATTCACTTCTGGTTTTGTAATGTGGCGAATTTCAGTATCGGCTTTCACGAATTTGTTTTCCTTGAATCAACTACTGCTCGGTAACGTATTACGGCGAGTTCCTTATCCCGCTTGCTGGTGGATTGCCTTTTCTTTTGAAAACAATGCAGAACGTATATGACCTCCTCGAACTTGGCGACGTATATCACTCTGTATATCCCCCCGCCGTCGGAAATACGAATTTCTTGGGCACCCATGCCTATGTTATTGAACGGTTTCCAGTCTTCTGGCTCGAGACCTGCTTGAACTCTGCTTAACTGGAAGCCAGCATCACGGCGCGGCGCATCGGGGAATGCTAATAAATCGTCATAGGCGGAACCGACCCAGCGAATTTCCTTTTCTGATTTCAGAAGCCATTTACGTATAAAATTTTATACCAACTGGGTAGACGAGTAAAGAAAAAAACGCCGCCGGATATTGATGGCGCCTATCTGGCATGACCATACCGTGTGGAATTGCTTGTGTCTTGCCACCTGTGACGATCATGCCCACCCCCAAGGTGCTACGTCACGAACCTGCCGACCATAAAAAAACCGGCTCCTCGCGGAGCCGGCCAGTACAGGGCCTTCAGGCCTTCTTATGGTTGATGATCAGTAAAGCACCCTGGGCAGCCACAAGCCGATTTCGGGGAACACATACAGCATCACGATGGCGATGATCTGTATTCCCATGAAGGGCAGCATGCCCGCGAAGATCTGATTCAGGGTGACGTGCGGCGGCGCGACCCCCTTCAGGTAGAACGCGGACATGGCGACCGGCGGCGACAGGAAGGCCGTTTGCAGGTTGAGCGCGACCAGCAGACCGAAGAACAGGGGATCGATCTGGTAGTGGGCCAGCAGAGGCAGGAAGATGGGCATGAAGATCACGATGATCTCGGTCCATTCCAGGGGCCAGCCCAGCAGGAAGATGACGATTTGCGCCAGGATCATGAACTGGACGGGCGTCAAGTCCATGCCCAACACCCAGTTGTTGATGATCTCTTGCCCGCCCAGCAGCGCGAATGCCGCCGAGAAAATACTGGAACCCACGAACAGCCAGCAGACCATGGCGCTGGTCTTGGCCGCCAAATACACGGATTCCTTCAGCATCTCCATATTCAGCCGTCGATAGGCCAGCGCCAGAAGCAAGCCGCCGAACGAGCCCATGGCGGCCGCTTCCGACGGCGTGGCAAGCCCGAACACGATGCTGCCCAGTACCGCCAGAATCATGATGGCCAGCGGGAAGAACGAGCTGAGCAGCATCTTGAAGACTTCAAGACGGGCAAAGGTAAAGAAGGCGTAGAAGATCAGCAGCAAGGCCGTGCCGACGGCCAGGGTGATCCAGAAGCTCATGGGGGCTGTAAGAGCGTCGACCGCCGCTTCCTCCGCCACGCCGCCATCGGTGGCGGCGGGAGCTTCCGCGGTTTGCGCCCCTGCGGGTTCGGCCAGCCCGGTGGATCCTTCTGGTTCCTGCAGGCCGCCGCTGCTGGCCAGGCTGTTGTCGAACCCGCCGGCAAAGCCCATTTCCACCAGGCCGCTTTCCTGGACGGCGGCGGGCTTGGTGACGATTTCATAGCTAAGCAGCATGGCGGCGGCGAACACCAGGGCCGGCAGCAGCGCGATGACCAGGTGATTGAACAAGGTGCGCATGGGCACGTTGGCGTTGCGCTTGCCCTTCATGGCGCCGATCAGGCCGGGTAGCGCCCGGTTGCTGATGGTGTCCTTGACGATCTGGGCGAACTCGGGCAGCGTTACGCGGCGTTCTTCCTCGGACAGCGGAGGAGCCGATTTGGGGCTGACTTTTGCCACGATCATGATGTACAGGACGTACAGCAGGGCCAGCATAAGGCCGGGGAAGAAGGCGCCGGCATATAGTTTGACGACAGATACCCCGGCCACCGCGCCGTATACGATAAGCAGCACGGAGGGCGGAATCATGATGCCCAGGCAGCCGCCGGCGGTAATGGAACCCGCGGTCAGCCGGATGCTGTAGCCCGCCTTGAGCATGGCCGGCAAAGCCAGCAGGCCCATCAGCGTAACCACGGCGCCCACGATACCCGTTGCCGTGGCGAACACGGCGCAGGTAATGACGGTGGCGACGGCCAGCGAACCCGGCACACGGGCCATGGCCAGGTGCATGCTTTTGAACAGCTTTTCAATGAGGTTGGCGCGTTCGACCAGGTAGCCCATGAAAATGAACAGCGGCACGGCAATCAGCACGTCGTTGGTCATGACGGCATAGGTGCGCAGCACCATCAGGTCCAGCGTCTGTTCTATGGCGATTTGCGGCCCCATGCCGCGGTAGGCCAGATAGGTGAACATGACGCCCATGCCCATCAGGGTAAAGGCGGTGGGAAACCCCAGCATGATGGTGACGACGATCAGGCCCAGCATCAGCAGGCCCAGGTGGCCGTTGGTGATGTCCGCCGGCGAGGGCATAAGCACGATCAGGGCGATGACGACGGCCACTAGTATAGAGAGGCCGAACCATATCTCTTTTCTCATGGTTGCTTCCCTTTTTCTTGGTCGATGACGATAGCGTCAAGCGCGTTGATTTCGTTGGTATCCACATGCACCATGTCTTTGAGCTTGTCCACGTCGACTTCCTCGACGTCTTTGTCGCGCTTGGGCCAGTCGCCGTGCTTCAGGCATTGAATGCAGTAGACGATTTCAACAAAGCCCTGGAACAGCAGGGTGATGCCGGCAAGGGGAATGATGAATTTGAAGGGGTATATAGGTGGGCCGTCGGCGGTAATGGTGGAGTGTTCATTGATCATGAATGACTCCATCGCATAGTTATAGCCGGCCCAGGCCAGCGCCACGACGCCGGGTATGAAGAACAATATGTACAGAGTCAGATCCAGGCCGGCCTGCAGGCGCGGCGGGAAGAAGCCGTACAGCACATCGCCGCGCACGTGCCCGTTCTTGGACAGGGTATAGGCGCCGGCCATCATGAACAATGCCCCGTACATCATGTTCATGGCGTCGAACGCCCATGAGTGAGGGTCGCCCAGTGCATAACGCGAAAACACTTCATACGTGACGAATAGCGTCAATACCAGGACAAACCAGCCAAAAAGCTGCCCTATCCAGGTATTGACCCGGTCTATGGTTTGCAAAAATTTTTGCATGGTTGAGTCACCTTGCTGGGGGAAGAAGCAGGGGAACCGCGCGCAAGGCGCTGCGGCTCCTGGGCAGCCGATTTAAAAAACACTACCCGTACAGCTGGGTAGTGTTTGGTGCAGCACAATTGCGGCTTAGCTCTTCTTGGCGGCCGGCTTCTTGCCGAAGTAATGGTTGTATGCCATGCGCCGATTGTTGTTGGTGTCCATGTCCCATGACACCGCGCGCGATGCAAAAGCGCGTTGCGACTCTTCGATTTCCTTGAAAAGCGGGTTGGTTTTGCCCTTCGTGGCGACGATGTCGTCCCAGACCGTAAGCTGCTCTTGCAGGATGGCGTCGGGCGTCTTGTAGAACTTGACGCCGTCTTCTTTCTGCAGCTTGATGTAGTCTTGCGAGTAGCGATTGACCGCCTTCCATGACATGTCGGCCGAGGCGGCTTCCACGCCATTGGCGATGATGGCCTTCATCTTGTCGGGCAAGCCGCTGTACTTGTCCTTGTTGAAGATGATTTCGAAGGTTTCCGACGACTGGTGGAAGCTTTGCAGCATGCAAACCTTGGAAACGTCGGGGAAGCCCAGCAGGCGATCGGATGTGGCGTTGTTGAACTCGGCGCCATCCAGCAGGCCGCGGTCAAGAGCCGGAACGATTTCTCCGCCGGGCAGCGCGTTAACGGCAGCGCCCATGGCGGTGAACAGGTCGATGGCCAAGCCGTTGGTGCGGAACTTCAGGCCCTTGAGGTCAGCCGTTTTGGTAACCGGTTTCTTGAACCAGCCAAAAGCTTGCGTGGGCATGGGGCCGCTAAGGAAGGAAACCACGTTGCCGCCGATCTGGTCATACAGTTTGACCAGCAATTCCTTGCCGCCGCCGTATTTATGCCAGGCCAGAACCATGTTGGCGTCCATGCCGAAAGCGGGTCCCGACGAGTACAGGGCCAGGGCGTTCTGCTTGCCGTAGTTATAGCCCAGCACGCCGTGGCCGCCATCCAGGGTGCCCTTCGATACGGCATCGAGCAGCGCGAATGCGGGTACGACGGCGCCGGCCGGCAAGACTTCGATCTTGAGTTCGCCGCCTGTCATGTCGTTGATCTTCTTGGCGAAGTCCAGGGCGTACTCGTGGAAAATATCGACCGTCGGCCAGGTGCTCTGGAAACGGAAATTGATGGGGGTTTGCGCGCTGACGATGGCGGGGAAGCCCATGCCTACCGCGGCCACCGTACCGGCGGCGGCACCGCCTAGAAACTGGCGGCGCGACGACTTGGCGGGGGTAAGGTTGTCCAATTTAGCACTGCTTTTCATTTTCTGTGTCTCCTGGCTTATATGACTACGTATCGTTGGTTGCAACAAGGTACAAACTATCAACTGCCGTCGCTTTTATAGGCTATCCGAATAGGCGAGTCAACAATTTGTAAGCCGGGCAAATTCAAGTACCAGGAAGGAAAATTTTTTTTCGTTTTGTTTTAAACCCAATGTTTGCAAGGGTTTTCAGAGGATGTTGAGGCTTGAATATTTAGGTCGGGAAGTATTTTCTTTCCCTGGCTGGCAGGGTTATCACGTAGAAATTCGGTGTTTCCACTAAGTCCCGAATCGTGGCTCTGCGCCACATTCGGGGGGGCCGTCATGGGCGCCGCGCACCTTGTCCGCGGTTGCGCTGACTGTTCTGATCCTGGCCGGTGCCGATCTGGCTGGTATGCCCATCTTTCTTGCTTCGGTTCTGCTGGTCTCGATGGCTGCGTTGCTCCTCGCGAAGACGGTCATCTTTTTGCAGGGTCTCGTTGGACTGATCGGGTCTGTTGGTCATGGCGATTCCTTGGTCGGGTTTGGAGAGGCGGCTGCGGCGGCAGCTGTTCTGTTTTGCCAGCAATCGGCATTCCCGATATCGGGGCATGGCATTTGCTGCCGCTTCGCCGTGCCCGTACTCAATTGAAAGGAGCGGAACGATGCGCGAGTGGTGGTTGGAAACAAGGGTCTTGTCTATTCCCGTATGGAACTGGCTGTCGGCGCTGGTGGTGGCCGGCCTGATCTTGACGGTCTTGCTGCTGATCCGGCAATGGGTGCGCAGGCGGGCCGGCAGCGATCCGGAACATAAGCGCAGCATCTTCGTCCGCATGTTTTTCCAAATTGCCGCCAGCACCAGTTCGCTCGCATTGGCTGCACTGGCTGTGCTGATCGGGGTGAAATTTCTGGATATGCCCCTGGCTTGGCGAGCCGGGATATCGCAATTGTGGTTCGTGGCCGTGGTGCTGCAGGTCGCGCTGTGGCTGAACGGGGCCATCACATTCGGCCTGGCGCGATATCTGGAGCGCCATGCCGACCTGAATGCCGTCGCGATGAGTATCGTAGGGTTTACGGCCAGGGCCGTGCTTTGGGTGGTGGCCGTTCTTGCCGTGCTGGATAACCTTGGGGTGAACATTACGGCCTTTATCGCCAGCTTGGGCATAGGCGGCGTGGCGGTCGCCTTGGCCGCCCAAGTGGTATTAAGCGATTTGTTCGCCTCTGTCTCGATAGGGCTGGACAAGCCCTTTGAGCCCGGCGACTTTATCGTGGTCGGCGGCATCGCGGGCAGCATCGAGCACGTGGGCTTGAAGACCACGCGTATCCGCAGCCTGGGCGGCGAGCAGATTGTCTGCTCCAATACAGAGCTGTTGAAGCAGACCATACAAAACTACAAGCGCATGCAGTTGCGCCGTATTGCCTTCCGCTTCAGCGTGGCGTACGGAGCCGAGCCGCAACAGGCAGAGGAAATAGCGGCTTCCGTCAAGGCGTTGATCCAGGAGCAGGATGGCACGCGTTTCGATCGGGCCCACCTGCTGCAGTTCACCGAACGCGGTCTGGAGTATGAGGTGGTGTATTACGTGCTAAGCGCCGACTACAACCGGTATATGGATATCCAGCAAGCCATCAATCTGGGCATCATGCGCGAAGTGGCGCAGCGGGGCTTGAGCTTTGGCCGTGGCGAAATGAGGGTGTATCAGGAGTCCGGCGCGGAGGGCGGCACGGAATCGGCGATGGGGGGCGGGTAGCGCCGTGTCCGCAATGGCGTCAGCAGGGATGAAAGCCCGTTGTGGTCCAGTTCCTGCATCAATGCCAGAAGGCGGCCGATCTCCCCTTTGGGAAAGCCTTCCCGGGCGAACCAGTTCAAGTAATGGCCGGGCAGGTCGGCGATAAGGCGCCCTTTGTACTTGCCATAAGGCATGCTGCGCGTAAGCAGCAGCTCCAGATCGTCGGGGTTCATGGCGTCAGTCTTGCGGCAACAGTTCGGGATTCCAGACGACTTCCCAGAGATGGCCATCGGGGTCCTGGAAGTAACCGGCATAACCTCCCCAGAATGTATCTTGGGCGGGTTTGACGATGACGGCTCCGGCAGCCTTGACCTGATCCATGATGTCGTCCACTTCTTTCCTGGACGACACGTTATGTCCCAGCGAGAGCTCCGTGGCGCTGGGCGGACCCAAGGATAGCCCGGAATCGTGCGCGAGGCTGTTACGCGGCCAGATCGCCAGTTTCAGCCCCGGCTGCAGGTCGAAGAATGCAACGGCTCCGTGTTCGAATTGCTGTCCTATGATGCCTTCCGTGGCCAGTTGCAGCCCATCGCGATAAAAGCGCAATGAGCGTTCAAGGTCATCGACCCCAAGGGTAATGACGGTTACTCGTGGCTTCATTCTGTACTCCTTGGCTTGGCCGCTACTACGCCGCCTGCTTGTCGCGCGGCAGGAACACCAGGACAAGCAAGGTGCAAATACCCGCGCAGCCGAAAGCGTAGTCGTAGCGGCCGCTGAACGCCACAAAAGCGGCGAAGGCGGCCGGCACCAGCATATTGACCAAGTTGACCAGGATGCTGGATCCCGCCGAGGTTTCGGAAATAAGGTTGGGTGGCGAGCGCCGCGCCACTTCGGCAATGTGCACGCCGTTCCAGCTTGCCGCCGAGCAGCCCGCGATGAATGCCAGCGCCACGATGCTCCACAAGGGCCATTCGGGCTTGCTCAAACCCAGAAGCACGGTTGTCGTCGCCGACAAGATCGCCACCATTGACAGCGATGCGGTGGCCGATCGCAAGCGGTCGGAGAGCCACCCCCATGCAATGCGGCCCAGCACGCCGCCCGCTTGCATGACAGCAAATACCACGCCGGCCAGGCCAAGAGAGTATCCCAGCCCGTCTATGAGGTAGATGACCGTGAAGGTGAACCAGCAGCTTTGGGAAACGGCGAACAGGCTGCCGACTATGGATGTTTTCAACAGGCCGCGATTGCTCATCAAGGACTGCAAGGGAACCCAAAGGGTGTGCAGCGATTGCAGGCCAGGCATGCTGAAATGCCACCGCTCCGTATCGCTTGTGTCGTCCAGCCCGGAGCTCATGCGCCACGTCAGGATGGTTGGCAGCGCGACCAGGAGCGCGCAGGCCAAGAGGGCGATGCGCCATCCCGCTACGGCAATCATAATGGGGATGATCAACCCGGCTATGACCCCGCCCAGAGGTACGCCGGCCTGCTTGATGGAAAATATAAGGTTGCGTTTCCCGGGCGGTGAAAAACGTTGCAGGACTTCGCTGCCCGCCGGATTGGCGGTGCCGCCGCTCAGCCCCATTACAAAGCACGCGGCTAGCGCGATACCAACGTTGGAATGCAGAAAGAGCGCCATGCTGGCGGCTCCCAGCAATAGGCAGAGCTGTAAGGTGCGCATCCCGCCCACTTGTTTCATCAGGGTCGATCCGGCGACCAGAATGGCAAGCCCGCCCAGCGAATTTGTGGCCGTCAGGTAACCGATGGAACTGCCGCCCCACCCGAACTCGTCGGACATTGCCGGGGCAATGATGGGAATAAACCGTGCCAGGAACGACGTCGTGGTTTGCAGGATGAAAATTGCCGCGATGGGTACAAGCCAGGCGGGCGCCGCCTTTATCATTCAGAATCTCTTGTTTTTTTGCCGGGGTGCTGCGGATAGGGTGCAGATGCTCTATTTTATACGTGCGTCACGAGTCTGATCAGGCTTTCGGCTATATGGCCGCGATTCGGGCGAAAGAACTTAAAAGTGTTGCACTCGGTCTTCGGCATCTACACGATGAAATCGTCGCTGCTATTGAGCTTTTGTTTCGTGGATTCTGAGGACGCTTTGCTTCGCTATGTCGTTGGCCGTTGGTTGACATCTGGCCAGGCCGTATCCTCAAACCGACAAACCGGCTAGCATGCCTGCATGTAACGATTGTTTACCCAAACAAGAGAGGTCAAGGCATGAAAAAACTATCGAGTTTTTTATTTATAGTTTTCTGTTCATTCGGTGCAAGCTCGAGTCTAGCCGCCGATGCCCCAGACAAGGCAGGCGCTTACATCGGCGTGTTTGCCGGCTATGGGGCTGCCAGTTCGGCCAGCTTGCAGCAAAAAGGAGGGGTTTACGATCCGGCTCCGGGCCTTAAGTTTTTACCCATCAATGCCAGGGGGGACACAGGAAGCAAGAGTCTTGCCCTAGCTGGTGTTCAAGCCGGTTATGAATGGGCCGGCTGGAAATTCGGACACTCAAAATGGGGGCTGAAACCTGCCGCTGAGCTTGAAGGCATCTATCTGGGCAAACATTCGCCCATCGGCACGATGCCAATCATTCCGCGATTCCTGGGGACGCAGTATGTCACCATTCCCATGACGGCCGGCGTTTTTTTGGCAAATGCCGTTTTTACCTTTCAAACTCCATATTCAAGCAAGGTTTTCCCTTATCTTGGAGTCGGTGCAGGCGTAGCGCACATCTCTATTAAGGGCTCGGACTCGGCGAATCCGTCCGAACCGGGTATCAATCACTTCAATTCGAACCCCGATGCTTCGGACTCGGCCTTCGCCATGCAACTAAAGGCAGGGCTTAAAGCAGACGTCGATACGAACTTATCGCTATTTGCCGAATACCGATATCTTTCCATTTACTCGACGAGCTATACCTTCGGGTCGACCAACTACCCTGGGGTTCACCAGCCTACGGCGCCCTGGCATGTCAACCTGGGGCGCCAGAACTACAACCTGTTCGTCGCCGGCTTGCGCTATAAATTCTGATTTCCATGCTCCTTAAAGCATAAGGTGCATTGGGCAAGCCTGGAAACGTAGGCAAATAAAAAGGGCTCTTCATCATTAAGGGGAAGAGCCCAAAAAAAAGGCTCTCCATCATAAACGGGGGACAAGCGGCATTCATTAAACTTGTTTTTGCGAA
>JBEBYL010000042.1:0-19109 GCA_040391135.1 Pusillimonas sp. | reverse complement strand
CACCGACACAAGGATTTTCAATCCTCTGCTCTACCGACTGAGCTACCAGGCCATCAAGAAGGCGAAATCATACACGAAAAATAAAATGTGTGCTTTTCCGCCACAGGAACCCGCCATTCTTGCATAAGTTTGCGCCAGCGCAAACCGAAATTTCAGGAAAAGTTCAGTGGCGACTATAATCCCGTTTGCATATGCACAGCTTTCCGCCTATTTAACGATACATGTCTGTCGACGTCTTAACTTTCGGTCTGAATCACGTTTCCGCTCCGGTATCGGTGCGCGAACGCGTGTCGTTTCCGATCGATGTCTTAAGGCCTGCGCTGGACGGCCTGCGATCCGCATTCGGTGCGTCCGTCAAAGAAGCCGCCATCCTGTCCACCTGTAATCGCACCGAAATCTACTGTGCGGCCGAACCCCAGGTGTCCGAGCATTTGCCGGCCTGGCTGGCGGATTTCAATCGCCTGGAAGCGGGCAGCCTGCAGCCCCACCTGTACCAGTACCAGCAGAACGATGCCGTCCGCCACGCCTTCCGCGTGGCCAGTGGACTGGATTCCATGGTGCTGGGCGAGCCGCAAATCCTTGGTCAAATGAAGGACGCGGTCCGGGCGGCCGAGCAGGCCGGTGCGCTGGGTACTTTGCTGCATCAGCTTTTTCAGCGCACCTTCTCGGTAGCCAAGGAAGTCCGCTCGCAAACCGCCATCGGGGCGCATTCTGTGTCCATGGCGGCGGCGGCCGTGCGTTTGGCCGAACGCGTATTCGGCGACTTGTCGCAAGCCAATGTACTGTTCATCGGCGCCGGCGAGATGATCGAACTCTGTGCCACGCACTTCGCCGCCCTGAATCCCAAACATGTCGTCGTCGCCAACCGCACGCTGGAACGCGCCGACCTTCTGGCTTCGCGCTTCGTGGCCAAGACCATGAAGCTGTCCGACATCCCGGACAAGCTCGCCGACTTCGATGTCATCGTTTCCTGTACGGCAAGCTCCTTGCCCATCCTTGGATTAGGGATGGTCGAAAGGGCTACGCGCTCGCGGCGCCATCGTCCGATGGTCATGATAGACCTGGCCGTGCCGCGCGACATCGAGACCGAGGTCGGCCGGCTGGCCGACGTATACCTTTATACCGTCGACGACCTGGGCCGCATGGTGCAAAGCGGCACCGACGCGCGCCGCGCCGCGGTGGTGCAGGCCGAGGCGATCATCGAGACGCGCGTGCAGAATTTCATGCACTGGCTGCAGAATCGCGAAATCGTTCCGGCCATCATGGACTTCCAGCAGGCGGCCGACCAGGTTCGCCGCAACGAGCTGGAGCGTGCCCGGCGCATGCTGGCCCGCGGCGAGTCCCCCGAACAGGTTCTCGAGCAACTGGCCCACGGCCTGACGCAAAAATACATGCATGGCCCGCTGGCCGCGCTCAATCGAAGTGAAAGCGACGACCGCCAGCAACTGCTGGCCCTGCTGCCGCGGCTGCTGCCCACGGTGGAACGCCGTCGTTAGCGATGCTGTTTCGGGCCATGCCCGCTTTTTTCGCGTCCGCTTCATCAACTGTTTGATTCCCTTTTTTCTATGAAAACATCCATGCGCAATCGGCTGGAGCAGCTTGCCCACCGATTAATCGAGGTCGACGCGTTGTTGGCCGAACCCGAAATCGCCGGCGATATGGACCGTTACCGCAAGATATCGCGCGAGCGGGCCGAGCTGGACCCGGTGGTGACGGTGTTCAATGCCTATACCGCTACGGAAGAGGACATACAGGCCGCGCAGGACATGGTGTCCGATCCGGAAATGCGCGCCATGGCCGAAGAGGAATTGAAGCTGGGCAAGGCCCGGCTGGAGGCGCTGGCGGACGAGCTGCAAGTGCTGTTGCTGCCCCGCGATCCCGACGACAGCCGCAGCGTATTCCTGGAAATACGGGCGGGGACCGGCGGCGACGAAAGCGCCTTGTTTGCCGGCGATCTGCTGCGCATGTACAGCCGCTATGCCGAGAATAACGGCTGGAAGGTGGAGCTCGTGTCGACCAGCGAATCTGAAGTCGGCGGCTATAAGGAAGTCATTGCGCGGGTGGACGGCGACGGGGTGTACGGCCGCCTGAAGTTCGAATCCGGAGCGCATCGCGTGCAGCGCGTGCCCGAAACGGAAACCCAGGGACGCATCCATACTTCGGCCTGCACGGTGGCCGTGCTGCCCGAGGCCGACGCGCAAAGCGATATCGTCATCAATCCATCGGAATTGCGCATCGATACCTTCCGCGCCAGCGGCGCCGGCGGTCAGCACATCAACAAGACGGATTCGGCCGTGCGCATCACGCACTTGCCAACAGGCATGGTGGTGGAATGCCAGGACGATCGTTCGCAGCACCGCAACAAGGACAAGGCCATGCAGGTGCTGGCGGCCCGCTTGAAGGACAAGCAGCAGCAGGAGCAGCACGATAAAGAGGCGGCGCAGCGCAAGAGCCTGGTTGGCACGGGGGACCGCTCCGAGCGCATACGGACCTACAACTATCCGCAGGGCCGGGTAACGGATCACCGGATCAACCTTACGCTGTATAAGCTGGGCAGCATCATGGAAGGCGATCTGGACGAGTTGACCGGGGCGCTGCTGGCCGAGCACCAGGCCGAATTGCTGGCGTCCCTGGGACAGGACTAGCGCCATGGAGACCCTGCGCGGCCTGTCGCTGGACAGCAAGCTGCCGCGGCTCGAATTCCAGATGCTGTGGCAGCATGTGCTTCAAGTGCCGCGCGTGTGGCTGATTGCCCATGACGGCGATCCCATCGCTCCGGAAAAAATAGCCCGCTTCCGCGAACTGGAGGCCCGCCGGCTGAGTGGTGAGCCCATGGCCTATATCATTGGGGCTCGCGAATTCATGGGCCGCGACTTCCTGGTGTCGCCCGCCGTCCTGATACCGCGTCCGGAGACCGAGCTTCTTGTTGAAACGGGCTTGCGGCATTTGCAGGGACGCACGGCGCCCCGGGTGCTGGATCTGGGCACGGGCACCGGCGCCATCGCCATTTCGATTGCCCTTGATCGTCCCGATGCGCGGGTGGTGGCATCCGATTCAAGCGCCCAGGCGCTTGATGTGGCGCAACAAAATGCACAAACCCTGGGCGCCGCGGTCGAATTTTTCCTTGGCAATTGGTACGATGCCCTGCCGGACGTTGGGGGCTTTGACCTGATTGTTTCGAATCCGCCGTATATTGCAGCGTCCGATCCGCATCTGCGGCAGGGCGATTTGCGTTTCGAACCGTCTTCGGCCCTGACCGACAACGGCGACGGCCTGGCCGCCTTGCGTGTGATCGCCCAAGGGGCTGGGCACTGGCTGGCTCCCCAGGGCGGGTTGTTCATGGAACACGGCTGGGACCAGGCGGCGGCCGTACGTGGAATAATGGAGTCATCCGGCTTTAGCCGGGTGGCCAGCCTGCCGGATCTGGCGGGCATAGCACGGGTGACCGGCGGTATCTATAATTAGGGATGGCCCATCAAGGCCGTCCGCAACTTTTTTCCTGGAAACGAGAGCATCATGAGCGAAGTTCAAGATTTTATTCGTGAAACTGTCACGGCAAACCCTGTTGTGCTGTTTATGAAGGGCACGGCCCAGTTCCCTCAGTGCGGCTTCTCGGGCCGCGCCATACAGGTGCTGAAGGCGTCCGGCGTGACCAAGCTGGTCACGGTCAATGTGCTGGATGACGACCTGGTGCGTCAAGGCATCAAGGACTACTCCAACTGGCCGACTATCCCGCAACTGTACGTTGCGGGCGAATTCCTCGGCGGCTCCGACATCATTGCCGAGATGTATGAAAACGGCGAATTGGCCACGGTGCTGAAAGAGGCCGGGGCGCTTGCGTGATTCACAAACGCCGGCTGGTCGTCGGGGTAACGGGCGCCACGGGCGCCATTTACGCCGTGCGCATGCTGCAGGCGCTACAGGCGGTTCCCGATGTTGAAACGCACTTGGTGGTGTCTCCGCCGGGTGTGCTCAATATCAAGTACGAGCTGAACCAGACCCGGCAGGACGTCCATGCCCTGGCGGATCGCGTCTACAGTTTTCGCGATGTGGGCGCCACGCTGTCCAGCGGAGGCTTTGCCACCGCCGGCATGGTGGTCGTGCCGTGTTCCATGCGCACGCTGGCCGCTGTGGCCCATGGCCTGTCCGACAATCTGATTACCCGTGCGGCGGACGTCACGCTCAAAGAACGCCGGCGCCTGGTCATGATGGTGCGCGAAACGCCGCTGAATCTGGCGCATCTGCGCAATATGACCGCCGTGACCGAGATGGGGGGCGTCATCTTCCCGCCGCTGCCGGCCTTCTATCATCATCCCAAGACGCTGGACGATATGGTCGATCACACTGTGGCTCGCGTGCTCGAGCTTTTTGATATCCATGTGCCGGGACCCCGATGGGATGGCATTGCGCCTGAGTCCGGGCAGGCCGCTTCCGAATAGGCGCAACCGCCAGGCCCCCGGCCTGGCGGCCTTGGTCGGCTATCCCTCATCCAGAGCTGGTCGCATGGTCTGCCCGGGCGCGGGCGTCGTGCCCGCCGAGTGCTTCAGGGCGTCGACTCCGCGCACGTCCACCGGCGCGGCATAGCCCAGCTTGTCGCGTCCGAAATGCAGCACGGTTTGCGGGTACGGCAGTTCGATGCCGGCCGCGTCGAAGCGCTGCTTGACCAGCCGGTTGAAGCCGCGCTGTATGGCCCATTGATTGCCCGGCGTGGTCTTGATCAGCACCCGTATGGTGAACCCGCGCTCGGTCAGGCCGGTCACGCCGGGTATGGAGATGTCTTCCAGCACTTCGCGCGACAGCTCCGGGTCTTGCATCAAGTCCTTGAACGCCAGCTCAAGCTGCGCAATGGCCTCATCGACACTCTCCCGGTGCGCGATGTTGTACTCGCCGTAGTGGTAGCCGAAGTCTCGTGTGTGGTTGGTCAGCTTGTCTATGGTCGAGAAGGGAATCAGGTGGTAGCCCCCGTCCAGCGTACGGATGACGACCGAGCGGATGGTAATCTTTTCCACCGTCCCGAAAATGCCCGCCAGCTCGACCACATCGTTCTGGTTCATGCCGTTTTCCAGCTGGATGAACACGCCGGTAATCACATCCTGAACCAGTTTCTGGGCGCCGAAGCCGATGGCCAGGCCGGCTACGCCCGCGCCGGCAATCAACGGCCCGATGTTGATGCCGATTTGCGACAGCACGATGAGCACCGTCATGGTGGCGATGATCACCGCCGCCGCGTTGCGAAACAGCATGAGCAGTGTTTTCTCGCGCTCGCTGGGCCTATGGGTGTCGCGGGACAGGCTCAGGCGATGTTCGATCAGGCTGGCCAGCACGGTCCAGCTCAGCGCGGCCATGGCCAGTATGATCCCCACGCGGAAAATCAGCGTGACGGTGGCGCGGCCATCGGCCGATTCCAGCCAGGCAAGCAGATCGAACGCGTGCCATGCATCCAGAACGACCAGCGACACCGTGATCAGGATCAGCAGGCGCAAGGCTTGCAGGGTGGCGGGTACATAAGCGTTGATGCGCGATTCCAGCAAGGGCAGGGCGCGGCGCCAATCATCGGGCAATTGGATGCGGCGCGACAGCATGGACGATAGCGCCGCGGCCAGGGCCAAGCCTATCACCACGGCGGCAACGGTCTGTATCGTGGCGCGCGTCATGAAAGCCAATGCCTGGTCCTGATTTGCCTGGCTGACCGCCAGCAGCATCGTAAAGTACGCCAGTGCGATCAAATGCCAGACCCGGCCCAGCACGCGAAGCAGGGTGCCGAATACGGCAGTGCCGGATTGCTCGGCCCGCTCCACCAGTCCGGCCCGCACCGCCTTGCGGTTCTTCCAGACCACGCGCACGCCATAGACATAGACCCCCAGCATGATGATCAGGCCCAGCATCTTGGCGGCCGCGGGCAGGAATACCGCTTCGGCGATCGGCACGGCGACCATCAGCCCATAGCCGGTCAGGCCGATCAACAGCGTCAGCCAGTGGTTCCAGTAGGCGGCCGCCTCGGGCGACAGCGGCAGCAGCCGCAACTGATCGTAGCGGGTGGCAAACACCCCCCGTGAAACGGCCTTGGCGATTTCGATCATGACAAAGGCGGCCAGGAATTGCAGTGCGAACAGGGTCTTGCCGCCGGCGCCATCCGCCAAGGCCGTGGACAGCACATAGCCGGCCAGAGCCGCCGACAGGGTTGCCGCCACATCGATCAGGAAAGCGGCCAGCACGCCCAGCAACTTGCGGCTCAGCGCCAGCGAGGCATAACGGTAGCGCTTGACGGTGGACGTCAGTTGGGACGGCGGGTCGGTTTCTCTTTTGCTGTCGTTCAGGATCCAGCTATTCAGGCGGGCAAAGCCGAACTTGGCCAGCGCGCGAAAGACAGCATAGGCCAGCAGCGTGCCCAATAGGGTGAGCAGCAGCATGTTCAGGGCCGGCAAGGATGCGCGCAGATGGTTGCCGGGCACGGGCTCGCCGCTGAGGGCTGCGCGCACGGCGTCCATGGTTGCGGCGGTGTCGCGCAATACGCCGGCGGTGAAGGTTTGCAGCTCTAGGGCCAGGCGTTGCGACAGAGGCAGATCGGCGGGATTCCGGCTGGGCTGGGCTTGAGCCGGCGGCGCGCCGCTGTCGGCCGCCGAGCCTTGCGCATCCGCCGGGGCCAGGCTGCGCAATTGTTCAATGAGCTTGTCGCGCGCCTTGTCGTTTTCCAGCAGGTCGGCCAGCGCGGCATAAGAGGGAGTATTGCTGGCCGGGTCGGTTTGGGCGATGGCGCGGGTGGGAAACGCCGCGCTGGCCAGCAAGATCAATACGGCGTAAAAACAAGAGAGAAAAATATAAGGAATGAAGATGTGTCTGTTTCTTGGTGCCACTAGGCAGACTCCTTGCGGGCAGTGGGTGGCGCGATGCCGCGCCTTACGGTTGGGGTGTCGTCCAGGTCCGGGTACAGGCCGATGGGCGGTTCTAGCGGCTCTTCATCAAAAGCCTTGTCGCCATTGTCGTCCGCCTGGCCGGTGGCGGCAAGGCCCGCAAAGTCGAACAAGTCCTTGTCCATCAAGTGCGTGGGCACTACGCGTGAAAGCGCGCCGAATACATTCCATGAGCGGCCGGGAAATTTCTTGTCCCATTCGGCGATCATGCGTCCGACTTCCTTGCGCTTCAGGTTTTCCTGCGAGCCGCACAGATTGCACGGAATGATGGGGAACTGCTTCAACTGTGCATAGGCGATCAGGTCTTTTTCCGGCACATAGGCCAGTGGGCGGATCACGATATGTTCGCCGTCGTCGGACATCAGCTTGGGCGGCATGGCTTTCATGCGCCCGCCATAAAACAGATTCAGGAAGAACGTGCCCAGGATGTCGTCGCGATGATGGCCCAGGGCAATCTTGGTGGCGCCCAGTTCGCTGGCGACACGGTACAGGATGCCCCGGCGCAGCCGCGAGCACAGCGAACACATGGTCTTGCCTTCCGGTATGACACGGGTGACGATGGAGTAGGTGTCCTGCGTTTCGATATGGAAGGGTACGTTCAGCGAACGCAGGTAATCGGGCAGCACATGGTCGGGAAAGCCGGGTTGCTTCTGGTCCAGGTTGACCGCGATAATGTCGAAGTCGATGGGCGCGCGCGCTTTCAGGGTCAGCAGGATATCCAGCATGCCGTAGGAATCCTTGCCGCCCGACAGGCACACCATGACTTTATCGCCGTCCTCTATCATGTTGAAATCGGTGATGGCGCGGCCGGTTTCGCGTATAAGGCGCTTGACCAGCTTGTTCTCGTTGACGCGCTGTTTCTGTGCGCGGCGGCTATCCGGATCGGGATCTTTTTCTAGGTTGGCGGAATGGATGGTTTCGGCTTGCATGGTATTGATAAACAGGTTCAGCGGCTGCGTTGCAGTTCGATTCCCACGGCGGCGCAGTCGGAAAATGCCAGCGGTTTGCTGATGCGGATACGGGCGAAGGTAACTTCGGGAAATTCCAGCAGGATCCGATCGATGACGCGTTCGCTAAGCGTTTCCAGCAAATTCACATGAGCCCGGGTGCATTCGTCCACGATGGCGCTGCGCAGCATGCGATAGTCCAGAACGGTGGCGATGTTCTGGTCGTGTACCTCCTGGGCGATGTCCACGTCGAACTCGGCATCGATATGCAGCGGCTGCGTGGCTCGTAATTCGTGTTCCAGGATGCCGATGCGCGCGTCCAGCGCCAATTGGCTAAAGAAAATGCGTCGGGTGGGCATAATGGTGGCCTTGTAGAATTGTTCGAATTGTAGTGCTTTAGCATGGCGTGTATGGAACTCATGACGAATTTGCCGGAACCCGCCCGCGGCGGCGGTAAAAACTATGACGCCGCCATTATCGGCGGAGGCCCGGCGGGGGCGTCCTGTGCCGTTTGGCTGGCGCGGTTGGGCTTTTCGCCCGTGTTGATCGAGGGCAGGGATGTGCTGGGCGGCTTGTGCCGCAGCAATCCCTTCCACGATGAATGGAATGCCTCCCTGCCCGGCATGACAGGCCCGCAGGTGGCGGATAATCTGGCGCTCAGCGTAGAGCGGGCTGGCGTGGCGGTACGCCTTTCCTGCGTGGTCGAGCGCGTTGAAGCGGCTGGGCCGGATTTCATCGTGACGGGATCGGGTCTGGCCGAACCGCTGCGGGCCCGCCACCTTGTGTTGGCGACCGGCGTGCGGGCGCGTTCCCTGGCATTGTCGGCGGATTGCGCTACGCCGTCGCAGTGGCCGGAAGGCATACTGACCGGCCCGGGCGAGCATATCGTGGCGCAGGATTTTCGCGGCAAGCGCGTGGCAGTCCTGGGCGGTGGCGACAATGCGTTCGAGAACGCCCTGTATGCCCTCGAGAAAGGGGCGCAAAGTGTGCGGCTATACGCCCGCAATGTGCGGGCCCAGCGGCAGTTCATCAGCAAATTGCCGCAGGCTTGCCTTGCCCTTGGGCCTTATTCGGTCGATCCCCGGGCGCGCACGGTAAATGGCCAGGCCTACGACATGATCATGGTGTTCTACGGATGGGAACCCTGTGTGGGCTTTGCTGATGCGCTGGGCCTGCAGCGCAGCGCCCAGGGGTTTATCGCAACTGATATGCGGACCGCGCAAACCGGCTGCCCCGGCGTGTATGCCATCGGCGAAGTCGCGCAACGGCAGCACCCATGCGTGGTCACGGCTTTGGCCGACGGGGTGGCGGCGGCCAAAGCCATTCAGGCCAGGATCGAGGGCCGGGCCCTTTAGTATTCCCGAGCGCCGGTCAATCGCCGGCGCGGGGTTCCAGCATGCACTCGCTTGCGATGGGCGCATTCAGCACAAGATCGAAGGCGCGCAGCTCGTCGCGCCGGAACACATGCACGATCACGGCGTCGCCGGGCTGATAGGCCGCCAGCAGGCGATCGAATCCGGCGCTGTCGCCGACCTTCAAGCCATCGACGGCCACCAACACGTCGCCGGCGGATAAGCCGCCGCGATGGGCGGCGCCGCCTTCATAGACCGTGGCGATCTGCGTTTCGCCATGGCTGTTGCGCAAGCGCATGTCCAGCGTCGGATTGTCGGATACCGGCCTCCAACTGATCGATATGCCCTGCAAAGGTAGCAGACGCTCCAGCGGCACGTCTTCGCGGCCGTAGGCGTGGCGCTCAATGAAGTCCCGCACGTCCACGCCGGTCGCCTCGTGTATCAAGCCGGCCATGGCGTCCTCGTCTATTCCGGCGCCTGCTCCGTTGTAGAAGTCGCGCCCATAGCGCTCCCACATCAGCCGCATGACATCGTCCAATGAGTGCCTGCCCGCGCTGGCATGGCGTATGGTGATGTCCAGGCCCAGCGCGACCAGCGCGCCTTTGGTGTAGTAGCTGACCAGCGCGTTGGGTGAATTTTCGTCCTGCTTGTAGTAGCGCGTCCAGGCATCGAACGAGCTCTCGGCCACGCTTTGCTTGAATCGCCCGCTGGCGCGTTGCACGCTGCCTATGGTCTTGGCCAGCAGCCGCAGGTAGTCGGATTCACCGATGACGCCCGAGCGCAGCAGCATCAGGTCGTCGTAGTAGGAAGTGAAGCCCTCGAAGACCCAGAGCAGGCGGGTATGATTCTCGCGGCTCAGATCATAGGGAGCAAAGACGGCGGGCTTGATGCGCTTGACGTTCCAGGTATGGAAGTATTCGTGGCTGACCAGCCCCAGGAAAGTCTGGTAGCCCTCGCCGGTCTTATCCTGCCCGATGACAGGCAGATCGCGGCGCGAGGCCATCAACGCGGTCGATGCGCGATGTTCCAGGCCTCCGTATCCGTCGCCGGTGACCATGGTCATGAAGACATAGCGGCTGGCGCTGTCCAGGAAGGGCGCCCGCCGGGTTTCAGGTTCGAACAGGGCGATCTGCGCCGCGCATATTTTTTGCACATCCGCGGCGATGCGCTTCAGGTCCAGGTTGGGCGCCACGCCGGTAAACACCATTTCGTGCTCGGCGCCATGCGCCTTGAAGCGCAAGACCTGCGGCGTGCCCATTTCAATGGGATGGTCGATCAGGGCATCGTAATTGGGCGCCGCATACATGCCGAAGCCATGGCGCCGGGCGCCGCGGGGATGGCCAGCGGCTTCGGCAAGGCTGGTGTAGACCTTCCAGTTTCGCGCATGCGGCGGCGGACAGATATCCACATGGCAGGCTTCCTGCTCCCGTCCGGCGGGACAAAGGAAAATGCTGGTGCCGTTCAGGAAGGCATGCGTTTCATCGACGTGCGCGCCGCGCACCGAGAGGTCCCAGGCATACACCGTATATTCCAGCTCCAGCGCGGCCTCGCAGGGCTCGCATT
Source organism: Pusillimonas sp. (assembly GCA_040391135.1). GTDB lineage: Bacteria > Pseudomonadota > Gammaproteobacteria > Burkholderiales > Burkholderiaceae_B. Next base: position 8,336 of record JBEBYL010000042.1, on the reverse strand, counting down.
GCCAGGTGTGATTGGCGGTTTTCCGGATACCGACGGGTTTGCCCCGGCTGTATGCCTGTATGGTTTCTATCTGGCGCGAGAAATCTCGAATAAGATAACTGCCTGGAATCCAGGCGGGCAAGGAAAAGGACTGTCCGGCCGGATCGGGATTGCGCAATGTCAGGCGAACCAGGACTTTGTGACCATAAGGGTCGAAAGGCGTTACGCTATAAAGTATCGATTCTTTTTTCATTCCACTATATTACTGTGCAATAAGGAGACGGCATGGAAGCGCCATTGGTAAAAGTAGAGGTTCATGGCCGCGTAGGCTTGTTGACGCTGGATCGGCCCAAGGCGTTGAACGCTCTCAGCAACGAAGTGATAGACCAGTTGGCTGAAGCCATGCGGGCCTTCGATGCCGACGACAACATCGGCGCCATCGTGCTGACCGGAAGCGAAAAGGCCTTTGCCGCCGGCGCGGACATCGCCGCCATGCAAGGCTGGTCCTACATGGATGTGTACAAGCAGGATTACCTGGGCGGAAACTGGGAGTCGCTCAAGCGCATACGCAAGCCCATTATCGCCGCGGTGGCCGGCTATGCGCTGGGTGGCGGGTGCGAACTGGCCATGCTGTGCGACTTCATCATCGCGGCCGAGAACGCGCGTTTCGGCCAGCCGGAAATCAAGCTGGGCGTCATTCCAGGCTATGGCGGCACGCAACGCCTGCCGCGCGCGGTCAGCAAGTCCAAGGCCATGGATCTGGTGCTGACGGCCCGCATGATGGATGCGGCCGAGGCCGAGCGCGCCGGATTGGTTTCGCGCGTGGTCCCGCTGGAGCGCCTGATGGATGAGGCCATGGAGGCGGCCACCATCATCGCATCCATGTCGCTACCTTCGGTCATCATGGCCAAGGAATGCGTCAACATGGCTTACGAGGGGTCTCTTAACGAAACGCTGATGTTCGAGCGGCGCAATTTCCATGCCCTGTTCGCGACGGAAGACCAGAAGGAAGGCATGAAGGCCTTCGTCGAGAAGCGCAAGCCCGACTTCAAGCATCAATAGGGTATTCGTCCGCCCCGGCATGGTTTTCTTCCGGGGCGGACAGGCTTCAATACAGCCATCGTGCCGGAACGATTATCAACTGCGGAAATATGACGAAGGCCAGGAGCAGCAGCGTAAAGCTCAGCAGAAATGGCCATACTCCGACAATCACCTTGTCCAGGCTCTGCCGTGAAACCCCCGCCACGACATTCAAGACTGTGCCTACAGGCGGCGTCAGCAGGCCGATGGCGTTGTTCATGATGAACATGACTCCAAAATAGATGGGGTCGATGCCGGCCTGCAAGACAGTGGGCATCAGCACCGGAGTCATGATCATGATGGTCGGTATCAGATCCAGCGCAGTGCCCACGATCATGACCAGCAGCATGATGATAAGCATGAGCAGAATCGGACTGTCCATGAACGGAGACAGCAGCTCGGTGACCTGGCCCGGAATTTCGGCAATGGTGATCAGCCATGCGGAAGAAAGCGAGCAGGCCATTAGAAAGAGCACGGCGCTGGAGGTTTTTGCGCTATCGAGCATGGCGTCATAGAGCTGGCGCAGTGTCAGCTCGCGATGCACGAACATGCCTATCACCAGCGCATAGATCACCGCGACGACCGCCGCCTCGGTCGGGGTGAAAAAGCCGAACCGCATGCCGCCGATAATGATGATGGGAAGCAACAGGGCCCAGACGCCCTCGCAAAGGGCTGCGGCCAGTTCCGGCCCATCGAAGCGTCCGATCGTGACCGTTGTTTCTTTTTTGGCGCAAAGGGCCCATGTGAAGGTCAGGGCTATGGCCATCATCAAGCCGGGCGCGATACCCGCCAGGAAAAGCTTGGTGATCGATAGCTGGGCGGTCACGCCAAAGATGATAATGGCAATGGAAGGCGGGATGATCGGAGCGATAACGCCTCCGGAAGCAATCAGTCCGGCGGCTCTGGGAACCCCATACCCGGCATTGCGCATCATGGGAATCAGCAATGCGGCGACGGCCGCTGAATCGGCGACCGCGGAGCCGGAAAGGCTAGCGATGAAGGTGGCGGCCAGGATGGCGACGTAGCCCAGCCCGCCGCGCACATGGCCCACCAGGGCGCTTGCCACCCGCACGATACGAGTCGACAGTCCTCCGGCGTTCATCAAGGCGCCCGCAAGAATGAAGAAGGGAACGGCCATCAATGGAAAGTTGTTGACGCCTTCAAGCAGATTCTGGGCCAGTATCTGTGTGTCGAAGTTGTCGAGATGAAACATGAGTGCCACGCCGCATACCAGCAAGGCGAATGCGATAGGCATGCCCAGGGACATGGCCCCCAACAGGGAAAGCGCAAATATTGCAATTGTCATTCTGATTTTTTCCTACTCGCCAAGAGACGATTCCTGGGGTACTAGTTCCGCGTCGCTCATGCGGCCGGTCAATTGACGATACAGAGAGTGCGCCAGCATCAAAGACATGCCCACGCTGCATATCAGCAGCGATAGATACACAATTCCCATGGGGATCCCGGTCACGGGCGATCGTTCATCCATCGCGATAATGACCAGGCTCCAGGTTCCATGAGCAAGCAGGCCGCAACATACCAGCGCAATGCCGTCGCTGATGAAGCGGCTTGCACGCTGGCCGCGCACACCCAGGCGCCTGACCACCAGGCTCATGCCAAGGTGCGCGTTTTCACGCATGACCAGCAAGGCGCCCAGCAGGGTCAGCCACATGAACAAGAAACGGGAGAGCTCTTCCGATGACACAAGCCCCGAATTAAAGGCATAGCGCAGCACCACGTTGCCAAAAACAAGAAGGATCATCAGGGCAAACAGCAATACCAGGAATTGTTCGGACAGTTTGACTAGGCGTTGTTTCACGCTGAGCTCTCCTTGATTGGCGGCGACGTGCCGGTTTATAGCGAAATCCGATAAAAACGCGCGGCGTTGCCGGACCAGATCGCGGTCTGGGCCTGGCTGGACAGGCCGCTTATGCCATGACGGACGGTGTCGATCAGGGTGGGAAAATCCACATTGAGACCCGAGACGGGCAGATTGCTTGCAAACATGCAGCGCTGCCACCCGAACAGGGCAATGGTCTCGCGGATGATCGACGCGTTTTCATGAACGTTCCACTTTGCATCGCGCAGGCCAAGCTCGGATAGCTTGACATGCACTTGCTCGCACCGCGCCAGGGCGGCCATGCCCCGACGCCAATGCGCCAGGCCGGCCTCGCTGCGATCCCAAGGCAGGCCGGCGTGGTTCAGCACGATGGGTATGTTGGGAAACATGGCCGCAACTTCGGCCGCTTCTTCGAGATGCCAGAAAGGCACCCGCAGGTCCCATGAATAGCGGTGATGCTCCAGCCGGGACAAGCCCCGCAGCCATGCATCGTCTTGCAGGGTACCCGCCTGGCCCTGGATGCCGATGTCGGGGGCAGGGCTGGTTCGGGGCTTGCAGCGTATGCCGCGCACCAGGGGGTGGGCGGCTTGCCGGGCAAGGGCTTGCGCAACATCCTCCGCCGCGAAATCCACGTAGGCCACCACAGCGGCGGGAAAGCCGCTGTTTTTGGCGTGCTCTTCGTGCAGCCACAGCGTCTCGGCTTCAGATTCGTCGCGCGCACGCTCCGCTTCGATATGGACACTGGCCTTGATCGCATAGCCCGCCGTGCGCCGCAGGTACGTGTCCGCGTCGAAGTCCGTGCATATGCCGGCATAATCACCCAGGAAAAACTCATTGGGATCGTAAGCCTCTTGAAGCCAGGGGAAATGGCCTTCTTTCAGCCGCCAGAAATGGTGATGGGCATCGATGATCGCGGTGGGCGCATCCGCGATCATGGTCTCGCTGCCGCCCACGTCAGGGCTGCCCTTCGATGGCTTTCAAGATCGTGTCGCCGTACTTTTCGGCGAATTCGGCATGCACCGGGCCTTTCACCACTTTGCGTATGCTTTCGAGATCCGGATTGGTGGTGATCTGGACTCCATGCTGCCGCAGTTCCGTCAAGGCGGCCTCTTGATGCTTGGCATTGAGTTCGCGCTGATAATTTGCGGCTGCCAGGGCTTCTTCCAGCATGATCTGCTGATGCTCGGGCGTGAGCTTGTCAAACTTGCGCTTGTTCATGAACACCAGCCCGGCGGTGTAGGCATGGCGAGTCAACGAAAGGTATTTTTGGACTTCATACATTTTCGACGACAGGATAAGCGTCGGCGGGTTCTCCTGGCCATCGATGGCTCCCGACTCCAGGGCGGTGTAAACCTCGCCGAAGGCCATGGGCTGGGGGTTGGCCCCTAATAGCTCGAAGGCCTTTATGTGGGCCGGGTTCGGTGTTGTCCGGACTTTAAGCCCATCGATGTCCGAGGCCTTGAGGACGGGTTTTTTGTTATTGGTCAAACTGCGAAAGCCTATGTCCCAGAACGCCAGGCCTTTCAGCCCGTAATTGCCCAGATCGTCCAGCAAGCCGCGGCCAATAGGGCCGTCCAGCACTTTGAACGCCTGCGCCTCATTATCAAACAGGTAAGGCAGGTCCAATACATTGAGGTTGGGCGAAATGCCCGTCAGAAAGGGGTTGCCCGTTACTCCGATGTCGATGGTTCCGCTGCGCACGCCGGTCACCAGCGTTCCGTCGTTGCCCAATGTTCCGTTGGCAAAGACGCGGATCTTGATTTGGCCCTTGGTGCGCGCCTCGACGCGCTTGGCGAAATCCTGTGCCGCGATATTTTGCGAGTCGGTCGCCGGAAGGGTGTGGCCGAAGCGGAAGGTCACGGGTTTGTTCTGGGCCATGGCGGCGGCGCTGCCCAACGAGGCGAGCGCCAGCAATGCGGTTGCGAAATAGTGTTTAATCATGATTGTCTTGAGGAGGCTGCAGCCCCCAAACCTCCTTTTGAGTATGGGCACATGTGCTCCGAAGGCCGCTGGCCGATGGCCGGCGGTCAATAAGGGGCAGGACGGGCATCGACGCTGGTGCGATGGGATGTTCCGTTTGTCGTGCAAGCGTATGGATACACAGCAAGCCGTTCGAGGATGACGTCGGGCCGTTGTGGGGCAGAGCGCGCAGTTGGATGTCTCCGGGCGTCTGTTTTTATGTGCCGCCGGGTGATGGAACCCGGCCCGCACATTATTGTCGGGCCAGTTTATCGTTCAGCTTTGCCCCGTCGCAAGGTAGAAATATTTACGCCATTGCTTAGAAAAACTTGGCGTATGCGAATATTCGGCCCGCGCCTTGGCGATAAAGCGCTTTGTGTGGTCCGCCATTGAAAAAAACCAGCTGACAACTTGCTTACATGCAAAAAATAAAGCTATACTCTATGAGTTTGACGCCACGTGGGTGTAGCCCTTTAAGCTTGTAGGCAGGGATGGCATCGTAGGTGCGCCGGCCGCGGGTTTTTGCAGTTGCTGGGTACTTCAACGAATCAAGACTATGAACCAAGACCAGGCGCAGCTCGTGCTTTCGGATCGGGATCGCGAAGCCCTAAACCTGCGAGCAAGCAATGGCATTGTCCGCACGCTTGTCGCGCAGGCGGTCATGCTGGTGGTGGCTATCTTGGTTTCCTGGCTGGTGTCAGGTGGCGAGGCTGCGGTTTCCGCCCTTATTGGCGCCGCAGCCTATTTCGTGCCCAATGCGTTGTTCGCTTTACGTTTGTTGCTGGGCCTATTGGGCCCGGTAAAATCCAGTCCGCTTACTTTTTTCGTGGGCGAGGCTTTCAAGCTGGGGTCGGCCGTTCTGATCATGGGCCTGGCTGCGTGGCTGGGACGGGGCTGGCTGGTGTGGCCGGCCATGCTGTTCGGCTTGGTATGTGTTTTAAAAGGCTATGTGCTGTTGCTGATGTTCCGCAAGCTGCCGTAGTTTTTTCGTGTATTAATTCATGGGCTTTGCACGCTCGTCAACAGGATAAGGGTTCAGATGGCTGCTAGTGATATTTCGCCACAGTCTGAGTATATTCAGCATCACTTGGTTCACCTGAATAACGTCGGTGCCAAGCAGTCAGCCATCGCCAATTTCAGTGTGGTCAACTACGACTCCCTGTTCTGGTCCATTCTTATGGGGCTGGTGGTCGTCTTCATGCTGTGGCGCGCCGCAAAAATGGCCAGCGCCGGCGTTCCGGGCCGTTTCCAGGCTTTCGTCGAAATGATGGTCGACATGGTCGAGGAACAGGCCAAAAGCATTGTTCCCAGCGAAATCTCGCGCCGCTTCGTCTCGCCCCTGGCCCTGACGGTGTTCTTGTGGATCATCCTCATGAACCTGCTTGACCTGGTGCCGGTCGACTTCCTGGCCTGGCTATTCAAGCTTACCGGCCTGGGCTCGCACCATGGCGATCCGCTGTACTACCACCGTATTTTGCCCACCGCCGACCTGAACGTGCCCATGGGCATGTCGCTGGGCGTGCTGCTGCTTATGTTCTATTACGGCATCAAGATCAAGCATCCGGGCGGCTTCGTCAAAGAATTGTTCACGGCGCCTTTCCACGCGCACGGCATCGGCGGCCTGGTTCTTGCTCCCTTCAACTTCCTGTTGAACTGCATTGAATACGCGGCCAAGTCAGTGTCCCTGGGCATGCGGCTATTCGGCAACATGTTTGCCGGCGAACTCATCTTCATGCTGATCGCCTTGCTGGGCGGCGCATGGACCGGATTTAATGGCGCAAGCATAGGCTTGGGTATCGGGCATGTTCTGGCGGGATCCATGTGGGCAATCTTCCACATACTGATCGTGCTGTTGCAGGCCTTTATTTTCATGATGTTGACCCTGGTGTATGTGGGTCAGGCTCACGAAGGCCATTAATAGTTTTCGGTCCGGGCAGTTTGTCCGGCCGGGGTGCAAGATGTTCTTGCAATGCATTTTTTTGACTTTTTGATTACACGGTTTTTAACCAAGGAGTTGTTATGACCAACGTTGCTTTCGTTGCTCTGGCTTGCGGTATTATTATTGGTCTCGGCGCTATCGGCGCTTGCATTGGTATCGCTCTGATGGGTGGTAAATATTTGGAAGCTTCGGCTCGTCAGCCCGAGCTGATGAACGCACTGCAAACCAAAATGTTCCTGTTGGCCGGCCTTATCGACGCAGCATTCCTGATCGGTGTCGGTATCGCCATGTTGTTCGCATTCGCCAACCCCTTCGTCGGGTAAGCATTGCAGCTCGCCGCAAGGCGGGTTAAGCAGCCGCAGTCGGCCGTATGGCGCCGGCCTGCGGCATGGACATTAGGTGTCTTGCGGCCAGGCCGCCCGGCACAAGTGGTATTAAAGGGAAACGACCGTGAATTTAAACGCGACTCTCTTTTTTCAGATGATCGTGTTTTTCGTGTTGGGCTGGTTTACGATGAAATTCGTATGGCCGCCCCTTACGAAAGCAATGGATGATCGCCGTCAGAAAATTGCCGACGGCCTCGCGGCCGCCGACAAGGGCAAGGCCGACCTGGCCCAGGCCCAGGCGCGCATCAGCCTGATCGAGGCGTCTGCAAAAACAGAAAACCATGCTCGCATGGTCGAGGCCGAGAAACAGGCAGCGGCTCTTATCGACCAGGCTCGCCGCGAAGGCGAAGCCGAGAAAGCGCGTATCGTTGCACAAGCCCAGCAGGACGCGGCCCAAGAGGTCCAGCGTGCGCGTGAAGGCTTGCGTGCCGATGTCGCCATTCTGGCGGTCAAGGGTGCAGAGCAGATTCTCAAACGAGAAGTTGACGCACAGGCACACGCCGAGCTGCTGAACCAGCTCAAGGCTCAACTTTAAACTCAGGGCAAGCCATGGCTGAACTATCGACAATTGCCAGACCGTACGCCGAGGCGCTGTTCGCCACGGCGCGCAACGACCAGGCCAGCCTGGCATCGTGGTCGGATCTGGCGTCCGAGCTTGCGCACGTGGCAAGCCAGGACGATGTGCGCGAGGCACTGACCGATCCAAGGCTCAACACCGCCCAGCGTACTGAACTGTTTACGGGTTTGATCAAGTCTCCGCTTTCGGCGCAGGCGCGTAACTTTATTGAATTGCTCGTCAGCAACAACCGCATCCTGGTTTTGCCGCAAATCGCCGAGCAATTCGAACAGTTGAAGAACCAGCAGGAAGGTACGGCGCTGGCACAGATCATCAGCGCTTATCCGCTGGCCGATGATCAGGTCCAGCAGCTCGTGTCCGGGCTGGAAAAAAAGTTTGGCCTCAAATTGAAGCCGGCTGTCACGGTGGATGCCGATCTTATCGGCGGCGTGCGCGTGATCGTTGGCGACCAAGTACTTGATACTTCTGTGCAGGCCCAGTTGGCCCGCATGCGCGACACTCTGGCCGCCTGAAGCGCGCCAGATAACAGGATTCCAGGAGTCTGAACATGCAACTTAACCCGTCAGAGATCAGCGA
>JBEBYL010000041.1:0-19354 GCA_040391135.1 Pusillimonas sp. | reverse complement strand
TGACTTCGGCACTGATTCTGAGCGACTGTGGCTGCTTCGTTCCCGACCTGACCAGATTCACCGCCGAACCATGCGAAGGGGCCCGCCGAATAAGAGTTTAACAGGACTTTGCGCGTTGCGTTTACTGCAGCGCCGGCGCAAACTCCACCCACACATCGACGCGGGGAAAGTACAGCGCACCGCGCGCCGGCCGGCCGTCCAAGGCGCTGACGTGAGCGCAATAGCGCTCGATCTGCTCCTGATAGCGTTCGCGCATGCGTGCGGCAAAAGCATCAAGGCCCTCGCCCTGGCGCGGCACGCCCGTCTTGTAGTCCACCACCAGCCAGTCCCGCTCCTGCGAAATGGCCAGGTCGATGACTGAAACGCGGCCGCTGACGTCCAGCAGCGACCATTCCCGATGCGCCTGCGCAACCCGGAGCAGCCACTGTCCCTTCTGGCTGGACAGGGTGGCGGCCAGCGTTTCGCGTAAAACCTGCGCGGCGCCGTCCAGCCCCGCCTCGGCCAGGCCGGCACGGCTCAGTTGCCGGCGGAAGATGGGCAGGCAGGCATCGACGCGCTCGGGCGACCAGGCGTCCGCGCCTTCCTTTCCCATGTGCTCCAGCCAAGCATGGGCCACCGTGCCGATGGTGCTTTCATCGCCGGATTCCGACCGCCATTGCCAGGGTGTGCCCGGCCTGGCAACGGTGACGCCGGCCGGCGTCTCGGGCAAGGAGGCCAGGGGCATGCGCAGCAGAAAGCGCTGCCCGCCCGTCGCGGCCGACGGCGCAGGGCCTGCATCCAGCTCGGACGCCTCGGGAACCTGCGGCGCTTTCATATAGTCCCACAAGCGCCCCAGCAGCGATGCGCCGGCGGGCCGCTTTACCTGCATTTCCCCATCCAGGCCGACTTCGCCGATCAGATGCAGTTGCCGGCGGGCCCGCGTCAAGGCAACATACAGCAAGCGATCGGTTTCATAGGCGGCGCGTTTTTTTTCGCGCTCCGCCAAATAGACGGAAACCGGCTCGGACTCCTCGGCCGCCCTATGCCGGATCGGTCCCAGCAGCAATGCGCCTTCGCTGTGCTCGAAACGCATCAATGGCGGCGTGTCGCCCTTGGGGCGCCGATGAAGACCGGTCAGAATCACGGTCTCGAATTCCAGCCCCTTGGACTTGTGTATGGTCATGACCTCGACCGCCTTGCCGCTGCTGTTGGGCGCGGCATAGAGTTTCTCCAGCCTGTCCTCCAGCATTTCCGGATCCAGATTCCCATAAGGAGCCAGATCCTCGATCAGGCGGAACAGGCGTTCGGCGTCCGCCGCATCGCTGGCGCCGCCATATACATCGAAACCGCCCAGCCGGCGCCAGCAATCTTCCAGCCATGATGCGAACGGTATGGTTCCCGATGCATTGGAGCCATCGAGCAGGACCGTGGCCGCGCGGCGCAGGCGCTTGGCCTCGCCGTCGTCCAGGATCGAATCGCCGCGCTGGTCCTGCGCCAGCCATGCGGACAAGACGGCGGGTATTGCGGCATTCAGGTCCGAGCCGAACAAAACGTGCAGGCTCTCCAGCGTAAGGCCGCAGAATGGCGCTCGCAACACCGAGAGCCAGGCCAATCTGTCCGCCGGATGCGACAAGGCCCGCGCCAGCTGCACCAGGTCCACGACGACCTGCCGCGATTTCAGGGAAACCAGCTCGACCGCGCGGCAAGGGATGTTTTCCCGCGTCAGGCGGTGGACGATATCGTCCAAGTGCGTCCGCGCCCGGACCAGAATCGCAACCGGGTGTTCGCTGTCCTGATACGTTTGCAAGGCCTCCTTGGCAAGCTGGATGGCGATGGACTCGGCCACCATGGCGGAATCGGCGGCGTCGCCCTCTTCTTCCCCCTTGCGCGACCACACAGGGTGAAACTCCACGCCCAGCCCATGCACACCGTCATTGAATGCCACCGACGGCGTGTACTTGATTGCGCCCAAGCCAGGATGATTCTCTTTGGGAAACACCGGCCCGCAGGTGGCATTCACCCAATTCACCAGGTGGGCCTGCGAGCGGAAATTGTCTTTCAGTTCCAGGGCCGTCAGCGCGATATCGCCCAGCCCGTCTTCCTTGACCTTAAGAAAGCACCCTACATCGGCCTTGCGGAACCGATAGATCGACTGCATGGGATCGCCCACCAGGAACAGCGTGCGTCCGTCGCCCTGCATCCAGCCCGAGGTCAGGCGCTCGAGCAATTCAATCTGGGACTGGCTGGTGTCCTGAAACTCGTCCACCAGAATATGGCGGATGGCCGCGTCGAGCGACAAGAGCAGATCGCTCGGATCGTCCACCTGTCCCAGGGCCTGCACGGCGCGACGCGAAATCTCGGTGAAATCCACCTCGGCGGTCTCGGTGAAGCGCAAGTTCAATTGCGCCGCGGCCAGCCAGAGCACCTCGATGAGCAGGTTCAGGACTTCCAATTGCTCGGCGCTATAGCCATTGCCCGGCGCGCAGCGGATATCGGCAAGGGCTGCAATCCATTCGTCGGTTTCGGGCATGGCCTTGAGCCAGGCCAGGAACTCGTCCTTGTAGTCCGCCTTGGCCTGGAAGCCCTGTTTGATGGTCACGGTGCGTCGCAAGGTATTCTTGCCCGTCAACAGGATGGCGGCCAGCGCCTGCCACTGCGGCAGGCTGGATATATCGTCGCCGAAGGGTCGTCCGTCCCAGTGTTTCAGGGCGCTTAAGTCCATGGACTCGCCGCTGCCTTCCAGCACATTGGCCGCGCGGGAGACCGAGGGCGCCAGCGCCGCCGCCCAGCCGGGCGGCATGGCGCGCGACAAACGGGCCAGGTCGGCTTCAATGGCGCCATCCAGGCTGCGCAGCAATTGATCGACATTGCCGCCCGGGCCAAGCAAAGGCAGCCATTGATCGCGGCTGGCCAGCATATTGGCCAGCAGGCCCTGCGCCGCGCGGACATCCACATCCAGATGGGCGATCAGGGCCGCGACCGACTCGTTATCGTCCGCCATGTCCAGCGTGGCCTGTGCGGCGGCTTCGTAGTGTTCGCGCGCATCGTCGGCTATGGCGGGCAGCCCCCCCAACGCGCTCAACCACGGCATGGCCCGGACCAGATAGGTACAGAAGGAGTCGATGGTGCGTATGCCAAGACGGGCGGGATACTGAAGCAGGTTCCAGCCCAGTTCCTGGTCGCGCTGCATGGCCCGGCGCGCCAGTTCCCAACTGCGCCGCTTGTAATGCTCTTCAGGAGCCGGCTCCTGGCCGGCCCGCAGCTTGGCCAGGACGCGGGCATGCATTTCGGATGCCGCCTTGCGCGTAAAAGTGATGGCCACGATTTCCTCGGGCCGGCTGACGGTGGCCAGCAACGCCAGGATGCGGTCGGTCAGCAGCTCCGTCTTGCCCGAACCGGCCGGTGCCTGGATAAGAAAGGATTGCGTGGGGTCGATGGCCGCGGCGCGGACGGCGCTGTCGCTGGGCTGTTTAGTCGTCACGCCTGTATTCCTCGGTCAAACGTAAAAAAGGCAGCACGTCGCAGTATTGCAGATCGTCTGGCCGCAAGGCCCGATTGCCCGCATGGCCCGCCACATACTCGTCCGCAAGCGCATGAATGGCGCCGCGCCATTGCGCCATTAACCCCTCCCAGGAATAGCCGGCGAAATCGGGCCAGTCTTGCGGAGCGGATAGCCCCTTGAAGCCGTAGTCCTCTTTCGCCAAGCCCTTTACCAGCGTATCGCGGGCATGCAGCTTGGCCAGGACCAGTGCAACGACTTGCGCATTTTCCTCGGCCAGCACCGCCGCGTAAAAAGGCAGTTGCAGTCCCACCGGCCGCGCACGCATCCAGTCCGGCTTCGGGTCGATATTCCCATTGCCTGACTTGTAATCGATCAGCACCAGCCGGCCATCTTGCAGCTCGTCGATGCGGTCCAGCCGCAGGCTGAGCTCCAGCGGGCCGTGCAGCCAAGCGTATTCCTGCTCGACGTCGCGTACCCGGAACGGCATGCGCGCCCGCTCCAGGGCCAGCCATTCATGCACGATGGCAATGGCTCTCGCGGCCTCGAGCGCCCGCAGCGTCGCACCGTAATCGGCCAGGCATTCGTCGGCGGCCTGCCGTACGGATTGCTCCACCAGCATGTCGAGCCCGCCATCGCTCCAAAGCCGCAGCAGGCTTTCCTGGTCGCCCAATACCTGCCAGACCAGCTCCACGGCCCGATGCAGCAACAGGCCGCGGGCATTCTGGTCGGATATGTCCGCATAGCCCCTCAAGCGGCTGGCGCCGAGCCGATACTTCACGAATGCCCACAAAGGATTGCGCGCCTGCGTATCGATGACGGCGATGCCGCCGCGCGTCTTGCCCTGGCTGCGCAATGGCGGCCCTTGCTCATCCAGCAGGCGCTCCAATCGGCATTCGGATGATGTTCCAGGAACCGGCTGTGAAGCCCGGGCTTCCAGGCCGGCAATGCATGGGCTGGGGCGCAGTTCGCGCTCGCCCTCGCGCTGGGGATGGCTGAGCCAGACCTGCGGCGCGCATTCCAGCAGGCTGGCATACAGCGTCATCGCCCAATGCAGTTCGCGCTCGGGCGTGGCACGCGGCGCGTTGGCCTGCCGCAAAGCCGCCATGGGGATGAAGGGATTGGGCTTGGGTGTGGCGGGCAGGACCTCGTCAGTCAGTCCCAGCACCCAGGCGCCGTCCCAGCGCCCTCCTTCCGACTCCAGGAATCCCAGCACATCGAGCCGGGCATCCGGATCGCGCTGCGGCTGGAAAGGCGTCTGCTGGGCAAGCCGCCGCAACAATCCCACAGCCCCGGAGAACCCCATCCGTCCGGCCACCGCCGCCTGGCGGCCCAGGCTGTCCAGGAGTCCATCGAAGGCCTCGACCGCTTGAAAGGCATGGCTGTCGAGCACGGACTGGCCGGGAAACCCCAGCGTTTGCAAACACAGGCGAAAGCGCTGGCTCCAGATGTCCACGGTCGCCGGCCCCGACTGGCCGTCCAGCGCCTGCCGGCAAAGCCGCCAAGCCTCGCCGAGACGGGGTGCGTGCTGATCCAGCGCCGAAGCGAAATCCGTTTCCGACACCTTGATCCGGGCGCGCCGCCGCCAAAGCGCGTCGATGCTTGCCCGGCCGGCCGCCTCCTGGGCGTCGGCGCGGCACCCTCCCGCCAGCAAGGCGGCCCCGGCGTCGGCGGGCGCGCAAAACTTCTTCTGCGCGAAGCCCGCCATGACCCGCAGCCACAGCAGCGCGGCCCGGGCCAGCGGCCATTCCGCCAGTGGACGGGCTACCGCGATGTTATACGCCATGGGGCGGCCCGGCGTGCCGCGGCCCAAAGCACCGCGCAGATAGCGATGCGCCAATGCCACGTCGGCCTCCAGCCGCGCCGCCACAATGGCATACCTGCCAGTGGGATTCCGCTCCAGTTGATCTGCCGCCCATTGGGCCGCCAGCTTCCACTCGCCGTCCGGATCGGGCGCTTGCACCCTTTGCAGGCTTGCCGGCTCTTGCGCGGGGCGGGCCAGCGTCCGCAAGCGCACGCCCCGATCCCGCATGGCGGACAGCATGCCGGACAAGCGCGGCGACAATTCATTGAAACCCGCCAGGACGAGCGTGTCGAAATCCACGTCCAAAACGCCCCCGGCCAAGGCTTGGCAAATGCGTTCGTATGCCGTATTGCCATCCTCCATATCCATCTTGTCCAACGCCGCCCGGTAGTTGGCGCGCCATACGCGAAAGCGTTGATAGTCGGACGTTTCGTATTCCGGCGGAACCCGGATGCGCCAATCGTCGGCCAGGCGATCGGCTTCAGCGGCAAGGCGCGCGGCTTGAACGACGTCCAGCAGGACATGGTCCGCTTCGGCCTCGGCGATGACATGCTGCCACAGCAGTTGCGACCCGAAAGCGTCGAGCGTGTGCATGGCCTGTCGCGACTCCGGCACAAAGGACAACTGATCCGACGCCCTTTTCAGCCAGGCCGACAAGGGAAGGATATCGGGTACGGCCATGACGCTGCGGCCCGGGCCCAGACCGGCCGACAACTCGGCCAGCACGCGCCGCGCATGGCGATTGTTGACCGTCAGGACCAGTGTGCTTTCGGAACCGGGCCCCGAAAGCTCGTCCAGATCCACGGAGTCGAATATATCCATCGTTCTAGGGCAGTGCTATTTGCAAGGGGTCCATTCTAACGACTCGGCACGACAGATGGCTTTCCTTTTAGCGTTGACAGGCCCTAAACTGGGTGCCATGCATAATCAGGACAACGCCCCTTCCCGCGCCCCCGCCATCGAATTGAGCGGTTCGATATGGTTTCGCTCGGGCCAACAGAACTGGGGAAGCCAAAAACGCATGACGCTGTTGACCGCCATAAGCGAAGAAGGCTCCATCAGCGCGGCCGCCCGGAAAATCGGCCTGAGCTACAAAGCGGCCTGGGATGCCGTGGACACCATGAACAACCTGGCGGGCGAGCCCCTGGTGCTGCGCAGCACCGGCGGCCAGCGCGGCGGCGGCGCCCATCTGACGCAGCGGGCCCAAGAGCTGCTGCAGCTGTATCAATTACTCAGCAAGGAACACGAGCGCTTCATGGCGCGGCTGGCCGCGGCCAGCGGTTCCTCGCCTCAAAACCTGGAGTTCATACAGAACATGATGGTACAGACATCGGTGCGCAACAAGCTGCCCGGTACCGTCGCCCGCCTCAAACACGGCGCGGTGAACGATGAAGTCGTCCTGGACCTGGGAGGCGGCATCGAGATCGTCGCCTCCATCACCAGCGAAAGCGTGCAGAACCTGGGACTGCAACCGGGCAAGCGGGCGCTGGCATTCATCAAGGCGTCGTCGGTCATGGTGGGACTGCCCGGCAAAGGCCTGAAGCTCTCGGCCCGCAATCAATTGCGCGGGCGCATCTGCCGCATCGTGGAAGGCGCGGTCAATGCCGAGGCCTGCATCGAGCTGCCGGGCGGCCAGATTGTGGCCGCCATCCTAAGCATGGAAAGCCTGGCATCGATGAATCTGCGGGAACAACAGGAAGCCTATGCAATTTTCAAGGCATCCAGCGTGATGGTGGGCGTTCTGGACTGACGCGACGGCAGTTGCGACGGATCGTATTCATCCACAATCCGTCCGTCCTGTATCTGGTAGATGCGGTCGGCCAGCACCAGCGCATCGTCGGGATCGTGCGTAATAAGAATCGTCGGAATATCCAGCCTGGCCTGCAACGCGGCCAGCTCATCGCGCATTCGTTCGCGCAGGCCGGCATCGAGCGCGGACAGGGGCTCGTCCAGCAGCAGCACGCCGGGCTCCACCGCCAGCGCGCGGGCCAGGGCGACACGTTGTTTTTGCCCCCCGGATATTTCGGCCGGATAGCTGTTCAGGATTCCGTCCAGCTCGAACGACTCGATCCAGCGCCGGGCCGCCTGGGGCAGCGCTCGGCCTCGGGGATTAAGCCAGCCGCCGCTCAGGCCAAACCCCACGTTCTGCGCGACCGTCAAATGGGGAAACAGACCGTAGTCCTGCTGCAGATAGCCCACCCGGCGCTGCTGGGGCGGCAGGAAAATGCCTTGCCGGGAATCGTAGAAAGTCGTTCCAGACACCCGTATGCACCCACTGTCCGGACGCATCAACCCGGCAATGGCCTGCACAGTCAATGTCTTGCCGGCGCCGGAAGGCCCGAACAGGGCTATGCGGCGCGCCTTGGCGTCTATCCGGATGTCCAGAAGAAATTGCCTGGCGCCCGCAAGCATGCGCCGCTTGATATCCAGGTGCATCATCGCAAAGCCGTCCGCTGGCTCATCGTTCGCGATCGGTCCGGAGCCAGCCTGCCGGCAATCCACAAGACCGCGATGCAGGTGAAAGATGTCACTATCACCAGAATGTTGGCCACGCCATCGTTGCCCGCCTGCACCGCCTCGTAGATCGCAATGGACAAGGTCTGGGTTTTCCCGGGGATGCTGCCCGCTATCATCAGCGTGGCTCCGAATTCGCCCAGAGCGCGCGCAAAGGCCAGGAATACGCCGGCCAGGATGCCGGGCAGGGCCAGCGGCAGCGTCACCCTGAAGAAGGTGCCACTGGCGCTTACCCCCAGCACCTGGGCGCCGTTCTCCAGGGCGGGGTCCACACCCTGGAAGGCGGCGCGGGCGGCTTTCAGCACCATGGGGAAGGCAACCACCGTTGCGGCGATCACGGCCCCCTGCCAGGTAAAGACCAGCACGATGCCCCAATCCGCCAGGAATGACCCCAGCCAGCCGCGGCGCCCCAACAGAACGAGCAGGTAATAACCGATGACCGTGGGCGGCAGGACCAGCGGTAAAGTCAGCACCGCATCCAGGGCATCGCACCATGCCGAGCGCCAGCGCGACAGGCCGTAGGCAATCGAAACACCCAGCATGGTGGAAAAGAAGGTGGCCCAGCCCGCCACCTTGAGCGACAACAGCAGGGGAACACTGACATCAGACATGAACGGCCCGGATTACGGTTGGGAGAAGCCGTATTTGGTCAATATCGCCTGGCCCTTGGCGGAGGAAATGAAATCCACGAAATTCTGGGCTTGCGGGTTTCGGCCGTCGCGCTTGACCAGTGCGATCGGATACAAGACAGGTATGGGTGTGGACAGCTTGGCGGCCACCTTGACCTTGCCGGGCATGATGGCGGCATCGGTGGCGAATACGAAACCCGCGTCGACCTCCCCGCGCGCCACATAATCCAGCACTTGGCGCACATTCTGGCCCAGCACTTCATGTTTCCTGACGGCATCCCAGTCGCCGCTATGCTCCAGCGCCGCCTTCGTGTAGCGGCCCACGGGCACGGTCGCCGGGTTGCCAAAGGCGATGCGCTTGACCCCGCCCGCCTTCAGGCCGTCCACCGAATCGATACCCAGCTTGCTGTCGGCCGGCACAATCAGCACCACCTCGTTGCGGACAAAATTACGTTGAGTGCCGGCGGCTATGGTGCCGGCCTCAACCGCCTTGTCCATGGCCTTCTGGTCCGCCGAAGCAAAGACGTCCATGGGAGCCCCCTGGATGACTTGCGCAGCCACGGCGTCGGAGCTTGCAAAGCTCATCAACACCTTGGTATCGGGATGCTCCTGCTGAAACACCGTTGCAATCTCGGTCAAGGCATTGGTCAGGCTGGAGGCCGCCCCCACCAGCAAATCGCCCGCCGAAGCCTGCGCGTGCCATCCCATGCCTGCCAGCGCCGCCGCTGCAATGAATTTCTTCGTATTCATCTCTTTCCTTTTTTCAGGAGGCCGGCGATAACCATTCCATGGCCATGCCTGGAGCCCGCGCCCCGATGCCAGACTCGTAATATATATACCTATATAACGATTCGTCAACCCAGCCTTGCGATAAGATGCAATCGCTTGAGCTGCCCGCTCCCTTGAACCTTCATTGGCCTACGACCATCTTGACCTTTTCACCCCCTGCCACTATCGACGCGTTCCTGGATGCCATCTGGCTGGAAGACGGCCTGGCGCAGAATACGCTGTCGGCGTATAGGCGCGACCTGACCGCCTTCGCCCAGTGGCTGCACGCCAAAATGCACAAGACGCTGGAGCAGGCCGATGCCGCCGACATACAGGACTGGTTTGCCGCCAAACATGCCGGCAGCAAGGCCACCACCGCCAATCGGCGCCTGGCCGCCTTAAGGCGCTACTACCTGTGGGCCTTGCGCCAAGGCATTGTCCGCAATGACCCATGCCTGACCTTGCGGGCCGCGAAGCAGGCCGCGCGCTTTCCCAAGACCTTGTCGGAAGACCAGGTGGACGCCCTGCTCCAGGCCCCCGACACGCGCAGCGCACTGGGCCTGCGCGACCGGGCCATGCTGGAAACGCTGTACGCCACCGGCCTGCGGGTCAGCGAACTGATCGGCCTGGGCGCACTGGAAGTAAGCCTGACCGAAGGCGTCGTGCGCGTCGTCCTGGGCAAAGGCGGCAAGGACCGGCTGGTGCCGCTGGGCGACGAGGCCCAGTATTGGATAGAGCTGTACCTGAAGCAATCGCGTCCGGAACTGCTGGGTGCGCGCCAGTGCGATGCCCTTTTCATTACGGCCCGGGCCGCCGCCATGACCCGGCAGTCGTTCTGGCTGATCGTGAAAAAATACGCCGCGCTGGCGGATATCCACGCGCCCCTGTCGCCCCATGTGCTGCGGCATGCTTTCGCCACGCACTTGCTGAATCATGGCGCCGACCTGAGGGTGGTGCAGATGCTGCTGGGCCACGCCGACATTTCGACCACGCAGATTTATACTCATGTGGCGCGCGAAAGGCTCAAGGCGCTGCATGCGAAACATCATCCCCGCGCATGACGATATCGGCGGCATGCCGCGCTTTGGTTGCCCGCAGTGCGCGATTCTTGTCTATTTTGATTCATTGAAAACATGGCTAAAGACAAACATGTCTCGGAAACGCCGGCGACACAGTTGCTGAAAAAAAACCGTATCGTGTTCACCGAGCACCCTTACGAGTATGTCGACCACGGCGGCGCGATGGAAGCCGCCAGGCAATTGGGCCTGGATCTGCACCAGGTCGCCAAGACCTTGATCATGGAAGATGAAAACGCCAAGCCGCTGGTGATCGTCATGCATGGCGACCGCGAAGTATCGACGAAGAATCTGGCGCGGCAGATAGGAGCCAAGAAGGTCAGCCCCTGCTCCGTCGATATGGCGCAAAAACACTCCGGCTATATGGTGGGCGGGACATCGCCGTTCGCAACGCGCAAAAAGATGCCGGTGTGGGTGGAAGCGGAACTGCTGGATGCGCCCGTCATCTATGTGAATGGCGGACGGCGCGGCTATCTGGTGGGCGTGCCGCCCTCGGCCCTGGCCCAATTGCTTGACGCCAAGCCGGTTTCAGTGAGCCAGCCCAAACATTCATCTTGAAGCACATGATCTGCCGCTCAGGGCTCCATCTGCGGGCTTTGCATGGCGCGGTCCAGATAGCGTTGGACATCCTGCCGGATAACGCCCTCTTGACGATCTTGCCAGATACCCGAATCGAACAATAGCGAACGAGCCACCGCAATAATGCCTTTCATTAGCGCTTCTTCCATTGCTCCAATATTGCGATGAGCGGCTACGGCAAACTGCACACCATAGACAAATGACGGGTCTGCCAATGGGCGCGCCTGAAGTTGCCCATCACATATCTCATCAATAATCGCGCCAATCGGCGTAACCGTCGCCAGGCCTTTTCGAAGCAGCAAGCGCCTGATCAGCGACAGAGATTGAACTTGATGACGCACATCCAACTCGAGCCCGTCCTCCCTGGCCTTTTTGATCAACAAGCGTCCCACTCCCTCTTCATAGGAAAGCGTCGCCAAAAACAAGGGAAGACGGGAGATTTCCTGGATGCTGACCGTCTTGCTGTCGGACAGCTGGGCCATCAGCTCCGGTTTGCCGACAAAGCAAAAAGGCTCATAGCCCAGAGGCCAGGTGCGCATCGACTGATCCGCTTCGTTAATGCCGTAAGTGACCGCGCAATCAACTCGTTCTTCAATCAAAAATTCACTGAGGCGCGCCATGAAGGCTTCCACAATGATGACATCCAGTCCAGGCGCGGTCTGCCGCATGTGACGCAACAAGTGTTCGCCAATGAGATTGCTGATGCCGGGAGTAAGGCCCAATACTATTTGGCCGGTATTTCCCGTACGAAACTGCCGTATTCTTTCTCGGCTTTCCGAGACCTTCTGGGTAATCCCGGCTGCCTCGGTTGCAAAAACGAGACCCGCAGCAGTCAAAGCACATTTTCTTGAATTGCGATCAAAAAGCCGCAGCCCCAAGTCTTCCTCCAGAGCCGCCACTGACTGGCTAACAGCTGGTTGTGCGACACCCAGCGCCCTGGCAGCCGCGGAGAAAGATCCGTAACGCACAACCGCGCCGAAATGCTGCAATTGAATTAGTGTGAACGCCATAAGCCATACCTATCGCAATCATAAGCCAAACTTTTAGATGACTCATTAAGATCAACAACTACATCACGGTAATTTAATGACAAATCTATTGCAACCACTTGGCTCACCTATTAGTTGTTCAGATAGATAATTTATAGCGACTCAACAACATGACAACATCAGTTCGATCGTTCTTGTTTGTTCCAGGCGACAGCGAACGCAAACTTTCCAAGGCGAGCTCGGTGCCGGCGGACGCGCTCATTCTCGACCTTGAAGATTCGGTCAATGCCTCCAATGCCCAGGCTGCGCGCACGCTGACACGCGAATATCTGGACCAGCACAAACCTGAAAATCGGCGTCAGCAACTATGGGTGCGCTGCAAGCCTATACAAGATCCTGGCGCACTTGCTGACATCGCCGCTGTTGTCGCGGGCAACCCCGATGGCATTTTGGTGCCGAAGGTGCGGTCGGGCAATGACCTGCTGGCGCTTGATCACTATCTGAGCGCGTTGGAGGCGCAAGCGGGTATTAAGCCTGGCTCAGTGCAAATGATTCCCACACTCACCGAAACCGCGCAGTCCATCCTGCAAGCGCACACTTTTATGGGAGTAACTTCGAGATTGGCAGGTTTTTCCTGGGGGCCGATCGACCTGATGGCTGAACTTGGAGCGAGTACCAACCGCGGACCCGATGGCGCCTTCGAAACCTTGTATGCCTATGCTCGCGGTGTCTGCCTTCTTGCCTCCAGCGCTTCTGAAGTCAGCGCCATCGATACGATATGCGGGGATTATAAGAATCCTTCCGCTCTACATGACGAGTGCACCTTTGCCCGCCAAGCCGGTTTCACTGGAAAGCTCGCGATCCATCCCGATCAAGTGGAAGTTATTAATGATCTATTCACGCCAACCAGCGAAGAGATCGAGCATGCACAGCGAGTCGTGGACAGCTTCAAAAATGGAACGCTAGGCGTCGTTGGACTAGAGGGAAAGATGCTTGACATGCCTCATTTGCGTCAAGCCCAGACGATTCTTGGGCGCGCCAATAGCCTTGGATCAAGGAAATAGCCATGTCGGTGGATATAGAAATTGCAGAGGGCATTTGCACTATCACGATCAACCGCCCGGAAAAACATAACGCGATGGACGGCGAACACTATGCCGCGCTCTCGCAAGCCTGGGCACAGGTTCGAGATGATCCCAAGATCCTGGCTGCCATCATTACCGGCGCAGGCGAGAAAACATTCTCCGCTGGCGCCGATCTAAAAAATATGGAATCGGTCTTTGATGGCATGGGCGATATGTTCCTGACGCAGAAAGACCAGCTTTTAAATCGTGGCCTTGAAGTCTGGAAGCCCGTTATCGCCGCCGTCAATGGAAACTGCTTTGCCGGTGGCATCACGCTCTTGTTTGCCACCGATATACGCGTGAGCGTTGATACCGCCACGTTTGCCATTACCGAGGTCAAACGGGGATTGCTGGCCGCCAACGGAGGAACACAACGGCCGCTACGCCAACTGCCTTACGCGATCGCCATGGAGATGCTACTGACCGGCGATCCGATTTCCGCCCGGGACGCTCATAAATGGGGACTGGTCAACGCTGTTGTTCCTCGGGAAGATCTGATGAAAAAGGCGCGCGAGTATGCATATCGCATCATTCGAAACGGACCGCTCGCCGTACAAGCGACAAAAGAGCTTGCCGTTCGAAGTCAGGACGTCGATATGGCAACCGGTCTTCGAATGGAACAAGTCATGATTCGGCACCTTCTAGCAACCGACGACGTCAAGGAAGGCAGAGCCGCCTTCGCAGAAAAACGTGAACCAATCTTTAAGGGCGCCTAGTTTATGGCTCGCACTATCTACGCGTTCATCGAAAAGAACACCGGCCAAAAACGGACGAAGCATGAGTAATAAAACTGAAGACTGGTTGCAGGGGATTCGGGTCATTGAACTGGGCCAGTTCCTTTCAGCCCCCTATGGCGGCATGATTCTGTCCGACCTGGGCGCGCAAGTCATAAAAATCGAAGAGCCGGTCCATGGCGATGCGGCGCGCCGCATGGGCCAACCCTATGACGGCGGGGACGCCTTGCTTTTTCGCGACCTGAACCGAGGCAAGCGATCCGTGGCCCTGGACTTCAAGTCCGAATCCGGACGAGCATCCCTATTGGAATTGATTGCTACCGCCGATATGGTCATCAGCAATCTTCGCCCGGGCATTGTGGCGCAATACGGCATCGACGGCACCACACTCACCACACAATTTCCGCGCCTTATTTACTGCGATCTATCCGCCTTTGGCCAGGATGGCCCTCTGAGCGCCCTGCCCGGATTCGAACCCTTGGCGCAAGCATACAGCGGCCTGGCCAGCATCAATGGCACACCCAGCGGCCCTCCTTTGAGAACGGGACCTTCGATCGTGGATATGGGTTCGGGCATGTGGATTGTCATCTCCACTTTGGCCGCGCTACGAAAGCGCGACCAAACAGGCCGCGGCGCGGTCATTAATCTTTCACTGCTGGATACCGCTCTTTCATGGATATCAATGGATATCAGCGGCTATCTGAATGAAGGCCGGGTCCCTGAACGTCGGGCAAACGGGCACCCCCTGCTCGTTCCTTACGACGCGTTCCCCGCCCTGGACGGCCCGCTTGTTATTGCCGCCGGAAACGACACCCAGTTTGCTCGTTTAGCCAAAGCATTGGGTCATCCGGAATGGGCAACCATGCCTGCATATGCGACCAACGCATCCAGGATGAAGAACAAGCAGGCATTGGTGGAAGGCATGGCGGCCATCCTGGGAAAAAAGCCACGCGCACATTGGAC
Organism: Pusillimonas sp.; assembly: GCA_040391135.1. GTDB lineage: Bacteria > Pseudomonadota > Gammaproteobacteria > Burkholderiales > Burkholderiaceae_B. Next base: position 4,696 of record JBEBYL010000041.1, on the reverse strand, counting down.
AGAACTGTTGCAGAAAGCAGGCGTCCCATGCTCTGGCTACAACACGATTCCAGAGGCAATTGCCTCTGAGCAGGTCAAACAGCAAGCCATCATAAAAACCTCGCCTGAAACGCACCGCCAAATGATAGGCCTGCCCTTTACCATCGACGGTCACCGACCCGGGTGCTTTGAGGAGGCACCCGGGCTAGGACAAGACAACGACCTATTAAGCGCTTAACAAAAATACAGTCACTAAAGCCACCACCCCCGAAGGAGACATAAAAATGAAGTATTTGATTGGATTGTTGCAGACACTATTATTATTCGGCCTAACGCCGGCGTCAGCCGAGCCATCTTGGGCGCCCAAGCACGCCATAAGCGTAATCGTCCCCTTCTCACCCGGTGCAGCGGCCGATACGACCGTTCGTATTGTCAGCGAAGAACTAGCCCTTGCGGTCGGCCAGCCGATTGTTGTGGAAAACCGCGGCGGTGCCGCAGGTGTCATCGGCGCCCGTGCCGGCGCCAGCGCGACCCCCGATGGCTACACCCTGATCGGCGGTTCGGACCCTCCGTTCACCATCATCCCCCATCTTCAGAACGTTCCGTACGACCCAGCCACCGCCTTCAATCATGTGGCCCTCATCGCCGACGTTCCCTTGTTCCTGGCCGTAAGGAAAGATCTGAAGGCCAACAATGTCCAGGAACTGATCGAACTGGCACAGAAATCCCCAAACTCCCTGACAATCGGGTCTTCTGGCAATGGGTCCTCCGGGCATCTGGCCGCAGAGCTGTTTAAGATCATGGCTAAAGCGCCCATGCTGCATGTCCCCTACAAAGGCCAGGTGGCCGCCGTATCGGACGTGCTGGCGGGCCGTGTCGACGCGACCTTCAGTTCCCTGGGACCCGTCCGTCAACATGTCGAGGCAGGCAACCTCAAGATGCTGGCTGTATCCACTTCCAAACGATTTGTCGGCTTGCCCGGCGTGCCAACGGTTGATGAGGCAGGCGTTGCCGGCTTTGATATCGCTGTCTGGATTGGGTTGTCGGCTCCGGCGGGAACTCCGCCCAAGGCCATTGAACGCATTAACAAAGAAGTCAACACAATCCTGACATCTGACAAGATCAGCCAGAAACTGACCGGAATGGGATATGTGCCCGCTCCTGGCTCTGCCGCCGATATGACCAAACGGCTTGAGCAAGATTACACACGCTTTGGGCAGTTGATCAAAGATGCCAAGATCTCATTTGAATAAGATAGAAATAGCCCATCGGCCTTTTTCCAGTGTGCGCAAGAACACTAGGTTTCAGGCCAATGGCTCGCCTTTTCACCACGCCGGTCGACCAGCGGATGCAGGCGCCGGGCCAACTGCAGCAACACGGCGTCCTGCCCCGGCTTGGCCACCCATTGCACACCCATGGGCAGCCCCCCGGGAGAAAACGCGCAAGGCAGGTGTATGGATGGCCACCCCAGCATTGACCAGATGCAATTGAAGATGGACGATCCGGTCGTAGCCAGTCCTTCAGGCGCCTCGCCAGGGGCGCTGGGCGTCACAATGAAGTCAAACTCGGCAAATCGCTGCTGCCAGCGCAGTTGTATCTCGGCCCGCTTTGTCTGCATGACCGCATATTCATCGGGCCTCAGCCTCAGGCCTTGCCGGATCCCTTCCACGGTACTCGCGCTCAGAGCCCCGGGCTCGATACGCCAGACGGGAAGCAGCCCCCGAGCCAGCTCATAGCGCATGATGCTCGCATGCAGCGACCGCAATACCCCTACATCCTCATCCGGATACATCCATTCGATATGCCTGCAATGCGGCTGGAGAGCGGCGACAGCCTGGTCCAGCGTATTGCGGGCTTCGGTACTCAGAATCGCCGCGCTTTCGCAGGGCAGCACCGCAATCCGCAGGCTGGAGGTTTCGGGCAGGCGTTCGGGAGGCCTCGGCAAGAAGATGTCCGCCACCTTGATCGACAGATCCAGGTCCCTGGTGAACCAGCCTATGGTGTCCAGGGTGTCGCATAACACCATCATCCCGGCGCGATGCACATGGCCGAAAGTGGGTTTGAAGCCGACCACGCCGTTGAATGCGGCGGGCCGTATCATGGACCCGCCTGTTTGCGTACCTAGGGCCATCGGCACCATGCCGGCCGCGACGGCCGCCGCCGAACCGCTGGACGAGCCGCCCGGGGAGTGCGCCAGGTTCCACGGGTTTCGTGTGGGACCGGGAGCCGTGAAGGCATACTCGGCCGTCACTGTCTTGCCTATCGGAACCGCACCGGCCGCTCGCAATTGCGCAACGCAGGACGCATCGAAAATGCTGAGAGGCGTTTGCGCCAACGATGCACCGCAAGCGGTGGGCATGCCCTTTACATCGATGACGTCCTTGACACCGAACAGCAGCCCCTTCAACGATCCCGGGGCGCTGGCCGGCTGTTCGATATCTGCCCCTTCAGCAAGATAGGCCCACGCCTTTATCTCGGTGTCACGGTCCCTGATAGTGCGCAACACAGACTGCAGCTCCACCATGAAACACCTATTGGACGCTGATATTCTTTTGCTGGATCAGCGTAGACCAACGCTCGGACTCATTCCGGATGAAGGCCTGGAAATCCTCAGGGCTGCCTCCGGCGACTTCGGCCCCTTGCGCCTGGACAATAGAGCGATAGCTTTCCTCATTGAGAGCCTGGTTCACGGCGCTGTTCAATTTAGCCACGATGTCCCGCGGCACGCCCGCCGGCGCGATGACGCCGAACCAGTTGGATGCCACCAGATCAATGCCCTGCTCTTTGAAAGTGGGCACATTCGGCAGCGCCTTCAATCGCTCTTCCGATGCCACGGCCAAGGCCCGGATGCGAGGCTGGTCGGACGTAGTGTGCGGAATGAACAGGCTGGCCAATTCCAGGTAGAAATCCACATTGCCGGCAATCAGATCGTTCGATGCCGGCGCCCCGCCGCGATAGGGAATATGGACCGCGTTGAATCCCGCGCTATCCTTGAATAGCTCGCTGACCAGATGAGAAGCCCCGCCCGCGCCTGTCGAGGCATAGTTGAGCTGATCGGGCTTGGCTTTGCCGTCCGCCACCAGAGCCGCGACAGTGGCATAGGGGGACTTCGAGCCCACGCCCAGCACCATGGCGCCGCGCTCGATCAAGGCGATAGGCTGAATATCCTTCTCCGGATCGAAAGGAAGCGTGTCGCCGTACAGCGACTTGTTCACGGCCATGGGCGCAAAATTTCCCAGGCCGATGGTATAGCCGTCCGGCTTGGCGCGCGCAATCTGGCTGGTACCGATATTTCCGCTGGCTCCCGGCCGGTTCTCGACCACCACGGTCGTACCCAGGCTTTCGCCCAGCTTCTGGGCCAGTTGCCGCGACCGCGTGTCCGAACTGCCGCCGGCGGCGTAAGGAACAATAAAAGTGATGGGCTGCGAAGGATATTCGGCGGCCTGGGCCACGCCGGCAACCTGGCCCGCATAACAAGCAACCATCGCCAAGGCGGCAAGATAGCGTTTCGAATTCTTGATCAATGTCTTCTCCCTATGCCGGGCTGATATGCCCGATCACCCACGACACCATGTGCGGGTTTCAGTTGACTCTGGCAGACATCGTAAGATAGGCCTATTATGTTGTCTAATATTGTTTTAATTAAATATTGATCTTTTTTTCGACGTAATGCCCGATGCTGAATACCGGCCGAGACCGGCCGCCTCAATGCCCGGGCCTGCCTTTTTCAGATGCGATGATAGATAGCCGCTTGTTGAACGTTTTTGCTGTCGTGGCCGAAGAACTTCATTTCGGCCGCGCCGCCCAGCGCCTGTTCATGACGCAGCCGCCTCTTAGCCAAAGCATCAAGAAACTCGAGGAAATACTGAAGGTTCAGTTGCTGACGCGCTCCACGCGCTCGGTCCGCTTGACCCCGGCCGGGCTGGAATTGCAACAGCGCCTGGTACAGCTGAACAAGGACACCGAGCTTGCCATACAAGCCGTGCAACAAGTGCATCGTGGGGAAAAAGGCAGGCTGACACTGGGGCTGACGCCCAGCGCCTCATACTCGAACCTGTCCCAGAGCCTATACAGCTTCCGCTTGAAGTATCCCGACGTCGTGCTCGACCTAAAGGAAATGAACTCCAGCGACATGCCCGAAGCGCTGCATAAGCGCCAGCTGGACCTTGCCTTGCTGCGTCCGCCGTTCGCCGACCCGGACCTCGCGCCCGAACTGATTTACTCCGAGCCCCTGGTGTTCGCCATTCGCCGGGACCATCCGCTGCCGCGCTCCGGCGCCAGGTCCCTGTCGCTGAAAAAAGCCATGTCGTTCGATTTGATCGGGTATGCCCGCCAAAGCTCGCGCTACTTCAGCCAGATATTCCAGTTATTGACGATCCAAAGCCAGGCGACTCCGCACATTGTCCAGGAAAGCATGATTCCCACCATCCTCACCTCGGTGGAGGCGGGCATCGGGGCGGCGATAGTGCCCGCATCCTTGTCGCGCCTGCGCGCCGATACGCTGGTCTATCTGGAGTTGAGGAACGTGGGCGGCATTCGCGCGGAGCTGCTGGCGGCAAGACAGCCTGCCAACCCGAATCCGGCCATCGACAATTTTCTGGTGCTGATGAAAGCGGACTCTTCCGCCGATGCGACGCGCTCGATATCTGAATAGAGGCAATGCTGGCGTCCCCGGCAGGAATCGAACCTGCAATCTTCCCTTAGGAGGGGAAAGTTA
>JBEBYL010000040.1:0-22416 GCA_040391135.1 Pusillimonas sp. | reverse complement strand
AGCCGCGATTATCCAGAAAGATAGCGTCATTACATAAGCGTCCATAGGGGATCCAATAAGAAAAAAGATAAAGGCATTTGGGACTCCAAATGCCTAATGTTGAGTATCCAATGCGGGATACTGGCCCGGACGCAAAATCAGCGTCAGACCTTGCACTGCTTGAATATAGTGCTCGCCAGGCTGTGTGGGCTGGTCGACGTCTATGCGGGCGCTCCAGTTGGCGCCCCGATAAAACACCCTGGCCTGTCCGTTCTTGTCCCACTCGTCCACAATTACGTTTTGGCCTACGTCTTGCACCACATCGGGATTGGACTGAGTAGCCATGTCGCCTTTGGACCGACGGTGACTATGCACCACGATCAGCCCCGCCAGCGATACGACCAAACCACTAATAATTTGCCACACCAGAGACAAGCCCGCGTATGCCGCCGTGCCGGATGCCGCCAAGCCCAAGGCGACCAGCAGCAAATAAAAAGTGCCTGTGATCATTTCCAACAGCAAAAACAGCGCCGCTACGCCAAACCAAAACCACATGCCGGATTCCTTATAAATTGCTTCCATTGTGGCACGTTAAGGTTTTTGTAAGGAAACTAATCGCTAGAGCACGCAACGAGGAAGGTAAAAAGACTGGCCGGACGCAGCTCAGGGGCTCACCCGGGTTGAGCATGGATCACCGCGGCCCGGCACATACCGTATCCCAATCCCTCATGGCCGCTGGCGCCATGGACTTGGCCTGATCGATAAAATGCCGCGCGCTGGCTGAAAGCTTGCGCCGGCGCTTATAGACGGCACCCAGCTGCCTTAGCGCGCCCGCGCCGTGTATGGGTGCGAAATGCAAGCCTTCGGAGCCCAAGGCATACGCCGCGCTGCTGGGAATAACCGCCACGCCCATGCCGTGCCTGACCATGGATAGAGCCGTCACCAGATGCGTCGCCTCTACCGAGTACGACTTGGCGCTGGACGTCAATTCCATTTCCTGGGCTGTCGCGCCGCCGCCTATCATGATCAATCGATGCCTGGCCAAAGAGCGCCATTCCAGGCGGGAGCTGGACAACAGGGGATGCCCTTCGGGCGCGGTGAGCAGCAGGCGATCCGTCAGCAAGGGAATGAACTCGAACTCGGCTTCCTTCGAGGCGCGTCCAATGCCCAGTTCCACCTGATTACGCCGAACTGCTGCAATCACCTCGTCATTGGTATGTTCGCTCATGTAGATATGGACGGAGGGATAGCTTCGGTGGAAAGCCCCTAGAACCTCTGTCAGAAAGCCCAGGGACAGGGACGGCACGGAAGCGATGGACAACTTGCCCCGGACGCCTTTGCCTTCCTCCTTGGCGTACTGGTAGACCTCTTCCAAGTCGGACAACGCCCTATTCATCGTTTCATACAGGCCTTCTCCTTCGGGCGTCAGACGGCAACTACGCGTCGTACGTATGAACAACTGCATGTTCAGGTCGTCTTCCAAATGCTTGATGAGTGCGGTAAAGGCCGGCTGGGACACGCAAAGAAGGCGCGCGGCGGCATTGAACGAGCCCTCTTCGGCGGCGAGGCAGAAAGCTTTAAGCTGACGATACTTTATATTATTAACCATAGATTAATTTTAGTTCTCATTATTCAAATTGACCAGTTGCCATTCGCCTCCTAGCATGGTGTCCATCACCCACGAACCAAATGGAGCAACCATGAACTCCCTTTCACGCAAAACGGCGTTAGTGCTGTGCGCGGCAGCGCTGGCCGCATCGGCGTCCGCCACACATGCCGACAGCACGACATTCCCACAGCGTCCTGTCACTTTTGTTGTCCCATATTTGCCTGGCGGTACGCCCGACATCATGGCTCGGCTGATAGGCCCCGAATTGCACAAGCTCTGGGGTCAGCCTGTTGTGGTCGAGAACCGCGCCGGCGCCAACGGAGTGATCGGGTCGTCGGCTGTCGCCACCGCGAAGCCCGATGGCTACACCATGGTCGTTGGAACAACCGCGACCCACGTCGTAAATGGCTTGCTGTACAGCAGCATTCCATACGATGGAGTAAAGGATTTCGCACCCGTGGCGATGCTGGGAACACTGTCGAACGTGCTTGTCATCAATCCGAAGGTGCCTGCCCGGAATATTCAGGAATTGATAGCGCTGCTGAAAGCCGAGCCGGGAAAATACAACTACGGTTCTGGCGGAAATGGCAGCTCGAATCACCTTGCCGCCGAGATGTTCAAGACCATGGCGGGCGTCTCCATCATGCATATACCTTATAAAAGCGCGGCGCCCGCGTTGACCGGTTTAATTGCCGGTGAGACTTCCATGATTTTCGAGAACGTCTCCACAGCCATCCCCCATATCAAGAGCGGCGCGCTGCGCCCGTTGGGCGTAACCAGCGCCAAAGGTTCACGCGCATTGCCGGACGTTCCCACGATCAGCGCTTCGGGAGTGCCCGGATACGACATGTCGTTCTGGTATGGCCTTCTGGCTCCGGCGGGAACAGATCCCAAAGTGGTTGAAAAAATCAATGCCGATATCAGGTCTGTACTGGCCAAGCCGGAAGTACGCAGCAAGCTCGAGGATCGAGGCATCGACATCAGCGATAGCACCCCGGCCCAGTTCAGCGACTACATGAAGGCGGAAGTGCCCAAGTGGACCGAGGTCGTGAAGGCTTCGGGCGCGCGCATAGACTAGGAGCTCAAATGACGCAAAGCATGCTTGAAACAGAGCCGAAGCAAGACGCGGTGCAGGAGGTGGCGCCACGCTGCGTGCTTCTTTCCACCGGAGGCACCATTGCCTCGCGGATAGACCCTGTCACCGGACTGGCCATCCCCGCCCTATCGGCCGGCGACCTGCTCGCCACGCTTCCGGAACTGGATGGCCGGATTGCTGTGGATCTGGAAGATTTCGCACGCATCCCGTCGCCGCACATCGGCCCGGAACATTGGATGCCGCTGCATACGCGGATCACTTCCTTGTTGGCCGACGATGGTATTGCCGGCGTAGTGGTGAGTCATGGAACCGGCCTGCTCGAAGAGACCGCCTGGTTCCTGGACCTTACCTTGTCTTCCGACAAGCCCGTTGTGCTTGTCGGCGCGCAGCGCAACAGCTCTGAACGGGACTACGATGGTTCACGCAATTTGCTGAACGCACTGCAAGTGTGCGTGCACCCGCAATCTCGGGGCATGGGCGTGCTGGTCGTTCTGAACCAGCACATCAATGCGGCGCGGGACGTGCACAAGACGCACACCTTCGACGTGGAGACCTTCAATTCCGGAGAGTGGGGCTTTCTTGGAAACATCACAGCCGACCAGGTGGCATTCCATCGCAAGCCGTCGCGCCGCCTGCGCATGGCCTATGATGGCCGCCCGCTGCCTCGCGTCGATGTCATCCCCATGTACGCCGGTGCGCCGGGCAGCCTCATCAAGGCCGCCGTGGCTGACGGAGCGCAGGGCATCGTCATACAGGCAGTGGGTTCCGGGCACGTTAACCCCAGCTTCGCTTCGTCCATACAAGATTTGCTGCGTAGTGACATTCCGGTCGTTGTCGCCACGCGCGTGCCGCGCGGCGGGACGCGGGCATGCTATGGCTTCGAAGGCGCCTCCCAGCTTCTGCAGGACGACGGAGCAGCCCTTGCGGGTGATTTGTCGGCATGGAAAGCGCGGATTGTACTGATGCTGGCGATGGCGGCAGGCGACGCCTCGCAAGCCGCGCTGCGTTCGCTGTTGGACACGTAAACGGGTTCAAGTAGCGGGATCGAGACCGCCCGCTGTCTTCTCTTTCGCAGGCAGCGGAACCATCAAGGGCTGTCCCGGCTTCGTACAGCCCTTGTCGCAGCAACGGCCGGGCTGGCGGTTCTTGGTGATGGCGCGGTCCTCTTGATGCAGCACTCCACGTTCCAGCAGGCGTTCGACAAGCTCCACCTTGGACCCCACCGGATAATTGCGCCAGATTTCCTGCTTCATCGCCGCGGGCGAACCGCCGCCGTGCAAGCTGATGACCGAATACCACCCGCCCTGGTAGGAGGCGGTCAGATCCTCGATGAAGCGGGCCGTCTCGATACGCTTTTCGTAAGGAACGCTGGGATTGGCCCGGAGCACTTCCGACAAGGTCGCGCTGGTCGCGGGATTGTGGTCCTCGTCCGGGCCGGGCAAAGCCACGATAAGCCCGCCCGATACCTCGTGGGCAATGCGGTGCATGTCATAAATCTGCGTCGACAACAGCAGCTTGCCGATATTGCTGAAAACAGGATCCGGCATGAACGTGCCGCTATGGGGATCGGCGGCGGCGTAGACGCTGGCCGCAACGCCGCAGGCATAGAAGCCTTCGGTAATCTTGATGAGTTCCACCATGGGTTCGCGCAGATTGCTCTTTGTCCCGGGATCGAAGCCATTGGCTTCGCACATCAGCGCACCCGCGCCAATGAGCAGGTCGCCGAAGCCGGCTCGGGCCGCAATGCAGCTATGGCGATGATGCGTCGCATAGCTGTAGGTCAGCACATGGGTGTGTTCCCATTCCTGATCGTAGAAAACACGGTCCCAGGGAACGAACACGCGATCGAAGATGACCACACTGGTGGACTGCCCGTACTTGCGTGAAAAAAGCGCGCTGCCGTGCTCCAGCTTCTCGCCGGGCCGCCCGGCGGGACGAGCTACGATGGTGATTCCCTTGGCATCGACCGGAACCGCGCAGCAAACGGCAAAATCGGCATCGTCCCTGCCCATGTTGCGGCTGGGCATGACCAGGAATTCGTGCATGTACGGAGCGCCCGTGACTATGGCCTTGGTCCCGCTGATGACGATGCCCTTTGCGTTGCGCTCGACCACATGCACATAGGTATCGGGATTGGACTGTTCGTGAGGCCTTTTGCTGCGGTCGCCCTTGGCGTCAGTCATGGCCACACCAAGGGAAAGGTCGCGATCCTGGACATCGGCAAGATAGGCCTTGAAGCGCGCCCGAAGCTCCGTGGTGCCGCGCGCATCGTCGATATGGGCCACGGCCTGGGCAATTCCGTTCAAGGCGTCGTGGGCCAGGTAACGTTGCGCGCAACCCGTTTCCTGGCACAGCACGCGCACGGCTTCCAGCTTGTTAAGCAGATCGCCCGAAGACTCATTGACATGAAGCATGCGGCTGACCACACGATTGCGCTCCGACTGCGTCGCAAGTGCAATGGGAGCGAGCTCCGGACGCAAGGCGTAGTCATACGTGAAAGCCAAAGCGTTGACGCCGGGTCCGAACGCCGGCTCATCGGCCACGCTATCGACCAGGCGGCCGTCCATATAAACCACCGGCTTGTAACGCCGCAAAGACTCTCGATAGGCTTGTCCGGTCATCAGGTCGGCCCGGGCGGCGACTGCATTGGAGCTCATGGTGGATGCCTTTCATGAAATTACGCCATTTAATTTGAACACTGTTTAAAATATCGGTCAATGATTAATAAACTTATAATCCCGAAATGACAAAGACTTCATCTCCGCCCTCGAAATCGCCCTCACACGCAATAGAGAAGGCGCCGGCCGAGGATCCCAAGGCGGCGCGCAAGCGTGTCATGACCGATGCCCGGCGCGCGCTGATTTTGGATGCGGCCCGAGCAACGTTCTTTGAGCTGGGCATAGAGAAGACCAGCATCCGGGAGATCGCGCAGCGGGCCGGCTATACCCCCGGCGCGCTGTATAGCTACTTCACCAGCAAAGAGGCTGTATATGGCGCGTTGCTAAGCGAATCCCTGGAGCGCTTGAATGAAGAAGTGGCGGCGGCGTCCGCGGCAAATGGTAAAGACTTGTCGGAGACAGTCCGGGTCAAGGCACGCGCTTTCTTTGACTTCTATCGACGCAATCCACGAGACCTGGACCTTGGCTTCTACCTATTTCAAGGCATGCAGCCCCGTGGGCTGACCCCATCGCTCAACGAATCCTTGAATGCCCGTTTACGCGACTCGCTGCGTCCAACACAAGACGCCCTGCGTGCAATGGGCATGTCCGAAGAACTGGCACTCGCCGAAATCACCGCCCTGTTCGCGCATACGGTCGGCCTCCTTATGCTTAGCCATACCGGGCGCATCCGTATGTTCAAACAAGGCTCCCAAGAGCTCTTCAACATTTATTTAGATCAGTTGCTTGAGCGCGGCGGCCTATATGTGAAGAAGCAGGCATGAAGAAATTCCCTATCGGCGCATTCACTATTTTTTCCGGCCACGCCAGCGGCGAAACACCCACCCGTACACTATCGCATTGCCAACGATAAGCCCTGTCGCAAGAAATACCTGAACCTCCCGCGTCAGTCCCGGCGGATAGATGATCTGCATCAGATAGTGCTCGATAAAACCGCCCTGATATCCCTCTTGTCCCGCAAGCAGGCGCAGGGTGTTCTCCAGCGGCGTCAGCGGACATATCCATCCGAAGCCGACCACGGCGGCGCCCCAGGCCAGTGCAATAAGATGCCATGGCGCGGCGCGCGGCTTCCATAGGGCCAGCAGGCCGCCAAACACGACAAAAGCCACGAATGAGGCATGTGTCAGTACAACGAGATCGGCAAGTAATCGGTACATGGCAAGGGGCTGATTTGCTAAGCTGCGGCGTCAAGCAAGGGATCAACTTGCCCTCCATCGCATTGAGGCTATGATTGCATTAATCATATATAAGAACAGAGACAAACCTTCAGCCGCCGTCCATGAAAAAACTTGATATTGCAGCGCTCGAGGCGTTCATAGCCGCCGTCGAAGAAAAAAGCCTTTCAAAAGCCAGTCTGCGCGAGAACCTGGTTACATCGGCCATCAGCCGGCGGATAGCCGAGCTGGAAAGCTACCTGGGCAAGACATTGCTGCAGCGCCATGGCCGTGGCGTGGAGCCGACGCCAGTGGGTACGGTGCTGTACCAAAACGCCAAGTCCATCGTACGCAACATCAAGCTGACGGAAGAAGCGATCAATGACTACGACAGCCACGGAAGCGCCAAGATACGGCTGATGTCCAACCCTTCTTCCATATTGCAGTTTCTGCCGACCGATATTGCGCGATTTCTGAAGCAGCACAAGAACACCAGCATCGACCTGGTGGAAAGTCATAGCTATGACACGCCCCGGGCTGTCGCCGAGCACCTGGCCGACATCGGCGTTTATCATGCCGAACAGCCGGCCACCGGCGTCATATCCCATTTGTACCGCAAGGACCGCGTGGGCTTGGTCGTACCCAGCAACCATGCTCTTGCAGGGCGCTCCGAGCTGTATCTGGAAGAGGCGCTGGAATACGATTTGCTGGGCTACTTTCCCAGGCATTCGCTGGACCAGTTTCTAATGCACGTGGGCTCGGCGCTGTCCCGGCCGCCGAACGTCAAGCTGCAAGTCTCCAACTTTGAAACACGCTGCCAGATGATACGGGAAGGCTTGGGCATAGGCGTCGTTCCGGAGCGGATCGCTCAAAACTACCTGCAACAAATGAATCTGAAACTGCTGCACCTGAAGGATGGCTGGGCGGAACGGCAGTTTTTTCTTTGCACGAACGACAAAACAAGCAGAAACCCCGCTGCCACCGCCTTGGTCCAGTGCATGCTGCAAATGCCAAGATAGCAAATTCAAGAAAGAAGCCTTCTCGTTTTTTCAAACAACAGCGCCGGCAAGTCTAATACAGTAAAGCCATTGTTCCTTTTCCTCAGGCACGGGCGGCACGATGTTATTAGAGACTCTAGCCAATTATGGCGCCAAAGACACGGTGGGCGAATTACCTGACCAGGTTCTGCATCATGCAAAACGCGCATTCCTGGATTGGCTGGCCGCCCTGTACCCCGGAACCCGGGTATCGCCCGGGGTCGAACTGCTTCGCGCACATAAAGATGAACTTGGCCTGGGCCGCTCTAGCCTGCCCGGCTACAAAACCACCACTCTGCCCGCCACGGCCGCCTGGATAAACGGCAGCGTTTCCCATGCCGTCGAGTTCGACGATATCTACCGGGATGCGGTGTACCACCCCGGATGTCCCGTTATTTCGGCCGCGCTGGCCGCCGCCGAATCCACCCAGGCAACGGGCAAAGCGCTGTTGCATGCGATTGTCGTGGGCTACGAAATATCCACACGCATAGGCGCCGCCATTCAGCCGGCCCATTACAAATACTTCCACACCACTGGAACGGTGGGCTGCATGGGCGCCGCGGCAGCCGTGGCGGCCATCCATGCGCCCGGCGACGCGCTCGTCATGCGGCATGCCATCGCCACGGCGACGACATTCGCTTCGGGCTTGCAGCAAGCTTTCCGCTCCGACGCCATGACCAAGGCGCTGCATGCCGGCCACGCCGCGGCCGTGGGCGTTCGGTCCGGCATGGCGGCGGCTTGCGGCGTAACGGGCGTACTCGACATTCTTGAAGGAGAAGTCGGTTTCGGCGCCGCCCTGGCCGATAAGCCGGATTGGCGCGTGGCGGTCGAGGGCTTGGGCAAAGACTACAACATTACCCGCATAACCCAGAAAAACCATGCCTGCTGCGGGCACACTTTCGCCGCGATCGACGCCGCGATCGAATTGCGCAACCGGCATGCCATCAGCCCGGACCAGATCAAGGAAATCCGGGTTGCAAGCTATCAGACCGCCCTGGACGTGACCGGAAACTTTCATCCGGACACCGTGTTCGAATGCAAGTTCAGCCTGCCTTATGTCGTCTCGCACGCCCTGCACCATGGCTCGGTCCGGCTCAATGCCTTTGATGCCGAACGGCTGGGCGACAAATCCATACGCCGGCTCATGAAGAAGCTTGCCTTGACGTCCGATGCCGCGCTTACGGCCAGTTTTCCAGGACAGCGGGCGGCCCGGGTTGCTCTGCTCTTGAACAACGGAAACTCCGTGGAACATTTTTCACCGTATAGGAAAGGCGACCCGGAAGCGCCTTTGAGCGACGCCGAACTGATCGATAAATTCAACGAGCTGACTATCCCGGTCATCGGCAGCGGGCGCGCGGAACAGCTTCAACGGCAAGTCTGGAATCTGGATGCGTTGACCGTCCAGGACCTGGCCCTGAATTCGTAAACACGCCCATGCACCCCATCAACCTCTTACCAAGCTTAAACCCATGTCAACGCTAGCCGAGCCCTCCGCCAGCACCGCCACGTTCGCGGATGCTTTACTGACACCGAGATCGATTGCACTTATAGGCGCATCCAGCGATCCGAAAAAGAACACATCCAGGCCCTTGCGCTTCATGCGGCAGCATGGCTATACAGGCGCCATCTACCCCATCAATCCGGCCGCCACGGAAATCCTGGGGGTAAAGGCTTATCCCTCCGTGGCTCAGGTGCCGCACGCGATCGACCATGCCTTCATCATGATTCCCGGCAGGCACGTGATCGGGGCGTTGAGGGAATGCGCCGCGAAAGGGATTCGGGTCGCCACGATCTACTCCGATGGCTTTGCCGAGGCCGGCGCCGAAGGCCAGGTTCGCCAGGAGCAACTGGTCGCCGAGGCCCAAAGGCTGGGCATCCGCATTCTGGGCCCGAACAGCATCGGCACGGCCAACGCGCATACCGGCGGGGTCTTGTCCGTGAATGCGGTATTCGAAATGGAAGCACTGATCCAGGGCGGCATCAGCCTGGTGTCGCAAAGCGGGTCCATGATGGGCTCGCTGCTGTCGCGCGCAGCCTCGCGTGGGTTCGGATTTGCCAAGTCGGTGTCAGTGGGCAATGAAAGCGATATTTCCGTGGGCGAAGTCGTTGATGCGCTGGCCGACGATCCGCAGACCCGCGTTATTTTGCTTTTTCTTGAAACGCTGCGTGACACAGGCACGCTGAGCGCCGCGTTGCGTCGGGCCCGACAAGCGGGAAAGCCTGTCATCGCCTACAAGCTGGGGAGATCCGAACAAGGCGATGCCCTGGCCCAATCACACACCGGCGCCATTGCCGGAAACAACGCCGCCGTCGATGCCTACTTCGATGCCATGGGCGTCATGCGCATAGAGATGCTTGAAACCTTGTTCGAAGCGGCGCCCCTGGCCAGCCGTTATGCGGCGGCGCGTCCCACAAGCCGCTCCATGCAAGCCATCCGGGTCGCGGTCATTACGACCACCGGCGGCGGCGCCGCTTCCGTCGTCGACAGCCTTGGCCTGAAAAACATCGAGGCGGCCACACCCCCACTGGAATTCGTACAGCACATGGCCGCCCGGGGACTGAATATCCGGCAGACTCCCGTCATCGACCTGACCCTGGCAGCCACCAGCGAACAATACAAAGATCTGCTCGAACAACTGCTGCTTTCGGACTGGTGCGATGCCGTGCTTAGCGTGGTGGGCTCTTCGGCCCAGTTTCACCCGCAGTTGGCGGTAAAGCCGTTGATTGAATCGGCAAAGCCGGACGCCAAGCCGCTGGCGGTATTCCTGGCGCCGGAGGCGAAGGAGTCATTGAAGCTGCTGCAACAGCATGGCATTGCGGCCTTCCGCACGCCGGAGGCCTGTGCCGACGCGTTCGCCGCTTTTTTCAAGCCCGTCATCGAACAGGCCGACCTGCCCAGCGGCGGTGCCGACCTGCCCGCCGATTGCCCCGCGTCGGGCAATTTCACGGAAGTGGAATCGATACGCGCCTTTGCCGCCTTGGGTATAAAAAGCGCGGCAAGCCAGCTATTGCAGCCCGAACACATCCAGCACGCCATCCCCTACCCGCTGGCGCTGAAAGTCGTGTCCCGCGACATTCTGCACAAGACCGATGTGGGCGGCGTCAAGGTCAACATCAAGAACGACGCGGACCTGGCCCTGGCGGTTCCCGAGCTTTTGCAATCCGTTCAACGCCACAGGCCGCAAGCGCGGATCGACGGCGTCCTGGTGCAGAAAATGGAAGGCCGCTTGATCGAGCTCATGCTGGGTTATAGGCATGATCCGCTGGTCGGCCCCACCGTCCTGTTAAGCACGGGCGGCATCGCGGCCGAACTGATGCCGGACTATGCCATTCGCCTTGCCCCCGTCGGCTTGAGCGAGGCGCGCGCGATGATAGCCGAAGTCAAGCACAGCAAGCTGATACGCGGCTTTCGCGGCCTTCCCAAAGGCGATGTCGATGGCTTGGCCCAGGCCATTGTGAATATCTCGCGCCTTGCCTGCGTACCCGGACAGCCCGTTGCGGAAGCGGAAATCAACCCCCTGTTCGTGCAAGCCGCACAGGTCATAGCAGTGGATGGCGTCATCCTACTGAAAGACTGACGCCAGTTAAAAACTTAACGATCATAAGCAATACAAGGAGACCCAAATGAAGTCATTTACCCACAGCCCTGGAAAATCGATGCGGTCGGCGCTGGCCGTCGGACTGTTTTCACTGGCCGCGTGCGCCAGCCAAAACGCCTTGGGGGCCGATTGGCCCGCGCAACCCGTCAAGGTCATCGTGGCTTTCACGGCGGGCGGCACAACCGACATCCTGGCCCGGGAAATCAGCAACGGCTTGACCAAAAAATGGGGCCAAAGCGTGGTGGTGGAGAACCGTCCTGGTGCGGGCGGCAACATTGGAACCCGCGACGCCATCAATTCCAAACCCGACGGCTACACCATACTGATCAACTCCATCGGACCGATAGCGATCAATCCTTCGCTGTACACCAAGCTGGGCCATAACCCGCAAACCGACCTGATTCCCTTGACGCTGGTGGCCGACGTGCCCAATGTCCTGGTCGTATCGCCGTCGCTCAATATCAAGTCGGTGGAAGAACTGATCGCCGCCATCAAGAAGGAGCCCGAAAAATACAACTGCGCATCGACCGGCGTGGGTACCGCCGCGCATTTGTCGTGCGAACTGCTTGCCCGAAGCACCAAGCTGCCCATTACGCATGTCCCCTATAAGGGCGCCGGCGCATTGACCGACGTGATCGCGGGCCGCGTGCAATTCATGTTTGCCACCTTGCCGTCCGTCAAAGGCCATATCAAATCCGGCACCCTGATCCCGCTGGCCGTTTCCACCGCCACCCGCTCGCCCGCATTGCCCGACATTCCGACCATGAAGGAAGCAGGCTACCCAGACTTTGCGCTGGGCGCATGGTTCGGCTTCTTTGCTCCCAAAGGAACGCCCGAGGCGATCGTCAACAAGATCAGCCACGATATCGACAGCTTGATCCATGAGCCTGGAGTCAAGGCCAAGCTGCTCAATGAAGGCGCGGAGCCGATAGGCGGAACACCGGCGCAATTCAAAGCTTTCGTCGAGAAAGAATCGAAAAAATGGGGCGAACTGGTCAAGTCGATGAATATATCGCTGGACTAAGGCGCTGTGCGCTGGCTTGGCGAACCCGATACAGCGGTTCGCCAGGCATTAAAAAACGGCCTTGCTTATCGCAAGGCCGTCTGTTTTTTGAAAGCGATGGCTGGTCCCGCTTTGAATAGGCTTTGATCAGGCGGCCTTGGGCGGGTACTGAGAAAACGAACGCCCGAACACGCCCTCCGCAATACGGTTTTTCAGTATCTCGATCGACCCGCCGGCAATCATCCAGCCCCGGATGCGGCGCACGCAATATTCCACCAGCACTTCCTGGCTGAAGCCCATGCCGCCCATTACCTGCAAAGCCTCGTTGGCCACAAACCAGCCGGCCTGATTGCACGCCAGCTTGGCCATCGCCGTGCTTTGCGCCGAGGGCAATCCGTGTTCGCCCTCCAACGCCGCGCGATAAAGCATCAACTGAGCCGACTCCAACTGCATCCACATATCGGCGAATTTCCATTGAATGCCCTGGAATTCGCAGAGCTCTTTATTGAATTGCTTTCTGGTGGAGGCATGTTCGCGAGCCAGGTTGAAGGCGTAGCGTCCCAACGCCAACGAGCGGGAGGCATTGCCCAGGCGCTCGACGTTGAACCCGGATATCTGCTTCTTGAATCCGCCCGGCCCCAGCAAGAGATTGCTGGCGGGAATACGCGCATCCTCGAAATACAACTGGCACCACTGTTCGCCGTTCATGAAACCGGCCGGTTCCCCTATCGTGAATCCCGGCGTTCCCCGTTCAATCAGCACTGACCCTATTCCTTCCAGCCCCGGTCCAAAACGCACATAGATCAGGAACAGGTCCGCCTCTGGGCTGTTGGTGGAAAATATCTTGCTGCCGTTGATCAGGTAGTCGCCGCCATCCTTGCGGGCACTGGTCTTTAGCTGCGTGACCGCGGAGCCCGCGTCGGGCTCCGTCATCCCCAGGGCGATCAGTTTTCTGCCGCCAAGAAGATCGGGCAGGAAACGCTCTTTTTGCTCTTCCGTGGCATATTCCACGAAAGTGCGTATGGGGCCGAAGTTGCCCGCCTGGACAATGTCGGCGCTTTTGGGGCACGACAAGGCCACTTGCTGAATCGCAAGAACGGCATGCATCAATGTGCCGCCCTGCCCGCCATCTTTTTCAGGAAAGGCGATGCCCAGCAAGCCGTTGTCGGCAATCAATTTTGCGGCATCCCAGGGATGCTCCGTCGAATGTGCGCGTGCAAGCGCCCCCGGCGCCAATTCCTGCCTTGCGAAGCGACTGACCGAATCGGCAAAAGCGCTGTGTTCTTCGTTGAGTTGAAAGTCCATACCTGTCCTTGGTTCTTGATTCACCAGGCCGATGATAAAGAAAACCACTGGCTATGAATACTTCCTTATTGGTTCGATGATATGATAAAAAATCATGCCTCTCTGGCTCGCTTTTATAGGGTATTGCTCATCATGCCGCCGCAACTTCCCCCTCTGAACCCTTTGCGCGTATTCGAGGTCGTGGCCCGCCACAAGAACTTGACCACAGCGGCCAAAGAATTGCACGTTACCCAATCAGCGGTCAGCCGGCAGATCGCGACGCTGGAGAAGTACATAGGCACGGCGCTGATCAGGCGGGAAAGCCGCGGTGTCAGCCTTACCCAGGCCGGGCAGCGCTATGCGAAAGACGTCCTTCCCGCGTTCAAGATCCTTTCCGAAGCGACCGGCAAGGCCATGAAGCAAGGCGCCCAAAGCGTGTTGCGGGTGCGCGCATACACGACTTTTACGGCAAAGTGGCTGATTCCTCATTTAGTGCAGTTCAGGACGCTGCATCCAGACATCGAGGTCTTTATCAACAATGCCGTTCCCAACGTCGATTTCGATCGGGATGACGCGGATGTGGCGATTCAATACGGCGATGGGCACTGGCCTGGAACCGAGGCCGACCTATTGTTCAAGGACGAGCTGGAGCCGGTTTGCTCACCCGAGTATCTGGCCGGATTCCCCGGCGCGGCCGGCGATCCCCGCCTGCTCTTGAAAGGGCCGCTGCTTGTTTCCCGCTACCGCAGGGACGACTGGGACGATTGGCTGGCGTCCAAGAAGCTGGCGGGCAAAGCCGGCAAGACGGAACGCATGAGCTTCAGCACCTCGGTCCTGACCTGGCAAGCCGCCATAGACGGCCTGGGCCTGGCCATGGGGCAAATCCCGCTACTGAAGACGGAACTGGATACCGGTCTGCTATTGCGCCCGTTTTCCAGTCCGTGGCATGGGGACAAAGGGCATTATCTGGTGCGCCCCGCACTGCAGCGCTACTCCCGCAAAGTCAGCATGTTTCGAAACTGGATGCTGGACGCGATTCATTAAGAAGTCAGCCAAAGAGGTCGCCAGGCGGCGAATACGTCAAGCGGCCATTTTCAATGCGCGCAGGAGCCGTCATGGGATGCTCGACGGCATGGCTGGCGTCCATGATGTGCAATACCGTGATGCCCTGCACGCATAGCGCATCCGCGACCATGGATCGATGGCAGCGCCACCAGACCGCTTCTGCGCACATCAGTGCCGTGCGCGATTGGCTTGCCAAGTGAAGAAGCTCGTCCAGCCCGGCCTTGAATTCGGCCGTGGACATGTAATCGGCGTATCCGCGAAACGAGGCATTGCGCCAGATGGTGTTGGGCGAATCGGCGGCCGCCTTGCGCCGGCCGCCCAGCGCCCGCAGCCAGTGATAGGCGATGCCGTGCTTATGAAGGGACAAGCCCAAAGCCTCTTTTCCGAATTGGGGATACTTGCGCGAACCGGGGTGGCTGCGTATGTCGGCGATGGCCTTCACATCGTAAGCAGCGAGCATGGCGACAAGCTCGTCAATGGAATGCGTTGAGTGACCTATCGTCCAGATTGTTTCCACGTTCGCCGCCGTCATGGTGAATTCGCCTCGTAGTGAATGACCAGCCTTTTCCCCGACACCCTTCAAGTTCACTGTACTGCGCAATTCATCCCTGCGCCTGCGCTGCTGCAAGCGCCGTCCGGACATGGCCAAGGAACAGCTCCAGCGACGCGTTCGGATTCTCCCTGGAACAAGCCATCACGATGCGCGATTGCGTTGCTGCGCCAAGAACGGGCTTGAACACGACACCGGGCGGCTTCGTATGGATGTATATGCTGGGCACGATGGATACGCCCAGCCCGGCCGCAACCAATGCCAGCGTGGTGCTGTTTTCGCGCACTTCCTGCACGATATTGGGCGCGAACCCGGCCTGCGCGGTCAAGGTCGAAATATGTTCGAACAAGCCGCAGCCCAGGGCCTGCGGGAACAATATGAAATCTTCATCGGCCAGATCGTACAAGGTGGTCGCGACGTCCGCCGAAGCTTGGGCATGATTCTGATCAACGGCAAGCATGAGCTCATCGTGCCAAAGGTCCTGGGTAACCAGGTTGGGAGGGGCCTCGAAGCTGGATGAAGGACGCAGAAACCCCAAGTCCAGCTCATTGGCGTTAAGGGCCTGCAACTGCTCGCCGGTGGACATGTGCCGCAAGTCCATCTCGATGCGTGGATACAGGCGGCGAAAGTCCTGCAGCAGATGGGGAAATTCCTCGAACATCGGCACCGAGGCGGTAAAGGCGACGCGCAGCTTTCCGGCCTGGCCGTCTTTGGTCAATGCGCACAGCTCGCGGACGGCCGCATACTGATCCAGGATTTCCCGGGCGCACTCATAGAATAGCGTGCCGGCATGCGTAAGCCTCACAACGCGGCGCGTCCGTTCAAAAAGCAGTACCCCCAAATCCTCCTCCAGCAATTTGATTTGCTGGCTAAGGGGCGGCTGGCTCATATGCAGCAGCTCCGCGGCACGGCTGAAACTGAGTTCTTGCGCCACCGCGACAAAATAACGTAGTTGCCTGAAGTCCATGACTTATCTCGAAACCGAATAAGTAGAAGATTTTAATAGTATTGGACGGTATAGAACGGCATCGCCACAATTCTCCTTATTACCACTAAGGAGACACCTTTATGCAATCATTCCTCACGCGCGGCGCATTTTCGCTTGCCATTGCCCTGGGCCTTGGCGCCGTTTCCGCCGCGCAAGCCGCCGACGCGGCCTACCCTGATCATCCCATTACCATCGTCGTGCCGTACTCCCCCGGCGGCGGCGTCGACATCGTCACGCGGCTGGTGACGAAAAAAATGTCGGACGAGTTGGGCCAGTCCTTCGTCGTCGACAACAAGCCCGGCGCGGGCACGAACATCGGCATGAGCTATGTGGCGCATGCCAAGCCCGATGGCTATACGCTTTACACCGCTTCCAATACGCTTACCGCCAACAAGGCACTGTATTCCAAGCTGAACTTCGATCCGGCCACCGCCTTTGCGGCTGTTGGAAAGATAGGCGAAGCGCCGCTGGTGGTCGTCGTCAGCCAGGACTCTCCCTTCAAGACCCTGCAGGATCTGGTCGCATACGGACGCAGCCATCCCGAAGACTTGACCTTCGGCACGGCGGGCGTCGGCAGCTCGGGCCACCTTGCCAGCGAACTGCTGCTGCGCTCCGGGAAATTCAAGGCCCTGCACGTGCCCTACAAGGGTGGCGCGCCGGCCATCACCGATCTGCTGGGCGGCCGCCTATCCTTCATGTCCATCAATCCGCTGGAGGTGATCTCGCATATCCAGGCAGGTAAATTGCGTCCCCTGGCCGTGCTCAATTCCAAGGGTACGCCTTTGCTTCCCGACCTTAAAACGGCCAGTGCTCAAGGCTTGACCGATCTGGAAGCAACCGTATGGTGGGGCATCGTCGCTCCGGCCGGCACACCTGATGCCGTTGTCGGCAAACTGAATTCCGCCTTGAACGGCGCGCTGCGCGATCCAGAGGTCAAGGCCAGCCTGGCCAAGCTGGGCGCCCGGGAACTGCCGGGCACGCCCCAGGACTTCCGCGCCTTCCTGGACAAGGAAACCAACACCCTGACGCAAGTCATCAAGGAAGGGAACATCCACGCGGATTAGCCTGTGCGGCCCGCGGCAAAGCATCACAGAGGTAGAAAAAATGACTCAACGAAACGCCCTTGTCATCAGCGCACATTCCGCCGACTTCGTCTGGCGGGCGGGCGGTGCGATCGCGCTCTACGCGGAACGCGGCTGGAATGTACATATTCTTTGCCTGTCGTTCGGCGAGCGGGGAGAATCGGCCAAGCTATGGAAGCAGCCCGGCATGACGCTGGCGCGCGTCAAGGCGGCTCGCCGGCAGGAATCGGAACAGGCTGCCGGCATTCTGGGCGCCAGCATTTCCTTCATGGATTGTGGCGACTATCCCCTGCGGGTGCATGACGACGCCTTGTTCCATATTGCCAAGGTATATAGGGAACTGAGGCCTGAATTCGTGCTGACGCACTCCTTCAAGGATCCCTACAACTTCGACCACCCATTGGCGAATCACCTGGCGATGGAGGCCCGTATCATTGCCCAGGCTCATGGACACACTCCCACCGAGCAGGTGCTGGGCGCGCCGCCCGTCTTCCTGTTCGAACCGCACCAGCCCGAGCAGTGCGAATGGAAGCCGCAACTGTACCTGGACATATCTTCGGTCTGGGACCGGAAGTATCAGGCTTTCCAGGTCATGGATGCGCAAGAGCATTTATGGGAATACTACACCCGGGCCGGCCTGCAGCGCGGCGCACAGGCCGCGCGCAACTCGGGGCGGAAGATCAAGTACGCGGAAGCCTATGAAACTGTGTATCCTCGTGTTTCGGACGACCTGCTTTAAGGGAAAAGGAAAGGAAGGCATGATCAATAGCCAATACATACGCATAGACGATGCGGCGATAGCGCGCTGCCAAGACATACCGGCCTCTATTTTTGCCGACGTGGCCGGCCGGCGCGGCGCCCTGGACGGACGCATTCGCACGGTGGTTCCCGGCATGCGCTTGTGCGGCCCCGCTTTTACCGTGGAGGTACGCCCGGGCGATAATCTGATGATCCATGCGGCGCTGGTATTGGCGCAGCCCGGCGACGTGCTGGTCATCGACGGCAAGGCGGACACCACGTCCGCCCTGATGGGTGAACTGATGTGCGCCCATGCCAGCGCCGCCGGGATCGCCGGCATTGTCATCGATGGCGCCGTGCGCGATGTCGCCACGCTGCGCCAAGGCGCCATGGCGGTCTTTGCTTGCGCATCGAACCCAAATGGGCCAACAAGGACTCTTGGGGGACGCATCGGCCATACCATTTCGGCGGGCGGCGTCAGCGTCTCGCCGGGCGATCTTGTGGTCGGCGACGACGACGGCGTCGTGGTCGTGCCCAAGGACGACGTGGCGCTACTCATCGATGCCGCGCAAGAGAAGATGCGCGCGGAGGAAAAGCGCATGCGCGATATCGCCGAAGGCCGCCTGCTATACGGCTGGCTGGAAGGCGCGCTTACGTCAGCGGGTGTGCTGCCGGCCGGCGCCAGCTTGAACGATGCGGTCGAGCAGTTCAGGACCGCCGGAACCCGGCGCTAGGGGCCGCCATTCTGACTGGCCCGCCGCTCACGGCGGGCCATCGACGCATTTCATATTCCTGCAACATGAAACGAGAACACTGGGGCTTTTGCCATTTACCGGAGTAGTTCCGTGCAAGAATCCAGCCCCATCGACTCTGAAGACCTTCCGGCCAACACGTCGGACAACGAACATTTTCAGGCCGTCGTCGCACGCGCATACAGCCGCCGCGGCTTTCTCAAATCAGGTCTTGGGTTGTCAGCCGCCATGTTCCTGGGCGGCTCCCTGAGCGCCTGTGCCAGAACCGGCGACGGCTCCGGCAGGCAAGGCGCCACGGCGCTGCTGGGCTTCGCCGCCATCCCGGCCTCCACCGGCGACACACTGAAAATCGCCGCAGGCTATACCGCCACCGCCTTTGCTCCGTGGGGAACGCCGCTGTTCGCCGGCGAACCTGCCTGGAAGGCCGACGGCAGCGATAATGCCGACGCGCAGGCCCGCCAGGTTGGCGACAACCATGACGGCATCCACTTTTTTCCCATCGAGGGCAGCAGCGCCGAAGGCCTGCTGGTCATGAACCATGAATACACCACCGTCGACAAGGGCGCCTATACATGGCTGTTTGGCCCGAATGGAACCGAGCCGTGGACGGCGGACAAGGCCCGCAAGGCGATGAACGCCCATGGGGTCTCGGTCATCCACATTCTTCGCAATAAGGCGGGCAGGTGGGAAATAAAGCTGGATTCCCGCTACAACCGCCGCATCACCGCCTGGACACCCATGGAATTGACCGGCCCGGCCGCCGGCAACGATCTGCTGAAGACCCAGGCCGACCCCAGCGGCACACGAGTGCTGGGCACCTTCAACAATTGCGGCAACGGCTGGACGCCGTGGAACACCTATCTGGCCTGCGAAGAAAACTTCAATAATTATTTCGGCACCGCGACAGGCAAAGATACGCGCACCGCGGCGCAGAAACGCTATGGCCTTCCCGCCAAGGGCAGCGAGTACCGCTGGGAGGAATTCGAAGCCCGCTTCGATTACGCCAAGGAACCCAACGAAGCCAACCGATATGGCTGGATCGTCGAAATCGATCCGTTCGATCCCGCGTCCACGCCAAAAAAGCGCACGGCGCTTGGGCGCTTCAAGCACGAGAACGCCGCCTATACGCTGACCGCCGACAGGCGCATCGTCGTCTATATGGGCGATGATCAGCGCAACGACTACATCTATAAATTCGTATCGGACGGCGTTTACCGGGAAGGCGGCAACAATGCCGGCCTGCTCGATGCCGGCAAGCTGTACGTCGCCAGATTCAACGATGGCCCGGCCGCCGGCGACTTCACCGGCACGGGGGAATGGCTGCTTCTGGACAAGGCCGCCAATGCCGCCCTGGCGGCAGACAGCACGTTTGCCAACCAGGCCGAAGTGCTCGTCAATACTCGCCTGGCCGCCGACAAGGTGGGCGCCACCAAGATGGACCGCCCCGAATGGGTCAGCGTCCATCCGGGCAGCGGCGAGGTATATGTAACCTTGACCAACAACGACAAGCGCAAAGCGCCCGATGCGGCCAATCCGCGCGCCGCAAACCTCTACGGCCAGATCCTGCGCTGGCGCGAAGCCGGAGGCGATGCCGCCGCCACGGCATTCGACTGGGACATCTTTGTGCTGGCCGGCAACCCGGTCAAATATACGAACCGGGCCGACCTGAAGTCAGGATCCGCCAACATTACCGCTGACAATACCTTCAATAGTCCCGACGGCCTCGCCTTCGACAAGGCGGGCCGCCTATGGATCCAGACGGATGGCAAATACAGCAACAGCGGCGAGTATGAAGGCCAGGGCAACAACCAGATGCTGTGCGCCGATCCGGCAAGCAAGGAAATCCGCCGTTTCTTCGTGGGCCCGAAGGAATGCGAGGTCACCGGCATAGCCTTCACTCCCGACAGCAAAACGATGTTCATCAATATCCAGCATCCCGGCGAGGCCGGCGATAGCCACTGGCCCGGAGGCGGCGCGTCGATACCGCGCTCGGCCACCGTCATCATCACCAAGGACGACGGCGGCGTCATCGGCAGCTAAATAGATAGATGTAGATAGATGCCTCCAGGCCTTTCCCGCGGCGGGAAAGGCCTTTCCCTTTCCCCCACTGCCTGCTCATCGCACATAGATACGCCGCCGGAACGGATTCCCGCGGCGTGTTTTCGCATCCATGAATATGCATTAGCTTGCATATTCATTTAAAACCATATAACATCCAATACATAAAAATTCCCGCCTCGTTTCGTTGCGGGTACCCCGCCCCTGCCAATCAAGCAAAGGACTCAACATGCCCAAGAAGCCCAACAAGGCGAAAACGGCAACTCCTGGCAATGAACCCAAGCAAGACTGCATGCATGAAATACCAGTCCAGGGCGTTGCCGCCAAAGTGGCCACGCTGAAAGATCTGCGCAAAGTCACGCAGCATACCCAGGAAGACCTGGCGCATGCATTGGGTGTGGGCCAAGGCACGGTTTCGCGGATCGAAAAGCAGAGCGACATGCTGGTTTCCACCCTGCAGCACTACATAGAAAGCGTCGGAGGCACACTAAAAATCATGGCTACCTTCCCGAATCGGCCGCCACTGCTCATCGAAAGGCTGGGCAAGAAAAGCGGCGCCCCGCACAAAGACACCAACGTTAAACCCCCAGGCTCCAGCAGCCTGCCGGCTACCTGATCGACGATGCACAACATACCGACCCCCTACTACCTTATCGACAAGCCGGCCCTGCTGCGCAACCTCGAAACCATAGGCTACATACGCCAACACTCCGGCGCCAAAGTACTGCTGGCCCTGAAGTGCTTTGCCACCTGGTCGGTGTTCGACCTGATGCGCGAGCACATGGACGGCACCACATCCTCGTCGCTGTACGAAGTCAAGCTTGGCCGCCAAAAATTCGGCGGCGAAACCCATGCCTACAGCGTTGCCTTTGCCGACCACGAAATCAAAGAAGCCGTGGCGCATTGCGACAAGATCATTTTCAATTCGGTCAGCCAGCTTCAGCGCTTTGCCTCGTACGCTCAGGATAAGCCCAAGGGCCTGCGGCTGAATCCAGGCATCAGTTGCGCGGGTTTCGACCTGGCCGACCCTGCCCGCGCATACAGCCGGCTGGGCGAAAACGATCCCGAACGCATCCTGGCCGTCATCGATCAGCTGGACGGCGTCATGATCCACAACAACTGCGAAAACGACGATTTTGCGCGCTTCGACGAACTGCTGACACAAGCCGAGCAGCGCTACGGCTCGATTCTGCGACGCCTGAAGTGGGTCAGCCTGGGCGGCGGCATCAGCTTCACCGCGCCGGGCTATCCTGTGGACGCGTTCTGCGAACGCCTGCGCCGCTTTGCGCGGGAACTCGACGTGCAAGTCTATCTGGAACCGGGGGAAGCGGCGGTGCGCCACAGCACCACACTGGAGGTCAGCGTGCTGGATGTCGGTTTCAACGGCAAGCACCTGGCCGTGGTCGACAGTTCCACGGAAGCCCATATGCTGGATCTGCTCATTTACCGCGAGACCGCTCCCATAGGCGAGGACTCCGGCGATCATCATTACATGGTCTGCGGAAAAACCTGCCTGGCGGGCGATATCTTCGGCGAGGCCCGCTTTGCCGAGCCGCTGCAAGTGGGCGACCGCATATCCATCCGCGACGCCGCCGCCTACACCATGGTCAAGAAAAACTGGTTCAACGGCGTCCATATGCCGTCGATCGCCATCAAGGAAGCCGACGGCTCCGTGCGCGCAGTGCGCGAATTTTCCTTTGACGACTACGTCAACAGTCTGTCCTGACAGCACTGCTCTTATTTC
>JBEBYL010000039.1:0-22554 GCA_040391135.1 Pusillimonas sp. | reverse complement strand
GCGCACGAATTTGGCCAGGTCAGTGGCGAACAAGACATTGAACATGGCTTCGGGCCGCGCATCGGCCAGCGCCTGAACCACATTGCCCGCATCGATCTTGCCCAAAGGCGTGGCCTGTTCCGCGACGAATTCGACGTCCGGCTGCGCCTGCTTCAACAGCGTCTTGAACGTGGCGACCGCCGATTGCCCGTATTCGTAATTGGGATAGACGATGGCCCAGCGCTTCTTGTTCATTTTCACGGCGGCCGGAATCAGCATGGCCACTTGCATATAGGTGGAGTTGCGCAAGCGGTAGGTATAGCGGTTGCCGTCGGCCCAGACGATCTTGTCGGTCAGCGGCTCGCTGGCCAGGAAGAACTGCTTCTTATGCTTCGCGTAATCGGTGACCGCCAAACCTATATGAGACAAAAAGGTGCCGGTCAGCACATCGACCTTGTCGCGCGTAAGCAATTCTTCGGCGGCGCGCACCGCATCGCCCGGATTGGAGTTGTCATCGCGCACGACCAGTTCCAGCGCCTTGCCGCCGACCCCGCCCGCGGCATTGATCTGCTCGACCGCCAGCTCCATGCCTTTCTTGTACGGCCCCAGGAAGGCAGGCTGGGTCTTGTAGCTGTTCAGCTCGCCTATTTTGATGGTGCCTTGGGCAGCAACGGCTGTGCTTGCCGCCGCCAATGCCGCCGCGCCTGCCAGTTTCAAATAAAACCTGAAGGAGTACATATAGGATCCTGTGCTGAACCGTCTGAAGGTAAAAGTGCAATAAATTGTACGCAATATGGGCAGGCAAGACCTGCGGATGCCATTACACTACGCCGACTGAACCCATTTTACTTCCCTCATGCGCGAACTCAGCCTGATTTTCATTGTATCCAGCCTCTGCCTGCTGACGCTCAGCCGCTGCCTGTTGGCCGCCTGGCAATGGGATCGCGTCAAGCAGGCTGGCGGCCTGCTGCCCATATTGAAAGGCGGGCTGCGCATCGATGCCAACCAGATCGCCATCATCGCCGGCATTCCGCTCATGCTTGCTCCCTGGCTGGGCCACTGGCCCCTGGCCGTCAGCATCACCGGATGGTGGTTCCAGTTCGCCTGGTTCCTGCTGGTCTTGCTGGAAGTGTCAACGCCCCAGTTCATTCATGAATACGATACGCGTCCCAACCGCTTGTACGTGGAATACTTGAAACATCCCCAGGAAGTATTCGGCATGCTGTGGAAGGGCTACAAGGCGGTGATCTTCGGCGCGGTCGCCGCCTTGGCCGTCTTTGCATGGATCGCCTGGCTGCTGTTTGCCAACGTGCCCGCCGATCCGCCCATGACGTGGTGGCAGCGCCCGATCTTTACACTGGTGGCGGCGGCCGTCGTCTTTCTTGCCATCCGAGGCACGCTGGGGCACCGCCCCATCAATCCCTCAACGGTGGCCTACTGCGGCGACAGCATGCTGAACACTTTGCCGCTGAACTCGCTGTACAGCGTGGCCTACGCCATCTACAGCATGAAAAACGAGCGTTCCGCCGCCGACGTATACGGCGACATGCCCCCGCAGGAAATGAACGACATTGTCCAGCACTGCGCCGGGCTGGCCGCAGGTCCGGCCGACATCCCGACGCTGCATGTGCAGGAGCCCACCTCACAACGAAGCCGCCCGCTGAACGTGGTGATGATCGTGCAGGAAAGCCTGGGCGCCCAATATGTGGGCAACCTGGGCGGCGCCGCGCTGACCCCGCAACTGGACAGGCTTGCCCAGACCTCCTGGAACTTCACGCGCGCCTACGCCACGGGCACGCGCTCGGTCCGCGGCCTGGAAGCCGTTGTCGCCGGCTTTCCGCCCACGGTGTCCGATGCCGCGCTGCGCCTGTCCGGCGCGCAAAGCAATTTCTTCACCATGGCGCAAGTGCTGAAGCAGCATGGCTACCGCTCGCGCTTCGTCTACGGCGGCGAAGCGCATTTCGACAATATGAAAAGCTTCTTCCTGGGCAATGGCTTCGACGATTTGTACGATCTGCCCACATTCAAGAACCCCGCATTCGTCGGCACCTGGGGCGCCAGCGACGAAGACATGTTCAATACGGTGCACAGCCTGCTCAGCGAAGCGCCCGGCGAACCCACCTTCACGCTGGCTTTTTCCGTCAGCAACCATTCACCCTGGGAATATCCCAGCGGCCGGATAGAGACCGACGGCAACCCGGCCACCGTGGAAAACACTGTGCGCTATGCCGATTGGGCCATGGGGCAGTTCTTCGATCGGGCAAGGCAATCCGATTACTGGGAAAACACGGTCTTCCTGGTCGTGGCCGACCATGACTCGCGAGTCGGCGGCGCCAGCCTGGTGCCCTTGCGCCACTTCCATATTCCCGCCCTGATCACGGGAGCCGATGTCGCCGCCCGGCGCGATGATCGCCTGATCAGCCAGATAGACCTGCCCACCACCCTGCTCTCCATCATGGGCTTGCGGGCCGAACACCCCATGATAGGACGCGACCTGACGCTGCCGGGCGGAGACAGGGCCATGATGCAGTATGGCGAGAACTACGGTTACATGAAGGGCGACGCGCTGGTCGTGATGGAGCCGCACCGGGATGCCACCCAGTACCGCTATCAGGCGCCCGAGTCGTACACGCCCATGCCGCTGGACGCTGACCTGGCCGGCGAGGCCCTGGCCCATGTGCTGTGGCCAAGCTGGGTGTACCAGAATCGGGCTTATACCCTGCCCCAGCTCAAGCCCAAGGCCTAGGCGTGCTGTATGCGAGTGCCCAATACCGCCAGGAATTGCGCCATCCAGGCCGGATGCGCCGGCCACGCCGGCGCCGTGACCAGGTTGCCGTCGGTATGGGCCTGGTCGACGGCGATGTCGGCATAAGTGCCGCCCGCCAGGCGGACTTCGGCCGCGCAAGCCGGATACGCCGAGCATGTGCGCCCCTTCAACACACCGGCCGCCGCCAGTATCTGCGCGCCATGGCACACGGCGGCAATCGGCTTTTTGGCGGCATCGAATTGTTTTACGATCTCTATTACCCTGTCGTTCATGCGCAGGTATTCGGGCGCGCGGCCGCCGGGAATGACAAGGCCGTCGTAGTCCGCGACGTCAACCTTGTCAAAGTCGTGGTTCAACGCAAAACGATGCCCCGGCTTCTCGCTGTATGTCTGGTCGCCCTGGAAATCGTGTATGGCGGTGGCGACCGTATCGCCCGCCTTCTTGTCCGGGCACACGGCATGCACGGTATGCCCCACCGTCAAAAGAGTTTGAAATGGCACCATGGTTTCGTAATCTTCGGCATAGTCGCCGACCAGCATCAATAGTTTCTTGCTCATGAGTCGTCCCATGTAAAGACAGATTTCAATGAGCGCCGTCGACCAACCGATGCGGCGCGCCCCGCCCATATAAAGCCCATGGGCGTTTCCATCTTCTATCCATTCGCGGCAAAAAACAAGCGCGATACAATGCTTACTGCAAACTGAAAGGAATATAAATGGAGTTGCTGCTTGATCCCACCATGTGGATCGGCTTGTTGACACTCGTTGTCCTGGAAATCGTTCTGGGCATCGACAACCTGATTTTCATCGCCATCCTGGCGGATAAACTGCCGCCGGCGCAACGGGACCGCGCCCGCGTCATCGGCCTGTCGCTGGCTCTTGTCATGCGCCTGGCGCTGCTGTCGGCCATATCCTGGCTGTTCAAGCTGACCGAACCGCTGGTCTCCGTGGGGCCATTCAGTTTTTCCGGGCGTGATCTTATTCTTATCGTCGGCGGCTTCTTCCTCGTCTTCAAAGGCACCATGGAGATGCACGAACGGGTCGAAGGCAAGGCCCATGCCATGTCGGGCTCGCGCATGTATGCCAGCTTCTGGGTCATCGTGACGCAAATCGTGGTGCTCGACGCCGTCTTTTCCCTGGACGCCGTCATCACCGCGGTGGGCATGGTCGATAGGCTGGAGGTCATGATGGCGGCCGTCATCATCGCCATCGGCATCATGCTGGTGGCGTCCAAGCCGCTGACGCGCTTCGTCAATGCCCATCCCACCGTCGTCATACTGTGCCTGGGCTTCCTGCTGATGATAGGCTTCGCGCTGGTCGCCGAAGGCTTCGGCTTCAAGGTGCCCAAAGGCTATCTGTATGCCGCCATCGGCTTTTCGGTTGCCATCGAGGCGCTGAACCAGGTCGCGCGGCGCAACTTGCTTAGCCGCGACACCCAGCGCCCCATGCGCGAGCGCACGGCGGAGGGCATCTTGCGCATGCTGGGCAAGCGCCCCTCCACCAACGACGAGCCCGCCCCCGACTCCGCGCCTTCGCCGGACGATACGCCTTTCGGCGTGGAAGAACGCAATATGGTCAGCGGCGTGCTGCGGCTGGCCGACCGCAACGTGCATTCCATCATGACGCCGCGCACTGACATCAGTTGGATAGACCTGAACAGCGATCCCGACGAAATCCGCCAGGAAATCAGCGAGACGCCTCACGGGTTTTTCCCTGTATGCCGAGGCTCGCTGGACGATATCGTGGGCATAGGCCGGGCCAAGGACATGATCGCGGACCTGATCAGGCACAGGGCCTTGAACGAAAAAAGCCTGCGTCCGCCCATTCTCGTGCATGAGACCATACGCATCCTGGACCTCATAAAAACGCTGAAGTCCGCGCGCGGCCAACTGGTCATCGTCATCAATGAATTCGGCACGGTCGAGGGGCTGGTTACGCCCATCGATGTCTTCGAAGCCATTGCCGGCGACTTCCCGGACGAAGACGAAACCCCGGACATCATCGCCGACGGAGACGACCGCTGGATCGTCGACGGCGCCACCGACATGCATTATTTCGAGCAGACGCTCGAGCTCGAAGGCCTGCAGGACGATACCGACGAATTCAGCACCCTGGCCGGTTATATGCTGCGCCGTTTCGGCCGCCTGCCGGAAGTCGGCGACGAGCTTGAATTCTCTCAGGCAAACGGAACATTCCGGTTCCGGGTCCTGCAACTGGAAGGGCGGCGCATCGCCAAGGTGCTGGTGCAACGTTCGCCGGCCGGCGATCCGGAATCCCAGGCGCCCGCCAACGCCGCCTAGGCTTTTATGGTATAGTCGCTGGCTGTTGTGAATTCGGGGCGTAGCGCAGCCTGGTAGCGCATCTGGTTTGGGACCAGAGGGTCGAAGGTTCGAATCCTTTCGCCCCGACCATTACTTCAGTAAAAATCAAGAGCTTACGCAATCAAGGCGTAGGCTCTTTTTTTGTCGCCGGGCGGGCGCTTTAAATTAGCGCAGGTGCTCCAGCAGGTCCCAAGGCATGGCCGCGCCATCCTGGGCGCAGGCTTGGACCGCCGATTCCAGATTGCCTATGTCGAACCCACGGGCAGCCAACCAGCCGTCGTTGTAATAGGTTTGCGTATAGCGCTCGCCGCTGTCGCACAGCACGGTGACGATGGAACCCTCCTGTCCCGCCTTGTGCATCTGCCGCGCCAAGTGCAGGGCGGCGATGAAGTTCGTGCCCGTCGATCCGCCGCAACGCCGCCCCAGGCTGCCTTGCAGATAGCGCAAGGCCGACAAGCTTGCCGCATCGGGCACCTTCACCATGCGATCTATGACCGACGGTATGAAGGACAGCTCGACCCGCGGGCGGCCTATGCCCTCGATCAAAGACCCCGCCTGAATCTCCAGCTGCTTATCGCCCGTGGCGTAGGCATCGAAAAACACCGAATTTTCCGGATCCGCGACGCATACGCGGCTGTCATAGCCCTGATAGCGTATATAGCGCCCTATCGTCGCCGTGGTGCCTCCTGTTCCGCAACTGCACACGATCCATGCCGGCACGGGATGCGGCTCCTGCCGCATCTGGCTGAAGATCGATTCGGCGATATTGTTGTTGCTGCGCCAGTCCGTGGCTCTTTCGGCGTAGGTGAACTGATCCATGTAATGCCCGCCCAGCTCGCGCGCCAGGCGTTCCGATTCGCCGTAGATTTCCCGCCCGGAATTCACCAGGTGTATTTTCCCGCCGTAAAACTCGATGGCTGCGATCTTCTCCTGGGACGTGCCTTTGGGAATGACGGCAATGAAAGGCAAGCCTATCAATCGTGCAAAATAGGCTTCGGATACGGCTGTGGAGCCCGACGATGCTTCGATGACGGTGCTGTCCGGGTGCAGCCAGCCATTGCAAAGGGCATACAGGAAAAGGGATCGCGCCAGGCGGTGCTTCAGGCTGCCGGTGGGATGGCTGGACTCGTCTTTCAGGTAAAGGTCCACGCCAGGATAGGCCGGCAGGCGCAGAGGGATCAAATGCGTGTCGGCCGACCTGTTGAAGTCCGCCTCTATCTTGCGCACAGCCTGTTGCACCCATGCGTCGCGAATACTTGGCATGATCCAGTCCCCTTCCTTTCTGAAATGCGCCACATCGCGCGGCACGCGGGCCTTGCCGAACCGCTCTTGTCGCGGCATTCGAAAGGCCGCGTCGATACGCCCCGCATGGCAAAGACTGGATTATAAGAGTTGGGCTATTCCGCTTCCAGCTCCCATTTCTCGGCGCTCGCCCCCGCCAGCGCCCGGACGCGTTCCTCGTCCTTGCCGAATTCCGCGGCGGCGCCCTCATAGACGATACGCCCATCGTCCAGCACATACGCCCTATCGGCCACCTCGACCGCCGCGCGCACATTTTGTTCGATCAGCAAAATGGAGGTGCCTTCCTTGCGCGTCGCCGTGATGACCTTGAAAACATCCTGGACGATCAGCGGGGCCAGCCCCTGCGATGGCTCATCGAGCAGCAGGAGCCTGGGATTCAGGAGCAAGGTGCGCGCAATCGCCAGCATCTCCTGTTCGCCGCCGGACAACTGCCGCCCCTTGTTGGATTTGCGCTGGGCCAGCCTAGGGAAAAGCTCATAAATGCGGGCAATCGTCCACGGGCCGGGCCGATCCACCGGCACCTTCAGGTTTTCCTCGACCGTCAGGTTTGCAAAAATACGCCTGCCTTCCGGAACGAAACCCACGCCCAGGCCGGCGATCCGGTACGGCGGCCAATGCGTGGTGTCCTGCCCGAACAAAGTGACCGTTCCGCTGCGCGCCTGGGTCAAGCCCATGATGCTGCGCAAGGTGGTCGATTTTCCGGCGCCGTTGCGGCCCAGCAAAGTGACCAGCTCGCCCTCCTCGACCACCAGGCTTACGCCATCCAGGATATGGCTTTTATCGTAATAGGTATGCAGGTCCCGGACTTCCAGCGCCTTCATGCCGCTTTTCCCAGATAAGCCGCCTGGACCGCCTCGCTGGCGGCGATTTCATCGGGCGCGCCCTCGTCCAGCACCGCCCCTTCGGCCAGAACGGTTATGCGATCGGCCAGGTTGAAGATAACGCGCATATCGTGCTCCACCAATACTATGGTCAATTCCTGAGTTTTATGCAGCTTGCGTATCAGCATGGCGGTGCTGTAGGTCTCGCGGCTGCCCATGCCGGCGGTCGGTTCGTCCAGCAACAGCAGGCGCGGCTTCAGCGCAAGCGTCATCATGATTTCAGTGGCGCGCTGGTCCCCATGCGAAAGCTCTCCGACCAGCCTGTTTCCATTGACAGTCAGGCCGCCCAGTTCCAGAAGCTCATCGACTCTCTCCCTGATTTGCGCATCCTGGCTGCGGCCAAGCCGCGGCTGCAAGCGCAAGCCCATGGCCAGTTCGACGGGAATGCGCAGGTTCTGCCGCACGGAAAGCTCGGGGAATATTTCGGTTATCTGGAAGGTGCGCGCCATGCCCAGCATGACGCGCTGATGCGGCGCCATCGTTGTGATGTCGCGGCCATCCAGCAGAATATGCCCGGCCGTGGGCCTGAAGAACCCGCTGATCAGATTGAAGAAAGTGGTCTTGCCCGCGCCATTGGGGCCGATAAGCGCCCGCAGCTCTCCCCGTTCAACCGCCATGGACACATTATTGACCGCCACCAGGCTGCCGAAATGCTGCGATACGTTCTTGACTTCCAGCAAGCTCATGACAGCCTCTTTCGAATAATGCCCAGGACCCCGCGCGGAAAGAACAGCACGATCAGCACGAAGAATATGCCGATGAAGAACATCCAGTTCTGGGTATAGCTTGACACGTAGTCCTGCAACACGACGAATATCGCCGCTCCGATCAGCGGCCCCCAGAAGGAGCGCATGCCGCCCACCACAGCCATGATCACGAAGTTCCCGGACAGCGTCCAGTGCAGCGTGCGCGGGTCGACGAAGTTGTTGAGCAAGGCGTACAGGACGCCGGCCAGGCTGGCGAAGAAGCAGGAAATGACGAAGGCGATCCAGATATGCCGCTCCACCGGTATGCCCAGGAAGCGCGCCCGTCTTTCATTTTCGCGGATGGCCAGCAGTGTCCGGCCAAAGGGCGAACGCAGTATCAACGCCATGATGCCGACCGATACCGCGAAGATCAGCAGCACCAGGTAGTAATAGGCTTCGGCGCTGCCCAGTATGTCGACCGTGGTGAAACCCAGGTCTATGGGCAGGCGCCGCCAGCCCGTCAAGCCGTCGTCTCCGCCGGTCACCGAGCTCCAGCGGAAAGCGATGAAGTAGAACATCTGTCCGAAGGCGATAGTGACCATGGCAAAGTAGATGCCCCGCAGCTTGACGATGAGCGCCCCGACCGCGGCCGCCGCCAGCGTTCCGACCACCACGCCCACCAAGATGGCCAGCGGCGTGCTGGGGGCAAGATACTTCAGCAGCATGCCGGCCCCGTATGCCCCCAGGCCGAAATAGGCCGCATGGCCGAAAGACAGCACGCCGGTGAAACCCAGCAGGAAATTCACCGACATGGCCGCCAGCCCAAGCACCAGCACGCGCGTCGCCAGTCCGGTATAGCCTCCCACGGCACCCATCCAATAGGGCATGGTCAACAGCAAAAGCCAAAGCACGGCTATGGCGAGTGTTTTCTTGTTGGAATCGATCACAGGTTCATTCCTTCTTCACCCAGCAGGCCCCGCGGCCGGAACAACAAGACTATGGCCATCATGATGTAGATGATCGCCTCGGACGCCGATGGCACGAACACGGTGGCGATGCCCGCCGCCACGCCTATCAGCAAACCGCCCAGCAATGTGCCGAACAGGCTGCCCAGGCCGCCCACGATAATGGCAACGAAACTGGGCATGATGAGGGCGTCGCCTATCGTCGGCTGCAAGCCCAGCAGGCCGGCGGCCAGCACACCGGCCAAGCCGGCCAGGTAGATGCCCAGGCCGAAGTTCAGGTTGCGCAGTATGCGCACATTGACCCCCAGCACCGATACGGTTTCAAGGTCCAGCGTGCCCGCCCGTATCCGTATTCCC
Organism: Pusillimonas sp.; assembly: GCA_040391135.1. Lineage (GTDB taxonomy): Bacteria > Pseudomonadota > Gammaproteobacteria > Burkholderiales > Burkholderiaceae_B. The sequence continues at coordinate 13,297 of JBEBYL010000039.1, read as the reverse complement.
AGCCGGGTCCGGGTCAGTATCAGGAATAGCGCCGCCACGGCGACGGCCACCAGCACCACCATGAACACTCGATAGCCGGTCAGAAAGAAGAAGTAGGTGCTCAAGGGCCGGGTCAGCCAGTCCGGCACATGGAAAGGCAGGCTTTGCGCACCCCAGATATAACGCAGCCCATCCTCGAACACATAGGCCAGCCCGAAGGTCAGCAGCAGACTGTACAAGGGATCGCGCCCATAAAGGCGGCGTATCATCAGGCGTTCCACAAGCAGCCCAAGCACCGCCGTCAGCACGGGCGCCAGGATCAAGGCGCCCCAGAAGCCTATGTAGGGTGCCAGCTCGTAGGCAATGTAGGCGCCCAGCGCCAGGAAGCCGCCATGGGCGAAATTGATGACGCTGGTCAGGTTGATGATCAGGGAAAGGCCCAAGGCCATGAGCGCATAGAAAGCCCCCACGATCAGCCCATTGAACACATTGAACAGGATAAGCTCGGTCATTCAAACATCCGTCTCGTAATTCCATTTCTATATCAAACGTGCACTTTGCCGGCTTCGCTTGCCTTACCAAAGTAATGTCTACGCTTCGCCTTCGTGTTCACACTTGATCTGGGAAAGGAATAAAGCACAGGCCATGCCAGGCGGGTAAGGCGGGCCGCCGGCATCCATCCGGGCCCGCCCCGTTCAAACAGCCGTCAGGCCGGCCAGGTCATTTTGCAGCCCGACTCCTCGACCGTGCCCGCCACATCCTTGCCGTTGACCACGGTGTCGACATGGAACAGGTCGTCGGGCTGGCTGCCCTTGGCCTGCGCATGACCGACATACAGGGATCCGATCAATTGGTTCTGATTCGCCCGGTAGAAAGGCGTATTGGGCATCAACCCCACTTCGGGCGGCAGCTCCATGCCCTGCAAGGCCTTGGCCATCTTCACCGCCTCGAGCGACTTCGCCTTGTTCGCCGCCAATGCGCAGGTCCAGGCGCCCACATAGCCGAACCAGGTACGCGCGGTGGGAACGCGGCCGGTCTTCTTCTTGATGGCCGCAACGAACTCGTCCACATGCGGAACGCCGGGCTGTATGTGATACCACTCGGCGACCCAGTCGCCGATGCGCGCCTCCGGCGGCAGGCCTTCAAGCACTTCCAGCTCGGTGTTGGCACCGGCCAGGTGTATGCGCTTGTCCAGACCGAACTGCACCGCCTGCTTCAATGCATTGAGCAGATCCTCGCCATTCATCAGGAAGACAATGACGTCGGGATTGGTGGACTGCGCCTTGATCAAATAGGAGGAAAAGTCCGTGGTGCCCAACGGCGTCAGGTCTTCGCCCAGCTTCGTGCCGCCGTACTGCTTCAGGTTGGCGTCATAGCCGTCTTGCAAGGTGTGGCCGAAGGCATAGTCCGACGTGATGAAATACATTTTCTTGCCGTAGTTGTCCATCAGCGTCTTGGCGATCGCATTGGTCAGCATGCGTGTTGTATTGCATACCCGGAAGACGTTCCAGTGGCAGGTTTCACCCGTGACGGCGTCGGTATGCCCGCCCGGAACGACATGCAGGACGCCTTTCTCGTTGCTCACTTGCGCCATGGCCAGCGACAAGCCGGAGTTCACGTTGCCCAGCAGGAAGTTCACCTTGTCGCGATCGATGAGTTTGCGCGCCTTCTGCACGGCGGTGCCCGCGTCTCCGCTCGTGGAATCTTCGATGAGGAGTTCGGCCGGACGGCCCAGTATCCCGCCTTTGGCGTTGATCTGTTCCACCGCAAGCTCGCATCCGTTCAGCTCGTTCTTACCCGTGGCCGCATAGGTTCCGGTCAGGGGATTGTCCAGTCCGAGCTTTACTGATTGTTCGCCGCGCGCACTGATGATTAACGGTGGCGCAAGCTGTGCAAGGCCTGTCGCAGCCGCAAGCTGCAGCACCGCGCGGCGGCTGACTGCAGTGGATTTTTTTTGATTCTCCATGGGACTCCTCCAGCAGGTTCATGCACCGGTTGATCGGCAGCAGTCCAAAATTGGACATGCCACCGATGCGCGCATGCCTGCGTCAAGCTTCGGTCCCCCTGTTTTTTAATTTGCTCCAAACGCATAGCCTTGTCAATGGCTTTTTATGCGAGTCAGCACACGGTCAGCTTTTATTCAGAACCCAGTCAGGTAGCGGCTTTCAGGCTTTCAAGGCATCCTGCCGCCACTGTCCGACCATCTGGCGCAATTCGCGGCGGATCACCTTCCCGGTGGTGGTCATGGGCAGGTCTTCGACAAAGAATATTTCGCGCGGATATTCGTGCGCGGCCAGCCGCGACTTAACATGGTCTTGAATTTCACGCTTGAGCGCATCGCTTGGGCTGCGCCCTTCCTGCAGGACAATGACAGCCGCCACGATCTCGGTGCGCTGTGCATCGGGCGCGCCGACCACGGCAACCATCTTCACCGATGGATGCCGCAAAATGCAGTCCTCGATTTCGCCCGGGCCAATTCGATAGCCCGCCGAGGTGATGACATCGTCGTTACGGCCGATGAAATGAATGTAGCCATCGTCGTCCATGCTGCCCGTGTCGCCGGTAAGCAGCCAGTCGCCCACGAATTTTTCTTCGGTCGCCTTGCTGTTGTTCCAGTATTGCAGGAAGAGCACCGGATCGGGACGCCGAACGGCTATGCTGCCGCCGACGCCCGGCGGCAGCGTGTTGCCCTGCTCATCGATGATGGCCACCGTGTGGCCCGGCACGGCGCGGCCTATGGCTCCCGGACGCGCGGGCATGATATCCGCGCATGAAGAGACCGTCATGTTGCATTCGGTCTGGCCGTAGAACTCGTTGATGGTCAGGCCGAAAGTCCGCCTGCCCCATTCGAGCAACTCGGCGCCCAGCGATTCGCCGCCGCTGGCCACGGAACGCAGGCGGTAATTCCAGCGTTTCTCGGGGCTGTCCACCGAGCGCATCATCTTCAATGCCGTGGGCGGCAGGAAAGTGTTGCGCACGCCGTAATCCTGCAGGAATTGAAAAGCGTTCTCGGGTGTGAATTTCTTGAAACGATGCGCGACCACGGCAATGCCGTGATGCCAGGCGGGAAGCAGCACGTCGAACAGTCCGCCTATCCATGCCCAGTCGGCCGGCGTCCACATCCGGTCGCCCTCTTGCGGAAAGAGGTTGTGCGAGATTTCCACGCCCGGCAGATGGCCCAGCAACACACGGTGCGCATGCAGCGCGCCCTTGGGCTGGCCTGTGGTGCCCGAGGTATAAATGATGACGGCGGGGTCGTCGGCCGCCGTATCGGCCGGAACCAGATCGGAGCCATGCCGTTTCATTTCGCGATGCAGGTCAACGGTATCGGCCTGCGCGCCATCTATCGTAAGTATTGTCTTCAAGGCCGGAAGCTGGCCGCGTATTTCAGCCAGCTTCGCCGCGCCTTCGGCATTCGTCACGACCACCAGCGCCGCACTGTCGGCCAGCCGATAGCACAGCGCCTCGGCCCCGAACAGCGTGAACAAGGGAATGGCTATACAGCCAATCTTGTAAGCGGCGATATGCGCCCAGGCGGTCTCCGGAGCCTGCGGCAGAAGAATTCCGATCCGGTCGCCAGGCTTGGCGCCCAGGGCAAGAAACAGCTTGGCCAAGCGATTCGACGACTCGTGTATTTCACCGAAACTGTATTGCCGCGCCTGCCCGTGTTGATCGACATGAACCAGCGCCAACCGGCCCGAATCCCGCTCCGCCCACTTGGCGCAAGCGTCGACGCCGATGTTGTAGCGCTGCGGGATCTCCCATTGAAACCGCCTGGCGGCATCTTCATAGCTGGTGGGGTGCAGCGGCAACATGGAAGCGTCCTTTGTCTCTTTGTAGGTATCGTCCAAGTATATAACGCCGAAAAACCACGCAGCATCCGGCGCGAATCGCTATCATCAATACTTCTTCTGTTCCGATTGATCCCCAATGCGTTTGCGCCCGCGCCCCCTGATCCGTATTCTGGCATGCCTGTTATTGCTTGCCCTGGCCGGCGGCTATGTCATGCTCGACCGCTGGCAGCGCGCCACCATATTCGCCGTCGAATCGCGCGAGAGCCCCTGGTGGCGCCAGCCGCCGCAAGGCACGGAAATTTTCGACCTGACCCTGGAGAATGGCGATAAGGTACGCGCCTGGTACCTTGCCCATCCCTCTCCCGACGCCGCGACCGTCCTGTACCTTCATGGCGCGCGCTGGAACCTGAATGACAGCGCCTTTCGCATCGAACGCTGGGTCGATATGGGCTACGCCGTGCTGGCCATAGACTATCGCGGCTTCGGGGCGTCCACCGCGCGACTTCCTTCGCAATCCAGCGCCGTGGAAGATGCCGGCGCCGCCTTGCGGGAACTGGCACGGCGGCAACCCTTGCCCTCGCGGCGATTCCTGTACGGACACAGCCTGGGCGGCGCCATTGCGGTAGCGCTGGCGGCCACGCCCGGCCAACCCGATTTTGCGGGCCTGATACTTGAATCGACCTTTACCAGCATCCGGGACATGATCGTCGGCAGCCGATGGGAAAACATTCCAGGATTGGCACTGGTGCTTACGCAGCCCTTTGATTCCCTGGCCGCCATAAAGCGGGTACGCCAGCCGATATTATTCCTGCATGGAACCAATGACCGCGTGGTTCCGCACACCATGAGCGATGCGCTGCTGGCATCGACTGGCGACCCCGGCTTGCAACGCTATCTGGTGAAGATAGACGGCGCTTCGCACTCGGGCGCCAGCAGCAGTGGAATCTATCGCGATGCGGTCCGCAACTTCACGCGCCATGCCGGCCTGCCCATGCGCCAGGACGGTGCCCTGGCCGAGCGGTAATCGCCGGGTCGAACCGCATCCGGCGGTCAAGAGGCGTTGCTGCCGGCGTTCTCCAAAGACTGGCGCGACTGCTCCAGCTCATCGCCTATCCATGCGCGCAAGGCGGCCAAGGGCTGCCAATCGCGCAGCGCCGGCGGATAGACAAGGTGATAGGTATGCCCGGTTTCGTATTCCACCCCGATCGGCGAAAGCTTTATCAAGCGGCCGTCACGGATGGCGTCGGCCGCCAGCAATTCGCGGGCGAGGGTCAAGCCGATGCCTTGCTCCGCCGCCTGCAGCATCAGCCCCATATCGTTGAACTGCGCCACGGGCGTCACCTGGGCGCGCACCCCGGCCGCTTCAAACCACCGTCGCCATACCTCGCGCTCTCCGAGCAAGGGTTCCCGCAACAGCGCCGCCGGCGGCTGACCCAGCAAACGCCGCGCGTCGATGGCGCAGCCTACCACCACCAACGGCATGGGGGCATCGAACAGGCGCTCGGACACCAGACCCGGCCACGGACCCACCCCCTGCCGCAGGGCCGCATGGAAACCTTCCCGCTGCAAATCCACCGCCTGCTGGGAAACATCGATTTCAAGCGCCAGATCGGGATGCCGCTCGCGCCATCGATGCATGCGGGGCAGCAGCCAACGCTGGGCGAACGAAGGCAGCACCGTTACCCGCAGGCGCTGCTCCAGCGCGCAGACTGCCGCGGCGGCGGCCTGTACGCCATCGTCCAGTTGAGCCATCGCGCCCTGTACGGCACGCAGCAAGGCTTCGCCGGCCGGATTCAGCACCACACGGCGCCCCCTGCGTTCGAACAAGGGAAAGCCCAGTTGCTCTTCGAGGACGCGTATCTGCTGGCTGATGGCGCTATGCGTCAGGTGCAGCGCGTCGGCCGCCGCGCGCAAGTTCTGGAGTTCGGCGGCCGCGCGGAAGGCGGGCAAGGTGTTCAAGGGCAGTCGGCTCATGCTGGTAAGCATAACCAACCAATCTATGTAGAACAAGTCAATTCACAGTAGATAGCTGGAAGATTATTCTTACCAAACGAGTCACACAGACCAAGGAGAAACGCATGGCAGTCCTGAATTGCGAAGCCCGCCGCATCCTCGATGGCGCCGCCCCGCCGCAGCGTTCCATTCTGGCGCGCCTGCGCCTTTGGTTCTCCGTTCGGAAAGCCGCTACACGCAGAGCCGCCCGCGACCCATGGATCAGCGCCATCGACGCCGTAGCCGGCATGGACGAGCATACGCTGAGGGATATTGGCGCGCCGGCCTGGCTGATGTCTGAAGTCCGGCATCGCCAGAGTCTGGCGGCAAAGCGGCTGACCGACCTGCGGCTACGCTGATGCCAAGGAAGTCCGGGGCCGGGCGGGGGCCGGCCGCCTTATGGGAAACAAGGGGAAACCCTAGCGCTATATGGCTGGAATTACGGTTAATGATCTCTATACTCACTGGATTCCGTCAACACGCATAGGCCGCAGAAAGATGCTTACCCTTGATTTCCTGCACAACATGATCGAACAGCATGGCGAGAAGGTCGCCATCGAGGATACCGACAGCCAGGTCACTTATGCCGAACTGGCAACCGCCGCAAAGGCGCTGGCCGTGGCGCTGCAAATGAAGGACCCCACCCCGGGTGCCCGCGTCGCCTTGTGCGCGGCCACCCATTCACTGGAATATCTGATCAGTGTCCTGGCCATCCTGGAGGCTGGCAAGATACTCGTTCCGCTCAATTGTGAAAGCACCACCGAACAGTTGCACCAGTTGCTGAGCGACGTGCATCCCACCGCCGTCATCGTGGACGACAAGGGCGATCAGTTGATCCACTGCGATGACGAACTCAAGATCAATTTCTCGCAGTTCGAGGGCCTGGTCCGCACCTACCGGGGCCACGAGTTCATTTCCTATGAGCCTGGCTTGCTGGATCAGGCGCTGGCGAAAGCGAAAGGCGAATAGTCCGCCCCCGTCCGCACGCAACGGCGTGCGCCGCGGCATGCCCCTCCTATAATGTGTGCCAGCCGACCAGGCTGGCGCCCGATTTCATTTCTCTACAACGGAGTACCAAATGTCCCCGACCACCCTCGACGACCTGGGCAAGCTGATTTTGCGCCTGACCATAGGCGTGCTGATTCTTTTTCATGGCATCGCAAAGCTGCTCAATGGCATAGGCCCGATCGAATCCATGATCGTGGCGCGCGGAATGCCGGCCTTCTTTGCATGGGCGGTATACCTGGGCGAAGTGATCGCGCCGCTACTTCTTATTCTGGGCTTCTACACCCGTCTTGGGGGCTTGCTGATCGTCTTGAACATGCTGGTCGCCATTGCCCTGGCACACGCCGGCCATGTATTCCAGCTGGCCGGTACCGGAGGATGGCGCCTGGAGCTTCAAGGGCTGTTCCTGTTCGGCAGCCTGGCCGTTGCCTTGCTGGGAGCGGGCCGCTACAGCATGGGCGGCAAAGGCGGAAGCTGGAACTGAGTTCGGACGTCATCCGAAGGCTGCGCTTCGGCGTGGCTGCGCCGGATTCTACGTGTCGGCCATCGACCTGACAAAGTCGCTGGGCGTAATGCCCAGGTTGCGCTTGAACATGGCCGTAAACGCACTTTGCGTCTGGTAGCCCAGGTCGAGCGCAATGCCCAGTACCTGACGGCCTTCCGCCAGCCACTCCAGGGCGGCCAGCAGCTTGGCCTGCTGGCGCCATTGCAGGAAGGACATGCCCAGTTCCTGGATGAACAGGCGATGCAGGGTGCGTTGGTCGTAGCCCAGTTCCTTGGACCATTCCCGCAGGGTCTTCATGTCGTCCAGATGTTCCTGGATATGGGTGCATATGCGCGCCAGCCGATGATCGCGCGGTGCGGGCAGATGTAGCGGTGTCACGGACTCTTCGGTGAGCTCCTCGAGCAGCAGGTCCATCAGCAGCCGGGTCCGGCGGCTGGCCAGCGCTATGGATGTGGAGCCGGCAACCGCCGTAATGACCTCGCGGAACAGCGGCGTTGCGGGCAGCAGACAGCTGCGTGGCGGCAATCCATGCAAGTATTCCGGATTGACGAAAACCGAGCGGAGCCTGACCTTGCCCAGCATGCGCACGCGATGCTGCACATTGGGTGCAAGCCAAAGCGCCCGTGTTGGCGGCACGACCCAATGGCCTTCGGTGCTGGCCACCACCATGACGCCGCTCAGGGCGAATTTGAGCTGACCCATCTCGTGGGAATGATCGGTCAGTATGGTTGAATCGGCGAAATCCCTGCTAAGGCCGCCGGCCAGCACACCGCCGCGATAGGCCGCGCCGCTGTTCAATTGCGACTCCATTACGAATCCCTACCCCCCAATACACAATGGCCTTACAACACATAATGATCAAGACGACCGATTCGCAATGTATCGCGCTCATTCGTGCCTTGATTCTAAAGAGACGCGTAGTTATAGCCATGGAGGAAAACCCCCACTTTTAAAGGGGCTCGCCGCTCTTGACTTTACGTGAAGCCGGCCAGCCCGTTTGCCGCCTTTCTTTCAATAGACTCCGGTGAACTGCTTCAGGACGTCGGGGTTCTCCAGCGTGGACACATCCTGCGTGACCTCTTTGCCTTCGGCCACCACGCGCAACAGGCGGCGCATGATCTTTCCGGAGCGGGTCTTGGGCAGATTGTTGCCAAAGCGTATATCGCGCGGCTTTGCAATAGGGCCGACTTCGCTGGCCACCCAGTCGCGCAGCTGCTTGGCGATAGCTTCCGCCTGCTTGCCGTCGGGCACGGGAACCTTGAGCATGATGAAGGCCACGATGGCCTCGCCGGTGGTGGCATCAGGGCGGCCCACCACCGCGGCCTCCGCCACCAGCTCGTGCGCCACCAGGGCCGATTCGATTTCCGTCCCTCCCAGGCGATGGCCCGATACGCTGAGCACGTCGTCGGTGCGGCCCATGATCCAGTAATAGCCGTCGGCGTCGCGCTGGGCGTTGTCGCCGGCCAGGTAGTAACCTTTCAGATCAGCCGGAAAATAGCTGTTCCTGAAACGCTCCGGGTCTCCCCAGACCGCTCGTATCATGGCGGGCCAGGGCTTCTTGATGACCAGGAAGCCGCCTCGCCCCGAAGGAACTTCGTTGCCGGCCTCGTCGACCACTCCCGTGGATATGCCGGGCAGCGGCAAGGTGCAAGAGCCCGGTTTCAGCGGCGTGGCGCCCGGCAGGGGCGTCAGGATGTGGCCGCCGGTCTCGGTTTGCCACCAGGTGTCGACAATGGGGCAACGGCCGTTGCCCACATTGTTGTAGTACCAGATCCAGGCTTCCGGATTGATGGGTTCGCCGACCGAACCCAGCAGGCGCAGGCTGGAAAGATCGTGGCGCTGCGGATGCGTGCCGGGATCGGCCTGTGCGGCCTTGATCAGGGAACGTATGGCGGTGGGGGCCGTATAGAAAATACTGACCTTGTGGCGCTCGATCATTTTCCAGAAGCGGCCGGCATCCGGATAAGTGGGTATGCCCTCGAAAACGACCTGTGTCAGTCCCGCCGCCAGGGTTCCGTAGGCGATGTAGGTATGGCCGGTAACCCAGCCCACGTCGGCGGTGCACCAGAACACATCGTCGGGCCGGGTGTCGAACACCCATTGCGTGGTCAAGGACGCCCACAGCAGGTAACCCGCCGACGAATGCTGCACGCCCTTGGGCTTGCCGGTGGACCCCGATGTGTACAGGATGAACAAGGGATGCTCGGACTCGACCGCCACCGCCTCGCATTGATCGGGCTGCCCGTTCTCCAGATCGTGCAGCCATACATCGCGCGCATCGTTCCAGTCAACCTCGATGCCGGCGCGCCGATACACCACGACCTTGCCGACGATCTCGCCGCCCTCGTCGGCCAGCGCTTCGTCCACGGCGGCCTTCAGGGGGATGGCGCGGCCTCCGCGCAATTGAGCGTCGGCGGTAATGACCAGGGTGGCGCCCACGTCGACGATGCGCTGGTGCAGGCTCTTGGCCGAAAACCCGCCGAACACCACGGAATGGGTTATGCCCAGCCTTGCGCAGGCCTGCATGGTGGCGATGGCTTCGATGGACATGGGCAGATAGATGACGGCCCTGTCGCCCTTCGCATAGCCCAGTTCCTTGATGCCATTGGCGATGCGGCAGACGCGCGCATGCAATTGCCGGTAGGTGACCTTTTGCACCGCGCCGTCGTCGGCCTCGAAAACAAGCGCCACCTTGTCGGCGTTGCCGTTTTCCAGGTGGACATCCAGGCAGTTTTCGGAAACGTTAAGCTCGCCATCGTCGAACCAGGTGTAGAACGGCGCATTCGATTCATCCAGGACCCGGGTGAACGGCTTGCGCCATTGAAGGTGCTCGCGCGCGAGCCTGGTCCAGAAGCCCTCGAAATCCTGCTCGGCTTCCTCGCACAGCGCCTTGTAATTTTCCATACCGGAAATCGTCGCTCCCGCGACCGTCTTGGCCGACGGCGGAAAGACCCGGCTTTCGACTAGTATGGAATCAATAGTGGACGACATGGCTTATTCTCCTTCTACAAATACATGGACTCACGCGGCTGCCCCAAGGTAGCGATTGGTGATCTCCGGTTTTTGCTGCAGCTCTTGAGACGTTCCGCCAAATACCACGTGGCCGGTATTGAGCAGATAGCAACGGTCGGCCATGGACAGCGCCGCCGTGACGTTCTGCTCGACCACGACGATGGTGCGGCCCTGCTTGGCCAAGTCCTGGCATACGTTCATGAGGTCGCGCACGATAAGCGGCGCAAGCCCTTCGAAGGGCTCGTCCAGCAGGATGAGGCGCGCGTCGCGGATCATGGCGCGCGCAATCGCCACCATTTGCTGCTCGCCCCCCGACAGCTCGCGTCCCTTGTTGGTCCGCCGCTCGTCCAGCCGGGGGAAAGTGCGATAGATTTCGTCGTAACCCAGGGGCTTCTTGGCCGTCATTGCGGCCAACTGAAGGTTTTCATGGACGGTTATGCCGCCTATGACCCGGCGCTCTTCGGGAACCAGCTGCAGGCCCAGCCGGGCAATTTCGTGGGCCTGCATCTTGTGGATGGGCGTGCCCGCAAACGTAATGCTGCCCGACTGGGGGGCAAGCGCCCCCGCCAGCGTTTTCAACAAGGTGGACTTGCCGGCGCCGTTGCGGCCCAGCAGGGCCACGACTTCGTTCTCGCGGACCTCGAGCGACACATCGAACAAAATATGCGAATCGCCGTAAAAGGTATTGATGCCGTTGACTTCGAGCAGATTCATGATTCTTCCACGCCTCCGAGATACGCTTCCTGCACCGCCTTGTTGGTTTGAATCTCTTGCGGGGTGCCTTCCGCGAGGAAATTTCCGTCGTACAGCACGGTGATCTTGTCGGCCAACTCGAACATCGCGTCCATGTCGTGCTCGACAATAAGAACAGTGCGCCCGCGCCGGATGCTCTTGAGCAATGCCACCGCATGCACGCGTTCTTCGGGACTCATCCCCGCCAGGGGTTCGTCCAGCAGCAGGACGTTCGCACCCGTTGCAAGAGCCAGGCCGATTTCCACCCGGCGCTTCTCGCCGTAGGACAGCTCGTGGACCGGGGTGTCGGCCTTGTGGGAAAGCTCGACTAGCTCCATTGCCGCCTCGACCTGCTCGCCATAGCCGCTGACGCCATTAAGGCTGGCCAAGGCATCGAAACGGAAGGAGCCGCGCTTCTGCCCGAGTACGGACATCAAGATGTTCTGCCGCACGGTCAGGGCATCGAACAGCTCGTTGACCTGGTAGCTTTTGCTCATGCCCATCTGGCAAACCTGCGTGACGCCGATGCCGGTGATATTGCCGCCGCGCAGGAAGACCTCGCCGCTGGTGGGCTCGATTTCGCCCGCCAGCATCTTGAAGAAGGTGGACTTGCCGGCGCCATTTGGCCCGATCAGGCCGCGCAGCTCGCCTTCCTGCACGGCGATCGAGACGCCCTTGACGGCCTTGAGCCCGCCATAATGCTTGGCAATGTTGTTGGCCTGAAGCACGGGAACGCCCGGGGCGGCCGATACGGACTTGCGCATCAGCAGCTGCACGCCCTGCCCGCGCTGCCCCCCGCCATGGCTGGAACGGGTGTCTATGGCCCGGTCCAGGCGCCGCGTCATGCGCTTGTCGCGCCAGGCGATGAACTCACCGCAAATGCCGCGGCGGAACACCGTGACCAGGATCACGAAGATGACCCCCAGTATCAGTCTCCAATAAGGACCCACCGCTTCCACGAATTGCAGGACTTCGAACAGGTAAAGCCAGATCAGTGCGCCCAGCAAGGGTCCGAACAAGGTGCCCGCGCCGCCCATGACGGTCTGGATGACGAGCTCCGCCGAGGTGTGCAGATTGAAGGCGTCGGGCGGCATATAGCCCTGGAACAGGCCCAGCAGGCCGCCCGCCACGCCGCCATAGGCCGCCGCGACGACGAACACCGCCAGCTTGTAGCGCTGGATGCGATGGCCCACCGCCATGGCCCGTATAGGATTGCCGCGGATGGCGGTCAGGATGACGCCGAACGGGGATAGCGAGATGCGCCGGGCGATGACGAAACCCAGGAAGAACATGGCCGCCAGAAAGGTGTACATGGGCCAGCCCGGCTGGATCACATAGCTGAAGAAACCCAGGTCTATGGCGGGCTCGGGAATGCCGGGTATGCCGTTCTCGCCCCCGGTCCAGTCGCGCAGCGGACCGAACTCAAGGAAATAGATCATTTCGGCGAAGGCCAGCGTGCTCATGGCGAAGTAGATGCCGCTGCGGCGCAGGGTCAGATAGCCGATGAGCAAGCCCAGCACGGATGACACCAGCATGGCCACGACCAGTGCCAGCAGCATGTTGGGAATGATGCCGGTGGTAAGCAGGTAGGCGGTGACGAAGCTGCCGGTACCGTAGAACGCGGCCTGCCCGAATGACAAGAGGCCGGCATAGCCGAACAGCAGGTCGAAGCCCAGGCCGAACAGGCCCCATATAAGCACCCGGCCCAGCAGATCGGGACCGGCGCCGATCAGCGGAGCCAGGAAAGGCGCCGCGCAGAGCACCATGGCGGTTATGAATTCGACTCCATAGCGGCGCCGCAGGGCCCCGGCCGGCCTTGCGGCCGCCTCGGGAGCCGGGCCTTGCGGCGCCTTTGCGCCGGCTTCGATGGCAACGGAATTATCAGACTGGCTCATGCCCTGCCCTCCACACCCAGCAGACCTTGTGGCCGCAATATAAGTACCAGCGCCATGGCTGCGAACAGCATGACATCGGAATAGACCGGATTGAACAGCGATGTCAGGCTAAGGATCTGGCCCGCGATCAACCCACCAAGAATGGCCCCGGGGAAAGACCCGACCCCGCCCAGCACCACCACGACAAACGACTGGATAAGGACCCGGAATCCCATGTCGGGAACGATGGAGACGATGGGCGCGTAGATCATGCCGGCAAATCCGGCCGCCGCCGCTCCCACCCCGAAAACCACCAGGAAGGCGCGCTGGATATTGATGCCCAGCAAGCGCGTCATGAGGGCGTCCTCGATGCCCGAGCGGATAATGAGGCCCAGGCGCGTGCG
>JBEBYL010000038.1:0-23987 GCA_040391135.1 Pusillimonas sp. | reverse complement strand
CCTGCACGGGCGTGGAAATGTTCCGCAAGCTGCTGGACCAAGGTCAGGCAGGGGATAACGTGGGTATCTTGCTGCGCGGCACCAAGCGTGAAGACGTCGAGCGCGGCCAGGTGTTGGCCAAGCCCGGCTCGATCAAGCCGCACACGGACTTCTCGGCCGAGGTGTACATTCTGTCCAAGGACGAGGGTGGCCGTCATACGCCGTTCTTCCAGGGCTATCGTCCGCAGTTTTACTTCCGCACGACGGACGTGACGGGCACGATCGAGCTGCCGGCCGACAAGGAAATGGTTCTGCCGGGCGATAACGTGTCGATGAAGGTCAGCCTGATTGCGCCGATCGCCATGGAAGAAGGCCTGCGCTTCGCGATCCGCGAAGGTGGCCGTACCGTGGGTGCCGGCGTCGTCGCCTCCATCATCAAGTAAGTGCTTGCCAGGGGGCGATATTGCCCCCTGTCTAATTCGTTCTTTAGGAATTCCCATGAAAAACCAGAAAATCCGCATCCGCTTGAAAGCATTTGACTACAAGCTGATCGATCAATCGGCCGCCGAAATCGTGGAAACAGCGAAACGCACGGGTGCCGTGGTGCGTGGTCCAGTGCCGCTGCCTACGCGTATCCGCCGTTACGATGTGCTGCGTTCGCCGCACGTCAACAAAACGTCGCGCGACCAGTTCGAAATGCGTACTCACCAGCGCCTCATGGATATCGTCGACCCTACGGACAAAACCGTCGATGCCCTGATGCGCCTGGACCTGCCCGCAGGTGTGGACGTGGAAATCGCATTGCAGTAAGCTGCATGCGAGCGCCGTAGGCGCAATAGGTTAAAAACGCCATGCTCGAAACAGCATGGCGTTTTGCATTGTGCACGGTGAGAACCGCGGACAGGCCCCATCATCAAATTGCAAGGAGCTGGCCCATGAGCCGATGGCACGGAATTCTTGGCACGGCGGCGCTCGCCATGGCATTCATGCTTCTTCCAGGCGCGGCTTCCGCACAGCTACCGTCCTGCAACGAGGGCCGGGCCGTCAAGCTGGCCGATCTGAATTGGGAAAGCGCCACATTTACGACGCACGTCGTCAGCAGGCTGTTAAGCGCAGGCTACGGGTGCAAGACCGAAATCGTGCCCGGCACGCCAGCCGCCCTGGAATCGGCGCTTGCACAGAACGATGTACAGATCATCGCCGAAATATGGTCCGGCCGCTCGGCCATTATCGAAAAAGCCCTGCGGCAGGGCCAGATACAGATCGTGGGTGATACGCTGGCAGGAGGAGCGGAACAGGGCTGGTATGTGCCCGATTACGTGGTCCATGGCGACGCCCAGCGGGGTATCGACGCGACGGCGCCCGATTTGAAAAGCTGGCGCGACCTTGCGCGATACAAATCCCTGTTCACCGACCCGGAGGATCCCGCCAAGGGCCGTTTCCTTAATTGCCCATCGGGCTGGGTTTGCGAAAAGACCAATAGCCGCCTGTTGCAGCTGCATGGCCTGGAAGACGATTACACCAATTTTCGGGCGGGCACGGGCGCGGCCTTGGATGCCGCCATCAGCTCCGCTTACGACCAGGGCAGGCCGTTACTGTTCTACTACTGGCAGCCGGCGGGCCTGATGGCCAAGTACAAGTTCTCCAAAATCGCGCAAGACCCTTTCAACAAGGCATGCTGGGATGCAATCGTGAGCGGCGAAGGCCGGCTGTGCTCGTCCGATTTCCTGGTGGCGCGGCTGGCAATCGGGGCCTCAACGCCTTTCGCCAAGATCAACCCCGAGATCATGGAGCTCTTCAAGAAACTTCAGTTCGAGCCCCCGCTGCTCAATCGCATGATTCTTGTCATGACGGAAACGCGAACGGGCGGCGAAGCGATGGCCGACCGCTTTCTTCGCGAGCATCCGGAAGTCTGGCATGCATGGCTGCCAGCCCAGGCGGCGGCGCGCGTCGATGCGGCGCTCGGCATCAACGCAGCGGTTGCCGCGCCGGGCGATAACCGCATAGAGGCCGAAGCGGATCACGCCGCCGCGCAAGCAAGCATCTTTCCCGACTGGTCGGCCGCGGCTTTCGTCAATCGGCAATTGATGGGCGTGGTCAAGGCTTACGGCGGCGTTTTTCGTCAGGCCAGCGACTTCATGCTGACCACCGTGCTGCTGCCGGTGGAACGCATCATGCAGGCCATACCCCCCTGGCTGTTTCTGGTGTTGGTCGCCCTGCTGTCCTGGCACGCCACGCGCAAGCCGATAGCCACCATTCTGTACGTGGTCTGCCTGTATGCAATCGGAGCGGTCGGCCTTTGGGACAAGCTTATGCAGACATTTTCACTGGTGCTGGTGTCTACCGCCATCTCCATCGTCATCGGTGTGCCCCTGGGCATCGTGGCCGCCCGCAGCGGCCTGCTGCGCCGCGTGTTCACGCCCGTGCTGGATGTCATGCAGACGCTGCCCAGCTTCGTCTATCTGATTCCGGTGCTGATGCTGTTCGGCCTGGGCAAGGTGCCGGCCTTGTTCGCCACCATCATCTATGCCGTGCCGCCGCTGATACGCCTGACAACATTGGGTTTGCGCCAGGTGGATCACAATGTCATGGAGGCGGCGCAGGCATTTGGCGTTACGCGATGGCAGATGCTGACCCGGGTAACTCTGCCTTTGGCGCGTCCCAGCATCATGGCCGGCATCAATCAAACCACCATGATGGCCCTGTCCATGGTGGTGGTGGCGTCCATGATAGGCGCTCGCGGCCTGGGAGAAGATGTGCTGGCGGGCATCCAGACGCTGGATGTGGGGCGCGGCCTGCAAGCCGGGGTGGCCATCGTCATACTGGCCATCGTCATTGATCGTATTACACAGGCTTACGGCAAGCCGCGCCGCATGGGCCGCAAGCCGCAACCCCGGGAGCAGCCATGACTTTGCCAATCAAAATTGAAATCCGGGACGTATACAAGGTATTCGGAGCCAAAGAGGCGCAAGCCGTGCAATTGCTCCGGCAAGGTGCGGACAAAACCACCGTGCAGGCTGAAACCGGATGCAATGTCGGATTGGCTGGCGTCAGCGCGGCTATCCCGCAAGGCCGGATATCATGCATCATGGGTTTGTCGGGCTCCGGAAAATCCACCCTTGTCCGGCATTTGAATCGACTGATCGATCCGTCCGCGGGAGAAATCCTGATCGACGGCAGCAACATCCTGGCCCTGACCCTGCCGCAGTTGCGGGAGCTGCGGCGCCACACCGTCAGCATGGTGTTTCAAAGCTTCGGCCTGCTGCCGCACATCAATGTCATCGACAATATCGCCTTTGGCCTGAACGTGCGGGGCGAGCCGCGGGCTCAGGCCAGAAAAACAGCCTTGAAATGGCTGGAGCGGGTGGGACTGTCGGAATACGAAAAAAGCTATCCGGATGAACTGTCCGGCGGCATGCAGCAGCGCGTCGGCCTGGCGCGCGCGCTGGCCATCGACGCCGAAGTCCTCTTGATGGACGAGGCCTTCTCGGCGCTTGACCCTTTGATCCGCTACGATATGCAGGATCAACTGCTTGCCCTTCAGCAGCGGCTGCAAAAGACCATCGTCTTTATTACCCACGATATTGAAGAAGCCTTGCGGTTGGGCCAGCATATCGTAATCTTGCGCGACGGCAAGGTGGAACAGGTGGGAACGCCGGACGACATACGCAATCACCCTGCCAATGAGTATGTGGAGCGGTTTGTGGTCCGGCGCGGCGCAGGCGCCGTATCTCAGTAGTACATGCGCAGGCCCAGCATGACGCGCCTTCCCGGCAGCGGCGCCGCGGTCGATATGAAAGATGCGTGGTTGAATGCCTGCTGATTTGCCAGGTTGGTGGCGCGAAGGTAGGCGGTGTAATCCAGGGCACCGGCCCGGCCGTCGTATTCAATGCCCAGATTGAGCATGTTGTACCCCGGCGTTTCGCTCTCGTAATCGGCCAGCCTGTCCTGGCGGAAGACACGATACGCCTCGATGTTCGACGACCAATCTTCACTCAGGCGGGCCTGAAGGCGAACACCCGCGCGGACGGCGGGAATGCGCGGCAGGTTGCCGCCTTTGCCGGTCAGCTCTCCGCGCACCATATCGCCGAACACCGAAGCGGTCAGATACCGGTTGAACCGATAGCTTGCCTCGGCTTCGACACCCATGAACCGGGCATCGTGCTGCGCATATTCGATCAGCCGGAAATCCTCATGGCGGTCCAGCGTATCGGCGTAAATGTAGTTCTTCACCTGATTGAAGAACATGCTGACGGCGAAGCGCGCATCGCCGGCGTGCTTGCGCAGCGTCAAGTCGATGTTCCGCGAGGTTTCCTGTTTCAGGTCGGCGTTGCCGATTTCGTAGGTGTTCGTGGCCAGGTGGATACCGTCGGCATAGAGCTCCTGGGCCGTGGGCAAACGCTGCGAACGCGAAACGGATAAGGCAAGCGAGTACATTGGAGCGAAATCCCAGATGGCCGAGGCCGATAGCGACGTCCCGCTAAGCGCCGACCTGGGCTGCGTGCCCAATGGGGTGACCGACTGCCGTTCCTGACGGGCGCCGACTTCGAATCGCCAGTCGCGCAGCCGGTATTCCTCGAGCAGGAAGACGCCCAGGTTCTTCGTAATGGTCTGAGGTAGAAAGCTTTCTTCGCCCAGCGCGCTGAAGTCGCTGCGCGAGCCTTGCACACCGACAACGCCCCGCCATCCGGCAATGGGCTCATGTTCGAACTCCACGCGGGCATCGTAGCTTCGGTTCTTGAATGTGGTTGCAACGGTGGCGCCTTCAATCTCCTGATGCTGGTAATCGGTCAGGCCGCCACGCACTCGAATCTTGCGGATGCCGGCCAATGGTTCCCGATATTCGCCGCGCAGATCGATTCTTTCGTTCTTCAGCCGAACAAAGGGAGCCGCCTCCGCGTGATCGTGTTCATGATCATGGTCGTGATCATCTTCATCGTGGCCGCCGCAATGCAGGTGGCTGCCGTGCGGATGGCAGGACTCATACTCATGATTGTGGCCGGGCAGGCCGTATTCGCTGCGCGTATTGGTATAGGCCACCCCGATAAAGCCGCGGCTGCCTATCCAGGACATGCCGACGCTGCCCGTGGTGCTTTCCTCGAATGATCCTTTCAGTCTGCCATCGGGCCAGTCGGGCACCTTGTAATCGTCGGAATGCCGCCGCAGGCCCTCGACATGGATGGCGAAGTTGTCTTTGCCAGCTGTGATCCCGGTCGCGGCGGCCCGTTCATTGGAGCCTGTCGACCCGCGCAGCTCGGCGTATCCTTCCACGCCTTTTTCGGGAATCGCTTCCGGGATCTTGTCATCAATGACGTTGACCACGCCGCCTATGGCGCCGCCGCCGTACAGCAAGGTGGCAGGTCCGCGCAGAACCTCGATGCGCCGGGCCAGCATGGGCTCGCTGGTAATGGCGTGGTCCGGCGAGATCCCTGATGCATCCATCAGTTCCGAGCCGTCGGACAGGATCTTGACGCGCGGTGCGGACTGGCCGCGTATGACCGGGCGGCTGGCCCCGGCGCCAAAGGTATCGGCATGGACGCCGAGCATGCCGTTCAGGGTGTCGCCAAGGGTCGCTTCACGTTTCAGAACCAGGGAGGCGCCGTCCAGCGTTTCAACCGGAATCGCCATGGTGTCCCCGGTAAGTCCCGGTGGGCTGGCGGATACCGTGATGGCCTGCAGCGTTTGCGTTGCGGCTTTGCGGTCGTCTTGCGGAATGTCGGGCTGGGCGGCCAGGACGGGGCTGAAGATCAGGGCAAGCCCTGCGGCGAGCGGTCGGAGTCTGGATGGCATGGGTTATCCGGTTGAAGATCTGGGTGATCCGGTGGTTAAAAATGCAATGTTATAACATAACAATAATTAATCCGTCGATTCCCGAACATCAAGATGATCCCCGGTCCATGGGCGCTAATCGGGGAGGATGGCGCCGCGGGTCGCCATCCGCGGGCCATGTGCAATTGTGGCTTTCTGGCAAGAATCATGCGACTTTGGGGTAAATACCAAGAGGCAGCTTGCTAGGTATGGGCTTTGCATGTTAAAGTGCTACGCTTAACCAAAAAAGTTTTGGTTTTTAAGAATTCATGTGCGCGGCGAAGGCCGCTACAGTATGGGCGCGGTGCTTGCACCGCAACGATGCGGTAACGGTATTCAAAGTGCACGGTAATTAGCCCCGACCAATCGCAGTCGGGAATGGAGAAAACGATGTCGAATTCGACACCTACGCCTGCCGCCTATCGGCTGGGACTCGTGGGGCGTAAAGTCGGCATGACCCGTATTTTCACCGAGGAAGGCGAGTCCATCCCGGTGACAGTACTGGACGTGTCGAACAACCGCATTACCCAGGTCAAGTCGCCAGAAATCGATGGTTACGCGGCTGTGCAAGTAGCCTACGGTACCCGTCGCGCATCCCGCGTGACCAAGCCGCAAGCTGGGCATTACGCAAAGGCCGGCTCCGAAGCCGGTAGCATCCTCAAAGAATTCCGTCTCGACCCCGCCAAAGCCGCCGAATTTTCGGCAGGTTCGGTTGTGGCCGTGGAAAGCGTTTTCGAAGCAGGACAAAAAGTTGACGTCACTGGCACCACGATCGGTAAAGGCTTTGCCGGCACCATCAAGCGCCACCACTTCAGCTCGCAACGTGCTTCGCACGGTAACTCGCGTTCGCACCGCGTTCCGGGTTCCATCGGCCAGGCGCAAGATCCAGGTCGTATTTTTCCCGGCAAGAAAATGTCGGGTCACCTGGGCGATGCTACCCGTACCGTTCAAAACCTAGACATCGTGCGTGTCGATGCCGAACGCGGCTTGTTGCTGGTCAAGGGCGCTGTCCCCGGCCACAAGAACGCCGATGTCGTCGTGCGTCCCGCCATCAAGATGTCGGCCAAGAAAGGAGCCTAATCATGGAACTCAAGCTCCTGAATGACCAGGGTCAATCCGCTTCCACCGTTGCCGCTCCGGATACGATTTTCGGCCGCGACTTCAATGAAGCGCTGGTACACCAGATCGTCGTCGCGTTTCAAGCCAATGCCCGCAGCGGTAACCGCGCGCAGAAAGGCCGCGACACTGTCCGGCACAGCACCAAGAAGCCGTGGCGCCAGAAAGGCACCGGCCGCGCCCGTTCGGGTATGACTTCCTCGCCCATCTGGCGTGGAGGCGGTCGTGCATTCCCGAATTCTCCCGAAGAGAATTTCTCGCACAAGGTCAACAAGAAAATGTATCGCGCCGGTATCCGTGCGATCCTTTCCCAGTTGGCTCGCGAAGATCGCATCGCCGTGGTCGACACTTTTGAACTCGAATCCCCCAAGACCAAGCTGGCAGCCGAAAAGCTGAAAAGCATGGGCCTGGAATCGGTGCTCATCATTACCGACGTGCTCGACGAAAACGTTTATCTCGCTACGCGCAACCTGCCGCACGTTGCCGTGGTTGAACCGCGTTATGCCGATCCGCTGTCGCTGATCCACTACAAAAAAGTGCTGATCACCAAGCCGGCTATCGCTCAACTCGAGGAGATGTTGGGATGAACGCCGAACGCTTAATGCAAGTTATCCTGGCTCCTATCGTGACTGAAAAAGCCACGTTTGTTGCCGAAAAAAATCAGCAAATCGCTTTCCGCGTCGGCGCCGACGCCACCAAGCCCGAAATCAAGGCTGCCATCGAACTCCTTTTCAAGGTTGAAGTCGAGTCCGTGCAGGTTTTGAACACCAAGGGCAAGGAAAAGCGTTTTGGCCGTTTCATGGGTCGCCGCCGTAACGAGCGCAAGGCATATGTCTCGCTCAAAGACGGTCAGGAACTCGACTTTACGGAGGTGAAGTAAATGGCACTCGTAAAAGTCAAGCCGACTTCGGCCGGTCGCCGCGGCATGATCAAGGTCGTAAGCCCTGATCTGCACAAAGGCGAGCCGTTCGCAGCTCTGCTCGAAAAGAAAAAGCGTGGTTCGGGCCGTAACAACAACGGTCACATCACTGTTCGCCATCGCGGCGGCGGCCACAAGCAACACTATCGCCTGGTTGACTTCCGTCGCAACAAAGACGGTATTCCAGCGAAGGTCGAGCGTCTTGAATACGATCCCAACCGTACTGCGCACATCGCATTGCTGTGCTATGCAGACGGCGAGCGTCGCTACATCATCGCTCCCCGTGGCCTTGAAGTTGGTGCAACCTTGTTGTCGGGCCTGGATGCTCCCATCCGCTCGGGCAACACGCTGCCCATCCGCAATATACCGGTCGGTTCCACCATCCATTGCATCGAAATGCTTCCGGGCAAAGGTGCACAGATGGCCCGCTCCGCTGGCGCATCGGCTGTGCTGATGGCGCGCGAAGGTACTTATGCCCAGGTGCGCTTGCGCTCCGGCGAAGTCCGCCGCGTCCACATCGACTGCCGTGCAACCATAGGCGAAGTCGGAAACGAAGAAAACAGCTTGCGTCAAATCGGCAAAGCCGGTGCCATGCGCTGGCGTGGTGTGCGTCCTACGGTGCGTGGCGTTGCCATGAACCCGGTCGATCACCCGCACGGTGGTGGTGAAGGACGTACTGGTGAAGGTCGCGAACCGGTCAGCCCATGGGGCACTCCGGCCAAGGGCTTCAGAACCCGTCGTAACAAGCGCACAGACAATATGATTGTCTCGCGCCGCAAGCGCAAGTAAGGGGCGAACAATATGTCACGTTCGATCAAAAAAGGCCCATTCGTCGATGCGCATCTGATCAAAAAGATCGATGCGGCCGTCGAAGGCAAAGAGAAAAAGCCGATCAAAACCTGGTCGCGCCGTTCCACCATCCTGCCCGAGTTCATTGGGCTGACGATTGCTGTGCACAATGGCCGCCAGCACGTTCCCGTTTATATCAACGAGAACATGGTCGGCCACAAGCTCGGCGAGTTCGCGCTGACCCGTACGTTCAAGGGTCACGCCGCGGACAAGAAGTCCAAGAGGTAAGTGATGGAAACTACTGCAATTATCCGTGGAGTCCATATTTCGGCCCAGAAGACACGTCTTGTAGCGGATCTGATCCGCGGCAAGTCGGTTGCCCAGGCGCTGAATATCCTGACTTTCACACCCAAGAAGGCCGCGGGCATACTCAAGAAAGCGCTTGAGTCCGCGATCGCCAACGCCGAGCACAACGACGGCGCCGATATCGATGAACTCAAGGTCACCACAGTCTATGTGGACAAGGGCCAATCGATGAAGCGTTTCTCCGCACGTGCAAAAGGCCGCGGTAACCGTATCGAGAAGCAGACTTGCCACATTGTGGTCAAAGTCGGAGCTTAAGGAGTCACAATGGGACAGAAAATACACCCGATTGGGTTCCGCCTCGCGGTTAACCGCAACTGGACTTCGCGCTGGTACGCCGACGACAAGAACTTCGGCGGCATGCTGGCTGAAGATATCCGCGTTCGCGAATACCTGAAGAAGAAACTCAAAAGCGCCTCCGTCGGTCGCGTGATCATCGAGCGTCCCGCCAAGAACGCCCGCATTACGGTTTACTCGGCTCGTCCGGGCGTCGTAATCGGCAAACGCGGCGAAGACATCGAAAGCCTGAAGGCCGATCTGCAGCGCCTGATGGGCGTGCCTGTGCACGTCAATATCGAAGAAATTCGCAAGCCCGAAACCGATGCTCAGCTGGTCGCCGATTCCATCGCGCAACAGCTCGAAAAGCGCATTATGTTCCGCCGCGCCATGAAACGCGCCATGCAGAATGCAATGCGTCTGGGTGCCCAAGGCATCAAGATCATGAGCGCGGGCCGCTTGAACGGTATTGAAATCGCTCGCACCGAATGGTATCGCGAAGGCCGTGTGCCCCTGCACACCCTGCGCGCCAACATCGATTACGGCACGTCCGAAGCTCAAACGACATACGGCATCATCGGTATCAAAGTCTGGGTCTACAAGGGCGACATGCTGCCTAACGGCGAAATGCCTCCTGAGACCGCGGCTCCTCGCGACGAAGAGCGTCGTCCGCGCCGCGCCCCCCGTGGCGAGCGGCCCGACGGTCGCCGTCCTAGCGCCGGACGCGGTCGTGGTCCTCGCAAAGACGCTGCGCCAGCGACTGCTGCGCCGGCGCCTGAAGGAGAATAAACATGCTGCAACCGTCACGCAGAAAATACCGCAAAGAGCAGAAGGGCCGCAACACGGGTCTGGCTACTCGCGGTGCACAAGTATCGTTTGGCGAATTCGGTTTAAAGGCCACGGGTCGTGGCCGTCTGACCGCACGCCAGATCGAAGCTGCTCGTCGTGCGATCAACCGTCACATCAAACGTGGCGGCCGTATCTGGATCCGCATCTTCCCCGACAAGCCGATTTCGCAGAAGCCTGCTGAAGTCCGTATGGGTAACGGTAAAGGCAATCCTGAATACTGGGTCGCAGAAATTCAACCCGGCAAGGTGCTCTATGAAATGGAAGGTGTAAGCGAAGAGCTTGCACGTGAAGCTTTCCGCCTGGCCGCCGCTAAGCTGCCGATTGCGACGACTTTCGTGTCGCGTCATATTGGAGCTTAAGGAGACCCTATGAAAGCCAGCGAACTCCGTTCCAAGGATGCCACCGAGCTCAGCAAAGAGCTCGAGAGCCTGCTGAAGGCACAATTCAACCTGCGCATGCAGCGTGCCACTCAGCAGCTTTCCAACACCAGCCAGATCGGTAAAGTCCGCCGCGATATCGCGCGTGTCCGCACCATCATGACTGAGAACGCAGGAAAGTAAGATGAGCGAAACTCAAAACACCCAACCAGCAAAGCGCCAGCGTACCCTCGTTGGCCAGGTTGTGAGCAACAAGATGGACAAGACTGTCGTGGTTCGCGTCGAGCGCCGCGTCAAACACCCCGTCTTTGGCAAGATCATCGTCCGCTCCAATAAGTACAAGGCGCATGACGAGACCAACCAGTACAACGAAGGCGATACGGTTGAAATCGCGGAAGGTCGTCCGATCTCCCGCGATAAATCGTGGACTGTTGTGCGTTTGCTCGAAGCCGCACGCGTTATCTAAAGTGCTTCGATCCAGGGCGGCGTGCCGCGCTGGATTCGACTCACGGCGATAAGCAGCAAAAAAGGCCCCGGAGTTCCGGGGCCTTTTTGCGTCCGCCGAGCTTATTCTTTTAATTCGCGCCGCAGTATCTTGCCCACATTGCTGCGCGGCAGATCCTTGCGAAACTCCACATACTTGGGCGCCTTGTATCCGGTAAGCTTGTTGCGGCAATGCTTGATGAGCTCTTCTTCGGTCAGGCGGTCGTTCTTGCGAATGACGAACAGCTTGACCACTTCGCCGGAGTGCTCGTCGGGCACCCCTATTGCGGCCGCCTCGAGCACATCGGGGTGCTCCATGGCCACGGCCTCGACTTCATTGGGGTAGACGTTGAAGCCCGACACCAGGATCATGTCTTTCTTGCGGTCCAGAATGAAGATATAGCCCTGTTCGTTCACATAGCCGATATCGCCGGTGTGCAGGAAGCCGTCCGAATCAAAGGCCTTGCTGGTTTCGTCGGGGCGATTCCAGTATCCGGGCGTTACCTGCGGCCCCCGCACGCAGATTTCTCCGCTTTCGCCTTGCGGCAGGTCGCGGCCCTGGTCATCCCGGATGGAGATCTCGGTGGAAGGCACAGGCAGGCCTATGGAGCCGTCGAATTCCTTCTTGTCCAGCGGGTTGATGGTGACGGCGGGGGATGTCTCGGTAAGCCCATAGGCTTGGGCAAGGGGTTTGCCGGTGACTTTCAGCCAGCGCTGGGCGATGACTTCCTGGACCGCCATGCCGCCGCCCAGCGTCAAGCGCAACGATGAAAAATCCAGCTTGGCAAAGTCGGCATTGTTAAGCAAGGCGTTGAACAGGGTGTTGACGCCGGTAAGCGCCGTAAACCGGTTCTGTCTCATGCTTTTGACGAAAGCGGGGATGTCGCGCGGGTTGACGATAAGCAGGTTGCTGGCCCCCAGCTTCAGGAAGGTCAGGCAGTTGGCCGTGAGGGCGAAGATATGGTACAGCGGCAGGGCGGTAACGATGCATTCGTCGCCGTGGCCCAGATAGGGCTTGACCCAGGCATGGGCCTGGCACACGTTGGATACCATGTTGCCATGGGTCAGCATGGCGCCCTTGGCAACACCGGTCGTGCCGCCGGTATATTGCAGCAGGGCAAGGTCTTTGTGGGCAAGTTCCGGTCGAGTGTAGGCTGCATGCCGCCCCTGGGACAGCACGTGCTTCAGGCGTTGCGTGTCCGGTAATTGATATGCGGGTATCAATTTCTTGACATGGCGCACGACCAGGTCGGTCAGTACTCCTTTGACCAGGCCCAGCATTTCGCCGAGCGAGGTCACGACGATGCGCTTGATGCCGGTGTTGGGCAAGGCCTGCTGCAGCGTGTGGGCGAAGTTCTCGGCGATGACTATGGTTTCGGCGCCCGAGTCGCGCAACTGATGTTCAAGCTCGGTCGCGGTATATAGTGGATTGGTATTGACGGCCACCGCGCCGGCGCGCAGGACGCCAAACAGGCACACCGGATATTGCAGCAGATTGGGCATCATCAGCGCGACGCGGTCGCCCTTCCCGACGCCCACGGATTGCAGCCACGCCGCGAAATGCCGGGAGCTTTCCTCCAATTGCGCATAGGTCATGCTGGCGCCCATGCTTAAGTAAGCGGCATTGTCCGCATGATTGGCGCAGCTTTCCTCGAACAGGGCCGCCAGCGAATCGTAGCGGGCGGCTTCGTCGGTGATGTCTGCCGGAATGCCCGCCGGGTAGTGTTCCAGCCAGATCGGTTCCATAAGACGAATCCCCCTATAACTTGTTTATTGTTGTCCCAGCAGGGCCTTCTTGAGCGACTTTTGCGCGGGCCTGTCGCCCAGCCAGACCCGAAGTAGCGCCGCCATGAAGCCGGGGCTTTCCACCGCGCCCAGCTTGCGGCCGTTGAAGGCAACGCTTACGTGGCGGGCGTTGAAGTCCAAGGCTATGGTATCACCCGGAACGCCCTCGTCCACGGCGTCGACGATGGCGGTGAATTGCTCCATGGGGCGTTGCAACTCGCGCAGTTCTTGCTCGGTATTGTTGTCTTTCAGCCCATCGTTAAGGGCGCTTACCAAGGTTGCGCCGTCCAATTTGCGCAATAGCGTCAGCCGCAGGCTGCGCGGTTCGCTGCTGTTGATGATGGTGGACGTATCCAGGCCTTTTATCGTGGTGTACAGGGCGGCCACGTACACATCGAAAATGAAGCGCTCGCGTACGCCCGCGCCATTCAGGGTCAAGAGATGCGAATCGACGGAAACCTGATCCGGCACCTGGACGCCGCCTACTTGCATGGCGCCGGCGGCGGGAGCCAAGCTCGGCAACACGGTGATGAAGGATAGGCCAAGAAGAAAGGCCATAAAGCGGGACCGATATTTCATGTGTGAACTCCGGGCTTCTGAACCAGCATCTTTTGCTTGTAATACGCTTTGTCGGCAATGTACACCAGGCGCTCCACGACGGTATACAGGATGCCGGCTTGATCTTTCAATTCTATGGTGAACTTGCGCGATGTTTCGTGATTGTTGTCGAGTTCCCGGCAGATTTCAATCAGATCCTTGCCGCCCAGGCGAATGTCCGCGTACAGCGTGGTGTAGGCTGGTTTCCGATAGCGTATTGCCGCCGCCTTGTCCCAGATGATGACCTCTCGCTGCAGGCTGGCCAGCAGCATGGCCACATGCACGCCATCGGTGATGGCGAACAGCGAGCCTCCGTACAGTGAACCGACGAAGTTCCGGGTCCTGCGCGTCAAGGGCAGGCGGATGCGCACATGCAGGAGATCGGGCGATACATAATCGACCCGGCCTCCCGTTCCACGGAAGGCCGGATTAAGATTGAAGCCCAAGCACATGGCCTGTGCGCGCCACCGTGGCGGAATCCGCTTGAGCGTAGAGAGCTTCATGGCAGCGGGCGGGGGATCAGAACCGGTGCGATACTTGCAGGCCTATGATGTTGGCATTGGATTTGTAGTCGCCTCGGACGGTTCCTTTTGCCGCCGCTGTATCGTTGTTGATGGATGTGTTCTTGACGAACAAATGGGCATAGCCGATGTCGACAGTGGTCCGGTCGTTGAAGTTGTACTGGGCGCCCACCGATACCCAGTAACGGTCGTTATCGGGCAGCGAGGTGGGGCGGTATTTGGGGTCATGCACGGGCGATTGATCCCATGCCACACCTCCCTTGAATGTCCACTGCTGATTGAGCTTGTAATTGGCCCCCAGCGCTACGCGCCAAGTATCCCGAAAGCGTAGATCCAGGCTGTCGCCTGGTACATTGCCGCTGTTATGAATGTCCAGCGATTTGATGCTGCTCCAGCCTGTCCAGGACACATCGGCCAGAAGTTGCCATTGGCTATTCAGGTCATGCACGATGCTGAAAATGGCTGTATCAGGAAGTTCCACGGTGGCGTTGGCGTTCACCGGCCCGGGAATGCCAGCGATGGCCAAGGGGTTGGTCACACTACGGTTGGTCAATGTCGTATCGCCATCGGCGTCGATCTTTACCTTGGAGCGGTATGACAAGCCCAGGCGTGTAGCGGGCGTGACCTGATACAGCACTCCAAGGTTCCATCCCCAGGCATCCCCTTTCATCTTGACCTTGGCATTCAGATCGCCGACGTAAGTAGGGCCCGGTCCGACGGCAAAGGGAGCGACCCGCTGGTAATCCGCATCGAGCTGCATCCAGTTCACCCCTGCGCCGATGGACAATTGTTCGTTGACCTTATAAGCGATCGATGGATTGATGTTGATGCTTTCGATGCTGAACTTCTTGGAATGGTAGCGCCCGACCCAGTTGTCGTCGTACTCGGTCTTCAGGCCGAACGGGGCGCCGATGCCCAGCCCCAGGTACCAATTGGGATTGAGTTCCCAAGAAATATAAGCGTTGGGTGCCACGCCCAGGGAGCCTGCGTCGCCGCCGTCTCCGCCAATGCCAGGTGTGCCGCCCAGCCCGGTACTTCCCTTGTTTGAAAATTTGAACGATGGCTGGATGGCGGCCGCGCCGGCCGATACATTGACGCCGGGCAGGCGAGTCATGCCGGCCGGGTTGAAGAAGATCGTGCTGGCGTTCTCGGCAATGGCCGCCGAACCTGCGTAAGAGTTGCCGATGCCGCTCGCATTCTGCTCGAGCAATTGGAAACCCGCGGCATGCGCGCCCCCCGCCCCCAAGCCCAATACGATTGCCGAAATGATACGCAACGACCTGACTGCTTTCATATGTCACCTCCGGTTGAACACATTTCACACAGATATGGAAAAGGACTTTCTTGTTGTTATGGGACTGCGTTTGCTTTTGACGAATCGGGCGCCCCCGATCAAGATTCCGGCTCAGGAAGCAGGCGCCGTGCCTGACTCCCGGGAGCGGTAATGCAAGGGACCGCCGGTGAAGGGCGCGAAACCGGTGCCGAAAATAACGCCCGCGTCCGCGAGGTCCGCATCGGCAACGATTCCCGCGCCTACCTGCATCGCGGTTTTCTCTATCAACGGGGTAATAAGGCGCTCGGCAAGATCCGGCGGCACGGCACCGGTAGCTTGCTTGATCGGCTTATCGTCTTTCCAGGTGTAGAAGCCCTGTCCGCTTTTGCGGCCAAGCTGCCCGGCATCAAGGTGTTCCTGAAGGCAGGCGGGCGTGCCTGCCTGCCCGGTAAGCGCCTGGCCCGCATCGTGCGCAATGTCCAGGCCTACGGTGTCGATCAGCTCGATCGGACCCATGGGCATGCCGAAGGCCAGCATGGCGGCGTCGATGGTCTCAGGCCTGATGCCTTCGTCCACGCAGCGCATGGCCTCCAGCATATAGGGCGCCAGCACGGCGTTGACCAGGAAGCCCGGCGTGCTTTGCACGGGCAGCGGCAGTTTGCCGATCTGGCCCACAAAGGCATGGGTGGCGGCTTTCGCGTCCTGGTCGACGCCATCTGTTTCCACCACTTCCACCAAGGGCATCCTGGCGACAGGATTGAAGAAATGAATGCCGATGAAACGCTGGGGCGACCGCAAGCCGGTGCGCAGCTCTTCGAGCGAAAGGCTGGATGTATTCGTGGCCAGGATGGCCCCTGGTTTCATGCGAGGCTCTATCTGCGCATATAAGCCGCGTTTTACTTCGGGGTTTTCGGTGATGGCTTCGATGATGATGTCGGCATGGCGGATGCCATCGCCATGCACGTCGGGAATCAGCCGGTCGGCGGCCGCGCGCGCCTCGCGAGGATCTTTCTTCTTGCGCGCGAACAGGGCTTGTGCACGGCCTTGTGCGACCGCGATGCGCTCGCGGTCCTGATCCTGCAGTGTGACGGTCAGGCCCTTCAGCGCGCACCAGGCGGCTATGTCGCCGCCCATGACGCCCGCGCCGATGACGTGTATGTGCCGTGCAGCCGGCAATGCTCGGCCTTGTTTCCCAAAGGCCTTCAAACGCTCCTGCAAATGAAAGGCCCGCAATAGATTGCGCGCCGTGCTGGAGCGGATTAGCGAGTCGACCAACTGAGGCGCCTTCAAGGCGTTGCCATGGTGACGCGCCCATATGTGTGCGATGGCCCGGGGAGCGGGGTAATGCTGATGGGGGTCGCGGGCGTCGAGCTTCTTGAGAGTCTGCCGCAGCACCAGGGGCCGAGCCAGCGCATGATTCAACAATGCCGGCATGCCGGTGGCCCGGCGGCGCGGTTTGCCGCCCAGCACCATGGCATGGGCGGCCTGCATCATCAGTCGCGGCGCCACCAGGCCATCGCCCAGGCCCGATCGGAAGGCTTTACGCACGTCCAGCGGGCGCCCGCCAAGCATCATGTCCAGGGCAAGGGGAGCGCCTACGACCTGCGGCAGCCGCAGCATGCCGCCCCAGCCGGGGAAGATGCCCAGCATGACCTCGGGCAGCGACAGCGAGGTATCGGGCTGATCCACCACCAGCCGATAGCGGCAGGCCAGGGCAAGCTCCAGGCCACCGCCCAGGCAGTGGCCGCGTATGAGCGCCAAAGTGGGATAAGACACCTGCGCCAGCCGGTTGAACAGAGTCCATCCGCGTGACACCAGCTCCATGCCTTTCTCCGGCGTATCCAGGCCGGCGAATTCGTCGATATCGGCGCCGGCGATAAAGCCTGTTTCTTTGGCGGAGTGGATCACGACACCGGCGGGGGGCGTTTGATCGAAGGCATCAAGCGCCTGGCCCAACTCCTTAAGCACGTCGGCGGAAAGCCGGTTTACCGGGCTGCCTACACAATCCATCGCCAGCCAGGCGACCTTGTCGGAGTCGATGCGGCAACGAAAATTCTTGAGGCCCAATGAATCAAATGTATTCGTCATGATCAGACCCCTCCGCCGCAGGTTTCCACGAGCATGGCGCCGCCCTGGCCGCCGCCTATGCATATGGCGGCGATTCCGCGTTTAAGGCCTCTTGCACGCAAGGCGTTAAGCAAGTGCAGCACGATGCGCGCGCCTGACGCGCCTACCGGATGGCCCAGGGCGATGGCACCGCCGTCCACATTCAGCCGTTCCGAATCCAGCGTTCCCAAGGCGTCGCGTCCCAGGTATTCCCGGCACCATGCCTGATCATTCCACGCTGCCATGCAGCCCAGCACTTGCGCGGCAAAGGCCTCGTTGATTTCCCAGAGATCCAGATCGTTCAGACCCAGCCCGTTGCGTTGCAGTATGGGCGTGGACGCAAACACCGGTCCCAGGCCCATGACGGCAGGATCCAGCGCAGCCCATTGCGCATCGCTTATGCGGCCTATGGGCCGCAGTTGCCAGCGTTCGACGGCGGACTGCGATGCCAGGACCAGCAAGGCTGCGCCGTCGGTGACCTGTGAGCTGTTGCCCGCAGTGACATTGCCCCATGGCTTATCGAACACAGGCTTCAACTGGCCCAGCCTGGCCGGCGTGGAGTCGCGGCGCACGCCATCGTCCTGCGCGTACAGCTTGCCCTTCTGGTCCGCCAGAGGCACGATCTCGTGAAAGGCGCCGGCTTGCTGGGCGTCCAGCGCGCGTTGATGGCTTTGCGCCGCATAGCTGTCCATCGCCGCGCGGCTGATATCGAAGCGATGGGCAAGGTTCTCGGCGGTCTGCCCCATGGACAGGCCGATGACCGGATCGGTAAGCCCCTTGAGCAGCCCGATGACTGGGGCCAGGTATTTGGGGCGCAGCGTTTTGAGGGTGGCCAGCTTCTGGCCGACGCCGCGGCTTTTTCCCCAGGCCGCCAGCCAATTCACCATTTCGTCGGTAAACAGGACCGGCGCCCGCGACAGTGCGTCGACGCCTCCCGCAAGCACCAGTTGCGACCGTCCGGTCTGTATGGACAAGATGCCGGAATCCAGGGCTTGCATGCCCGAGGCGCAATTGCGCATGACGGTCCAGCCCGGCACCTTATGCCCGCAGCCCAGGCGCAGCGCGATCACTCGACCGATGTTGGTCTCGTCGGGCGACGGCGCGGCACAGCCAATAATGACTTCGTCCAGATTTTCGGGATTGAAGGATTGCCGCAGCAGCAGTTCTCGCCCCGCCTGGACGGCCAGGTCGGACGCCGAGAAAGGGCCTGGCGCATTGCGTGCTTTCAGAAAGGGACTGCGAGCGCCGTCTACGATATATACCGGTTCAAATGCCATGGCGGCCGTCCTTATGCGACTTTGCGCGCCGGCGCCGCATCGGGCCTCGCCGCGCTGGACAGGTCAAAGGGAAAATCGTCCACCGCGATGACGCGGTCGCGCAGTATGTTGCGGCGCCGGATGATCTCGTATTCATCGTCGCTGATGCCGCCCGCGGCATGGACGGCTTCGGCAATATCCCGCACGTTTGCCTTGGGGTTGTCATCCAGCCGGCCGCTCTTTTCGAACTGACGGATCTTGGCGTCTATGGGCTCGGCTTCCAGCGTGGCGGCCAGCGCCGCTTCGATGGCGCCGACCGGGTCCTGAGCATCCTTGGGAACGTAGCAGTCGCGCGTCAGGCGATCGCGTCCGGCACTGGGCCGGATCAGCAGGCGCGCCACGGCTTGTCCCAGTTTGTCGGAGGGCAAGCGCAAGCGCCGTCCAAATGGAAAGACCAGGACCCGCAACCCGCCCGCAACCAGGCGGTTGGGAAAGTTGGCCAGCACGCCGTCGAACGCATCCTGAAGCCGGTACAGCGCATCTTGTACGGCCCAGTGTGCCAGCGGCGCATCATCCGCCAGCCGGCCCTCGTCTTCAAAACGCTTGAGCGCCGCCGATGCCAGATACATCTGCGACAGGATGTCGCCCAGGCGGGCGGACAGGCGTTCGCGCATTTTCAGCGAACCGCCAAGCACCAGCATGGAGGTATCGGCCAGGACGGCGAAGGCGCTGGAATAGCGGCTTAGCCGGCGATAGTATCCCGCCATCTCCGGAGCGACATCGGCATCTATCTTTACCCATTTTGCGCCGGTCAGGCCATGGCCCAGCGCGCGCAGCGCATTGCCCATCGTAAAGCGTATGTGGCCCCAGAATGCACGGTCGAAATCGTGCAGCCCCTGATCGGCATCGGGATGCCGCGCGGCGTGCATTTCCGCCAGCACGTATGGGTGGCAGCGTATGGCGCCCTGTCCGAAAATGATCAGGCTGCGTGTAAGGATGTTGGCGCCTTCCACGGTGATGCCTACAGGAATCTGCTGGTAGGCGCGGCCCAGGAAATTGGAGGGCCCCAGGCAGATGCCCTTGCCGCCAATGATGTCCATGCCGTCGTTGACCACGCTGCGGCCGCGTTCGGTAAGGTGGTATTTGACGATAGCCGACACGACCGACGGCTTTTCGCCCATATCGACGGCGGTGGCCGTCATGGTGCGCGCGGCGTCGATCAGGTAGGTATTGCCGCCTATGCGCGCCAGCGCTTCCTCTATGCCCTCGAACTTGCCGATAGGCGTGCGGAACTGGTTGCGCACCAGGCAGTAGGCGCCGACGGCGCGCGCCGTGATCTTCGCCATGCCGGTAAACGACGACGGCAGCGAGATGGACCGGCCCGCGGCCAGGCATTCCATCAGCATGCGCCAACCCTGGCCGGCCATTTCCGGACCGCCGATGATGAATTCCAGCGGCATGAAGACGTCGTTGCCGCGCGTGGGCCCGTTCATGAACATGGCATTCAGCGGAAAGTGCCGGCGTCCGGTCTGGACGCCGGGATGGCTGGCGGGCACCAGCGCGCAGGTAATCCCCAGGTCCTTCTTGTCGCCAAGCAGGGCATCGGGATCGTACAGGCGGAAGGCCAGGCCCAGCAGCGTGCATACGGGTGCCAGCGTTATATAGCGCTTGTCCCAACTGACCCGCATGCCCAGCACTTCTTCGCCCTTCCATTCGCCCTTGCAAACGATGCCGCTATCGGGGATGGCCGCGGCGTCGGAACCCGCCCACGGGCTGGTCAAGGCAAAGGCGGGGATCTCTTGTCCGGTTGCCAGGCGGGGCAGGTAATGGCGTTTCTGCTCTTCGGTGCCATAGTTCAGCAGGAGTTCGGCGGGCCCCAGGGAGTTGGGCACCATCACCGTGACCGACAAGGCTGAATTGCGGGTGGATAGCTTGGTGACGACCTGTGAATGGGCCAACGCCGAGAAGCCCCGGCCGCCGTATTCCTTGGGGATGATCAGGCTAAGGAAGCGATTTTCTTTGATGTACTGCCATACCGCCGGCGGCATGTCGAACAATTCCTGGGTGACCTGCCAGTCTTCGATCATGCCGCATACCGTCTCGACCTCGTTATCCAGGAAATCCTGCTCTTCCTGTGTGAGCACGGGCTTTGGAATCGCATGCAACGCCGACCATTGCGGCTTGCCGCGAAAGAGCTGGGCCTCCCACCAGACCGTGCCCGCTTCCAGGGCGTCCCGCTCGGTATCCGACATTTGCGGCAGTATCTTGCGATACAAGGCAAAGATGCGCTTGGTAAGCAAGGCCTCGCGCAAAGGACGCAGGCCCAGGACGATCGCCCCGGCGACAAGGATGGCGGCCAGCATGGCCAATGCGATGCTCATGAAAGGCTCCCAGGTTTATACGCTGCGCTGGAGTCCTGCTCATGCCTGGCATACAGGGCGGAAGCTTCCGAGCCCGGCAGCGGCGCCCTAAGGCCCCCCAGCAGAAAGCTCATCAGCCGGTCCAGCAGAAGGCGGGTGGCGTCGTCCTTGTCGTTTTGCGTGCCGGGCCAGTTCATGGCCGTGCGCAAGTCGTCCGTGCCGGTGATGGCATAAGACGTTGCCCCCAGCATGAACTGGAAGCGCCAGACGATTTCCTCTTCGGGCACGTCGGGCAGGGATAGCAAAAGAGCCTGCTTGAAACGATCCAGTACGCCGGAATGTTCATCGATGATCGCGGCGCGTATGAAGCCGCCGGGATCGGACATGCTGCGTTCCAGCAGCGGCACGAATGCCTTTTGGCTGTCGCTGGCTCCGCACGCATGGCGAACCAGCGGGCCGAAGAAGGCCTCGACGATTTGCGATGGTTTCAAAGGATGCCCGTGCGCCTGATCTTCCAACGCGTTCAGCAAGGCCAGGCGTTCATCATTCAGAGCCGCCAGACGGCGCTGAAAGACGGCCTGGACGAGGCCATCCTTGGATCCGAAGTGGTAGTTGACCGCTGAAAGATTGACGCTGGCCGCCGCGGTAATCTGCCGCATGGAGGTATTGTCATGTCCCTGGTGAGCGAACAAATGTTCCGCAGCGTCAAGAATGGTGTCTCGTGTATTGGAGGAGCGGGAGGCGGCCATGGGTCTCTGTCTGGTTTAGGGTTTTTGTATTAGTTCAAACGTTTGTTTGAATTTACGCCTGACGTAAGCAAAATGAAAGCTGGGGTTTGTCCTAGCGAATGGCCTTATGCCAGGAAGCCGCACGCCGGCCAGGACAATAGGAATAAAAAAGCCGCCGTATCCGGAATGCGGATACGGCGGCCCACAGGGCGCGAGTGCGCTAAACGTGCGTTACGAACTTCGTGACCAGATAGCCATCGAAAGTCTCCGTGCCGCCTTCGCTGCCTATGCCGCTGTCCTTCACCCCGCCGAAGGGGGTTTCGGGCAATGCGCTGCCGAAGTGGTTGATATTGACCATGCCGGCCTCGATGCCGCTGGATACCTTGGTTGCCGTCTGCAGCGAATTGGTGAAGACATAGGACGACAGGCCGAAAGGCAGGGAGTTGGCGCGGCGGATGACATCATCGGTGTCCGAGAACCGGGCGATGGGGGCGATGGGTCCGAAGGGTTCCTCGGTCATCAGCATGGAGTGCTCGGGAAGGTCGGTGACCACGGTCGGAGCAAAGAAGTGGCCGGTGCGATCCAGGCGTTCGCCGCCCAGCACGACCTTGCCGCCCAGTTCCAGCGCATTCTCGACGAACTTGGTCATGGTGGGCACGCGGCGCGCATGGGCCAGCGGGCCCATTTGGGTGTCGGCTTCCAGGCCGTCGCCCACCTTGACGGTTTTAAGGGTGTTCACGAACACTTCAAGGAACTGGTCATAAGCCTTCTCGTGAACATAGAAGCGCGTGGGCGAGACGCAGACCTGGCCGGCGTTGCGGACCTTGAAGCGGGCCAGCTGCTTGGCGGCGCGGCCGATGTCGGCGTCATCGAACACCAGGACGGGAGAGTGGCCGCCCAGTTCCATGGTGACGCGCTTCATGTGTGCGCCGGCCAGCGAGGCCAGGTGCTTGCCCACCGGCACGGAACCGGTAAACGAAACCTTGCGCACGATGGGTGAACGGATCAGGTATTCAGAGACCTCGCTGGGCACGCCCCACACGATGTTGAGCACGCCGGGCGGCAGGCCCGCGTCATGGAACATGCGCGCGATGGCCATGACGGCGCTCGGGGAGTCTTCCGGGCCCTTCAGGATGATGGTGCAGCCGGCGCCGATGGCCGCGCAAACCTTGCGTATGGCCTGGTTGTAGGGGAAGTTCCAGGGCGTGAATGCGGCGCAAACGCCGATGGGCTCGCGCAGGACGATCTGGCGGACCTCGGGGTTGCGCGGAGGAATGACGCGGCCGTAAATGCGGCGGCACTCTTCGGCGTGCCAGTCGGCGTGGTCGGCGCAAGACATGACCTCGCCCACGGACTCGGCCAAGGGCTTGCCCTGGTCCAGAGTCATGTTGCGGCCGATTTCCTGGGCGCGGTCGCGCGACAGCTGGCCCACCTTGCGGAGAATCTCGGAACGCTGCATGGGCGAACTGTGGCGCCATGATTCGAATGCCCGCGCGGCGGAAGCCAGGGCACGGTCCAGATCGGCGGTGGAGGCATGGGGCAACTGGCCCAGCACGTCCAGGGTAGCCGGATTGCTGACCTCTTCGGTCTTGCGGCCTTCGCCGCTAAGGAACTCGCCATCTATATATAATGCCAACGTCTCGTACATGCTTATCGCTTCCTTGTTTCTTTACGGGTGGAAGGGGTGGGGCGGATGAACGCCGACCAGCGCAAAGCGCGGGGACAGCGGTTTTCCTGAGGCCAAAACACGACAGCGTCTGGTAATTTGCGCGGGCGTGCTTGCAAGACCGGAAAAAATAGAATACCATACTAGACTTGCTGGCAGAAACCCATATGTTTTAGCCGCAAGACTATAGCTGCATGGAAGCTTGCAAGGCCGGACAAACGGGCATTGCGGGGCTCCAAGGCAAAGTTTTTTAGCACGATTTCAACCCAGGATTCACGGGTGCCAAGCGTTAAGGCCTAATCAAACAGGTGGCGCGCTTTGCGTTTTTGAGTCTGACGGGACCAAAACTGGCTGTATGGCGCCGCTAACAAATAGCGGGGCAGTGCGGCTAAGTTGGAACAGGAAAAATCATGATCCAAATGCAGACCACGCTAGACGTGGCCGATAACACTGGCGCACGCTCCATCATGTGCATCAAGGTGTTAGGCGGCTCGAAGCGCCGCTATGCCGCAATCGGTGACATTATCAAAGTTAGTGTCAAAGATGCAGCCCCTCGCGGACGCGTCAAGAAAGGCGAAATATACAACGCAGTAGTGGTTCGTACCGCTAAGGGCGTTCGTCGTAAAGACGGCTCGCTGATCAAGTTCGGCGGCAATGCCGCTGTGTTGCTCAACGCCAAACTGGAACCCATCGGTACCCGTATCTTCGGACCTGTCACGCGCGAATTGCGTACAGA
>JBEBYL010000037.1:0-24353 GCA_040391135.1 Pusillimonas sp. | reverse complement strand
GCTCAGGCCTTCGGGCTTTAGCTTCTGACCATCCAACTTCTGGGGGTCAGTTCACCGCGGGTGGCTATTTTAGCTGGCGTGCCGTCAGAGATTATTTTTTCTGGCCAGCCAGGGCCAGGCCCAGATAGTTGTCGTAGGAGCCTTCGGCTACACGGAACCAAGGCACAATGCCGTCGCGGAAAGCCATGTAGTTATCGAAGATCTTCTTGAAGCCGGCATTCTTGTCGCAGAATTCTTTGTAGACTTCGTTAGATGCCTTGAAAGAGGCATCCATGACATCGCGCGGGAAGGCACGCAGGATAGCCCCGCTGGCGATCAGGCGGCGCAGCGCGGCCGGATTGTGCGCATCGTAATCGCCGATCATCTTGCCGCCGGCGGCGCGCGAAGCGATGTCGATAAGCGACTGGTATTGCTTGGGCAGTTCGTTGTAGGCCGTGTCGTTGACATACAGCGAGACTTGAGCGGAACCTTCCCACCAGCCCGGATAGTAATAATACTTGGCCACTTTCTGGAAGCCGAGCTTTTCGTCGTCGACGGGACCCACGAACTCGACGGCATCCAGCGTGCCCTTTTCAAGCGAGGGGTAAATATCGCCGGGAGGAATCTGCTGCGGCACCACGCCCATGCGCGACAGGACTTCGCCTGCGAACCCCGCGGTGCGCATCTTCAGGCCTTGAAGGTCGGCAACGGATTTGATTTCCTTGCGATACCAGCCACCCATCTGCGTACCGGTATTGCCCAGCGGGAAGTTGATGATGTGGCGCGGAGCGAAGAGTTCGCGCGTCAGCTTCAGGCCGTCGCCTTCGTACATCCAGGAATACATCTGGCGCGCGTTCAGGCCGAATGGAACAGCGGTATCGAAGCAGAAGGAGGGATCTTTGCCGTAGTAATAATAGGAGGCCGTCTGGCCGCACTCGACCGTGCGATTGCCGACCGCATCCATGACGCCGAAGCCCGGTACGATTTCACCGGCGGGATACAGGCGAATCGAGAAGTTGCCGTCGGTGGCTTCCTCGACCATCTTGCAGAAGGTTGCCGCCGTCGAATAAAGAGGAGGAAGCGAAGGCCCATAGGTGGAAGTCATTTTCCAGCTAATTTTGGGGTTGCTTTGCGCAAATACGGGGGCGGCAACGGCGGCGGATCCCGCCACGGCGCCTAAACCTGCTTTCTTGAGAAATGAACGACGCTGCATTAAAAGCTCTCCTTTCGGCATTCGAATATTTTTTACAGTAGCACTGCCAAGTGCAGATATTACACCGTGTAGCATACCTTGTAACGAGGTAATTCTTGGCGGAGCCTACTGTCCCGCTATGGCCATTTGCTCGATCAATACCGAACCGGTCGTTTTAGAGCCGCGCGTAATGACATCGGCGCCCACGGCGACGATCTGGCGGAACATATCGGCCAGGTTGCCGGCTATGGTCACTTCCTGCACGGCATGGCGGATCTCGCCATTCTCGACCCAGTAGCCGAAGGCCCCGCGCGAATAGTCGCCGCTGACATAATTGACGCCCTGCCCGATCAACTCGGTGACCAGGAAGCCGGTGCCCATTTTTTTCAGCATGGCGGAGAAATCGTCGCCGGGCCGGCCCAGGCGCGAGGTCAGGCTTAGGTTGTGCGAGCCGCCGGCATTGCCGGTGGTTTGCATTTTCAGCTTGCGCGCGGTGTAGGTGGACAGGAAATAACCGTTAAGCACGCCCGCCGTCACCAGTTGACGGGCCGTGGTGTGGACGCCCTCGCCGTCAAAAGGAGAACTGCCCATGGCGCCGGGCACGTGCGGATCCTCGAAGACGTCCAGGTGATTGGCCAATACCGGCTTGCCCAGCGAGTCCAGCAGGAAGCTGGCCTTGCGATACAGGGCGCCGCCGCTGGCGGCCTGGACCAGGGCGCCAAGCAGGCCGACCGCCACCGGGGCCTCGAACAGAACCGGAAACCGCCCCGTCTTGATGCGGCGCGCTGAAAGACGGGCCAAAGTGCGCTGGGCGGCGTATTGTCCGACAGCGGTGGGGTCGGCCAGGTCAGCGGCGGCCCGAGCGGTGGAATACCAGTAGTCGCGCTGCATGTTCGCGCCGCGTCCGGCGATGGGCGCAACCGACAGGCTATGGCGCGAATAAGGGTAGCCCCCCATGAATCCGCGGCTGTTGCCCAGCACGAAATGCCCTTCGTAGGTGTCGACCGACGCGCCGTCGGTGTTGGTGATCAGCGGGCTGACCTTGCGCGATGCAGCCTCGGCCCGGATTGCCAAGGCGGTTGCCTCCTCGGCGGAGACATCCCAGGGATGGTGCAGCTTCAGATCCGGATAAGCGGTGGCCAGCACATCGGCGTCGGGCAGGCCGGCCGCGGGATCGGCCGCGGTATAGCGCGCAATATGCCAGGCGGCTTCGACCGTTTCGCGCAAGGCCTTGGACGAAAAATCGGAAGTGGATGCCGAACCTCGGCGGGTGCCCGCGAAAACCGTGACGTCGAGCGACCTGTCGCGGGTCTGCTCGACGGTTTCAAGGTCTTGATTGCGCACGGAAACGGACAAGCCGCGGCTTTCGGAGACCTCGGCGGCGGC
The DNA here is from genome assembly GCA_040391135.1 of Pusillimonas sp. Classification (GTDB taxonomy): domain Bacteria; phylum Pseudomonadota; class Gammaproteobacteria; order Burkholderiales; family Burkholderiaceae_B. Next base: position 21,796 of record JBEBYL010000037.1, on the reverse strand, counting down.
ATCGGAAGCCCCCAGCGATTTGGCATGTTTCAGCGCATCGCCGACCAGTTCGCGAAAGCGGCTCTGGTTTTCGGCGATGGGTAAATAGGAAGTGGGTTGATTGCTCATTGATGCTCTTTCAGTTTAGGCGGTTATGATAGCCAATTAAAGAATGTTTTTTCCATCTTTCATGCCAAATACTTCCATCGATACGCCGGAATTGCCCGATCACGGCTACGACCGCCCCAGCAAATCGCAGGTAAAGCGGGAAATGCTGGCGCTGCTTGACCTGGGCAGGCAACTGGTCGACCTGTCCCCCGACCAGCTCAAGCAATTGCCCCTGGCGGAGAAACTCTACGACGCGGTGCGGCTGGCGCAGCGCACCACCAGCCGCGAAGGGCGCCGCCGCCAGATCCATTTCGTGGGCAAGCTGATGCGCGATGCCGACGCCGACGCCATCCGCAGCCAATTGGACATCTGGGAAAACGGCTCGCGCGAGCAGACGCTGGCCATGCATCGGCTGGAAACCTTGCGCGACTTGCTGCTGCGCGACGACAACGCCCTGACCCGCCTGCTTAACGATTACCCCCGCGCCGATGTGCAGCGGCTGCGCACCTTGATCCGCGAAGGACGCAAGGAAGCCCAGGCCAATGCGCAACTGCAGGCCGGACAGGACCCCCAGCGCAAACATTACCGGGCCTTGTTCCAGGCCCTTAAATCACTTGACGACGCCACGGAGCAGGAATGAGCGCAACGCTATTGGAAGCCATTGAGATAGAGACCGGACCCGAACCCCGGCACGCGGTCATCTGGATGCACGGCCTGGGTGCCGATGGCAACGATTTCGCGGCCATCGTGCCCGAGCTCAAACTGCGTGAAGGCCTTGCCGTCCGCTTCGTGTTTCCGCATGCTCCGGTCCGCCCGGTGACCATCAACAATGGCATGGCCATGCGCGCCTGGTACGACATTTTCTTTCCGGACCTGGTGCGCCGCGAAGACGAAGCGGGCCTGCACGCCTCCCAACAGGCCATCGAAGCCCTGATCGCGCGCGAGAACGAACGCGGCATCCCGTCCGAGAACATCGTCCTGGCGGGCTTTTCGCAAGGCTGCGCCATGGCGCTGCAGGCCGGTTTGCGGCAGGACCGGAAACTTGCCGGCCTGATGGGCCTTTCAGGCTACCTGCCCTTGGCCTCGACGGCGGCGTCGGAACGCCATCCGGCAAACCAGCACACACCCATATTCCTGGCACACGGCACGATGGATCCGGTCGTCACCTTTCCGCGTGCGCAGGCGTCGCACCAGGCGCTGCTCGAACTGGGCTACCAGGTCGATTGGAAGACCTATCCCATGCAGCACTCCGTATGCCTGGAAGAAGTGGCGGATATCTCGGCCTTTCTGAACACGGTATTGGCCTGAACGCCCGGTCGCCCGCCCATCAGCGGCGGGCGGCTCGCTTTTAGCGCCGGCTGCTATTCGCGGCGGCGCGTTTCCCCCAGATCGAGCCAGACGCGCCGCATGGTGGGATCGTCTTCGTCGGCATCGTTGCGAAATCCCAGGTGCGTCATCAGGCTGAGCATGGGGCGGTTCGTTGCCAGCACCAGGCCGTCTATATAGGTCAGCCCCTGTTCCTGGGCGGCATCGATCAGCCCGCCCATCAATTGGGAGCCCAGCCCGCGCCGCTGCCAGGCGTCGCCGATGACCAGGGCGTACTCGGCGCCGCGGCCATCGGCATTGCGCAGGTAGTGGGCGAAGCCGATGATCTGTTCCCGGGGATGCCCCCGGTGCTCGGGATTGGGCACCTGCACGGTCGCCACCAGCGCCAGTTCGCGGTCGTAGTCGATGCGCGTATAGCGGGCCAGCATGCGCGGCGTCAGTTCGCGCAACATGGATACGAAACGCATGTACCGGGACTCGTCCGACAAGCCACGCACGAACTCCTGCAAGGGCTCGGCGTCCTCTGGGCGTATGGGGCGCAGCATCCAGGGCTGGCCGTCCTTGAAGGTCCTGGCCTGCACCAGGCGGCGCGGATACGGATGAATGGCCATATGGCCATATCCGGTCGTCTCGGGCAGCACCAGCATGGATTCGCTGCGCAGTTTTATATCGACGGCATGCGCGGTCAAATGCATATCGCCGGCAAACAAGGGATCGATCACCAGCGTTTCAAGGCCGGGCATTTCGCTGCAAAGCTGCGAAATGCGTTCCAGCGCATCCAGCAGCGCTTCGAACGCGGCTGGCGTCATCTGGCGCGACAAGGCGCGATGCCACAAGCTGCTGCGCTGGACTAGCTTGCGCGCCAGGTAGCGGTTCAGGGGCGGCAGCTCCACCGCGCGGTACGACGCGGAGATCAGCGCATCCTGGCCGCCGGAGCCGAACATGATGTAAGGACCGAACCTGCCGTCGCGATGCACGCGTATGGCCATCGGCAGACTATCGTCGGACTTCGCTGCACCCTGCGGTTCTCGCAGCGGCACATGGAAGCAGTCCAGCAATTGCCGGCATTCCTCGGCGCTCAGGGTTTGGCGGCGCTCGTTCTGGACGCGCCGCACCAGTTCGCGCGCTTCATCGAGCCGGGGCGGCTTGCCCAGCGGTTCGGGGGGCAAAGTCTGCTGAGACAGGGTCTGGTTGTAATGGTAGGAGCCCAGGATGCCGAAGGCATTGGCGGCGGATTCGGGTGTCCGGAAAGCCGGCGTGCCCACGCTGTCCAGCACATGCCGCAAAGGCCGCATGCCGGCATCGCCCAGGAAGCACGTAATAATGGGCTTGCGCGCGTCGGGCGCCATGGCGGCCAGTTGCCCCGCAACGGCCTGCAAATCGGACAAGGGATCGGGCGACAGCAGCACCAGCACGCCGTCCACGCCTTGATCCTCCGCCAGGATAGCCACAATGCGCTGGACTTTCACAGGGGTAAGGGGCGCATAGGTGACCACCGGATTGCGGGCCGCCGCGCCCGGCTCGAGCAGTTCATTCAAGGCCTTGATGCTGGCCAGCGACAGTTCGGCCGGAAAGACCGACTCGTTGTCGCCCATGACGTCCAGCGCCAGTTGGGCGGCGCCATTGCCATTGGAAAACAGGGCTATCTTGCGTCCGCGCGTTCGGCGCGTATGCCCCAGCACCTTCAGCGCCGAAAAGAGCTGGACAAAATAACGGATGCGGACCGCTCCGGCCCGCCGCAACAAGGCATCGAACACCGCATCCTGAGCGGGCGAGTCGTCGCCCTTGCGCCCCGCCTTGAGCACAACAACCGGCTTGATGCTGGCCGCCGCGCGCAAGGCGCTGGTAAAGCGCCGCGATGACGAGGCCTCTTCAAGATACAGGGCAATGCTGTCGGTGCGCTGGTCCATTGCCAGGTAATCGAGGACGGCGGGAATATCGACGTCGGACTCGTCGCCCACCGATACCACGGCCGAAAAGCCAAGGCTGATGTCTTCGGCCCAATCGAGGACCGCCGCGGCAATGGAGCGCGACTGGGCAACCAGCGCAACCCGGCCGCCCAGGGCCAGCTTGGGCTGCAGGCTAAGATTCAGTCCCAGATGGGGCCGCTGCATGCCAAAGGCGCGTGGGCCCAGTATGGTGCAGTCGTTCAGCGTCCCCCACGATCGGCAATAAATCATGTCTTCGACGGGGTCGGCGGAAGGGTCCCGGTGCGGCAGCAGGACCAGGCTTCTGGGCCGGTAGGCTTTCAGCGCCTGCAAAACCTCGGGCAAGCGTTGCGGTGAAATGCATACCAGGGCCTGATCCAGCCTCGACTTCGATCCCACGCCGGCCAGCGTATCGGGTAGAACGACGGGCTTGCCCGGTTCGATCCGAACAAAGGTCAGGGCGCTTTGCAGCCAGCGTGGCGTATCCCGAACCACAGACGGCGGCTCGTCGGCCAGCACGAGAACCGTGCGCGGCTCAAATAACGCGGCCAGATGGTGTCGGGGCATGCTAGATCCGGTTTTCAGCAAGAATTGGTGTGTACTCTAAAATAGCGAATCGCTTCCCTATCCGATGCGTGCCTATCATCCTGCGCATTCTAAAGCCTAACGACTCGTCATGACCACTTCCGCCACCTCCACTGTCCGCACCCGCTTCGCACCCTCCCCCACCGGCTACCTTCATCTGGGCGGGGCTCGCACAGCCCTGTTTTCCTGGGCTTTCGCACGCCATCACAAGGGCGTATTCGTGCTGCGCATCGAGGACACCGACGTGGAGCGCTCCACCCCCGAAGCGGTGCAGGCCATCCTGGACAGCATGGAATGGCTGGGCATGCAACCCGACGAAGGCCCGTTCTACCAAATGAAGCGCATGGACCGGTACCGCGAGGTCATCGCCAAAATGCTGGACGACGGCACCGCATACCACTGCTACAGCAGCCCCGAGGAAGTCGAAGCCATGCGCGAGAAAGCGCGGGCCGCCGGCCTGAAGCCGCGCTACGACGGCACGTGGCGGCCCGAAGCCGGCAAAACACTGCCCGCCCCGCCCGCCGGCCGCAAGCCGGTGGTCCGCTTCAGGAATCCCCAGGAAGGCGCCACCGGCTGGAACGACCTGATCAAAGGCCCCATCAGTTTCGACAACAGCGAACTGGACGACCTGATCATCGCTCGGCCCGACGGCACACCGACCTACAATTTCTGCGTGGTGGTCGACGATTGGGATATGAAGATCACGCATGTGCTGCGCGGCGACGATCACGTCAACAACACGCCGCGCCAGATCAATATCCTGCGCGCCCTGGGCGCCGCCCTGCCCGAGTACGGGCACGTGCCGATGATCCTGGGGCCGGACGGCGAAAAGCTCTCCAAGCGCCACGGCGCGGTCAACGTCATGGAGTACGACAAAGAAGGTTACCTGCCCGAAGCCATGATCAACTATCTGGCCCGGCTGGGCTGGAGCCATGGCAACGACGAACTCTTCACGCGCGAACAATTGGTCGAATGGTTTGACACGCGCAACCTGACGAAGTCGGCCGCGCAATGGGATCCCAAGAAGTTGAACTGGGTGAATGCGCACTACATCAAACACAGCGATAACGGCGATCTGGCCGCAAGGGTCGCGCCGCGCATACGCGAGCGCCAGGGCGATCCCGGCGCCGTGGACCTTGGCGCCGTCATGGGCCTGCTCAAGGACCGCGCGGAAACCCTGAATCAGTTGGCCGACGGCGCCATGCTGTTTTGCGGGCCTTATACGCCTGCCGGCCCCGAACTGGCGGCCGAGCACCTGGACGACTCCGCGAAAACGCTGCTGGCGGATTTCGCCGTGAAAGCGGCCGCTCTCTCCGATTGGTCAGCCGAGGGGCTGGATGCGCTGATCAAGGCCTTGCTGGCCGAGCATGGCGTCAAGATGCCCAAGCTGGGCATCCCTTTGCGATTGGCGGTAACGGGCCAGAAACAAACGCCGGCCATCGGCGCGGTGCTGTCCATACTGGGCCGCGAGCGGGTGCTTGAAAGGCTGGCTGCGCTGTAGCTGCCGGGTCGGCGCTATCGGGCGGCCAGGTAGGCCCACGGACGGGCTTGCCTGTCCTGCTCTTGAAACGCCTCGATCCGCTGCTCGATTGCCAGCGTCTGCTGGATATCGTCCTGCCCCAGCAGCAAGGCCTGTCTTTGCATCTCGGGGAAAGCAAAGTCGATGTCTCCCGTTGCCTCGGTAGCGATGGTGCAGGTCCGCAAATCGACTTTCACCAGGCTGCCGGACAGGGCTGTCTTTGCCAGCGCCTCTATCCGGGCACGGTCCAGGGTAATCGGCAACAGCCCATTTTGCAGGCAGTTATTGAAGAATATATCGCCGTAGCTTTCCGCGATGATGCAGCGCAGGCCAAACTCCTCGAGCGCCCACACCGCCATTTCCCGCGAACTGCCGCAGCCGAAATTGGCGCCGCTTATCAGTATGCCGGCACGCCGGAACGGTTCCTTGTTCAACACGAAATCGGGGTTTTCCGTCGCGTCGGGCCGATAGCGCCATGCCTCGAAGGCCCAGGGCGCGAATTCGCCGCGCTTCAATTGCGCAATGCGTTCGATGCGCACGATCAGGTCGGTGTCGATGTTGTCGCGCATGAGCGGCGCCGCATGGGCTTCGCATATCGAGAACGCTTTCATGGCCTGCCCCCCATCATGGCCGGCGAGGCGATCCTGCCCATGACCGCGCTGGCCGCCGCCACAGCCGGGCTGGCCAGGTGCGTCAAGGCGCCGGGCCCCTGGCGGCCCACGAAATTCCTGTTCGATGTCGAGATGCAGCGCTGGCCCGGCGCCACCATGTCGCCATTGGCTCCGACGCACATGGAACAGCCCGGTTCACGCCACTGGCAGCCGGCGGCCAGGAATATCCGGTCCAAGCCTTCGCTTTCGGCTTGCCGCTTCACTTGCAAGGAGCCGGGCACGACCCAGGCCGTGACACCCGCGGCGACATGCCTGCCGCTGAATATTTTCGCCGCCTCCCGCAAATCGGACAACCTGCTATTGGTGCAGGATCCGATGAACACGCGGTCTATTCCGATCTGGTCGATACGCTGTCCGGGCTGTAAATTCATATACTGCAACGCATCGGCAAAGGCCTTGCGCCGCTTCGGGTCGCTTTCCTTGTCAGGGTCCGGAACGATGGCGTCGATCGCCGCCACGTGCTCCGGGCTGGTGCCCCAGGTGACTTGCGGGGCCACTGCGTCGATATCAAGCTCGATTTCCTTGTCGTATACCGCATCCGGTCCGGAGGGCAAGCCTCGCCAATACGCCACGGCCTGGTCGAACGCCTCTGCCCGGGGAGCAAACTCCCGTCCCTGTAGATACTCGAAAGTGGTTTCATCCGGCGCGATCATGCCCACCTTGGCGCCCATTTCGATAGACAGATTGCAGAGCGTCATGCGCGCTTCCATGCCCATGCCGCGTATCGCCGGACCGGCAAACTCCACCGCATGGCCGGTGCCCGCCGACGCACCCAACGTCCCTATCACGTACAGGATAAGGTCTTTGGCGGTGACCCCCGCCGCCAGTTCGCCCCGAAAGGCGATGCGCATGGTCCTGGGCCGTTTCTGCCGTATGGTCTGGGACGCTAGAACGTGCACCAGCTCTGATGAACCGATGCCCCAGGCTATGGCGCCGAACGCGCCATGGGTGCATGTATGGCTGTCCGCGCAGACTATCGTCAGCCCTGGCAAGGTCAGCCCAAGCTCCGGACCGATAACGTGCACGATTCCCTTGCGCCCGTCGTCGATATCGAAAAGCTGTATTCCCCTGCTGGCTGTCTCCTTCCGCATGGCCGTTATCATTGCGGTGCTCCATGGCGCATCGCCCGCCCGGTTGCCCGGCTGGGTAGAGGTGACATGATCCAGGGTAGCGAAAGTAAGCTCTGGATTGCGCACGGGAATTTGTCGGCTCTCGAGCCTTTTGATGGCGTCCACGCCGGTCAGTTCGTGCATCAGATGGCGATCCACATGCAGCAGGCTGATATCGCCCGGCAGGCTTGCCACCTGGTGTGCGTTCCAGATTTTGTCGAAAAGAGTATGGCTCACGTCAATCGCCTTTCAGATCGCCCGTTGCATGGCGGCGCTCGAACGCCCATACATCGTCAAAGCCGACCAGCTTGTGCAACTGATCCATCGAATACGAGGGCACGTTCATGTCCATGGTGTGTCCATTTGCCTCCAGATGCTTGTATCCGGCCGCCAGCGCGGCTGTCGCCACGCCCATTCCCAGGGCGGGATAGATGGCGACATTGAAGCCCCATTCGCGCAAGGTCGCGGCCGGGATTTCCGGCGAGCGCCCGGTGGGCACCATATTCGCCAGCAGCCACCCGTCGATCTCGCCGCCTATCCGGCGAAACTCCTCGGCGGACTCGGGCGATTCGACGAAGACGATGTCGGCGCCCGCCTTGGCAAAGGCCTGGCCGCGCTTGATGGCTTCATCCAGGCCCAGGCTGGTGCGCGAATCGGTGCGCGCGATAAGCAAGGTGTCGTCGCTGCGCCGCGCCTCCGCGGCCACTTCGATTTTCTTCAGCATTTCCGGCAGGGGGATGACCCTGCGGCTGGGAGTATGGCCGCATTTCTTGGGCATTTCCTGGTCTTCGAACTGGATCGCCTGGACTCCGGCCGCCTCGTAACCGCGTATGGTGTGGCGCAGGTTCAAAAGCCCCCCAAACCCTGTGTCGGCGTCCGCGATCAGAGGCTTGCCTATGCCTTGCGCAATGACCCCCGCACGTCCCACCATATCCGTGTAGGTGACCAGGCCGGCATCGGGCAGGCCAAGATAGGAGCCCGAGATGCCGTACCCGGTCATGTACAGCGCCTTGAATTCGAGCTGATCCGCGATAAGCGCGGAAAACATGTCGAACACGCCGGGTGCCGCCACGAATTCACCGGAGGCAAGAATATGTTTGAGTACTTTTTTGGTAGCCATTGTCGATCTCTAAGGTTGCGTTCCACGCCGTAGATGGCGATCCCACTGCAGCAAGCCGATGCTGACCGCCGTGGCAAACAAAAACAGCATCATGGCCAGCGCCATGATGGTCGGAGGATTGTTCCTGTCGATGGCCAGCATCAACAGGTGGCCGATGCCTCGCTGCGATGCGAACATTTCGCCCAGCAGCGTTCCCAGCAGCGTGAGCGAGAATCCGATGCGCAGGCCGGCCACGATCTCGGGCACGGTGGCGGGGATCAGCACATGCAGCGCTCCCTGCCATGGCGTCAGCCTATGGGTGCGGATGGAGCGCAGGTAGACGGGACGGATGTTGCGCACCGCCGTCATGGTGAAGATGACGATGGGGATGATGCCGTGGATCACGCCGAATGCGATCTTGGCCGACAGGCCCAGCCCGAACATCAGGAGAATGATCGGATACAGGGAAATTTTCGGTATCGAATACAAAGCAATCAGTATCGGCTCCATCACGTCGCCGGCCAGCCTGCGCGCCCCCAGAATCAAGCCCAGGCTGGTACCGGCCAGCACGGCAATCAGCAGCGCGGTAAAGAATGCCTTGCTGGTCTCGATCAGGTGCTTGGGAAAGTCGGGGTCCGCAATTTCACGCTGCAATTGCGCCAGCGTGCGCACGGGCCCGGGCAGCACCTCGATGCCCAGGCCCCAGCTTGCTCCCTGCCACACAAGCAGCATGCCAACGACCAGAAGCAGCACATCCAGCCACCGGTCCCGCGCCACTCCGGGCTTGATGTCCGGGCTCATGTCGGCTCCTTCAAAACGCGGCGCTGATAAAGACGCTGCTCGGCGGCGTGCAGGATAAGGTTGAGCGTGCCCACGAAAACCAGCAGCAACAGCATCAGGCCATACATCGTTTGATTGTCGAAATTGTTATAGGCGAAAGCGATCTGGTACCCGAAGCCTGTCCCCGACAGCAGGAATTCCCCGCCAATGACGGCAATGAAGGAATACACAATGGAAAGCTTGATCCCGGTGAACACAAACGGAAGACTGGCCGGCAGCTTGATCAGCCACACTTCCTGCACGCGTCCCATGCGCAGCATTCTTGCCGTGCGAAGCAGGACCTTGGGAATGCGTTCCAGGCCATTGAGGGTATTCACCGCCATGGCCACCACGGCGAACAGAAAGCCCAGCATGATCAAGGGCCACCGGTTCAAGCCGAAAAGGACGATCAGCATGGGGTACAAAACGAAGATCGGCACCGCGTAGTACGAAAGCAGCAAGGGATCCAGCACGCGGCGCAAGCGCGGCAGCTTGTACAGCATGAGGCCGAACAGGAAGCCCGTGGATATGGCCAGCAGTATCGCCAGGGCGGCGGACGAAAGCGTCATGAGCATGTCGTCCCGATACGTGCCGTGCAGGAGCAGCTTCCAGGCGCTCAAGGCCATTTCGGACGGCGGGATGAAGGACACGGGATCGATCCATGCCTGGCGGCTGGCCAGTTCAAGCAGCGCAACGGCCAGGATGATGAACAGGCAGCGCAGAAGGACGACGCGATGCCGGTACAACACAGCCGCCACGCTTGTACGGCGCGACGCGGGAATGGCCATCGCCGCTTCGCTCATGCCCGCAACCCCAATGCCTTGAGCGACTCATTGCGCAACATTCCCCATATTTGCGACTGCAGGGCGCCATAGCGCGGATCCATGGCGGTTTCGCTGCCGCGTTCCCGGCTCCATCCCGTTTCAACGATATCGATGAAAGTGCCCGGGCGCGCCGACATGGTTCCTATGCGGTCGGACAGCAATACGGCTTCGTCTATGGAATGGGTAATGAGCATCACCGTGGAGCCCGTCTCGCGCCAGAGCTTGAGCATTTCCTCGCCCATCAACAAGCGGGTCTGCTGGTCCAGCGCGCCAAACGGCTCGTCCAGCAGCATCAGGCGCGGACGAAGCACCATCGCCCGGGCGATGCATACACGCTGCCGCATGCCCCCGGACAATTGCGCCGGATAGGACTTGGCAAAACCCGCCAGGCCCATGAACGCCAGGGCATGATCCACCCGTTCCTTCACTTCGCTTTCCCGCAAGCCGTTGCGGCGGGCTCCGAAGGCGGCGTTGTCGAAGACGGTCAGCCAGGGGAAGCTGGCGTCCTCCTGGAACACCACGGCGACGCCTTCGGGCACTTGCCCCCTGACTTCGGCCCCTTCGAAATGGATATGGCCTTCGGTGGGCGCGCTTAGCCCGGCCACGAGGTCGAGCAGCGTCGACTTGCCGCAGCCCGAAGGCCCCACGACGGAGAAGAACTCGCCCTGCCGCAGGTCGAACGTGACAGGACCCAGGGCATGGACCGGCGCGCCATCAAGCACGGCGAAGGTTTTGGTCGCCCCCGCGACGGCGACGTGAGCCGTACCGCACAGGGCACGCTCCGCCACCACGGGATTCGTATCCAGAGAAAGCATGGCTGGGCTCTTATTTGCTGCGTTGATCGGCGGGCAACAGGCTTTCATCCACAATCGCCGTCCAATCGAATGGGCCCGCTTCAATCGCCTTGACCAGGACCAGGCCCTTGAGCATGCCGTCCATGCCTTCGTAATCGAATTTTCCGGTGCTCCAGTACGTGCCTTTCGCGGCCAGGATGTCATGGATCGCCGATTTGGTGATCTTCGGATCCATCTTGTACTGCCTGGCCAGGATGTCTCCGGCTTCCTCGGGATGCTTCATCAAATAGTCGACCCCTTTGCGGCGTCCTTCGATGATGGACTTGATGATTTCCGGATTCTTCTTCAAGTAATCGCTACGCACGATGCCCACGGTCTGGGTCATGCGGGGGATCTCGTCTTGCGACCTGAACACGATCTTGATGTTGTCTTTTTCGCGGCTCAGCACCGGCTCAGTCATGTAGATGACATCGACTCCGCCTTCGCGCAAGGCGGTATACGCCGAGCTGAGGCTGCCCACGGTCTTGCGCTCGACGCTGTCCAGCAGGCCCCGGTTGCTCAAGGCGATGGTCGAGACCATGTCGGTTACCGATTTGGGACTGCTATAGCCCAGGCGCTTGCCCTTCAGGTCTTCGATCGACGACAGGGGGGAGTCTTTCATGGCCACCCAGACGTTATCCGCCAGGCTGATGACACCGCCATGGACGATGGTCAGTTTCACCCCTTGCTTGATGGCCGCGATAGCGGCCGACAAGGCAACCTCGCCATATGGAATATCGGACGCGAGGGCGTTTCGGACCGTGGTTCCCCCGCCTTGCGAAGTGATGAATCCCGTAACGTCGATTCCCGCCTCCTTGAAAAACCCTTTTTCAAGAGCGACCGCGAAAGGCGCGCCGTACATGCCGTCCGCCCAGTGCGTGACCGTCAGGTTGACGGCGGCGGCTTGGCCGCCGGCCAGAAAACCGGCCAAAAGCAGGCCGTTCGCCGCCAATTTCAATAGAGGCTTGAATCTCATGTTTGTCTCCTAAGATATAGGTGTAATATATTTTTGTCCTACACTTTTAGATTAAACTATATCCTTATATTTGTCATCATCCTGTTTTAACAATGCAAAACAAAATGAAACCCTCCGGTATCGGCGCGACAGAAGCAGTCCTTCGCAGCGGCGACACCGTCGAGCGTGTCGCGGCCATATTGAAAGAGCAGATTCTCGAGGGCAGTCTGGCTCCGGGCCAACGCCTTATCTCGCGGGATCTGATCGAAGAACTGGGCATCAGCCGCGGCCCGCTGCGCGAGGCATTCCGGCGATTGGCCGCCGACAGGCTGATAGAGTTGATTCCAAATCGTGGAGCCGTGGTCCGCCGGCTTTCGCGCACCGAAATCATTCATCTCTTCCAGATACGCGAAGCACTGGAAGGCCAGGCCGCCCGCCTGGCGGCGGAGCGCATCGACCTGGGCGATAACCGGACTTGCTTCAGCGCCATTGTGGAACAGGGTCAGCATCACAAGCGCAAGCTGGTCATGCAGTCCTTCATCGTGCACAACAGGGAATTCCACCAGGCCATTGTCAAAATGAGCGACAACGCCGAACTGGCCGAACTGATCGACAGATATCAATTGGCGGTTTTCATGACCTTGCTGCGCCAGGCGGTGGGAACCGAGCAGATCATCAAGGACTCAATAGCGCAGCACGAGGCCATTGCGGCGGCGATCCTGGCCGGCGATCCCGACCAGGCCTACGCCGCCATGCGGCATCACTTATGGCACTCGGCCAACGGCATGCTGGAGCGCGATGAGCTTAAATCGGCCAATGCGATCCGCGGCAAGGGAACACTGCCCGGCAATGCACGCCGGGCCGCGGGTTAGAACGGCAACCGATACCCTGGCGACATGCGTCGGGCCTTGATGGCGGACCCATCGGCATGGCGCATGGCAAGTGAATTGCCGCTTAGCGAAGAGACCACATAGCGATTGGTGTAGATGGGGTCGCTGGTATCGATAGGCATGCCATTGGACTGCAGCGTCTGCAAGACCAGGGCCTGGCCGTCCCGCTTCCAGCACCCAGCCTCGGAGAGCCCTTGCGATGGCTTGCTGCCGCGCTTGAGCTGCTCGGTATACGCCATGGTGCCATCGGGATGCAGGGTGAACAAGGTGCGCAATTCGCCCGCGACGCCCTTTTCCTTGCGAACGCTTAGCCAGTTTCCGACCAGCGCATCGCCTTGGGCCGGCGCCTGGCACGTGGGTTGCGGCTTTTCCACGGGCGGCGGTTTGCTGGGCGCCGCGCAGGCTGCCAGCAATGCCGCCGCAAACAGGCTCGCGAATATCGCGCGCCGGCGAAAAAGAAGTTCAAACATGGTGCCGTCCTTGCAAAACCACAAGCTGCGTGGGGTATCGACGGCCGCCGCAGAACCGGCGACCTACAATCCTATCGTCCGGAATCCACCGCCCGCCTTTTTGGGGGACCGGCTTTCCGCTAAAAATAATTCTACCTGAACCGCCGCGCGTGCCAAGCGCCGCGGTGCTTGTGGCAGTGGAGCGCCTTCCATCATGAATTACGTCGTTCTGATCACGCTGCATTTGTTCGCGGCCTTCATCTTCGTGGGTACGGTATTTTTTGAAGTACTGATGCTGGAAGGGGTGCGCAAGCATGTCCCGCGCGAAGCCATGCGCCAGGTGGAGGGCGCCATAGGCCGCCGTGCGCGCCGCATCATGCCCTGGACGCTGCTGGTCCTGTACGGGGCTGGCATCGGCATGGCCTGGCACTACAGGGCGGTGCTGGCCCATCCGCTGGACAGCACCTTTGCCATGCTGCTGACAATAAAGATAGTCCTGGCGCTAAGCGTGCTGGGCCATTTCATAACCGCCATGGTCCTGGGCGGCAAAGGCCTGCTCAAGACCCGCTATGTGCAGCGCATACATATCAGCGTCTTCACGCACATGGTGGGCATCATCCTGCTGGCCAAGACCATGCTCTACCTTTGAGCCTGAAGGCCGTCTCATCGCGGCGGCCGCGCCTTCCTACAAAGGCAGCTTGGCATCGTGCTTGATCTCGCGCAATGCCACGATGGTCCGGGTCTGGCGCACGCCCGGGAGATTGAACAGGAAACGGTGCAGGAAGCTGTCGTACGCTTCCGGGCTGGGCACCACGATCTTCAGCAGAAAATCGGCGTCGCCGGTCACGGCATAGCACTCCAGGACTTCGGGTGCGTCGCGCACCGATCGCTCGAAGTTCTCGACTATGTCCGCCGAATGCCGCTCCAGGCTGATCTGCGTGAACATGCAGCCTTGAAGACCGACCTTATTGCGATCGACCTTGGCGTAATAGCCCTGGATGACCTGCGCGGCTTCCAGCGCCTTGACCCGGCGCCACACCGGCGCGGCGGACAAGCCGACATGCTCGGATAGCTGCTGTGCCGACGAGCGGCCTTCTTTTTGCAGCTGCTTCAGGATTTTGATATCAGTCTTGTCCATATACCCAACATTTTGAAATGTTCATTTCAATTTCTAGGGATTTTACGCTATGAAATAGCAATAAAAACAGCGGGAGGGATCTCTATCATGGGTGGGAACAATGGAGTTTTCTATGTCTTCGCCCTCTCTCGATACCCAATACCGCCTGGACGAAAACCTGACCGCGACGTCGGGGCGCATTTTCCTGACCGGCACCCAGGCTCTGGTCCGTCTGCTGCTGTCCCAACGCCGCGCCGATCGGGCCCGGGGCCTGAATACCGCCGGCTTCGTCACCGGCTATCGAGGCTCTCCGCTGGCCGGCGTCGATATGGCAATGTGGCGGGCCCGGAAGCAACTGGACGAGCACCAGGTCAATTTCCTGCCTTCCATCAATGAAGACCTTGGCGCGACCATCGTCATGGGCACGCAGCAGGCCGGAATCCGCGACGACAGGACCGTCGACGGCGTATTCGCCATGTGGTACGGCAAAGGCCCGGGCGTGGATCGCGCCGGGGACGCGCTGCACCACGGCAATGCGGCCGGCGCCTCGAAAGCCGGCGGCGTGCTGCTGATCGTGGGCGACGACCACACCGCCGCCTCGTCGTCCATTCCGCATGCCAGCGAAACCTCGCTGCTGGCCTGGGGCATACCCATCGTGCATCCGGCCTCGGTCGATGAATACGAACTGTTCGGCTTGTGGGGCTGGGCACTGTCGCGCTACAGCGGCGCCTGGGTCGCCTTCAAGGCCGTGACTGAAACCGTTGAAAGCGGCCGCTCATTCACGCTGCAGCCCATGCCCGATTTCAGCGTGCCCGATGGCGATCCTCACAACGGCGCCCTGGAATACAGCGCCAGCGAGTTTCTTACGCCCGGCATCGAGAACCGGATCGCCGCCCGCCTGGAAGCAGTCAAGGCCTTCTCGCGGCTGCATTCATTGGATCGCCTGGTGGACCCGGCCCCCAACGCTCGCTTGGGCATCGTCACCACGGGCAAGGCCTTCCTGGATACGCAAGACGCCTTGCGGCAGTTGGCCGATGCGCAGCCCGGACGGGCCTTGCCGGAATTGCGCCACTATAAGATAGGCCTTAGCTGGCCGATCGATGGACCCGGCTTCATGGAATTCGCGCAAGGACTGGACGAGATCCTGGTCATCGAGGAAAAGGCGCCGGTCATTGAAAGCCAGATCAAGGATCTGCTCTTCAACCAGGCGATCCGCCCCCGGGTCGCCGGCAAACGCGATCTGGAAAATGAAGCGCTGGTGCCTCGGGAAGGGCAATTGCGCCCAGCCCTGGTTGCCGGCGCGCTCCGGCGCTGGCTGCGCCAGGCGGGCGGGACGGCCCTGCCGGAAACGGACTGCGCCCTGGACGCCGACACCCTCGCCGCGCCGGCCGGATTGACGCGGCGCCCTTATTTCTGTTCGGGCTGTCCGCACAACACCTCGACCAAGGTGCCCGAAGGCAGCCAGGCGCTGGCAGGGGTGGGCTGCCACTACATGGCGACCTGGATGGACCGCGAAACCAGCGGCCTGACCCAAATGGGCGGGGAAGGCGCCGACTGGATAGGCCTGTCGCGCTATACGCGCATGCCGCATGTCTTCCAGAACATGGGCGAAGGCACGTATTTCCATTCGGGCTATCTGGCCATCCGACAGGCCGTCGCGGCAAACGCCAACATCACCTACAAGATTCTGTTCAACGACGCGGTGGCCATGACCGGCGGCCAGCCGGTGGATGGCTCGCTGTCTGTTCCGCAAATCTGCCAGCAGATGCTGGGCGAGGGGGTAAAACGCGTACTGATCACCACCGACGAGCCGGAAAAATACCGGGGCGTGCGCTTGACCGACGGTGTGACAGTGCATGACCGCCACGAACTGGACGCTCTGCAACGCGAACTGCGCGCCATCCCGGGTGTCACCGTCCTGATCCACGACCAGGTCTGCGCCGCCGAAAAACGCAGGCGCCGAAAGAAAAAGGCCTTTCCCGACCCGGCGCGCCGCCTGTTCATCAATACCGCCGTATGCGAAGGCTGCGGCGACTGCAGCACGCAATCCAATTGCCTGTCGCTGACGCCGGTGGAAACCCCATTCGGCCGCAAGCGCGCCATCGATCAGTCCAGTTGCAACAAGGACTATTCCTGCGTCGACGGCTTCTGTCCCAGTTTCGTCTCCGTACTGGGCGGAACGCCGCGCAAGGCCGCGAACGCGGCGCCGGCCGACCGCCAAAGACTGCGCGATCTGGTCGCCCAACTGCCCGCACCCGTTTTCGCGGAGCGGAAAGGCCACTGCAATATATTGGTGGCCGGCATAGGCGGCACCGGAGTCATTACCGTCGGCGCCATCCTGTCGATGGCCGCGCATCTGGAAGGCCGCGCGGCATCCGTGCTGGACATTACCGGCCTGGCGCAAAAGGGCGGCGCGGTCATCAGCCATATACGCCTGTCCGACAGCGCCGAGCCCATCGGCGCCGTGCGGATAGACCCGGGGCAGGCCGACGTCGCCATCCTGTGCGACACGGTTGCCGCGGCAAAATCGGAAACCCTGCAGGCCCTGCGCCACGGCCACACCCGGACCATCATCAATACCTATCTGGCGCCCACGGCGGAATTCACGCGGGATCCTCAGGTCGACCTGGACCCTCGCGCGCTGATCGACACCCTGCGCGCCGCCGCCGGCGAACCGAACACGCGTGAACTGGATGCCCAAACGCTGGCTACCCGCTATTTCGGCGACAGCATCCTTGCCAATATGTTGATGCTGGGCTTTGCCTGGCAAGAAGGCGGCATCCCGCTTGGCGAGGAAGCCATTTTCCATGCCCTCGGCCTGAACGGGGTGGCCGTGCAGGCGAACCAGGAGGCTTTCCGCCTGGGGCGGCTTGCCGCCAGCCAGCCGCAGGCCCTGCAGCCGGCCCGGACGGATGAAAAAGCGGTGGTCGTCCATATGCCGGAATCGCTGGACACGATCGTGGAGCGCTGCCGCGCCTCGTTGACCGCTTATCAGGACGAGCGCTATGCACGGCAATACACCGGCCTGGTGGACAAGGTGCTGGCCGCGGAGCGCGCCCTGCACCCGGATGCCCGGCCGCGCCTGGCCCCCCGGGTGGCCCGTTCCCTGTACAAGCTGATGGCCTACAAGGACGAGTACGAGGTGGCCCGCCTGTACACCGATGGCGACTTCCGCAAGGAACTGGCCGAGAAATTCGAAGGGGACTACACCCTGCAATTCCATCTTGCCCCCCCGCTGCTGGCAAGACGCGATCCCCGCACGGGCATTCCGCGCAAAATGACCTTCGGCCCCGGGATGGAAAAAGCATTCCGCCTGCTGGCCCGCTGTAAAAAGCTGCGGGGCACCTGGCTGGATGTGTTTTCATACAGCGGCGAACGCAAAATGGAGCGGCGGCTTATCGTGGAATACCGGCAAGCCGTCCTGTCCATGCTGGAGCAGCTGAACGAGGGCAATTTCGCCAAGGCGCTGGAACTGGCGGAGCTGCCGCAAATGATCCGGGGCTTCGGCCATGTCAAGCAAGCCAATGCAAAAGCCTACGAAGAACGGCTAAGTCAGTTGCAGGCCGCCCTGGGGCAGCCTGTCATGAACGTTAACAATATTTTTTTCCAGGCACGCGCATAAGCGGTAAACGAGCGCTACGCCAAGCCGGCCGGGGCCTCGCATGACGAGGCCCCGTTTTTTTAGCAAAACAAGCATAAAAATTTAAAAATACAAGCCCTTGCCTACCCGCTATTCGCTCACTACAATTAGTGTTCCATAAAAACAAGACCACAACATATTGTGGTTTAATCGCTAAAAAACGATACTCGCAACATACTGCGCCTCGCCGCGCGGCGTGCAGTCCACCCAAACAAAGAACGCTGTTCAACGTGCATCAACCGGTACGTTTTTCTTCTCCCAGGAGCCTTCATGCAAACCACACAAATCGCTGATTCCAGGCCCGACGCCGCCCCTCGCGGCGCACCTGTTTCCGCCAAGCCCGAAAGCGGCAGCCAATGGGAAAACTTCCACATCATCCGACGCAATGGCGCGGTCGTCGGTTTTGAACCGAGCAAGATAGCCATCGCCATGACCAAGGCCTTTCTGGCGGTCAATGGCGGACAAGGCGCCGCATCCGCGCGTGTTCGCGAACTGGTCGAGAACCTTACCGCTCAGGCCGTCAATGCCCTGGTGCGCAACCGCCCCAGCGGCGGCACCTTCCATATAGAAGAAATCCAGGACCAGGTCGAGCTGGCGCTCATGCGTTCCGGCGAACATGACGTCGCGCGCGCCTATGTACTGTATCGCGAAAAACGCTCGCAGGAGCGCGCCCGCAGCGTGCCGGCTCAGCCCGCCGCCGAGCAAAGCACTCTTAGCGTTACCGACAACGGCATCAAGCGCCCCCTGGATCTGGGCAAGCTGCGCTCCACCATTGCCGAGGCCGGACAGAACCTGCCGCACGAGATCGACGCGGACGCCATCCTCAAGGAAACGGTCAAGAACATCTACGACGGCATTCCCGTCGACGAGGTCTTCAAGTCCGCCATCCTGTCGGCCCGCGCCATGGTCGAAACCGATCCGTCATACAGCCAGGTCACCGCACGCCTTCTGCTGCATACCATCCGCAAGGAAGTCCTGGGCGAGGAAGTGTCGCAAACCGAGATGCACACCCGCTACGGCGAATACTTCCCCACCTTCATCAAAACCGGCATCGAAGGCGGCCTGCTCGACGAAAAACTGGCTCAATTCGACCTGCCCAAGCTCAGCGCCGCCCTGAAGGCCGACCGCGACCAGCAGTTCAATTACCTGGGCCTGCAAACGCTGTACGACCGCTACTTCCTGCATCTGCGCGGCCGCCGCATCGAGCTTCCGCAAGTCTTCTTCATGCGCGTCGCCATGGGCCTGGCGCTCAACGAAATCGACCGCGAAGCGCGCGCCATCGAATTCTACGAAGTGCTGTCGTCCTTCGACTTCATGAGCTCCACGCCCACCCTGTTCAACTCGGGCACCCTGCATTCCCAATTGTCCTCGTGCTATCTGACGACCGTATCCGACGACCTGGCCGGCATTTACGACGCCATCAAGGAAAACGCGCTGCTGGCCAAGTACGCCGGCGGGTTGGGCAACGACTGGACGCCCGTGCGCGCCCTGCGCAGCCACATCAAGGGCACCAATGGCGAAAGCCAGGGTGTCGTGCCCTTCCTTAAAGTGGTCAACGATACCGCCGTCGCGGTCAACCAGGGCGGCAAGCGCAAGGGCGCGGTATGCGCCTACCTGGAAACCTGGCACCTGGACATCGAAGAGTTCCTGGAACTGCGCAAGAACACCGGCGACGAGCGCCGCCGCACGCACGACATGAACACGGCCAACTGGATCCCCGACCTGTTCATGAAGCGCGTTATGGAAAACGGCGAATGGACCTTGTTCTCCCCTTCCGATGCACCCGACCTTCACGACAAGTACGGCCGCGAGTTCGAAGCCGCCTACCTGGGCTATGAAGACAAGGTGGCCCGCGGCGAAATGCCCCTGTACAAGAAGATTCCCGCCACGTCGCTGTGGCGCAAGATGCTGTCCATGCTGTTCGAGACCGGCCATCCCTGGATCACCTTCAAGGATCCTTGCAACATCCGTTCGCCCCAGCAGCACGTGGGCGTCGTACACAGCTCCAATCTGTGCACCGAGATCACGCTCAATACCAACGAGTCTGAAATCGCCGTCTGCAACCTGGGCTCGGTCAACCTGGCGGCCCACCTGAAGCAGGACGCCAGCGGCCAGTACGTGCTCGATCACGAAAAACTCGAGCGCACCATCACCATAGCGATGCGCATGCTCGACAACGTCATCGACATCAACTATTACGCCGTGCCCAAGGCGCGCAACTCCAACGTGCGCCACCGCCCGGTCGGGATGGGTGTCATGGGGTTCCAGGACTGCCTGCACATGATGCGCGTGCCCTTCGCCTCCGATGCCGCCGTCGAGTTCTCCGATCGCTCCATGGAAGCCACCTGCTATTACGCCTACTGGGCGTCCAGCAAGCTGGCTGCCGAGCGCGGCCATTACGCCAGCTTCAAGGGCTCGCTGTGGGATCGCGGCATCCTGCCGCAAGACACGCTGGCCATGCTGCGCGAAGAGCGCGGCGGCTACGTCGAGGTCGACGACAGCAGCACGATGGACTGGGACTCGCTGCGCGCCCACATCGCCCAATACGGCATGCGCAACTCCAATTGCGTGGCGATCGCTCCCACGGCCACCATCTCGAACATCATCGGCGTTTCGCCATGCATCGAGCCCAACTACCGCAACCTGTACGTCAAGTCCAATCTTTCGGGCGAGTTCACCGTGGTCAACGACTGCCTGGTCCACGACCTGAAGGAACGCAATCTGTGGGATGAAGTCATGGTCGCCGACCTGAAATATTTCGACGGCAGCCTGGCGCGCATCGACCGCATCCCCAACGACCTGCGCGAACTTTATGCGACCGCCTTCGAAGTCGATCCCACCTGGGTGGTCGAATGCGCCGCGCGGCGCTCTAAGTGGATAGACCAGGCGCAGTCGCTGAACATCTTCATGGCCGGCGTCTCGGGCAAGAAGCTGGACGACATCTACAAGCTGGCGTGGGTGCGCGGATTGAAGACCACCTACTACCTGCGCTCCATCGGTGCGACCAATGCCGAAAAATCCACCGGTCGCGGCGGCGAGCTCAATGCCGTATCCATGGGCGAGTCCAGTCCGGTTGCCGCTGCGGCGGCAGCCCCGGCGGTCGCAGCGCTGCCTGAGGCGGAAATAATGGGCGCCGCATGCACCATGCGCCCCGGCGACGAAGGCTTCGAAGAATGCGAAGCCTGCCAATAACCAGATACAGGAAATCATTATGTTGAATTGGGAAGATACCCCGGCTACACCCGCCAGCGCCCCCACCCCCCATGCCGGCGCCCCGCGCGCCACGCAAGGCGCGGCCGACAACGCCATCGCCGCGCCCGCCGCACCGGCTTCCGCGGCGGCCGATGCCGGCGGGCGCGTGCGCGCCGCCGACAAACGCATCATCAACGGCAAGACGGACGTCAACCAGCTGGTTCCGTTCAAGTACAAATGGGCCTGGGAAAAATACCTGGCCACCTGCTCCAACCACTGGATGCCGCAAGAAATCAATATGTCTCGCGACATCGCATTGTGGAAGAACCCCAACGGCCTGACCGAGGACGAGCGCCGCATCGTCAAGCGCAATCTGGGCTTCTTCGTGACCGCCGACTCGCTTGCCGCCAACAACATCGTGCTGGGCACCTACCGGCATATCACCGCGCCGGAATGCCGCCAGTTCCTGTTGCGCCAGGCATTTGAAGAAGCCATACACACGCACGCTTATCAGTACATCGTCGAAAGCCTGGACCTGGATGAAGCCGAGATCTTCAATGCGTACAACGAGGTTCCATCCATTCGCGCAAAAGACGAATTCCTGATCCCCTTCATCGATGCAATCGCCGATCCAAATTTCAAAACCGGCACGCCGCAAGCGGACCAGACGCTGCTTAAATCGCTCATTGTTTTTGCTTGCTTGATGGAAGGTTTGTTCTTTTATGTTGGTTTTACGCAAATACTTGCGTTGGG
>JBEBYL010000036.1:0-27057 GCA_040391135.1 Pusillimonas sp. | reverse complement strand
GCGGGATGGCGGGGGCCGGGGCCTGCTCACCGTCCGCGGTCCCGTTCCGGGACTATGCCGCGACGCTCCCGAATTCGCAAGCCCCGACCCCCGCCATCCCGCCTTTGCGGCAAGCGCCGATGACGGTCGCGGATATGGTGCGATCTGGCCTGATAGGCTTCGCTTCGTTCAACCATTCTTTGCACAGCCGTGGCGGGCTGGCCTGGGCCGGGCGGAGCTTGAGCGCGCCGTGCGGCCGGCCTGGATCGGGGGCGTAAGAGGGCGCGCATGTTTGAGTAAAAATCAGTCCGGGGGACTGATTTTTGCGAGTTCGCGCCCGACCCCGAATCCAGGCCGGCTGCGCGGGAAATTCCGGCGAAGCCGGAATTGCGGCGAGGCGAAGCCCGGCTCAGGCCAGCCCACCACGGCGTCATAAGGAAGCAAGGAAGCGATCAATCAAAGCGATCAATCGAAGAGAAAGGCCGGGGAAGAATGATCTGCGCAGCAGAAGATTAGTTCACAGCCCAGCGTAGAAGCACGTGGTCAGCCGCGCCCCGTGCTACCGAAGCCGCCGGCGCCGCGATCGCTGTCTTCGAATTCATCGACGATATCGAACTCGATCTGCTGCACCGGCACCACCACCAGCTGCGCCAGCCTATCCATCGGTTGCAGCGTAAAGTCCTGCTGGCCGCGATTCCATACCGACACCATCAGCGGGCCCTGATAATCGGAATCGATCAGGCCCACCAGATTGCCCAGCACGATGCCGTGCTTATGCCCCAGGCCGGAACGCGGCAGAATCATGGCCGCGTAGGCCGGATCGGCGATATGGATGGAAAGGCCCGTGGGCACGAGCTCCGTCGCGCCCGGCGGCAAGGACAGCGGGGCATCCACGCAGGCCCGCAAATCCAGGCCGGCGGAGCCGCTGGTTGCGTAGGCCGGCAGATAATCGTTCATGCGCGGGTCCAGGATCTTCAGTGCAATTTTTCTCATGGCTTTTTCTTTCTTGTGGAAAGGCGGTTTCTGGGACGCGCCATTGTATGCGCTCAGCCCGTTAACGGTACAGGAAAACCGCAGCCGCCCCTTGTCCAAGACCGTCAAGCCGTGGGCCACGCGCGGCATTCCCCGCCACCGAGCTCCGTGTCAGGGCCTGGGGCTGGCGGGTAGTTTGTTGGCGATCACTGCGATCAATTTCCGTGCCGCGGCAAGCTTGCCAAGCACGGGCAGGGCGGTGTGCCCGGCATCGTCGAACAGGATCAGTTCGGTCTCATCGGCATTCATGGCCTGCTGGGCCAGGTTTCCGACCAGCAGGGGCACGCCCTTGCGCTTGCGCTTGGCTTCCGCGTATTCCAGCAGGTTCTCGGTTTCGGCGGCAAAGCCCACGCACCATGGGCCTGACGGCATGCGGGCGATTTCGGCCAGGATGTCGGGGTTGGCTTCGAATTCCAGCTGGGGCGCCTTGCCGTCCGCCTGCTTCTTCAGTTTGCTGCCGCTGGCGTTCACGACCCGCCAGTCCGCCACGGCGGCGACCGAGATGAACACGTCGGCGCTGCGCGCCTCGTTCATGGCGGCGGCATGCATCTGCGCCGCGCTGTCGACATCCACGCGCGTCACCTGGTAGGGAGCGGGCAGGGCGGTGGGGCCCGATACCAGCACGACGTCGGCGCCGGCTTCGCGGGCCGCTTGCGCAATGGCATAGCCCATCTTGCCGGAGGAGCGGTTGGTGATGACCCGGATCGGGTCGATTTTCTCGGAGGTCGGGCCGGCGGTGATGAGCACCTTTTTTCCACGCAAGGGCTTGGGCTGGAAGAAGGCGATGAGCTCGGCAAGCAATTCGTGGGGTTCCAGCATCCGGCCGCTGCCTGTTTCGCCGCAGGCCTGGTCGCCCTCGGCGGGCCCAAGAATGAGGGCGCCGTCCGCCTTTATTTGCGCCACATTGCGCTGGGTGGCGGGGTGCAGCCACATCTCGCGGTTCATGGCCGGCGCCACCAGCAGGGGGCAGTTGCCCTTGGCGACGCACAGGGTGGACAGCAGGTCGTTGGCCAGGCCGTTGGCCAGCTTGGCGATGAAATCGGTGCTGGCCGGCGCGATGACGATGGCATCGGCGCCGCGCGTCAGATTGATGTGTGCCATGCTGTTCGGTACGCGCGCATCCCAGGCGTCCAGGTACACCGGCCGTCCCGACAGCGCCTGCATGGTGGTCGCGCCGATGAAATGCGTGGCCGCTTCGGTCATGACCACGTCGATGACGGCGCCCTGATCCTGCGCGCGGCGCAGGAATTCCGCCACCTTGTAGCAGGCGATGCCGCCGGTCAGGCCCAGCACAATACGTTTGTCGGCAAGTTCGAGCATGGAGCGCGCCTTGTTCAATTAAGGGTTCAGGCCGATTTCCGGGACTTGTTCTTTTCCCGGCGCATGCGGCGCAGTTCATCGTACACCAGCAGGATGGCGCCGCAAGTGATGGAAACGTCGGCCACGTTGAAAGCCGGAAAATACCAGTTGTTCCAATAGAACAGCAGAAAATCGATGACGTGTCCGTGCTGGATGCGATCTATGACATTGCCTATTGCCCCGCCCAATATGCACATCAGCGAAGCGCAGAACAGGGGCTGGTCCGGATGGCGGCGCAACAGGTGGAGGATGAGTCCGATGGCGCCCAAGGCGATGGCGGTGAACAGCCAGCGTTGCCAGCCTTGTCCATCGGCCAGGAAGCTGAACGCGGCCCCCGGGTTGTACAGCAGGGTGAAATCGAAGAACGGCAACAGGGGCCAGCGTTCGCCATAGCTCAGGTGGCTATCGAAATAGATCTTCGTGACCTGATCCAGCACGATGATGGCCAGCGCGCCCAGGATCCACGCCCAGAAACGCGAGGATCCTGGGCCTGGGGATGGGCGGTTCGATGCGTCGCTAGGCATGCTGGCGCGGCTCGCCCTGGCCGAACAGATTGTCGACGCACCGCCCGCAGATGGCCGGATGATCGGGGTCGATGCCGACGTCTTCGCGATGATGCCAGCAGCGTTCGCATTTAGGCTGCCTGGTCGGACTGACCTGTATGCGCAACTCGCCTTCCGCTTCGTGCAGCGTGGCGCGCGATACGATCAGCACGAAACGCAGATCGTCGCCCAGGCTGGCAAGCAGCGCATGGTCCTTGCCCGCGGCATGCACATCAAGTTCCGCGGCCAGCGAGGACCCGATGTCCCCCGTGCTGCGCACTTCTTCGATCTTGCGCATGGCTTCGGCGCGGATTTCGCGCAGGCGGGTCCATTTGTCGCGCAGTTGCGGCGCGTCGGCTTGCTCGGGAAGGGCATGGAACAGGCCGGTGAAGATGCTGGGCACCTCGCCCTGCCCGATATGCAGGTCTTTCCAGGCCTCTTCGGCGGTGAAGGAAAGAATAGGGGCCATCAGCTTGAGCAGCGCATGGGTGATGTGGTGGATGGCGGTCTGGGCCGAGCGCCGCGCCAGGCTGGTCTTGCCTGCCGTGTACAGGCGATCTTTGAGGACATCCAGATAGAAGGCGCCCAGATCTTCCGAACAGAAGATTTGCAGGCGCGAGACCGCAGGGTGGAATTCGTAGCGGCTGAAGTTGGCCAGGACTTCGGCCTGCATGGCGGAGGTCATGGCCACGGCATAGCGGTCGATTTCAAGCATGTCTTCAAGCGCTACGGCATCGCTTGCCGCATTGAAGTCCTGCAGATTGCCCAGCAGGAACTTGAGCGTGTTGCGTATGCGGCGATAGCCTTCGACGACGCGCTTGAGAATTTCGTCGGAAATCGACAGTTCGCCCGAATAGTCGGTGGATGCGGTCCACAGGCGCAGGATCTCGGCGCCGAGCGAGTCGGACACCTTTTGCGGGGCAATCACATTGCCGACCGATTTGCTCATTTTCCGGCCCTGGCCGTCGACCACGAAGCCGTGCGTCAGCAGGGCCTTGTAGGGAGGCCGGCCGTACAGCATGCAGCCGGTCAGCAGCGAGGAATGGAACCAGCCGCGGTGCTGGTCCGAGCCTTCCAGGTACAGGTCGGCGGGCCAGGCCAGATCGTCGGCATGCGAGCCCTTTACGCTGTGGTCCTGGCCGCCCAGCACCGTGGCGTGAGTCGTGCCCGAATCGAACCAGACATCCAGCGTATCGCGGTTCTTTTCGTAATGAACGGCCTCGTCGCCCAGCAATTCGGCCGGATCCAGCGACTGCCAGGCTTCGATGCCATGCTGTTCGATGCGCTGCGCGATCTGCTCCATGAGCTCGACCGTGCGCGGATGCAGCTCGCCGGTTTCCTTATGGACGAAGAAGGCCATGGGCACGCCCCACTGGCGCTGACGGGACAAGGTCCAGTCGGGCCGGTTGGCGATCATGGCATGCAGGCGGGCGCGGCCCCAAGCCGGATAGAATTCGGTGTTGTCTATGCCTTCGAGCGCGGTTTCGCGCAAGGTCCGGCCCGACTTGGGCTGGCGGTCCATGCCCGCAAACCATTGGCTGGTGGCGCGATAGATGATGGGCGTCTTGTGGCGCCAGCAATGCATATAACTATGCAGCAGGGGCTCGGTGTGCAGCAAGCTGCCGGCCAGCCTCAAGGCCTCGACGATGATGGGGTTGGCTTTCCAGATCATCTGGCCGCCGAACAGGGGCAGGTTTTCGGTGTAGTGGCCGTCGCCCATGACGGGATTGATGATCTGGTCGTCCATCAGGCCATGGGCCTTGCAGGACACGAAATCCTCGATGCCGTAGGCGGGCGCCGAATGAACCACGCCTGTGCCGCTGTCCAGCGTCACGTAATCGCCAAGATAGATGGGCGACAGGCGTTGGTAGCCTTCGTGGGCGTCGTACAAGGGGTGCTTGAACTCCAGGCCCGCCAGGGCCTCGCCCTTGGCGGTGGCCACGATATGGCCGGACAGCTTCCATTCGGCCAGGCAATCTTCGACGCGGTCCTTGGCCAGCAGCAGCATGGCCCCGGTGCTGCGTGCTTCGTCCAGCCGGACCAGCGCGTACTCGAATTCGGGATGTACGTTCAGCGCCTGGTTGGAAGGTATGGTCCAGGGCGTCGTAGTCCAGATGACGATGGCGCCGTCGTCCACCTGGGGCAGGCCGAAGGCTTGCGCCAGCTTGGCCTTGTCGTTGAACTTGAAGGCCACATGGATGGACGGGTCTTTGCGGTCGGCGTACTCGACTTCGGCTTCGGCCAGGGCGGAACCGCAGTCGAAGCACCAGTTGACCGGTTTCAGTCCGCGAAACACATAGCCTTTTTCAAGTATGCGCGCCAGGGCGCGCAACTCGTCCGCTTCATTGCTGAAGTTCATGGTCAGGTAGGGGTGTTCCCAGTCGCCCAATACGCCCAGGCGCTTGAAGTCCTGGCGCTGCCGGTCGATTTGCTCGAGCGCATAGGCGCGCGCCTTGGCCTGGACTTCCGCCACGGGCAGGTGCTTGCCGTATTTTTTCTCGATCTGGATCTCGATGGGCATGCCATGGCAATCCCAGCCCGGCACATAGACGGCGTCGTAGCCGGACATGGCGCGGCTCTTGACGATGATGTCCTTGAGTATCTTGTTGACGGCATGGCCGATGTGGATGTCGCCGTTCGCGTAGGGCGGGCCGTCATGCAGTACGAATTTCGGTCTTCCCTTGCTGGCGGCGCGTATGGCCGCGTAAACCTTTTTTTCTTCCCACTCGGCTACCCAGCCGGGCTCGCGCTTGGCCAGGTCGCCGCGCATGGGGAAAGGAGTGTCAGGCAAATTTAAGGTGTTTCTATAGTCCATGGAGGGCGAAATAGTCGCGAGCGCTTTGCGCATCGTTGTCGATGGCGGCGATCATAGTGGGAAGGTCGGGAAATTTTTCTTCGTCCCGCAGATATTCAAGGAACTCAATACACGTGAGTTTACCGTATGCGTCCACACGGCAGTCCAGCAGATGGGTCTCCAGCATCAGGCGCCCGCCATGCGAAATGGTGGGCCGTACGCCCAGGCTGGCCACGCCTTTGATGGGTTGCGGCGCCAGCCCGTGGGCTCGCACGATGTACACGCCGGAGCGAAGCGCGCACTGCGCGGGTACACGCAGGTTCAAGGTGGGATAGCCTATGCTGCGGCCCAGCTTCTGGCCATGTATGACGTGGCCGCTGATGGAATAGGGGTGGCCCAGCAAATGCTCGGCGCGTTCCAGGTTGCCCACCGCCAGCGCGGTGCGCAGCTCGGAGCTTGAAATGCGATGGCCATGCTCATCGGCCACATCAGCGATGGTTTCGACCTGGAACCCGAAGCGGCCGCCGGCGCTGCGCAGCAGTTCGATGTCGCCGCTGCGCTTGTGGCCGTAGCGGAAATCCTCGCCCACCAGCAGCCAGCGCGTATTCAGCCCTTTCACCAGCAGCCGTTCGATGAAGTCCTCGGCCGACATGTCTGCCAGCGCGTGGTTGAAGCGTTCCAGCACGATCTGATCGGCATGATGCTCGGCCAGGGCCGCGACCTTGTCGCGCAGGCTGCTGACCTGGGTGGGTATAAGCTCCGGGCGCTGGCCGCGCCGCGCGAAATAGGCGCGCGGATGCGGTTCGAAAGTCATGACCGTGGCGGCCAGCCCGTGCTCCCGGGCATATTGTCGGACGCGCATCAATATGGCCTGATGCCCGCGGTGGACGCCGTCGAAATTGCCTATCGTGACGGCGCTGGGGCGCCGGCTATCGTAGCGGGGAAGGGTGCGATAAATAGTGGGAGCGGTTTTCACACCCGAGAGTTTACAATTTTGTGTTGCCTTACTCTGGAATTATTGTCTTGGATGCCTCTTTTCCTTCCGGCTGCCGTATTGTCGTCCTGATTTCGGGACGTGGTTCGAACATGCAGACCATCGTCAACGCGGTGCGCGAACAATCCTTGCCGGCGCAAGTCTGCGCCGTGATCGCCAACAAGGCCGATGCCGCCGGCCTGGAGTGGGCAGCCAGCCAAGGCATCCGGACCGGCGTCGTGGCGCATCGCGACTACGCGACGCGCGAAGACTTCGATACCGCGCTGGCCGCCGCCGTCGACGCCCACCAGCCGCACTATGTGCTGCTGGCCGGTTTCATGCGTGTGTTGACGCCGGCGTTTGTGGAGCGCTTCAATGGGCGCCTGATCAATATCCATCCCTCGCTGCTGCCGGCGTTTCCCGGATTGCACACGCACCAGCAGGCTCTGGCCACGGGCGTTCAGTGGCATGGCTGCACCATCCACTTTGTGACGCCCGTGCTGGACCACGGCCCCATCGTCGCCCAGGGCGTCGTTCCCGTGCTGGCCGGCGATACCCCCGACGATCTTGCCGGCCGCGTCCTGAATGTGGAGCACCGCATGTACGCGGACGTGGTACGCTGGCTGGCCGAGGGGCGCGTGTCGCTTGACGCCATGCAGCGCGTGCATGTGCGCGGCGTCGCCAGCCGCTCCTTCGTCCTGACGCCCCAAGGCGTCGTATCATCAGAAAGGTCATCATGAGCAACACCGAAAAGCCGCGGCGTCCGTCCCGCGGCAGCGATACGCGCGCTGCGCGCGATCCTCGGCGAGAAAACAGCGCCCCCAGGCGCGAAGGCCGCGCGGCGCAGCAGGAAAGCGGCGCGGCCCGGCAGGAAGGCGCTGCGTCCGCCGGCCGTCCCTATGTAATGGCCGCTGTGCGCATCGAACAGGTACGCAGCGTGCTGGGCGAAATCCTGCAATGGGAATATCCGGCCGATGCGGCCTTGTCGCATTGGTTTCGCGCGCACCCCAAGCTGGGTATGCGCGACCGGGGCGAAGTGGCTGAAGCGGTTTTCGATGTGCTGCGCCACCTGCGCCGCTATAGGCAGTATGCCGAAAGCGGTACCGGACCCGCCGCCCGCCGCCTGGCCATCCTGGGCCTGGCATCGGTATTCGACAAATCCGTGCTGAACCAGGGACTGTCGGAGCAAGAGCAGCATTGGCTGGGGCATGTCCAAAGGATAGATGTGGCCAGCCTGTCGCGGGCGGTGCGCGACAGCCTGCCCGACTGGCTGGACGAACGGCTTGCCGCCCTGGACAATCCCGATTCCCTGGTCCGGGCCTTGAATCAGACCGCGCCGCTGGACATACGCGTCAATCCCCTGAAGGCCGATCGCAACGATATGCTCCAGCAACTGCGCGGCGGGCCTGGATTGCGCTACGATCCCGAACCCACTCCGTATTCGCCCTGGGGCATACGGCTGCAGGGCCGGCCGCCGGTCAATCGCTGGCCCATGTTCGAAAAAGGCGAAATCGAGGTCCAGGACGAAGGCAGCCAGATACTGGCGGCTCTGGTGGCTCCCAAGCGCGGCGAGATGGTCATCGACTATTGCGCCGGCGCCGGGGGCAAGACGCTGCTGCTGGGCGCATTGATGCGCTCCACGGGCCGCCTGTATGCCTTCGATGTGTCGGCGGCGCGTTTGGCGCGCGCCAAGCCGCGTTTTGCCCGTAGCGGCCTGTCCAATATCGTGCCTGTGGTCATCAATGCCGATAACGACCAGCGGGTGAAGCGGCTGCGCGGCAAGGCGCACCGGGTCCTCATCGATGCGCCGTGCAGCGGGCTGGGTACATTGCGCCGCAATCCCGACCTGAAATGGCGCCAGCATCCCGAATCGTTGCAGGCGCTGCTGGATACCCAGCGGAACATCCTGCGCCAGGCGGCGCGTTGCGTTGCCGCGGGCGGCCGGCTGGTTTATGCGACATGCAGTGTGCTGCCGGAAGAGAACGAGCAGCAAGTTGAGGCGTTTTTAGCCGAAAATCCCGACTTTACGCTTCTGAATGCCGGCAAAATCGCCGCCGATCGTTGTGAAAATCTGACACAAGAGGGTCCTTATTTGCGCATGCGGCCCGATGTGCACGGAACCGACGGCTTTTTTGCCGCTGTCATGGAGCGCGCGAAGGCGGTTGCGAGCGAAAAAAGCCCCCAGAGGCCTCAGGAAGCCGATCAGGCGCCAAACGAAGACGAGCTGTAGTTATATCCAGCATACGCCCCGGCCGGCCGCTGGGGCGTTCCAGGAGCCTGGGGGCTCCCGCGCTTCGGTCCGGAATGGCGGTATAGCCGCCCGCGGACCCGCGCCGTTCTTGATTTCCATCAAAACTAAATTGAAATTCTGCTGTCATAACCCTGACAACTGGGCTACACTTTTCTTTGTCTTAACATGAGGCCTTTACAGGTTTATGGACCAAATTACTACTTTATTATCAGGCGGTTTGCTGCAGTTTTCATGGTGGCAGGTCGTGCTGGTTACCCTTGTGCTAACCCACATCACGATAGTCGGAGTTACGGTATTCCTGCACCGTAGCCAGGCCCACCGAGGGTTGGACCTGCATCCGGCGGTCATGCACTTCTTCCGCTTCTGGCTTTGGTTGACCACCGGCATGGTTACCAAGGAATGGGTGGCCATTCACCGCAAGCACCACGCCAAATGCGAAAAAGAAGGCGATCCCCATTCACCGGTGGTATTCGGCCTGGGCAAGGTATTCTTTCGCGGCGCCGAACTGTACCGCGAAGAAGCGACCAACCCGGAAACATTGCAACGCTTTGGCCACGGCACGCCCGATGACTGGATCGAACGCAATCTTTACACTCGCCACAGCCTGATGGGCATACTGATCATGCTGGGCCTCGACCTGGCCTTGTTCGGCGTGCTGGGCTTGACCGTCTGGGCCATCCAGATGGCCTGGATACCGTTCTGGGCCGCCGGCGTCGTCAACGGCATCGGCCATGCCTGGGGCTACCGCAACTACGCCAGTCCCGATACCAGCACCAACGTGTCCCCCTGGGGCATCATCATCGGCGGCGAAGAACTGCACAACAACCATCACGCCTATGGCACCTCGGCCAAATTCTCCACCAAATGGTACGAATTCGACCTGGGCTGGTGCTATATACGCGTCCTTAGTTTCCTGGGCCTGGCAAAGGTCAAGAAGCTTGCGCCCAAGCTGAAGCTCGATCCGCCCAAGGCCCTGGCCGATGCCAGCACCTTGCAGGGTGTCATCACCCACCGCTACGAGATTCTTGCGCGCTATACCGACCTGGTCAAGAAAGCTGCCAGCGACGAACTCGTCAAGCTCAAGCCCGCCCGCAAGGAAGGCAGTCCCGATTGCAACTGGACTCTGCTCAGCCGCTGCAAAGACTGGATCAACAGCAGCGACGATACCCTTGAACCGGCTCAGCGTGCTGAACTGGACACCGTCCTGGCTCAGAACCAATCGCTGTCCACGCTGGTCCAGATGCGGCGCGAACTCGTCCGCCTTTGGGAAAGCTCCAGCGCCAGCAGCGAGCAATTGCTGGCCGACTTGCAGGCATGGTGCCAGCGAGCCCAGCAAAGCGGCATAGAAGGCCTCGAGCAGTTCGCTTACCGGTTGCGCCGCTACGCGGCATGATAGAAAGTCTTAATCCTCAACAACAAGCCGCTGTCACTCTACCTCCCTCCCACGCGCTGGTCCTGGCCGGCGCGGGTAGCGGAAAAACCCGAGTCCTGACGACACGCATGGCCTGGCTGATACAAACAGGCCAGGCCAGTCCTTTTGGGCTCATGGCGGTCACGTTCACCAACAAGTCGGCGCGTGAAATGCTCACGCGCCTTACCGCTTTGCTGCCCATCAATACGCGCGGCCTATGGGTGGGGACGTTCCACGGCTTGTGCAATCGGCTGTTGCGCGCCCATCATCGCGATGCCGGCCTGATTCAGACATTCCAGATCCTGGATAGCGCCGACCAGTTGGCGGCGATCAAGCGCCTTCTGAAAGGCGCCGGGATCGATGACGAGAAATTCCCGCCTCGCGACGTTCAGCGTTTCATAAACGGCGCCAAGGAAGAAGGTCAGCGTCCCGGCGATGTCGAAGTCTGGGATGCGCACCGCCGCCGTCTGGTCGAAATCTACCAGCTGTATCAGGACCAGTGCCAGCGCGAGGGGGTGGTCGACTTTGCCGAGCTGCTGCTGCGCGCCTACGAGCTGCTGCAACGCAATGCGCCCATACGCGAACATTACCAGCGCCGCTTCCAGCATATTCTGGTCGACGAGTTCCAGGATACCAATACCCTGCAGTACCGCTGGCTGACTTTGCTGGCGGGCGGCGGCGCATCGATTTTCGCCGTCGGCGACGATGACCAGTCCATCTATGCCTTTCGCGGCGCCAATGTGGGCAATATGTCGGACTTCGAGCGCGACTACGCCCGAGGCAATGTCATCCGCCTGGAGCAGAACTACCGATCATACGGACACATACTGGATTCCGCGAATGCGCTGATCGCGCACAATACCGCGCGCCTGGGCAAGAACCTGTGGACGGAGCAGGGCGAGGGCGAGCCGGTGCGCGTGGTGGAGCAGGCATCCGATTTGCTCGAGGCCCAGTGGATCATCGACGAGACCAAGGCGCTGATCAACGATGGCCGCCTGCGCCGGGAAATCGCCATACTGTATCGCAGCAATGCGCAATCCCGCATCATCGAGCATGCCTTGTTTTCGGCCGGCATTCCCTACAAGGTATACGGCGGCCTGCGCTTTTTCGAGCGCCAGGAAGTCAAGCATGCGCTTGCGTATCTACGGCTGATGGACAATCCGCACGACGATACCTCGTGGCTGCGGGTCGTCAACTTTCCCACGCGCGGCATAGGCGCCCGCACCCTGGAACAACTGGCCGACACGGCAAGGCAGCAGGACAGCAGCCTGTTCAGGGCCGTGCCCCTGATGTCCGGCAAGGGGGGCGGCAATCTGGCTCGCTTTGCCGAACTGATCCAGCAGATGGCCCATGAGGCGCAAATTCTTTCCCTGCCCGAGCTGATCGACCATGTCGTGCATCACAGCGGACTGCTGGCTCATTACCAGAACGACAGGGAAGGCGCCGACCGCCTGGAGAACTTGCAGGAACTGGTCAATGCCGCCGCGGCTTTCGTGGCCGAGGAAAATTTCGAAGGCCTGCCTGCCGGACGTATCCCCGACGGGGCGCTGGCGACGCAGGCATTGTCGGGGGATGAGGGCGAAAGCGCCGCTCCCATGTCGCCGCTGGCCGCATTTTTGACCCACGCTTCGCTGGAAGCCGGCGACAACCAGGCCCAGGCGGGCCAGGACGCCGTCCAGCTCATGACCGTGCATGCCGCCAAGGGACTGGAGTTCGATTCGGTCTTCATCACCGGTGTCGAAGAGGGCCTGTTTCCGCATGAGAACAGCCTGCTTGAAGCGGCGGGCCTCGAGGAAGAGCGGCGCCTGATGTATGTGGCCATCACGCGGGCGCGCGAGCGCCTGTACCTGACCTTGGCGCAAAGCCGCATGCTGCATGGACAGACGCGCTATGCCATGCGCTCGCGCTTCCTGGACGAAATTCCCGACGAACACCTGAAGTGGCTGACGCCCAAGGAAGGGCGCGTTGCTGTGCGCGAGAACACCTGGAGCGGCGCTTTCCGGCGCGGCGACGCCTATAACCGGCCCGACAGCGGCTCCGTCGCGCCCCGCGCGCCGCGCAGCCTGACGACCGGCGTGACGGTGGGCGAGAAGCATTTTCGCATTGGCACCGGAGTCCGGCACGCCAAGTTCGGCGAAGGCACGGTGATAGGGCTTAGCGGCTCGGGCCAGGATGCGCAGGCGCAAATCCAGTTTCGCGAGGTGGGCACGAAGACGCTGGCGCTGGGCGTGGCCAAGCTGGATATCATGGTCGGCTAGGGCCTCTTATCGACACCAAAATGTGGACCCATACCCGGCTGGCCATAGGCGGGCCGGGCCGCGGGGCGGCGCCGTTCAGGCGGTATGCGTCCAGCGCTGATACGTTTTCTGGGCCAGGGCGTCCAGCATGAACCCCAGGGCGCCGATCAGCACGATGACCGCCATCAATTCCGAATAGGCCAGGCGGTCCCGGGTGTCCAGGATGAAATACCCCAGGCCGGAGCTGACGCCCAGCATTTCGCAAGGCACCAGCACGATCCAGATGATGCCTATGGCCAGGCGGGCGCCGGTCAGGATGTGGCCCAGTACGCCCGGCATGATGATTTTGAACAGTATCTCCCGGCGCGTCGCGCTTAGGCTCTTGGCCAGCATGAGCCATTTGGGATTCAACTGGCGTACGCCGGCCGAGGTGTTCAGGATGATGGGCCAGACGGCGGCGAAGGTCAGCAGGAAATAGATGGGTGCATCGCCGATGCCGAACACCATGACGGCAATGGGCATCCAGGACAGCGGCGATATCATGCGCAGAAACTGGAATGCGCTGCTGGTGCTGTTTTCCAGCGCGCGCGAACTGCCTATCGCCAGGCCGATGGGCACGCCTATCAGCAAGGCCAGGCCCAGTCCGATCAGCACGCGCTTCATGCTGGTCAGCGTGTGCAGCGTCAACTGATTCTCGACCAGCAGCGCATACAGGCTTTCAAATGTTTCCCGCGGACTCAGAAGGCCGGCCAGCGCAATATTCTGCTCCAGCATGCGAGTGCCCAGCCCCCATAGCAGCAGCAACATCAACAGCCCGCCCAGGCTCAGGGCGAGCCGCGCGCTTGGACTGGGTCGTTTCAGTGCTTTGTTCATGGGCTGTGCCTTCCGGTGCTTGCGTTTTTACAGGGTGATGCTTTCACTGCGTGTGTAGGAGTCGGGCAGGCCGAATACCGACATGCCGCCCAGGTCCTGGATGGCCTTCTTGGCAAACCGGTCGTCCACCAGGTCCTTGGCCACGAAGGCGGGGTCCAGCGATTGCAGGAATTCATTGCGGCCCGATACCAGGGTGGTCTTGAGCTTGCGGACCAGTTCTTCCGTGTAGCTGGGAAAGGGGTAGGGCTGGAAGTCGATCCGCTTTTCTTTCCAGTCCTTGTTCACAATGGCGCCGGACGCTTCGTATTGCGCGGTGTCCAGCAGTTCGGGAACCAGCACCTGGGCCAGCGTTTCGTAGGTATGAGGCGTATAGCGCTGCGGGTTGTCCTTGGCCAGGATGTGCGCCGTTTCCTTGCGGTTGTCCTGTATCCAGGCCTGCGCCTGCACGATGCCGTTGACCACTTTCTGCGTCCATTCCGGGCGCTGCTCCAGGTCCTGTTCGTGCATCAGCACGACACAGCAGGCGTGGTCTTTCCAGACATCGCCGGTAAAGCGCAGAATCTTGCCGACCTTGAGCAATTCGGCCGATGCGTTGAAGGGCTCGGCCACCGTATAGCCCGCAATCTGCTTGTTGGCCAGCGCCGGCAGCATGTCCGAGGGCGCCATAACCACCAGCTTCACCTGCTTGGGCCCCGGCTGGCCTTCGCTGATGGATTCCAGTCCCTTGCTTTTCAGCAAGTGCTGCAGCACCACATTGTGCAGCGAATACCAAAAGGGAATGGCCACGGTTCTGCCGCCCAGGTCCGTGATGTCGTTGATGTCGTTCAGTACCGTCAATCCCGAGCCCGACATGTGATTCCATGCCACGACCTTGGCGCGCGACTGGCTGCCATAGCGCGCCCATACCGTCATGGGGGACAGCAAATGCACGACATTCACCTGGCCGCTCAGGAAGGCTTCCACGATCTGCGCCCAACTGCGGAACAGCCGCGGCTTTTCCACTTCCAGGCCTTGGGCTTCAAACAGCTTGTTGTGGTGGGCCACCAATAGCGGTGTGGAGTCGGTGACGGCCAGATAACCT
Source organism: Pusillimonas sp. (assembly GCA_040391135.1). Classification (GTDB taxonomy): domain Bacteria; phylum Pseudomonadota; class Gammaproteobacteria; order Burkholderiales; family Burkholderiaceae_B. Next base: position 12,525 of record JBEBYL010000036.1, on the reverse strand, counting down.
ATCCGCACAGGCGCATTCGGTTCGGCCGCCATGGCCTTCTTGTGCATTTGGAGCAGCGGCAGGGCGCCCATGGCGGTGAACAGGGTCGACAGCTTCAGGAACTGGCGGCGCGCATCCAGCGAGGGAACGATATTTACGGGCGTTTTCATGGATTAGGAGTCCAGGTGATTGGAAGAGGGCGCGGCACGCCGCGCATCGCGCAACGTCTGCATGATTTCAAGGCGGATATGCGCCAGCTCCGGTACGACTTCGTCGCGCGGATGCGGCAGGTCGATATGCCATTGGCCGATGAGCCTTCCCGGATACATGCCCAGCAGCAGCACGCGGTCGGCCAGGATCAGCGCTTCGTCGATGTCGTGAGTGACCAGCACGGCCGAGGTTTGATGGCGGCTGGTGATGCCCTGAAGCAGGGTTTGCATTTCGCTGCGCGTGATCTCGTCCAGCGCGCTGAAAGGTTCGTCCAGCAACAGGATCTCCGGCTGGCGCGCCAGGCTGCGGGCCAGGGCCGCGCGCTGCGCCATTCCGCCCGAAAGCTCGCTGGGATAGCGTTCCCTGGCGCGCAGCAAGTCGACTTCGGCAATGGCCGCCTGGACCCGGGCGTTTTTCTCGTCCTGGCTGATCCGCGGCTGATGCTTGAAGTCCAGGCCGAACCCCACATTTTCTTCCAGATTGAGCCAGGGCAGCAGGCTGGGATCCTGGAAAACGAAGCCCAGCCTGGGATGCGGACCTTGCAGGCGCTCCCCTTTGACATGGACCGTGCCCTGGTCGGGTGCCTGCAAACCGGCCAGCACGCGCAGCAGGGACGATTTGCCTACGCCGCTGGGGCCCAGTATGGCCACGGTTTCGCCACTGGCCAGATGCAGCGAGAAGTCGCGCAGCACAGTATTGCTGGGCTCGTTCGGACGCTGATAGCTCAGGTGGATATCGTGGGCGTCCAGGACTACCGGCTTGTCGGATGACACAGCTATCGTCATGCGGAACTCTTAATCGGGTATGAGGAAAAAATCGGCCTTGCCGATACCGCAGTCCGGGCACACCCAGTCTTCGGGTATGTCTTCGAAGGGCGTGCCCGGCGCAATGCCGTCTTCGGGAAAGCCCGCCGATTCGTCATAGATGAAGCCGCAGGGCCCGCACATCCATTGCCCGGCCATTACGCCGCCTCGACCAGGGCTTGGCGCTGTTCCAGGTCGTGGATCTCTTTGCGCAAATGCTTCAGCGCGGGCGTCACGATGGCGACGAAAACCGCTTCACGGAGCCGCCGCTGGGCGGGATGGCGCATCAGATAGCCCTTGGCGCCGGCATGCAGGACCGCGGAGTTCGCCGCCTTGAGTGTCAGTTCCGAGGTTTGCGCCCGCAGTTTCAACACATCCAGCATGGGCGCAGCGCCGGCCTGGGCCAACTGCGCCAGCTCGGCGGCGCGCGTTTTCAGCTCGGTCAGTTCCTGGGCCAATTCGTCGCCCTGATCGTCCAGGTAAATATTCACATGGGCATGGCTGACATTGGTTTCGCGTATGGTCTTCAGGCTGGCCTGGACAATGCCGAAGCCCATGCCGGTTTGCCCCAGTACGAAGCCTGCCTTGATGCGCTTTATGTAGGCCGGGAACTGATCGGGATGCGCCAGCACGGCGGAGGCCGGGATGCGCACGTTCTTGAATCGCAGATTCAATGTCTGCGTGCCTTCCAGGCCCGAGAAGGCCGGGCAGGGATGCTGTTCGAGCCCGGGCAGGCCGCCATGGGCGGCAAACATGATGTAGCCTTCCCCTTCGATCGAAGCAGCCACGATGACCAGATGGTCGGCGCCCACATTGGACACCCAGGGCAACGACCCGTTCACCACATAGCCGTCGCCTTCGCGCTGCGCCGCCAGGTGGATTTTCTCGATTCCCGCCAGATGCTTGACCGCATTGGACATGCCGGTGCCGGACAGGAGCTCGCCTTTGGCCACCGGCGCCAGATAGCGTTCACGCACGGCCTGATTGGGGGAGTGCAACAGATACCAGGCGCAACTGGATTGGCACCACACCAGGAATGCCGTCGAACCGCATTCAGCGCCGACCAGGGCGGTGATTTCGATTTGCGTTGCCAGGTCCAGGCCCTGCCCGCCGAGTTCCTTGGGGATGCCGGCGCCGAAGCCGCCCAGGGCGCCCAGGTGGCGCATGTAGTCGCCGGGGTACTGTCCTTGCTGGTCGATGGCTTGGACAAGAGGGGCAAGCTCGGCCCTGGCCTGTGCGGCCACGGCGTCAAGCAGCGAAGCGCGGATATCGGTCTGGCTCATTTCAATCTTCCCCGGATTTATGCGTAGGCCTGGAGTTCCGGATTGATGGGCGTCTTGGCCAGGTTGTTGGCGTAATTGCACAAGGTGGCCAGGCTGACGCCCAACACCACTTCCAGCGCATTGGCCTGGGTGTAGCCGGCGGCCAGGAAGTCCTTGAGTTCTTCGTCGGAAACCTGGCCCTTAAGGTCGATCACTGCCAGCGTGAACTGAGCCAGGGCATTCAGTTTCGGATCGCTTAGGGCATCGGTGTTGCGCAGCGCCTGGATGATGTCTTCAGGCATGGCCAGCTTCTTGCGGGCCAGCGCGGTATGGCCTGCCACGCAGAAGCCGCAGCCGTTGCGGGTGGCGGCGGTAATTTGGACGACTTCGCGTTCGGCGGCCGTCAAGCCGGTGCGCGCATTGATGGCGCCGACCACCTGGTAGGTTTCCAGGGCGGTGGGGGCATTGGCGAGAACGCCGATCAGGTTGGGCAGGAAGCCATTGTTTTTCTGTGCGGCAAGCAGGCGGTCTTTGGCGTCTGCGTGAACGGTGTCGGCGGTTTGAATGGTAAGGCGGCTCATGAATAATGCTTGCTTGGGGTTTATATTGTTTTTTATTCTATAGAGCACACCCTTAATACTGAAATAATATAAAAATATATCCTTATTCGTTTTGCGGCATGTGGACCGGCCGCGCCCTTCTGCCTTGCGGACCTTCACGGGTGTAGCATGACGGTGGTGAAAAAAACGGGTGTCGAATCCCAACAACAAGCGAGACAGCATGGAAAGCAAAAGCGCCTACATCATCGGGCACATCACGGTCAAAGATGCGGAGAAATGGGCGGAATATTGTCGCCGGGTTCCCGAGACAGTCGCGCCTTGGGGCGCGTCGCTGGTGTTCCGGGGCCGCAACGCTCAGGTGCTGGCCGGGGAACACCGCTACACCGATACCGTGGTGATACGCTTTCCCGACCGGTCGGCCGTGGACGCCTGGCACGAGTCGGCGGCTTATCGTGAGCTGATCCCCATACGGCAGCAGGCGGCCGATGTCGTCATTGTCAGCTACGAAGAATAACGGGACGGGCCGATTACGTCAGCCCGACGACAACGCTTCCAGCTCTTCCTGGATTTCCAGCCATTGCTCTTCCAGCAAGCCATGCCGCTTGCTTAATTCGCCGTGTTCTTCCAGCACCTTCAGGCGCTCTTCGCGGCGGGCATCCGAATAGAATTCGGCATCGGCGATAAGCGCGTCGAGTGCTTGCAGGCGTTTGCCGGCCGCCTCCATGTCCGTTTCGATTTTCTTCAAGCGGGCATCCAGCGGTTTGCGCAGAACGGCAAGGCGTTGCCGCTCTTCGGCTTCCTGGCGGCGCTGCGTCTTGCGATCCACTAAAGCGGATTCCGGCGCCGCGGCCTGCGCGTCGTTGCGGGCTTCGGCCCGCGCCGTGGCGCTGCGTTCGGCCAGCCAGTCCCGATAGTCTTCCAGGTCGCCGTCGAACTCCTGCACCGCGCCGTCGGCGACGATCCAGAAGCTGTCCACCGTGGTGCGCAGCAAATGCCTGTCGTGCGAGACCAGCAGCACGCTGCCGGCGAATTCGGCCAGCGCGGTGGCCAGCGCCTCGCGGGTGTCCACGTCCAGGTGATTGCTGGGTTCGTCCAGCAACAGCAGATTGGGTTTTTGCCAGACGATGAGCGACAGGGCCAGACGGGCCTTTTCTCCGCCCGACATCGGCGCGATGACGCTGTTTACCGTATCGCCGCTGAATCCGAAACCGCCCAGGTAGTTGCGCAGTTCCTGTTCGCGCACTTGCGGCGCCAGCCGCATCAGATGCTGCAGCGGCGTGGATTCGGGATCCAGCATGTCCAGTTGATGCTGGGCGAAATAACCGATTTCCAGGCCCTTGGATGCGCGGCGTTCGCCCGCCAGCACCGGCAGCTCGTCGGCCAGTGTCTTGATCAGCGTGCTTTTCCCGGCGCCGTTCACACCCAGAACGCCGATGCGCGCGCCGCCTCGCACCATAAGCTGCACGTCGCTCAAGATGCGGCGGCTGCCGCCGTCTTCGTTCTGGTAGCCGGTGGACACCTTGTCCAGCACCAGCAAGGGGTCCGGCATGCTGGTGGGTTCGGGAATGCGTATGTCTATGCCCGATTCGGCCTGCAATGGCGCCAGGACTTCCATGCGCGCCAGCGCTTTCACGCGGCTTTGCGCCTGCTTGGCCTTGGTGGCCTTGGCCTTGAAACGGTCGATGAAGCCTTGCAGCCTAGCCGCTTCGCGCGTCTGCCTGTCCCAGGCCAGGCGGGTCTGGCGCAAGCGCTCGGCGCGCTGGGTCAGAAAGTCTTCATAGCCGCCCTTGTAGCGCAGCAGCTTGGCTTGATCGAAATGCAATATGGCCTTGGCCACGGCGTCCAGGAACTCGGTGTCGTGCGAAATGAGCAGGACGGTGCCCTGGTAGGCGCCCAGCCACCGTTCCAGCCAGAGCATGGCATCGAGGTCCAGGTGGTTGGTGGGTTCGTCCAGCAACAGCAGTTCGGAAGGCGCCATCAGCGCCCGGGCCAGCGCCAGCCGCATCTGCCAGCCGCCTGAAAAGCTCTTGACGGGGCTCATCCATTGCGCCGGGGCGAAGCCCAGGCCGGCCAGCAGTTGCTCGGCGCGCGACGGGGCGCTCCAGGCATCGGCTTCCACCAGGGCCGATTCCAGCTCGGCAATGCGATGGCCGTTGCTGTCCGGTGTCGCGGCGCGTTCGGCTTGCAGGGCGCGTAAATGCGTGTCGCCGTCGATGACGAACTCGCGCGCGGGCATGTCGTTATGGCTGATTTCCTGCTCGACGCTGGCAATGCGCCAGCCCGCCGGAATGAGCAGGCTGCCGGCATCGGCGTCCAGCTTTCCTTGCAGCAGGGAGAACAGGGTGGATTTGCCGGCTCCGTTCTTGCCGACGATGCCGACCCGCTCGCCGGGGTTGACGACGAACTCCGCCTCGTCCAACAGCACTTTGGTGCCGCGGCGCAATGTCAAACCGGTAGCGCGGATCACGAGGCCAACTGCTCCCGCGTCAGCAACAGTATCTGGTCCTCGGTGTTTTCCGTGCTAAGCCAGACGGGTTCAAGGTCGGGAAAAGCCGCAATGAAATTCGAGTATTCATTGCCGATTTCCAGCACCAGCATTCCCCCGGGGGCCAGGAAGTCCGGCGCTTGCTCCAGCAGGCGCCGCACCAGGTCCATGCCGTCCTCGCCGCCGGCCAGCGCCAGCGTGGGCTCGTGGCGGTACTCCTGCGGCAGGTTTTCCATGGAGTGGGTGTTGACGTAGGGCGGGTTGCAGACGATCAGCGAGTATTCGCATTGCGGCAACTGGTCGAACAAGTCGCTGCAGTGCGTGGTGATCCTGCCGTCCAGTCCCGACAGCTCGATGTTCTGGTCGGCGACCTCGAGTGCGTGTTCGGATATGTCCACCGCATCGACCTGTGCATTGGGAAAAGCCAAGGCGGCCAGTACAGCCAGGCAGCCCGATCCGGTGCAAAGATCCAGCACGAAGTCAACATCGTCGGGATCCCCCACCCAGGGACTCAGGCCGTCGGCCAGCAATTCGGAAATAGGTGAGCGCGGAATGATGACGCGCGGATCGACCACGAAACGGTGGCCTTGCAGCCAGGCTTCGCCCGTCAGATAGGCCGCGGGCACGTGTTCCGTGACGCGGCGCTCCAGCAGCTTAAGGAAGCGCTCGCGTTCTTCCGGCAGCACCCGGGCATCCAGAAAGGGGTCCAGGGTGTCCAGCGGGAGGTGCAGGGTATGCAGCAGCAGATAGGCCGCTTCATCCCAGGCGTTATCGCTGCCGTGTCCGAAGGACAGGCGCGATGCGTTGAACTGGCTTACGGCATAGCGCATCAGGTCGCGCAGCGTGAACAGTTCTTGGTAGGCGGTTTCGTGCATGCGGGCTCCGGTCAGTCAGGGTCGGGCAGCAATAGCCCGAGCGTGCGGCGATAAATATTCTTCAGCGGCTCGAGCGTATCCAGGCGGATATGCTCGTTCAGTTGATGGATGCTGGCGTTGATAGGGCCGAACTCGATGACTTGCGGGCAGATCTTGGCGATGAAGCGGCCGTCGGATGTTCCGCCCGTGGTTGAAAGCTGGGTCGCCACGCCCGTTTCCGCCAGTATGGCCTGTTCCAGCGCCTTGCTTAATTCGCCTTTCGGCGTCAGGAAAGGTTCGCCGCCCAAGGTCCAGTCCAGATCATAATCCAGCTTGTGGCTTTGCAATATGGCGTCGACCCGCGCTTTCAGGCCTTCAGGCGTGCTGGCGGTGGAAAAGCGGAAATTGAAATCCAGCACAGCTGTGCCGGGAATGACATTCGTGGCCCCTGTGCCCGAATGCAGATTGGAAACCTGGAAGGCGGTGGCGGGAAAGTATTCGTTGCCGGCGTCCCATTCTTGTCCGGTCAATTCGACCAGGGCGGGCGCCAGCAGGTGGATGGGGTTATGCGCCAGATGCGGATAGGCGATGTGGCCCTGCTTGCCTTTTACGGTCAATCTTCCCGACAGCGAGCCGCGCCGGCCGTTCTTGACGGTGTCGCCCAGCCGGTCCACCGAGGTGGGTTCGCCCACGATGCAATAGTCCAGCTGCTCGCCTCGCGCCGAAAGCGCCTGGCAGACCTTGACCGTGCCTTCGATCGACGGGCCTTCTTCGTCGGCGGTGATCAGCAGGCCTATGGAGCCGGCATGGTCGGGATGCGCCGCCACGAATTCCTCGACGGCCACCACAAAGGCGGCGATCGAGCTTTTCATGTCGGCCGCGCCGCGGCCGTACAGATTGCCGTCGCGCTCGGTCGGCACGAAGGGAGGGCTGTGCCATTGCTCCAGCGGTCCGGTGGGAACCACATCGGTGTGGCCCGCGAACACCAGCAAAGGACCTGCGCCGCCGCGCCGAGCCCAAAGATTTTCAACCTTGCCGAATGTCAGCGTTTCGCAGGTGAAGCCAAGCGCTTGCAGGCGGGCCGCAAGCAGTTCCTGGCAGCCTTGGTCGTCCGGCGTCACGGACGGGCGGGCGATCAAGTCGCGGGTCAGTTGGAGAACGGCGGAATCGGGCATCAGGCTCTCAGCAGTTCGTTGATACTGGTCTTGGAGCGAGTCTGGGCATCGACGCGCTTGACGATGACGGCGCAGGCCAGGCTGTGCGAGCCATCGGCCGAGGGCAGCGAACCCGGCACCACGACGGATCCGGAGGGTACGCGGCCGTAGCTGATTTCGCCGGTGGAGCGGTCGTATATCTTGGTGCTCTGGGAGATGAAAACGCCCATGGCCAGCACCGAGTTTTCTTCCACGATCACGCCTTCGACGATTTCGGAGCGGGCGCCGATAAAGCAGTTGTCTTCAATGATAGTGGGATTGGCCTGCAAGGGCTCAAGCACGCCGCCTATGCCCACGCCTCCCGACAAATGCACATTCTTGCCGATTTGCGCGCAAGAGCCGACGGTGGCCCAGGTGTCGACCATGGTCCCTTCGTCGACGTAGGCGCCGACGTTCACATAGGACGGCATCAGCACCACATTCTTGCCGATGAAAGCCCCTTTGCGGGCCACGGCGGGGGGGACGACGCGAAAGCCGGCGGATGCGAAATCCTGCGCATCGTAGCTTTCGAACTTCGTTGCCACTTTGTCGTAGAACTGTAGAGGCCCGCCGCCCATGACCCGATTGTTTTCCAGCCTGAAGGAGAGCAGCACGGCTTTCTTGATCCACTGATGCACCACCCACTGCGCACCGGATTTTTCCGCTACGCGCAGCTTGCCGCGATCCAGCGCTTCCAACGTGGCCTGTACGGCCTCGTACACGTCGGTATGTCCGGAGCTTGGGGAAATATCGGCACGGGCATCCCATGCTTGTTCTATGGTGCTTTGCAGATCTGTGGTCATAGGCGTTCTACTTTTTGGTCGTGAGTCGTGAGCAAGATAAGGGTTGGATCTTGCGCGGCCATCTTGCTGCCGGCCACGCAAGCAATGGCCGGCGCGCTATTGCCTGGCGCCTCCGCGTACAAAATCGGCGATGCGCTGGGCGGCTTCGACACATTGCCGTTCAGGCGCCACCAGTGCAATGCGAATGCGCCTGGCGCCGGGATTCACGCCGTGAGCCTCGCGCGCCAGGTAACTGCCCGGCAGCGCGGTAACGCCCGTGGCGCCGTAAAGATCGCGCACGAAATCCGTGTCGTCGCAAGGCGTGCGGGCCCATAGGTAGAAAGCGGCGTCGGGCCAGTCCAGGTCCAGCACTGGTTTCAGAATGGGCACGACCGCGTCGAACTTCTGGCGATACAGCCGGCGGTTCTCGACGACATGCGCCTCGTCGTTCCAGGCGGCGATGCTGGCCTGCGAAACCACGGGGCTGATCGCGCTGCCATGGTAGGTGCGGTACAGCAGGAACTGGCCGATCAGGCGGGCGTCGCCGGCGACAAAGCCCGAGCGCAGTCCAGGCACATTCGAGCGCTTGGACAGGCTGGAAAAGCAGACCAGGTTGCGGTAGTCGTTGCGGCCCAGCAGGCTGGCCGCCTGCATGGCGCCCAGGGGCTTGTCGGATTCATCGAAATAGATTTCCGAATAGCATTCGTCCGCCGCGATGGCGAAGCCGTGCTCGTCCGACAAGGAAAACAGCGTTTTCCAGTCGTCCAGCGGCATCACATTGCCGGCGGGATTGCCCGGCGAGCAGACAAACAGCAGCTGAGTACGGCGCCAGACATCGGCCGGCACCGCTTTCCAGTCGTAGCCAAAGCCCAGGTCGGCCTGCGCATTGATGAAATAGGGCTGGGCGCCGGCCAGCAGGGCCGCGCCTTCGTATATTTGGTAGAACGGATTGGGGCAAACCACCAAGGCATCGGCGCCGGGGTCGATCACGGCCTGCGCAAAGGCGAAAAGCGCTTCGCGCGATCCCAGCGCGGGCAGCACTTGGGTGTCGGGGTCGGGCCTTTCGATGCCGTAGCGCCGGGCGATCCAGTCGGCGATCGCGCCGCGCAAGGCCGGGTCGCCTTTGGTCGGCGGATATACCGACAGGCCGCCCATGGCGTCTTGCATGGCCTGCACCAACAGGGCTGGCGCGGCATGCTTGGGCTCGCCGATGGACAGATTGATGGGTGAGGGCTGCGGGACAGGGGCCTGGGCGAGCAAGCGCCTTAGTTTCTCGAAGGGATACGGATGCAGGGCGCTTAGTCGGGGATTCATTGTTGCCGGATTAAAAGGCGTGGGCCGGCAATTTTAGCAAGCGTTTCCGTACTTGCCGGGCTGCGCTGCCGCCCGGCGCGCAAGAACCGGGACTGCCGACGCAGCGTTTGCGCATTTTTTGCAAATTGCGCAGCTTGTCACTTGCGCCCTTTTTGTTTTTGCACCGGTAAGGCATTAGCCGGTATTGCGCCTGACAGCACAAAAAACAATTATGGTGCGAACGGAGAGACTCGAACTCTCACACCTCTCGGCGCCAGAACCTAAATCTGGTGCGTCTACCAATTCCGCCACGTTCGCATAAAGCCATAAGCATAAGGCAAGCCAAACATTATAGCTTTTTTTTGGTCCCACGCAATGCAAGCAGGGCGCTTGGGCGCTGCTTGCCCGATCCCGGCTTTTTTGCCGGAAGCGGTGCCAAGCACGGTATTCCTAGTAGACCGGCGCTTCGCCTTCGGGCCTGCGCTTGAAACGGCGATGCACCCAGTAGTACTGGTCCGGCGTGCTGCGTATGCGCTCCTCCAGGAACTGATTGGTGCGCAGCGCGTCGGCATGGGCGTCGCCGCTGGGGAAGTTTTCCAGCGCTTCGAAAATATTCAACCTGTAGCCGCGGTAGCCGGGCAGAACCTCGGCCACGAACGGCACGACGCGCGCACCGGAAAGCTGCGCCAGGCGGGACACGGCCGTCAGGGTGCAGGCCTGGACGCCGAAGAAGGGCACGAACACGGAATCGCGCAGGCCGAAATCCATGTCGGCCGCCAGCATGATGGGGGTTCCGGACTTGAGCACCTTCAGGATCTCGCGGGCGCTGCCGTTGCGGGGAATCATCTGCGTGCCGAAGCGGCTGCGCTGCTCGCGCGAGATCGTGTCGGTGACCACGTCCGACATGGGCGTGTAGATCGAGGCGACGGGATGCATTATGGAGTAATACATGCAAGTCGCTTCTATGGCGGCAAAGTGAAACCCCAGGAAGATGGTGGGCTGCTCGTAGCGGTCGCGCAGTTCGATGGCGCTATTGAGCTCGACCAGGCTGGTAAGGGTGTCGGCGCTGCCATACCATTGCATGCCGCGTTCCAGGTAACTGCGTATGACATGCCGAAAGGTCGAGCGCGCCAACGCTTCGCGCTGAGCGTCGGTGCGCTCGGGAAAGCACAGGCGCAGGTTGGTGTGCAGAATGCGCTTGCGCTTGCTGGGTATTCTATATAGCAGCGATCCCAGCGTTTCGCCAAGCCGGGCGACCAGACCATAGGGAAGTGTGGAAAGGGCGCGAAGAAGACCTGATGTTAATGCGTTTTGTGTGCTGTTTTTCATGAAAGGGGGCGTGCGTGGTGCAAAAGCCCATGTCAGGTCAGTCAATCATGCTAGCACGTTCGGCGGATGTACTTCTTATTTTTCCGAAATGGCGGTCGCGCCCTTTGCACCGGTTCATTCCGGCTTATGACGGGGCGTTTGCATGAGCTTCCCGACTTTCCGGTAAAATGACTCGTTTATTCGTTCAATTACTCATTTATATAGGTCCCGAATGCAACCCGAGGTTGAAATTTTGTCCGGCCTGGAGCGCCGTGTTGATCTGGCCGTTTCGATTGCCGATGTGGAAAAAGAAGTCCAGGCCCAGCTCAAGCGCGTTGCCCGCACCGCTAAAGTTCAGGGTTTTCGTCCAGGGAAAGCGCCGCTTTCCCTGATCGAGCGCAGCCATGGACCTGGCATCCGCTACGACGTGATCAACAACGAAGTCGGCCGTTCGCTGGATAAGGTCATCGGCGAAGCCAAGCTGCGTGTTGCGGGTACGCCCAACCTGGAACCCAAGACCGAAGGCGTCGAAGAAGGCGTCATGGCCTTTTCGGCCACGTTCGAAGTCTATCCGGAAGTCCAGCTTCCCGAGCTGTCCGCCTTGCAAGTCAAGCGCGCCCAGGTCAAGGTTGGCGACGCCGAAGTGCAGCGCACTGTCGACATCCTGCGCAAGCAACGCGCCAAATACGAAGCGCGCGACGGCCGCGAAGCGCAAGACGACGATCGCATTACGCTGGATTTCGTCGGCACGATCGACGGCGTGGCTTTCGATGGCGGCGCCGCCGAGAAATTCCCCTTTGTTTTGGGCCAGGGCCGCATGCTGCCCGAGTTCGAAACCGCCGTACGCGGCATGAAGGCCGGCGAATCCAAAACGTTCCCGCTGACTTTCCCTGAAGAATACGGCAGCAAGGAAGTGGCCGGCAAAACGGCTGAATTCAAAATCACGGTCACGGAAGTCGCCGAGCCGGTCCTGCCCGAGGTCAATGCCGAATTCGCCAAGTCGCTGGGTCAGCCCGAAGGCGATGTCGAGAAGCTGCTGGCCGATGTGCGTGCCAACATCGAACGCGAAGTCAAGGCCCGCGCCCAGGCCCGCACCAAGGCCAGTGTCATGGATGCGCTGGTTGGCGCATGCTCGTTCGACGTGCCCAAGGCCCTGGTCGAGAATGATGCGCAAGGCCGTGTTGCCGCCGCCCGCGAAGAACTCAAGCAGCGCGGCGTGCCCAATGCCGACTCGATGCCCATACCCGCCGATGCGTTTACGGCCGAATCCGAGCGCCGCGTGCGCCTGGGCCTGCTGGTGTCCGAGCTGGTGCAAGGCGCCGACCTGCAAGCCAAGCCCGAGCAGGTTCGCGCCCGCATCGAGGAATTCGCCCAGAACTACGAGCAGCCCGCGCAAGTCGTGGCCTATTATCTTTCCGACCGTCAGCGTCGCGCTGAAATCGAAGCCATCGTGCTTGAAGACAATGTGGTTGACCATGTATTGTCCAAAGCCCAGGTAAGCGACGAGGACGTCGCCTTCGACGAACTCATGGGGACCAACTAAATGTCACGATTTACCGATTTTTACGCCTCAATGTATGGTGGTGACTCGGTGACCCCTACGGGGCTGGGCTACGTGCCCATCGTGATAGAACAGTCGGGACGCGGCGAGCGGTCTTACGATATTTATTCGCGTCTGCTGCGCGAACGCGTGATCTTCTTCGTCGGTCCCGTCAACGACCATTCCGCCAACCTGGTGGTGGCCCAGCTGCTGTTTCTTGAATCGGAAAACCCCGACAAGGACATCTCGCTGTACA
>JBEBYL010000035.1:0-28057 GCA_040391135.1 Pusillimonas sp. | reverse complement strand
CTGACCTCTTGCATGCCATGCAAGCGCTCTCCCAGCTGAGCTATACCCCCGGTGTGGAATGTCTAGCGAAGAAGCGAGATTATGCACGATTTTTTTTTGGTGTGCAAGTCGGGTCGGTTCGCCTCCTATTTTTACCCTCATTTCCGTGTTGTATCTGGTTGCGAAAGTTGTATTACATATGTTGTAATACAGATTAATAAAAGCCATTCGATACGAATGGCGCAAGGTTCCAAGCCGCGGGCAGCAGCCGGCGTCCAATCAATAATCGAATGAATTCGAATTTCCCAGGAGACAGAATGAAAACTTTCCGCCGCACTACTGTTGGACTTACGCTGTCCTTTTTGGCCGCCGGCCTTGCGCTGGGCACCAGCGCATCGGCACAGACCGTGATGCGCATCAGCATTTCCTCGCCGCAGAATTCGCATCAAGGCGTGGCCATCGACACGTTCGCCAAGGAAGTCGAAAGGCTGACCAATGGCCGCTATGTCATCAAGACTTTTTACGCCAGTTCTTTGGGCGCCGAGCGCGAAGCCATGGAGTCGGTGCAGATGGGCACGCAGGAACTGACCTGGACTTCCAGCGGCCCCGTTCCCAATTTCGTGCCGGAAGTGAAGATTCTGGACGTGCCTTATCTGTTTACCGATTATGCGCATGCGCGCGGCGTGCTGGACGGCCCCATCGGCGACGAGATGCTGAAAAAATTCGAACCCCGGGGTTTCAAGGCTCTGGCATGGGCGGAAAACGGCTTCCGGCACATGACGAACAACAAGCATCCCATCAAGGTTCCGGCGGACATGCAAGGCTTGAAGATGCGCACGGTGGAAAACCCCGTGCACATCCAGGCCTACAAGGCTTTCGGCATCAACCCCACGCCCATGGCGTTCAGCGAGGTGTTCACCGCGCTGCAGCAGGGCACTGTGGACGGCCAGGAAAATCCGCTGTCGGTGATCACCGCTTCCAAGTTCGACCAGGTGCAAAAATACCTGACGCTGACGGGCCACGTTTATTCGCCCGGCGTCTACCTGATGAACAAGGCGGCTTTCGACAAGTTGTCGGATGAGGACAAGAAGGCTTTTGTCGAAGCGGCACGCATCGGCGTGAAGGCCAATCGCGACCGCATCGATTCCGACGAGAAAAATGCCGTTGCCGATTTGCGCAGCAAAGGCATGGAAGTGGTCGAGACCATAGACAAGGCGCAATTCCAGGCGGCGCTGGAGCCCATCATGGCCGACTTCAACAAGCAATTCGGCAAGGACAACCTGGACAGGATCCGCGCCGCTAAATAAGCAGCCCGCCGTGTAACGCCCCATGACCATGGGGCGTTTCTGTCTCTGTTTCGACATTCAACACATTTCCCCTCAAGGAAAAACGTGAAGACAGCTTTCCTGAATTTTGAACGCCGGCTGACGACGCTTTCAATCTGGCTGGCCTGCCTGATGCTGGTCATCGCCGCCAGCATGGGCATGTTGCAAGTGCTGATGCGCTTTGTATTCCAGCTGCCGTCGGAATGGAGCGAAGTGATTGTGCGCATCGCGCTGGTCTGGATGGTGTTCCTGGGCATTCCCGCGGCTTTCCGTTACGGCTCCATGATCTCCGTGGACCTGATGCACCGGACGGCCCCGCCCCGGTTTCGCAGGGTGCTGGAAGCCGTCATCACGCTGTTGTCCCTGATCCTGCTGGCCGTCATTGCATGGTACGGATGGGACTACGCGCAGCGCGGCAAGGTCCAGACGATTATCGGTCTGGAGTATTTCTCCATGTTCTGGGCTTTCGTGGCTTTGCCTGTGGGTTCTGTTTGCGCCATGGTCGGTGTGATCGGCAACTATCTGGACCCGCGCCACGACGAGCTGGAAACCGCGCAGTAATCCCCGCCTAAACGCCTGGAAGAAAAGAAATATGACGACAGCCATGCTCATCACGATGATCGCCTGCTTTGCGATCTCGGTTTCAATCGCTGTATCCATCGGGCTGGCCAGCGTGGTCGGCATCGTCGTTGCCGAAGCGAACATGCTGGTGGCGGTCAAAGAGATATTCAACTCCATCAACAAGTTTCCGCTGGCCGCCATTCCTTTCTTCATCCTGGCCGGCAACCTGATGGAGGCCGGCGGCATTTCGCAGCGGCTGGTGGAGTTCGCCAAATCGCTGGTGGGCGGTGTTCAGGGCGGTTTGTCGGCCACCTGCGTGCTGACCTGCATGATCTTCGCCGCGGTCTCCGGGTCGTCGGTGGCCACCACGTTCGCGATCGGCGCCATCCTTATACCCGCGCTGGTCAAGCATGGCTATCCGGTAAGCTATGCGGCCTCGCTGCAGGCTACCTCGGCGGAACTGGGCGTGATCATTCCACCGTCCATTCCCATGATTCTTTACGGCGTCTCGGCCGAAGTATCCATCGGCGAGCTGTTCATTGCCGGCATCGGCCCGGGCATCCTGATCGGCGGCGCCCTGATGATCTTCGCATTGCTCTATGCCAGGGCCCACGGCTACGGCAAGCAGGACGGCATAGGCAGGATGCCTATCTGGCGCGCCAGCAGCCATGCCTCTTTGGCTTTGCTGATGCCGGTCATCATTCTTGGCGGAATATACGGCGGCATCTTCACGCCGACCGAAGCGTCAGTGGTTGCGGTGTTCTATGCCTGGATCGTCGGCACATTCGTCTACCGCAAGATCAAGGTATCTCAACTGATGGCGGTGCTGAAGAAATCCGTGATTTCTTCGGCTGTCATCATGTTCATCATCGCGAATGCGGGCTTGTTCAGCTTCATGTTGACCCGCGCCGGCGTGCCCGACATGATAGGCAACTTCCTGGCCGAGCATCTGACCAGCCCCGCCTTGTTCCTGCTGGGCGTCAATGCGGCGCTGTTCATCATCGGCATGTTCATCGAGACGTCGGCGTCCATCATCGTGCTGGCGCCCATCCTGGTGCCGGTGGCCATGAAGTTCGGCGTCGATCCGGTGCACTTTGGCACCATCATGGTCGTCAACCTGGCCATGGGCATGATCACGCCGCCTTTCGGGGTGAATCTGTTTGCGGCCTGCGCCGTGGCCAAGATATCGCTGGACAAGATCATACCCAAGCTCATTCCATTCGTGCTGGTCATCCTGGGCTGCGTGTTGGTGATTACCTATTTCCCGTCCCTGTCGCTATTCCTGAGGGATCTGGTGTACGCCCGCTGACGTCCGTCGCAGGCATAAAAAACGGGCTCCGCGGAGCCCGTTTTTTTGGGTTCTTTACTTGTCATTTATCCATGAGGCTGTTCATCCAGCCCAGGCCTTGCACCGTGCCATTGGCCGGCCGGTACTCGCATCCGACCCAGCCGTCGTAGCCCAGCTCGTCGAGCAGACGGAACAAATAGGCATGGTTGACTTCCCCGGTGTCGGGTTCATGCCGCTCGGGCACGCCGGCGATCTGTATGTGTCCCACATGCGGCTGGTACTTGCGGAAGGTCATGGCAATATCGCCTTCCATGATCTGCGCATGATAGAAATCCATCTGCACCTTAAGGTTGGGTTCGCCGACTTCTTCGCGTATGGCATGAGCCTGGTCTTGCAGGCTAAGAAAATAGCCGGGCATGTCGCGTTGGTTGATGGGTTCAATGAGCACATTGATATTATGCGCGGCGCACTGCTGCGCGGCGTACTTCAGGTTTTCGATAAAGACGGCTCTGCACTGATCAAGATCGGCGTCGGCGGGCAGCAGGCCGGCCATGGCATGCACGTTGGGGGTTCCCAGCGCCTGCGCATAGGCAATGGCCTTTGCCACGCCGTCGCGAAACTCCTGGCTGCGGCCGGGCAGAGCGGCAATGCCGCGCTCGCCCGCATTCCAGTCCCCAGGCGGCATATTGAACAGCACGTTCTTTACCGAGTGGCGTTTCAGTTCGGCGGCGATATCCTTCGCATCGAAGTCGTAGGGAAACAGAAACTCAACGGCCTTGAAGCCGGATTGGGCGGAAGCCTGAATACGTTCCAGGAAGGGCAGCTCGTTGAACATCATGGTGATGTTGGCGGCAAGTTTGGGCATGGTTATTCCGATATGAACATTGTTCAAGGACTGCGGACCGGCGGCTATGGCCGTGCCCGCCGCTTTGCGCTACAGCTTGAATACGGTTTTCAATTCTTCGATTTGTTCCGGGGTCAGCACGCGCGGGTTGTGGCCCTGAAGCAGCAGGAACAGCTTGGCGGTTTCTTCAAGCTCTTCCATGGCGTATACCGCCGACTCCAGGTTCGTGCCGGATACGACCGGCCCATGGTTGGCCAGCAGGACGGAGCTGTGCTTGGCGGCCAGCCCGCGTATGGCGTTGCCCAAATTGGGATCGCCGGGGCGATGGTAGGGAACCAGGGGAAGCTTGCCTATCTTCATGACAAAGTAGGGCGTTAGCGCGGGAATGCAATCGCATTGGTTCAAGCCCGACATGCAGGATACGGCGGCGGAATGCGTGGCATGAAGGTGAACGATGGCACCCGCGCCAGCGCGCTCTTCGTACATGGCTCGATGCAGGAAAGCCTCTTTGGAGGGCGGCTTGCCCGATAGAAGCTTGCCGTTCCAGTCCAGCTTGGACAGATGCGCGGGATCCAGCGCGCCCAGGGAGCTGTTGGTGGGCGTAAGCAGCCAGCCGTCGTCGGTGCGCACGCTGATGTTGCCGCTGCTGCCGGCGGTCAGGCCGCGCTGGTGCAATGAGGCGCCGAAGCGGCAGATTTCCTCGCGTAGGCGGGATTCGCTCATGGCAGCAGGCTCCAGGCTTTGGTGAAGAAGTCAGTGGCCCCGAAGTTGCCCGATTTCAAGGCAAGGGCGATGGGCGTGGCGCCCAGGCTGACCGTCCAGGGCACGCCGGGATCGATGGTGGGGCCGATGCGCAGGCTGCGCACATCCAAAGCGGTGACGACCGCACCCGAGGTTTCGCCGCCCGCTACGATCAACTGGCGCACGCCGGCCTGGACCAGCCGGCGGGCGATTTCCGCCAGGGCTTCCTCGACCAACGCGCCTGCACGCTCCACGCCCAGTTTTTCCTGGGCCGCTTTTACGCGGTCGGGCGAGGCGGTCGCATAGACGATGACCGGGCCTTGATTGAGCAAGGGTGTTGCCCAGGCCATGGCCTGGGACACCAGGTCTTCGCTGGCGGCCAAGCGCAGAGGGTCGATGGCATAGGCCGGCGTGCCGCGCGCGATGGCGTCAGCCAGTTGCGCCTGGGTGGCCTGCGAGCAGCTGCCGCAAACAATGGCTTGCAAGCCCTGGGTCTGCGGCAGGTCGCGTGCGGCATCCTTGACATCAAGAAGGCCTTGCGCGCGGAAGTTCTGCGGCAAGCCCAGGGCGATGCCCGAACCCGCGGTGACCAGGGGCAGGTTCGCGCATGCCGCGCCTATTTTCAGCAGGTCGTCGTTGGAGATGGCATCGACGATGGCCATGCCCACGCCTTCGGCCTTCAGGCTTTCGATGCGTTCCAGGATGGCCTGTGTTCCGGCGGCAACGGTGCTGTGTTCGATCAGGCCGACCGCCTTGGCGGTTTGCCGCTGCAGAACCCGCTGCAGATTTGAATCGAGCATCGGCGTCAACGGATGGTTGCGCATGCTGCTTTCGGCAAGCAGGGTGTCGCCGACGAACAGATGGCCCTTGAATATCGTGCGCTTGTTTTCGGGAAAGGCCGGACACGCGATCGTGAAGGGCGTATCGAGCGCAGCCATCAGCGCTTCGGCGACGGGCCCGATATTGCCTTTGTCGGTCGAGTCGAAGGTGGAACAGTATTTGAAGTAGGTCTGGCGACAGCCCGCATCGCGCAGCCATTGCAATGCCGCCAGCGATTCGGCTACCGCCTGGTCCGCCGGTATGGTGCGCGACTTCAGGGCAATGACCACGGCATCGGTGCCCGCGGGCACCGGTTCTTTGGGTATGCCTATGGTCTGTACTGTGCGCATGCCGGCGTGCACCAGCATGCTGGCCAGGTCGGTGGCCCCGGTGAAGTCGTCGGCGATGCAGCCCAGCAGTATGCTCATGGTGTTTGGTCGTCTTGCAAGTAGGCGCGGATGATGTCGCTGAAGTTGGTGTCGCAGGTGAAGCCCAGCGCCTTGGCGCGCGTGGCCTCGAAGTTGCCCGGCCACGAATTGACGATGCGTTTCACGGCTTCGTCTTCGCGCCAGATGATGCGCTGCGCCACTTCGCTGCCCGCCACGCTGGCCAGGGCATCGGCCATTTCGCGCACGGTTACGGAGAGGCCGGGCAGGCTTAGGATGCGGCTGGCTTCGAAGCGTCCGGCGTCCAGCTCGTGCCCGTGTATCAGGTTGCGGATGGCCTGGCGCGGAGACATAAGCCACATGCGGGTGTCCCCGCCCACCGGACAAATGGCTTCCTGGCCGTTGAGCGGCTCGCGGATGATGCCGCTGGCAAAGCTCGAGGCCGCCTTGTTCGGGGCGCCGGGACGTACGGAAATGGTCGGCATGCGCAGGATGCGGCCGTCGATGAAACCCTTGCGGCTGAAGTCGTTGACCAGGAGCTCGCCCATGGCCTTCTGCGCGCCATAGGAACTTTGCGGCACGGGGCTCATGCTGTCGGGCACGGTCTGGGGCAGCGCTCCGCCAAAAACGGCCACCGAGCTGGTAAAGACGATGCGCGGCCGGGTGCCCAAGGCCCTGGCGCGTTCCAGGATTTGCCGCGTCGCGTCAAAGTTGATTTTCATGCCCAGGTCGAAGTCGACTTCGGCATGGCCGCTGACGATGGCCGCCAAGTGGAAGACACTGTGGGTGTCGGGCGTGATGGCTGCCGCAATAATGGCCGGGTCGGAAATGTCGCCCACCAGCACTTCGATGCGAGGGTCCGAAAAGCCGACCGGCGCGGCGATGTCGACCATGGTGATGCGCGATATTTTTTCGGGCTGGCCGCTGCGTCCGATGAGCGAGCCGGCGGCTAATAGTTGTTTGGCCAGCTTGCTTCCCAGGAAGCCGGCGGCGCCTGTAATGGCGATATGCATATTATGGCTCGCTAAATGTTGTCATACAAATTGCTTATCAGTTTATGGATTAATCTGTATCATGTCAACAGAATGAAGGACCGCAACTACACTGATGGAGCATGGGTGTTTTCATGGATGGCTTGACGGAATCCCGCAAAAAATCGACAAAAAAAGAGGGCACCCTGGCTGACCAGGTTACGCAGGTTTTGATGCGGGAAATCAAGGACAACACCTTCCCCGTTCACGCGCGCCTGCCTTCCGAAATCGACATGGCCCAGCGTTTCGGCGTAAGCCGGACCGTTATCCGGGAAGCAATTTCCCGCCTTAAGTCGGAAGGCCTGGTTGGCACGCGGCAAGGCAGCGGGACCAGGGTGCTCGAACCCAGCGTCGCGACGCCGTTCAGGTTGAACATCGATCTTCACGATTCCCTGAAGGCGGTATTGCGCGTCATTGAACTGCGCCGGGGAATCGAGGGCGAGATGGCGGCCCTGGCCGCCGAGCGCTGCAACGACACCCAGCGCGCGCGGATCCGGAAAGCCTTCAACAATATCAAGAAGGCGGAACGCGCGGGCCGGGACGGGGTCGACGAGGATGTCGCCTTCCATACCGCCATTTCGCATGCCAGCGGCAATCCTCTTTTTGCCTCGCTGCTCACTTTCCTTAGCCAGTATGTGCGCAGCGCGATCCACGTCACCCGGAATAACGAAGCGCGCCGGGATGACTTCAGCCGGCAGGTGCATGCCGAACATGCCGCGATCATGGACGCCATTTCACGAGGGGATGCCGAAGCGGCGCGCGCGGCGGCTCTTAACCACATCGAACACGCGGCGCTGCGCCTTCAGTCGGCCGACGAGGCCTTCTGGACGGCCGATGTCACCAGGGTGGCGCGCAGCCTGTCGATCAGCCACGACCTGGACGACGAGCGGCGATAAAGGGCGGCAAGGCGCCGCCCCGGCTGCTTAGGCCGCAGGAGCCCGGCGCCTTCCCAGACCCCATCCCAGCAGCAAAAGCAGTACCGACCATGCCAGCACGGGGATGTTGCCCCAGCGCACATAAGGGGTCAGGCCCTGCATGCCCTGGATCTCGACGTCCAGGACACCCTTGCTCATCGGCTCCAGGGCGGCGCGCACGGCGCCGTTGGGATCGATGGCCGCGGTCATGCCGGTGTTGGTGGCGCGTATCATGGGCCGCGCCGTTTCCAGCGCCCGCATGCGCGAAATCTGAAGATGCTGGCGCAAGGCCCAGGAGTCGCCGAACCAGCCCAGATTGCTGATGTTGACCAGCACGCTGGCGCCAGGCCCATGGGCCTGGCTGTGGCGCACGGATTGAATGATTTCCTCGCCGAATACGTCCTCATAGCAGATGTCGGGCGCCAGAATCTGATCGCCTATCTGGAACAAGTCTTGACGTGGCGCACCTCGATTGAAGTCGCCCAGGGGAATGCGCATCGCATCCACGAACCAGCGGAAGCCGGGAGGCACGAATTCGCCGAAGGGAACCAGATGGTGCTTGTCGTAGCGCATGCCGGGCTGTCCGGCCCGCAACGCGGCAAGCGGCGTTGCCGCGTCGAAGGCGATGGCGCTGTTGGTATAGCGATCCTTGCCGTTCATGCGCTCATGCAGCGGAATTCCCATAAGGATGTGGGCATTGCGCGCCTGGGCGATATCCAGCCACTGCTGCCATATTTGCGGCGGTATGGTGTCCTGGAACATCGGTACGACGGTCTCGGGCAAGATGATCAGGTCGGGAGAGCCGTCCTCTTCTTTGGGCGGCAGCGCGGCCAACTGCATGTAGGCGGCGACGCCGCGTTGAATGAGCTGCGGGTCGAACTTTTCCGACTGCGGAACATTGCCCTGCACCAGGCGCACAATCATCGGCGCCCCTTGGGGTTGCGACCAGGCTATGTGGCCCAGCGCGATCCCGATCAGGCCGCTGACTATGGCCAGGCCCACGCCCACCGCCGCCTTGGCATCGTTATCGGTATCCTTGGCGCAGGCCAGAAGGGCGATGGCGCCGGAGGCGAAAGCGGCCAGCCAGGCCAATCCGTAGACGCCCAGCAACGGCGCCCAATTGGCCAGCACGCCTTCCACATGGGCATAGCCGATGTTAAGCCAGGGGAAGCCGGTAAAGAGCGTGCCGCGCATCCATTCGGATAGCGTCCAGCACGATGCCCAGATGGCGGCCGCCAGCAATTGCCAGCGGTAATTCGAAAAATTGCGCAAATGGCCGGCCGCCAGCCAACGTGTCAGTCCGGTCGCCAGGGTGGTGAACAGCGCAAGGCCCGCCGCCAGCAGCAGCATGGCGGCGCCGGCCAGCGGCGCGGCCATGCCGCCGTAGTCATGCATGCTGATATACAGCCAGTAAAGGCCCAGGGCGAAATTGGAGACGCCGAATAGGAAGCCGCCCAGCGCGGCCTGGCGGACCGTGCCGGCGCGGAAAACGTAATAGGCCAGGGCCGCCAGGCTGAAAAGCTGCACGAAAGGCAGTATCCAGTGGGGCAGGGGGCCGGGCGCGAACGACAGGGCATGGACCGCGCCCAGCAGCGCCAGGACGGCATGCCAGGGGGTGTAGCGCTTTGATTGGCTCAAGGGCTTACTCGTTGGTGCCGGCGGGTGCCAGCGGGTCGGCGCTGTCGTGCTGTATGTGCAGCCACAGGGCGCGTTTGGCGTCGGCTCCCACGACCGTGATGTTCAGGCCTTGGTGGCTGATGCTGTCGCCCCGGCGGGGGATGCGGCCTAATTCCGCCGCCAGCCAGCCGCCCAGCGTATCGTAGTCGTCATGCGGCAAATCGGTGTTGAAGCTGCGATTGAAAATATCGATTTCAGTGATGCCCATCGCCCGCCAGCTGTTGGTGCCGGTCTGGAAAATGGTCTTCTCGGCGTCCTCGTCGTACTCGTCCTCGATGTCGCCGACGATCTGCTCAAGCACGTCCTCCATGGATACCAGGCCCGAAATGCCGCCGTGCTCGTCAACCACGATGGCCAGGTGATTGCGGCTGCTGCGAAAATCGTGCAGCAGTACATTCAGGCGCTTGGTCTCGGGAATGAATACGGCGGGGCGCACCAGCGGCCGCAGGTCGATGGCGGGATTGGTGATGGAAAGCAGCAGATCCTTGGCCAGCAGGATGCCCACGATATTGTCCCGGTCGTCTTCGTAGACGGGAAAACGCGAGTGGCCGGTCTCGATGATCTCGGGCAGGACTTCCGCCAGCGGCTTGCTGATGTCCAGCATATCCATTTTGGAGCGCGGCACCATGATGTCGGCCACGGTCTGGTTGGCGACCTCGAGGGCGCCGGAAATCATCGCATAGGACTCGCCGTCGAGCACCTGCCGGTCGTGGGCGGCTTCAAGCACGGCCTTGATGTCTTCGCGATCTTCGGGCTCCGATGGCCGCATGAATGCGGTGAGCCGTTCAAACAGTGATTTGGATGCGTTTTTTGCCGGGCGAGGCTCGGCGTCTGATGAGCTAGGTTCTGACATTGTCCAAGGGACTTAATACAGGAGGGTTTAGCATAACCGAAATACCCGTCGCGGTGCGCGCGTTCAGGCCTGATAGGGGTCGGCAATGCCCATTTTGCCCAGTATCCGGACTTCCAGCGCTTCCATGGCCTGCGCTTCATCGGCTTCGATATGATCATAGCCCAGCGCGTGCAGCACGCCATGCACCGTCAGGTGCGCGGCATGATCCAGCACCCGCTTGCCCTGTTCGGCCGCTTCGCGGTGCAGCACGGGCACGCACAGCACCACGTCTCCGCTGGCCGTGCCCTCGGGGTCGACGCCATACTCGAAAGTAAGCACATTGGTCGCGTAATCCTTGCCGCGAAACTCGTGGTTCAAGCGCCGGCCTTCGTCGGCATCGACCAGGCGCAGGGTCAGGGCGACGGCGCGCAAGGCGTCCGCGCCCGGCCCTTCGGCCAGCGCCATGCCTTGCACCGCCTGCAGCACCCATCGGCGCAGGCGCCAGCGCGGCAATTCGGGGGCGGGCGTTGCGTACTGAACGGCCAGGGACAGATCAGGAGACATGGTCGCCCGCCTTTTCGTAGGCATCCACAATACGCGCCACCAGCGGATGGCGCACCACGTCGCGGCTGGTGAATCGTGTCGTGGCTATGCCCTGCACCGACTCCAGGATATCGACCGCATGCACCAGCCCGCTGGCCTGGCCGCGCGGCAGGTCCACCTGCGAGGGGTCGCCGTTGATCACCGCCTTGCTGCCGAAGCCGATACGGGTCAGGAACATCTTCATCTGCTCCGGCGTCGTGTTCTGGGCTTCATCCAGGATGACGAAGGCATGATTCAGCGTGCGTCCGCGCATATAGGCCAGCGGCGCGATCTCTATGGTCTGCTTTTCGAACAGGCGCTGGACGCGCTCGATGCCCATCAAATCGTAAAGCGCATCGTAGAGCGGACGCAGGTAAGGGTCGACCTTCTGCACCAGATCGCCCGGCAGAAAGCCCAGCCGCTCGCCCGCTTCCACGGCCGGGCGGGTAAGCACCAGCCGTTGAACGGTTTCGCGTTCCAGCGCGTCGATGGCGCAAGCCACCGCCAGCCAGGTCTTGCCGGTACCAGCCGGACCGATGCCGAAAGTAATGTCGTGCCGAAGAATATGATTCAGATACTCGCGCTGGCGAGGTGTGCGGGGGCGTAAATCGGATTTGCGCGTGCGCAGGTTCAGGCTCTGGTCATCGACCGGCGGGATCTCGGGCAGGGCGGCCGGCTCGGCGGCGGGCTCTTGCGGCGTCTGCGATTGCCCGGCGCCCAGCTCGACCATGCCCAGCTGTATATCGTCGATCGACAAGGCCTTGTGCACGGCGCGCCGGTGAAACAGCTGGAGCGCCTTGGCGGCCGCCTTCGCCTGTTCGCCCGTGATCGATACCTGGTCGCCGCGCCGGCTAAGGCTGACATTCCAGCCATCGGCGATTTGGCGCAGGTTCTCGTCCAGCGGTCCGCACAGGTTCGCCAAGTGCGTGTTGTCGCCGTCCAGCTTGACGGTGACGGGGCCTTTTTTGCCTTGGGCGCTACGCGTCATGCAGGCTCCGTAATGGAGGGTTCGCTGATCACGATTTCGCCCTTGAGGGAATTGGTCATGGTGTGCGTAATGCGTACATCGACCATCTGGCCGATAAGACGCGGCTGCCCCACGAAATTGACGATGCGATTGTTCTCGGTGCGGCCGGAAAGCTCGTTGGGGTCGCGCCGCGACGGCTTTTCCACAAGAATGCGCTGGACGCTGCCCACCATGGACTGGCTGATGGCCGTCGCCTGCTCATTGATCAGCGCCTGCAATCGGTGCAGGCGTTCCAGCTTCACTTCCTTGGGCGTATCGTCTTCCAGGTCGGCGGCAGGCGTGCCGGGCCGGCGCGAGTATATAAAGGAGAACGATTGATCGAATCCAACATGACGGATCAGGTCCATGGTTTTTTCGAATTCCGCCTCGGTCTCGCCCGGGAAGCCCACAATGAAGTCGGACGACAGGGTCAGCCCGGGACGCGCCGCGCGCAGGCGGCGGACGATGGATTTGAATTCCAGGGTGGTGTAGCCGCGCTTCATGGCCGCCAGGATGGTGTCGCTGCCCGCTTGCACGGGCAAGTGAAGGAAAGGCACCAGCTTGGGCAGGGAGCCGTGGGCGTCGATCAGGCGCGAAGTCATTTCCTTGGGATGCGAGGTGGTATAGCGTATGCGCTCGATGCCCGGAACGTCGTGCACGTATTCCAGCAGCATGGCGAAGTCGGCGATTTCCGCGCTGTCGCCCATGGGGCCGCGATAGGCGTTGACGTTCTGGCCCAGCAGGGTGACTTCCTTGACGCCCTGGTCGGCCAAATCGGCGATTTCCATCAGGACATCGTCGAAAGGGCGCGATACTTCGGCGCCGCGCGTGTAGGGCACGACACAGAAACTGCAATATTTGCTGCAGCCTTCCATGATGGAGACGAAAGCCGTGGGGCCGTCGACCCGCGCCGGCGGCATGGCGTCGAATTTTTCGATTTCGGGAAAGCTGATGTCGACCTGCGAGCGGCCCGACTGGCGGCGCTTGGCAATAAGCTGCGGCAGGCGGTGCAGGGTTTGCGGCCCGAACACGACGTCCACGTACGAGGCGCGCTTGATGATGGCTTCGCCTTCCTGGCTGGCCACGCAGCCGCCCACGCCGATGATAAGGTCGGGATTGCTTTGCTTCAGGTGCTGTACCCGGCCCAGGTCCGAAAACACTTTTTCCTGCGCTTTTTCGCGC
Source organism: Pusillimonas sp. (assembly GCA_040391135.1). Lineage (GTDB taxonomy): Bacteria > Pseudomonadota > Gammaproteobacteria > Burkholderiales > Burkholderiaceae_B. The sequence continues at coordinate 14,890 of JBEBYL010000035.1, read as the reverse complement.
ACGGAACAGGTGTTGAACAGGATGATGTCGGCTTCGTCCGGGTTCTGGGTGATCTCGACGCCCTGGTCCTCGCGCAATACGTCAGCCATCTTGTCGGAGTCGTATTCGTTCATCTGGCAGCCGAAGGTGCGGATGAAGAGCTTGCGGGTTTTGGCGGCGGTCGGAGTTTTGGATGCCTGGATCTGCCCGGATGGGGTCGGCTCTTCGGGAAGCAATAGTGCTGTCCGTGCTTCGGGTTCTTCCGGGATCAGCAGCGTGCTGGGCCTGGCGACCTGGGCAGATGGCAGTCCTGATGCTTCGGGTTCCTGGGGCAGCAGAAAGGTCTGGGAATTTGCAGGCGTCGCCGCAGGGGCGGAGCTGGTCCGCTTGATGATGGTTTCTTGCATGATGGTCGCCGTAACGGGTGTATATCCCGGGGGCTGAAATGTAAAGGGCTTATTGTACCGTTAAGTTTGTTTTATATCGGTTTTTGGCCTTCCCACATTCTCTTGGTCCATCAACCCAGCATCATATGGGGCAGGAAGGTAATCAATGAGGGGAAGGCAATAGCCAAGAGGACCACAAAAAGATAGACGCCGATAAATATCCCCATATAGCCGATACAGCGCCCCGGGGTGACTCCGGCCAAGCCGCAGGTGATGTTCAATAATATTCCGACCGGTGGCGTGGCACCCCCAATTTGCATCAAAATTGCCAGGATCACGCCAAAAAATATTGGATCGAAGCCGTAGCCTACGGCAAGGGTATGCAGCAAGGGACCGAAGATCGTCGCAATGGCCAATACCTCCATCACGGTTCCCAGCACCAATACAAAGGCCACGACAATAGCCAGATACGTATAGGGATTGGCGGTAAATGACTTGATCCACCCGCCAAGTATCTCCGGAACATTTTGCCAGGCCATCAGCCATCCGAATATGGCTGCAAAAGCAATAATGGCCATTACCATCACGGTAACGCCAGCGGACGAAATAATGATTGTGGGCAAGTCGCGGATCTTGAACCCACGGTAATAAAAGCGGCCGATTAAAAATGCATAAACTACGGCAATCGAACCCGCTTCCGTCGCGGTAAAGATGCCCCCCGCAATACCACCGATAATAATCAGCGGCATGGCCAAAGCCGGCAGTGCCTGTATTGTTGCCAACTTGATGGCGGCACGGCCTGCAAATCGCTCGCGTACGATCCCAGGCTGGCGCTTCGGCGAGGTCAATATATGGACGGCAATCATTAACGCTAAAGCGATCAGATAGCCCGGAACAACTGCACCTAGAAACAATGCGCCTATTGAGACATTGACGATGGACCCATACAGAATCAATAAAATACTGGGCGGCACGATGGGAGCGAGGCATCCGGCGCTGGCCTGAAGCGAAGCAACAAAAGTGGGCTTATAGCCTTTATCGACCATTGCCGGCACGAGAACAGAACCAATTGCGGTAGTGTCGGCTACGGCAGAACCCGAAACATTGGCGAAGATCAGGCTGGAAAGCACACCTGTTTGTCCCAATCCGCCCCGCAAATGTCCAATCAAAGCTTGGGCGAACGCGATCAGGCGTTTGGTCAAGCCGCCATGGTTCATCAGCTCGCCTGCCAGTACAAACAGTGGGATGGCCAAGAGCGAGAAACTATCCGCCGCATTGGCGGCGCGTTGCGCGAAGATCAGAATCGGCACGTCGCTGACCAGCACCATGGCAAGCACTGAAAGGCCGATTGAAAATGCAATTGGAACGCCGATCGTCAAAAAAAAGAAAAGCAACAACAGCATGAGGGCTGCTTCCATTTTTATCCTCTCAGATTTGATCTTGGCCGGATAGCCTGCGCTTGATGCGCGATATGTACTCTATGAGCATGAGGGCGGCACCGATTGGCACAGCTGCATATACCCAGGACTTTGATATGCCGAGGCCGGGTGTGATTTGGCTGCGGGCCATCTCTACCAGCAGCACGCCGCCATACAGCAAGACGCCAAACAACAGCATCCCGAGCAAATCAATCAGATTCAGCATCCAGATGCGGAGCTTTCCCTGATAACGGCTCAAGAGCAGCTCTACACAAACGTGCTGGCCGCGCACCAGTGAACTGACCATGCCGATATAGACCAGCCAGACCAGCCCGTAGCGCGCAATTTCATCAGCCCACGGAAGCGAGTACTCGAAGATATAACGGCTGACTACCCCCAGGAAGGTAGTCAGCACAATCGCCACAAAACAAACAATGACGATCACCTCGCTGATCAGCGGATGCAGGCGCTTACGCATCTTGGAGCCGGTCATTTATTAAGTTCTTTACGAACTTTGACTACATAGTCATAAATGCCACGTTCCTTGGCATATTCATCCACCATCGGGGCAAAGAGCGCATTGAGCTCCTTTTGATCCAGCTCGACAACCTTGACGCGATGTTTTTCCTCAAGGATCTTCCGGGCGGCAAGCTCCGCGTCCAGGCCGGTCATGGGCCGGAACCAGATGCCGGCTTCACGGGCCGCGTCTTTGAAGATCTGGCGATCTTTCTCAGGCAGTTTCTGGAAGAACTTCTCGCTTATTTCCCAGACCGCGGATTGGTACATATGACGGGTAACCACGGCCCTGTTTTCCACTTCATAAAACTTCATGGCCAGCATGCCGGGATCTTCTTGTTCATGGCCGTCAACCACACCGGTTTGCACCGCGGTATAGATCTCGTTGAAGCCCATGGGTGCCGCATTGAAACCCATGGTGGTCAGCACCTTGAGATACAAGGGGGAATTAGGTGAGCGCAACTTGATTCCCTTGAGATCCGCAACGGTTTTGACATCTTTGTTTTTCAGGAAGACGTTGCGGTGAGCTTGGTCGACAAACCAGAGAATACGCACTCCGGTGCTGTCCAGAACTTTCTGCGCCAGGTCTTCTCCGATAGGCCCATTCATGACTTTGTGCACTTCATCAAAGTTGGATAGAAGCCCGGGGAGCCCGATAATCTCTGTCTCTTTGACATAGTTGGGCAGAATGGCGGAATAGCCGAACATCATTTCCAGCATGCCGGCCTGCATCTGTTCGAACATTTCAGATTCGCTGCCCAAGGTGCTGTTGTAATACACCTTGAAGTTGTAGGCATTATTGGTCTTTGCGCGAACGATCTCCTCAAATTTCTTGATATAGGGATTCATATAGAACTCGGCGGACTGGATGCTGCCAACCCGGACCGTCGTTTCCGCATGCAGTGCAGGTGCAGCAAAAGAAAAAGCAAGTGCAGTCGCACAAATGGTGAGTAGTTTTTTCATGGTTTGTCTCCTTTGGTTATTATCGTCACGAATTTGGCCCGTCGGCGGCGTTTAAGAGTTTGATTGATGAACTTCAAGAATTGCTGCTGCCAAGCGGTCCTGGTTCAGCGGAAACGTGAACGCCTTAATATAAGGAGCGCGTTCCCACGTGATTTTGGCGATTAATTGAGCAGCCGGGACGGGATCACCGTGTAAACCCAGTTCTGCCAAGGTTCTGGGCAAGCCCATGCGGCCATAGAACGACAGCAGATCTTCCATAAAAGATGAAGGCCTGCCTTCAAGCAAGAGTTGTACAAGCAAACCGAATGCGACTTGTTCGCCATGTAATGCGGATGCCAGCTCAGGGATGGCAGATAAGCCACGTGTCAAAGAGTGGGCAATGGATAAGCCTGCATTTTCAAATGCCAAGCCGGACAGCAAGATGGTCGCTTCGACCGTACGTTCAAAATCATCATTGACTTGCCTGCTTCTGACGGCATCCAGGGCGCCTTCGGCGTGCTCTCGTACAGTGTCATAGCAAAGTCCGGAAATGGCTTGCGCCAATAGCGTTGCCTGCGCATCGTAAAAATTGCTTTTGCCGCTTCCAATACATTGCGCCGCCTCGAACTTCTTGGATAGCGCGTCGCCGACACCAGAAATGAAAAAGCGCTCGGGGGCCTTGACCAGAATCTCTGTGTCCACGAGAACCAGATCCGGATTGGTTGGCATCCGCAGCACTTCGTCCACGGCGTGTTCTGGCGTATACAGCACGACCAGGCGGCTGGTGGGCGAATCATTGGAAGCAATGGTGGGGACGATGAATATCGGCTGCTTGCGCTGGATGCGCACCCCTTTTGCCGTGTCTATTGTTTTTCCGCCTCCGACACCCACAATCAGGTCGGCTTTGGCCTCGGCAGCCACCGCTGACAGCCGTGCGACTTCCGATCGGGTACATTCGCCCGAGAAAACCGCATAAACAGCTTGATCGGCCAAGTGTCCCAAGCCTTGCATGACTTGGGGCAGCAATATGTCTTTAATAGCCTCATCGATAATAATCAGCGGCCGCCGAACTTCCAGAGTGGAGGCAAATTCACCTAGCTGGGTTATTGCTCCCCGGCCCTGGACATATCGGTACGGTGCGCCGAAAGCTCTTAACATGGTAATCATTCCCTGTTGATGGCAGATAAACGGTGATTAATGTCAAAGAGGGCCTTGGCCGCATCCCGGTAAATCGCATGCAGCTCTTGGTAATGCTGGTGTTGATGGCCGTCTGGTTCGTGGCGCGCCACGGTGGACACGGTTTGCTCGGCGGCCGTAGGCAGGTCGGGGAACGCCCCTATACCTACTGCGGCGACCAGAGCTGCACCGAATGATGCATCGGTAATGCGCGGCATGATAATTGTGATGCCGAGCACATCAGCCACAATCTGACGCCAGACGGCACTACGGGAACCGCCCCCAATAATTCGCGCCTCCGTCATGCTCTTGCCCTGTTCTTCCAGTGCCAGAAGCACGTCATACAATGAAAAAGCAACGCCTTCGTAAAGGGCTCGTACGAAATGCCGGCGTTCATGGGCAAATGTGATGCCGAGGAAATCTCCGCGTAATAAGGGATCCCAGTAAGGGGTACGCTCGCCTTGCAGATAAGGGTGGAACAATAAGCCATTAGCCCCGGGAAGTACGCTGCTTGCTTCCTTGTCCATGGAAGCAAATGCTTGCGCCCCTGTCATTCCACTTTCTGCAAAAAATGTATCGCGCAGCCAGCGATGCGCTGAGGCGCATGAATTGGTAGCGCCTATCAGGTACCAATAATCCGGTACGCAAAACGGATAATTAATGACGGATGTGCTAAGCCCTGGTTCGGAACTGACCATGGTAATCGTAGCTGCCGTTGCCAGCTTTACCGCCCCTGTGCCGAGAGCGACCGCGCCCGATCCGTACGTTTCCAGCGAGGTGTCGGAACTGCCGCAAACGACCGGGGTTCCGGCTGCAAGTCCGCTTTCTTCCGCCGCCGTGGCCGTAACCTCTCCAACGACATCCGTAACAGCGACAATAGGCGGCAAAATCGATCTATCAAGGCCTATCATTTCGCAGAGGCGCTCGGACCATTCGCCACGGCCCGGGTCATACAGCATCGTGCCGGACGCCTCGGTGTGATCCGTCTCCCATGTTCCCGTCAATTGGGCGCGTAGCCAATCCTTGGCTATATATAAGCGTTTGGCTCTGGCGATCGATTCAGGCTCATGGCGCGCCAGCCAGAGCAATTGCGGTTGAGTCCATGTGGGTGCAGGCGAATTGCGGGCAATTTCGAATATCTCGGCGCCATGCTTGTCTTTTAATTCGGCCGCCTCGACACGGCTGCGGGCATCGCTCCACAAGATGGCTGGACGCACGACGCGCCCGTATGCATCCACGAGGACAGGCGTATGCGCCCCTGCGCTCAGAGATATTGACTTAACCTGGCTGGGGCGTATGGCTGCTTGTGCCAGTGCCTGTTTCGCCGTCAGGCATAAGGCTCGCCACCAGTCTTGTGGGTCTTGTTCGCTCCAGCCCGAATGCGGGCTGCGCGTCAGCAGATCCTCGCTGGCCGATCCTGCGACGGTTCCGGCCAGATCGATGATCATCGTTGTGAGGCTGCCAGCACCAATATCGATGCCGATGAAATATTGTTGATTCATCATTACTCGGTTCGATTCAAAATTATCCCCAGTAGAAATCCCGGCGTCCGCCGTCCATGCAGATCAGCTCACCATTAATAAAGCCAGCTTGATTTGAAGAAAGGAACGTGACCAGCGCAGCAACCTCTTCGGGCTGACACAGTCGTCCAATGGGATTTTGCTTTTGTAACCGATCTATCATGTCAGGCGAGAATTGCGAAATGAGTTCAGTCGCCACATAGCCCGGCGCGATAGCATTGACCGTCAGGCCGAACCTTCCCACTTCCTTGGCCATGGTCTGCGTTAGCCCTACGATACCTGCCTTGGCCGTCGAGTAGTGGGCAACGCCCGGGCGACCGCCTCCGGTGAAATTCATGGATGAGGTATTGATGATCCGCCCATATCCATTCTGGCGCATGGGATCGACTGCGGCGCGTGACCACAAAAAGGTACTGTCCAGATGGACATGCAACATTCTTTGCCAGTCATCCAAGGACATTTCTTCAACCTGAGCCGCGGGCTTGACCCCTATGCCCGCGTTGTTCACCAGAATATCCAGGCGCCCGAGTTTTTCCAAGGTGAATGTCACTGCCTTGCCAACCACCGCTGGATCGGTTGCATCACCCGCGTGATACCTCGCGTCGATGCCCGCTGCCGAAAGCACCTCGATTGCATGCGCCGCGGCATCAATGTCGCGGTCATTCAGGACAATTGAAACACCCTCCATGCCGAGTGCGCGCGCATGCGCCAAGCCAATTCCCCGAGCCCCGCCCGTGATGATTGCAACACGTCCCGCCAGACCTAGATCCATTACTCCGCCCCGCAATATTCATTTCGGATTTTGGAAGACAAAATGCATTAAACCGGTACGGTGCGACTTAAGCCCAGTTTTCCAGGGCATAAGATTCCTTTCGGATCGAGCCCGGATTTCACGCCCTGCAACAAGCTCATGCCGCCTGCGCCGAATTGCGCCGCCATGTGGGGCGCCAAGCGCATGCCTACCCCATGGTGATCGTTGATGACGCCGCCCGCAGCCAGCGTCGCGCGCACTGCCGCCGCAACAATCTGATCGTGCAGGGCTACGGCTTCATCCAAATTCTCTGGTCCATGGGGAACAATGACTCTGGAATAGATCATCGCCCCCCATTCGAACCAGTGTGAGAGGTGCGTTTTTACCGTCAGGCCCCATTTTGGATCGACCGATTCGGCAATGGCTTGGGTAACACCCTTGTAAAGCCCTTCGATGGAGCGAAAGTCGGATACGGCGTCCATCGTCATCCAGATTTGAGGCAACTGTGGAGTATGGGGCGGGCGCGACATGTCATAGCGATTCTCCCACCACAATGTGCCCACTTGACCGTCCAGTATCTGTCCGCCATGAGCCTTGCAGATCTGCTCGCAGGTACGGCTCTCAAGATCGACAAGCGTCTCGTGCTGACCCTCGACCATTAGCACCATGGTCTCGCCGTTAAAGGTGGATCCAACTATTTTGGCAAGACTGAGGGCTGTGGATTTGGCATCGTACAGGCGGATCACGGCAGGGCGTAGCCCCGTAGTCATAATCTCGTGTCCGGCAGCAATTCCGGCAGCAAGCGATGGGAACTGGACGGCGCTGAAACGCCGGGCCTTAGGCTGTCGCTGCAGCTTCACACGGGCAGCTGTGACGATCCCCAGGACCCCTTCGCTTCCTACGAATAACTGGCTAAGTTCCGGTCCAGCTCCATGCCGGGGCACTGCCGGCAGATGCGCGACCTGACCGTCGGGCAATACCACTTCAAGGGACAGCACGTGATCTTGAATATTGCCGTATCGGGTGGATAGCACACCTGAGCCGCGCGCTGCGATAGCGCCGCCGATTGAGGCCCATTCCGCAGACGCTGGATCATGCGTGAATGTCAAGCCGCGTTTGCTCAACTCGGCATTAAACGCCATGATATTCATGCCGCATTCAACAGTGCAGGTGAGTGAGGACTCGTCGATCTCGCGGACGCGATTCAGGCTCGTGAGATCCAACAGCAATCCGCCCAGGTTTGCATTGGCAGCACCCTGCACGCCGGATCCTCCGCCCAAGGGCGTTACAGGCAGGTTGGTGCGCGATGCCAGGCGCATGATGTCCGACACTTGCTCCACCGTTTCGGGTGCGGCGGCCAGTTCGGGCTGATTGAGGGGACGGCCGTAGTGCGCATGCACAATCGTGAGCCAGCTTTTATCGCCAGGGTAGCGCTGCTGCGCCTGTTGGCCGCTCCAGACCCGATCAGCGCCCACGATCCGAGCGAGCTCAGAAGCGATGGAGGCGAGAGTCGCCTGAGACATTGTCTGACTGCGACGATACGCATCATGATCCTGACTAACCACTCTTTTCTCCTTGATTCCTGGCCGTTCCTTACAACCTTGATTGGATTGTATTGATGTACTTAGATAAGTAAAAGTTGAATATACTGACCATTTAGTTCAGGAATTGTGAACATGCGCGAGCTCAATCTAGATCGCCTCAGGACGCTGGTCACCATCGTGGAGCAGGGGTCTTTTGTGGCTGCGGCGCGGGTCCTGCATCTGGCGCCGCCCACCATCAGCCTTCATATCAACGAGCTCGAAGAGCGTCTGGGGGTTCCGCTGTTACTGCGCAAGCGAAAAAAGGCCACGCCCACGGGTGTGGGAGCGGCCTTGGTCGAACGGGCGCAGCGGCTCTTGAATCAGAGCGATGCCATGCTGGAGGCTATTCAGCTACATGCCGAAGGAAAAACCGGGCGTGTGCGTGTCAGTGCCGCAACGCCGGTCATTGCTTATTTGCTGCCGACAGCGCTCGATCGCCTTGCGCAGAAACACCCTGGCATAGAGGTTGAATTGGCCGTGCTTAACTCGAGAGAGGCCATGGATCGATTGGCCAAGGGTTTGCTGGACATCGCCGCCGTGGCGCTTCCTCAGAGCCAAATGGCCGAAGTCCAGGTGCATCCGTGGAGGAAAGACCCTGTCGTTGCGCTGATCCCGGCTCATTGGGAGCATCCCAAAAAGGCAACGGCTCATTGGCTTGCAACCAAGCCGCTGATCTTGAACGACGACAGCACCCAGCTTGCCAGAATCGCGAATGAATGGTTTGCCGCGTCCGGGCTTCGCCCCCAGGCAAAAATCAGGGTCAATTACAACGATTCAGCGAAAAGCCTGGTGGGAGCCGGTTATGGCGCAACCCTGCTTTCGTACGAAACGCTGTACCCCCAAATAGACAAACGGCTCAAGACGCTGCATCTGGATCCGCCCCTATGGCGTCCCATGGGGATTGCCCACCACAGTGGCCCATTGGAGATTGCGGTGAAACACGTACTTGAGGAGCTCAGGAAAATCTGAACTCATCTGTTCGGGCATCGAGCAGGTGAGGCTCACGTCGCTAGCCTGCAACTGCAACGGTTCGCTGCATGATGCGGCGCAGGCCAACGGGGTGGTGGCCAGGAAGGAGGCGGACTTCGTTTCCCTGGGCCGTGGTGGGCTAACGCATGCCGACTGGCCGGCAAGATTGCTCGCTGAATTCGTGCTCGATAGTGTCTAGCCATGCGCTGCATTCATGCGTAAACTTCCCGGCATGTTACGCATCGACAATCTCAGCAAACGCTATGGCGACCATCTTGTATTCCAGGGGCTGACTCATACCTTCCCGCCTGGATGCGTGGCGCTATGCGAGGAAGACAGCACCGGCAAATCCAGCTTGCTGGGCATCATCGCGGGCGTTATCGCGCCGGATGCGGGGGAAGTCTGGATAGACGGGCATTCCTTGGCCCGCGCGCCGCTGCAAGCCAAGGCCCGGCTGGCCTATGTGCCCGACAATTGCTTGGCGTTTCCTGCGCAAACGGGGCGCGGCTTGCTCCAGCAAGCCGCCTTGGAAAAGAACACGGTCCTGGATGATGCTGTACTGGACCTGGCATACCGGCTGGGGCTGGAGCCGCATCTGGACAAACGCTTCGAGCAGATGTCGACAGGTACGCGGCGCAAGGTTTTCTTGACGGCTGCCGCCGTGGGCGAGCCGGCCGTTGTGATTGCGGACGGCCCCAGCAACGGGCTGGACGCGCGGGCTCGCGCCGTGCTGGCCGAACAGTTCCAAATCTGGTCCCGGGATCGCGTCGTACTGTTCGCAAGTCACGACCCCGAACTGGTGCAGGCTTGCGGAGCATGTGCAGTCGATGTTGCTACGTTGGGTTAAGCGTGGCGCGGCTGCCGTCGCTTTGGATCAGGCGGGCAAAATCGCGCTCGCGGAACTGCTCGACGACAAAATCGACAAATACTCTCGTTCGGGCGGGAAGCAGCTTCTTGGCCGGGTAGTACAAGGACACCGGTCCGATGTCCGCCGACCAGCCGGGCAATACTTGTACCAATGCGCCGTTTTGCAGCCAGGGCACGGCAAAGGGCATGGGCAGCAGCGCTACGCCTAGCCCCATCATGGCCGCTTGGCACATGGCTTCGGGATCATCGAAGATGATGCGGGGCCGCAGGTCTGCCGTTGCGGCGTCGCCAGCCGCGTTGCGCAAGGAATATTGATTGATGCGGCCCGTGTGGCTGGCGCGCCGCACGATGCCGTCAAACGCGGAAAGATCGGATGGGTTGCGAGGCTTCCGCCTGCCTGCCATATAGGAAGCAGAGGCCACCGCCACGATGTGGATGCGGCCGAGCTCGCGCGCCACCATGCCGGGCTTCAGATCCAGTCCTCCGCCTATGCCCGCGTCGAACCCTTCGCCGATCAGGTCGACCTGGCGGTTTTCAAAACGCCAATCGGGCACGATGGCCGGATAACGTTGCAAGAACTCGTCCAGCAACGGCACCATGTAACCGCGCCCGAAAGCCTGGCCCATGCTGACGCGCAATATGCCGGCCGGTTGCCGGTCTTGTTCGGAGACATGGTTTACGGCGTCCGAAAGAGTCGTCAGCGCGGGACTGATCTGCTGCAGGAAATGCTCGCCGCCTTCGGTCAGCATCAGCTTGCGGGTACTGCGCTGAAACAGGCGCACCCCCAGCGAGGCTTCCAGCCTGGCCACATTCTTACTGACGGCGGCGGGTGTAATGGCCAGCACGCGCGCCGCCGCAGAGAAGCTGCCTTTTTCGGCGGACTTGACGAAGCATTCCAGGTGGCTAAGCGGCTGCATGGTATTTTCAACTGATGGTTGAATGTTTTCCATCCCGTTAATGACTACCGGATGAAGGTGGGATTCTTGATACTAGCACTACCGAACACGACACGTGTCCTTTACCTGGTCTTAATATCAAGGAGTTTTTCATCATGGTCATCAACGCAAGCAACCCTGTTTCTCTTCCGCTTTCCGGAAAAGTCGCATTCGTCACCGGCGGTGCGCGCGGCATTGGCGCCGCCATTGTGCGGCGCCTGGCCCGTGATGGTGCGGCGGTGGTATTCACCTATACCGCCTCGCGCACTGGCGCCCATGCGATTGCCGCCGACATCGAAGCGGCGGGCGGGCGCGCCCTGGCGCTACAGGTGGACAGCAGCGATGCCGCCGCGCTTACCGCCGCCATCGACAAGGCGGCGGCCACCTTCGGGCGGCTCGATGTGCTGGTCAACAATGCCGGCGTGGGAATAATGGGCGAGCTGGACGCGTTCAAGCTCGAGGATCTTGACCGCACCTTATCGGTAAACGTGCGCGCTGTGTTCGTCGGCGTGCAGGCGGCCGCGCGCCACATGGGCGAAGGCGGGCGGATCGTGACGATAGGCAGCACCAACTCGGATCGCATGCCGTGGGCGGGAGGCGCCGTCTACGCCATGAGCAAGGCGGCCGTTGCGGGCCTGACCCGCGGCCTTGCCCGCGACCTGGGGCCGCGCGGCATTACCGTCAATAATGTGCAGCCCGGCCCCACCGCCACGGACATGAACCCCGAGGACGGACCCATGGCCGGCGCCATGCACGGTTTGATGGCTCTGGAGCGTCATGCGCAGCCAGAGGAGATTGCCGGAATGGTTGCCTACCTGACAGGGCCTGAAGCCGCCATGGTTACCGGCGCAAGCCTGCTGATCGATGGCGGCTTCGCCGCCTGACCGCAACGATGCCACGCGCTAAATGACCGGTTCCGGCTAAAATGACGCTGGCGTTTCTTGACGCTTTCACCTCATTTTCAATGCGGCCATCAGGGGCATTATGAACGATACACGCTATTCGCTGTGGGCTCGCCGGTATCACTGGCTTGTCTTTATTTTTGTCGCCATGGCCCTTATGTTGATTTATGCGCATGGCTGGTCGCCTAAAGGATCAGCCATGCGTTCGGCATTCAAATGGGCTCATATCCAATTCGGCCTAGCCATCATATTGGTGATGTTGCCGCGCTTGGTGACACGCTGGCGCGGCAACATCCCTTCGATTGTGCCGCCGCTTCCGTCATGGCAGGCATGGCTGGCCCGGTTGGTGCAATTTGTGTTGTACGCCTTGTTGATTGCCGTTCCGCTGCTCGGCCTTGCCAACCGTTTATGGTCGCCCAGCGACTGGGATTTTCTGGGTATTGCACTGCCGCATGTGCCGGTGCCCGATAAAGCCTTTTCGAAAGAACTTGAAGAGCTCCATGGGACGCTGGGCAATGTGCTGATGTACCTGGCAGGCGCCCATGCCGCCATTGCGTTGGTGCACCACTTTGTGGTCCGCGACAGTACGCTGCGAGGCATGCTGCCCTTTTGGCGTAAGGCGGATTCGACACACCCGGATACGGTTTGATGTTGCTTTCGCGATTTTCCCTATGGCAGAATGCGCTGAAACCGGTCGGTAAGCGGCCATCCTGGTAGCGGCTGAGTGCCCCGATTCCTTCAAACGATAAGGAGACGCAGCATGAAAATTCCCGTTGAAACCACCGTGGCCGCGCCCATCGAGGAAGTCTGGCGCGCCTATACGACCCCCGAAGACATCAAGCAGTGGAATGCCGCATCCGACGACTGGCATACCACCGCGGCCGACGTGGACTTACGCGTCGGTGGCGCTTTTTCTTCTCGAATGGAGGCGAAGGACGGCAGCATGGGGTTTGATTTCGCTGGCACTTATACAAATATCGTGGAGCATAAGCTCATCGAATACTCCTTCGGCGACCGTACCGCCCTGGTGGAGTTCGACGATAGCCCGAAGGGGGTCAACGTGCGCGTCACCTTCGATAGCGAACCCAGCGAATCGGTCGAAGAGCAGCGCGAGGGGTGGCAGGCCATCTTGAACAGCTTCGCTCGCCATGTTGAAGCCGGCGGGTAATTGCACCGCGGCGGTACCGGGCTGTGCCGCATCCAGCATCTACTTGTAAAAAGCCTCATTTCTTATCGCTTTGGTGCGCGGATCGCCGATTTGGCCGGTGTCTGCTTCTTTGTACTATGATATAAGTCGCATATAAACATATGACTCACAGATATAAAGCCGACCGACCAGGAGGACGATATGGAAAAACTGACTAATGCGGGCCGTCGCCAAATGCTGATATCCACAGGCAGCATCGCCGCTATGGCGGGGCTGGGTGGCATGGCGCGCGCCGATACCGGCGCCGCGGACCCCGGCGCTGGAGGCTCGGCCGCCAAGCCCTTGCCAGGTTACGCCAGCTGGAAAGATGCAGACGCCATGATCGTCCATAGCGCGAACACGATTGAAACCCGGCGAACGGCTTTTGGAAGCAGCGTCATCACGCCGACCAATCGCCTGTTCGTCCGCAACAACGTGGCGCCGCCGACCGACGCCAGCATGATGAAAGAGCCCGACAGCTGGACGCTGGAGGTCAGCGGCGTTGCCAAGCCGCGCAGCTTCACGGTGGCCGAGCTTAAAACCCTGGGGTTGGCGGCCGTGCCCATGGTCTTGCAGTGCTCAGGCAACGGCCGGGCCTGGTTTCCCCATAAACCCAGCGGCACCCAATGGACCGTGGGCGCCGCCGGTTGCGTCATTTTTACCGGCGTGCCGGTCAAGGCGCTGTTGGAAGCGGTTGGGGGCATGGCGGACGGCATGGTCTACATGACCAGCACGGGCGGCGAACCCATTCCGCAAGGCCTGGATCCCAACACCATCCGGGTCGAGCGCTCTGTGCCGATTTCGGCCATCGAAGACGCCATCCTGGCATGGGAGCTGAATGGCCAAGCCCTGCCGCTGGCGCATGGCGGACCTTTGCGCATCATCGTGCCCGGCTATACCGGCGTGAACTCCATCAAGTACATCAAGCACCTAGCATTCACCAAAGAGCAGTCGCCGGCCAAGATACAGCAAACGAGCTATCGATGGACGCCGGTGGGCGAAAAGCCCAGCCCCAGCCAAGATTCCATTTGGGAATTGCCGGTCAAGTCCTGGATCAACTTCCCATCCGACCCGGATCAAGCCGTTCCGGCCGGACGTGTGCAGATCAGCGGTATCGCCATGGGCGGGATGACCGCGGCCAAGTCCATCGAAGTCTCGGTCAATGGCGGCAAAGATTGGAAGAAGGCCGAGTTCGTCGGACCCGACCTGGGCAAGTACGCCTGGCGGGAATTCGTCTTTAGCGCCGACTTGGCAGCAGGCACGCACGAGCTGGCCTGCCGGGCCACCAACGAGGCTGGCGATACCCAGCCCGAAGCACGCCGTGAGAATAATCGCGGTTACATCAACAACAGCTGGCGCGACCACATGGTGGTGGTCAAAGTCGCCTAAGGAAAGAAATGAAGCGTTTTGTATTGCCGGCCGTGGCGGGTGTCTTATGGATGGGCGTGGCGGGAGCCAGTTTTGCGGCTGGCTCCGATGCCCAACTGGAAAAGGGCAAAGCCCTGTTCATATCGGATGCCGTGCCTGCCTGTGCCGTGTGCCACACCCTGAAGGACGCGGGATCAACCGGAACCATCGGCCCCGACCTTGACGAGCTGAAACCCGATGCGGCACGCATCAAAAAGGTATTGCAGGAAGGCATGGGCGTCATGCCTTCCTTTGCCGATTCCCTGGACGAGGCATCCATCGATGCCATCGTGGCCTATGTCGTGCATGCGACGGGCGGCGGGAAGTAGCCAGGCCAGCTTCACGCCCAAAAA
>JBEBYL010000034.1:0-28436 GCA_040391135.1 Pusillimonas sp. | reverse complement strand
CCCATCGGCCGCACGCCGCGCAGCAATCCCGCCACCTATACCGGCATGTTCACCCCTATACGGGAGCTCTTCGCCGGTGTGCCCGAGTCGCGCACGCGCGGCTACGATCCCGGCCGCTTTTCATTCAACGTCAAAGGCGGCCGTTGCGAGGCCTGCCAGGGCGACGGCGTCGTCAAGGTGGAGATGCATTTCCTGCCAGACATGTATGTGCCTTGCGATGTTTGCGGCGGCAAGCGCTACAACCGCGAAACATTGGAAATCCGCTACCGGGGGCGCAACATCAGCGAGGTGCTGGACTTGACCGTCGAGCAGGCGCTGGCCTACTTCGAAGCCGTGCCCACCGTTTCGCGCAAACTGCACACCCTGATGGATGTCGGCTTGTCCTACCTGCGCCTGGGCCAAAGCGCCACCACCCTGTCGGGCGGCGAAGCGCAACGCGTCAAGCTGTCGCTGGAGCTGTCCAAACGCAGCACCGGCCGCACCTTGTATATCCTTGATGAACCCACCACAGGCCTGCATTTCCAGGACATTGCCCTGCTGCTGGACGTATTGCGCAAATTGGTCGAAGGCGGCAATACCGTGGTCATCATCGAGCACAACCTGGACGTCATCAAGACGGCGGACTGGGTGGTCGACATGGGTCCGGAAGGCGGGGGCGGGGGCGGGCGCATCGTTGCGCAGGGCACGCCCGAAGATATCGCAGCCGCGCCGGCCAGCCACACCGGCAGCTACCTGAAACCGCTGCTGGGCGGGTAAGGCCTATTCCATCCGGAAAAGCTGGCGGTGTTCGCGTATGGCATACCGGTCCGTCATGCCGGCGATGTAGTCGGCAATGGCCCGCGCCTGCGCCACTTCGTCGTCACGCCGGTAGTCATCATCCAGCAAGCGGGGGTCTTCCAGGAAGGCCGTGAATAGTTCACGCACGATGATCCGCGCCTTGGTCGTCATGCGCATGACCCGGTAGTGCCGGTACAGGTTTTCCAGCAGGAAGCTCTTCAGGGCATCCGCCTGGCGCCGCATCGAGGACGAAAACGACGCCAACGGCGGAGCCGCGCGCACCGCGTCGACGCTATCAGGCTTATGCACGCCGATATTCGCCAGGGTGGTTTCCGTCAGATCCAGCACCAGGGTGTTGATCATCGAACGGATGATCTCGGCCACCAGCCGCCGCTTTTCCAGCGAGGGATACCGGCGCTTTACATTGGCATGATGCGTGGCGAAGATTTCCAGCATCTGCAACTGCTCTATCGTGATAAGCCCCGAACGCAACCCGTCATCGATATCGTGATTGTTGTAGGCGATTTCATCGGCCAGGTTGGCGATCTGTGCTTCCAGCGAGGGCTGCGTCCTGTTCAGGAAACGTTCGCCCACATCGCCCAGCAGCCTGGCATGCTTGACCGAGCAATGCTTCAGGATGCCTTCCCGCGTTTCAAAGCATAAATTCAGGCCATTGAACGCGGCGTAACGCTCTTCCAGCTCGTCCACCACCCGCAGGCTTTGCAGATTGTGCTCAAAGCCGCCAGCCTTGGGAGCAAGCTTGCGCATGCAGGCGTTCAGCTCGTCCTGCCCGGCGTGCCCGAAAGGCGTGTGGCCCAGGTCGTGGGCCAGTGAAATCGCCTCGGTCAGGTCTTCATGCAGGCCCAGGTTCCGGGCCAGCGTGCGCGCTATCTGCGCCACTTCTATGCTGTGCGTCAGCCGCGTGCGAAACAGGTCGCCTTCGTGGTTGATGAAGACCTGGGTCTTGTATTCAAGCAAGCGGAACGCGTTGCAATGAATGATGCGGTCGCGATCCCGCTGAAACTGATTGCGGCCAATCGGCGCCTCCTCGGCATGCCGGCGCCCGCGCGTCTGCTGGGAATGACATGCGTAGGAAGCCTGCGCCAGCATCATCGCCCGCCTTAAGCCGCCGCCGGAGCAGCGGTTTTCTCGAGGGTGCGCCGCACATGGTCCAGCGGAGCCGCCTGAAGGCGCGCCTGGCCGATTTCGGGCAAAAGGACGAAGCGCAATTGGCCGCCCTCGGTTTTCTTGTCGACCTGCATCAGGTCTATCCAACGCTCCGTACCCAGATCCGGCGGCTGGATGG
The DNA here is from genome assembly GCA_040391135.1 of Pusillimonas sp. Taxonomy (GTDB): domain Bacteria; phylum Pseudomonadota; class Gammaproteobacteria; order Burkholderiales; family Burkholderiaceae_B. The sequence continues at coordinate 26,353 of JBEBYL010000034.1, read as the reverse complement.
GGCAGCCTATGGCCTGAACCAGCGCACGTACGCGTTCCACGCTTTCAAGCGGCAGGCCCAGGGTCAGGGCCGACAGCTCGGCGGCCTGCACCATGCCGCAACCCACGGCCTCGCCATGCAGCCACTGGCCATAGCCCATGCCGGATTCGATCGCATGGCCGAAGGTATGGCCAAAGTTAAGGATGGCCCGCAGGCCGGATTCGCGCTCGTCCTGCGACACGACATAGGCCTTGAGCTCGCAAGACCGCTGGATGGCGTAAGTGATCGCCTGGGGCTCCAGGGCGCGCAAAGCCGCCGCGTTGTGCTCGCACCAGCCGAAAAATTCCGCGTCGATGATAAGCCCGTGCTTGATCACTTCGGCCAGCCCGGCGGAAACCTCGCGCGCCGGCAAGGTGGCCAATACGTCGGTGTCGATCTCCACGGCTATGGGCTGGTAAAACGCCCCGATCATGTTCTTGCCCAGAGGGTGGTTGATGGCGGTTTTGCCGCCCACCGACGAGTCCACCTGCGCCAGCAGGGTGGTGGGCACCTGGATGAACCGTATGCCCCGCATATAGCTGGCCGCGGCAAAGCCGCAGATATCGCCCACCACGCCGCCGCCCAGCGCAAGCAGTACCGCCTTGCGATCCAGCTTATTGTGTAACAAGTTATCGAAGATCAGGTTCAGCGTCCGCCAGTCTTTATGCGCCTCGCCATCAGGCAATTCAATGCGCAGGACGCGCTTGCCCGTCCGGGCCAGGGATTGTTCGACGCGCTGAGCGTAGTGCGATGCCACCGTCGGATTGGTGACGATGGCGATGGCCGTGGCATCGTCCGGTATGCTTTGCGCCAGCAAGTCCAGGCGGCCGGCGGCCACATGGATGGGATAAGCGCCTCCGGGCGTATCGACCTGGACTATGCTCATGGAATTACCTCGTGTTGTTGAAGCATGGGAACAAGAACGCGCACGACCTGCGCCACCGGCATCACGCCGGTCTCGATAGTCAGATCGGCCACGCTTTCATACAGCGGCTCGCGCTGCGCAATCAGTTCGCTTATGCGCGCCTGAGGATCGGCGGTCTGCAGCAAGGGACGGCTGCGATCCCGCGCCAAGCGGCGAAACAGTTCTTCGGGGCTTGCGCGCAAATACACCACGACGCCGCGTTCCTTCAGGCAACGCCGGTTCTGCGGCGACAACACCGCGCCCCCGCCCGTGGCCAGCACAATGCCCCGCTTTCGGGAGCACTCGTCCAGGGCCGCCATCTCGCGCTTGCGGAACCCTTCTTCGCCCTCGATGTCGAAAATCAAGGATACCCTGACGCCGCAGCGGGCTTCCAGTTCGTGATCCAGATCCATGAATTCACGATTCAGGATGCGGGCCAGGTGACGGCCTATGGTCGTCTTGCCCACGCCCATCATGCCGACCAGAAACACCGGCTGCTCAAAAGGCAGCAAGGTCGTTTCGGGCGGATCGAAGGCGCCGGCGTCGCGGACTCCCTGAATGGCGGGCTCGAAAGGTAAAGAATCATTCATTTGTGTATTATCCCACTTGCAACCTCGCCGCATGCCCCTACACTGCATTACTCGGTTACATTAACCTGATGCGCAAATCATAGTCTGATCACCGTTAGACTTAAAATCGCCCCTAATGAGTTCTTCTACCAATTCCCCTAAAAAAAATTCCGCCGCGACATCTTCGTGGATTGGCCGCTTTTTCCTCAAGGCTGCGATTTTTGCGGCGGGGCTGGGGCTGTGCGGCGCTCTGCTGGGCTCGCTGGCCCTGGCACTGGCCTGGCCCAACCTGCCCGACCTGAGCGCGATGATCGATTACCGGCCACGGGTGCCCCTGCGCATCTATACGGCCGACAAGGTGCTCATCGGCGAGTTCGGCGAAGAGCGGCGCAACGTTCTGCGCTTCAACGAAATACCCGACGTCATGAAATCGGCCATTTTATCAGCCGAGGACGATCGTTTTTACCAGCATGGCGGTATCGACTGGATGGGCGTGGCGCGCGCTGTGGTCGCCAATCTGACGCATATGTCGAAAACCCAGGGCGCCAGCACCATCACCATGCAGGTTGCCCGGAATTTCTATCTATCTTCCGAAAAAACCTATACCCGCAAGTTCTATGAACTGCTGCTGACGTTCAAGATCGAAGCCACGCTGACCAAGGATCAGATTCTCGACCTGTACATGAACCAGATTTACCTGGGTCACCGTGCCTACGGGTTCGCGGCCGCGTCGCGCACCTATTTCGGCAAGCAACTGGCCGAGATCACGCCCGCCGAAGCCGCCATGCTGGCCGGCATTCCCAAGGCGCCGTCGCGCTTCAATCCCATTGCCAATTTCGACCGCGCCAAATCGCGCCAGGCCTATGTGCTGGGCCGCATGCGCAACCTGGGCTACCTGACCGAGCCCGAGTACCAGCAGGCCATGCAGCAAAAGATCATCATCCAGTCCGCACCCGGCACGCCGGCGGGCGGCTATGCCATACACGGCGATTACGTCGCCGAACTGGCGCGGCAACTGCTGTACGGCGTATACCAGGACGACATCTATTCGCGCGGCTTCAATGTCTACACCACGGTCCAATCCAAGGACCAGGAAGTCGCCTATCAAGCGGTCAGGAACGGCATACTGGACTACACCCGCCGCGCGCCCTACCCGGGCCCCGAAGACACCGTGGACCTTCCGGCCGGCATCGAGAACACTCCCGTGCAGTTGGACGCCATTCTGGACGAACTGCAGGAAAAATATCCTGACAACGGCGACCTGCTGACCGCCGTGGTGCTATCGGCCAGCCCGACCAAGATCACCGTGGCGCGCACCTCCAACGAGATCATCGACATCACCGACAAAGGAGCGCTTCGCATCGTGGCCCGCGGCCTGGTCAAGAATGCCAAGGACAATGTCCGGATAGAACGCGGTTCGGTGGTCTACGTCCACGAGAACGGCGACCACTGGGAAGTCATCAACCCACCGACCGTGCAGGCCGCGTTTGTGTCGCTGCGGCCGCAGGATGGCGCAATCCAGTCACTGGTGGGCGGGTTCGATTTCGAAGACGGCAAGTTCAATCGTGTAACCCAGGCCTGGCGCCAGCCCGGTTCGGCGTTCAAGCCCTTCATCTATGCCTCGTCGCTGGAGCGCGGGCTCACGCCCGCCACGCAGGTATCCGACGAACCGTTCACCCTGACCGCCGCGCAAACCGGCTCGAAGGCCTGGGCACCCAAAAATTACGGCCGCACCTACGAGCCCATGCTGACCATGCGCCAGGGCCTGTACAAATCCAAGAATATGGTCTCCATCCGCATCATGCAGGCGGTCGGACCCAAATACGTCCAGGACTACGTCACCCGCTTCGGCTTCGATCGTGAACGCCAGCCGCCCGTTTTGCCCCTGGCGCTGGGCGCCGGCAGCGTCACGCCCCTGCAACTGGCGGGCGCCTATGCGGTCTTCGCCAATGGCGGCTACCGCATTCCGCCCTACCTTATCGATCATGTCACCGACAGCAGCGGCAAGGTCATCATGCAGGCCAAGCCCATCATCGCCGGCGACGCGGCGGCGCGGGCCATCGATCCGCGCACCGTCTATGTCATGAACGATATGCTGCGCGGCGTGGCTACCTACGGCACCGGCGCGCGCGTGCATCGCGAACTCAAGCGCGACGACATCGGGGGCAAGACCGGCACCACGAACGAATCGCATGATGCCTGGTTCGCCGGATTCACGCCCAAGCTGGTCGGCGTCGTCTGGATGGGCTACGATCAGCCGCGCTCGCTGGGTTCCAGCGAAACCGGCGGAGGCGCATCGCTGCCCATTTGGCTGGACTATATGCGCTATGCCCTGAAAGGCCAGCCGCAGACGCCGCCCGGCCCGATTCCCGATGGGCTGAGCAAGATCGACGGCGAATTCTATTTCGCGGAGTTCCCGCCCGGACAAGCCGTCGCGCGCGTTGGCTTGCCCTCGCCCAATGACATTCCCGTGGACGGCGGCGGCTCGGACGGCATTACCGACCTGCTGAATCAGTTGACCGGCGGAAGCAGCCAGACCCGGCGCGTACAACCGCCACCCGATGTACCGTTCTAGACGGAAAATGGAGTTTTATCATGCAAGCCCCCCGCACCGCGACATCCGCCCATCCGGCACGCCGACTGGCAGCCTGTCTGGCTTTGCTTTCCATGCTTGCCGCCTGCGGCTACAAGGGGCCGCTGTACATGCCGCCTCCGCCAACCGACGAAGCGCTTGCCACTCCGCCCGCGCCTGCGGCGGTCCCTGCGCCCGAGGCCGCCACCCCCGCCGCCATACAGGCGAAGTAAGCACCGGCCGTCCCAGCACAGCCTGACAAAATCCATACCACTGCACATAAACGATGACTGTTGCTCCTCATTTTCAATTCCTGAACGGTTCCCTGCACGCGGAACGCGTCCCGCTGACCGATCTCGCCCGCGAACACGGCACCCCCTTATACGTTTATTCGCGCCAAGCCTTGCACGATGCCTGGGACGCCTACCGGACAGCGGCCAGGGACCGCGATGTATTGGTGTGCTTTGGCATGAAGGCAAATTCCAACCTTGCCGTGCTCAATGAGTTCAAGAAGCTCGGATCCGGCTTCGACATCGTTTCAGGAGGCGAGCTGGCCCGGGTATTGGCCGTGGGCGGCGATCCCGCCCGCATCGTTTTTTCGGGCGTCGGGAAACAGGCCTGGGAAATGAAAGCCGCGCTGGATGCCGGCGTCAAATGCTTCAATGTCGAATCGGAGGCCGAACTGCTGCGACTGTCGCAGGTGGCTCACGACATGGGCAAGGTCGCGCCGGTGTCGCTGCGCGTCAATCCCGACGTCGATGCCCAGACCCATCCTTATATTTCAACCGGCTTGAAAGAAAACAAGTTCGGCATCGATATCGACACCGCCCTGGCCGTCTACCAGCGCGCCGCAACCTTGCCCGGCCTTGAAGTCGTGGGGGTGGACTGCCATATCGGATCGCAGATCACCGAGGTCAGCCCTTACATCGACGCCCTGGGCAAGCTTATCGCCCTGATTGAATCGCTTGCCGGCATAGGCATCCATCTAAAGCACCTGGATTTGGGTGGCGGCATAGGCATACGCTATACCGACGAAACCCTGCTCTCGCCCTCAACTCTGCTGGACAAGGTCTTCCAGGAGCTGGACCGGCATGGCCTGGGCCATCTTCAGATCGTCCTGGAGCCGGGCCGTTCGCTGGTGGGCAATGCCGGCGTCCTGCTGACCACGGTTGAATACCTGAAGCACAGCGAAGCAAAGAATTTCGCGATCGTCGATGCCGCCATGAACGACCTGATACGTCCTACGCTTTACGATGCCTGGCATAGCGTCGAGCCGGTCAATCCCCGTGAGCACGATGCCGACACGCCCACTTACGACATCGTAGGGCCTATCTGCGAAAGCGGCGACTGGCTGGCCCGCAACCGCCGTCTTGGTCTGCGGCAAGGCGATCTGCTGGCCATCATGTCAGCCGGCGCCTACGCCTTTACCATGGCTAGCCAGTACAACACACGTCCACGCGCCGCCGAAGTCATGGTCGATGGCGACCAGGCACACGTGATCCGCCCGCGCGAGACCCTGGCAAGCCTGTTTTCCACCGAAACCACGCTGCCTTGATTATCGTTAACCTTGGCGGTCGCCTCTTATATAAAGAAACGAGCAAAACAACCGTTAATATGCTGTAAGCCGAACGATTTATGTCTCGCATCACACACCCGGGCAGATTCGACATAGGCGAATACCGCCCATGTCGCGAACCAGGCGGCAGCAATAAAGTTAAGTTATGCTTCAGCGGCAACCTGGATGGGTAGTTTGCGGGCAAAAAAGGTCGGCCACCGTAGATCATGACGTTTTTAAACACGTTTTGCCATGCGTTTCCCAAGAAGCTCGCTAGCGCTTGCGGCCGGCTGGTCTACTATTTCTCCCTCTATGCCGTGCCCGCCGGAATCGTGATTTTTTCGGCAGCGGCACTGCTTGTACTGAATAATCGCTATCCGCCCACCACCGGTGTTCCGCTTCAGTTTCATGTCTTCCCCGATCCGGGCTCCGCGCATACTCCCGACACAGCCTTGACCGCCCTGAAAAGGCGCGATCCCGTTTCGGCCGCCAGAGTCGATGGCCCAACGTGGTTTCTGGTCGACGTTCCTTCCGAGCCGGAGCTTGGCGAAAGCGCCATCGATGTCCCATCGCGGCTGACGCAGCACATTAGCTGTTGGAACGCCGCGACCATGCGCTCGCTGGGCAACGCCGACCAGGATACTGCCACCGGGTCCCTGCGCGCCTCGAAGCAGGGTTATTCCGTCATGCTTGGCCGCTCGGTGCTGCCAGCCAGCCTCATATGCTTTGCAACGTTTGTCGACAAGGCCACTTTGACCGTCGATCTCTGGTCCATAACGGATCTGCGCAAGTCCACCAGCCGCTTCGATCGGGGCGTAAGTCTGCTGGAAGGCGGCCTGCTGACCATCGCCTTGTTCATCCTGGTTATCGCCATCACCAATCGCGAATGGATCTACCTTCTGCTGGCGGCCTGGCTGGTCGGCAACCTGCGCCTGGGCGCCTTGGCCATGGGCTGGGATACTCAATGGTTGGGAAGAAGCATCCCGCTGGAATGGATGCCGTTCATCCGGCAGGTGACCGTCGCCTCTTACTATCTGCTGACCTATACATTGTTTACACAGCTGTTCCGCGGCAGCCGCGGCGCAAGCCATCCCAGCCTGTTGCGGGCCGCTCAATGGGCCGGACTGCTGCAGCTGGCCGCGGCATTCCTGCTGCCCTACGAGCAGTTCAGGCCGCTGATGTGGCTTGTTTGCGGCTTTGGCATACTGGTGATGGCCTTCCTGCTGGCGCGCACTGTATATCGAACGCGTTCACGGGTATGGATGTGGCATATCGTTTCCCTCAGCATGGCGCTGTGCGTCATGCTGTCGGGCATTCTGCTGGTGGTTTTCGGCCGCACGCCGTTCGTCGATATCTTCAACAGCGTCATCGCCCTGCTGCTTTCCAACGTGATGATCGCGCTGGCCGTCGCCGAACGGATGCGTGAGGATCGCAGGGAACGCATACGGGCCCAGACTGAACTGGTCAGCAACTATGCCGTTACACCCATAGGCATGTTCACACTGGGATCCGACAACATTTTCCAGCGCGCCAATCCAGTGCTGGAGCAGATGCTGGGCTTTTCCCTGAACAACGACACCGTCATCCACTGGACCGACTACTTCGAGGAACAGGACTGGCACAAATTGTCGGAACAGACCCAGGCCGGACGGGAAGTCGAGATAAAAAGGCTGGATCCGTCCAACGATCCGGACCAGCCGCAGCACTTCGTGGTGCGGGCGGCCATTGCCGACGGCCGTATAGAGGGCTCGCTGCAAGACATTACCGCCCGCACCAAGACCATAAACCAGTTGCGCCTGCTGGCGGACAATGATCCGCTTACCGATGTGCTGAATCGGCGCGGCATAGAAAAAGCGCTGGATAAATCGCTGAACAACCTTAAAGAAGGCGAGCCTTGCGCGCTGGCCTATCTTGATCTGGATCACTTCAAGCGCATCAATGGACTATTCGGCCATACCGCCGGCGACGAAGTCCTGAAGCAGGTATGCCAACGCATCAAGTCGGCTCTATCCGATTCGCAGCAGGTCGGCCGCATAGGCGGGGACGAGTTCATCATTCTGTTTCCCAACACCAAGGTTGGCGAAGCACGCGAGGCTGCCAAGCGGATCATCGAAGAGCTCAGCATGACCGCCTTCCATATCGGCACGCGCGCGTTTCAGATCAAGAGCGCGATCGGGGTCGTGGAAGTCAACCAGAGCATGAGTGCCAAGGATGCCATCTCGGCGGCCAACCATGCTTGCCGCGAGGCGCGCAAGCAGCATCAGAGCGTGGTCGTCTACGAACAGGATTCGCAGGAGCTGCTGGACCACACCGAAGAACTGCGCCTGTTCGACCAGTTGGAGGGGGGCGATTCGCCGCGCGGCCTTTATCTGGAACTGCAGCCCATCATGTCGCTTAAAGATCCCTTGCACTCCTTGAATTTCGAAGTGCTGTTGCGGGTGCGGGATTCCAGCGGAGCATTGATTCCTTCCGGCAAGATCGTGTCGTCGGCCGAAGAAAGCGGCACGATCACCATCATCGATAAATGGGTGTTCTCGGCAACGCTTGAATGGCTGGCGAAACATGAAAAGCGCTTGAGCAAAACGCAGTTCATCAGCATAAATCTTAGCGGCGTGTCGCTGAACGACGACAAGTTCATCGATGCGTTCTTCGCAAATCTGGCGCACCACAGCCATCTTACGAAACGCCTGTGCGTCGAGATCACCGAAGGCGTGGCGCTGCAAGACCTGGACCGCACGCGGCAGTTCATGAAGCGCCTGCAACGCATGGGCGTCCGTATAGCATTGGATGATTTCGGCGCCGGCTATACCTCGTTCTCGTACTTGAAAGAGCTGCGCGCCGACGCCATCAAGATAGACGGCGCGCTGATAAAGGACATGCTGGCGAACCAGACCAATATCGCCATCGTGCGCACCATCGTGGAGCTTGCGCGCAACCTGGGCATGAAAAGCATTGCGGAATGGGTTGAAGACAGCGCCACGCTGGAAGCGCTGCGGGATATGGGGGTCGACTATGTGCAGGGGTTTATCGTGTCGAAATCACGGTCGCCCATAGACATTTTGAACGCCCTGACGATTACCGATCTGGTCTCGTCCCCCGAAACGCTGGCGTTCATCCGTAAGACGGCGGCGCAAGCGCAACAATAGGGCTGGCCTTAGGTGGCGTAGGGGCTTCGGCCGGGCCGATTCCTTGCCGGCACCGGCTTTTTCCGCTTCTCGGCATACATGCGTTCGTCCGCCAGGTGCATGGTTTTCTTCAGCGTGCCGGCTTCCGATTTAAGCGCCATGCCTATGGATATCTTGATATCCCTTTGTGCCAGGGCCTGGCTTAGCCTGCCCATAAGCGATTCGGCGACCGCGGGCGTGGCATGTTGCACCACCACCCCGAACTCGTCGCCACCAAGCCGTCCAACGGAATCGGTGCTGCGCAATACCGATGAAATGGTCTGGGCGGTAAGACGCAGGAGATCGTCGCCCGCCGCATGGCCCCGCGTGTCGTTCACGACCTTCAGGAAATCCAGATCCAGCATGACAATGGCGGCATCGTCGTCCGTGCTGGACGCCAGCGCGTCGATATGCGCCAGCCGGTTTATCCAGCCCGCGCGATTGAATACGCCGGTCAGCGGGTCGATGAATGCATCGCGCTGCATTTCGATGACCATCTGCTCGGCCACATCCAGTTCGGCATGCAGGTTCACTACCAGGGCCATTGCGGCCACGCACAGACGCAGGTTTTGCGCACATAAAGCCAGTTGGGCGACCATGGGTTCATAGGCAAGACCCATCACATAACCCATGCTGTTGCCGCCGGATTCTTCAAGCCGGGCCATGATCAGATAGCCTTTGCGCGGATCGGCGGGAACGCGCTTGGGCAGATGGTCGTGTTCGGCGTCGGTGGCGGTTCTGAACAGAAAGCCGCCTACTCGTGCGCAATCGTGCCAGTCGTTTTCCAGGACGCGCCCCAGGGCTTCAGAGGAAAAGGCGCTTAGCGCCCCCCTTGCAGCCAAAACGGCGCATGCATCGCCGTCCTGCTTCCCAACAAGCCACCCGGCGATGGGCAAAAAAATCTGCAGTATGCCAAGTTGGGCTTCGAGTGCTTCGCTGGCCAGAATATTTGCCCGAGCCTTGATGCCAGGGCCTTCTTTGACTACCGACATAATTATTTTTTACAGCGAAAGAAGTTGGCCATGAGCGTGCAAATGCACGAAGTGGTCGCACAACGGCCTGAATGTCTCGACATTAAATTTTACAATATTCACATATATATGCCAGCATTATTTACGATCTTGCTCGTATTCGCCGTCAACATGTAAGTTGGTGAAATAATAAGATACAAAACGCCGCGCCCCTTACCCTGACAGGATTTGAGGCGCGGCGTGAGTGAACGCTGTCGATGTGGCCGGGGAAACGCTTCCGTTTTACAGCTCTCCGTAGGAATGCAGGCCGGACAGGAACATATTGACGCCCAGGAAGGCAAAACTGGTGACCAGCAAGCCGCCCAAGGCCCAATAAGCGGCCATCGTTCCGCGCAGCCCTTTCATCAACCGCATGTGCAGCCAGGCGGCATAGTTCAGCCATACGATGAGCGCCCATGTTTCTTTGGGATCCCATTGCCAGTATGTGCCCCAGGCATCGGCGGCCCACAGCGCGCCCAGGATGGTGGCGACCGTGAAAAAGGCAAAGCCGACAGCAATCGCGCGATACATGATGTCGTCAAGGATTTCCAGCGACGGCAGCTTGTTGGCGATGGGCCCGCGCAAAGCCAGGATGGAGCCGACGATAATCGCCCCTATCCCGAAATAAATCATCCAGGTCGCGGAAAGCTCGCGGGAGCCGAACACCATGGGTTCGGCGCACAATACCGCGCCCAGCACGAACAAGGGAGCCAGCTTGCCCCAGGAGCGGGTCTGTCCGTTCTCTTTGACCAGATAGGCGAAGCCCACCATGGCGGCCAGCGAAAAAGTGCCGTAGCCGATGAAGTTGGCCGGCACGTGCAGCTTCATCCACCAGCTTTTGAGCGCGGGCACCAAGGGCTGTATCTGGAAGGCATCGCGGGTGAACGAATACCATAGCAGGAAGACCACGGCGGAGCTGATGACCAGCAGGACAAAGCCGCCCAACGCCCTGGTCGCATAGCGGCGTTCGTAGTAAAGATAGAACAGCGCGGTAATCAGGGCAAACAGCACGAATACTTCGTACAGGTTGCTGACGGGAATGTGTCCGATATCCGGCCCCAGAAGATGGCCTTCACGCCACCGAACCAGCAAGCCGGTGACCCCGGCATACACGGCGCCCCAGGTCAGCACCGTGCCCAGCCAGGCGGCCGTCTTGCTGAAGATGCCGACCCAATAACAGATCATGGCCAGCACGAAAAGCGAACACATCCACAAAATGGCGGACTGCGAAGAAAACAGGTACTTCAGGAAAAACACGCTTTCAGCGCGCGTGATGTCGCCTTGCTCAAGCCCACCCCCGCCGCTGTACAGCCAGATGGCGAAAAGCGCGCTGGCGCCGGCGGCGACCATCAGCGTGCGCAGCGGACGCCACAGCCATGCCATCCAGCTGAAGCCGGCCACGGCGCCGCAAAGGATAAGCTTCTCGTAGTAGTCCATGCTTTGCTTGTAATGCACCAGGACATACGCCGCGCCCACAGCCAGCGCCAGAAAGAACACGATATCGGTCCAATCGGGCTTGCCCCGATGGCCACGCGAGTCGCCGCTGGCCGTCATGGACTCTTGCCACATCGGGGCGCTCGACGAAATAATGGACTCGGACATAGAAAACCTCGTTACGTGGAGAGGCGCTTGAACGCCTCTTTGAAGCGGTCGAACTCATGGTTGAAATCCAGAGTCCGCCGTTGCGACGTCATCGCCGCCAACAATTCGCTGCCCTGAGCGCTGGGCTTGATCCATATCCAGACCCGGCGGTCCCGGATGTAGAACATGGAGAACACGCCTATGATCAAGAACAGGCAGCCCAGGTAAACCGTGTTCTTGCCCGGGCTGCGCGCAACCTGGAACACACTGGCCTCGACCTGCTCGAACCCCTTGAGCGTCATGAACACCGGCGCGGGATAATCGGGCAGGTTCGCCAACGCCAGCAGAGACATCTGTATCCAGCGGTCGGCGGCCTCGCCTTCGGGGCCTTGGCGCGGCACAGGCGGCTGGCCGGCGCGTTCGCGCACGATGTCGCGCAATTCAAGCAAGGACAGCTGGATCATGGGCACCGCAAACCCCAGCACTTTTTCGCGATCCTGCTCGGGAACCCTTTCGATAATACCGTTAAATCCGGCTTTATAGAATGTTTCCAGGGCACCCTGCGCGGCCTTTTCAAGCAAGGGGCCCTGCAGATCGCCATTGGCGTTCTTGGCGGCAAAGCGGGCAGCCGCCTGCTGCACCAGCGCCGGATCGGCCAAAGCGGCACGCAGATTCATGAACTCTACTACTGAATGGTCGGCATCAGCCGGAATCCTGATATAGCGATAGGGTTGCGCGGCCGTTTCGCGCACTCCGGCCAGGAATACCTGGCTGCCGTCCAGCATGACGGGCAGCATGTAATTCGTGAATTCGTGGGCCTGGCCGTCCCGGCCGATAATCCGGTATTGGACGCTGGGCCCCACGTTTTGCAGGTGCTCGTTCTTTGCTCCCGCCGCGCTGCCGGTGACCGCGGCGACGTGATCGATGACCGCCTTGGGCTGCGGCTCGGCATCGCCGCTCATGTTCTCGACATTGATGACCCTCAGGCCCGAGAAGTCGACCTGCAAAGGTGTTTGACTGTTATCGCCGCCAACCGTTATATCGACGCTTTTTCCAACCGTGCCATCAATGGCGAAGGGCCGGCTGGCCGCCCCCTCCAGGGGATAGCCCACCAATTGCAGGGTGCTGCCGCCATCGTCGAAACTGGACTGATAAACCGTCACCCCCTTGTAGCGCAAGGGCTCGTTGACCTCGATGGTCTGGCTGAACGACTTCCCGGTGTCGGGGTCGGTCACTTCCACTTCGCTCTTGAAGCTGCTGGGCATGCCGGTGGAGTAGTAGTCCACCAGAAATTTGTTCAATTTCAGGGTGAACGGCAACGGCTGCACCAGCACCCCGTCATCCACACTGACGATGCCGCTGCTGCTTTGCGCCCCCTCGGGCACCAGCATATTGGCCCTGAAACTGGGATTGCGCGCCGACAGCAAGCCCGACTCGGGCACTTCCGAAATCAGCATGTTCTGCGTGATGGGCTGCTTGCCGCCCAGCCAGACCTGCAGGCGCACGGGCAGTTCGCTGTCCAGCAAACCGCCTATGCAGATCACCACGATCGCGGCATGTGCAAAGATATAGCCCAACCGGTTGGCGCTGCCTTTCTTGGCGGCCAGCATCGCGCCGTCGCCCTCTTGCCTGACCTTGAACTTGTACCCCTGGGACGTCAGCCATTGCTGCATGCGCTCCAGGCTTTGGTCGGGCGTTGCCGGCGAAGTGGTCTCGATCCGGTGATGGAATGAACGCAGGCTGCTGGCACGGACGTACTCCCGGAAGGATTGTGCGTCGCGGACCATTTTCGGCGCATTGCGTACCAGGCAGATCGAAGTCGAAACGACCAAAAAGGCCATGATAAGCAGGAACCACCAGCTGTTGTAGATGTGCCAGATCGAAAACTTGTCGAACAAGGCAAACCAGAAGGGTCCGAACTGATCGATGTAGTTGCTGGCGGCCTGATTCTGCTGCAGGACGGTACCGATCAGGCTGGCGACGCAGATGAACATCAGCAAGCTGACCGCAAAGCGCATGGAGCCCAGCAGTTCAACGACGTCTGCGCCAAGGCGACGCGAGGAAGAAGGAAAGTTCACTGAAGCAGGCTTCATAAAAAAGGGGATGCCATCAATAGCGTCCCCTGTATTTTAGACTTGTCGCCACGGAAAGTATCCCGTGGCGATTTCGGCCATCAACGCAAGCCGGCGGCGTAATCGGCCACGGCGGCGATGTCGGTGTCGGACATGCGGTCGGCGATTTCATGCATGATGGTGCTGTTGGCGCGGTCGCCGCTGCGGAACAGCTTGAGCTGCTCGGCAATATACGTCGGATGCTGGCCAGACAGGCGCGGGAAGGCGCCAGGAACACCAGCGCCGTTGGGCGAGTGGCAGCCGGCACAGGCAGGAACCTTGCGATCAGGCAGGCCCCCGCGCCAGATATGCTGGCCGCGTTCCATGGTAGCCTCGTTGCTGGCATTGGCGGCCGTTTTTGGGTCCAGCGCCTGCTGCGTCAGATAGTAGGCGATGTTTTGCCTGTCTTCGGCCGTCAGTGCGGACGCAAAGGCGGTCATGACTGAATTGGCTCCGCCCGGGCCGCGGCGCGCCGGCGGTGTCTTGTCGTCCTTGGGGGCAAAATCAACTAGTTGCTTCGCCAGGTATTCATGCGGTTGGCTGGCCAGATTCGGATTAGCGGGAATCGTGCTGTTGCCGGCTGCGCCATGGCAGCTGGCACAGGCCAGGATGCCTCGCGCGGCGTCGCCGTTGGCGTATAGTTGCTCGCCCTTGGCGGCATCGGGCTTGGCCACGGCCACGTCGGCGGCATAGGCAAGTGAAACTACGGAAGACCCCAGCAGCAAGCCGCTGGCAACTACGATTCTGGAAAGCATACGCTTCATGAAGACCTCGACGATCGCTATTCGATCCGGGTGCCGTAGACACCACGATGATAATGTCACTTTCGCCTAAAGCGGGCTTCAAGGAAAATGACGCAACTGTTTCAAACCTGCGATTATACAATAGCGTTTAAATTAAACCGATCTAGGTAACCCTGTGTCCATTTTGCATCGTGCTTCATTCACCGTTTCCGCGGCCCGCCTTGATCAACTGCCGGCGCCCACAACGGCCGAAGTCTGTTTCGTTGGCCGATCCAACTCGGGCAAGTCGTCAGCCATCAATGTGCTGACCAATCAACGCCGCCTGGCCTTTTCCAGTAAAACGCCGGGACGCACGCGCCTGATCAACCTCTTCGGCATCCCCGATCCCGTCGAACCCGGAGCCTTCCTGGGCTTTCTGGTGGATCTTCCGGGCTATGGCTATGCCTCGGTGGCCCGCGAAGCCCGCGAGGAATGGGCCGACGTCCTGGGCGGCTATCTGCGCAACCGTCCCTCGCTGGCCGGAATCGTCCTGCTTATCGATATCCGTCGCGGCGTGACCGAGCTGGATCGGCGCCTGGCCGACTGGATCGCCCCCTCGGGCACGCCCGTGCTGGCCCTGCTGACCAAGGCCGACAAGCTTCCTTACGGCCAGCGCATCAAGGCTGTTGCCGCGGTAAAAAAGGAACTGGCCGATATCGGCGCCCTTAATGCCATGCCGTTTTCCGCCACACATCGCCTTGGCCTGGATACCGCCACCGCACAAATCGAAAACTGGATTTCCCCAAAGGTCGTACCATGACTTCTTTTATTCTTTCCGCCGACTTTCCCGCGGCGCGTCCGCGCCGCAACCGCCGCGACGAATTTTCCCGCCGCCTGGTGCGCGAAAACACACTGACGGCGCACGACCTGATTTACCCGGTCTTCGTCATGGAAGGTCAGGGCATACAAGAACCCATTCCCTCCATGCCCGGCGTGGTCCGCTACTCGCCCGATACCCTGTTGAAGGCGGCCGAGGAATGCGTGGCCCTGCAAATTCCCGTTATCGCCTTGTTCCCGGTGATTGATCCCAGCCTCAAGACGCCCGACGGCAGCGAAGCCGCCAATCCGCAAGGCCTGGTGCCGCGCGTAGTAGCCTCTCTGAAGCAGCGCTTCCCCGAGCTGGGCGTGTTGACGGACGTGGCGCTTGATCCCTACACCAGCCACGGCCAGGATGGCGTCATCGATGAAGACGGTTACGTGCTGAACGAACCCACCGTGGAGATCCTGACCAGACAGGCGCTGGTGCAGGCGCAGGCCGGGGTGGATATCGTGGCACCCAGCGACATGATGGACGGCCGCATCGGCACGATACGCCAGGCTCTTGAGGCCGAAAAACACATCTATACCCGCATCATGGCCTATTCAGCCAAGTACGCCAGCGCCTTCTACGGCCCTTTCCGGGACGCGGTCGGCTCGGCTGCGAATCTGGGCAAGTCCAACAAGTTCACCTACCAGATGGACCCGGCCAATCGCAACGAAGCGCTGCGCGAAGTGGCCGCCGACATCCGCGAAGGCGCGGACATGGTGATGGTGAAGCCGGGCCTGCCTTATCTGGACATCCTGCGCGACGTCAAGAACGCGTTCGGCATGCCGACGTACGTATACCAGGTCAGCGGCGAGTACGCGATGATCAAGGCGGCGGCGGCCAATGGCTGGCTGGACCACGACAAGGTGATGATGGAGTCGCTGCTGGCCTTCAAGCGGGCGGGCGGCGACGGGATTCTTACTTATTTCGCGATTGCGGCGGCCAAGCTGTTGAAGGAACGCGGTTAGGCACTGCTTTGCCCGGCGGCGAACTACTGCGCCGCTTCTTGCACAGAACGACTGGCGAGGTGGTGCTTCCTTTGATTTCTTAAGCGGCAAGATTTTCTCGCCCAGCTTGCCCGGTTTCTTGAACGGCGCAAGCGCTGTTCCAGCAGCATGCTATGCCTCAGAAATAGGCCAAGCATGCAAACCGTGCCAGCCTAGCCGCACATCTACTTAATGCAGCCTGTGGAGTGGCGGGGGCCGGGCTGCGGCGACTTTCGGGACCGAGCGAGTCGCTCGCGAAGGGAGCCCGAATGGGCGGACGAGCAAGGCGATGCGGTGTTCGGCGCGCAGGCGCCGAACCGGTCACGAGGAGCAAAGCCCGGCCCCCGCCACTCCGCAGGCCTCAATAGAAATAAGCACTGAGACACTAAGGCACTGCGGCCAGGCCACGGAAAAAGCCTAAAAAAATACCCAGGCAAATACCCGGGCACACTCCGATAGAACAGGAACAACCGCTACCTTAACCGCCCGCCAGAACCCTATCCAGCACGGCCCGAAACGCATCCGCATTCTTGAACCCGACAACGCGCTGGCTTTGCATCTGCCGACCATTCGCATCGAAGAAAATAATCCCCGGCGGCCCGAACAGATTGAAGCGCTTCAGCAAGGCCCGGTCATCATCCGTATTCTTGGTGACATCCGCCTGCACCAACAACAATTGCGACATCTGCCGTGCCACATCCGGATCGCTGAACGTGAATTTTTCCATCTCTATGCACGACACGCACCAGTCCGCATAAAAATCCAGCATCACCGGGCGATTCGTATTGGCCAGCAGATTGTCCAGCTCCCGCACCGAACGTACCTGTGTGAATTGCTTCCTGACCGCATCCAGATCCGGACCGGCGGCCGCAACCCCCGCCGGCTGCCCCATACTGGTAAAAGGCGCCAGCGGCCGCAACAGTTCGCGTCCGCCCGCCGCCATGCCCAGGATCAACACCGCCGCCCACAAGGCCAGCAGCAAACCCAGGGCCTTGTTGAGAAGACGACCCGCACCCGCCCCGGCCGGCATGGCGTCGAACGCGCCCAGCATGACGCCACCCCACAACGCCAATAAAGCCCAGCCCAGCATATTCAACCAGCCAGGCAATATGGAAACGACCATCCACCAAGCCGTCGCCAGCAGCAGAATGCCGAATAGGCGCTTGACGCCGTTCATCCAGGCTCCCGCCTTCGGCAGCAGCAATCCCGATGTCGCCCCAACGGCAAGCAGCAGCAGGCCTTCACCCCAAGCCATCGCGAACAAGGCCGTGCCCCCCAGCACCAAGTCGCCGGTTTGGGAAATAAACAGCAAGACACCGGCCAGCGGCGCCGCTACGCAAGGCCCGACGATCAGCGCCGATACCATGCCCATCAGGAAAACACCGCCGTAGCGGCCTCCGGGCAAACGAGCCAGCCGGCGATTAAGCGCCGACTGCATGGCGGTGGGCGCTTGCAGGGTAAACACGTCGAACATCGCCAGCGCCAGAACAGCCAGCAGTATGGCAAACAGGCCCAGTACCCAAGGTGTCTGCAACCAGTTGGCCAGGCTGGCGCCTATCAAACCCGCCGCCACGCCCAACACCGTGTAGACGATGGACATCCCCAACACAAACACCGTCGCCAGCGACAGGCCGCGCCAGCGCGATATTTTCTTTTGCTCGCCCGCGTCGCCGGCCAATATCGCCAGCAGTATCGGCACCATGGGCAGGACACAAGGGGTAAAGGACAATAACAGGCCCAGCAGCAGGGACAGCAGAATGATCTCGGACCAGCCCGCATTGGCCAGGTAGGCGGCAAATCCGGTATCCCCCAGTTGCAGAACGCTGCCCATGCCTGCACGGCTTGCGCTGGCTCCCGCTTCGCCGGAGAGCTCGGCCTGGGACCGGGGCGCCGGCACGCTGGCCACCACCTGGGGCCCTTGCGCCTGATAGCCGCCCGCCACCGGCGTCAGCTGGATTTCCTTGGTCATGGGCGGATAGCACAGCCCCGCATCGGCACAGCCCTGGCTGGTGACCGATAGGGTAAACGGCTGCTGCTGGCCAGGCTTGAGCGGCAGGCGCACTGTGACCTGGTGGTAATAGACCTCCAGGTCTTTCTCGAAGGTGGGGTCGTATTTGACGATGCCGGCGGGATAGGCGGGCTGACCCAGTACGGACGAGGCGGTGCCGGGTGTAACGGCGAACTCGAAACGTTCGCGGTACATGTAGTACTTGGGCGCAATCTTGAAGTGGACATCAAGCGTGTCCGGCGATGGCGTGGCGGCCGACAGCACAAAGGCCGCTTCGGGATCCAGGAAGTCTTCTTCCGCCTGAGCAGGCCGGGCGCCCATCGACAAGGCGGCCAGCAGCAACGCGGCGAATACAAACGCCATCAGCGCAAACAGATGGCGGGCATTCTTGCCCGAATGCTTCGGCATGGCGCCAATGTGTACTGGTGACATGTTCCTGACCTGCGGCACGTGGCGCATCAAATTTCCTTTAAACCTGTACTTGCGCTCGTACCCATTCCAGATAGCTCGCAGAACCGCCCAGAACCGGCAAGACCAGGATTTCCGGGACCTCGTAAGGGTGTAGCGTCATCAAGCGTTCCATAAGGGCCTGGGCCCGCATTCCGGTTGTCTTGATGGTAATAGGTACTTCTTCCGTACCTTCCAGCTCACTTTGCCACATGTACATAGACAAGCCCGGCGCGCCAAGGTTCACGCAGGCGGCCAGATGCTCCTCGACCAGCACGTGCGCAATGCGTTTGGCCAGCAGCATATCGGGCGCATTGCTCAGGATCACGACAATGTCATGCTCCGCAAAAGACGACGGCGCCGGAATGCGTTCATCGTCTTGGCGCCCTGAAGGCAAATGGGAACTCACGGATATCAACCTGATAAGTCATCGCAGACCAACGATTTTACCGTGGACAAAAAAAACGGGCCAATGGCCCGTTCTTGTGTACTGCCGCAAGCCCTTACTCGGCTTCGGTTTCTTCGACTTCAGGACGGTCGACCAATTCCATGAAAGCCATGGGGGCGTTGTCGCCTTGGCGGAAGCCCATTTTCAGGACGCGCGTGTAGCCGCCATTGCGCTCTTTGTAGCGAGGGCCGATTTCGGCAAACAGCTTGACGACCGCATCGCGATCGCGCAAGCGGGCGAATGCCAGGCGCTTGTTGGCCAGAGTGGGCTCTTTGCCTAGGGTGATGAGGGGCTCGACGACGCGGCGAAGTTCCTTGGCCTTAGGCAAGGTGGTCTTGATGGCTTCGTGGGTAAGCAACGAAACGGCCATGTTGCGGAACATGGCAAGACGGTGACTGCTGGTGCGATTGAGTTTACGCAAACCACTACGGTGACGCATGATGATTTCCTTTGAATCTAGGTTGGCCAGCGGAACATTCCGATGGCTATCCGGCTCTTCTATCAGCTGGGCTGCGGGCCGGGAAAGGGCGAGACTTTACCACATATGGAAAGTCCCGATTACCGCCACCGGCTTGCCTGGGCAAGCCGGCTTACTTCTTTAAGGACGCTCAAGGCCCAGGGGAGGCCAGTTTTCCAGCTTCATGCCCAAGGTCAGGCCGCGTGCAGCCAGCACTTCCTTGATTTCATTAAGCGATTTGCGGCCCAGGTTAGGCGTCTTGAGCAATTCGTTTTCGGTGCGCTGGATCAGATCGCCGATGTAATAGATATTTTCGGCTTTCAGGCAGTTGGCCGAGCGAACGGTCAGTTCCAGATCGTCGACAGGACGCAGCAGGACCGGATCGATCTGCGGCGCGCCGCGCGACGGCGTGGTGTCGTATGCATCGCCGGCGCCTTCCAGGGCGGCAAAGACCGAAATCTGGTCCATGAGGATACGGGCCGATTGGCGCACCGCTTCTTCGGGCGAGATAACGCCGTTGGTCTGGATGTCCAGCACCAGCTTGTCCAGGTCGGTGCGCTGTTCCACACGGGCGCTTTCAACCGAGTAGCTGACGCGTCGCACAGGGCTGTATGACGCGTCGAGCACGATACGGCCGATGGTGTGGGTGCGATCGTCGGACAAGGCGCGCACGTTGCCGGGCACATAGCCGCGTCCCTGCTCGACCTTGATCTGCATTTCCAGCTTGCCGGCTTCGGTCAAGGTGGCGATGACGTGATCCGGGTTGATGATTTCGACGTCGTGGGGCAATTCTATGTCGCTGGCCAGGACGATGCCGGCGCCTTGCTTGCGCAGCACCAGCGTGACTTCTTCGCGGTTATGCAGCTTGAACACAACACCCTTCAAGTTCAGAAGGATGTCGACGACGTCCTCGCGCACGCCGGCGATGGTGGAGTATTCGTGAACCACACCGGTCATCTGGACTTCGGTCGGCGCATAGCCCGTCATGGACGACAGCAGGATGCGACGCAGGGCATTGCCCAGCGTATGGCCATAGCCGCGTTCGAACGGCTCCATCACGACCTTGGCGTGATTCTTGCCTACGGGCTCGACTTCGATAGAACGGGGTTTAAGAAAACCTTGTGACGACATGAGTGTTCCTTTTCAATACCCTCGGCTCGTTACACCGATAAGGCTGACGGACAAGCCGGCGAACCGGCGCTTGCATCGCAAAGCCCACTTCCGGCAAATGCCGAAGAAGTGGGCCAATACGACGTTATGGCAATGCTGACAACAATTAGCGCGAATACAATTCGACGACCATCGACTCGTTGACGTCGCGGGCGACATCGGCGCGGTCGGGGGCTTGCTTGAAGACGCCGGACAGCTTGCTGGCATCGACTTCAACCCACTGGGGCAAGCCTTGGCCGGTGGCCAGGTCGAGCGATTCGCGGATACGCGATTGCGCTTTCGCCTTTTCGCGGATCGAGATGGTGTCGCCTGCCTTGACCAGCATCGAAGCGATGTCGGCGGTGTGGCCGTTCAGCTCGATGGCGCGGTGATTCACCAACTGGCGTGCTTCAGCGCGCGTGGAGCCAAAGCCCATGCGATACACGACGTTGTCCAGACGCGATTCCAGCAATTGAATCAGGGTCTCGCCGGTGTTGCCACGGCGACGCTCAGCTTCAACGAAGTATTTGCGGAACTGCTTTTCCAGAACACCGTACATGCGCTTGAGTTTTTGCTTCTCGCGCAGCTGCAGGCCGAAGTCGGACGTACGGGCACCGGAGGTGCGGCCGTGCTGACCAGGCTTGGACTCGAGCTTGCACTTCGAGTCGAGCGAGCGGCGGGCGCTCTTCAAGAACAAATCTGTACCCTCGCGACGCGAGAGCTTGCATTTAGGTCCAATATAACGTGCCAAGATGCTTCCCCTTAGATGCGACGGCGCTTGGGCGGACGGCAGCCGTTATGCGGCACCGGCGTGATGTCTGAAATGCTGGAAATCTTGATACCCAGCGCATTCAGCGCACGCACGGACGACTCACGGCCAGGACCGGGGCCCTTGATGCGGACTTCGAGTGTTTTGATACCGTATTCCAACGCCACGCGTCCGGCCGATTCGGCTGCAACCTGAGCCGCAAACGGAGTGGACTTGCGCGAGCCCTTGAAACCTGCACCGCCAGACGTCGCCCAGGACAAGGCATTGCCCTGGCGATCGGTAATGGTGATGATCGTGTTGTTGAAGGACGCATGAACGTGCGCGATGCCGTCCGATACGCTCTTCTTGATTTTCTTGCGTACGCGCGATGCGCCGCTGTTGGAAGCTTTCGCCATCTTCTATTCCTCGATTATTTCTTCAGGGAAGCAGCAGCGCGACGCGGCCCTTTACGGGTGCGGGCGTTGGTACGGGTGCGTTGACCACGTACAGGCAGGCCACGCTTGTGGCGCATGCCCCGGTATGTTCCCAGATCGATCAAGCGTTTGATCGACAGTTGTACTTCGCGACGCAAATCACCTTCTACCGTGAACACGCCAACGTGTTCGCGGATACGCTCGAGTTCGGCGTCAGTCAGATCTTTCACTTTCTTGGAAAGTTCGATGCCCGAAGCTTCGCAAATTTTGCGGGCGCGGGTACGACCAATACCAAAAATAGCGGTAAGTCCGATTTCGGCGTGTTGATGCGGCGGAATGTTGATGCCAGCAATACGGGCCATGACTGTTCCTTGTTAAATCTGTTGCGACACGGCCATTAGCCTTGACGCTGCTTATGACGTGGTTCTGTGCAAATTACACGCACCACGCCGTGACGTTTAATGATCTTGCAGTTGCGGCAGATCCGCTTTACCGATGCCATTACCTTCATGGGTTGACTCCTAGTTTCCTTTAACCGGCCGCTTATTTAGAGCGGAAGACAATTCTGGCGCGAGACAGGTCATAGGGCGTGAGCTCCACTGTGACCTTGTCACCCGGCAGAATCCGGATGTAATGCATACGCATCTTGCCCGAGATGTGGCCCAAAACTACGTGGCCATTTTCCAGCTTGACGCGAAAAGTTGCGTTGGGAAGGTTCTCGAGAACCTCTCCTTGCATTTGTATGACGTCGTCTTTTGCCATTCTCTTTTTACCGCATTGGCAGTCCCGCACCCTTGAAGTTGGCCTTCTTGAGCAGCGAGTCGTATTGGTGAGACATCATGTAGGCCTGAGCCTGAGCCATGAAGTCCATGGTCACCACCACGATAATTAATAGAGAGGTTCCGCCGAAGTAAAACGGTACATTCCAGCGCGCCTGCATGAGCTCGGGCAGCAAGCACACCAAGGTTATGTAGATGGCGCCTGCCAGCGTCAAACGCATGAGTATCTTGTCGACATAGCGAGAGGTTTGCTCGCCAGGACGGATACCTGGAACAAATGCGCCACTTTTCTTCAGGTTGTCTGCGGTTTCGCGGCTATTGAACACCAAGGCCGTATAGAAAAAGCAAAAGAAGATAATTGCAGCGGAATACAACGTAATGTACAGCGGTTGGCCCGGCGACAGGACGGCGGCCAGATCTCCCAGCCAACGCATGTTGGGATTACTGGAAAACCAGCTGGTCACGGTTGCGGGCAGCAAGATGATCGACGAAGCGAAAATGGGGGGAATGACACCCGACATATTCAGCTTCAGCGGCAAATGCGAGCTTTGTCCGCCGTAAATCTTGTTGCCTACCTGACGCTTGGCGTAGTTGACTGTTATCCGGCGCTGGCCGCGTTCGACGAACACGACGAAGTAGGTAACGGCCACCACCAGCACGAAAATGAACAGTGCCGACAGCACGGACATCGAATCGGTGCGGACCAGGTCGAGCATGCCGGCCAGAGCGCTGGGCAGGCCCGCCACGATACCGGCGAAAATCAGTATGGAAATGCCATTGCCCATGCCGCGCTCGGTAATCTGCTCGCCCAGCCACATGATGAACATGGTGCCGGTAACCAGCGTGACCACCGTGGTAAAGCGGAACATCATGCCCGGGTCGATGACCAGCCCCGGCTGCGATTCAAGGGCGACCGAAATACCGACCGCCTGTATCAGCGCCAGAAACACCGTGCCGTAGCGGGTGTACTGGGTGATCTTGCGTCGGCCCGATTCGCCTTCCTTCTTGATCGCTTCCAGGGTGGGAACCACGACCGCCATCAATTGCATGATGATGGACGCGGAAATATACGGCATGATACCCAGCGCGAAGACGGAGAACCGCTCCAGCGCACCGCCCGAGAACATGTTGAACAAGCCCAGGATACCGCCCTGGTTTTGCTGGAACATTTCGGCCAGCGCGTCGGGATTGATTCCCGGCACGGGTATGTGCGTTCCCAATCGATAGACCACCAGGGCGAGCACCAGGAACACGATGCGGCGTTTGAGATCGCCGTACCGGGAACCTGATTTACTCTGTGCCTGAGCTTTAGCCACCGTTACCCCTTAAGCCAGCGAGCCGCCGGCAGCTTCGATTGCAGCACGTGCACCAGCCGTTGCGGCGATCCCTTTCAGGACGACCTTGCGAGACAGCTCGCCGGACTTGATGACTTTGGCGTAGCGTACGGCCTGGCCCACGATGCCCGCTTGCTTCAGGACTTGCACGTCGATTTCATCGACGGGCAGGCGCTGGAGGTCGGACAGGCGGACTTCAGCAGACAGATGCTGGCCCAGGGGCGTGAAGCCGCGCTTGGGCAAGCGGCGTTGCAAAGGCATTTGACCGCCTTCGAAGCCGACCTTGTGGAAGCCGCCGGTACGCGATTTCTGACCCTTGTGGCCACGGCCGGCGGTTTTACCCAGGCCCGAACCAATGCCGCGACCGACGCGGCGCTTGGCGTGCTTGGCGCCTTCGGCTGGCTTTAGCGTATTAAGTTGAGTTTCTGACATCCCGATTCCTTTCAGGCTTCCGAGACGGTAACGAGGTAATCCACCTTGCGGATCATCCCACGCACCTCGGGCGTATCGATCAACACACGGCTGCTGTTGATTCGGCCCAGACCCAGACCGCGCACGGTGGCGCGATGGGATGCTTTGGTGCCGATAACAGAGCGCACGAGAGTTACTTTGATTTGCTTCTGTGCCATGACTTACCCCAGAATCTCTTCTACCGACTTGCCACGCTTGGCGGCCACTTCGGCAGGAGTCGAGCAGGCACGCAAGCCGTTGAGCGTTGCGCGGACCATGTTGTAAGGATTGCTGGAGCCCAGGCTCTTTGCAACCACGTTACGGACGCCCATCACTTCGAAGATAGCGCGCATCGGGCCGCCGGCGATAACGCCAGTACCTTCCGCCGCCGGCGAAATGAGAACCGTCGAGGCGCCATGCTTGCCCACCACGGTGTGGTGCAAGGTGCCGTTCTTCAGGGCGACCTTGAGCAAACCGCGGCGTGCCTGTTCCATTGCTTTCTGTACAGCGACGGGCACTTCACGGGCTTTACCTTTGCCCATGCCGATGCGGCCATCGCCATCACCTACCACGGTCAGCGCAGCAAAGCTCATGGTGCGACCACCCTTGACCACTTTGCTGACGCGATTGACCGCGATCATTTTTTCACGCAAGCCGTCGTCGTTTTCTTTTTCGGCGGAATGCTTGCCTTGTGCTTTAGCCATTTGACAATTCCTTGCTTAGAATTTCAAGCCGGCTTCACGCGCGGCGTCGGCCAACGCTTTCACGCGGCCATGGTAACGGAAGCCCGAACGATCAAAGGCAACCAGCTCGATGCCGGCAGCTTTTGCTTTTTCGGCTACGCGCTTGCCGACCAGGCTGGCGGCGGCAACATTGCCACCGTTGACCTTTTGGCTGGCCAGATCTTTGCGCACTTCGGGCTCGAGCGTGGAAGCGCTGACGAGCACACGATCGCCTTCCGGCGAGATGATGTTCGCGTAGATGTGCAGGTTCGAGCGGTAAATCGAGAGGCGATGTACGCGCAACTCGGAGATTTTCCGGCGAGTCGAAACCGCACGACGCAAACGGGAGATTTTCTTGTCCATAATTCGTCCTTGCCTGCGCGCTTATTTCTTCTTGGTTTCTTTGATGATGACGCGTTCATCGGCGTAACGCACGCCCTTGCCCTTGTAGGGTTCGGGTTCGCGGTATGCACGAATTTCAGCAGCCACCTGGCCAACGACCTGCTTGTTGGAGCCCTTGATGACGATCTCGGTCTGAGTGGGGCACTCGACCTTGATGCCTGCAGGCATGCTGTGAACGATGTCGTGAGAGAAACCAAGCTGCAGCTTCAGTGCCTCGCCCTGCACCTGCGCGCGGAAACCCACGCCGACCAGGTTGAGACGACGCTCGAAGCCTTTGCTGACGCCCGTTACCATATTGGCAACCAATGCGCGCAATGTGCCCGACATGGCCTTGGCCTGGCGGGAATCGTTGGCAACAGCAAATGTCAGTTGACCGTCTTCCTGGCGAACGACGACGTCGCCCGTCAGGTCTTGTGTCAGCGTGCCCAGGGGACCTTTGACGGCAATCTGGCCTGCGCTGATGGTGGCTTCTACGCCTTGGGGTACGGGGACCGGGTACTTAGCAATACGTGACATGTGATTCTCCTTATGCCACGTAGCACAGCACTTCGCCGCCCACGCCATTGGCGCGGGCCTTGCGATCGGTCATGACACCGCGCGGCGTCGATACAATGGCGACACCCAAGCCATTCATGACTTGAGGAATGGTCTTGCTGCCTTTGTAGATGCGCAGCCCTGGACGGGAAACGCGGTCGATGCGCTCGATGACCGGACGGCCGGCGTAGTATTTCAGGGTGATCTCGAGAACAGGCTTGGCCTGTTCGCCGACGATCTGGAAACTGTCGATGTAGCCTTCGTCTTTCAGCACGGCAGCAATGGCTGCCTTAAGCTTCGAGGAGGGCATGCTGACCGACGTCTTGTTGACTTGTTGCGCATTGCGCACGCGGGTCAACATGTCGGCGATGGGATCGCTCATGC
>JBEBYL010000033.1:0-29578 GCA_040391135.1 Pusillimonas sp. | reverse complement strand
TTGCGCATTATCGTAGTATTCTGAGTGCTTGGAAGTATGCTGCATGCCAGAATCCAAAGGCTAAAGGTAACCCTTGTAGTCAAGTTTCAATCTAACACTATAGTCGAGAGGCAGTCCGCATGTCTGATTCAACCGCAACCTCCACGCCTGGGGATACACAAAAGCTGACAGGAACCGTCAAATGGTTCAACGATGCCAAGGGTTTCGGATTCATTACCCCCGACAATGGGGGCGAAGACCTATTCGCGCACTTTTCATCTATCCAAATGAACGGCTTCAAGACCCTCAAAGAAGGCCAGAAAGTCGCTTTTGAAATCGCACAAGGACCAAAAGGCAAACAAGCACTCAATATTACGGCTGCCTGAGCCAAAGCGTCGCCGCTTTGCTCCAACGTCAATAACAATGCATAAATCGTTTCGATCTACAGGGCTTTTCAGCCCTGTTTTTTTTCATGCCTGCCTGCTGGCCCTGGCCGCCGCCCTGCCATCCATGGCCTGGGCGCAAGCCATGCTGCTGCCGACCGCACAGCTATCCATCGGAGCGCACAAAATACAGGCCGAGGTGGCGGCCACCGATGCTAGCCGCTCGTACGGCTTGATGAACCGGGCATCGCTACCCGAGAACCACGGCATGCTCTTCGTGTTCGACGACCCGACCACAACCTGCTTCTGGATGAAAAATACGCCGCTGCCGCTTTCCATCGCCTTCATCGATTCCGGGGGCGCAATTGTGAATATCGCCGACATGCAGCCGCACAGCCTGGAGAGCCACTGCCCCGAGGCGCCGATGTCGTATGCGCTTGAAATGCGGCAAGGATGGTTCAGGCAGCATTCGATCGCAGCGGGCGCGGTCATCAATAATTTACCGCAGCCTTGAGCCAAGGAAAAGCCAGGCCGCCGGGCCAAGCCGCGGCGGCCGGTTCGGGGTCTATACGCGTTCCAGGATGACGGCGATGCCCTGCCCCACCCCGATGCACATCGTGCATAGCGCATAGCGCCCGCCAGTCCGGTGCAGCTGGTTTACGGCGGTCAGGGCCAGGCGCGCGCCGCTGGCGCCCAGCGGGTGGCCCAGCGCGATTGCCCCGCCATTGGGATTGACGCGGGGGTCGTTGTCCTGGAGACCCAGCAGACGCAATACAGCCAGGCCCTGGGACGCGAACGCCTCGTTCAATTCAATGACGTCCATTTGATCTATGGTCAGGCCCGCCAGCGCCAATACTTTCTGTGAGGCAGGCGCGGGGCCTATGCCCATGATGCGCGGCTCGACGCCCGCCGTGGCCATGGCGACAACCCGCGCGCGCGGCACCAGGCCCTGTTCGCGCGCCATGGATTCCGACGCAACCAGCAAAGCGCAGGCGCCATCGTTGACGCCGGAGGCGTTGCCCGCCGTAATGGTGCCATCGGGCCTGACAATGGGCTTGAGCTTCGCCAAGGCCTCCAAGGTAGTCTCGCGGGGGTGCTCGTCGGTATCCACCACCACGGGGTCGCCCTTGCGTTGAGGGATATGAACGGGCGTGATTTCAGACTGAAATACGCCGGCCTTCTGAGCCGCTGCGGTCTTGACCTGGCTGGCCAGCGCGAAGGCATCCTGATCAGCGCGGGAAACCTTGTACTGATCCGCAACATTCTCGGCCGTTTCAGGCATGGAGTCGACGCCATATTGGGCTTTGAGCTGCTTGTTGATGAAGCGCCAGCCTATGGTGGTGTCGAAAATGGCAGCGCTGCGCGAAAATGCGGTCTCGGCCTTGCCCATGACGAAAGGTGCGCGGCTCATGCTTTCCACCCCACCAGCCAACATGAGCTGCGCATCGCCGGCGCGGATCGCCCGGGCGGCCGAGCCGATGGCGTCCAGGCCCGATCCGCACAAGCGATTGATGGTGGCGCCCGGCACCTCGATGGGCAAACCGGCAAGCAGCGTCGCCATGCGCGCCACGTTGCGATTGTCCTCGCCGGCCTGGTTTGCGCAGCCGAACAGCGCATCGTCCAGCCTGGACCAGTCCACATCCGGGTTGCGCTGCATCAGCGCCTTGAGGGGGATGGCGGCCAGATCATCGGCACGGACAGGTGCCAGCGCGCCGCCGTAGCGGCCGAAAGGAGTGCGAATCGCATCGCAAATAAAAGCGTGAGTCGTCATGGTCGAACCTGAAAAAGAAAGGAAAAGCGGAATCCGATCAAATCGGGGGCCACCGTCAGCGGCCGCACAGTGGACTTATCTTAGCGCATCAACCCCGGATTTGAGCCGGCGCAAGGCAAGCTGTCCACACCATGGCCGCTTAACGGCTTTTGGCTTGCGCGGGGACGTTGCCGGCCTTGATGGCTTGATCCATTTCGCGGGCCTGCTGGCGGAAACGCCCTGCCGCATTATGGTAGAAAGGATTGGGGCAGAACTGCTTGGATACCACAGAGGCAAACAAGGAGCCCGCCAGCAGCCAGAACAACATGGGTTGGCTGCCTGTCATTTCCATGACCACCACGCTGGCGGTTATGGGAGACTGGGTCGCCGCGGCAAGGAAAGCCGCCATCGACAGCAGGACCAATATCCTGGAATCGACCAGCGGTCCCGCCAGTTGCCCCAGCTCCGCCCCTATGCCCGCTCCGACCGTCAGCGACGGGGTGAATATACCGCCCGGTATGCCGGCCCAATACGATCCAACCGTCGCCATCAGCTTGGCCACGCTGAAGCCGGGAACATCCGTGGAGGCCCCCGCCAGCGCGGAGGATGCCACGCCGTATCCGGTACCATACACGGTATTGCGGGTGAGCAGGCCCAATACGGCCAGAAGCACACCCAGGATGAAAGCCAGCCAGATGGGGTGCCGGCGCATCCAGGCGCGCCAGGCGGATGGGGCGAAGGCCGAGGCTCCTTTGCTCAGCAAGCGCCCGAAAATACCGCCCGCAACGCCGCAGGCCAGGCCGCAGGTCAGCGTCCAGAGCAACATATTGCGCTCCAGCGCTCCGCCTGTGAACGATCCGAAATACGGGTTGTTCCCTGAAATGGCCACGACCAGGAACCCGGATGCCAGCACACCCAGCAAGACCAGTCGCTGCCAGCGCAATGCCGTTCCCCGGCCCAGCTCTTCGATCGCAAAGATGACGCCCGCCAGCGGTGCGTTGAATGCGGCCGCCAAGCCGCCGGCCGCACCGGTTGCGATCAGTTCGCTGGGATGCACGCCTTTTAGCGGCACGCCCATTTTCCTGCAGAAGCCTCCCCAGGCAAGCATCAGTGCCGCGCCAACCTGCACTGACGGCCCCTCCCGGCCGATTGAAGCGCCTATCATCAAACCCAGGAAAGTAAGCGGAATCTTCCAGACCGCTTGGCGTACGGACACCAGATCGCGGCTGCCGGCGCTCAAAGGCAGGGAAAGCGATGCGATGACTTGAGGAATGCCGCTGCCGGCCGCATTGGGCGCGAAGCGCAAGGTCAGCCAGCGGATGGCGGCCAGCCCGGCGGGAAGCAACAGGAACGCCAGCCAGGGCGATGAGGCCAGCCATCGGCTGTTCAGATAAAGCGCCAGATCCGCCAGGTGAGCAAAGCCGATCGACACAAACGAAACCAGACCCGCGCCGACCAACAGCAAGGTCAACTGCAAGGTCTTGCGCGACACGCGCCGCAATTGCCTGACCTTGCGCCGCGTGAAACTGAAAACGCCGCTCACAAAAAACCCTCGAAGATCGAGGGTTTTAAAACAAGGACTAAATACCTAGGCATGCACGCCTGCGATCAGCCCAGGTTCGACGCCGCGAATTGCCAATTGGCCAGATTCCAGAAGCTTTCCAGATACTTCGGACGCGCGTTGCGATAGTCGATGTAATAGGCGTGTTCCCACACATCACAGGTCAGCAGAGGAACGTCGGAGGTGGTCAGGGGTGTGGCGGCATTGCTGGTGTTGACGATGTCCAGCGAGCCGTCGGATTTCTTGACCAGCCAGGTCCAGCCCGAACCGAAGTTGCCGGCGGCCGATTTGTTGAAGGCCTCTTTGAAGGCGGCAACGCTGCCCCATTTGGCATTGATGGCGGCCAACAAGGCACCCGTGGGTTCGCCACCGCCGTTGGGCGACATGCTGTTCCAGTAGAAAGTGTGATTCCAGACCTGCGCCGCGTTGTTGAAGACGCCGCCCGAGGATTTCTTGATGATGTCTTCCAGGGAGGCCGATTCGAATTCGGTGCCGGCGATCAGGTTATTCAGGTTGGTAACGTAAGCTTGATGATGCTTGCCGTAGTGGAATTCGAGCGTTTCCTTGGAGATGGTCGGAGCCAAAGCGTCGAGTGGGTACGGAAGCGGGGGAAGCGTAAAAGCCATGTTCATTTCCTTCAAAAAAACCAATCGGTGTGCCGATGAAACAGCACGTTTTAGCGTAGGAGGTAAAAATTGAACCCTGGCCGTCAGAGCAAGCCGTGTGCCTGTAGAACATCCACCTGCAGCCTGCCGCGGCCAAGCTCAACATTAAGTTGCTCGCCAACACTCAAGTCTAACGCATTTTTTACGATATCCCCGCTTTCCTTGCGCACGATGGCATAGCCGCGATCCAGGATATTTCGCGGGCTCAGGGCTTGCAGCGTTTGCGTTGCGGCGTCCAGCCGCTGGCGCCTGCGCTCGATCTGGCGCAGGGCGGCGTCGGCGAGCCGACGCCGGCTCAGGGCAAGATCGCTGCGCATACCTTCCAGCCGGGGCTGGGCATACGCCAGGCGCGCCTGGGCCGCCGCCAGCCGGGCGGATTGGCGCTCATGGGGATGCGCGGCCGCCCGGGCCAGCCTGTTCTTCAGGGCCTGCAATCGCTCATCCTGCTGGCGCAGGCGCTGCTGGGGCGACACTAATAAAGCCACGGCCCTGTCCAACCGCAAGGCGCAACGTTCCAATAGGCGACGCTGCTGCGCCGCCAGGGCCGCGCACAAGCCGGCCAGCTGGTTGGCGCAATTGACCCGGCTGCGGCAACACAGCTCCGCCGCCGCCGTAGGCGTGGGAGCGCGCAAGTCCGCCACGAAGTCGGCAATGGTGAAGTCGGTTTCATGCCCCACGCCGCTGATAATGGGAATGGAACTATGGGCTATCGTGCGCGCCAGGGTCTCGTCGTTGAAGCTCCATAAATCTTCCAGGCTCCCGCCGCCCCGCACCAGCAGCAGGGTATCCACCTCGCGCCGCGCGATCGCCTGTTCCAGGGCCTGGTTCAACTTGCCCGCCGCATCCAGCCCCTGCACCGGCGCGGGATAAATCACAATGGATACATGGGGTGCGCGCCGGGCAAGGGCGGACAGCACGTCCCGCAAGGCGGCTGCCGCCAGCGAGGTAACGACACCCACCGCCACCGGCATGGGATTGATGTCGCGCTTGCGGCCGGGGTCGAACAAGCCTTCGGCCGCAAGCTTCTCTTTCAGCGCCAGGAACGCCTCGTGCAGGTCGCCGCGCCCCGCGCGCCGCATGCTTTCCACCTGTAGCTGATAATCGCCGCGCGGCTCGTAGAGCGTCACATTGACCCGGAACTCGAACTTTTCGCCCGGCTTGGGCACGAATCCCACCGACTGCGCCCGCCCCCGGAACATGACGGCGCGCACGGCGGCGCTCTCGTCTTTCACCGAGAAATACCAATGGCCCGATGCCGCCTGGGTGAAGTTGGAGATCTCTCCGCGCACCCAGATGCGCGAGAAATTACCCTCCAGCAGCGCCCCTACGCGGCGATTCAGCTGGCTTACCGTCCATACGCCGTCGCCTGCCGCCGGTGTTCCGTTCAAATCCATACGAATCATCCTGTTTACCGATTTCTTTCCACAGAGAAAATCATTCTGTCAAATCGATGAAATATCAACCCAATTCGGGCCACAGATCAAATGGCGCTTTAAGTCAGACCCATAACCATATGATAAATAAAGAAATAATAGAAATATCAGGTGTGAGCGCAAATTAGCCACTGAACCTCGAGAGCCGGTAAATAGCGCATGTCGGAGAACTTGTACACAGAATTATCCACAGATTCTGTGGATACCCTCGTGAAAGCCATGCTACATGCCGATTTGCTTCAAAATTTGAATGTATGCGTGCCTTTACAAGGCATGTCCGGCGACATCGTCCGCCACCAGCCGATCTTGTACATGGCGGACCGCCAACAGCGCGGCAATTCGGACGCTTGAACCCAATGGGTCCAGTGAAGCCCATCACTCGGCATTTCCCGTCGCTGGATTATAGTGTCGGCGACAGCCCCGGCAATTGTAAAATACGGACTCGTCTAAACAACCTTCCTGCGGGTGGAGAACACATTGCTCGAACTTATTCATGCGGCGGGGTGGCCCATATGGCTGCTTATTGCTACGTCGGTTCTCGGTCTGGCGCTGATCATCGAACGGTTCCTGTCGCTGCGCAGCGGCCAGGTATTCCCGTCCCGCCTGCCCGGACAGGTGCTGGAGCTGCTGCGGCAGAAAAACGATAGCCCGGAAGCCATCGTCCGCCTGGCCGGCAATTCGCCCTTGGGCCGCGTGCTGGCCGAAGTCCTGATGAACCGCCATGAGTCCGCCTCCTACCGCATGGCGGCCATCGAAGATGTGGGCAAGGATGTCGCGCACCGCTTGAACCGCTATCTGCCCGCCTTGGCCACCATCGCCGTCGTCGCGCCGCTGATGGGTTTGTTCGGGACCGTAGTCGGCATGATAGAAATCTTCGCCTCGTACACGCCGGCGGGCGGCGATCCGTCGCAACTGGCGCGTGGCATTTCCATTGCGCTGTATAACACGGGCTTCGGCATCATCATCGCCATCCCCGCCTTGATCTTCCACCGGTATTTCCGCTCCAAGGTGGATCATTTCCTGCATCGCATGGAACGTGAGGCGGGCGCGCTCAATCGCATGATCGACCATGGGGCCGCCCAATGAACTTTCGCAACCGGCAACCCGAGGACGAGCCGGAAATCAACCTGATCCCGCTGATCGACGTGCTGCTGGTCATCTTGATTTTCCTGGCGGCCACGACTTCCTTCACTCGTTTCAATCAGATGAAGCTGGCGCTGCCCGAGGCCCGGGCCGACGCCCTCGACGCGGATGCCCTGAACATGGCGGTCAGCCAGGAAGGCATCTATGCGCTGAATGGCCAGTTGCTGTCCGGCAACACCGCCCAGGATATCGCCCAGGCGCTGGCCGCCGCGGCCGGCGGCCGGAAAGACGCGGTACTGGTCATCAATGCGGACGCCCAGTCCACCCATGAGTCCGTCGTGCGCGTCATGGAGGCGGCCCGGCTGGCCGGGGTCGAGCGCGTCAATTTCGCCACGCAGAGCCCACGTTGAAAGCGCCCGCCATACTTGAACGCGCCTTGCACGCCGCCTGGCGGCGCAAAGGCCTGGGCAGCACGCTGCTGCTGCCTTTTTCCTGGATGGCGCGAGCCGCCATCGCGCGCAAGCGCCAGCGCTATGAAAAGCACCCAGAGCGGGTATATCACTGTCCGCTGCCGGTCGTGGTCGTGGGCAACATCTATGTGGGCGGCACGGGCAAGACACCGGTCACGATCGCGCTGGCGCAGGCGCTGCGCGACCGAGGCTGGCATCCCGGCATCATCAGCCGCGGCTACGGGGCGGACATCGGCGAGCGGGCGCGCTCGGGCCAAGGCGACCTGGATCCGGCCCGCTACGGAGACGAGCCCGCCCTTATCGCCCGGATTACCCAGGCCCCCATCGCCGTGCATCCCGACCGCCCCCTGGCCCTGAAAAGGCTGCGGCGCGATTACCCCGAGGTCGACGTGGTCATCGCCGATGACGGCCTGCAGCATCTGGCGCTGGGCCGAGATCTTGAAATCGCGGTGCAGGATGCCCGCGGGATCGGCAACGGACGCGTGCTGCCGGCGGGCCCTCTGCGCGAACCGGCCAGCCGCCTGAAATACGTGGATTTCCTGATTACCAATCTGCCCTTCGGTCAATCCGCCCCGACGGCCGCCGACACGCCGGCCCACCAATTGACCATGAGCCTCGTTCCTGTAAAAGCAATTCAATTGACGACGGGCCTTGAACTGGAATGGACGTCCTGGCTGGCGGAATTCGGACAGCAGCCGGCCAGCGCGGTCGCCGCCATCGGCCAGCCCGATCGCTTTTTTTCAATGCTGCGGGCCGCCGGCCTGGAATTGCCGCGCACAATTGCCCTGCCCGATCATCACGCCTATGCGTCATCGCCTTTCGACGCGCTGCCCGCCTCTCCGATTCTCATCACCGCCAAGGACGCGGTCAAATGCGCGCGTTTCAATGACGACAGGCTATGGTCGGTGCATGTCTCCCCCCTCTTTTCCGATCCCGAGTGGATAACGCTGGCCAACGAGATGCTGCGCATGATCGCGCAGCACAAGAAGGCCGTGGCCGAGCACGCTCCCAGGGATTAAACTCTGTCTTTATTCATTTCGATTTTCTGGAGCCGCGCATGGAATCCCGCCTGCTTGAAATTCTGGTCTGCCCCTTGTGCAAAGGTTCTTTGCGCCATGACCGCGAACAGCAGGAACTGATCTGCCGGGCGGACAAGCTGGCCTTCCCCATCCGCGACGGCATTCCGGTCATGCTGGAAAACGAAGCGCGCGAACTCATGGCCGATCCCGCCAGGAATCATCCATCCGCCGACACCCAAGCCAAGGCATGAGCTTCATAGCTGTCATTCCGGCGCGCGCGGCCTCCACCCGCCTGCCTGGCAAGCCGCTGCTCGACATCGCCGGCCAGCCCATGGTCGTGCGCACCGCGGCCCAGGCGGCCCTGTCGCTGGCCAGCCGGGTCGTCGTGGCCACCGACGACGCGCGCATCCAGCAGGCGGTGCGGGAGCACGGTTTCGAAGCTCTGTTGACCCGCGCCGACCATCCCACCGGCACCGACCGGCTGGCCGAAATCGCAGAACAATTGAAGCTGTCGCCTGAGTCCATCGTGGTGAATGTGCAGGGCGACGAGCCGCTGATCGACCCGGAGCAGATCAATCAGGTGGCCCGACTGCTGGACGAGGCCCCCGATGCCGCCATTGCCACCTGCGCCACCCCCATCCATGACGCGGAAACGCTGTTCAGCCCCAGCGCGGTCAAAGTCGTCTGCACGCTGAATGGGCGGGCGCTGTATTTTTCACGGGCGCCGATACCCTGGGCCAGGGACGCGCTGGCCGACGGTTCCCGCAGCCTGGCGCCTGGCCTGCCCGCCTTGCACCATATCGGCCTGTATGCCTACCGGGCCAGTTTCCTGGCGCGATTCCCCGAGCTGCCTGTCGGCCCACTGGAAGCGTTCGAATCGCTGGAGCAACTGCGTGCGCTGGAAAACGGCTTTTCGATTGCTGTCCGCGTCACTCAAGGCCATCCCGCCATGGGCGTGGACACCCAGGAAGACCTGGACCGAGTACGCGAAATATTCACAAATAGGTTATAAATCGACTTCAAATTCGCTGATTCCGGCTCCATGGCATGCAGAAATTGCTGCATTGCGGCATAATCGGAAAAAGTTAGAAAAACACGAAACTCCAGGAGGAATTCATGCGACTGATTCTGCTCGGCCCACCCGGCGCCGGTAAAGGCACCCAGGCGGCGTTCATCACCGAAAAATTTGGCATCCCCCAGATCTCCACCGGCGATATGCTGCGCGCCGCGGTCAAAGCCCAAACACCGCTTGGCCTGGAGGCCAAGAAAATCATGGACAGCGGCGGCCTGGTCTCCGACGACATCATCATCGGCTTGGTGCGCGACCGCCTGAAGCAGCCCGATTGCAAGGACGGCTATCTGTTCGATGGCTTCCCGCGTACCATCCCGCAGGCCGACGCCCTGAAAAACGCCCGGATTCCGCTGGATTTTGTGGTCGAGATCGTCGTGCCCGAGGAAAACATCATCGAGCGCATGAGCGGACGCCGCGTGCATCCGGCCAGCGGCCGCAGCTACCACATCAAGTTCAATCCGCCCACGACGCCGGACCAGGATGACGTGACCGGCGAACCGCTGGTGCTGCGCGACGACGACCGCGAAGAAACCGTAAGGCACCGCCTCTCGGTCTACCGCGAGCAGACGCGCCCCTTGGTCGACTACTATTCCAGCTGGGCGCAGTCCGGCGCCGCCGATGCGCCGGCCTACCGCCAATTGTCCGGCCTGGGCTCGGTCGACGAAATAAAAGAACGCATATTCCAGGCGCTCAAGGCCTGAAATCGCTGCACATGACGGGCCCCGCGCCCGTTTATCAAAGAGACAGACATGGAAATCAAGAACAAGGTCTTCATCGTTACCGGTGGCGCGTCCGGCCTGGGCGCAGGCACGGCCCGCATGCTGGTCGCCGAGGGCGCAAAAGTCATCCTGGCCGACGTCCAGGATGAGGCCGGCGAAAAACTGGCGCAAGAACTGGGGCAAACCTATGTGCATTGCGACGTTACCCAGGAAGCCGACGGGCAAGCCGCCGTTGCCGCCGCCCTGAAAGCGGGCCCATTGTTCGGCCTGGTCAACTGCGCGGGCGTCGCTCCCGCCTCCCGGACCGTCGGCAAGAATGGTCCGCACGCGCTGGACCTGTTCCAGAAAGTCGTCATGATCAATCTGGTCGGCACATTCAACATGTCGCGACTGGCGGCGGCGGCCATGAGCGAAAACACCCCCGAACCCACCGGCGAACGGGGTGTGCTGATCAACACCGCCTCGGTGGCCGCCTACGATGGCCAGATCGGACAAGCCGCCTACGCGGCCTCCAAGGCGGGCGTGGTCGGCATGACCTTGCCTATCGCCCGCGACCTGTCAAAAACCGGAATACGCTGCGTAACCATCGCTCCGGGCATTTTCGGTACGCCCATGATCTTCGGCATGCCGCAGGATGTACAGGACTCGCTGGCGGCGAGCATCCCCTTCCCCGCACGCCTGGGCCGGCCCGAGGACTATGCCAAGCTGGTGAACAGCATCATCACGAACGAAATGCTGAACGGTGAAACGATACGCCTGGATGGCGCCATCCGCATGGGCCCGAAATAATCACCCGACGCCATGAGCTTGCTTAGGTCCGCCGCCACCGTCAGCAGCTTCACGCTGTTTTCGCGCATAACGGGCCTGGCACGCGATGTCCTGATTGCCAGCGCCTTTGGCGCCGGACCGCTTACCGACGCTTTCTGGGTGGCCTTCCGCATTCCTAACCTGCTGCGCAGGCTATTCGCGGAAGGCGCCTTCTCGCAGGCCTTTGTGCCCATACTGG
The DNA here is from genome assembly GCA_040391135.1 of Pusillimonas sp. Classification (GTDB taxonomy): domain Bacteria; phylum Pseudomonadota; class Gammaproteobacteria; order Burkholderiales; family Burkholderiaceae_B. Next base: position 18,438 of record JBEBYL010000033.1, on the reverse strand, counting down.
GCCAGGCGCGCAGTACGCGCGGTTCCGAGGAAGTGCGCGTATTGCTCGATCGCGTCGCCCTGCTCCTGACATTCGCCCTGGCGCTGGTCACGCTGATCGGCATTCTCGGCGCGCCATGGGTGGTCACCGCCATGGCCAGCGGCATGCGGACCGCGGCGCGGCAAACCGAGTTCGATGCGGCGGTCTGGATGACGCGCCTGATGTTTCCCTACATCATCTGCATGTCCCTGGTGGCATTCGCCTCGGGCATACTGAACACCTGGAGCCGCTTTGCCATACCGGCGTTCACGCCGGTGCTGCTGAATCTGGCCATGATAGGCGCCAGCCTGTTCCTGGTCGCCTATTTCGAAACCCCCCTCTATGCCCTGGCCGCGGGTGTGATGCTGGGCGGCGTGGCGCAGTTGCTGGTCCAATGGGCGGCGCTGGCCAGGCTGGGCCTGTTGCCCCGCTACTCCCTGCGCGTCGGGCAGGCCTGGAACGATCCCACCGTAAAGCGTATTTTGCGTCAGATGCTGCCCGCCATCCTGGGCGTTTCCGTGGCGCAATTGTCTTTGCTTATCAATACCAACATCGCCACCTGGCTGCGCCCGGGCAGCGTCACTTGGCTGTCTTTTGCCGACCGGCTGATGGAATTCCCGACCGCGCTGCTAGGTGTGGCGCTGGGCACGGTATTGCTGCCCAGCCTGTCAGCGGCCCATGCCCGCCAGGATCATGCGGGCTATAGCGCCCTGCTGGATTGGGGCTTGCGCCTGGTGCTGCTGCTGGGGCTGCCGGCGGCCCTGGGCATGGCGCTGCTGTCCGACGGCCTGGTCGCAACGCTTTTCAATTACGGCGCCTTCGGCGGGCAGGATGTCGCACAGACCCGCCTGGCCGTCATGGCCTATTCCGTGGGCCTGATCGGCCTGCTGGCAATAAAAATCCTGGCGCCCGGCTTCTATGCCAAGCAGGACATACGCACTCCGGTAAGAATCGCCGTTTTCGTGCTTGTCCTGACGCAATGCTTCAACCTGATCCTGGTGCCGTATTTCGCGCATGCCGGGCTGGCCCTGTCCATCGGGCTGGGAGCCACCGTAAATGCCCTGTGCCTGGTTGTTTTGCTGCAACGCCGCAAACTCTACCAGCCCGGCCCCGGCTGGCTGAAATTCAGCTTGCGCATCCTGCCTGCCCTGCTTGCCATGTCCGCCATACTGGGATGGGCCGGAAACTCCGTCGACTGGGTCGCTCTGGGCGCGCAGCCCGGGATGCGCATCCTTTGGCTGGGCGGAATTTTGCTGGGCAGCATCCTGGCCTATTTCAGCGTGCTTACCCTATTCGGATTCCGCCCTTCGGACTTTACACGCCGGGGCAAGTGATATAGAATAGCTGTCTTTGCCGAATAAACCATACAGATACACGGATAAACACCCAAATGGCCAATACTGCCCAAGCTCGCAAGCGCGCCCGTCAATCGGTTGAGCGCAACAAGCACAATTCCAGCCTGCGCTCCATGCTTCGCACGTCGATCAAACGCGTTCGCCAAGCTATTGAAGCCGGCGACAAAGCAGCCGCTACTGACGTTTTCCAGAAAACCACTAGCATCATCGATCGCGTTGCCGACAAGAACATCATCCACAAAAACAAGGCCGCTCGCCATAAAAGCCGCCTTGCCGCAGCAGTCAAAGCGCTAGCTTGATTACTGCCATGGTTTAAACGGCAAAGAAATCGGCGTGAATATCGCCGGACAAAAACGGGACGCAACAGCGTCCCGTTTTTTTTGCCCCGCCTTCTTTGCCTTGCCAGCCTGCGGTATAGTTCGGTCTGCATTCGTACACCATAACCAGGACAAAGACCGAGACACCATGACATCGAAAAAACCCGCCCTGCTGCAGCTTCTGCCCTTTCCCTTCCCTCACACCCAAGAACGCCTGGCCAAGCATTTCGATGTGATCGAACTTTGGAAAGCGCCGGACGCGCAGGCCGTCATTGACGCCAGAAAGGACGAGATAGTCGTGCTGGTCACCAGTGCCATGACGCCTACCCGCGCCGACCTGATCGACCAATTGCCGAACCTCAAGGCGATCTGCAGCCAAGGGGTGGGCTACGATGCCATCGATGTGAAACATGCCCAGCAAAAAGGCATACAGGTCAGCAACACTCCCGACGTCCTGAACGACTGCGTCGCCGATCTGGCCTTCGGCCTGCTGCTGGCCACCGCACGCAAGCTGGGACATGCCGAACGCTATGTGCGGGCCAACCAATGGGGCGGCGACATCGCGTTTCCCCTGGGCACCAAGGTCAGCCACAAGAAGCTGGGCATCGTCGGCCTGGGACGCATAGGCATGGCCATAGCCCAGCGCGCCACCGGCTTCGACATGGAAGTGCGCTACCACAACCGCCGCCAGCGCGATGACGTCACGCTGGGCTATGAACCATCGCTGACGGAATTGGCATCCTGGTCAGACTTCCTGATCGTCGCAACAGTCGGCGGCGCGTCAACACGCAAGCTGATCGACCAGCAAGTGCTGCGGGCACTTGGTCCCAAGGGCATCCTCATCAACATCTCGCGCGGCTCGGTCATCGACGAGCAGGCCATGGTCGACGCGCTGGTCAGCGGCGAACTGGGCGGAGCGGGACTGGACGTCTACGAGGCGGAACCCACCGTGCCCGACGCGCTGAAGACACTGGACAACGTGGTCATTCTGCCCCACATCGCCAGCGCGACCAATGAAACCCGGCTGGGCATGTTGAATCTGGTGCTGGACAACGTGGACGCCTACGCCGCCACAGGCACGCTGCTTACTCCGGTGCCGGCCCTATAAAGCCGCAAGCCTTACGCCATACCGGCAAAGGCGGCGCGGCATCGCGCCATGGCGCCTTTGCCCCATAAAAAAACCGCCTTTCAAGGGCGGAGGGTGGGGGTTTCCTGTTCGCTGGTCTGCAATTTATTATCAATGGCGAAATCGCACACGAACTTCCACGCCAAGGGCTCGAGGTCGCGCAAGCGCTTATCGACGATGACGCAGCGCACGCCATCCAGCACGACAGGAACGACATACGGGGAATAAGTAAGATGGCCGCCGATGGAACCGGCCGGCCGGAACTGCGACATTACGCCTGCCAGGCGCTCGGCCCAGTCACTGGGGCGAAACCGCTGGCCGTCGAGCGTAAGGCCGTGAATAACTAACTGCTGTACAAGATGGGTCATAGACTTCCGCGGACAAATCGTAGCCATTTCAGGCGTACAAAGCTTTCCCTGCGCCGCGAATTGTATATGATAGCTCTCCCGGCGGTTTGCCGCGCCGCACTGGACGCTGGACTTTCCCGCCGGCATGGCTGTTTTTCAGCTTGATCCCTATTTTGCTGACGGCCATCCGACAAGGTAAGATGGCTCTTTTACACAAGGCTTACTATGTCCGACGCCACACCGCAAACTGGCCCACTACGGCATTTTCTGCAATTTCGCGACTTATCCAAAACCGAAATCCAGTACGTGCTGGATCGTGCCCGGCTTATCAAGAATAAATTCAAGCGCTACGAGCCCCACCACACTTTGCACGACCGGAACCTTGCCATGGTCTTCGAAAAGGCCAGCACGCGCACGCGTGTTTCGTTCGAAGCGGGCATGTATCAGCTTGGCGGTTCGGTCATACATCTTACCACCGGCGACTCGCAGCTGGGCCGCTCCGAACCCATCGAAGACACCGCCCGCGTGATTTCCCGCATGGTGGATCTGGTCATGATCCGCACCTTCGAGCAGACACGCATCGAACGCTTTGCGTCGCACTCGCGCGTGCCCGTCATCAACGGACTCACGAACGAATACCATCCCTGCCAGATCCTGGCCGATATATTCACCTTCATAGAGCACCAGGGGCCCATAGCGGGCAAAACAGTGGCCTGGATAGGCGATGCCAACAACATGGCCTATACATGGCTCCAGGCCGCCGAAATGCTCGATTTCCGCCTGCATGTATCGGGGCCCGCCGGCTACCAGTTGGATCCCGAACGCATCGGCCAGCCGCCCGCGGGAATCCTGCAGGAATTTTCCGATCCCATTCAGGCATGCCGAGGCGCGCACTTGGTCACCACCGATGTCTGGACCAGCATGGGCTACGAAGCCGAAAACGAAGAGCGCCGCAAGGCTTTCGCCGATTGGTGCGTGGATGCTGAAATGATGGCGGCCGCCGATCCCGACGCCCTTTTCATGCATTGCCTGCCCGCCCATCGCGGCGAGGAAGTCACCGGCGAAGTCATCGACGGACCGCAAAGCGTCGTGTGGGACGAAGCGGAAAACCGTCTTCATGTCCAAAAGGCACTGATGGAGTTCCTGCTGCTCGGGCAATTGTCCGCCTAAGCTTCCAGAAAAAGTTTTCAAGGGCCGGGTTCCGCTTTCAGCGGAACCCGGCCTTTTCCATTACGGCTGAAGCTGAAAGCCGCCAGGCCTCCCTTTCCGCCCTTGCTTGGGCCACCCGCCTGGGGCAATTCCTATCTTGTGCTATTTTTTTATGTATGTAAAATCATTTACACACATAGGAAATTAACTGAATGAAAAAACCTTCTTGGATCGTCAGCGAATCGGATGTCGCGGGCTATTCCCCGGCCAACCACAGCGGCACCGTCAACCGCCGGCTGATCAGCCGGGATACCGTCGGCGCCCAGCATGTTGAAGTGCTGCTGGGCACCATCGAGAAAGACCAGGGTGCTCTTCCTCATGCCCATCCCGGCATTGAACAGGTCTGCTATTTGCTTTCGGGATCGGCGATTGTCGAGGTGGAAGGCGAGCGCGGGGAAATGCAGGCCGGCGACTGCTGCTATTTCCCGCCCGACAAGCGGCATATTTTCACCGTAACCAGCGACGAGCCCGCGCGGCTGCTGGTCATTTATTCCCCGCCTTACGAAGAAAACCCATCACGGGTCATACGTTGATCGGCCCTCAATAAAACATGGCCGGATCGATACCGCGCCAAAGGAGACAAGCATGAAAACATTGAACAGACACGCCCGCCTTTCCGCTGCGATCGGCAAGCTGACACCAGGAAAACTGATCGCCGGCGCGCTGCTGGGCCTGGCCGCTTGCAGCACGACAGCCCTGGCGGCCTATCCCGAAAAACCCATCAACCTTATCGTGCCCTTCCCGGCCGGGTCCGGCACCGATGCCGTCGGGCGAATCTTTGCCGAGGAGCTCAGCAAGCTGCTTGGCCAGCCCGTCATTGTGGAAAACAAGCCCGGGGCCAACGCCACCATCGCGGCCAACTACGTCGCCAAGGCCAAACCGGACGGCTACACCCTTTTCGTTACCACCAACACATCTCATTCTGCCGCGCCGTGGCTGATGAAAAACGTGGCTTACGACCCGATCAAGGATTTCACCCCCATCGCGCGTGGCGGCAACCTGCCCTTCCTTCTGGTCGCCAATCCCACTCGTCCCTACAAGACCGTGCAGGAATTGGTCAGCTACGCGAAAAGCAATCCCGACATGGTTACCTACGCGTCCGGCAACAGCACGGGAATTGTGGCGGGAGCCACCTTCGGTGTGCAGGCGGGCCTGAAGCTGCTTCACGTGCCATACAAAGGTACGCCTCAGGCTCTTACCGACCTGGTCGGCGGCCAGGTCGATTTCATGTTCACCGACTTTACATCGGGCATGCCCTTCGTAAAGTCCGGCCGCTTGCATGCGATGGCGGTCTCCACCGCCAAGCGCAGCGAACTGGTACCGGACCTGCCCTCCATGGAAGAGGCCGGGATGCCGGATTTCGATATCAATTCCTGGAACGGCTATTTCGGCCCCGCCGGCATGTCCCCTGATGTGGTCAAGGTACTGAACACCGCCATCAACAAGATCGTCAGTACCCCCGAAACCAAGAACCGCCTTGCGCAATTGGGCTTCGACGCATTCAGCGGCACTCCCGACGAATTCGCCAAGTTCGTGAAGGACCAGTATGCGCTCTGGGGAAAATGGATAAAGGCGGCTGGAATCGAGCAGCGATGACTGAAACCCCAGCCTGCGCCGGCCCCCTGGAGGGCATCCGCATCCTCGATCTGAGCTCGGTGGTGATGGGCCCGTACGCCACGCAAATCCTTGGCGACCTGGGAGCGGATGTCATCAAGGTGGAATCGCCGGCGGGCGATAACATGCGCGCGGTCGGTCCCATGCGCAATCCCGGCATGGGCGCCATCTACCTGCACCTGAATCGCAACAAGCGTTCGGCCGTTCTGGACCTGAAAACCCCGGACGGCCGGAAGGCCTGCCTGGATCTGGCCAAGACCGCCGACGTACTGCTCTACAACACCCGCCCGCAAGCCATGGCACGGCTGGGACTGGACTACAGCGCCGTGGCACAGGTCAATCCTCGCATCGTCTATGTCGGAGCCTACGGCTTCGGCAATCGCGGGCCTTATGCCGGCAAGCCCGCCTACGACGACCTGATCCAGGGCATGACCGCCATCCCCGCGCTGTATCACCAGAATTCCGGCGATGTCCCGCGCTATGCGCCGCTGACGCTCGCCGACCGCGCCGTCGGCATGCATGTGGCCATCGCCATCCTGGCAGGGGTCGTGCAGGCGCGGGCGTCGAACCAGGGCCAGGCTATCGAAGTGCCCATGTTCGAGGCCATGGCGCAGCTTGTCCTGGGCGACCACCTGGGCGGCCGGACGTTCGAGCCGCCGGCGGGGCCCACCGGCTATGCGCGCCTGCTCGTCGCCCATCGCAGGCCCTATGCCACGTCCAATGGCTATATCAGCGTCCTGATCTATAACGACAAGCACTGGTCACGCTTCTTTCAGTTGATAGGCCGGCTGGATTTGCTGGCCGACGAACGTTTCAGCACCCACACCGCAAGAGCCCGGCACATCGATGAAGCGTACAGCCTGGTGGCCGGCGTCCTTGCGGGCAACACCAGCGAGCACTGGCTGCAGGCTTTCGGAGCCGCCGATATACCGGCGGCTCCGCTCTACAGCGTCGACGACCTGATCGACGATCCGCACCTGCAGCGGGTCCAGATGCTGCAAACACTGCAACACCCCTCGGAAGGCGCCATGCGATCGCCCGCGCCGGTGGGAAACTACTCCAGAACACCCTTGAGCATACGGCGCCACGCACCGCGCCTGGGGGAGCACACGCAAGAAATCCTGCTGGAAGCCGGCGTCGGCCAGGCGCTTATCGACAGCGTACTCGGGCAGGCCAGCGCACAAATGAAACAGCAGGACGAGGAAACACCATGAGCTTCGTATTATCGGACGAACACAAGGCGCTGATCGCCGGCGTCGAAAGCCTTTGCGGCAATTACACCGACGACTATTGGCTGGAACGCGACCGCGACGGACAGTATCCCCATGACTTCCATCGCGATCTGGCGCAGGCTGGATGGCTGGGCATAGCCATGCCGGAAGAGTACGGCGGGTCGGGCCTGGGCATGTCGGAGGCCGCCCTGATGATGCAGGCCATTTCCCGTTCAGGCGCGGGCTTCTCCGGCGCATCGGCCGTGCATATGAACATCTTCGGACTGAATCCCGTCGTGGTTTTCGGAACGCCCGAACAGCGCGCACGCGCGCTGCCTCCCTTGATCACCGGCGAGCAAAAAGCCTGTTTCGCGGTCACCGAGCCCGACGCCGGCCTCGACACGACCAAGCTTTCCACCCGCGCGCTGCGCGAAGGCGATCACTATATAGTGCATGGCCGCAAGATATGGATATCGACCGCCCAAGTGGCCGACAAGATGCTGCTGCTGGCGCGCACCACGCCTTTGTCCGAAGTCAAGAAACCGACCCAGGGCCTATCGCTGTTCTACACCGACCTGGACCGGACCAAAGTGGAAGTGCGGGAAATCGAAAAAATGGGCCGGAAGTCGGTCGACTCCAATATGCTGTTCATCGACGGCCTGCGCATCCCCGTCGAAGACCGTATCGGCGAGGAAGGCAAGGGTTTCGAATACATTCTGCATGGCCTGAACCCCGAGCGCATCCTGATTGCATCGGAAGCGGTGGGACTGGGCCGCTGCGCATTGGCCCACGCCGTCAATTACGCCAATGAGCGCGTGGTCTTCGGCCGCGCCATCGGCCAGAATCAAGGCATACAACACCCGCTGGCCCAGGCATGGATGCAGTTGGAAGCGGCCGACCTGATGGTCAAAAAGGCGGCTTACCTGTATGACAACGACCTGCCCTGCGGCGAGTTCGCCAATACAGCCAAATACCTGGCGGCTGAAGCGGCATTCAATGCCTGCCAAACCGCGGTATTGACGCTGGGCGGCATGGGCTATGCCAAGGAATACCATGTGGAACGCTATTTGCGGGAAAGCTTCATTCCCCGCATCGCACCCGTAAGCCCGCAATTGATCATGTGCTTTATCGCGGAAAAAGTGCTGGGCCTGCCCAAATCCTACTGACCGACGCCCGTCGCGGCGGCGGGGCCTGGGCCGCGCCCGCCTTTAGAAGCTCTGCTCTATAAAACGGCATGCCGCGCGCAATTTTTTTGCCTTGTCCTCGATATCGACTTCAATGCGATACAAGGGCCCGGCAATCGATATGGCGTAGGCGTTGCCCGAGACTTTGACCGGCCAGGCGATGGCGCCCACATCGTTCATGGACTCCCCCAGGTTCGCGAACCACCCCCGCTCGAGCGAGGCCTGAACATCGGCTTCAACCGCTTTAGCGGTGATCAGGGTGCGGTCGTTATATTTCTGCAGCGGCTTGGCCGAGAGCAGCTTGATTCTTTCCTGTTCGTCCATGGTCGACAGCAAGGCCTTGCCCAGCGAATTGGCGTGGATGTCGCGCTGAGATCCGGCCACCCCCACATAGCTGATAGGATGCGGCGAAGCCAGGACCTCCAGATACACCACGCGATTATCCGGATCCAGCTTGCCCAGCACCACCGTTTCCGAGGTGGTGTCGCGCAGTTCCTCGAGACTGGGCAGCACCCGCTCCAGTATCGGATCGGCCCGGGAAATGCGCTGGGCCATGGCCAGAAGGCGGCCGGTCGGGTAGTAGCCCTGCCGGCGCCCCGCTTCATATAGATATCCCTGGCTCGTCAACGTGCGCAGCAAAGCCAGGCAGCTGGAAACCGGAGCGCCCAGATGGCGCGCGATCTCCGACAAGGCAAGCGGCTTGGCCTCGCGGGCGAAAATCTCGATGATCTCGATGACCCGCAGCGCCGTCTTGACGTTTGAATCCGGATTTTTGGAGGCCATGGTTTTCTTATCCGTCAGCAATCATCCAGGACAAGGAGGGACGGCGCAAGCGCCGTCCTTTCGCCTTACTTGTCGCTTTTGTCTTTCAACTGAGGCAGCGCCGAACCGCCCGCCGGAGCCAGCAGGCCGCTTTGAACGTAGGTGAACAGCTTTTCACGCGTATCGACGATATCCAGATTGCGCATGGTGAGCTGCCCGATACGATCGCGCGGCGAAAACGTGGACTCGCCCTTCTCCATGGTCAGGCGCTCGGGCTTGTAGGTAAGATTGGCCGAGCGCGTATCCAGGATGGAGTAATCGTTGCCGCGGCGCAGTTCGATGGCGACTTCGCCGGTAATCGCGCCCGCGACCCAGCGCTGAGCCGTTTCACGCAGCATGATGGATTGCGGATCGAACCAGCGTCCCTGGTACAGCAAGCGGCCCAGCTTCAAGCCGTTCATGCGGTACTGCTCGATGGTGTCTTCGTTATGGATGCCGGTCACCAAACGCTCGTAGGCGATATGCAACAAGGCCAATCCCGGGGCTTCATAAATGCCGCGGCTTTTCGCCTCGATGATGCGGTTCTCGATCTGGTCGCTCATGCCCAGGCCATGGCGGCCGCCGATGCGGTTGGCTTCCAGCAGCAACTCGACGCTATCGCTGAATTCGACGCCATTCAGCGCCACAGGCCGGCCTTCTTCAAAGCGGACCGTGACCTCTTCGCTCTTGACCTGGACATCGTCGCGCCAGAAAGCCACGCCCATGATGGGCTGGACGATCTTGATGCCGGAGTTCAGGTGCTCCAGGTCCTTGGCCTCGTGCGTGGCGCCCAGCATGTTGGAGTCGGTCGAATACGCTTTCTCGGCCGACATCTTGTAGTCGAACCCGGCCTGGCGCATATATTCGGACATTTCCGAGCGGCCGCCCAACTCGTCGATGAACACCTGGTCCAGCCAGGGCTTGTAGATTTTCAGCTCGGGATTGGTCAACAGGCCATAGCGATAGAAACGCTCGATATCGTTGCCCTTGAAAGTGCTGCCGTCGCCCCAGATATTGACGTCGTCTTCCTTCATGGCGGCGACCAGCATGGTCCCCGTCACGGCGCGCCCTATGGGCGTGGTATTGAAGTAGGTGACGCCCGCGGTCGAAATATGGAAGGCGCCGCATTGCAGGGCGGCAATCCCCTCCGCAACCAATTGCTGGCGGCAATCGATAAGGCGCGCTTCCTTGGCGCCGTACTCTTTGGCGCGGCGCGGAATGACGTCGTAGTCGGTTTCATCGGGCTGGCCAAGATTCGCCGTGTACGCATAGGGGATCGCGCCCTTGTTGCGCATCCATAGCAAAGCGGCGCTGGTATCCAGCCCGCCGGAAAAAGCGATACCGACCTTCTGGCCGGTTGGAACGTTTTCAAGAATGGTTGTCATGGGAGATCTATGGCCTTGGATGAATTCGACTAACCCGCCATTATATCCTTGACGCCCCTGCCTGCCGCCAAGACGGCCGTACTGGGGTGCGAAGGCCGCGCCGTCCGGGGTCCAGCAAGCCTGCTCGCCCCCTCGATTAAAAACTCCCGCAGCGGCTCGCGCAGCGCGTCCCAGTTTGCTAAAATAATTCCATTGGGGGAGTAGCTCAGCTGGGAGAGCGCTGCGTTCGCAATGCAGAGGTCGGGAGTTCGATCCTCCTCTTCTCCACCATTTTCGCCTGACTGTTCTCAGTTGGGCGTTTTGTTTTGGTGGATTCCCGCGTGTTGCGCCACTCTCGCGTTTCTTTGTGTGCCACGGATGCCTGGTCAATGAATCGGTTCCAGATAGTTCGGCCCTTTTTTCCTCTCTATTTCTCAAAAAATATCGCGAACCTGTTGCCCGTAGCACAGGCAGAACGCCTTTTGAATCAATGGGCTGAGTGTGATGGGAATATCGCGGTTCATCTTGTCACCTGCCTGGGCAAAAGACAAGATCAGCCCCCTTACCGCAACAATTCTCGCCCCGGTCATCACGCCGACGCGCCAGCCTGAGGCGGTGCCTACGGCGGCACCGCGCCCCGGCAGTAGGTCGCATCGAACACCGTGTCCATCAGCCAGCGTTTGAATTGGAGTTGTCGCTGAACTGCTTGAACCATTCGGTGTGGTCAGTCAGCAGCTTCAGCACAACGCGATTGAGTGCCTTGTCGTGCTCCAGCTTAGCGTTTTCCCGATTGATACCGAGCAGTGTCTTGAGGCTCTCTTGCCAACGGTCACCAAGCCTTACGGCGCAATGCCAGCGGCGAACTGCTGCAGGCGCTGGCCCTCGGCTCGCGCTTCGGCCAGCAACTGACTCCAGTCGTCCGGAGGATGGCCGCTTTCCAGCATCTTGCGGAATACCCGATAGGCGTCATCGCCGCTCCCATAGGCGCGCTTGGTGTCCTCGTCATTGACCCAAGCGAGCACGATCACCTTGCTCGGCGCGTGGTAGCGGAAGAACAGCCGGTACTGTTGGAAGAACTTGGCCCGAAACCAGTGCTTGTGCTCATCACCAAGGGTGTTGCCTTGCCGATATTCGGGCCGCGCCGGATCTTGCGGGATCACATCGAACGCCAGCTTGGTAATTGCCGCCAGTCGCTTGCTGGTGTTCTTCTTTACGTACCCGACTTGGTCTTTTCGCTTGAAGGCCTCGACCTGCTGGGCCAGTGCTTCAAGCTGCGCCAGGAACAGAGGGTGAGCAAAAACCGTCCAGCCGTGAATGACCAGGGGCGCGGGCCTGCCTGTGCTCATTCATCATCTGCCGACAGGGCGGCATCGAGATCGACTTCAATGCCGCCGATCAGCGACTGGAGCCGTTGGACAACACCCGTATCCACGGCCTGCAGGCGCTCTGGATGGCTGGCGATATCGCGAGCCAGGAATCCAAGAAACAGGCCGAGCACCGGATCGTCGCCTTCGGAGGCTTCGGCACGCGTCAATACGACCTCGCCGCTCGGGCGGATCGTGTAGTGAATCTTGTCGCGCTTACCCAGTCGGAGGGCGCGGCGCACGGTTTCCGGCACCGTCGTCTGGTAGCGGTCGGTCAGCGTGGATTCGGCGTCAAGGGTGGCGGGCATGGTGCTCTCCGGTCAAAGAGGGAAACACCCCCATGATAATGCATTTGCATTGTCATTTCAATGCAAATGCATTGTCTATCGGTCGGTACCACCCTGTCCGTGGATTCGGATGGTGACTGGCTACCAATTGCCCATATCAAACTCCGCGAGCCGGGCCGCAGGCCTTAGACCGGGCTCAAGGCACAGCTGCGCCCCAGATTAGCCTGAATCAAAGTGCGGTCGGCCCCATCGGTCTTTCCATCGTGGTCAAGATCGTACCAGCTGGACTGCGCTACGCCGTTGTTCAGGTTCCGCTGGCTGAGTTCCGCCCACAGGTCGAGGTCGTTCTGATCCACCACACCGTCGCGGTTGCCGTCGCCGGGACAGTGGACCGTGTCGTACTTGTAGTTATATGCGGCGACCTGATCGCGCCGGTCCATTTCCGCCTTCAGCGCGCTATAAGGCTGCTGAACCTCGGGTGGCAAGGTGGCAGTGATGGTGGGCGAACCGACGGCAATGGCGGTGCCGCTTTTGTCGAGCTTCGGGTTCGGAACGGCCATGTTGATCTCGTACAGTTCATCCGTGTTTTGGTTCTCGATGTATGTCGAATTCACCGGATTCGCGGTGTCCGTGGTATATGTCTTGCGATTCAGACGCACCAGTTTGTAGGTGCCGTCGCTGACCGCCTTCTGTGAGTCGGGCAGAACGTCGACCTTATCATTAAGGTCCAGGGACTTCCGATAAGACATCACCTGCCCGCACTGGCTGAATCCTGCGGCGGGCACAGCCGGATCCGCGGAACCGGCACCGTACCAGATACCGCCTTGATCGTCGCACAGCGCCTTCTGGGGAAAAATGGTGAAACACACATTCGCCGCTTCTACCACGCAAGGCTGGGGCGTGGTGGCCATGGACGGATTGGTGAAATTGGTCCCCATTTCAGAAAAATTCAGGCTGCGGATCGCATCCTGGCCGGGAGATGTCAGGTAGGCCAGCATCGGCTGTGCATCCAAGGGGCGGTTGGCCGGAATACTGGCTGCCACGTCAGCGCCGGCGATTTCCGCAAACAGGCGATATAAGTCGGGCGAGCTGACCTGGTGGGTGATTTCACGCGCAGGCTGCTGGACCATGGGGCCGGCGATCAATAGCGGCACCGAGACCCCGGTCTGATAAGGGAATGCCTTGGCGCGTGTGGGGTCGAATCGCCCGGGGGCCGTGAATTTCACACTGTTGACATAGGTTCCGTTGTCGCCCATGACAACCACCACCGTGTTGGTATTTTCTGGCTGGTAGTTCAGCGTACCATCCTGCTTCCAGGTAGCCAGGCCGAGTTCGACCAGCAGGCGACCGATCTCGGTATCCATGGCCTCGACCATCAAGTTGGTGACGATGTGATCATCGACCAGGGCTGTGATCTGGCCTGGTACGCCTTCCAGATCACTGGCGGGCGAGCAGATCAGATTGTCATTCCGGCCTAGTGTGCTGTCGGACACCAGGGCCACAGGCGGCACCTGAAGCGGGGCGTGAATGGCGGAATAGCCCAAGGACATCATCCAGGGGGTTTCTTTGCTCTGCTGGCGTACCCAGGCTACAGCGCGGTCGGTTTCCATGGTGCTGCGATAGCCGCGCGCCGACGGGTCCTCAGCCCCGACTTTCCGTGTGCTGCCGTCAGACCAGCTCTGAACGAATTCGCCAGTGTAGTAGCCGTTCTGGGTTGTGAAGTCCAAATAGGCGGGCCGACTCGCTTGACAGGACTGGCCCGGATCAAAAATGCCGCCGCGCTCCATGCAACTGCGACCCGGCGTGACGACGCCGGGACCACGCGTAATAGACTCGCAAGCGCCGGTCACAGCGTAACAAGCACCGGTATCCGCGCCGTTAGCGGAATCCATGGTTGTATTCGCGACAAAGCCGCACTTGTGGGTTCCTTCGGCCACGTTGCTACGCCCTGCCCGCGTATCGATCGGATAGGGAGCGCCATCCAGGTAGCCGTCGAAATAGTCCCAACCCAACTTCCACATGGTCTGATGTCCGTAGGGCAGGTTCGGGGCCGTACCCAGGTCGGTGCCGGTCAAATGCATCTTGCCGATCAGTGCACTGATATACCCTTGTGCATGCAACAGCTTGGGAAGCGTCAGTTCGTAGGGCGATATCTCGGAATTGGCCAGATCGGTCGACACCACGGCGTTTAGAACATTCGTGGCGGAGGGATAGCGCCCGGTAAAGAAAGTGGCGCGCGTGGGCGTGCAGGTCGGCATGGCCCAGGCTGAACGGAATTGCAGCCCCGCTCTGGCTATCGCCGTCAGGTTGGGCGTCTTGGGCGGCACCGCACCGCCGTAGCCGTAGGATGTCATCTGATCCAGGCCGAAGTCGTCAAGGACAATGAAAAGGATGTTGGGTTTTTTCGCGTCCGATACGACGGCGTCACTGGAACAGCCCGCCAGCACTAGCATCGAAACTATCAGTAAGACAAGGCTGCCTCGTCTGCCTAGCGGCAAAGCTTTCATGGTTGTTTTCCTCAAGCACGCGTTCAGACCGCTACTTGGCTTTACGCTCTGTCGGGGAGAAAGTATCACACAAACCGTCCCCTGGCGATAGCCGGGCGCGGAGATCTTCAATGACCGCAGAGCACTTGTATTGGCGACGGTGGGATTTTTCCGTTTGAGCGCCGGCGTTTCCATTTCATGACTTCGATCCGACGAGCAATGGCTACCAGAAGCCTCCATCGATCCACTCAAGCTCGCGCCCATTGCCTTTGGCGCCACGCTCCGGGAATCCACGATGATGCCCTTGAGCGCCCCGAAGCCTGCTGCTGACCTGATCGCGGGACAGTCCGACATCATCCAGCAGATGATCCTCCAGCTCCAGCACATGCAGGTATTGCCGGCGCTCCCAACAACGCCGATGCACATGTCCTGGAAGCTGCGCCAGCCAACGCGCCAGGTGCCCTGCAGCCATGAATGCGCGCTTGAATCCCGTAAGAAGTATCGACTCTTTCATGATCGGGCATCCTTAGGCGTACTTAAGCATGGGATAAAGCGAGGCCAGCAGCAGTAACGCCATCGCCCGATTGAATAGGCGCTGCCTGGAGGGATCGTCCAACAACAGCCGCAACAGGCTGCCGCAGCCCGCCCACAGACCCACGCAAGGTAAATTAATGGCCGCAAACAAGCTGGATATGAGCACGACATTCCCGAGGTACCCTTCCTGCGGAACATAGGTGCTGATCGCGGCAACAGCCATGGTCCATGCCTTGGGATTGACCCATTGAAAGGTAGCCGCCCCGAGGAAGCCCAGCGGCCTGCCGTGGCCCGTCCCCACGCCGCTCGCCGCCGAGGCGGCAGGCTGTGCGATGTTCCAGGCGAGATACAACAGATAAGCGGCGCCAAGGTATCGCAGCAATTCGTACAGAATGGGGAAAGCGGCAAGCAGCGCGCCAAACCCCAGCCCAACCGCTATCACCATGATGAAGAATCCTCCGGTAACGCCAAACATATGCGGCAGGCAACGGCGGAATCCGAAGGTCGCGCCAGAGGCCAACAGCATGGTGTTGTTCGGCCCCGGCGTAATGGATGTGATCAGGGCAAACAGAGAAAAGGCAATCAGCAGATCGACGGGTGGAAGCATGTTCGGCTATCGGGCAATGGAGCCCCCATGGGCTCGCAGAGCTATATTTGCAGATTTTCCATCTGTATTTAATACACAGATATCTTGGTATTTTCTAATACAAAATGTGGGGTTTTCACCTAAAACCGGCTTTATTTTCACAAACTGTATCTTTATTGCATACAGATTAGCCAGTACAGTATTGAAATGCTATTGCGCCGCCTCGCGCGGCACGGACGAACAATATGAGCCGCTACTTGGATCTCGCCGAAACGCTGGGCAGCCGAATCGAACAAGGCCTGTACGCAGCCGGCACCCGCCTGCCTTCCGTGCGGACGCTCAGCCTGGAGCACGGAGTCAGCCTGACCACCGTTCAGCAGGCCTACCGGTGGCTCGAAACATCAGGCCTGGTCGAGGCTCGTCCACGCTCCGGCTGGTATGTGCCGCGCAACCGCCGATCGCCTGAACTTCCCAAGATGGACAAGCCGACCTTGCGGCCGATCGATATCTCCGAATGGGGCCAAATACAAGATCTGCTTGAATTGGAGCGAGATGGCCAGACCGTTCAACTGGGCCGAGGCATGCCGGATGTGGAAAGCCCCACCCTTAGGCCCCTGCAGGCGGCGCTGGCCCGCGAGGGCCGCCATGCCGGCATTGCCAGCCTGCAATACAACGACATGCAGGGCGTCCCCGCCTTGCGCGAACAGCTCTGCCGCTTGGCGGTGGACGCGGGTTGCCGGTTCACTCCCGATGCGCTGATTGTCACCACAGGATGCCAGGAAGCGCTGTCCTGTGCCATCAGGTCCTTATGCGCGCCAGGTGAAATTGTGGCCATCGCTTCGCCCAGCTATCACGGCATGATGCAGATACTGAAGGAAAGCGGCGTGCAGGTCGTCGAGATTCCGTCCGACCCCGTGTTGGGAATCAGCCTGGAGGCGCTGGAACTCGCGCTCGAACGCTGGCCTGTCAAGGCCATCCAGGTTATTCCCAACGCCAACAATCCGCTCGGCTATACCATGCCGGAAAGCCGCAAGCTGGGCCTGATCCGGCTCGCACAGCGGTTCGACGTGCCCATCATAGAAGACGATATCTACGGCGACCTGTCATACGGATGGCCGCGGCCGCGCACGCTCAAAGCGCTGGACCAGGATGGCCGCGTGCTGCTTTGCAGTTCGTTCTCCAAGACCTTGGCGCCCGGCCTGCGGGTCGGCTGGATCGCACCTGGCCGCTACTTCGACAAGGTGATGCGCATGAAATACACCAGTTCCGGCCCAACGGCGCCGCTGCCGCAGATAGCCATCGCCGAATTTCTGCGCAAGGGGCATTATCAGCCGCACCTGGGCAGAATGCGCCGGCAATACCAGCGCCACCGCGACATCATGACGGACTGGGTCCGGCGCTACTTCCCCGAGGCCACCCGAATCAGCCAGCCGCAAGGAGGATTCACCCTATGGATCGAACTGCCCGAAACCGTCGATACCCACAAGCTGGATCCCATGCTGAAAGAAAACGGCATCGTCATTGCGCATGGAAATATTTTTTCGGCGGCGGGAAAGTATCGGAATTGCATGCGCCTGAGCCATGCCATAGCCCTGACGCCGCGCAGCGAATGGGCTATCCAACGCATCGGATCCGCCCTGAGCCAACTGCTTCCTTCTGAAAGCCCTTATAGCCCGTCGCCAGCCGCCTCTAGCCGACTGGCTTGGTCGCCTTGATCATAGTCAGGGCCGAGGCAATCATGCCGCCCATATCGCCCATGTTGGCGGGCAATATCAAGGTATTGTTTTTCTGGGCTACTTCCTTGAACGCGTCCACATAGCGTTCGGCCACGCTCAGGTTAACGGCATCCATGCCTCCAGGTGTCTGAGTGGCGCGCGCAACCCGTTCCAGGGATTCGGCCGTAGCCTGCGCAATGGTCAGCAGCGCCTGCGCTTCGCCCTGAGCGTAGTTAATCATGGATTGCTGCTCGCCTTCGGACTTAAGAATGGCCGCCTGGCGGTTGCCCTGCGCGATGTTGATGTCTTCCTGCTTTTTACCCTCGGATTCGGTCACCAGCGCGCGCTTGGTGCGTTCAGCCGTGATTTGCAATTGCATGGCCCGCAAGATTTCGTCCGGCGGCGTCAAGTCGCTGATCTCATAGCGCAGTACCTTGACTCCCCAGTTGGTCGCAGCCTCGTCCAGCGCCTTCACCACCGCCAGATTGATCAGGTCGCGTTTCTCGAAAGTCTCGTCCATTTCCAGCTTGCCGATCACGGAACGCAAGGACGTCTGGGCCAGGTTGGAAATCGCCAGTACGTAATTGGTCGAACCGTAGGAAGCCTGGCGTGGATCGGTGACCTGATAGTAAAGCACCCCATCCACCTTCAATTGGGTGTTGTCTTTGGTGATACAAACCTGGCTCGCGACATCCAGCACCATTTCTTTGAGCGAATGGCGATATGCCACCTTCTCCAGGAAAGGCACAATAAACCCCAATCCAGGAGACAGTGTGCGGTCGAACTTGCCCAGGCGTTCCACCACCGCGGCATGCTGCTGGGGCACAATTTGAATAGTGGATTTGATAATGACAAGCACGACCAGAGCCGCGATTATCCAGAAAGATAGCGTCATTACATAAGCGTCCATAGGGGATCCA
>JBEBYL010000032.1:0-29804 GCA_040391135.1 Pusillimonas sp. | reverse complement strand
TTTCGCCACTACCCCCTCAAGATAGCGTGTCTACCAATTCCACCACGTCGGCTTGCAAAGACCGGTATTCTAGCATGAAAATTTTGCCGAATTCCGGCCATGGCGGCCCGCTCCGCAAGGATGGCGGGCCTGCCCTTATTTGCTGGCGGCGGGAGCCGGCTCAGCCGGTTTTTCAGGTGTGGCCGGAGCGGCAGGAACGTCGGACGATGCCGCCGGAGCCGGTTGCGCCGGAGCCGCCGAAGGCGCGGGTGCGGAAGGGACGGCCGAACCGGTCGGCGCGCCGGGCACCGATGGCACATCGGAGCCGACGGCGGGAGCCGGCTTGTCCTGGAAGCCCTGCATCACGCCGCCTTCAAGAATCGATTTCCCGCTGGGGTGATGGGCCACATAGGCCAGACCCGCGGTCGAAACGAAGAAGATGATGGCGGCCCACTTGGTGGTGCGCGACAGGAAATTGGCAGCGCCCGTGGCGCCAAAAAGGCTACCTGCGGAACCGCCGCCGAACGACGAACCCATGTCTGCGCCCTTGCCTTGCTGCAGCAGGACCAGCACGATAATGCTCAACGAGGACAGAACCTGAATTGCCAGGAGGACAGGTGACAACCATTGCATGAAAAAACTCCGAGGCCTATGCGGCCGCTATACGTAAAAATTCTTCCGCCACCAGCGACGCGCCGCCAACCAGGGCGCCATCGATATCGGGCATGGCAAACAAACTGGCGGCATTCGAGGCCTTGACACTGCCGCCATACAGAATCCGGACCTGGGGCACGCCCAGCTCGGCCAGGCGCGCACGAATAAAGGCGTGCACTTCCTGCGCCTGGTCGGGCGTAGCCGTACGGCCCGTGCCAATCGCCCATACCGGCTCGTAGGCAAGCACAATGCGGGCAAGCGACGACGCGCCCAGGGCCAGCACCGGCGCCAGCTGGCGGGAAATGACATCTTTGGTACGGCCGGCTTCCTGCTCATCCAGCGTTTCGCCGACGCATACCACCGGCGTCAATCCGGCACTCAAGGCCGCGGCGGCCTTGTCGGCCACCAATTGATCGGTCTCGCCATGCATGGCCCGCCGCTCGGAATGTCCGGCCAGCACCCAGGCACATCCAAAATCGGCCAGCATCGCAGCAGCCACCTCGCCGGTATAGGCGCCTTGCTCATGCCTGCTGACGTCTTGCGCGCCCCAGGAAATGCCGCTGCCCTGCAGGCTGGCATTTGCCTGGCCCAAGTAGGGAAACGGAACGCAAACCGCCACATCGCAGTTCGGAACGGCCGTCACGCCCGCGCACAAGCCATCAAGCAGCACAGTATTGGCAGCCTGGTTGCCATGCATTTTCCAGTTGCCCATGACAAGGCGTTTGCGACTATGTTCGCGACTTTGAGTATCCATCTAGCTATCTGCCCAAGGCCTGAATTGAAAAAATTGGATAACCCGGCATTGTAGCGTGTTACCGCCTGATCCGCATAATCCATCGCTGCGGGCAAGGGTTTCCCGCCGAAGAACCCTTGCCCGATTCAACGCTACACCGTCAGGACGATCTTGCCGATTTGCTCGCCGGCATCCATCATGGCATGGGCATCGCAAGCCCTTTCCAGCGGAAAGGTGGCATGCACGATAGGACGGATCTTGCCCGCCTCGAGCAGTGGCCATACCCGCTCCTTCAGCGACTTGGCGATTTCCGCCTTGAATGCCACAGGGCGCGGACGCAGCGTTGAACCGGTCACCGTCAAGCGGCGGCGCAGGATCTGGCTGCAGTCTATGTCGGCCTTGGCGCCGCCCAGCAGCGCGATGATGACAATACGGCCGTCGTCGGCCAGGCAATTGATATTACGATTGATGTATTCGCCCGCCACCATGTCCAGCACCACGTCGACACCCTTGCCGCCGGTGGCCTTCTTGACCTCTTCCACGTAATCCTGCGTACGGTAGTTGATGCCCAGGACAGCCCCCAAGGCTTCGACCGCACGTGCCCGCTCGTCGCTGCCCACCGTGGCATAGACCTTGTGCCCCATGGCGGTGGCCAACTGGACCGCCGTGGTTCCTATGCCGCTGGCGCCGCCATGGACCAGCAGGGATTCGCCGGCCGACAAGCGCCCACGGTCGAACACATTGCTCCATACCGTATAGTAGGTTTCGGGCAAGCCGGCCGCTTCCACATCGGACAGGCCCTTGGGTACCGGCAAACACTGGGCAGCGGGCGCCGTGCAATATTCGGCATAGCCGCCTCCGGCCAGCAAGGCGCAGACCTTGTCGCCCACGGACAGCCCCGCCGCGGCGGCATCGCCCGCCACGATCTCGCCCACGACCTCCAGGCCGGGAAGATCGGACGCGCCGGGAGGCGGCGGATAATTGCCCTTGCGCTGAAAGACGTCGGGCCGGTTGATGCCGGCGGCGGAAATCTTGATAAGCACTTCCCCGGCCTTGGGCTCCGGCATGGGACGGTCCACCATCACCAGCACTTCCGGACCTCCCGGCCTCGATATCTCCACGGCTTTCATAACGGCTCCTTGCAAGCTATTCAAAAGAATCATTATCGCCTGTTAATCGGGGTTTTTTAAGATCGCCATGCCTATGCGGCCCACAAGCCATCCCACATGGGCTAAACTCACGTCCTTCTGAAAGGCCGACGAATCCACGATAAAATCGGGTTCTCGGTATCCGGGCCTTGCAAGCCCCAGAAACGGAAGCGTGCCAGAGCGGTTGAATGGACTGGTCTTGAAAACCAGCGATGGGGCAACCCATCCGTGAGTTCGAATCTCACCGCTTCCGCCAGATTACAAGAGCTACCTGGGCATCGGCATACACCGAACGCATATCGCGGCCCCGCGCACCCATGGCGGAATTGGTAGACGCAAGAGACTTAAAATCTCTCGACCACTGGTCGTGCCGGTTCGATTCCGGCTGGGTGCACCAATAAAATCAATGGCTTATAGCCCAATGCGAAAGCAAAAATCCGGGACGTTCCGCATGCGGGGCGCGTCCGGCTATTTGTCCGCCCTCAACCCTCCGACGCCTCGTAGACCCAGCTACCTATGGTCAGCCTCTGCTTGCCACCGACCATGGTGAAGTGCAGTTCGTACAGGTCGCGCCCGGCGTTGGCGGGAATCTTGACGGTCATGCCGGCGCGGTCGTCGGTCAGCGGGGCTAGCAGCTGGTACTCAGGCGAGCCGTCGTCGTAGCTGCTGTTACGCACCAGGATGTAGCCGGGCAGTTCGGGCAGGCTGCTCAGCGTGGCGTAGGGTGTGCCGTTCAAGGTGGACGGAACGGTCGCCGGGGATTCGTTGGTGACGGTCCAGGTCTTGCCCATCCGTGTCTGCCAGGCGGCGCTCAACGGGGCCAGCGAAAGCAGTTGCTGCCCCATGGGCAGGGCGGTCTCGTTGTAACCAGCACCGAACAGGGGGCCACGCAGCATCAGGTAGCGGTAGTGGTAGGGTTGTCCGTTCGCGTCGGTGCCAGACACGACCTCGAAGCGGTAGCTGATGGGAGCATCGTTGTTCCACCACCAGCCGTCGCTCCGGTAGCTGTAACTGGCGTCGCCGTTCATCGGCCGCCAAGCGCTGCCGTTCCAGGATGAGAGCGAGAAGCTGCCGTCCTGGTTGGCGGTGACGCGCATGGGCTGGTTATAGTTGGCATAAACGCCCACGGCGTCAGTCAGGTCGGGGGATGCCGCCATAGGCGGCGCAGTGTGGGCGACCAGCGGCGGCAGGGTAGGTATCGAGCCTTCCTCGACCAAGGCGCGCAGCAGCACGCCTTCGGCCAGCGCGCCAGCGCGGTAGGTGTCGGGGCGTCGCGAATCGCCCGTGTTGCCGGTCACCATCAGGGCCAGCCGCTGGTCCGGCAGTACGTAGAAGTCGCTAGAAAAAAACGCTGTGCCGCCGTTCTTCTGCCAGGCCTGAACGCCGGCCGCTGCCAGGCCGGGATGCCGCACGCTGTCCCAGCCAAGCCCCCACACCCATTGCGGCGAAGGATTGATGATCAAGTTCTTGGTCTGGTCGGTGCCCATCTGCGCGATGCCGTCGGCCGACACAATGCGTCGCGACTGGTAGGTGCCTTGCTCGAGGAACAGACGCGCCAGTTTCAACATGTCGCCCGGCGTGGCGGTCAGGCCTCCGGTGGCCAACGGACTGACGAACTCCTGAGGGTATTGCCGGCCGCCAGAATAAGGCAGCGCAAACGAGCCGCCCGCTGGCTCCTTCGTCAGAAAGCCAGAATCGGCCATGCCCAGGGGATCCAGCACGTTGGCCTGGATGAAGGAGGCGTAGTCCTGCTTGGCCAGGGTCGCCACCACCCGTTCGATCATAGTGAAGCCGTCATTGCAATAGACAGCCAGCATCCCGGGTGGGTGCTTCAGGTGTTCGTCGGCCAATGCCGCTTCGGCGTTGACCGCGTAGTCCGGCATGGGTTCGAAGGTGAAGGCGTTGCGCATGCTGGTACCGGGCAGGCCCGAGGAATGCGAAAGCAGATGCCTGGTCGTGATCCGCGCATACTCGAGCGACAGCATGGTGAAGCCGGGCAGGTAGCGCGCTACCGGCACATCCAGGTCCAGCAGTCCGCGGTCCCGGAGGATCATGGCGGCCAACGCCGCCAGCACCTTACTGACCGAGCCGATGTTGAAGCGCGTCCGGATGGTGGCAGCGACGTTGTCCTGTACCGAGGCGCGCCCGAAGGCCTGCTGCCAGACCACGGTGTCGTTCTTGAGCAGGGCAATCGAGACTGCGGCCACGTTGTCGGGATCGCCGGCCAGCGCGCGCGCGATTTCGTTGCGGCCCCAATCTATTGTCTGCGAGTAGGCGGCGTGCCGCACGCCGCCGTCTGCGTCGCCGCCAGGCAGGATCGCCGCCAGCATGCCGGCAGCGCCGTAACCCAGGAATTGCCGTCGGCGGGAGGACACAGGACAGGTAGGGATGGGGACGGACCGTGCTTGCATCGACGCTTCTCCGGTTGCGGGGGGCGTAGCCGGTTAGCATCTCCCCAACGTAGGCGCATAATAGCAGTGCCTATGTCACTGCGACAGGTTTCGCGCTGCACGACCGAACTAGTGGGCCGCCTCGAACCATTCCAGCGGAGAATCACCTCGACGATCCGTAGGTCCTGACAGTCTCCCGATGGCTGGCCACGCATACGCCGCCCTGCCCTCGCGCACGCGGCGCAAACTGTGGGAAATCGGCGTGCCGTCGATCATCGAAGCGGTCAGGTAAAACACGTTTCGCTTTTTCATTCTTTCCCTACGGGGAAATCGAGATGAAATACGGAACGTTTTGCCCCGAAACCCGCATAAACACTACACTTTTATATCAGACTCAAAATCTCTCAACCACTGGCCGTGCTGGTTCGATTCCGGCTGGTGCACCAAATATTTACGCGGGCAAATCCGAAATCAACCTGCGGCCAAGACTGATCGCCTCGTCCTGAACATAGCCCAGGCTGCGATAGAACTCGATGATCTGCGTGTTGGAATTGCGGACCAGCAGATTCACCTTGGGGCAGCCGCGCTCCATCAACAGGCGCTCGGCCTCGCGCATCAGCGCCTTCCCATAAGACCGTCCGCGAAACCCCGGATCGACCGCCAGGTAATACACCCATCCGCGGTGTCCATCGAAACCGACCATGGCGGTGGCAATCAATTTTTCGCTTTCGGTGCCGACCAGAAAAAGTTCGGGCTGCTCGGTCAGCTTGCGAGCGATATCCCGGCGCGGGTCATTCCATGGCCTGATCAGGCCGCATGCGTCCCAAAGGGCGACAACGTCGGATTCATCTTGAGTTTGATATGATCGGATTTTCATGGTTGTATGGGGCTGTCGAGATAGTCAGGCCATCATAGCCCAAGCTCATTCGGCAGCCGTATGGACAGCTTCCAGCATACATACGGACAGCTCTCTGTAACTCATACCCTTATTTCACTCGGAACACACTATGCGTCGACTCATGCTCCTGCGCCATGCCGAAGCCGGTAGACCGGAAGGCGTCGACGATCATGATCGGCCTCTTACACCTCATGGACGCAAGCAAAGCGCCGAGATGGGAAAGTATTTGGCCAGACAGGGATGGACGCCCCAGTTGGCCTTGATTTCGACGGCAAAACGCACACAGGAAACCTGGAGGTTCGTACTGGCCGCCGCTCAGCATGAAATCATCCAGCTTGATGAGCCGGGCCTTTATGAAGCCGCCCTGGATAGCCTGATTGAGGTCGTCAGAAAAACGCCGCCGGCCGTGGGCACCCTGCTGCTTGTCGGACACAACCCGGGCTTCGAGCGCCTGGCCAAAAGCCTGGCCGGCAGCGGCCGCCCGGCGGCATTGTCGCGGCTGCAACGCGAATATCCAACAGCCGGCCTGGCCATCATCGATTTCGCCATGGACGACTGGAGTCACGTAAAGGCGCAAAGCGGCTATCTTGAGCGCTTCGAATCGCTGGCGACCATTAGTCATTGACGACACTTCTTCCGAATTTTCTTCCCAACCTTCATGTTTTACGATTATGATAATGATAATCATTATTATTTACATAGAGAGGGAAGAAACACCGTGGTTATCAAGAACCTACCATCCCACAGCCTGCTGGGATCATCGCTGGCGCTTGCGCTGGCATCTTCCGGCACCTTCATGCCCGCCCATGCGCAAAGCTCCTCCGAAGTTCCGGCCATGCTGGCACCCGTCAAAGTAACCGGCACGGCGGAAAAGAACTATCAAGTGCCTGAAGCGGCGCAAGCCAAGTTTACCGCGCCCCTTGTGGACACACCCAAAACCATGCAGGTGATTCCCCAGGCTGTCATCCAGGACAGCGCGGCGACTTCCTTGCAGGATGTGCTGCGCAATGTTCCGGGCATCACCTTCGGCGCCGGCGAGGGCGGCCAGCCCCTGGCGGACCGTCCCTTCATCCGTGGCAGCGCCTCGGGCAATAACGTCTATGTCGACGGCTTGCGGGACCCTGGCGGCCAGACGCGCGAAATATTCAATCTGGAAAGCGTCGAAGTCATCAAGGGCGCCGACTCGGCATACGGCGGACGAGGCTCGGGCGGCGGCAGCATCAATCTTTCAAGCAAGCGCGCCAAGCTGGGCAACTTTGCCGAAGGCAGCCTGGGCTATGGCAGCGATGGCTACCTGCGAGGCACAGCCGACGGCAACTGGCAGTTCAACGACAACTCGGCCTTCCGCTTGAACGTTCTGGAAGCGAAAGGCAACACGCCGGGCCGCAATCAGGTCGATTACAAGAAATTTGGTATTGCCCCATCGCTGTCGCTGGGACTTGGGACGCCTACCCGGGTAACGTTCAGCTATTACCATCTGAATACCGATGGCATGTCCGACTACGGCGTTCCGACCACGCGCAAAGCGCCGGAGCTGAACACCAATGGAACCGGCATCGTGGACGTCAGCCGGGATACCTTCTACGGCTTGTACGACCGCGATTACCAGAAGACCCGCGCCGACATCGGGACCGTGGAGATCGAACACGACCTGGCCGACCGGCTTACCTTGCGCAATGCCACCCGTTACGGCGAAACGCTTAATGATTATGTGGTGACGAACCCGGGTGACGGAACCGTCAAACTCGATCCCGGAACCGGCCAGTACTGGCTGCAGCGCGGGACCAAATCGCGCTGGCAGAAAAGCACGATGATCACCAACGTGACCGAGCTTTACGGGAAACTGGACACCGGCTCCATCAAGCACAGCTTCAACCTGGGCGTGGAGTTCTCACGCGAAACCAACAAGAACGCCAGCTATGACGTAAGCACAAATCGGGGCTCGGCATGCCCGGCCATTTTTGGCGCCGGCAAGCTGGACTGCACTCCTTACCTAAGCCCCAACCCAAATGACCCCTGGGCGGGTTCCATCACGCGCCAGCCGCTAAGCCTGGACTCAACGTCCACGACCCGCGCGGCCTATCTGTTCGACACCATCGAGCTGTCAGAGCAGTTCCTGGTAAACGCCGGCGTGCGCCTGGACAATTACCGCATATCGGGCGACTTCACCCAGCGCGGCTCCACTGGAGTGCTTTCCGAAAGCAGCAGTTGGAATATGTTCAATTACCAATTGGGCCTGGTCTACAAGCCCAGCAAGAACGGCAGCGTGTATTTATCGTATGCCACCGCATCAACGCCGCCCAGCGTCAGCGGTGGAGACCAGGAAGGCTTGAGCGCCGGCATCGCCGACCTCAAGCCCGAGAAAAGCGGCACTCTGGAACTGGGCACCAAATGGAACGTGCTGGACGAGCGCCTTAGCCTGACGGCCGCGATCTTCCAGAACGACAGACGCGATGCCCAGATCGAGGTCGATCCTGGCTTGTTCGCCCAAGCCGGACACACCCGGGTACGGGGCCTGGAACTGGGCGCGTCGGGAGAAGTCATGCCCGGCTGGAATATATACGGCGGCTATACCTACATGGACAGCAAACTGGTGCAAGGCGCCTATAACGGCGTCAATGAAGGCGACCCTTTGGCCAATACGCCCAAGCACAGCTTCAGCCTGTGGTCCACCTACAAGGTGCTGCCGCCCCTCACCGTCGGCGCCGGCGCTTATTACGTCGGCAAGACGTTTGGCGGTAACCAAGGCGGCGCCGGCGGCGGGGCCGACGCGGTCTATATGCCGGCCTACTGGCGCTTCGATGCAATGGCCGCTTATCAGGTCAACAAGAATCTGGCCTTCCAGTTGAATGCGTTGAATGTGACCGACAAGAAATATTACTCACGCACGAACGGCGTACACCATGCTGACTTCGGTCCCGGCCGGCAAGTCATTCTTAGCGCAAACCTGCGCTATTAAAGCGCTATAGGCGATCGGCCGCATGCCTCGCAAGGCGCATGCGGCTGATCGCATCCGGCTGACCCCCCCACGCCGAGCGCCAGGCGCAAAGACGGCGCTAAACGTCCGACCACTTGCGCAGCAAGTTGTGATAGATGCCGGTAAGCTCATCGACAGACTTGTGCTGGGGATGGTCTTTCAGCACACGCTGGATGGCCACGTCCATCTGCAGAAGCAGCGCCCGCTCGCTGTCTTCGCGCACCAGGCTTTGTATCCAGAAAAAGGCCGACACGCGCCTGCCGTCCGTGACCGGGTTGACCTTGTGCAAACTGGTGCCGGGATAAAGTACGGCGCTACCCGCGGACAGTTTCACCTGATGGCTGCCGAAAGTGTCCTCGACGACCAGTTCACCACCGGCATAAGTGTCGGGCTCCGAAAAAAACAGGGTCATCGATAAATCGGTGCGCACCCTTTCCTGAGTGCCCCTGATGGGGCGTATGGCGTTATCGATGTGAAATCCGAACGATTCGCCGCCTTCATACAGATTGAATAAAGGAGGAAATATCTTGTGCGGCAAGGCAGCCGACATGAAGACATTATTGACCGTAAGCCGCTCGATGATCCGATTTCCCAACTCGCGACCCAAGGGATGGTCTTCCGGCAACTGCCTGTTGTTCTTGACCTTCCCCGACTGATAACCCGCCGTCACCTTGCCGTCCACCCAGTTGGACTGCTCCAGTTGCTGCCGTATCGCCTGGGCTTCCCGCGGGTCAAACAAGTTGGGTATCTCGATTAGCATGAAAATAGTCGCTGAAAAATGAGGGATCGGAGCGCAAACACGATTGCGCCCGAAACGCTCCGCTTGCACCAACAATCGTAATGATAATAATTATCATCATTAATGTACAATTCCTCCATTACTCGCGATAGATGTGCTTTTGTCGGAATCATGGCTATTTCACCACCCTCCCAACGCCGTTCTTATTGGCTGAAAACACTGCATCAATGGCATTGGATGAGCGCCGCGATAAGCCTGGTAAGTCTGCTGCTGTTTTCCGCAACCGGCATCACCCTGAATAATGCCGCCTGGATCGAAGCCGCGCCGGAAACCATCAACAAGACGTCGACGCTGCCGCAAGATCTGCTTGCCCTGCTTGGCCAGCCTGCCGGCGGCGCCCAGCATAAACAGGCCCTGGCCGCGCCGGTTGAAGCATGGCTGGACCGCGAGCTGGGCATCCATATCGATGAGCGCCCCGCCGAGTTTTCGGCCGACGAAGTGTATTTATCCCTGCCCGAGCCTGGCGCGGATTCATGGCTTTCCATACAAACCGCCAGCGGCGATATCGAGTACGAGCACAGCAGCCGGGGCTGGATCGCCTATTTCAACGACTTGCACAAAGGGCGCCATGCCGGCGTGGCCTGGAGCTGGTTCATCGACTTCTTTGCCGCCGCTTGCCTGATTTTCGCCTCGACCGGGCTTTTCCTGGTCAAGCTTCATGCCGGCAACCGCCCCGCCTCATGGCCGCTGCTAAGCCTGGGCGCGGTTCTGCCCTTCGTCATAATCCTACTGTTCATTCACTGATGACCACCAAAAAACATCTTTTGAAGTCCCTGTTGGCCCTGGCTCTGACCAGTGGCCTGGGCGCCCGCGCTCAGGCCACCGACATAACGCTCGCCGTCACCATCCCGCGCATGGACACGGCCGAATACCATCGTCCCTATGTGGCGATTTGGCTGGAAGACGGGCAAAAGAAAATCGTTCAGGACATCGCTGTCTGGTATGAGCAGGACAAGCCGCAGCATGAGGGCCGGAAATGGCTTAAAGACCTGCGCCAATGGTGGCGTGTCAGCGGCCGCAATCAGGAGCAGCCCGCCGACGGCGTCAGCGGCGCGACACGGGCGGTGGGTGTACAGACGTTGAAGCTTGCCGGTCAGGACAAACGCCTGGCCAAGCTGCCTGCCGGCGATTACCAGCTTGTTGTCGAGGCCGCGCGCGAAAAAGGCGGGCGAGAACTGGTTCGCCTGCCGCTGGCATGGCCGCCCACGCATGCCGCTACGCAGGAAGCCAGCGGAGAGCATGAGCTTGGAAAAATCGAGCTCCGCCTGAACCCCTGACCGTATCCATTTCCGATAGTGAACAGTCCCGAACATTTCTTTGGAGCATAGACCTCATGATGAAACAGCTTGCCTTGCCGTTGCTGGCTTTCTCCCTGCTATTTACCACTAGCGCCGGCGCACATGACACATGGATACTGCCTTCGGCTACTACTCTGTCGGGCGAAAAGGCTTGGGTGACGGTAGACGCCGCGGTGGGCAACGACAAGTTCTATTTCAATCATCGCCCGCTGAATCTGAACGGGCTGCAAATCACCAGCCCGAGCGGTGCCGGCCTGAAGGCCGAGAACACCTTCAGCGGAGAACTGCGCAGCGGCTTCGACCTGCAACTGACTGAAGACGGCACCTACCGTATTGCCTTGGTGCGCAATGGCCTTTCGGCCCAATGGAAGCAAGACGGCAAACCCAAGCGCTGGTTCGGTTCTTCAAGCGACTTCGCCAAGCAAGTGCCGCAGGATGCAAGCGAACTTAAAGTACAAGAACGTTCCAGCCGGATAGAAACCTTCATCACCAAGGGCAAGCCCAGTGCCATTGCGGAAGTCAAGAAAGGCATCAGCCTGAAACCCGTCACCCATCCCAACGATCTGTTCGCAGGCGAAGCCGCCCAATTCATCATGACCATGGATGGACAGCCGGCCAAACAGATCAAAGTGCACGTCGTGCCTGAAGGCAGCCGCTATCGCGACCAACTGAACGCCATCGAGCTGACTGCCGACGACGCTGGAAAAATCGAAATCACCTGGCCTCACCCCGGCCGCTACTGGCTGGCCGCGGAAACGTCCACCCCGGCAACCAGCACAGCCCCTGCGGGGACCACCAAGCGCCTGATGTCCTATTCGACAACCCTGGAAGTCCTGCCCCAATAAGATTGGACGAACAGATCCGGAAGCCGGCAATGCCGGCGCGCATTTCAGTTCACGCAATACATGGCCCCCACGCCCCTTTCCTACACAACGCTGCACGGTCCCGCCATGGGCACGACCTGGACCGTGAAGCTATGCGACCCGGGTCGCGCCATAGCGCTTGAAACGCTGGAAGCCGTCATCCAGGCCACGCTCGACCGCATTACCCGGCAGATGAGCACCTGGGACCCGGACAGCTCCATCAGTCTTCTGAATCGCTCAGAGCGTGGCTGGTACGGGGTGCCCGATGAGCTGTTCCACGTACTCGAGCATGCACTGAGCCTGGCGCGGGATACCGCGGGGGCTTACGACCCGACCTTGGGCAAATTGGTGGACCTGTGGGGCTTCGGCTCAAGCGGCCCATGCAGCGGTTTGCCTACAGCTGACGACATCGCCGCCGCGCTGGCGCCAGCCGGCTGGAATCATGCCGGACTGAACCGGCAGCATCTGGCCGTCTGGCAGCCCGGCGGCCTGTCCTTTGACCTGTCTTCCATCGCCAAAGGCTACGGTGTGGACCAAATCGCCGTTGTGCTCGATAAGCACCGGATCGAGCATTATCTGGTCGAAGTTGGCGGAGAACTTAAAGCGCGGGGAAGCAATGAGCAGGGCAAGCCTTGGCGGGTTTCCATAGAGATCCCCGCATCCGGCGAAGACCCCGGGCCAGAATCCACGCCACCCGTATTCCCGATTGTCCTGGCCAATGCGTCTGTTGCCACATCGGGCGACTATCGCCGCTATTTCGAGCACGACGGCCGGCGCTACGCCCATACGCTCGATCCGGCCACGGGCTATCCGGCGGTGCATGCCCTGGCCTCGGTCAGTGTCCTGCACGACCAATGCATGATGGCCGACGCGCTTGCAACCGCGCTCTTCAGCATGGGGCCGGATCATGGCCCGCAATATGCCCGCAGCCGCCGCATCCCCGCTCTCTTCATGGTCCGCCATCCCGGCGATATGGCGCTGGAATGGACCGATGAGTTCACGGCGCTGGCCGGCAATCCGGGCAAGCCATGACCTCATCGAGCTTGAACGTTTTGCTGGCGGCCGGCGCGGTCTGCGCCTGGCTGGGACTGGTGTTCAAAACACTAAGGCAAACCCGGTCCGCAAGCCGGCGGCCAGAGGCGGGCACAGGCCGCATCATGGTCGCCTATGCCAGCCAGACCGGGACGGCCAAGGAGATAGCCGAGCGCAGCGTCGATGCGCTGGGGCGTGAACGCGCTACGTTGTTGCCCATGTCGCAGCTCACGCCCCGCCAATTGCTGGACTACCGCCGCGTACTGTTCGTGGTCAGCACATATGGCGAAGGCGATCCACCGGATCCGGCACAGGCCTTCTACCGGCAAACCAGCGCCGCTGACGCGCCCGCACTGAACCATCTGGAAACCGCGGTACTTGCCCTGGGAGACAGCAGCTATCGCCACTACTGCGGTTTTGGGCTGACCTTGGCCGGCTGGTTGACGCGCCAGGGCGCGACCCTGCTGTTCCAGACGGTGCTGGCCGATAAGTGCGACCCTGCTGCGCTGCACTCATGGAGTGATGCCTTGAACCAGCAATTCCAGGCAACGAGCGCGATAGAAAAAACGTATACGGACTGGCGTCTGGCCCGACGGCGGCACATGAATCCAGGCAGTGCGGGCGGAGCCTGTCACGAGTTGAGCTTCGAACCCGCAAGCGGAATCTTGCCGCCCTGGCAGGCAGGCGATATCGCCGAGGTCGCCATCGGCCAATATGGCCTGTGCCGGGAGTACTCCATTGCGTCCACTCCTGGCGAGGGCATGCTGAAACTGCTGCTGCGCCAGCGCCGCGACGCCGATGGCCGCCTGGGCATCGGCAGCCGCTGGCTGACTGAGGAGCTGAAGATCGGCGCCATCGTCCGGATACACCTGCGCGAGAACGCCTTATTCCACGTTCCCGATCAGGCAGTGCCCGCCATTTTCATTGGCAACGGTACCGGCATTGCCGGCCTGCGCAGCCTGCTCAAGCGTCGCCTGGAACAGGGTCATCATGAGAATTGGCTGATATTCGGTGAACGGCAAAGCGCCTGCGACTTCCATTATCAGGATGAGCTGGAAACCTGGCTCGCCGAAAGAAAGCTGGCCCGGCTGGATCTGGCTTTTTCACGCGACCAGGCGCTAAAGCGCTATGTCCACCATGTCCTGGCCGAAGCACAGGCGGCAATAAGGGAATGGGCGGCCAGGGGCGCCGTCATCTATGTTTGCGGCAGCAAGAACGGCATGGCCTCCGACGTGGACGATGTACTGCGCAAGGCGCTTGGCGGCCACGGCTATGCGGCCCTGGGCGAACGGCGGGGCTACCGCCGCGACGTCTATTGAAACCAGGCAGGCCTTACCATTGAAAACGCCCCCAGGCCGGAGGATATCCGGACTTGGGGGCGGTGTCGGCACTGCTTCGGCATAAAGGCAGTCCGCCGGGACTACCTCGAGCCTTGCCGCGCTATGCCTCTGGCTGCGCCACGGGAGCCTGCGGGCCGCCCTGGGCTTCAATGCCGCCGATGGCCTTCATGGACAAGCGCAAACGGCCCTTGTCGTCGGCTTCGATGACCTTGATGCGAACCAGCTGGCCGACCTTCAACACGTCGTTGATGTTGGCGATGCGATAGTTGGCGATCTCGGAAATATGCAGCAAGCCGTCACGGCCGGGCAGCACCTGAACGATGGCGCCGAAATCCAGCAGACGCAGCACGGGGCCTTCGTATTCCTGGCCTACTTCCACGTCGGCCGTCAATTCCTTGATGCGGCGCTCGGCTTCGCGGGCCTTGTCCAGGTCGGCGCTGGAAATGGTGATGGTGCCATCGTCGCCGATGTCGATCTGCGTGCCGGTTTCTTCGGTCAGCGCGCGGATGGTTGCGCCGCCCTTGCCGATGACATCGCGGATTTTTTCGGGATTGATCTTGACGCTGAGCATGCGCGGTGCGAATTCGGACAATTCAGTGCGCGAGCCCTCGATGGCTTCCTTCATCTTGCCCAGGATATGCAAGCGGCCTTCCTTGGCCTGAGCCAAAGCCACCTGCATGATTTCGCGGGTGATGCCCTGGATCTTGATGTCCATTTGCAAGGCGGTGATGCCCTGCACAGTGCCGGCCACCTTGAAATCCATGTCGCCAAGGTGATCTTCGTCGCCCAGGATGTCGGTCAGGACGGCAAACTTGCCGCCGTCCTTGATCAGGCCCATGGCAACGCCGGCGACGTGGTCTTTGACCGGCACACCGGCGTCCATCATGGCCAGGGAACCGCCGCATACGGACGCCATGGAGGACGAGCCATTGGACTCGGTGATTTCCGAGACGACGCGAATGGTGTACTGGAAGTCCTGCGCTTCGGGCAAGGATGAAATCAGCGAACGCTTGGCAAGACGGCCGTGGCCGATTTCGCGGCGCTTGGGCGAGCCGAAGCGGCCGGTTTCGCCCGTGGCGAACGGCGGGAAGTTGTAATGCAGCATGAAGCGGTCGCGATGCTCGCCCATGATGGAGTCGATGATCTGCTCGTCCTGCTTGGTGCCCAACGTCGCCACAACCAGCGCCTGGGTTTCGCCGCGCGTGAACAAGGCGCTGCCGTGAGCGCGGGGCAGCACGCCCAGGCTGACGCTGATGGGACGCACGGTGCGCGTATCGCGGCCGTCGATGCGGGGCTCGCCGTTCAGTATCTGGCCGCGCACAATCTTGGCTTCCAGGTCGAACAGCATGTTTTCGACTTCGACGCTGTCGGGGGCGGCTTCGCCCTTGGCGGCGGCGTGCTCGGCCAGTTTTTCCTTGACGCTGGAATAGACTTCGCGCAGCTTGGCGGTGCGGGCCTGCTTTTCACGGATCTGGTAGGCGGCCTGCAGGTTTTCCTGGGCGGCGGATGCCACGGCGGTTGCCAGCGCTTCGTTCTTGGGCGCGGGCTTCCAGTCCCACTCGGGCTTGCCGGCTTCAGCGACCAGCTCGTGAATGGCGTTGATGGCGGCCTGCATTTGCTCATGGCCGAACATGACGCCGCCCAGCATGATTTCTTCGGACAGGTTCTGCGCTTCGGATTCCACCATCAGCACGGCGGCTTCGGTGCCGGCAACGACCAGATCCATCTGCGATACTTTGAGCTGGCTGGATGTGGGGTTAAGCACGTACTGGCCATCGACGTAGCCGACCCGCGCGGCGCCAATGGGACCATCGAAAGGAATGCCCGAAATGGCCAGAGCGGCCGAAGCGCCGATCATGGCGGCGATATCCGGATCGATTTCGGGGTTGACCGAAACAGTGTGCAGAATGACCTGGACTTCATTGTAGAAGCCTTCGGGAAACAAGGGACGCAATGGGCGGTCGATCAGGCGCGAGGTAAGGATTTCCTTTTCGGAAGGACGGCCTTCGCGCTTGAAGAACCCGCCGGGAATACGGCCGGCGGCATAGGTCTTTTCTACGTAATCGACGGTCAGCGGGAAGAAATCCTGGCCGGACTTGGCGGTCTTGGCACCCACAACGGTCGCCAGGACAACGGTATCGTCAATCGAAACCAGTACGGCGCCGGAGGCCTGGCGAGCAATCTCGCCGGTTTCCAGAACCACCGTGTGCTGACCGTACTGAAACGACTTGCTCACTTTATTAAACATTACGGAATATCCTTACAATAAAAAAAACCGTGTACACCGCGATTCTGGTCGCAGTGTCCACGGTTGCATCGTGGGGAGCCAGCCCCGGGTATCACTTACGCAGACCGAGCTTTTCGATAAGCGAACGATACGAATCGGGATTGCGGCCCTTGAGGTAATCTAGCAGTTTGCGACGGCGGCTGACCATGCGCAGCAGACCACGACGCGAGTGGTGATCTTTCATGTGGGCCTTGAAGTGGCCAGTAAGTTCGTTAATGCGAGCTGTAAGCAGCGCGACTTGTACTTCGGGGGAACCGGTATCGCCTTGAGCACGTTGGTATTGTGCAACGATATCGGATTTTTTGATGTCAGCAACAGACATTATTTAGCCTCTTTAACAAGCGACAGGGCCGAGGTGCCCTGACGTGCAGTGATTAACAAATTACAATTGAGTAAAGCGAGTTTTACTTTGGGCGCAATACCTGCTTGTGGCACGATGCGTCTCCATGCCAAACCCAAAGAAGTCAGCATTATACCGGAAAAAGACCACATGGCCGGTGGCGCCGCTGCCGGCACTCCCAACCCGCCGGCGGCAATCGCCGACCGGCATCCACATATTCAGGCCAGCCATGAATATCATCACTGCAATACATTACGCAAAGCGGATTGGCGCCGGCGCGGGACTGGCCCTTCTGGGAGCCTGCGCGAACATGGCCAATACCCCGCCGGGAACCCCTCTTGCCCAGGTCGAAGCCGAATACGGACGGCCCAACTTTTCCTGTCCGGCTGAAAAAGGCCAGCGCCTCATCTGGAGCCAGCAGCCCTATGGGCAATACGCCTGGGGCACCCATGTCGACAGCGCGGGCAATACCGATAGAATCGAGCCCTTGCTGACCGACCAGCATTTCAGCCTGCTGGCTTCCGGCACCTGGACGCCCGAGCGGGTTCGTTGCGAGTTCGGCCCGCCGGCCGAAATCAGTACGGTAGGCCTGCCTTCATCCACGCAAATCGTATGGAGCTACCGCTACCGGCAGGCCGGCGCCTGGAATTCGCTGATGCATGTGTACTTTGGCATGGACGGGGCAAAAGTCACCCGTTTCCACCCGGGCCCCGACCCGATGTACGATCGCGACGATTGGTTTTTTTGAAGCCGAAGGCTGCCGCAGGGCTTGCAGTCCGTTTGCCGGGCTGCAAGCGGATAACCGGGCTTACTGATCGGGCTTGCTTGAAGGCGAACCGTGCTTGTCCGTCTGGCCGCCCAACTCTGGCGACTGGAAGGTGTGCGTCGCGCTGAAGGAGTGCTCGGTAGGCCCGGCCTCGTCGGCCGTACCGGCCGCCATGCCTTCGTGCCGGAGGCGATTCAGTTGGCGGGCACGGCGCCAGCGCCACAGCATAATGAACCAGCCCGACAAGCCGTAAACCACAAACAGCCCGAACAGCACGATGGGTGGATCGCTGGAAACGAACACAAAGGCGGCAACGACCAGCAAAATAACCCAGAACGGCACGCTGCGTCCCAGCGCGAATGTTTTACCGCTATAGAACGGCGCATTGGTGACCATGGCGATGCCGGCATATACGGTAAACACGAAAGCCACCCAGGAAATTGTATGGCTTTCCAGCAGCAGCTTGTTATCGACCGCCAGCCAGACGAAGCCAGCCACCAGGGCCGCCGCCGCGGGACTGGGCAGCCCTTGGAAGAAGCGCTTGTCGACCACGCCGATATTGGTGTTGAAGCGTGCCAGCCGCAACGCCGCGCCCACCACATAAATGAAGGCGGCCAGCCAGCCCCAACGCCCCAGTCCCTGCAAGGTCCACTCGTACATGACCAGCGCCGGCGCAATGCCGAACGAAGCCATATCGGACAGGGAATCGTATTGCTCGCCGAACGCGGATTGCGTGTTGGTCAGGCGGGCCACGCGGCCGTCCATGCCATCGAAGATCATCGCCACGAAAATGGCGATCGCGGCCACATCGAAGCGCCCGTTCATGGCCTGCACGACGGCGTAGAAGCCTGCAAACAGGTTGGCGGTGGTGAATGCGTTCGGCAGCAGGTAGATACTGCGCCGCCGATGGGAGTCGTCGGAATTTGGCATGAGAATTTACTCGCTTGAGTCGACTGTAGCGCTATCGGGCAGCTCGGCCAATACCGTGCTGGTAGCCTGGACCTTGTCGCCTATCGCCACGCGCGGACGCGCGCCTAGGGGCAGGTATACATCCACGCGCGACCCGAAACGGATAAAACCGTAGCGCTGACCCGCATAAAGCCGTTCGCCCGGCTTCGTATAGCAAAGTATACGCTTGGCAATCAGGCCGGCCACTTGCACAGCGGTGACCACATGGCCATGCGGTGTATGCAGCACCGTCGCGTTGCGCTCGTTTTCCAGCGAAGCCTTATCGAGCGCCGCATTGAAAAACTGTCCAGCGAAATAGTTGACCGACTGCACCGTTCCATCGACCGGCGACCGGTTCGAATGCACGTTGAAGACGTTCATGAATACGCTGATCTTCAGCGCATCGCGATCGGCGTAGGCATCGCGTACTTCTTCCACGGCAACCACCCTTCCGTCCGCCGGCGACAGAACATTGAGCTCGCCTTCCGGCGCAATACGGCCCGGATCGCGGAAAAACTGCAATACAAAAATTGATAACAGCCAGAAAGGGATCGATGCGGCGCCCGACCAAATGCTGACAAGAATTGACACCAGCACGATGCCGGCCAGAAAAGGCCAGCCTTCGCGCGCAATAATGGGATGGGGGTAAGGAGGTTTATTCATCGTAAGACGAAGAATAACCGAAATAAAGGCTGTTTTTGCATTGGCATCCCCGTATTCGGACGAAACCCGCCCGGCATCGCGCACGCAAGTTTCGTGCCGCGCGATGGCCAGGCGGTGGAGGAGCTAAATAAAGGGCTCCAACCTCATCAATACTGATAGGTCAGGCTTACCCGCACACTGCGGCCCGGTTGCGTGTAGCTGTCGACGGGGTAGGCATAGCCGGTGGCGCTGGCCGACGGTGTGGGTACGTCCAGGGCATTCCAGTACTTCTTGTCGAAAACGTTATATACACCCGCCTGCAGGCGCACGCCCTTGACGGCCGCCGGCTTCCACCAGGCGGTCAAGTCCAGCAAGCCATAGCCGGGCGCCTTGAAGTCCGGCGTCTTCTGGCTGGCGGTGGCCTCGGGATACTCGACTTTGCTGCGGCGTTCCACCACGGTAACGATGCTCTCGGCGCCCCACTGCTCGGTACGGTATCCCAGAGCCGCAATGGCCTTCAGCGGCGCAACGCTGTTCAGGTAGGTGTCCCTGTCCTGATCTTTTCCGTTGGCCCATGCCAGCGAGCCCCACGTATACCAGTTATCGTTGAACGCCCAATGAGCGCGGGCCTCGGCTCCGTAGATGCGTACGCGGGAACGGTTTGCATAATGATGCACGGTGCCGTAGCCATTCGCGTCCCATCGCGGGTCGCGTCCGGGAGCGGTCTTGGTATAGACGATGCGGTCGATGTAGTCTTTATAGCGCGTGTCGTAGACACTGAAATGAGCCCCGCGTTCCGTATCGCCCACGTCCATGCCCAGCTCCCAGCCATGGCTGATTTCAGGATTCAGATTGGGATTGCCAAGCACGACATACTCGCCGGGCGACTTGCCGCCGAAAGTCAGGTAAAGCTGGCTGGCGTTGGGCGCCTTGAAGCCATAGCCGTATTTCGCATAGAACGACAAGTTCTCCCGCGGCTTGTAGGCCGCAAGAAGGGATGGCGACAGGCGCTCACCGCTGTTGCTGGGCAGGACCTGCGAACCGATAAGATTGCTGCCATACATTCCGCCAGATTGCGGTTTTTGCTCATAGGCATCGAAACGCAAGGCGGGAGTCAGCGCATATTTTCCATCAGACCAGGAAAACTCATCCTGCGCCCACAATGACCAGGTATTCCCTTTGACTTTCGGCATATCGGCCTGGTTTGAACGCAGATGCGCGCAGCCCGTTATAGGGCAGCTGTCAAAACCGCGAGAAACCTGCTCCGTGTCGTTTCCTGCCCACTCTCCACCCGCGGACCAATGCTGCTTCAGCGCGCCATCGATATAGCCGCCCCAGGATGTCATCAGCCCTATCGTCGACTCTTCGATGGTATTGTTGCGGCCATAAGGCCCTATGGCCGTCTTACCCGACCGGAATCCGTTCATGCCGTCTTCCAGGCGAATCTTCTGCCAATAAAGTTTGGTCTCGCCGTAATTGAGCAATGATCGATGCTGTGCCGACTGATAGTCGTAACCCAGCACGACGCGGTCGCGATCCTGCTTCTTTTCGCTGTGATACTGACCGATACCGTAGTTGGCCGTATTCTGCTCCCGTCGATCGTCAATTGTCGATTCGCGGCGGAACAACTCGCCACTGATGCTGAGCCTTTGCTCGGCCGTCAGGTCGTGCTCCAGTTTGATCAAAGCGCTGTTTTGCGTGTAGTCCATCGGATCGGGCAGCTCGCGCAATTCGCCATAACCGCCGACTTCGCCTTTATTGTCCCGTTCGTGACCTTTGCGATGCCCCGCCTGCACCAGCCAGCGGGTTCCATCCGCAATACGTCCAGCCAGCGCCGCATCCGCGCCAAAGCTCTCGTCCACGCTATCGTAGCCAGTCTTGAGCAAAGCACCGAAATCCTTGCCCGGAGCCAGCAGATCGCGGGGAGACAATGTACGCAGATCCAGATAACCTATGAGCGAGCCCGACTGCACCGCACCGGCTCCCCGCACTATATCGATGGCCGATAAAGAATTGAATGCAACGGTGCTCAATCCGCCCTCCGCACTGCGTGCGCCATCGTCCAGCCACGGCACCCTGATACCGTCCACGCGGGTCACGACCCGGTCACCGTCCATACCGCGGATGTTAATGCTGTTGTTCTGGGGATTGATATTTACGCCAGGCTCGCCGCGCTTTGAAAAATCGTCCCAACTTTCAATGGCTCGCTCGTCCAGTTGCCGGCGGGTGATGACAACAGAGCCTTCCGGCAATGCTTCCTCCAGCCTCTGCCCCTGAATGCGCAAGGGCGACAAGGTTTGTATGGCTGGATCGTCCGCCGCCGGCATTTGCGTATTCGTTCCTCTATTTTCCTGAGCACCCGCCTGCGTAACCGCAACCGCCAAGAACACCCCACCCCACCAGACTAGAGATTTCCCCATCATTTTTATTGATCCAAAGTCAGTTTAAATTCAGATCGCAAATGATAACTATTTCTATTTACATTAGCAATATCAAAATTGCTCCTCCTCCATGGCATTGGCAAACTTTCGCATCAGCCTCACGAAAACATCAAGCTCGTCTTTGCTCCAGTCCTTGAAGATCGCATTGCCCATCCGCTCACGCGCCGCGTCGATACGGTCCGTCATAGCCTTCCCTTTCGGAGAAATGATGGCCTCGCGCACGCGGCGATCTGCGGGATTTTCGCGGCGCTTTACCAGGCCCAGGCTTTCAAGCTTGGCGACCTGCCGGCTGACAGTGGTGTAGTCACGCCCTGCCCGCTCGGCCAGATCCACTACACCGATCGGTCCCAGCCGTTCGATAGTCACAAGCACGGAGAAGAGCGCTCGGTCAAGCCGAACCCCAGCTTCCTCAATCAGCCTCTCGTCGTTACGCGGCCGGTTTAGCGCACTGACGATGCTGATCAGCGCTCCATGCAAAATCTTCATTTGTTCGGAAATATGTGTATCTTGCACTTTTTTCTCGGATGACATAGTATGGCTCCT
Organism: Pusillimonas sp.; assembly: GCA_040391135.1. Lineage (GTDB taxonomy): Bacteria > Pseudomonadota > Gammaproteobacteria > Burkholderiales > Burkholderiaceae_B. The sequence continues at coordinate 7,726 of JBEBYL010000032.1, read as the reverse complement.
GTTAAGTGCATATTACACATATTGGAGCTGGCATGACAAGCCATTCGACAAGCGACGTACTGATCTGCGGTGCCGGCGCGGCCGGCCTTACCTTTGCCATCGAGCTGGCGCGGCGCGGCGTCCCGTTCCGGCTGATCGAGAAGATGGCCACGCCCTTTCCCGGCTCGCGCGGCAAGGGCATCCAGCCGCGCACACAGGAAATATTCGAGGATCTCGGCATTCTCGACAGAGCGGTGGCGGCGGGTGGGCTTTATCCGCGGCAACGCATCTATCGCGACGACGGCAGTTGCGTCGATTCGGATGCGCTCGAACATATCGATCCGACACCCGCCGAGCCTTATCACCTGCCTTTGATGGTTCCGCAATTCGTGACGGAACGCATCATGCGCGAACGGCTGAACGAGCTTGGGCATCAAGTGGAGTTCGGCTGTGAATTGCTCGGCTTCGAACAGGATGCCAACGGCGTCGCCGCCCGCCTTTCGGGGCCGGCTGGCGAAGAGATGCTCCATGCCCGATACCTGATCGGCGCCGACGGCGGACGCAGCTTCGTAAGAAAGGCTCTAGGCGTGGACTTTCCCGGCAAGACGCTGGGCGTGCATGCCCTTGTGGCGGACACCGTGCTGACTGGGCTGGACCGCGACGCATGGCACCAGTTCAATGACGGCGACATGGATCGGATGGTCGGGATTTGCCCGCTGGCCGGCACTGAGTTCTTCCAGATCCAGGCGCCGATCCCGCCGGATGCGCAGGCCGATCTTTCGGCCGCGGGGCTGACTGCCCTGATCAGCGAGCGAACGGGACGCGCGGACATCATCGTGCGCTCGGTATTCTGGTCTTCGGATTACCAGATGAACGCGCGGCTGGCCGAACGCTACCGTGTGGGCCGGGTGTTTTTGATAGGCGATGCGGCGCATGTGCATCCGCCCACCGGTGGACAGGGACTGAACACCAGCGTGCAGGACGCCTACAACCTGGGCTGGAAGCTTGCAGCATCGCTGCAAGGCGCGGGGGACGATCTTCTCGACAGCTATGAGATCGAGCGGCGTCCGGTGGCCCAGGTCATGCTCGGCCTTTCGACCCGGCTGCTCGATGCCCAGAAACAGGGCGGAATGCGACGAGGACGCGAGGTGCTCCAGCTGGATATCGGCTATCCGGATTCGCCGCTGGCCAAAGAACTGCCCGAACGCAAGAGCGGCCTGCGGGCGGGAGACCGGGCGCCGGACGCGCCGATCCGGGGTGCGGCGGGCCAGCCATCACGACTGTTCCAATTATTCCAGGGCCCGCATTGGACGCTGCTGGCTCATGAGGCCCGGCACGGGTTGATTGAACCCCGTCCGGGCTTGCATATCCATTACATCGGCTCGCAGGGCGATGCCAGGGATGTCTGGGGGCATATTCGCGACAGCTACGAATTGACCCCGGGCGGGTGCGCGCTGATCCGCCCCGATGGATATGTCGGCGCAATTTTTGATGCGGATCGGACAGCGAAGCTTGATAGTTACCTGACTCGCATGGGCATAATGAAAAATGGCCACTGATTCCCCATCAAAGGCACATCCGCCCTCCCCGCCGCATCGGAGCCCGCTATCCGGGCAACCCGATCAACTCCACCCGGTCATCCCGCCACCCTCATCATCTCTTGCAGCTTTTCCCATGCCTCGCGAATAGCCTGCTGTTGAGCCGGGGACGCTGGCGGAATCGGCCTCAAGGTGTGGCCCGTTGGCACTCCTTGCAGCGACAAGGTGAATTTGGCCAAAGCGACACGGTTATCCGCATACATGGCGTTCCACAACCGCAGCAGCCGTTGATGCAGCGCCAGCGCATAATCATGGTCGCCGCGACGAACAGCGTTCCACAAGCTCACGCAGGCGCCCGGCGCGGTCGAAGTCAGCATGGATATGACGCCATGAGCGCCCAAAGCCATGCAAGGGTACAACAATGAGTCCACGGCGGCATAGATCCGGTCTTGCGGACGCGCGGCAATCAACAAATCGGCCAGCGCTTTAAGATCGCCGGCGCTTTGTTTGACGCCAACCACACCGGGGACTTCGCGCATGATGCGCAAGATGAGCGAAGGGGAAAGATAATTCCATGGAATGACGTTATAGATCAGGATAGGAATATCGGTGGCATCCGCGATTTCTTGGAAATGCCGGATCATGGATGCGTCATCGGTCTTATAAATATAGTGGGCCGGCGTCACCTGCAATGCACTGACATCCAGGCCTTCAAGAGCGCGTATTCTGCGTATCGTGCCGCGTGTACTGTTGGCAATCACCCCCGCTACCAGGGGTATGCGCCCCTGCGCCTCTTGTGCGCTTATATCGACAATTCGACGCAGCTCGTCCGTTTCCAGCGCAAAGCCTTCGCCCGAGCTCCCGCCGGCCACCAGGCCATGCACGCCCTGCGAAATCATGAACCTCACGACTGCGCGCAGGCTGTTTTCGTCGATTTCATTTGACGTGTCAAAAGGAGTGATAAGCGGCGGAACGATACCTTGGATCTGCTCGGGGGAAAACAGTTTTGTCATGACTACCTCTTTAAATATTCCTAACGGATTGCAGGGGCTTACTGGGGCTCAACACCCGCCAGGCGCAACAGCTTGGCAAAGTGCTTGATCTCCTGCTCGATGTACTGCCGAAAGCCTTGGCTATCGGATGGCGCGGGCTGTAGGCCCAGTTGTTTCAAACGTTCAGCGACATCCGGGGACCCGACCGCCTGTACCGCAGCCGCATTGAGCTTGGCGATCCGGTCCGCCGGGGTGCCCGCGGGAGCCACAATGCCATTCCATGTCAGCACCTCGTAGCCGGGATACGATTCGGCGAGCGCGGGAATGTTGGGCAATAGATCAGATCGCGTCGCGGAGGTAACGGCGAAGGCTTTGAGCTTGCCCGACTGTATAAAGGGGACGGCCTCGAGGATGGGGCTGAAGGAAATCTGGATCTGCCCGCTTACCAAGTCTGTGTTCACCTGGCTGCCGCCCCGATACGGCACATTTACCATTTTCACGCCGGCCATCGATTCAAACAGCACCGCCGCCAAGTGAGGCGACGATCCGTTGCCCGAAGTGCCGTAGTTGACGGTACCTGGATGCTTTTTCAGATAATTGACGAAAGGCTGCAATGCATCGGCGGGAAGCGATGGATTCGCCACCAGGACGCTCGGGCTGGTCGTGGTGCGGGCGACAGGGGAAAAATCCTTCAGCGAATCATAGGCCAGCGACTTGTAGAGGCTCATGTTCGTGGCCAAGGGGCCACTGCTTAGAAAGCCCAGCGTGTAGCCGTCGGGCTTTGCCTGTGCGACAAATGTGGCGCCGATGGCGCCAGCCGCACCGGTCTTGTTTTCCACAACGATGGCTTGCCCCAGGATATCGCCCATTTTCTTGGCAATGATCCGGCCCGATATGTCGTTGTTTCCGCCGGCGGCGAACGGAATGACCAACGTTATGGGCTTTTCGGGATAGGCGGCTGAAGCGCCGGTGGCCCAGGCCGCAAGCGCACCCAACAAGAATGTGCGGACATAGAATCGATATTTCATGTTTGTCTCCTGATAATTGTTTTTTTACCGCTAAGAAATCATCCTGAATGGCGCAAGCGGGCGTCATCGTTTGCTTGCAAGCCCATGGCGCGAGTCAATACGCGCTGGCGCGATGCATTGATGTGCTCGCAAATAAGCGCCACGGCACTCGATTCGTCGCGCGCCTGGAGCGCTGCGATGAACGCCAGGTGCTCGCGCATCGCAGGCACCACCCGCATGGGCCGCGCAAGGTCGCTATCGATGCGGATAAGCTTGATATGCAGGCTATTGACTCGGTACATGTCCGATATGATTTCGTTATCCAGGACATCGACCATTCGATGATGAAAGCTCCAGTCAAGCGCAAGCGCTTCTTTATCCAGCCCGATATCAGGCTTGTCATCGAGCGCGCGCGCCAGCATGGTCCTGTGGGCGTCTGCGATTTGTTCGAGCTCGCTGTCTGTGATGGTTCGGATGAAGGCGCCAGCAGCCTCCTTTTCGATCATCAGGCGAACATCGAAGGCATTGCGGATCAACTTGAGATCGACCGGCATGATTTGCAGACCCCGCTTGGGGACCGTAATGATGAGCCGGGCGGCTTCGAGCCTGGGGATCATTTCCCGTATCGCCCCCAGAGGCATGCCCAGCAACAGGGTCAGCTCTTGCTGGGAAACGAATTGTCCTGGATACAACCTGGCCGCAAGGACTTGCTCGCAAAACAGTTCGTATGCCTGATTGCGCAAGCTTGTGGGTCCGCCAGGGGATTTTTCTGAAGAATTCAATGCCATGATCGCCTCCGTGAAAGCATACTAACTCTTATCTAACATGTTAGCAACAAGATACGGAGGCGATGACGGGTCTATTTCATGATTTTTCTTGCAGGCTTATGCCGGGAAATCGCACTTGTACTCAATGTTCCAACTGGCAATTTGAAACAGCATCCCAGAACATTTCAGCGGTTCGGTTGATATTCGACCGATCGCGATAAAGCCGAACCTGCAATGGAATCCGCCAAGACGCATGGCCGACGGGCGTCAAACGGCCCGAATCGAGGTCATCGGCAATCAAAGACTGCGGCAACCACGCGACCCCGCGCCCGCCCAGGACCATAGGCTTGAGCACCGAGGCCAAATGTGCCGTAAAAACCGTGTGGATGGGTAAATGGTCCAATTCAGGCCCAAGGACCGTATGCAAAATGCGCCCTATACCTGATTCCGCACTGTAATCCAATAGTTGCAGCGGCTTGTCTCCTGAAGCCACATCGTGGCGAGCTTGCCCTGTCTCATCCTTCAGGGATACCGGAACAAGGGTGTCATTTCCCAGTTGGATCGATGGATAGCCTGCCATCTCGAGTTGGCTCTGGACCTGTGGATGCGTATGGCTCAGTACAAACTGCGCCTTGCCTTGGAGCATGAGAGCTTCGCAACGCTGCAGCATGTCGGATACGCATTGTATGGCTCCTACGCTGATTCGCGGCTCCAGGCTGCGTAGCCAATTGGGCATAAAGGTGAAAGACAGGGTGTGCGTTGCCGCAAACTGCAAGGTGGTCGACCACGACTCTTCCACGGCCCGGGCTTCTGAAGGAAGGCGTGCCACTTGTGCAAGAAGATCCTGGGCGATCTTACGGAACCATTCTCCGGTTTCGGTCAGCGTGGCGGGTTGGGTGCTTCGGTCAAACAGGTCCGCTCCCAGCCATTCTTCAAGAGCACGAATACGGCGGCCGAATGCCGGCTGAGTCATATGGCGCAAGTCTGCCGCACGCGAGAAGTTTTTTGTCGATGCCAGTGCCAGGAAGTCTTCAAGCCAGGAGATGTTCATGCCAGTGCTTTGAAAGCATAGAAAGAGAAAAAAATAGCATTGGCTATTAAAAGCAGTAAGGCCGACTATATGGGACCACTTTTCAAAATACAGTTTAGGTTCGGCAGATGAAGATCGTCAATATTATTGAAAAAACACTACCCATCAGCTCACCAATCCGAAACGCATACATCGACTTCAGCAAAATGAATTTGAGCCTTGTAGCGGTCGTCACGGATGTCGTTCGCGACGGCAAGCCCGTTATCGGATACGGATTCAACTCCAATGGGCGTTATGGCCAGGGCACACTGATGCGGGACCGCTTTATTCCGCGGATACTCGAAGCCGACCCCGCCACGCTGGTTAACGCAAGTGGCGACAACCTGGATCCGCATAACATCTGGGATGCCATGTTTACCAACGAAAAGCCGGGCGGCCATGGAGAACGCTCCGTAGCGATCGGCACGATAGACATGGCAATTTGGGATGCCGTCGCCAAAATCGAAGGGAAGCCGCTGTTCCAGTTATTGGCCGACCGATATGGCAACGGCCAAGCCAATAAAAAGGTCTTCGTCTATGCCGCTGGCGGATATTACTATCCCGGGCAAGATCACAATAAGCTTAAAGACGAAATGCGCAGCTACATTGATCGCGGCTACAGCGTCGTCAAGAAAAAGATCGGCGGGGCTTCGCTCGACGAAGACCTTCGCCGCATTGATTCCATCCTTAGCGTATTGCAAGATGGCCAGAAGCTTTGCGTCGACGCAAACGGACGCTTCGATCTGGATACAGCAATCGCCTATGCCAAGGCACTGTCGCAATACGACCTGTTCTGGTACGAGGAAGCCGGCGACCCTCTTGATTTCGAACTGCAGGCGGCTTTGCGCAGCTACTACAAGAACCCGATGGCCACGGGTGAAAACCTGTTCTCCATGCAGGATGCCCGCAACCTGATTCGCTACGGCGGCATGCGTCCGGACCGCGACTGGCTGCAATTTGATTGCGCCCTTAGCTACGGGCTGGTCGAATACCTGCGCACTCTCGATATGCTGAAAGAGCATGGTTGGTCGCCAAGCCGTTGCATTCCGCACGGCGGCCATCAGATGTCATTGAACATTGCCGCCGGCCTGGGGCTGGGCGGCAACGAATCGTACCCAGACCTTTTCCAGCCTTTTGGCGGCTTTCCCGATGGAGTAAAAGTCGAAAACAGCTACATCACGATGCCCGAGCTGCCCGGCATCGGCTTTGAAGGAAAAGCGGACCTGTACCGCGTCATGCAGACTATTTCGGCATAACTGCCAATTCCAAGAAAGGAGACAACATCATGAATCTTAAAAAACTGGCCCTGACACTGGCGCTTGCCGGGTTCTCCGTGACCGGCCACGCCGCTTTTCCGGAAAAGGCGGTTACGCTGGTAGTACCGTTTGCCGCTGGCGGCCCCAGTGACAAGATCGCGCGTGATGTAGCCGAAGCGCTGCGTGAACCATTGGGGCAGCCCATCATCGTCGAGAACGTATCGGGGGCCGGAGGCACTATTGGCACGGCGAAAGTGGCTCGCGCCGCAGCCGATGGCTACACGCTGCTCGTCCATCACATAGGCATGGCGACCGCGCCTTCGCTGTATAAGCAGCTCAGCTATCAGGTGCCCGATAGTTTTGAGTTCCTGGGCTTGATCAATGAGGCCCCTTCCACGCTGATAGGCAGGCCGAGCCTTGCAGCAAACAGCTTTGACGAACTACGCCAGTGGATCAACGAAAACAAGGACAAGGTCAACCTTGCCAACGCCGGTGTAGGCTCGGCCTCGCATCTTTGCGGCCTGATGCTGCAAGAGGCGTTAAAAGTGAACATGACCACCATAGCGTATAAAGGAACGGCTCCCGCCATGATCGACCTGATGGGCGGCCAAGTCGACCTGATGTGCGAGCAGGCGACGAATGCGGTGACCCAGATTGAGGCAAAAAAGGTGAAATCGTACGGTGTCACCAGTACTCAGCGGCTCAAGCTACCGTCGATGGCCGCCGTCCCGACCTTGGCCGAATCGGGCTTGACGGGCTTCAACGTGACCGTTTGGCATGGCCTTTATGCGCCGCGCAACACACCTCCTGAAGTTCTTGCCAAATTGAACGCGGCCCTGCGGTCGGCATTGAAAAACCCGCAATTGATACAGCGGGAAGAGGCTCTCGGCTTGAGCATAATCAATGATGAACGCCTGGATCCCGCCGGACATAAAAAATACGTGACGAACGAAATGGCGCGATGGTCCAAGGTGATTCAAGATTCGGGGCAACAGCCTAACTAACAAAAGAAACCCGGCCGAAGTGAACTGACCCCCGAAAGTTGGATATTGATCCAACCTTCGGGGTTTTTACATGGCGAAGTACAACGAGCAGTTCAAGTTAAAGGTGGTTCGGGC
>JBEBYL010000031.1:0-30574 GCA_040391135.1 Pusillimonas sp. | reverse complement strand
CGCCAAGTTGCTCAGCGACGATCTTCTTGACGCGCTGTTCGATGCTTTCCATGCATATCTCCAAGTAGGGAAAATTCCCGCGAATTATAGCCAAACGAAATAGTGAATGGTGCTGGCTATGACAAAAAAAACGGCATTACCGGCAATGAGCGCATTTTGCCTGACTGGCGCGAGCCTCTGTGCGGAACACCTCTGGAATGGACAGATTTTACCCTACGGGGGTGACCTGTCCGGTTATTACATATACATCCCGCCGTTCACGTGCAGCGTGGTGCCGGTTATATACCCTGCCTGCGGCCCGGCCAAAAAGGCCACGGCCGACGCGATTTCGGCCGCCGCGCCCAACCGCCCTAGCGGTATCTGCGACAGGATGGCGGCCGTTTGCGATTCGTTCAGGGCGCGCGTCATGTCGGTTTCAATGAAACCGGGCGCGACGCAGTTGACCGTGATATTGCGGCTGCCCAGCTCGCGCGCCAGCGCGCGGGCCATGCCGGTCACGCCCGCCTTGGCGGCGGCATAGTTGGCCTGGCCCGGATTTCCGCTGGAGCCGACCACCGACGTAATATTGATGATGCGGCCCCAGCGGGCCTTCATCATAGTGCGGGTCACGGCGCGCGACAGGCGGAACACCGCCGACAGATTGGTCGCGATGACCGCTTCCCAGTCCTCGTCTTTCATGCGCATGGCCAGGTTGTCGCGCGTGATGCCGGCGTTGTTGACCAATATATGAGGTCCGCCATCCTGCTTGCCCAGCTCGGTCACCAGCGCATCGCAGGCCGCCGCGTCATTGACATCCAGCGCCACGCCGCGGCCGCCGCTTGCGGCCAGCATCTCGGAGATCGCCTGGGCGCCGGACTCGGACGTGGCCGTGCCGACCACCGTGGCGCCCTGCGCCGAGAGTTCCAGCGCGATGGCCTTGCCTATGCCGCGCGTGGCGCCCGTCACCAGAGCCAGTTTGCCCGCGAGTGGTTTGTCTTGCATTGCCTTATCCTTGTAATGTATCGAGCGCCGCCTGCAGGGACGCCGGATCGGTAATGGCCAGTCCGACCAGGTCGCGGTCTATGCGTTTGGTCAGGCCGGCAAGCACTTTGCCCGGGCCGCACTCGACCACATGCGTGACGCCCTGCTCTTTCATGGCATTCAGTGTTTCGACCCAGCGCACGGGGTGCCAGGCCTGGCGTACCAGCGCATCCTTGATCGCGCCCGGCTCGGACGGCGACTGGACGTCGACGTTGTTGATGAGAGGAATCCGGGGGGAAGCCAGGTCGATGCCTGCCAGCGCGCCTTCCAGCACGGCGGCGGCCGGCTTGAGCAGGCTGGAATGAAAGGGCGCGGATACCGACAGCATCAGGGCGCGCTTGGCGCCTTCGGCCTTGGCCAGTTCGCATGCCCGCTCGACGGCCGACTTATGCCCGGCAATGACGACCTGTGCGGGGGCATTGAAATTGACCGCCTCGACGATCTCGCCCTGCGCCGCCTTGGCGCATACCGCCCTGACGATATCGTCGTCCAGGCCCAGCACGGCGGCCATGCCGCCCGCGCCGACCGGCACGGCCGCCTGCATGGCATCGGCGCGGACGCGCACCAGCCGGACGGCATCCTCCAGGGAAAGCGCGCCGGCGGCTGCCAGGGCCGAATATTCGCCTAGGCTATGGCCCGCGACCAGCGCCGGCGCGAGTCCGCCCGCGGTGAGCCAGGCTTGGTAGACCGCCACGCCCGCCGTCAGCATGACCGGCTGGGTGTTGGTCGTAAGATTGAGTTCTTCGGCGGGACCGCCCGCGACGAGCGCGGCCAGGTCCTGGTCCAGCGCAAGCGATGCGCGGCTCACCACGTCGTTGACCGCGGCGTTGCCCGCCCAGGCATCGAGCATGCCGATGGATTGCGATCCCTGTCCGGGAAAGACGAAAGCTATTTTCATAACGCTAATGCAAGTAGATGGAAGACAAATCGTGCCCGCGGTTTGCGCGAGGGCGCAAGCCCACTGCGCCCGACGGGCCGTGTTTACATTTTTACCAGCACGGATCCCCATGTGAAGCCGCCGCCGACGCCTTGCATCATGACGGAATCCCCTGCCTTGATGCGTCCGTCGCGGCGCGCCACGTCGAAAGCCAGCGGCACGCTGGCCGCGGATGTATTGGCGTGCCGGTCGACGGTAATGACGACTTTTTCATCCGGAACGCCCAGGCGCCGGCCCAGGAAATTGATGATGCGCACATTGGCCTGGTGCGGCACCAGCCAGTCGACGTCTTCCATCCGCATTCCGGCCTGTTCGCAAACATCGAGGGCCGACTTGGTCAGCGAAGTGACCGCCAGCTTGAATACCGCCTGGCCGTCCATGCGCAGGAAAGGATCGCCCACCACTTCGCCATGCGCCACATTGCCCGCGGCGCACAGTATTTTCATCTGGCTGCCGTCGGCATTCAGTTGCGCGGCCACGATGCCGGGCTCGTCGTCAGCCTTGAGGACGACGGCGCCCGCGCCATCGCCGAAAAGCACGCAAGTGCTGCGGTCGTTCCAATCGAGAATGCGCGAGAACACCTCGGCGCCGATAACCAGGGCGGTCTTGGCGCGCCCGGCGCGAATGAAAGAGTCGGCGGTGGTCAAGGCGTAGACGAAGCCGCTGCAGACCGCCTGCACGTCGAACGCGGCCCCGCCTTTGGCGCCCAGGTTGGCCTGCACCAGGCAGGCTGTGCTGGGAAAGACGAAATCGGGGGTGGACGTCGCGACGATGATCAGATCGATATCGTCGGCCTTCACGCCGGCATCGGCCAGGGCGATTTCCGCCGCCCGGGTGGCCAACTGGCTGGTGGTGGTGCCGGCGTCGGCCAGATGGCGCTGCCGTATGCCCGTGCGCTCGACGATCCAGGAATCAGAGGTTTCGATCTGGCGTGTTGCAAGGTCGGCGGCCAGATCGTCGTTGGATACGATACGGGTAGGCAGGTATCCGCCCGACCCTATTATCTTGGCATAAGGCATAGTAGCTTCCAGATACCCGGCTAGCGCGCAGGATCAGATAAGTCGTTGGAGAGCTTCGCCGATTGCGCCGCTGCGGCCTGCAAACTCTGGCGAAGATGATCGATGGCGCTTGTTGTACCATCAAGCAGACCATTATGCACCGCTTCGCGCGCCCTTTGCAGCGCGCAGCCGAATGCGTAGGTATCGGCCGAGCCATGGCTTTTGATGACGATGCCCCGCAGTCCCAGCAAGGCCGCGCCATTGTAGCGGCGGTTGTCGACACGATCGCGCAGGCGATTCAGCACGGGCTTGGCCAGCATGCCCGCCGTCATCGACAAGGCGTCGCGCTTGAATTCGGCCCGCATCATCGCGGCGATCATTTTCGCCACGCCTTCGATGGATTTGAGCACCACATTGCCGACGAAGCCGTCGCAGACGATGACATCGACCGTGCCTTTGCAGATATCGTCGCCTTCGACGTTGCCGTAGAAATTCAGGCCGCTGCCGCGCAGGAGCTCAGCCGCCTGCTTGACGACTTCATTGCCCTTGATGACTTCTTCGCCGATATTGAGCAGGCCGATGGTGGGCCGCTGGTGGCGGTCGACCGTCGAGGCCAGGGCCGAACCCATGATGGCGAATTGCAACAGGTGCTCGGCCGAACAATCGACGTTCGCGCCCAGGTCCAGCATGGTGGTCGCACCGCCCTTCTGGTTGGGAATGGACGTGGCGATGGCCGGCCGGTCGATGCCGTCGAGCGTTTTCAGGATGTAGCGCGAAATCGCCATCCAGGCGCCGGTGTTGCCGGCGGAAATGCACGCGTCGGCGCGGCCGTCCTTGACGGCCTGCACCGCAACGCGCATCGACGAATCCTTCTTGCGCCGCAATGCGACCTCGACGGTATCGTCCATGGTGACGACTTCGGAGGCAGGCAGGATTTCGTACCAGTCGCGGCCCAGGCTGCCCAGGGCGTGCAAACGGGCCTCGATCGCGGCCGCATCGCCCGCAAGCAGGAAACGCGTATCGGGATTCTGCTTGGCGAATTGACAGGCGGCGGGGACGGTAACCGGCAAGCCGGCGTCACCGCCCATGCAGTCGATGGCAATCCGAATCTCAGTTGTCGGCATCAAGCGCGCAATCTATGGCGTTTATAGCGAGATCGCAAAAAAACGAACTTACTCGTCGTTCTTGGACTTGAGTACTTTGCGGCCGCGGTAGATGCCGTTGGGGCTGATGTGGTGACGCAGGTGCAATTCACCGGTCGTGGGTTCTACAGCCGTGGGAGGCGCGGAGATGAAATCGTGCGAACGATGCATACCGCGTTTAGACGGGCTCTTTTTGTTTTGCTGAACGGCCATGATGACTCCTGAAAACGGGTCGCTATTGTAAGCGATAGTCCCGCGAGGTTAAATGCGTTAAATCAATTTTTCTTTAGCTGGCCCAATGCCGCGAACGGCGAAGGCCTGGCTGGATCGACGTCGGGCTCTTGGGAAAGAGGCTCCGGCAGCGACGGACAAACATCGTGCTTGGGCACGTAGGGCAGGCCCAGAATGATTTCATCCTCGACCAGCTCCAGGACATCAAGGCGCTGGGAACCCACGATACGCTCGATGATATCGTCGGACTCGGCGTCCAGGACATCTTCGGCTTCCAGGGCGGCCTGGGACTTCACCACTTCGAGCCGGTTGGTGGAATCGACCGGCCACTGGAAAGGCTTAAGGCACCGCTGGCATTCCAGCGTAGGCTCCGCCTTTACTTTGACCCGCAAAAAATGCCGGCCACGCGTATCCTGGATACCCTGCACAGACCAGGAAACCATGGTATCGAGCTGCTCGGGCAAATCGCCTATCAGGCGTTCGAACCGGGCAATAGGCGCCTGGCCGTGAACCTCCTGACCCAAGCGGGTAAGCTCGTACGTATCGATGTATTGTGTTTCCACCTGCGGTATTCCTTCAAGGCCGCAAAGCAGCTTTCAAGCACAAAGAAAACATTAGATAATAGCGCGTTCAGCCATTCGCAGTCAAACCAAACAGGCCCATCCCCGCTTATGCGTCTCATCCTAGCCTCAAGCTCGCCCTATCGCAAGGAAATGCTTGAACGCCTGTGCGTTCCGTTCACCACGGTCGCCCCCGACGTCGATGAAAGCCCTATGCAGGGCGAAACGCCGGCGCAATTGGCCCTGCGCCTGTCCATGGCCAAAGCCCAAGCCGTCGTCCAGACCCATCCCGGAGCAATCGTCATCGGTTCGGACCAGGTCGCCACCGTGGATGGCGCCCCCATAGGCAAGCCGGGCTCCTTCGAGCGCGCCAAAGAGCAGCTTGTGCGGCTCAGCGGGCGGACGGTAGAATTTCACAGCGCCTTGTGCGTCAGCGACGGCCGCCGCTACCAGACCGACGATATCGTTACGTTTTGCCGGTTCCGCTCACTGACGGATGAGGAAATCACCCGCTATCTGCAACGCGAACAACCCTACGATACAGCAGGCAGCGCCAAGGCCGAAGGCCTGGGGATCGCCCTGATGGACAGCATGCGCTGCGACGACCCCACCGCCATTATCGGCCTGCCGCTCATCGCCCTTTCCCGCATGCTGCGCTCATTCGGCATCAACCCCCTGGCGCAGCCATAGCCGGCGCGCATCGATACACACCCGGGCGGCATAGCACCCTACGGCGCCCCGCAAGGAAAAAACCTGGAGAATTTGTGAAACCAGCAGGAACATTGCATTTGATACCCGTGGGCATGGGCCCGGGCGCCCCGGCCGCATGGCTGCCGCAGACCGTCCAGGAACTGGCCGGGCGCCTGACCACGTATATCGCCGAGAATGCCAAGACGGCCAGGGCCTTCCTGAAGCTGGTGGGTACTGTGGGGCCGCTACAGGACATCACCATCCACACGCTGGACAGCAAAGTCGACGCCCAGCAGATGAAGGCATGGCTCAAGCCCCTGCTGGAAGGCGGCGAGATCGGTTTGGTATCCGAAGCGGGCTGTCCGGCCGTGGCCGACCCCGGCGCCAGGGTCGTGGCCCTGGCCCATGCCATGGGCATACGCGTCGTCCCCTGGGTGGGCCCGTCATCCATCCTGCTGAGCCTGATGGCCAGCGGGCTGGATGGCCAGCGCTTTGCTTTCCATGGCTACGCGCCGGTGGATCCGTCCGAACGCGCCAAACAGCTGAAAGCCTGGGAAAGCGCTTCGCGCAAGCAGGAACAAACCCAGATTCTCATCGAAACCCCCTATCGCAACGAGGCGATGTTCGAGACACTGAAGCAGGCGCTTAACGATACGACCCGGCTTTGCGTGGCTCGTTCGCTGACGACCGACGACGAATGGATACGCACATGCAGCATCGCCCAATGGAAGACGGCCGCGGCGCCCGACCTGGCGCGCAAGCCCACCATATTCCTGTTCATGGCGGGACGCTAGGTGGTTATCCGCCTGATCGCCTGCCTGCTGCTGGCCGCCCTGGGCGCCTGTTCGTCCACCAAGCCAGGCGGCCTGGATATTGACCGCAGCATACAGGCCCAGAGCCAGAACAGCCGGGTGGATTTCGTGGTGCTGCACTACACCTCGACCAGCAACGAAGCCTCATTGAGGATATTGTCCCAGCGCAATGTCAGCAGCCATTACCTGATCACCGACGAACCCCAGCCCCGGGTCTACCAATTGGTGGATGAAAGCCGGCGCGCCTGGCATGCCGGCGTCAGCCAATGGTATGGCCGCACCGATATGAACAGCGGCTCGATCGGCATCGAAATCGTCAACCAGGGCAGGCAGGGCGACGCATGGGATCCCTACAAGCCGGCGCAGATAAGGACGCTGGTCCTGCTGCTTAAAGACATCGTCGCCCGCCATCAGATCAAGGCGCCCAATATCGTGGGCCACAGCGACATTGCGCCGCAGAGAAAAATCGATCCAGGTCCGCTGTTTCCCTGGCAAGAGCTGGCCCGGCAAGGCCTGGGGCGCTGGTACGACGAAAGCCTGATGCGGGCTTACCTGGAAGAATTCCAGTCGAAAGGCCTGCCGGACATAGTCTGGGTGCAAAAGGAATTGCGCCGCGCGGGCTACGACGCTCCGTTCAGCGGCACGCTGGACAAGGCCACCCGCAACGTCATTGCCGCCTTCCAGATGCACTATCGCCCAGCGCTGTTTGATGGCAACCCGGATGCCGAAACGCTCGCCATCCTGAAAGCGCTGCCCAATTAGCGTCAGGAACGCCGCTGCCTGGCAAAGAAGAAAAGCCGTACCAATAACAGCACGGCCAGCAGCGCGCCATACACATAGGGCTCGAAGAAATCGTTCTTGCCTGCCCGGACCAGCCAGAAATGCCACACGGACAAGGCCGCAATCGCGTAGACGCTGCGATGCAGCCGCTGCCAGTTGCGGCCCAGGCGATGGATCCAGCCGCGTGTCGAGGTCAAGGCGAGCGCCAGCATGGGCACGAAGGCAATCATGCCCACCGTGATGAAGGTGCGCTGCACGACGTCATCCCACATCGAAGCCAGCGACCAGCCCCTTTCCCACAAGGCCCATCCCAATAGGTGAAGACAGGTGTAGAAGAATGCGAACAGGCCCAGCATGCGGCGCGTGCGCACCAAAGCGGGTTGATCGATAATGCGGCGCAAGGGCGTGATCGACAGGGTAAGTCCCAGTGCCACCAGCGCCCAGATGCCGGACGACCTGATCAGGAACTCGGGCGGATTCGCTCCCAGCCCGCCGGCCAGCCCCAGCCATACCCAGCGAAAGAGCGGATACAGGAGCAGCAGAAAAATGAGCGGCTTGAATTTGCCTACCTGCCGCGCCGTCCAGTTGCGCCCGCCCACTAATAGTTTTTCCGCAGATCCATGCCGGCATACAGGGAAGCGACTTGCTCCGCATAGCCGTTGAAGGCGATGGTATCCACGCGCGGCGCAAAGAAGCCGTCGCCGATGCGGCGCTCGGTGGCCTGGCTCCAGCGTGGGTGCGGCACATCGGGATTGACGTTGGCGTAAAAGCCATATTCGTTGGGTGCGATCTTGACCCAGCTGGTCACGGGCATTTTTTCCACCAGCCGGATCTTGACGATGGATTTGCCCGACTTGAAACCATACTTCCAGGGGATGGCCACCCGCATGGGAGCGCCGTTCTGATTGGGCAGCATTTTTCCGTATACGCCGAAGACCAGCATGGTCAAGGGATGCATGGCCTCGTCGATGCGAAGGCCCTCGGTGTAGGGCCAGTCTATGATGCGATCGTCCAGGCCGGGCATATTGGCCGGCTGCGTCGCGGTGATGAACTCGACATACTTGGCCTTGCTGGTGGGCTCGACCTGCCGAAGCAGCGTCGACAGGGAGTAGCCGCTCCAGGGGATGACCATGGACCAGGCTTCGACGCAGCGCAGGCGGTAGACGCGCTCTTCCATGGCGGCCAGTTTCAGCAAATCGTCGATATCGAAAGTGCGCGGCTTGGCGACTTCGCCCTCGACGCTGACGGTCCAGGGGCGGGTCTGCATTTTCTCGGCGTATTCCAGCGGATCGGTCTTGCCGGTGCCGAATTCGTAGAAATTATTGTAGGAGCTGACGTCTTTTTCGGAAGTCTGCTTATTGCTGAGGAAGTATTCCGGATTCGGGGTGGCGGGAAGCTTTTGTATCACCTGGGCCGCCCGGGCCGGGTCCATGGCAAGCAGGCCCCCGCTGCCCAGCGCCAGAGCGCCCAGGCCGGCCTGCTGCAACCAATGGCGGCGGGACAGCCAGACGGCTTCAGGGGTGATTTCGGAAGCTGCGATCGGCGGAATTGCGTTCTTGGGCATGGCGGTCCGTTCCTGAATACGTGTCTGGATATGACGCCGGCAAGCGCCAAAAAGTTCCGTCCTAGATGCGATCCAGCAGCCAGGATTGCATTTCGTCCACGCTGGACACCATGACGGTGGGTTCCGCCTGGCGCAGGGTCGGGATGTCGTGCGCGCCATAGGTGACGGCCATGCTGTCCATGCCCGCCGCGGCCGCCATTTGTATGTCGTGCGAGGTGTCTCCCACCATCAGCACCTGGTCCGGCCGCAGGCTGAGCTCGTCCAGGATTTCCAGCAGCATGGCCGGATGGGGCTTGCTGAAGGACTCGTCGGCGCAGCGCGTGACATGGAAACGCCCCTGGAGGTTCTTCGCGGCAAGCACCCTGTCCAGCCCGACCCGGCTTTTCCCCGTGGCCACGCCCAGGGCCACCTGGCGCGATTCAAGCGTGGCAAGCAGGTCGACAATGCCGTCGAACAGCTTGATTTCGGGATCCCGGGCAAGAAAATGAACGCGATAGCGGTCGATGAAGTCCGGCATCTGATCCGCCGTCAATGTGGGGACGCAACGATACAAGGCGCTTTCCAGCGACAGGCCGATGACCCAGGCGGCCTCGCGGTCCGGCGGCACGGGCAGGCCAAGATCGGCGCAGGCGCCCTGTATGGCGGCCACGATGGAATGCGTCGAATCCATGACGGTGCCGTCCCAGTCGAAGACCACGGCCGAGTAGCGTTTCACGAATTTTGCTCCAGATAGTCAAGAATATTCAGGCAGGCGGGGGGAAGGTCCGCCGTCAGGACAAGCAGTTCCCCGGTCAGGGGGTGGGGTATTTCGAGCCTGCAGGCGTGCAGGAACATGCGATTGAAGCCCAGGCGGGCGAAGTGCGCGCGGACCTCGTCCGGGCCGTATTTTTCGTCGCCCACGATGGGATAGCCGCTGGAGGCCAGATGGACCCGTATCTGGTGGGTGCGGCCGGTGCGCAGCTCGGCGCCCAGCAGGCTGTAGCGCCCATAGCGCTTTTGCAGGGTAATGATGGTGTGCGCCACCTTGCCCGCCGCATCGACCTTGACGCGGCGCTCGCCCGAGGCGGTCAGCCATTTCAGCAAGGGCTGGCGCATATGCTGCTTGTCATTGACCCAGTCGCCCACCACCAGGGCCTGGTAGTGCTTGCGTCCGGCGCCTTCGCGCATCATGTCGTGCAAGCCCAGCAAGGCCTTGCGCTTTTTGGCGATGATGAGCAGCCCGGATGTTTCCCGATCCAGCCGGTGGGCCAGCTCCAGGAAGGGGGCATCCGGATGGGCGGCGCGCAACTGCTCGATGACGCCGAAGGACACGCCGCTGCCGCCGTGCACCGCCAGGCCGGCGGGCTTGTTTACAACGACCAGGGCATCGTCCTCGAAGACGATGGGGAATACGGCGGGCGGGGCGCGGCGGGTCTCGTCCGGCCGGGGCAGGCGCAAAGGGGGAACCCTTAGCGTGTCGCCCTGCTCCAGGCGGTAATCGGCCGCGATCCGCCCTTTGTTGACCCGGACCTCGCCGTTGCGTATGGCCTTGTACAGATGGCTTTTGGGGACGCCTTTGCACAAACGCAGCAGGAAATTATCGATGCGCTGGCCCGCTTGCTCGGCGCCGATTTCAACAAAACGCACACTGGGAGCAGGGTCTTTGACATTAACTGTTTTGCGCATAGGGAAAAGCGGCATATAATCGCGTCAGCCTATAGAAGCTGAAAAACCGCCGAACGTAGAGATGCAAGGGTGCGTCTCCGTTGGACGAATAAAGGCCATATTGTACCGCCTGGGTTTCAGCTTCTGGGTCATTAGGTCGCCGGGGCAAGCCCGATCTGGAAAATAGTGGTGTGGCGAATAGCCCGCTATCTACATATCGACTGCCAACCGCGTGCGACGCTGAATCTTTTGCAAGTATGTCATCGTTTAATGCACCAGCCGCTAACTCAACAATGCGTCTGCCGTTCCCAGCAATTTTTTGTCAACCACTATAGTGAACCTGACCTCCCTGCTGACTGAACTGCGTTCCTACAGGTTCGCCGTGCCTTCCCGACACAAGGTGGGCACTGCCTGACGCCGTCAGCCACGCCCTCCATGCAGATTTAGCGCCTCACACCGAATGACCCGCGGTCGTGCGCCGATAAACGGTGCGCCATGACTACGGAGAAACACCTCATGAAACGGATGTTGTTCAATGCAACGCATCAAGAAGAACTACGCGTTGCCATTGTCGACGGTCAAAAACTCATTGACCTCGACATCGAAACTGCCGGCCGCGAACAGCGCAAAGGCAATATCTACAAAGGCGTAATCACCCGCATCGAACCAGGCCTCGAAGCATGCTTCGTCAGCTATGGCGAAGACCGCCATGGCTTCCTGCCGTTCAAGGAAGTCGCGCGGACCTACTTCAAGGAAGGCGTCGATGTGCGCACCGCGCGCATCCAGGATGCCCTGGCCGAAGGCCAGGAACTGATCATCCAGGTCGAAAAGGAAGAACGCGGCAACAAGGGCGCGGCCCTGACCACCTTCATCTCGCTGGCCGGCCGCTACCTGGTGCTGATGCCCAACAACCCGCGGGGCGGCGGCGTTTCGCGCCGGGTCGAAGGCGAAGACCGCCAGGAACTGCGCGACACCATGGACCAGCTGGATGTTCCAGCCGGCATGAGCATCATCGCGCGCACGGCCGGCATCGGCCGCAGCGTCGAAGAACTGCAATGGGACCTTTCCTATCTGCTGCAACTCTGGACCGCCATCGATGGGGCCGCCCGCGAAAACGCGGCGCCCATCCTGATCTACCTGGAATCCAGCCTGGTCATACGCGCCATACGCGATTACTACTCCCCGGAAATCGGCGAAATCCTTATCGATACCGACGATATCTACGAGCAGGCCACCGCTTTCATGAGCGTGGTCATGCCCGACAGCGTCCAGCGCGTCAAGATGTACCGCGACGACATCCCCCTGTTTTCGCGCTTCCAGATCGAACACCAGATCGAAACGGCCTATTCGCGCACGGTGCAGTTGCCCTCGGGCGGCTCGGTCGTCATCGACCATACCGAAGCGCTGGTGGCCATCGATGTGAACTCGGCGCGCTCCACGCGCGGCTCCGATATCGAAGAAACCGCCATGCGCACCAACCTGGAAGCCGCCGACGAAGTGGCCCGCCAGTTGCGCCTGCGCGACCTGGGCGGCCTGATCGTCATCGACTTCATCGACATGGAAGAAGGCAAGAACCAGCGCGCCGTCGAACAGCGCCTGCGCGATGCCCTGCATTTCGACCGCGCCCGTGTCCAAATGGGCAAGATCTCCCGCTTCGGCCTTATGGAGCTGTCGCGCCAGCGCCTGCGCCCCGCCCTGAACGAAGGCTCGCACATTACTTGCCCGCGCTGCAATGGCACCGGCGTGGTGCGCGATGCCGAATCCAGCGCGCTGCATGTGTTGCGCCTGCTGCAGGAAGAAGCCATGAAAGAAGGCACCGCCTCGCTGCACGCTCAAGTGCCGGTCGATGTGGCCACCTTCCTGCTCAATGAAAAGCGCGCCGACATCACCAAGATCGAATCGCGCCTGAAGGTCAACCTGATCCTTATCCCCAACAAGAATCTGGAAACGCCGCATCACCATATCGAGCGCCTGCGCCACGACGATCCGCGCCTGGAAGAAATCAAGACCAGCTTCGAACTCGTCACCCAGCCCGAGGCGCCGGTAACCTGGTCGCCCAACAAGGCGCAGGAAGCCAAGACGCGTCCGGAAGCCCTGGTCAAGGGCATCACGCCCTCGCAGCCGGCCCCGATGTCGGCGCCGGCGTCTGCCGCGCGCAGCGCCAAGGCCAAGGAAAGCACCGGACTGTTCAAGAAGCTGATCAATTGGCTGACCGGCGCAGGCACGGCCGCGAAAACCGCCGAGCCCGCCGCGGAAACCGCCGGCAAGTCCTCGCAAGGCCACCGCAGCAAGAGCGGCGGACGCCACAATGACCGCAGGGAACGCGGGCACGGCGACCGCAATCGCCATCGCCGCGGCGACCGGCGCCACGAATCGGCTGAAGGCCGCTCCGAAGACGCCCAGTCCTTGGCAGCACCCAAGCCGCGCCGCCAGGCGGCCGCTCCGGATGCCGGCGCTCAAACCGGCAGCCCTTCGCGCTCGACGGCTGTAACAGCGGTTAGCGGCTCGGCCCAAACCGCCGAGAACGGCGAAAGCGGCAGCAACGGCCGCGGCGGCCGCAATCGCCGCGGACGCGGACGCAACCGCCGCGATGAAACCCAGGCCGAGAACGTCGAGCTGGACAGCAACACCGTACAGGCGGCAACCGCCGTCGCCGCTGCTGAAACCGCGCAAGCGCTTGCCGAGCAAGTCTTGCCCGAGAACGCTGTAGCCGATACCGAACTGACCAGCGAAACCACGGCGGAAGGCGATCAACTCGATCCCGAACGCAAGCGCCGCCGCCGTCGCAGCCGTCGCGGCCGCCGCAGCTCTGAAGGCGGTAGCGATAGCGCCAACGCCTCGGCCGGCGACAACGACAGCGACGACAACGAAGAAGGCCAGGCTTTCGTATCGCACGAAACGCCCGCTTTCAATCCGCAAGTCCTGCCCGCCATCGCCACGGTCCAGGGCGACCTGGAAGCCGCCGCTCCCGCTACTCAGGCTCCGGAGCAGGTGTCCGCAGCTTCAACGCCCTCGGTGCAGCTTGCCGATGCGCAGGTGGCGCCGCAGGAAAGCAGCGAACCCGTTCGGGCGCCCGCAAGCGCTGATCAGGAAGCTGCCGCCCTTGCACCCCCAACGCCCGTCCAGCAAGAGCCGGCCTTGGTGGAAGAAGTCGCCGCCGTCCCGGAGCAAACTGCAGCCGAACAGCCCGCCATTCAAGCACCCGCCGTCCCGACAGCACCTGTCGTGCAGCCTTCGCAACCGGCGGAAACCGCGCCGGCAGGCGATGATGCGGCCCTGCTGGCCAATGGCGCCGCTCAGGGCGACTCTGGCGCCAGCGCCCCGGCAGCGCCCTTGCGGGACATGCTGGCCTCTGCCGGCATGGAACTGATCGAAACCCGGCATGCCGCGCCCGAAGCCAGCACTGCTCCGGTGCGTCTTGGACGCGCCCGCAAGCCTGCGACAACAGCAGCCAGCGAGCCGCTGCAACAGGTGGAAACCCAGTAGCACGCCATAGAGTCCTGCTACGCAAACCGTAGCATCGGCCCTTGAAGGCCTTGCCGCATAGCGCGGCAAGGCCTTTTTCTTTGTCCGCGGGACACCACAGTGAGCACCGTCAGAATCAGCTTGCCGGCATTTTTTCAATCAATTTTGCGTATCTAAATGATTCTAATGTTATATTTATTTACACTATTTTGGCGCTGGACCAACCTGCTGAGGCACGAATGGCGATCAAGAGCTGCATGGCCGCTCTGATGTTTACGATCTTCTATACCGCTAGCCCCCTGGCTGCGGTTTGCACTCCCACGCCCGACCCCTACACTAAAACCGGCACTGAAACCTGCAGCATCGAGCCCGGCAGCAGTTTTACCGCGGTCACCGTCGAGAACGGCGGCCTTTTGCTATCACATGGCTCGGCTACCAGCGGCATTCTTAGTATTGCAGCCGATGTAGGCGCAAGCGGGACAATGACGATAAGCGGGCCGGGCACAAAATGGAGCGCGGACGCCGTAGTGCTTGGCGACCATTTTCCTATCTCGGGCAATCCTACCGGAATCAATTCCCTGGTTATCGAGAAGGGCGGCGCCATGGAAGCCCGCATCTTGGTAGCCGGAGGACAGACCGGCAGCAACCATATGCTGGTAACAGGGCAAAATTCCGTATTGACGCTCCAGGAATCCGGCACCGCCATCTCCATAGGAAGCGCTGCCGCCGGCAGCCTGACTATTTCCGATAACGCCCGGGTCGTCTCGGCTGGCCAGATGGAAATAGGTGAATTTGGCGCATTGAACATAGGCGCCGCGCCGGGTTCGGCGCCTGCCGCCCCGGGAACACTGTCCGCAACAGGCATATCATTTACCGGGGCCGCGCCTACCGGCAGCATCAATTTCAATCACACCAGCAGCAATTATATGTTCGACGCCAATATTGCGACTATTGATGGTGTTGGCGCAATCAATCAATGGGCGGGCGGCACCGTCCTTACCGGCTTGCATGCCATCGATGGTCCTACCAACATTCGCGGCGGGCGCCTGAGCGTGGACGGTTTTCTTCTTTCGAACTCACCCACTTCCATTTACGGCGGATACTTGATCGTCAATGGCATCCTCGATTCCGATCCGCTCACTGTCTACAACGGCGGCACTCTAGGAGGGATAGGCGAGGTACCGCCGTCTCTGATCAAATCCGGCGGCACCCTGGCCCCCGGCAATCCCATGGGTGTCCTGACCGTATGCTGCAAACTCGAGTTCGAGCCCGGTTCATTCTTCAAGGTTGACATCGACCCAGCCAGCGGCGCGTCCGACTCCGCATATGTGGTCGGTGACGCATACCTGGGCGGAACGGTCATCCCTGTTCTTCCGGGCACCGTCCTTCCTTCCACCCTTCAGCGCTACACCATCCTGCAGGCGGACGACAGCATCAACGGCCGCTTCGATGGAGTGGACTTTCCCTACACATTCCTGGATGCCTCGCTGGAATATGACTACACGGACAAACTGATTTTCCTGGACATCCAACGCAACAGTCTGCGCTTTGCCGATGCTGCCTTCACCGGCAACCAGCGCAATGTGGCCAATGCCCTGGAAAGCATGCCCAGCGGGAATCCCGCCTACCAGGCGGCCCTGCTTCAGCGCAAGGGCCAGGCGCCCGAATTCTTCAATGCGCTCTCGGGCGAGATCCACGCCAGCACCCCGGCCATGTTGTTCAACACCAGCCAACACATCAGCAAACTGCCTTTCGCTTATCTGCGCAACAACCTGAATGCCGGCATGATGCCGGGCGCGCCGACGGCTTCGGCCGGAACGGGTATCCCCCGGGCCGCCATGCCGCAATCGGCCGCCCTGCCCTTATGGGCCGATGTGGTGACTAGTCGGCAGCGCCTTGGCGGCAACGACAACGCCGCGACCTCCACCGCGACCAGCCATGGCTTGTTCCTTGGCGGCGATACATCCATCGGCACCGGCTGGCGCCTGGGCGCCGCCCTGGGCTATATGCATAGCCGCAACAAGGTGGAAGATCGCAGCTCCAGCGCCAAGGTGGACAGCGCCAGCGTGGCGCTTTACGCGGGCCGAAGCCTGGCTGTCGATCACGGAAAAATAAATCTGCTGCTCGGCGCCGCCTATACCCGGCATGGTGTGAGCAGCATCCGGGAACTTGCGCTGGAAAGCGGACAACAGACGCTGAAGGCTGATTATGCGGCGACCGCCGCGCAGCTCTTCGCTGAACTGGGCTACGCCACACCCCTGGGGCGCGGCACCATAGAACCCTTCCTCAACCTGGCGGGTTCGCAACTGCGCATGCCGGCGTTTTCCGAATCGGGCGGCTGGGCCGCCTTGCACAGCGACAGGTCGCGCAACACCATTGCCAGCACCACACTAGGGGTTCGCGGGAATATACCTTTCGAATTGGGGAGTGCCACGGCAAGCGTGGATGCGAGCCTTGCATGGCGCCACGCATATGGAGATGTCACTCCGCAAGCGACCATGGCCTTCAGTGAAGGCAACCGCTTTACCGTGAACGGCACGCCCATTGCACGCGATGCGGCCTTGCTGGGATTGGGCCTGGGCTTGCAAGTGGGCCGCCGCGCCCTGCTGTCCCTGTCTTATGCAGGGGAATTCGGACGCGGCGCCACGGGGCATGGCGGCAAGCTCAGCATGAACTGGGCGTTCTGATCAGGCCTTGGCGGCCACCACGTCCGCCGGCTGGCGGGTCAGCAAGGCCAGCAGATGGGCCAGCTCGTTGCGCATCTCGCGGCGGTCCACCACCATGTCGATGGCCCCTTTCTCGAGCAGGAATTCCGAACGCTGGAAGCCTTCGGGAAGCTTTTCCCTGACGGTCTGCTCGATGACTCGCGGCCCGGCAAAGCCGATCAGGGCCTTGGGTTCCGCGATGACGACGTCGCCCATGAAAGCAAAGCTGGCGGAAACCCCACCCATGGTCGGATCGGTAAGGATGCTGATGAATGGCAGTCCCGCCGCCGAAAGGCGGGTCAGCATGGCGTTGGTCTTGGCCATCTGCATCAGGGACAACAGGCTTTCCTGCATGCGCGCGCCGCCCGAGGCGGCAACGCAAATGAAGGGCGTCCGGTTCTTGATGGCTTCCTGCACACCGCGCGCGAAGCGTTCACCGACCACGGACCCCATGGAGCCGCCCATGAATCCGAATTCGAAGCAGGCCAGCACCACGGGCACGGCCAATATGCTGCCGCTCATGACCACCATGGCTTCGCTTTCGCCGGTCTGCTTGACCGCCTCGGCGACACGCTCGGGGTATTTGCGGCTGTCCTTGAACTTCAGCGGATCCATCGGCCGAGTGTGCTGGCCGATCTCGACGCGCCCTTCGGGATCGAGCAGCGCATCGATGCGGGCCCGGGCGCCGATGCGCATGTGATGGCTGCATTTGGGGCAGACATTGAGCGTGGCTTTCAGATCTTCCTTATAGAGCACCGATTCGCAGGCCGGGCATTTAACCCAGATTCCTTCGGGCACGCGCCGCGAGCCGTCATTGCTGCGATTGATGCGCGGAGGCAGAATTTTTTCGAACCAGCTCATGTCTTATTCCTTGAATTCCCGTCTGGAGCCGGGATGTTGTTCTTTTGCCATGGGCCCGCCCGCAACGCGGCGGCGAGCCTGTTGATAAATGAATCAGCCCGCATCGGGCAAGGCCTGGCGAATGCCGCCCAGCCAGCTCGCCGCGGCTTCGATGGCAAAGGCATCCGCGCCCTGCCCACTCAAGCCTTTGCGGCCGGCTTCGGCCACCGCCTCTTCCATGGTCTCGATCAGCTTGCTGCCGATGACCACCGCATCCGCGCAGGCAGCCAGGCGCTTGGCGCTGTCGGCATCCCGGATACCGAAGCCCACCCCCACGGGTATCGACACATGGCGCCGGATGCGGGCCAGGCGCTCGGCCACGTCGGCCGTATCGATATGGCCCGCGCCCGTGACGCCCTTGAGCGACACATAATAAACGTAGCCCCGCGCCACCTGTGCGACCTTCTTGATGCGTTCCTCGGTGGAGGTCGGAGCCAGAAGGAATATGGGATCGATCCGCGCCTGGCCCAACTGGGCGGCAAACTCCATGACTTCCTCGGGTGGATAGTCGACGACCAATACGCCATCGACGCCGGCCTGGCCGGCCCGCTCGACGAAAGCGGCCTGGCCCATGCGTTCGATGGGGTTGGCATAGCCCATAAGCACCACCGGCGTGGCTTGATCCCGCTGCCTGAACTCGGCGACCATCTCGAGCACCTGGGGCAAGCCCACACCGCGCTTTATGGCCCGCTCGGCGGCGCGCTGGATGACCGGGCCATCGGCCATGGGATCTGAAAACGGCACGCCCAGTTCGATCACGTCGGCGCCGGCCTGGACCAGCGCATGCATCAGCGCGGGAGTGGAGGCCCTGGAGGGATCGCCGGCGGTTATATAGGGAACAAGCGCAGTGCGGCCGGTATTCTTGGTCTTGGCAAACGTGGCGACAAGCCGTGCGTTCGAAGCATTCATTGTGTATAACCCAGAGTCTTACAGGCTGATGCCGCTGAAATCGGCAACAGTGTGCATGTCTTTATCGCCACGGCCCGACAAATTCACCAGAATGATCTTGTCCTTGGGCAGTGTGGGCGCCAGCTTGACCGCGTGGGCGATGGCATGCGAGGACTCGAGCGCCGGCATGATGCCCTCGGTGCGGCAGCAGTCGTGGAAAGCCGCCAGGGCTTCCTGGTCGTTGATTACCGCATACTGCGCCCGGCCGGAGTCCTTCAGCCAGGCATGCTCCGGACCCACGCCAGGGTAGTCCAGGCCTGCCGATATGGAATGCGTTTCCTGAACCTGGCCGTTGTCATCCTGCATGACGTAGGTGCGGTTGCCATGCAAGACGCCAACCGCGCCGGCATTCAGCGATGCGGCATGCCGGCCCGTTTCCAGGCCTTCGCCGGCGGCTTCGACACCGATCAATTGCACGCTTTCGTCACCGATGTACGGATGGAAAATACCCATGGCGTTCGAACCGCCGCCCACGGACGCCACAATATAGTCGGGCTGCCGGCCCGCGTCGGCGGGCATCTGCTCCAGGCATTCCTTGCCGATGACCGTCTGGAAATCGCGCACCATCATTGGGTAGGGATGCGGTCCCGCGACCGTGCCTATGATGTAGAAGGTGTTTTCCACATTGGTGACCCAATCGCGCATGGCTTCGTTCAGCGCATCCTTGAGCGTGCGTGAGCCGGATTCGACCGGCACTACCGTCGCGCCCAGCAATTTCATGCGATAGACGTTGGAGGCTTGGCGGCGGACATCTTCGCTGCCCATGTAGACCACGCATTCGAGGCCGTAGCGGGCGGCAACTGTTGCCGTGGCCACGCCGTGCTGCCCCGCCCCGGTCTCGGCGATGATGCGCGGCTTGCCCATGCGCCTGGCCAGCAGTATCTGGCCTATGCAGTTATTGACCTTGTGCGCGCCGGTATGGTTAAGGTCTTCGCGCTTGAACCAGATTTGCGCTCCCCCCAGCTTCTCGGACCAGCGCCGGGCATGGTAGACCGGACTGGGCCGTCCCACGAAATGCTTCAGCTCGTAGGCATACTCGGCAAGGAAGTCGGCGTCCACGCGATATTTATCGTAAGCGGCCCGCAACTCGTCCAGCGCATGCACCAGTGTTTCGGCGACAAACGAACCGCCATACTGGCCGAAATGCCCATCAAGATCGGGCAAGGTATAGGATTTCAAGGCATTACTCTCTGGTTAGGCAAGGTCGTTGCCGCAGCCCTTACAGGGGGGCCGATAAACAGGTAATCCTGCATTTTAACAGTGCGGCGTGGACGCGCCAGCGGCGAGCTTAATGCCGGCTGGCGTTCACGCCGGCCAGTTCGTTCAGGGCGGCCAGCGCGCGGCCGATCTGCTCGCCGCTCTTGACCTCTATCGTGAAGACCATATGAGCCAACGAGCGGCGGCTATGTGTATTGATGCTGATTACATTAAGCCGCAGCTTGGCGAAGACTTCCGATAGATCCCGCAACAGGTTGGCGCGCTCTTGAGCGTGGATGCTGATGTCGATGGGGTATAGCGCATCGCCCGTATCGCCCCAATCCACATCGATGAGCCGCTCGGGGTGGCGGGCGGCCAAGGCGGCATACGATGGGCAATCGTGCCGATGAATCGACACCCCGCGACCGCGCGTGACGAAACCCACGATATCGTCGGGCGGCGCCGGCCGGCAGCAGCGCGCCAACTGGGTCATCAAGGAATCGACTCCGACCACCAGCACCCCGCTTTTGCCGGTCTTGGCCACGCTGCCCACGCCGCTGGCATATACCCTGGCCTCGAGCGCCGCACCGGACTGGTCAGGCGCCTCGGCGGCCCGGCCCTTGCCCGCGCCCAAAAGATAATCGATCTGGCGCAGGCTGAATTCTTCCTTGGCCACCGCCACGTAAAGATCGTCCGCGCGGGCAAAATCCAGCTGTTGCGCCATCTGCTCCAGGTTGACGGCGGTCTTGCCCAGGCGCTGCAATTCTTTCTCGACCATGGCCTGGCCCTGAGAGATTCTTTGCTGCAGCTCGATGGCATTGAACCAGGCGCGCACTTTGGCGCGTGAACGCGGACTGGCCAGAAAGCCGAGTTGCGGATTGAGCCAGTCGCGCGACGGCCCGCCGGATTTCGCGGCAATGATCTCGACCGTCTGCCCCGTGGCCAGCCGCGTCAGCAGCGGCACCATCTGCCCATCGACACGCGCCCCGCGGCAGCGGTGGCCCAGGTCGGTGTGCAAGTAATAAGCGAAATCCACGGGCGTGGCGCCGGCCGGCAGCTCGATGACCCGGGCTTGCGGCGTCATGACGTAGATGCGTTCGCCGGTATCGGCGCCCGGCGCAGTGGCCTGGCCCTGGCCGCCATACGCGTCTTCTCCGCGTTGAGCGGCCTTATCTTCCTTATCGTCGTTATCGGCGGCTGTCCCCGTGTCTTTGTCCCAGGCCAGCAACTGGCGCATCCAGGCTATTTTCTGGTCATAGCTGCCGGCCGCGGCGACCTGCCCGCCCCTGGGGCCGGCTTCCTTGTAGCGCCAATGCGCCGCCATGCCGTATTCGGCAAACTCGTGCATATCCTGGGTACGTATCTGTATTTCGAAGGTACGGCCCTGGCCGTCGGCCACCACGGTGTGCAAAGACCGGTAGCCATTGGGCTTGGGGCGCGAAATATAGTCGTCGAACTCGTCGGAAACCGGGATCCACAGGGAATGCGCCAGGGCCAGCGCGGCATAGCAGGCACGCTCGTCATCGACGATCACCCGCAAGGCGCGCAAGTCGAACAACTGGCTGAAGTCCAGGTTCTTGATGCGCATCTTGTTCCAGATACTGTAAATATGCTTGGGCCGCCCGGTGACCTCGGCGGGAATGCGGGCATCCTTCAATGCATCCTGCAATTGCCCAACCATCGCCGTAATGAATGCTTCGCGTTCGACCCGTTTTTCTTCCAGCCGTCGGGCTATGGCCTTGTAGGTATCCGGCTCCAGGAAGCGGAACGCCAGATCCTCCATTTCCCATTTGATCTGCCATATGCCCAGGCGATTGGCCAAGGGCGTGTACAGCTCCATGGTTTCGCGGGCAAAGCTGACGGGGCAAGGCGTTTTGGAGCTGGCGTACCAGCGCAGCGACTGCAGGCGCGAAGCCAGCCTCATGACGACAATGCGCAAGTCGGCGGCCATGGCCAGCAGCATCTTGCGCTGCATTTCCTTCTGATCGGTGCCCGAAGCGGCGCTGTCGCTGGCTTGGCCGGCCAAATGGCCCAGACGCAACAACGCCCGCGTACCCTGTACCAACGATACGACCTGGGTGCCGAAAGCCTTGCGCATCGGATCCTGCCGCAGGGCCGTGCCGCCCGATGAAGCATCGCCCGGCAAGACCGCCAGCAAAGCGCTGGCGCGGGTTTCGGCATCGGTGCCCAGCTCCGCCAATATGCAGGCCACGGCAGCGCTATGCCGATCCAGCGGCTCGCCCGTCGTTGCTTGCTGGCTCAGCAGCGGCTCGCGCACCCATTGCGCCGCCAGGACCAGCAAATCCAGCCCGGCCTGATCCAAGCCATCGGCCGCGCGGGCCAGCCAGGCCGCGTCGAACGGGGGAGCAAGGGTATCCGGTTGATCTATCGTAGGCGTGCTCATGGGGTGACGGCGGTAAAAATGGCGGGGGACTCCAGCGGTTCTATACTAACGTGTCCCGGACGCATTGACGCATAAAACCATGATCGGTTCACCAAGGAAAAAGGCATTGCTGGTGGTGTGGCATTCCCGTACCGGCGCAGCCAGGCAAATGGCCCAGGCGGCCGAGCGCGGAGCCCGCTCAGTGGTCCGCGAACTCCAGGCGGATGATCAGCTTGATATTGTAATGAAAGGCGCGGACGAAACCGATGCCGCCGACCTATTGGCCGCCGACGGCTATCTGTTCTGCGCACCCGAGAATCTTGCGGCGCTTAGCGGAGCCATGAAGGAGTTTTTCGACCGCAATTATTACGCCGTGCTGGATCGCCTGAACGGCCGCCCTTACGGAGTGCTGATCGCCGCCGGTTCGGACGGCAGCGCCGCCGCCCGGCAAACAGAAAGAATCTGCACAGGCTGGCGGCTCAGCCCCATTGCACCCACGCTTATCGTCAACACCCGCGCGCAAACGCCGCAGGAGATTCTTGCGCCCAAAACCGTGCCCGAAGATCGGCTGGAAGCCTGTGCGACACTGGGCGGCACACTGGCCGCCCTGCTGCTCTGAAGACGCAATGCTCAAGGCTTAAGGCAGAGCGGCGGTCACCACGATTTCGACTTTGTAATCCGGATTGGCCAGCCTGGCTTCGATCGTGGCCCGGGGCGGCGCATTGCCTGGCGCGACCCAGGCATCCCAGGCCCTGTTCATGCCATCGAATTCCTTCATGTTGGCAACGAATATCTGGGCCATCAGGATGCGTGACTTGTCGGTGCCGGCCGTGGCCAGCAGGCGGTCTATGGTCGCCAGAACCTGAGCGGTCTGCCCCTGGATGTCCAGCTTGCCGTCTTCCGGCACTTGTCCGGCCAGATAGGCCACGCCGTTGAAAATGGCCATATCCGACAAACGCTTCTCTACGTTGACCCGTTCCACTTCACTCATTTAAACGCTCCAAAACAAGAAAAATAAAATCAAAATATTACCAACGCAGCCTGAAATTACCTATACCTTCATAGGGGAATGCATAGCCAGCAAGGGGAAGTTGCCCCGAAAGGGCTCATCAGCAAGTATCAGGCCGGGGGCAATTGGAATACTTGGCGCAAATAGGCCAGATAGGCCGGATCGTCGCACATGGTTTTTTCGGGCGCATCCGAGACCTTGGCCACCGGCTGCCCATTGCAACGAACCATTTTCATGACGATCTGCAAGGGCTCGTGCCCCAGGTCGTTGGTCAGATTGGTGCCTATGCCGAATGACACCTTGCAGCGCCCCGCGAAGCGCTTGGCCAGCTCGATGGCGCGAGGTATTGTCAGCGCATCCGAAAAGACCAGGGTTTTGGTGCGCGGGTCGCTGCGATTGGCCGCGTAGTGGGCCAGCAGGCGTTCGCCCCAGATGAAGGGATCGCCGGAATCGTGGCGCGCTCCGTCGAACAGCTTGCAGAAATACATGTCGAAATCGCGCAGGAAGGCGTCCATGCCGTAGACGTCGGACAAGGCGATACCCAGGTCGCCGCGATATTCCTTGGCCCAGACCTCCAGCGCGTACACCTGCGAATCGCGCAAGCGGGGGCCCAGAGCCTGGCAGGCCTGCAAATATTCATGGCCCATGGTGCCCAAAGGCGTGACGCCGTGCTTCATGGCCAGCTTGACGTTGCTGGTGCCCGCGAAATGCACGCCCATCTGAGCCTTCATGGTGACCAGCACCTCTTCGTGCCAGACCTTGGAGAAACGCCTGCGCGTACCGTATTCGGCGACCCGGAAATCCGCCAGATCGGGATCGTCGGTGACGAGCAGCATTTTTTTCTGCAGCCGCTTGCGGCCCTCTTCCCAGCCCGGCTCTTTGCACACATTGCGAAAATACACTTCATTGACAATGGCCAGCACCGGTATCTCGAACAGGATGGTGTGCAGCCACGGCCCCTTGACTGTGATGTCGATCTCGCCCGGCACCGCTCCGTGCGACACCTTGATGCATTTTTCCGGCATGTGGAACAGGCCAAGGAAATCGACAAAATCGCTTTTGATGAAACGCAGGCTGCGCAAGTACTCCAGCTCTTCCTCGGTAAACCGCAGTTGGCACAGCTCGTGGATTTCCTGGCGGATTTCGTCCAGATAGGCGGACAAGTTGATGTTGGGCGTGCGGCACTTGTAGCGGTATTCAACCTGCGCTGCGGGAAAGTGGTGCAGCACCACCTGCATCATGCTGAACTTGTACAGATCGGTATCGAGTAACGAAGTGATTATCATCGCGGATCGGAAAGAGTTTCATCTACCATAGCACAGGCGCGCAGCGCCGAGCTCGGACCATCGACACGCCGGGCGCCGTAGCGGCACTATATACCGGGCAGCCGCCTTGCGGTGGCTCAAAAACCAGCTTCGCCGGCTGGTCAATCCGGGCTTGCCTTTATTTATTGGGTAAAATCGATGCCTACTGATGTAGGAGCTTTGAAATGACTCATGTGGTCACCGAAAACTGTATTAAATGCAAATTCACCGATTGTGTCGATGTCTGCCCGGTGGATTGCTTCCGCGAAGGTGCCAACTTCCTGGTCATCGATCCGGATGAATGCATTGATTGCGCGGTTTGCGTGCCCGAATGTCCCGCCAACGCCATTTTCGCCGAAGAAGACGTTCCCCAGGATCAAATCCAGTTCATCGCCCTGAACGCCGAGCTTTCCCCCGAGTTCGGCATGATCAATCGCTCTAAAAAGCCGCTGCCCGATGCGGACGACTGGAACGGCCTGCCCGATAAGCTCCAGCATCTTGAGCGCTAAGGCGGCTCCCCGCCTTGTTGCAAAACCCCAACATCCCCAGGCCTGCGTCTTGTCCGGCCTCTTCCTGCGTCCCTCCAGGGACCGTGCCTTTCGCCAGCCTCGCAGAGGCCCGGAAAAACTGGTCAAGTCCATTGATTTGTGATTAGCTTATAGGCTTGAGCACATTTACTTACGAGTTTTGCGCTCCGCCAACAAGAACATCCTTTCCAAGGGGCTGGATACATGCTGTATGACCTGCACGAGCTTCAACGATCTTTCCTGACGCCCCTGGCGGCGTTCACGGATACGGGCTCGCAGCTTTTTTCACATCCCTACAGCCCCTTCGCCTATACACCCGTCTCGCGGCAGATCGCGGCCACCTACGAACTGGTGCATCGCCTGGGCAAGGATTACGAAAAGCCCCAGTGGGGCCTTGCGCACACCGATATCGACGGCAAGCAGGTCCGGATCCAGGAACAGATGGCGCTGAAGAAGCCCTTCTGCCAGCTCATTCATTTCCAGCGCCTGACCCAGGCGAAGCGGGACGACCCGCGCGTCTTGCTGGTTGCCCCGCTTTCGGGACACCACGCCACTTTGCTGCGCGATACCGTCCGCGCCCTGCTGCCCAATCACGAGGTCTACGTCACTGATTGGCTCGATGCCCGCATGGTGCCCGCCGAAGAAGGGCCTTTCCATCTGGACGATTACGTACGCTATGTGCAGGAATTCATCCGCTTTCTGGGCCCCGACGTCCATGTGATTTCCGTCTGCCAGCCCACCGTGCCGGTCCTGGCGGCCATTTCGCTCATGGCCGCCAATGGCGAGTCCTGTCTGCCGCGCAGCATGACGATGATGGGCGGCCCCATCGATACCCGCAAATCGCCCACGCAGGTCAATCGCCTGGCAACGACCAAGCCTTATTCCTGGTTTGAATCGAATCTGATTCATCGCGTGCCCGTGCGCTACCCGGGCGCGGGCAGGCCGGTTTACCCCGGCTTTCTGCAACACGCCGGATTCATGGCCATGAACCCGGATCGCCACCTGCGCTCGCACTATGACTTCTACATGGATCTGCTCAAGGGCGATAACGACGACGCCGAAGCGCATCGGCGCTTCTACGACGAGTACAACGCTGTGCTGGACATGCCGGCGGAGTTCTATCTGGATACCATCAAGACGGTATTCCAGGAGCACCGCTTGCCGCGTGGCACATGGAAAATCGACGGCCAGATCGTCGATCCCTCGGCCATCCGCAATGTTGCCCTGCTGACCATCGAAGGCGAACTTGACGACATTTCGGGCCAAGGCCAGACCCAGGCGGCGCACGATCTGTGTTCCAGCATAGCCAAGAGCCGCAAGCAGCATTACATGGCGCCCAATTGCGGCCATTACGGCATATTTTCCGGCCGCCGCTGGCGCGAAACGATTTGTCCTAAAATAGCCCAGTTCATACGCCACGCCGCGTAAGGGCTCTGGCTCGTGACTTGAAATCAGGGGCTCTTGCGGCCGCTGATTTTCCATATGCATTCTTCCTCGCTCGTCGACCGCATCGATGCGGTCCTGCCTCAAACCCAATGCACTAAATGCGGCTATGACGGCTGCCGTCCCTACGCCCAGGCCATCGCCCAGGACGGTGAGGCCATCAACCGCTGCCCGCCCGGCGGCTCCGACGGCATACAGGCGCTGGCATCCCTGCTGAACTTGCCCGTGCTGTCCCTGGACGAGGAATGCGGCCGGCATGGGCCGCTGCTGGCCGCGGTCATCGATGAAGCCCATTGCATAGGCTGCACACTGTGCATACAGGCATGCCCCGTGGATGCCATCGTCGGCGCGAACAAGCTCATGCATACCGTCATTGCCGACCGCTGCACCGGCTGCGACCTGTGCGTGGCCCCCTGTCCGGTCGACTGCATAGCCATGGTTCCGGCACAGGCTTCCTGGACGCCCGAGCGCGCCGACTCGGCGCGCATCCATCACCGCCAGCGCCAGCGCCGGCTCGACCGCCTGCATAGCGAATCCTCGGCCCTGGCCGCCCGGACACTGGCCAACAAAGCGCCGGTGGCCGCCCAAGCGGGCAGCGACCCCGCCTCCCGCCAGCAAGCCATTGCCCAAGCCCTTGCCCGCGCGCGTGCGCGGCGCCAACAACAATGAATGCCGCAAAACGCACAGAGATATTCAGGCGGCTGCAGGCCGCCAATCCCAGCCCGACCACGGAGCTGGAATACGCCAGCACGTTTCAGCTGCTGATCGCCGTCATCCTCTCGGCGCAGGCCACCGATCGTTCGGTCAACCTGGCCACACGCAAGTTCTTCCCCGAGCACGGTACACCGGAAGGCTTGCTGGCCCTGGGCGAAGCGAGGCTTGCCGAATATATAAAGACCATAGGCCTGTACAAGACCAAGGCGCGCAATGTCATCATGACCTGCCAAATGCTGATCGACAGGCACCAGGGACAGGTACCCGATGATCGCGCGGCGCTGGAGGCCTTGCCGGGAGTGGGGCGCAAGACCGCCAATGTCGTGTTGAACACCGCATTCGGACATCCCACCATCGCCGTCGATACGCATATTTTCCGGGTGGCCAACCGCACGCGGATCGCGCCGGGAAACACCGTGCTTGAAGTGGAACGCAAACTCGAAAAAGTCATCCCGAAGACATTCATGCTGGACGCGCACCATTGGCTGATACTTCACGGCCGCTACATATGCGTGGCGCGCAAGCCCAAATGCCCGCGCTGCGGCATTGCGGACCTATGCGAATACCCGGATAAAACGGTTTAGGGGTTTTCCAGACACCTATGTAAAACCCGCATAGTGTTTTAAGGGGCTTGCTCTCATACTTTTGTTCAATCTTGAACAATACTAAATCGACTATTGCTGGGTATGAGCGACTACATCCTGGAAACCAAACACCTCTTCAAAGAGTTCCGCGGCTTTGTGGCGGTCAGCGACGTGAATTTGCAGGTCAGGCGCGGCAGCATCCACGCGCTGATCGGGCCGAACGGGGCGGGCAAGACCACGTGCTTTAACCTGCTGACCAAGTTCCTGACCCCGACCTCGGGCCAGATCTATTTTGCCGGCCACGAAATCACCCACGAGAAGCCGGCGCAGATCGCGCGGCGCGGCATCATCCGCTCGTTCCAGATTTCGGCGGTGTTCCCGCAACTGACGGTGCTCGAGAACGTGCGCATCGGACTGCAGCGGGCCACTGGCCAGTCCTATCACTTCTGGCGCAGCGACAAGGCGCTGTCGCACCTGGACCAGGCGGCCTACGCGCTGCTCGAACAGGTGGACCTGGCCGAGTTCGCAAGCGAGCTGACGGTGAACCTGCCCTACGGGCGCAAGCGGGCGCTTGAAATCGCCACCACGCTGGCCATGGAGCCCGAGCTCATGCTGCTCGATGAGCCCACGCAAGGCATGGGCCACGAGGACGTCAGCCGGGTCACGGCGCTGATCAAGAAAGTCAGCGTGGGGCGCACCATCCTGATGGTCGAGCACAACATGAACGTGGTCTCGCAGATCGCCGACACCATCACGGTGCTGGCCCGCGGCGCGGTCCTGGCCGAGGGCGATTACCAAGAAGTTTCACGCAACGCCGATGTGATGCAAGCCTACATGGGCACGCCCAGTGGCGAACTCGAAGGAGCCCACGCATGAGCGCGACCGCATTGGAACTGAGCAACGTGCACGCCTGGTACGGCGAATCGCACGTGCTGCATGGGGTGAACCTGAATGTGGCCAAGGGCGAAGTGGTCACGCTGCTCGGGCGCAACGGCTCGGGGCGCACGACCACGCTGCGCGCGATCCTGGGGCTGACCGGCACGCGCAAGGGCTCGATCCGCATCCAGGGCACCGAATCGATCAACCTGCCCACGTACCGGATTGCGCACCTGGGCATCGGGTACTGTCCCGAAGAGCGCGGCATCTTTGCCGGGCTGTCCTGCGAAGAGAACCTGCTGCTGCCGCCGGTGGTGGGCGAGACGCTGGGCGGGGGCATGTCGCTGGCCGAGATCTACGACATGTTTCCGAACCTGCACGAGCGCCGGCACTCGCCGGGCACGCGGCTCTCGGGGGGCGAGCAGCAGATGCTGGCGGTGGCGCGCATCTTGCGCACCGGGGCGAACCTGCTGCTGCTCGATGAGATCTCCGAGGGGCTGGCGCCGGTGATCGTGCAGGCGCTGGGTCGCATGATCACCGCGCTCAAGGCCAAGGGCTACACCATCGTGATGGTCGAGCAGAACTTTCACTTCGCCGCGCCGCTGGCCGACCGCTTCTACGTGATGGAGCATGGCCAGATCGTCGAGCAGTTCGCCGCGGCCGAGCTGGCCGCCAAGCAAGATACCTTGAACACGCTGCTGGGCGTGTAACCGCATAACCCTCTATCCGCCGGCATAACCGGTACAACAACAAGGAGACTCACCTCATGAAATTGCGCACCCTATCGGTCGCGTTCGCTCTGGCCGGACTAGGCTTTACCGCCCCGGGCCAAGCCGCAGGCATATCCGACGATGTCATCCGCATCGGCATGATCACCGACATGTCCAGCGTCTATTCCGACATCGACGGCGCGGGCGGCGGCGAGGCCGTACGCATGGCCATCGAAGACGCGGGCGGCCAGATCAATGGCAAGAAAATCGAATTCATGATCGCCGACCACCAGAACAAGGCCGACATCGCATCCTCGCGCGCGCGTGCCTGGTTCGACGAACAAAAAATCGACATGCTGATCGGCGGCACCAACTCGGCGACGGCGCTGGCCATGGCCGCGGTGGCGCAAGAAAAGAAAAAGCCCTTCATGGCCATTGGCCCGGGCTCGTCCAACCTGACCAATTCGCAGTGCTCGCCCTACACCATCCATTACGCCTATGACACCATCGCGCTGGCTCGCGGAACGGGTTCGGCCATCGTGGAAGGCGGCGGCAAATCCTGGTTCTTCCTGACCGCCGACTATGCCTTCGGCCACTCGCTCGAGCGCGACACCAGCGCCGTCGTCAAGAAGGCTGGCGGCACCGTCGTTGGCGACGTCAAGGTTCCACTGGGTACCGCCGACTTCTCGTCCTTCCTGGTGCAGGCGCAATCGTCCGGCGCCAAGATCCTGGGCCTGGCCAATGCCGGCGGCGACTTCATCAGCTCCGTCAAGTCAGCCAAGGAATTCGGCGTGACCGAAACCATGAAGCTGGCCGGCCTGCTGGTGTTCATCAACGATATCCATGCGCTTGGACTGGATGCCACGCAAGGCCTGAACCTGACCTCGGCCTGGTATTGGGATCAGGACGACGCATCGCGCAAATGGGGCGAGCGCTTCTTCAAGAAGATGAACCGCATGCCTTCCTTCCTGCAGGCGGGCGACTACTCGGCGGCCGCCTATTACCTGAAAGCGGTCAAGGAAACCGGCACCGACGATGCCGATACCATCATGAAATGGATGAAATCCAACAAGGTCAACGATTTCTTCGCGCATAATGCCGTGGTACGTGAAGACGGACGCGTCGTCAACGACATGTACCTGATGGAAGTCAAGAAACCGTCCGAATCCAAGCGTCCCTGGGATTACTACAAAGTGGTCAAGAAGCTGCCGGGCGATAAAGTCTACGCATCGTTGGCTGAATCCACCTGCAAGTTCATAAAAAAATAAAATGTACTTTCAAGAGGCTCCTTCCGCCATGGCGGACGGGCCTCTTGTTTCAACCGAGGCTGTTCCTGGCCTCGTCACGGATCTCTTATCGTTATGACTGCACTCTTCGGCATACCCATCCAGGCACTGCTCGGGCAACTGTTGCTGGGCCTGGTGAACGGCT
>JBEBYL010000030.1:0-37556 GCA_040391135.1 Pusillimonas sp. | reverse complement strand
TCCAGTCCTCGTAAGGGCTGGCCGCGTACTGGAAGATGACCACGGGCAGGTTGGCAATGGGCGCATTCATGTTCATGGACATGAATTGATTGTTCAGGGCGGTAAACAGCAATGGAGCCGTTTCGCCCGAGATGCGGGCAACCGCCAGCAGGACGCCGGTGATGATGCCCGAACGGGCCGCCCTGTAGCAGATGTACATGACGATGCGCCATTGCGGGCAGCCCAGCGCGGCGGCGGCTTCCCGCAAACTGTTGGGCACCAGCATCAGCATGTTGTCGGTCGAACGCACCACCACGGGAATCACGAGTATGGCCAGCGCCAAAGCGCCCGCCCAGCCCGAATAATGGCCGACCTGCGCCACATACACGGCGTAGATGAAGAGGCCGATAATGATGGACGGCGCCGACAAAAGCACGTCGTTCAGGAAGCGCGTGGCCGGCGCCAGCCAGCCGCGCTGGCCGTACTCGGCCAGATAGGTTCCCGCCAGCACACCGATGGGCGTGCCGATGATCGTCGCCACGGCGGCCATCATGATGCTGCCCATGATGGCATTGAGCAGGCCGCCGTCCGCGCCGGGAGGCGGCGTGCTTTCCGTCAGCAGGGTCAGGGACAAGGCCGAGCCGCCCTTGGTGAACAAGGTCAGGATGATCCAGCATAGCCAGAACAGGCCGAACACGACCGTGGCGCCCGACAGGCCCAGCATGAGCTTGTTGAAGCGCTGGCGCCGCCGGTAGATCGAGTTCGATGTGTTGACGATGGATTCGGAAGTAAACATGAGTCTGGGTCCGGCTTAGTGCGAAGTGCCCTCGCCCTTGGCAAGGCGCAGCAACAGGAGCTTGGAAAAAGCCAGCACGATGGTCGTGATCAGGAACAGGATCAGGCCAAGTTCCAGCAAGGCGGATTTCTGCATTCCCCCCGCTTCGTTGAACTCGTTGGCCAGTGCCGAAGCGATGGAATTGGACGGCGAGAAAATCGACGACGGCAGGTTGAAGGCATTGCCGATGACGAACGTGACCGCCATGGTCTCGCCCAGCGCGCGGCCCAGCCCCAGCATGACGCCGCCGATCACACCGCTTTTGGTATAGGGCAGCACCACCTTCCAGACGACCTCCCAGGTCGTGCTGCCAAGGCCGTAAGCCGATTCCTTCAACAAAGGCGGCACCAGCTCGAAGACGTCGCGCATGACGGCCGTGATGAAGGGAATCACCATGATGGACAATATCAGTCCGGCCGTGAAGACGCCGATACCGAAAGGCGGCCCCGCGAAAATATCGCCCAGCACGGGCACGCCCTCGAAGAAATCGATGACGTGGGGCTGGATGTATTCCTGGAACAAGGGAACGAAAACAAACAGCCCCCACATGCCGTAGATGATGGATGGGATGGCCGCCAGCATTTCTATGGCGGTGCCCAGCGGCCGGCGCAGCCATACCGGCGACAATTCGGTCAGGAACATCGCGATGCCGAAAGATACCGGCACCGCGATAAGCAGCGCAATGGCCGAGGTAAGCAATGTGCCGGTAATGGGCACCAGGGCCCCATAGACGTTCTGGACGGGATCCCAATTGTTGGTCCACAGGAAGGCGATGCCGTGAGTGGCGATCGATTCCCGGCTGCCATACAGCAGGGAGACCATGATGGCGCCCAGCAAAATGAAAACAAGGAACGCAAACGTGCGGGTCAGGTTCTTGAACAAAGAGTCCATGAGCGCGTTCTGATTATTTTTCATGTGGATTTTCTAGCATTTCGCGGAATCGGTGACATAAGCGCTGGGACACGAGAGCAAACCCGCAGGCAGGGAACAAACCGTAATTTTTACACAACAAAGACGGCGCCATCAGGACAGCACCGTCTTTGCCCGGAAAAAAAGGGGGATCGCCCCCCTTTTTAACCTTTATTTCCAGACTGCGGAACCATCGGCGCCTTTGATTTCAGCTTTCCAGGCATCGGCGATCTGCTGCGTCACGCTGTCGGGCATCGGGACGTAGTCCAGTTCTTCAGCCAGCTTGTCGCCGTTCTTGAAGGCCCAGTCGAAGAATGCCAGCACTTCCTTGCCGTTTTCGGGCTTGTCCTGCTTTTTATGCACCAGGATGAAACTGGCCGAGGTAACGGGCCAGGATTCGGCGCCGGGCTCTTCAGTCAGTACCACACCCATGCCAGGCGCGCTCTTCCAGTCGGCATTGGCTGCAGCTGCGGCGAATGCCGCTTGGGTCGGCTGCACAAACTTGCCGTCCTTGTTCTTGAGCTGAGTCCATGCCAGGCCGTTTTGCTTGGCATAGGCGTACTCGACGTAGCCGATGGAGTTCTTCAACTGGCGAACGTAAGCGGCGACGCCTTCGTTGCCTTTACCGCCTTGGCCTGTGGGCCATTTTACAGCCTTGCCCTCGCCGACCTGTTCTTTCCAGGCGGGCGATACTTTGGACAGGTAGTTGGTCCAACCGAAGGTCGTGCCCGAGCCGTCGGAGCGGTGCACCACGATGATGGAAGAGCTGGGCAGCTTCAGATCGGGGTTCAGCGCCTTGATGGCGGCATCGTCCCACTTCTTGATCTTGGCCAGGAAGATATCGGCAATGACTTGGCCCGACAGCTTCAGCTTGCCCGGCTCGATGCCTTCGACGTTCACGACAGGAACCGTTCCGCCGACAATGGCCGGGAACTGGAACAAACCGTTCTTTTCCAGCGCGTCTGCCTTCATGGGATCGTCGGATGCTCCGAAATCAACCGTCTTGGCAATGATCTGTTGCTGGCCGCCGCCCGAACCGATGGACTGATAGTTCACCCGGTTGCCGGTGTCTTTTTGGTATTGGGCGGCCCATTTTGCGTAGATGGGATAGGGGAACGAAGCGCCCGCGCCAGTGATATCGGCAGCATGGGCGGCCAAGGAAGCGGCGCCGAAAGCAATACCGACCGAAACCTGTAATAGAACGCGTTTAAACATAGAGGAATCCTCTTGACTGAGACTGGTTAAGACAGGTCAACCCTGCACAACCGATATAGTAAGTAGGAAATATGACATGTTCGTGACAATGCGCATCATTTTCACTAGCTCAGTTGCTGCGTCAGGCATTCATGCAGATTGAAAGGCTTGCCGCGGCTTTTTATCTTGACGTACTCGCCATTGGGCAGCGCGCGCCAGGCCAATTGGTTGTCGCGCAAGGCATAAATGAACGCCTCGTTGATGACACGCTTCTTCAGGGACTTGTCGAGTACCGGAAAACCGATTTCGACACGGCGGAAGAAATTCCGGTCCATCCAGTCGGCCGACGATAAATACACGTTTTCCGCCCCGTCATTGTAAAAGTAAAACACCCTGGAGTGCTCCAGGAACCGGCCGATCACGGACCGGACGCGAATGTTTTCCGACAGCCCGGGTACGCCGGCGCGCAAGGCGCACGCGCCCCGCACGATCAGGTCTACCTTCACGCCCGCCTGGCTGGCCTTGTACAGGGCGTCGATAATGATGGGCTCTAGCAGGGAGTTCATCTTGGCCATGATGCGCGCCTTCCTGCCCGCCTTGGCATGCACGACCTCGTTCTTGATCAGGGCCACCATGGTTTCATGCAGGGTAAAGGGCGATTGCAGCAGCAGCTTCAGCGGCCGGCGCGCACCCAGTCCGGTCAACAGCGAAAAGACCTTGTCCATGTCCTCGCACAGCTTCTGGTCGGCCGTCAGCAGGCCAAAATCGGTATAAAGCCGGGCGGTGCGGGGATGGTAGTTGCCGGTACCCAGGTGCCCATAGCGGCGTATGCCGCCATTCTCGCGGCGCAGCACCAGTGCCATTTTCGCGTGCGTCTTGTGGCCGACGACGCCGTAGCTGACGTGCGCGCCCACCTCTTCCAGCTTGGCGGCCCAATTGATGTTGGTCTGTTCGTCGAAACGCGCCATCAGCTCGACCACCACGGTGACTTCCTTGCCCGCCTTTGCGGCGGCCAACAGCAGGCGCATCAATTCGGAATCTTCACCGGTGCGGTATATGGTCTGCTTGATGGCCACGACCGATGGGTCCATGGCCGCCGCCGTCAGAAAATTGAGCACGGGCTGAAACGATTGATAGGGATGGTGCAGCAGACGATCCTTCTCGGCAATGGCGGCGAACAGTTCTTCGGGGTTGCCGGACACCGAATCGAACGGCGCCGGGATCTTGGGGCGATGGTCCGGAAAGAGCAGTTCAGGGCGGTCGACCACATTGCATAGCTGCATCAGGCGCGACAGGTTCACGGGACCGCTGACACGATAGGTGTCCTGGGGCTGCAGAAGGAACTCCTTCTGCAGGAAGACCTCGAGATCGGGCGGCATGTATTGGTCGATTTCAAGCCGGACCGCAGCGCCGAAATTACGCTGCGACAGCTCGCCTTGCAGCGCTTGCCGAAGATTAGTGATTTCTTCCTCATCCACGAACAGATCGCTGTTGCGGGTAACCCGCCACTGGTAGACGCCCTTGGCGTCCAGGCCGGGAAAGAGCTCGCCGACGAAGGCGCTGATCAGCGCCGTCAGCAAGATATAACCGTGCGGAATGCCGGCGATTTCCGGCGGCACCTTGATCAGCCGCGGCAGCGCACGCGGCGCCTGCACAATCGCGATGGAGGCGCTGCGCCCGAAGGCGTCCTGCCCGGACAGGGCCACGATGAAGTTCAGGCTTTTGTTGTAGACGCGCGGAAAAGGATGCGCCGGATCGAGCCCGATGGGCGTCAGCATGGGCATGACTTCGCGGTGAAAGCCCGCATGCGCCCAGGCGTGCAGTTCTTCGCTCCAACACGAGGGCTCAAGCAAGGCGATGCCCTCCGCCTTGAGCTTGGGCATGACCTGGTTGGTCAACAGGCTGTTCTGCTTGTCGACCAGTTCGTGGGCGGCACGCTGCACGCGCTCGAATGCCTCGCCGGGAGAGTATCCGTCCACGCCGACCAGGCCGGGCGTCTGGCGCAACTGTTCCTTGAGGCTGGAAATGCGTATCTCGAAAAATTCGTCCAGGTTGGAGCTGACAATGCATAGATAGCGCAGCCGTTCCAGCAAGGGTGTGCTTCGGTTCTCGGCCATGGCCAAGACCCGTTCATTGAACTTAAGCAGGGACAGCTCACGATTCAGCAGGGAGGGATCGGACGATGAGGGAAGCATAAATTAGCCAGAAACGGGATAGTCGAATGTTTTACTTCATTTTTGTGACGGCTATATGACAGCCTGGAATATTGTGGCGCTTGAAACCCCATACTATCAAAATGCCCGTTCCGTTCACCAGGCTTGAGCGATCCGAACGTTGGTTATTGACACGGACTCTATAATCCCCACGATACTCACCCGAATCTACGCATCATGGATCATCTACTCGCCGCAGTCGACCTGGGCTCAAACAGCTTCCGCCTTTCTATCGGACGCGTGGTGCAGCAGGATGGCATCGCTCAAATCTATGCCATTGACCGGCTCAAGGAATCGGTGCGGCTGGCGGCGGGGCTGGACGATCAGAAGATCATCAATGAAGAAGCCATCGCCCGGGCCATCACGGTATTGAAGCGCTTCGGCGAGCGCCTGGCCGGCTTCCACCCGAATTGCGTGCGCGCCGTGGCCACCAATACCTTCCGTATTGCGCGCAACGTGGACCAGATCCTGCCCCGGGCGGAAGAGGCCCTGGGCTTTCCCATCGAGGTCATCGCCGGGCAGGAAGAGGCCCGCCTTATTTTCTCGGGAATCACCAACGAACTGCCGCCCTCGGCCAATCGCAGGCTGATGATAGACATCGGCGGCGGATCGACCGAAGTCATCATCGGCAAGGGCTTCAAGCCACTGCACATGTCCTCCCTGTACATGGGCTGTGTCAGCTATACCCGGCAGTTCTTTCCCGACGGACATATTACCGAGGCGCGCATGCAGCAGGCGCAGCTGGCGGCCCGGCGCGAGCTGGAAGGCATTTCCAAGCAGTACCGCAAGACCGGCTGGCAAGAGGCCTACGGTTCGTCGGGAACCGCCAAGGGCCTGTTGGCCGTGCTGCAGGAAGGCGGCATGTCGCGCAAGGGCATCACTCTGGACGGCATGGAAAAGCTCAAGGCCAAGCTGGTGCGGGACGGCAAGGTCATCATGAGCGAGCTGCCCGGCCTGAAGCATGACCGCTCGCTCGTGCTGGCGGGCGGCCTGGCCATCATGATGGCGGCCTTCCAGGAGCTGAACATCAAGGCCATGGCTCCGGGCGAAGGCGCCTTGCGGGTCGGCGTGCTGTACGACCTGCTGGGCCGTGACTCCGAACACGACAAGCGCAACGAGACGGTGCGCCAGTTCATCAAGCGCTACCATGTCGATACGCGCCAGTCCGAGCGCGTAAAGCGCAGCGCCCTGGAATTCTTCGATCAATTGGGCCTGGACGACAGCCCCGAAAAGCAGGAACTGGAGCGCACCCTGCGATGGGCCTCGGATCTGCATGAAATCGGCATAAGCATCGCCCATGCCGAATACCACAAGCACAGCGCATACATCCTGCAGCACGCCGACATGCCGGGCTTCTCCAACGACGATCAGCAATTGCTGGCGCTGTTCGCACTGGGCCATCACGGCAAGATAAGCAAGCTGCCCACGCAGGAACTCGCCCGCGGCCGGCGATTGACGCT
Organism: Pusillimonas sp.; assembly: GCA_040391135.1. GTDB lineage: Bacteria > Pseudomonadota > Gammaproteobacteria > Burkholderiales > Burkholderiaceae_B. The sequence continues at coordinate 30,966 of JBEBYL010000030.1, read as the reverse complement.
GCTTTGCCTGCGGCTGGCCGTACTGCTTTCCCGCCGCCGGGAGGATCAGGAGAGCCTGCCCGTGACCATCACGCCCAACGGCAAAGGCATAGTGATCAGCGTCGATAAAAAATGGCTGGCATCGCATCCGCTGTCGGAATACTCGCTGCAAGCGGAAAAGCGCGAATGGAACAAGGCCGGATTCGACCTTGACCTGGCTGAAACCTGAGCCTGTCTATTCCATGCCGAAGTGGCGGCGGTAGCGCATGTCCATGCGCGTCATATCCAGCAGGACGGGAAAATCGGCGGTATTGAAGTCGGGGTCCCAGGCGGGTTCGCCGCAGATCGTGGCACCCAGTTTCAGGTAGCCCTTGATAAGGGCCGGCATGCGCGCCGGCAGTTCGCTGCCCAGTCGTTCGACAGGATAGCGATGCAGCGGCGCCACGCGGGGCAAGTGGGGATTGGCGGCCATGGACTTGCTGGCGGAGCGCCAGACCTCGGCCGCCGTCACGCCGTCATCGCGCAAGCTGACACTGGCGCAACCCAGCACATATCGGAAGCCGGACTGCTGCACCAGTGTGGCTACGCCCGACCAGAGCAGCATGATGACCGAACCATTGCGGTAATCGGCGTGCGTGCATGAACGCCCCACTTCGACCAGTTCGTCGCGCATGGAGCCCAGGCCGCTCAGGTCGAATTCGGATTCGGAATAATAGCCGCCGGCTTTTTTTGCATTGGCGGGAGTCAGCAGCCGATACGTGCCCACTACCCGGCCCGTGTTGATTTCCTTGACCATGAAGTGCTCGCACCAGGGATCGTAGCGGTCGCTGTCCAGGCCGTCGACCGCGTCCGGGAACACGGCATTCATTTCTTCGGTGAAGACGTTGTAGCGCAAGCGCTGTATGGCCTCGAGCTCTTCATTGGTTCGCGCCAGCCCCATGACCAGCCCGCCGGGGGCGGCCAGATCGGGCAAAGCGGTGCCAAGGGGTGCTTCAGGCTGAATCCGGGCAAGCTCTAACATGCATATAACTCCGTAAACATTCCAGTAGTTTGCAGGCAGAATGTTTCAAGCATTTGATAAGCACGTTACCCGTTTGTTAAATCCACCGCAAGCAGCTGCTGCACCCCTTGATCCGCCAGGGCGGCATCTTCGGCCTCGACCATGAGGCGCAGCTTGGGCTCGGTGCCCGAAGCGCGTATAAGCACCCGCCCACGTCCGTTCAATTGACGCTCCACGCTTTCCTTGGCTGCCAGCAGGCCTGAATGCGTCTGCCACCGCGTCCCGGGCGCCAATGGGACATTGACCATTTTCTGGGGATACATTTTCAGCTCCGACACCAGGTCGTCCAGCTTGCGTCCGCTGCGGCTCATGGCCGTCAGGACTTGCAAGGCCGCGATGATGCCGTCGCCGGTCGTGTGGCAATCCAGGCAGAGCAGATGGCCCGAGCTTTCCCCGCCATACAGCCAGCCGCGATTCTGCATGCTTTCAAGCACATAGCGGTCGCCCACCTTGGCCCGTTCGAAGCCGACGCCCAATTGCTCCATCTGCTTCTCGAAGCCGAAATTGGTCATCAGCGTGCCCACGACGCCCTCTACCGGCTTCTGGGTCATGCGATCGCGCACGATCGCATAAAGCAGCTCGTCGCCGTTATACAGGCGCCCGCTGCCATCCACCATCTGCAAACGGTCGGCATCGCCATCCAGCGCCACGCCCAGGTCGGCGCCCCTGGCCTTCACTTCTTCGACCAGGCGCTCGGGATGCATCGCCCCCACGCCTTCATTGATATTCAGGCCGTCGGGCTGGCAGCCGATGGCGAAGACCTCGGCGCCCAGCTCGCGGAATACATGGGGGGCAATGTGGTAGGCCGCGCCATTGGCGGCGTCGACGACGATGGACAGGCCCGACAGGTCGAGCTCGTTGGGAAACGTGCTTTTGCAGAATTCGATATAACGCCCCGCGGCGTCATCGATACGGCGGGCGCGGCCCAGCGCTTCGGAACTGACGCAGCCCAGCGGCTCGTCGATCGCGGCTTCGATTTCAGCCTCGATCTCGTCAGGCAGTTTCATGCCCTGCGCCGAAAAGAACTTGATGCCGTTGTCCTGATAGGGATTGTGCGAAGCGCTGATGACGATACCCGCCACCAGCCGAAGCGCCCGCGTCAGGTAGGCCACAGCCGGCGTGGGCACGGGCCCGGCCAGCAGGACGTCGATGCCGGCGGCGGACAGGCCCGCCTCCAGCGCGGATTCCAGCATATAGCCGGAAATACGCGTGTCCTTGCCGATGACCACAGCCGGGCGCCCGCGCCCCGGGTACTTGCGCGCCAGCACGCGGCCGGCGGCGTAACCCAGTCGAAGCGCAAACTCGGCATTGATCGTGGGTCCGCCCACTTCGCCGCGCACACCGTCCGTGCCAAAATATTTACGCTCTGTCATAGAAAATCTCCGAGTTCGATTGCTCGCCACACTTTTATCGCATCCACGGTCGCAGCGACATCGTGCACACGTACTATATGTCCGCCCCGGGCCACGGCGGCCAGCGCGGCAGCCACGCTGCCGAACACGCGTTCGGCCGGCTCGCGGCCGATGACGTGGCCTATCATCGATTTGCGCGACAGGCCGATCAGCCAGGGGTATCCGTCAGTATCTATATTCCGCAATTCCCGCAGCAACTGGTAGTTCTGCGCCGGCGTCTTGCCGAAGCCATATCCCGGGTCCAGAACAATGCGGCGGCGATCCACCCCGGCGGCCAGGGCGGCCGCGCTGCGCTCGCGCAGGAAGCCTTCCACTTCGGCCAGGATATCGCCGTATCGCGGCGCCTGCTGCATGGTTTTGGGCTCACCTTGCATATGCATGATGCACAGGCCGCAGTTCGATTCCGCAACGGCCTCCAGCGCCCCCGGGCGGCGAAAGCCATAGATGTCGTTGATCATGTCCGCGCCCGCGGCCAGGGCGCTGCGCATGACTTCCGGCTTGAAGGTATCGACAGACAAGGGTAGGCCGCAGCCTTTGAGGGCCTCGATCACGGGCAGGATGCGTGCCAGTTCGTCCCCGATCGAGACCGGCTCGGCACCGGGCCGCGTCGACTCGCCCCCGATATCGAGCATGTCGGCGCCTTGATCGATAAGGGCATGGGCATGCGCGACCGCGGCGGCGGTTTCAAAATGCGCGGCGCCATCCGAGAAGGAATCGGGAGTGACGTTGACGATTCCCATTATCAATGGGCGCTCGAGACTTAGCTCGAAGCGCCCACAAAGCAAAGATGAACTCATTCGCGTGCTGGATGAAACCTATACCGGCGTTGCGGCGGCATTGCCCCCGGCCGACGTCAGGCCGGTGGGCGGCGTCGTGCCCGACGCATCGTTATTGGACGACGGAGGTTGCGGCGCACGCGGCGGACGGCCTTCCATGATGTCCTGGATCTGGTCGGCGTCGATGGTTTCCCATTCGAGCAAGGCTGCCGTCATGGCTTCCATCTTGTCGCGGTTGTCTTCGATGATCTTGCGCGCGACCGTGTATTGCTGGTCGATGATCGCGCGAATTTCGTGATCGACCTTTTGCATGGTGGCTTCGGACACATGGGTGGTCTTGGTCACGCTGCGGCCAAGGAAGACCTCGCCTTCGTTTTCGGCATAGACCACCGGCCCCAGGGAATCGGTCATGCCATAGCGCGTAACGATGTCGCGCGCTATCGCCGTGGCCCGTTCGAAGTCGTTGGATGCACCCGTGGTCATCTGGTTCATGAAGACCTCTTCGGCGATGCGGCCGCCGAACAATACGGCGATGGTGTTCAGCAGGCGTTCCTTGTCCATGCTGTAGCGGTCGCCTTCGGGCAACTGCATGGTCACGCCCAGGGCGCGGCCGCGCGGAATGATGGTGACCTTGTGCACGGGGTCGGTCTTGGGCAGCAGGCGGGCGACCAGCGCGTGGCCGGCCTCGTGGTAGGCCGTGTTGCGGCGCTCTTCCTCGGGCATGATCATGGAACGGCGCTCGGCGCCCATGATGATCTTGTCCTTGGCCTTTTCGAAGTCGCTCATGTCGACCGTGCGGCCGTTGCGGCGTGCCGCGAACAGCGCGGCTTCGTTGACCAGGTTGGCCAGGTCGGCGCCCGAGAAACCGGGCGTGCCGCGCGCCAGCACCAGCGCATCGACGTTGGTGGCCAGAGGCACCTTGCGCATGTGGACCTTGAGGATTTGCTCGCGTCCGCGGATATCGGGCAGGGACACCACGACCTGGCGGTCGAAGCGCCCCGGGCGCAGCAGCGCCGGATCGAGCACATCGGGACGGTTGGTGGCGGCAACCACCAATACGCCCTGGCCGGTTTCAAAGCCGTCCATCTCGACCAGCAACTGGTTCAGTGTTTGTTCGCGTTCGTCGTTGCCGCCGCCCAGGCCTGCGCCGCGCTGGCGGCCGACCGCATCGATTTCATCGATGAAGATGATGCAAGGCGCCTGCTTCTTGGCATTCTCGAACATGTCGCGTACGCGGGCCGCGCCCACGCCAACGAACATTTCCACGAAATCGGAACCGGAGATGCTGAAGAACGGGACCTTGGCCTCGCCGGCAATGGCCTTGGCCAGCAAGGTCTTGCCGGTGCCGGGCGAGCCGACCATCAGCACGCCGCGCGGAATGCGTCCGCCCAGGCGCTGGAACTTGGTGGGATCGCGCAGGAAGTCGACCAGTTCCTGGACGTCTTCCTTGGCTTCGTCGCAACCGGCGACATCGGCAAACGTAATATGGTTGGTGTTCTCATCGAGCATGCGGGCGCGCGATTTGCCGAAGCTGAACGCCCCGCCCTTGCCGCCGCCCTGCATCTGGCGCATGAAAAATACCCATACGCCGATCAGCAGCAGCATGGGGAACCACGAGATGAACAGGCTGGTCAGGAAGGAGGGTTCCTCGCGAGCCTTGCCGGAAACTTGCACGCCGGACTTGACCAATTCAGGCACCATCCATAGATCGCCGGGCGAGGTCAGGCTGTAGGGGCGTCCGGCATCGGGGGTGACGAACAGGGTGTCGCCCTGGATATCCACCTTGCTGATGCGGCCCGCCTGGGCGTCGTTCATGAATTGGGTATAGGTCACGGTTTCGGCCGTGGTCGCGCGCCCGTCGAACTGCTTGAATACAGTAAACAGGACCAGCGCGATCACCATCCAGATCGCAACCTTGGAAAACGAGTTGTTCAAAGCCAACCTCCTACTTGTAACTTCGGCTTGCCAAACCCCCGCAATAACGGCAGCAAAACAAGTATGTCAATGACTCATTCTACTCGATAGAAGGAATCGCGTTTAAGAAAACCCTTGTGTCCCTACTGCTTCAAACGCCGCCCCACCAGAAAGGTCTCGGACGACTTGTCGCGCGATGCCTTGGGCTTGCGTTCGACGACTTTTTGAAAGTGCCGCTTGAAGGATTCGACGATCTGCGAGAAACCGCTGCCGTGGAAGGCCTTGACGATCAATGCGCCATCGGGCTTCAGGTGCCCGCAGGCAAAATCCAGGGCCAGATCGCACACATGCTGAATTCTAGCTGAATCCGCCGAGCCTACACCTGATAAGTTGGGGGCCATGTCGGATATAACAAGGTCCACCTGCGCGCCTCCAAGCATATTTTTCAATTGCTCGAGCACGGCATCCTCGCGGAAGTCGCCCTGGATGAACTCCACCCCGGCAACGGGCTCCATGGGCAGCATGTCAAGCGCGATGACCCGCCCATTGATGACCCCGCCCGAAGCCACAAGGCGCTCGCGGGCCACTTGCGACCAACTGCCCGGCGCGGAACCCAAATCGATGACCGTATCGCCGGGGCGCATCAGTTTTTCGGCATCGAGTATCTCGGAAAGCTTGAAAGCCGCCCGCGCCCGGTACCCCTTCTGTTGCGCCATTTTGACGTAGGGATCATTAATATGTTGCTGAATCCATTCTTTTGAGAATTTTTTTTTGGCCATTCCCGTACAATCTCAATATGCCCAAACTCGACATTACTTCCCAAGAGCGTAGCGCCCTGCGCGCCGCCGCCCACCCTTTGCGCCCGGTCGTTCTGATTGGCGACCGCGGCTTGACCGAATCGGTGCTCAAAGAAATCGACCTCAACCTGAATGCGCACCAATTGATCAAGGTTCGCATAGCCGGCGAGGAACGCGAAGCGCGCGACGCCATGCAGGAAACCATTTGCGAGACCCTGTCGTGCGCGCTGGTTCACCACCTTGGCAAAACACTGATTATCTATCGGCCCGATGTCGCGGCCCAGCGTGCCAAGGCCGAAGAACAGTACGCGACCCGAGCGGTACGCAAGCCGTCGGAACCCCATACGCCCAAGAAACAGGCCGCTGAAGGCCTGACGCGAACCCGCCGCACAGAAAAAGCCAAGCGCGCCGCCCAGAAAACCGACAAACCCGAAACAGCGGCGCCTCGCGCCCGGCGCGCCAGCGCGGCATCGGCTGATCGCGCCGATCATGGCATACCGCGCCGTTCCGGCAGCGCGCTATCGTTGCGTGCCGGGGCACGCCGCAATCTACGCCCCGGAAAACGCTGACCGCCGGCCAAGCCGGCATGCGCTTTCATGGCGCGCGGCTTCGCGGCGCGCAAATTATAAAGCCCAACACGTTCCGTGTATGGGCTTTTTTTTCCGCCGGGCCGCCCCAAGGTAAAAAGCGCCCCCTTTGGGGGCAGCAAGCCGAAGGCGCGGCGTGGGGGCTTTTTTGCTGCCCGGCCGCAAACGGCCGGCTATGCGGGTATTTTACAAGAGGATGGCGTGCGCCGCCGGCCTGCTACAGATAGCTGACGTTAAGGACTTCGAATTCGCGTATGCCCGCCGGCGCCTTGACTTCGACCACATCGCCCTCGCCTTTGCCGATCAGGGCCCGGGCCACGGGGCTGGAGACGGAAATAAGGTTGGCCCGGATGTCGGCCTCGACGTCGCCCACGATTTGATAGGTAACGCGTTCGCCCGATGCCAGGTCTTCGATTTCGACGGTGGCGCCGAACACGGCTTTGCCGTCGACATCGAGCGAAGCCGGGTCGATGACCTGGGCATTGGACAAGGTGCCCTCCAGTTCCTGGATGCGCCCTTCAACAAAGGCCTGGCGTTCGCGCGCGGCGTCGTATTCGGCGTTTTCAGATAGATCGCCCTGGGCGCGGGCCTCGGCGATGGCATTAATGACCGCAGGACGCTCGATGGTCTTCAAACGATGTAATTCTGCTTGCAAGCGCTCAGCGCCGCGTGTTGTCAACGGTATCGCAGACATAGGTATTCCTGAATAAAAAGTAAAAAGACGCTCCCCACAAAGGAGCGCCTATTAGTAAATTATTAGGGCGGAGAATACCGCCCATTGATGCGAACTAAAGGAATCGTTGGTTTTTTATAGCTGTAAACAACAATTAGGTCTAGTCCAAAATAAAACCCCGGCCTGGATGCAAACCGGGGATATGTAGCTATTGTCGGCAAACTTCAAGGAAATTGCAAGCCTTTGACCGAGCGGAAGGCTTGCGTCCCTTAAAAATCAATCAAACTGTTGAAAATAAACTGTTTTTCCTTGTAAATCATGGATACGGGATGTTTTAGAGCAAGGATTTGCCCCTGCCCGACCCCAAACGCAGCAGCGCGTACAAAATGATCGCGCCGAAGGTAGCCGTGCCGATGCCGTCCAGCTTGAAGGCACCGAACTGGACCGAGAAATTGCCGGCGCCCAGCACCAGGGTGACGGCTGCCACGATAAGATTGCGGTTGTCGCTGAAATCGACCTGATTCACCACCCAGATGCGGGCGCCGGCCACGGCGATCAGACCGAACACCACGACGGACATCCCGCCCAGAACCGGCCCGGGGATGATCTGGATCAGCGCCCCGAACTTGGGCGAAAAGCCCAGCAGGATGGCGATGCAGGCGGCCACCACGAAAACCAGGGTGGAATAGATGCGGGTAACCGTCATGACGCCGATATTCTCGGCGTAGGTCGTGACGCCCGTGCCTCCGACCGCGCCCGAGACCATGGTGGCCACGCCGTCGCCCACAAAGGCCCGGCCCAGATAGACGTCCAGGTTTTTCCCCGTCATGGCGCTGACCGCCTTGATGTGGCCCAGGTTCTCGGCCACCAGGATGATGGCCACCGGCACGATCACGCTCATGGCGTGCAGCTGGAACACGGGAGCCGCGAAATGCGGCAGGCCCAGCCATGCGGCGTTGGCCACTCCGCTGAAATCAATGGGTTTGCCCATGCCCAGTACATTGGTGAACACCGCATAGATGACGCAGGCCAGCAGCAGGCCCACCAGGATCAGCAGGCGCTGGGTGGTGCCCCGGGTATAGACGGCGATGCCGCCCACGCACAGCACCGTCATGAGCGCCATCAGGGCGTCGAAGGTGGATCCGCCCATGGCGCCCTTGGCCGCGATGGGCGCCAGATTCAGGCCGATGACGGCAACGATGGCGCCGGTCACGACAGGCGGCATCCAGGTATCGATCCACTGGCTGGCGCCGCCGGAGCGCGCGTTCATCCACCAGACCGCCAGGCCGATCAGGGTATAGACGAAACCGCAGGCAATGATGGCGCCCAGCGCCACGCCGATATTGCCATTGGCGCCGGCGCCCGCATAGCCGGTCACCGCGATGACGCCGCCGATGAAGGCGAAGCTGGAGCCCAGGTAGCTGGGCACCCGGCCGCCGACGAAGAGGAAGAAGATCAGTGTGCCGATGCCCGACATCAGGATGGCGACGTTCGGATCAAAGCCCATCAGCAAGGGGGCCAGTATCGTCGAACCGAACATGGCCACGACGTGCTGGGCGCCCATCGCAATATTCTGCGGCCAGGACATGCATTCGTCAGGCTGCACAACGACGCCGCTGGCGCTGCTTTGGACTTTGCGCCAGCGCGGAAAATAAGTGTTCGACATGGGATACGCACCCTTTATTGGAATTGAATTGCTGTTTTACTGAGGCGAGAGTGTACGGTCGCGAAGCATTGGACCGCAACACTTAATATACTGTTGTGTCTCCAGCGCCATCCGATTCATCCTTAAGTGAGTGCATTACGTGAATACCACCCGATTCTGGCTGATACGCCACGGCGAAACCCAATGGAATGCGGACAGACGGCTTCAGGGCTGGCTGGACATTCCGCTTAGCGCCGTCGGCGTTCAGCAGGCCCGGCAACTGAGCGGCTATTTGCGCTCGCCTTCTTTCGATGCAAAGATCGACTTGGTCGTCGCCAGCGACCTGGTTCGCGCCTACGAAACGGCCCGCGACGCGGCCGGACATTTCGGCCTGCCCATAGAGCGCCATGCGGGCCTGCGCGAACGCTGCTATGGCATCTACGAGGGGCAGGATTGGGCTTTGCTGAACGGCGAACAGGAAGGCGGATGCCGGATTAATTTCCGCGACCCCGACCAGGCGGTGGAAAACGGAGAGACCCTGAAGACATTCTCCACGCGCATCGCTCAGGCCTTCGAAGGCCTGGCGCGCGACCACCAAGGCAAGAACATCATGGTGTTTTCGCATGGCGGCGTCATTGACATCGCCTGGCGCATCGCCAATGGCTTGCCTCTGGACGCCGTCCGGCCCGATCCCATCCTGAACACCAGCATCAACCAGTTCGCCATCGATGAAAACAGGCGCTGGCACATGCAGGAATGGGGCCAAACCGAACACCTGGCCATGGCCGCTCTAGACGATGTCATTTAGGGCCGATCAGCGCAAGATACGGAGCCGCACATGCAACAAGCCAAACTTGGCGCGACCCCCTGCCCTTGCGGCGGCCGCGAACCGGGCCTTTCCTATTCCGCTTGCTGCCAGCGCTTTATAGACGGACACGCGCCCGCGCCCGATGCCGAGTGCCTGATGCGATCCCGATACACCGCCTATGCGCTGGGCCTGGAGGCCTACCTGCTGGCGACCTGGCATCCCTTGACGCGGCCGGCCAGCCTGGATCTGGCGCCGCCGGGCCAGGCGCATGGCATACGCTGGCTGGGATTGAAAGTGGAAAGCCACAGCAGGCTGGACGATACGCGGGCGGAAGTCGTTTTCACGGCGCGCTACCGGGAAGCGGGACGCGCCCATCGGCTACGCGAACGCAGCCGCTTCGTTCTGGAAGACGGACGTTGGCTTTATGCCGATGGCGACGCCGATTTCGATGCGGCGCCGCCTATGGCCACGCGGGCTTAATGCATCCGGGGCTTGCGCTTGCGCTTGAAGGCAAAGTAGTCGTAAAGCCTGTCGGGCACCAGGCTTAGCAAGCGGGCCACCCCGGCCATTTGCCAAGGGATCACTTTATACGACAGGCCCTTGTCGATGGCCATGGCGGCCTGTTCCGCAAACCGGTCCACCGGCATCAGGAAAGGCATCTTGTAGGGATTGTGCGACGTCATCGGGGTCTGGATGAAGCTAGGCGCAATCGTTACCACCTTGATCCCCGTACGGCTCAGTTCGACCCGCAGGCTTTCGCAATAAGTCCGGACAGCCGCCTTGGAGGCGCTGTAGGCGCCCGCCCCGGGCAGGCCGCGCACAGCGGCCACGCTGGCGATTCCCACCAAACGGCCGGCCCCGCGCTGTTTCATCGAAGCAATGAAAGGCTCGAAGGTGGCCACGGTGGCATTCAGATTGGTTGCAACGATGGATTCGAACACCTGGAAATCGTCGAGCTCCTCGGTAAGCGTCCCGGCGCTGATCCCGGCGCTGGCGATGACGATATCGACCGGGCCTTGAGCCAGGAAATCGTGCGCGGCCGCATGCAGGGCGGCGCGGTCGCGGACATCGGCGACATAGACGTGATGGCTGCCCGGCAGGCTGTCCCGCAATGCCAGCAAGGCATCCTGGCGACGGCCCAGCAAGGCCAACTGATCGCCGCGCCGCGCATAAAACAGGGCGAGCGCGGCGCCTATGCCGCTGCTCGCCCCGGTGATGAAGACGCGCCTCATGAACGCGCCGCCCTTATTGGGCCGGCAAAGAGGCGTGCAGGTCTTGCAGGGAATACACCTTCAGGCCATCGCCCTGGCGCATGTATTGCAGGCCTTCGACAGCCGCGCGAGCGCCCGCTATGGTGGTGAAGAAGGTAACCCGGGCCGCCAGCGCATTGGTGCGTATCATCCGCGAGTCGGCGATCGCGTTGCGCCGCTCTTCGACCGTGTTGATGACCAAGGCGATTTCGCCGTTCTTGATCATGTCGACGATGTGCGGACGCCCTTCGGTGACCTTGTTGACCACCTGGACTTCCAGGCCGGCCGCTTCGATCGCCGCAGCGGTGCCGCGGGTGGCGACAATCTTGAAGCCCAGCTCGCTTAGGCCACGGGCCACTTCCACGGCGCGCGGCTTGTCTTGCGCGCGCACGCTGATGAACGCCGTGCCGGATTCGGGCAGCAATACGCTGGCCGCCAATTGCGACTTGACGAAGGCCTCTCCGAAGCTCATGCCCACACCCATGACTTCGCCGGTGGATTTCATTTCAGGCCCCAGGATGGTGTCCACGCCCGGGAACTTGACGAAGGGGAACACCGCTTCTTTCACGGCGTAATAGGGGGGGACGACTTCCTTGCGTATGCCTTGTTCGGCCAGCGTCTTGCCCGCCATGGCGCGCGCCGCGATCTTGGCCAGTTGCAGCCCGGTCGCCTTGGATACATAGGGCACCGTGCGCGAGGCGCGCGGATTGACCTCAAGCACATACACATCGCCGTCCTGGATGGCGAACTGCACGTTCATCAGGCCCTTCACATTCAGAGCGCGCGCCATCAGCGATGTCTGGCGCTTGATCTCGGCGATAACCTCGGCCGACAGGGAGTACGGCGGCAGGCTGCAGGCCGAATCGCCGGAATGCACGCCGGCCTGTTCGATATGCTCCATGACGCCGCCGATGAACACGGTTTCACCGTCGGCCAGGCAATCCACGTCGACCTCGGTCGCGTTGTTCAGGAAATGATCCAGCAGGACCGGCGAATCGTTGCTGACCTTGACGGCTTCGCGCATGTAGCGCTCGAGGTCCTGCTGCTCGTGAACGATTTCCATGGCCCGCCCGCCCAGCACATAGCTGGGGCGCACCACCAGGGGGTAGCCGATTTCAGAGGCATGGGCCAGGGCTTCGCCTTCGGTGCGCGCCGTGCGGTTGGGCGGCTGGCGCAGGCCCAGCTTGTTCAGCAGCTTCTGGAAGCGCTCGCGGTCTTCGGCCACGTCGATGGATTCGGGGCTGGTGCCGATGATGGGCACGCCATTGGCCTCGAGGGCGCGCGCCAGCTTCAGCGGCGTCTGGCCGCCGTACTGCACGATCATGCCGACGGGGTTTTCCTTGTGGACGATTTCCAGCACGTCTTCGAGCGTAAGGGGCTCGAAGTACAGGCGGTCGGAGGTATCGTAGTCGGTGGAAACCGTTTCGGGATTGCAGTTGACCATGATGGTTTCATAGCCGTCTTCGCGCAATGCCAATGCGGCATGCACGCAGCAATAATCGAATTCGATACCCTGCCCGATACGATTGGGGCCGCCGCCAAGAACAATGATTTTCTTGCGGTCGGTGGGCGCGGCCTCGCACTCGTCTTCGTACGTGGAATACATATAGGCCGTGCGCGTGGGGAACTCGGCGGCGCAGGTGTCGACACGCTTGTAGACCGGGCGGACGCCCAACTGGTGGCGCAGCTTGCGCACTTCAGCTTCCGAAGTGTCCAGCAGGAAGGCCAGGCGGCGATCGGAAAAGCCCCGGCGCTTCAGTTGCCAGACGGTGTCGTGGTCCAGGTCGGCCAGGGTCTTCTGTTCGAGCGCAAGCTCGATGTCGACGATTTCCTTGATCTGGGCCAGGAACCAGGGATCGATGCTGGTCAGGCCGTGGACTTCTTCAAGGCTGAAGCCCTGGGCGAAGGCGTCGCCCACGTACCAGATGCGTTCCGGGCCGGGTTCGCCCAGCTCGATCTGCAGCTTCTCGCGATCGGTGGTTTTTTGATTCAGGCCGTCGACGCCAACTTCCAGCCCGCGCAAGGCTTTCTGGAAGGATTCCTGGAAAGTCCGGCCTATAGCCATGACTTCGCCCACGGATTTCATTTGCGTGGTCAGGCGCGAATCGGCCTGGGGGAATTTCTCGAAGGCAAAACGGGGAACCTTGGTCACCACGTAGTCGATCGAAGGCTCGAACGACGCCGGCGTGGCGCCGCCGGTGATCTCGTTCTTGAGTTCGTCCAGCGTATAGCCCACGGCCAGGCGCGCCGCCACCTTGGCGATGGGGAAGCCCGTGGCCTTGGAGGCCAGCGCCGAGGAGCGCGACACGCGCGGGTTCATTTCGATGACGATCATGCGCCCGGTCTGCGGATTGACCGCGAACTGGACGTTGGAGCCCCCCGTGTCCACGCCGATTTCGCGCAATACCGCGATCGATGCGTTGCGCATGATCTGGTATTCCTTGTCGGTCAGGGTTTGCGCGGGCGCCACGGTGATGGAGTCGCCCGTATGCACGCCCATGGGATCCAGGTTCTCGATCGAGCAGACGATAATGCAATTGTCGGCGCAATCGCGCACGACTTCCATTTCGTATTCTTTCCAGCCCAGCAGGGATTCCTCGATGAGCAGTTCCTTGGTGGGCGAGGCTTCCAGGCCGCGCCGGCAAATGCTTTCGAACTCTTCGCTGTTGTAGGCGATGCCGCCGCCCGTGCCGCCCATGGTGAAGCTGGGCCGGATGACCACGGGAAAGCCCGAGTTGCCGGCTTCGTCGCCGATGCGGCGCTGGACTTCCCAGGCCTCGTCCATGGAGTGGGCCACGCCGGACTTGGCCGATTCCAGGCCGATCTTGGTCATGGCCTGCTTGAATTTCTGGCGGTCCTCGGCCTTTTCAATGGCATGTTCGTTGGCGCCGATAAGCTCGACCCCATGCTTTTCCAGCACGCCCTGGTGGACCAGGTCGAGCGCGCAATTGAGCGCGGTCTGGCCGCCCATCGTGGGCAGCAGCGCATCGGGCTTTTCGCGTTCGATGATTTTTTCAACGGCCTGCCAGGTGATGGGCTCGATGTAGGTGACGTCGGCCGTCTCCGGATCGGTCATGATGGTGGCCGGATTGCTGTTCACCAAAATGGTGCGGTAGCCGTCGGCCTTGAGGGCCTTGCAGGCCTGTGCGCCGGAGTAGTCGAATTCGCAGGCCTGACCGATGATGATCGGGCCTGCGCCAATGATGAGAATGCTTTTTATATCTGAACGCTTTGGCATATTGCTGAATTATTTTTTATTGGCCATGAGGCTGATGAATTTATCGAAGAGCACCACGATATCGTGTGGGCCGGGGCTGGCTTCGGGATGGCCCTGGAAGCAGAATGCGGGGGTGTCGGTGAGCTCGAATCCTTGCAGCGTGCCGTCGAACAGCGATACGTGCGTGACGCGGGCGTTGGCCGGCAGGGAGTCGGGATCGACATTGAAGCCGTGATTCTGGCTGGTGATGAACACCCGGCCCGTATCCAGGTCCTGCACGGGGTGGTTGGCGCCATGGTGGCCGGTTTTCATCTTGATGGTCTTGGCGCCCATGCCCAGGCCAAGAATCTGCTGCCCCAGGCATATGCCGAACAGGGGTATTTTTTGCTGAAGCGCCGCCTTGCAGGCGTCGATGGCGTAGTCGCAAGGCTCGGGATCGCCCGGCCCGTTGGACAGGAAGATGCCGTCCGGCTTCAGGGCCAGCACGTCGGCAACGGGAGTTTGCGCCGGGACCAGAGTAATGCGGCAGCCGCGATCGGCCAGCAAACGCAGGATGTTGGTCTTGATGCCGTAGTCGTAGGCCACGACATGGTAGGTATGGCTGTCGGGCTGCGAAAAACCCTTGCCCAGTTGCCATGTGCCGGCGCGCCAGTCGTTCGAAGCCTTGATGGAGACCACCTTGGCCAGGTCCTGGCCCGACATGCCCGGGAAATCGCGGGCCAGTTGCACGGCGCGTTCGGCATCATCGCCCACCAGGATGCAGGCGCCCTGCGCCCCGCCGTCGCGCAATATGCGCGTAAGCTTGCGGGTATCGATGCCGGAAATGGCCACGACGCCCTGTGCCTTCAGATAATCGGGCAGGGATTGCGTGGCGCGAAAATTGGAGACGCGCAGCGAGCAGTCGCGCACGACCAGCCCGGCCGCATGCACCTGCGTCGATTCGACGTCTTCGTCGTTGACGCCGGTATTGCCGATATGAGGATAGGTAAGGGTAACGATTTGCCCGTTGTAGCTGGGATCGGTCAGGATTTCCTGATACCCGGTCATGGCGGTGTTGAAGACGATTTCGGCGACGCAATAACCATCGGCGCCGATAGAGACACCCTTGAAGATGGTACCGTCTGCCAAGGCAAGAATTGCTGAAGGAGCCTGATCAGGCCCCTCGGAAAAGAGTGACGGCAGCACTGTAAACCCCGGTTGTAAAGTCAATAATTAAACCTTCTAATTATACCTTGAGACTGCTAAGGTCTAATTAAATGGGTGTAAATGCGGGTACAAAGCCGCGCCCGGCGCCTGTAGGCTTTGCGGAAATGGTCTACAGTTTGCCAAGTGGCGATTAATACGCCGCGGCCCGCCTCGTATTGTCTTGAACGGTGTAAAAAATCATGTCCAACCAGCTCGATTCCCTGCGTCAGTTTACAACCGTCGTCGCCGACACCGGCGATTTCGACACCATGCGCAAGCATCGCCCCACCGATGCCACGACCAACCCATCGCTTATCCTGAAGGCCGTGCAGCAGGAAGAAAACCGGCACCTGCTGGAAAAAACAGTGGCCGACCACGCCAGCGCCTCCAGCGCCGAATTGGCCGATCAGTTGCTGGTCGCTTTCGGGAAAGAAATCCTGGGTATCATCCCCGGCCGGGTATCGACCGAAGTCGACGCGCGGCTATCCTTCGACACGCAAGCCAGCATCGAGCGTGCCCGCCAGATTATCGGCATGTACCTGCGCGCCGGCATCGAGCGCGAACGGGTGCTGATCAAGCTGGCGTCCACCTGGGAAGGCATCCAGGCCGCCAAGGTATTGCAGGCCGAGGGCATACGCTGCAACATGACCCTGCTGTTCGCCCTGCCCCAGGCGCTGGCATGCGCCCAGGCCAAGGCGCAGCTGATATCGCCTTTCGTAGGCCGCATCTATGATTGGCACAAGAAAGCGGCGGGTGCGCAATGGGACGAAGCCGCCAATGCCGGCGCGGCCGACCCGGGCGTGCTGTCGGTGAAGCGCATCTACGACTATTACAAGGCCTACGACATCCCCACGGAAATCATGGGGGCCAGTTTCCGGAATATCGGGCAAATCCGGGCGCTGGCCGGCTGCGACCTGCTCACCATCAGTCCCGACCTGCTGAATCAGCTTTCACAAAGCACCGAACCGCTGGAACGGGCGCTCGATCCGCAGGAAGCCAGGAAAACCGCGCCCGAATGGGTGGCCAGCAACGAAGTGGCGTTCCGCACCGAACTGAACCAGGACGCCATGGCGACCGAGAAGCTGGCCGAAGGCATACGGGTGTTCACGGCCGACGGAATCAAGCTGGACGCACTCATTGCGCAGGCGCGGCAAAAATAGAAGCCAGGGTGCAAACAGCTAAAAATGGTTGAACCGGAGAAACAATGGAAATACATGAACTGCATCGCGGTCGATTGATCGACCATATCCAGTTGGTGGTACGCGACCTGGGCGCCAGCCAGGCCTTTTATTCCGCCATCCTCGACACGCTGGGCATACCTATGGGCGGCACCAGCGACGGCTTTTTCTGGGCCGACGAACTGGTGGTCTCCAGCGCCGACAGTCCGGCTGCGCAAGGCCGGCTGACCGGTCCCGTTCACCTGGCATTCCAGGCACGCGACCAGGCCATGGTCGACGCCTTTTACAAGGCGGCGCTGGCCCATGGCGGCAAAGATAACGGCGCTCCGGGATTGCGTGAATACCACCCCGACTACTACGCGGCTTTTGTGATCGACCCCGACGGCAACAATATCGAAGCGGTATTCCATGGGCCGGCGCAGCGCAGCGCCCCATCCGTCAAAGTCACTTTTTGAACCGCTTTCGTCCAGGACACTAAGCAAGCATGTGGCTCGATATAAGCCAATCGCAGGCCCGCCGCCTATGGCTGCGCGCCCAAAGGCTGGATGCCAACGCCCCGTTCGGCGGCGGCCCCCAAGCCACGCCTGCGGCAGTCCAGCATCTGGGCTATGTACAGATCGACACCATCAACGTCATCGAGCGCTGCCACCACCACATCCTTTGGACGCGCATTCCCGATTACCGACGCGATCATTTGCGGCAGGCGCAAACCGTGGACAAAACGGTATTCGAATACTGGACTCACGCTTTGTCGTACATTCCGGCCGACGATCTACGATTCTTCATGGGCGACATGAAACAGCAGCGCCTGTCGCCGCGAAGCTGGTTCAGCTCCGTGACTGAAAGCGAGCTTCGCAGAGTCATCACCCGCGTTCGCGACAATGGGGCATTATCGATACGCGATATCGATGACGACGAGTTGGTGGAGAAAGATCATGCCTGGGCCAGCAGAAAGCCTTCGAAACGGGCGTTGCAATTGGCTTTTCACATCGGCAAGCTGACGGTCAGCGAACGCACCGGCATGTTGAAGACCTACGAGCTCATGGACCGGCATTTTCAATGGGACAGGCCGCCCAGGAAGGCCAGCGAGAAACAAGTCATCGACTACCTGCTGGACCGGGCGCTGCGATCGCAAGGCCTGGTCAGCCTGGACTCCGCCTGCCATCTGAACGCCGGGCGCAAGCCCCTGCTTCGCCAGGCCATCGAGAAACGGGTGAAACAAGGGAAGCTGATCCCTGTGGCGATGGACGGCGCCGGCAAGGTCGAACACTGGTCGCTTCCCGAAACCCTGGACAGCCTTCCTGGGGAAACAGCAGGCGTTCATATTCTTTCGCCCTTCGATCCCTTGGTCATCCAGCGCAAGCGGCTGAAGATGTTCTTCGGCTATGAGCATCTGTTTGAAGCCTATGTGCCCAAGGAGAAGCGTATTTATGGCTATATGGGTCTGCCGGTGCTGGTCGATGACGAAATCGTGGCGGTTCTGGACCTGAAGGCGGATCGCGCCCGCCGCGAACTGCTGCTGCAGGCCTGGACCTGGGTGGGAAAAGGCCGCAGTTCCGCGCACAAGCGCATCATCGAAGAAAAGCTGCATTCGTTCGAGCAATTTCAATTCGCATCGTAGGCACAGGCGCTATATACTGTATATTTGTACAGTATATAGCGGGGATACGCCATGCGCGCCACACCCATCAAAGGACGGGGCAGCCTGTCGAACGGGACGTCCCGGTTCGAGGCCTTCCAGCGCGTATCGTTCGACGACGAATGGGCGACAAGCCAAACGGACGACACTCCCAAGCCGGCCACGACCGTCACCGCCGAAACGGCCAAATCCATTATTTCACGCAACGATTCGCCGGACATTCCTTTCGATCAGTCCATCAATCCATACCGGGGCTGCGAACATGGCTGCATATACTGCTATGCGCGGCCTACGCATGCCTACCTGAACCATTCGCCCGGCCTGGATTTCGAAACCAAGCTCTACGCCAAGCACAACGCGGCTGATCTATTGCGCAAGGCCTTGTCCAGTCCATCGTATGTTCCCAAGCTGATAGCGCTTGGGGCCAATACCGATCCCTACCAGCCCATAGAACGGCGGCTACGAATAACAGCTTCAATTCTGGCTGTGCTGCAAGAATTCAATCATCCGGTCGCCATTACGACCAAGTCCGCCTCGGTCACCCAGGATGTCGAGCTGCTCGCGCAAATGGCCGGCAAGAACCTGGTCCGGGTGTTCATGTCGATCGGCACGCTGGACCGCGATATCGCCCGCACTCTGGAGCCTCGCGCCAGCACGCCCGGCGCGCGCCTGGATGCCCTGCGCAAACTCAGCGAGGCCGGGGTCCCCACCGGTGTCATCGTCGCGCCCGTCATTCCCTCGCTGACCGACCACGACATGGAAAGAGTCCTGTTCAGCGCAAAGGACGCGGGCGCCAGAAGCGCCGCCTACGTGCTGTTGCGGCTACCGCTTGAAATCGCCGATTTGTTCCGCGAATGGCTGGCGGCTCACCACCCCTTGAAAGAAGCCCACGTCATGAACCTGATCAAGCAGATGCGCGGCGGCCGGGTTTATGACTCCGACTTCGGCATCCGGATGAAAGGCAGCGGCGTGTTTGCCGACCTTCTTGAGCAGCGGTTCAGGAAGGCTTGTGCGAAAGCCGGCCTGAACCTGACTCGGCAGCCCCTGGATACGTCGCTCTTTCGCCGTCCATCCGAAAGCAAGCGCCAACTGGATCTGTTTTAACCATCCGCCCGCCACTTACCCGGCGCAGGCCAGGCCGGGCGCGGCCGGATCGGGTCCCGCGTATTCCATTTCCTGCATGACCCAGTCGCGCCGCGCAGTCCCGTAGCGCCCGGCAATGCCGCACAAAGCCCGGTCCAGTTGCCGGACCGGCTTCACCTCTGGCGAAAAAGGCAGGAAAGGCGACTCGCCGCTGGCCGAGGACGATGCCATGAGCACCAGGCCGCTGCGCAAGGTCACCCGACCTGATGCCGACACGGCCTGCACACTGGCGCGTCCGCTGCGTGACCAGGCATCCGCGACCAGCGCAAGGGCGATGTCGTCGATACCGTCCGCCACTTCGATGCTCCAGTGCTCATCGCGCCAGAATGCAGCCTTGTTCAACAGGTATTCCGACGCCCGGCCCAGACTCAGGCCGAACAGCGAGCTGTCGTGCCGCGTATCCCAACTGGCAACTCCCAGATCCTGAGCGACGGCCCGCGCCCTGTCCCGGCCCCCGATGGCCTCCACAAGCGCAAGCGTGGCCGGCACCGAAGCCGTTATGCCCGTCGTGGTGGCAACGCCATTGTCGATCAGATAGCGCTGATGCGGCACATAGCTTGCACCGGGGTGGTCGAGCAATGTATCGCGATCGTACCAGTGGCCGGTGAAACGCCGGCCATCGAGCAGGCCTGCATTGCCAAGCACCCGGGCGCCGGAACACAGGCCTATTATTCGCGCGCCCCGCCGCGCCTGCCCCTGCAGCCAGCCGAGGACGGCGGGATCACCATCGGGATCCATGGCCGGAACGATGACATAGTCCGCGCCCGAGGGATGCATGCGATCGAAGCCGGCGAAATCCTGCGCTCCTTCGATCTGCAGCGCGGGGTACAGCGCCACCCGGCCGGGGCGCGGCGCGACGATGCGCACGTCGGCCACGCCGGCTCGTTTCAACACGGCGTGCGGCAGAAGAAGGTCAGTCATTTCGGTGCCCTGGTTCAAGGCCAGCACAACGACCACCGGCCGGCCGGCTCGGGTTGGCTTCAAGGCATCGACGAATGCCTGCTTCTGGCGCTCGGCAAGGGCGATATCGTCCGGCGCCGGCGGCGGGGGCGCCCGCCCCTCGCATGCGGCCAGCAAGAGCGCCGCGATGCTTGCGCCCAGTACCGCCCGTAGTAAGCTAAGCATGGATGGCTCCCTTCCATAACCGTAATGTATCGAGTCTAGCTATGCCCGCCCTACCCCACAAGGACGAAGAAACCGCGCTTTCTGCCAGGGATGTCGTCCTCGTCGCGTTCAAAGGTGTGGAAGTGATCGACGTTGCCGGCCCGGCCAGTGTATTCAGCAAGGCCGAGGAACTGCGTCCCGGCTCCTACCGCCTGCATATTGCATCGCCCTTCGGAGGCACTGTGCCGACCAGCTGCGGCGTGAAATTCGCCGATACTTGCGCGTTGAGCCAACTGCCGCCCGCCATCGATACGCTGATCGTGGCGGGCGGCGACGAACCCGCCGTGCGCGCGGCCATTGTCGAACAGGGCGTCGCCGCCTGGCTGGCCGGCACCGCCGCGCAAATGCGCCGGGTGGCCAGTGTATGCAGCGGCGCATTCGCACTGGCTTCGGCCGGCCTGCTGGACGGCCGCGAGGCCACCACGCATTGGCGCGTCTGCGACCAATTGCAAGCGCTGCGGCCACAGGCTCAAGTCCTGCGCGAGCGCATCTACGTACACGACGGCCCCATATGGACCTCGGCGGGCGTCACGACCGGCATCGAACTTGCGCTTGCCTTGGTCGAAGACGACCTTGGACATGCCGTTTCAATGGAAATCGCCCGCACGCTGGCGCTTCCGCTACTTCGCGGCGCGGAGCATCCGCAGCTTAGCCAGATGCTCCAGGTTCAAGCTTCCGCCAGTGACCGCTTGCGGGAACTGGCGGCTTGGATAAGCATGCATCCCCAAGGGGATCTATCGGTTCAGGCGCTGGCCGAACGGGTCCAGATGAGTCCTCGGCACTTCGCCCGTGCGTTCGCAGCCGCGACCGGCAGCACGCCGGCCCGCTTCGTGGAACAGGCCCGCCTGGCGGTTGCCGCGCAGTTGCTGCGCCAAACCCGATGGACGCAGGACAGAATCGCGGACCGCAGCGGGTTCCGGTCGGTGGATGCGCTGCAGCGTGCCTTCTCCCGGCGGCACGGCCTTACACCGCAAGCCTATCGGGACGGCACCCGCGCCGCCGAAGCATAGCCGCGCCCCATGGGCTTACCCTGGCGGCGCAATGCGTCTAAAATCGGCTGATTGCCGCCTCAAGCGGCAAAGCCCTGCGGGAGATCGGCGATTTCCTGTCCCGCGCATCCGGTCAATCCCCTCATGCGCTATTTTTGGAGAACACCATGCCCGGCCTGCTGCCTGATGTCGACCCTGATGGATTGCTTGAATATTCGGTGGTGTACACCGACCGTGCCCTGAATCACATGTCCGGCGCTTTCCAGGGAGTGATGAAGGATATTTCCAGAACACTGAAGCATGTCTATAACGCCGAATCGGCCATTGTGGTGCCTGGTAGCGGCACCTTCGGCATGGAAGCGGTCGCGCGCCAGTTCGCGACAGGCAAAAAATGCATGGTGATCCGAAATGGCTGGTTCAGCTTTCGCTGGAGCCAGATTTTCGACATGGGCGGCATTCCGTCCGAAACCCGGATCCTGAAGGCCAGCCCCGTGGACGATGGCAAACAGGCGGCTTTTGCGCCTCCGGCCATCGAGGACGTCGTGGCGGCCATCAAGGAATACCAGCCCGACCTGGTCTTTGCCGCCCATGTGGAGACCGCATCGGGCATTATGCTGCCCGACGATTACATGCGCCGGCTGGCGGCGGCGGTGCACGAGGCCGGCGGACTTTTCGTGCTGGACTGCATAGCCTCCGGCACGATCTGGGTCGACATGCGGGCCGTGGGCGTCGACGTCCTGATCAGCGCGCCGCAAAAAGGCTGGACGGCTTCGGCATGCTGCGCCCTGGTCATGCTGAGCCCATCGGCCCGCAAGGAAATCGAGGCCACCACCAGCACCAGTTTCGCCTGCGATTTGCGCAAATGGCTGCAAATCATGGAAGCCTATGAGCAAGGCGGCTTTGCCTACCATGCCACCATGCCAACCGATTCATTGACCGTCTTGCGCGACGTCATGGCCGAGACCGAGACCTATGGCTTTGAAAAGGTGCGCGCCGAACAGCAGGAACTGGGCGACAAGGTGCGCCGGCTGTTGCGGAAAAAAGGCTACAGAAGCGTGGCGGCGCCAGGCTTCGAGGCTCCCGGGGTAGTGGTCAGCTACACCGACGACGATGGCATGCAGTCGGCCAGGAAATTCGCCCAGGCCGGCCTTCAAGCCGCGGCGGGTGTGCCGCTGCAATGCGACGAGCCGCAAGGCTTCAAGACCTTCCGCATCGGCTTGTTCGGCCTGGACAAGCTGCACAACGTGGATCGCACGGTCGCCAGCCTGGAAACCGCCTTAAACAAGATGGAGCAAACGGAGCAGCCGGCAAGGAAGATGGAAAAGGCCTGAACATCGGCGGCCAACGTTCGAATCAGCCCTTCCAGTCCAAAGTCCAGGCGCCGGCGCGAACGTTCTGCAGCCACAAGGTGCAGGTAAGGGTCTTGGCATCGGTAATGCCGCCCTTGCGGCATGCGTCCAGCAGGTCTTGCACAGGGATGGCCCGGGCTTCCAGAAACTCGTCGGCATCCAATTGCGGCGGCCCGGGAATCAGCTTGCGCGCAAAGAAAATATGAATGATCTCTGTGGAGTAGGCGATGGCCAGATGCATCGCGCCGGCATAGGCCCACTGCCCTCCGCTGAACCCCGTTTCTTCCAGCAGTTCGCGCTTTGCGCAGATCAGCGGGTCTTCGCCGGGATCGAGTTTGCCTGCGGGAAATTCCGTCATGACCCGGCTGACGGGGTAGCGGAACTGGCGCTCCACCAGAACATGATCATCGTCCAGCAAGGGGATGATGACGACCGCGCCGGGATGCACGATGTATTCGCGGCTGGCGCTCTTGCCGTCCGGCAGGCGCACGGTGTCGCGGCGTGCCTTCAGGAAGCTTCCATCGAACAGGGGTTGGCTGTCAAGCAGGGTTTCGATCAGATGCGCGTCGGCGGGCTCGGTCATGGGCGTACTCATAGAAGGCATACAGGACGAGGGTTCAAGCAGCGGCGCCGGCGGATGCCCGCGCAGCCTGGCCGCTTAGTTTACTTGCCTCGCGCAAAATCGATCCGCCTGCGATCGCGCTTGGTGGGACGTCCGGCGGCCATGTCATGCGCCGGTTCGGGCGCAAGCCGCCTCATTTCGGCGACCCGCTCGCGCGCGGCCACGCTTTCGGGTGTTTCCTCATACAGCCGGCTGGCCACGGGAGCAGGTCCGCGCACGCTGCTCAGCCCGCATACACGCACCTGGACAGCGGGATCTTCCTTGCGGACGCTGACCAGATCGCCCACCGCAACCTCGCGCGAGGGCTTGGCGGGCTGATCGTTCACCAGCACCCTGCCCTTGCCGATTTCATCCGCCGCCAGGCTGCGGGTCTTGTAGAAGCGCGCCGCCCAAAGCCATTTATCGATCCGAATCTTGTCCATGACGATCCTCCCGGTCTTTACGATGGCGCAGGTACTCCGCCACCGCCTGCCGCTCGCCAACGAATACGATGCGTTCGGCATTCTGCTCGCGCTGATAAGCGTACATGGGGTCGTAGTATTCGTTCAGCAAGCCTTCTATCCAGCCCAGGTGCAGGTCAAGCGACCCGCTGCGCCGCTGCTCCGCCAAGGCGGCATCCATGATGCCCGCCAGCCGCTGGTAGCGTTCCCACCCCAGGCGCTTGACGATCTTGCGCAGGCAGTGCCTGAGCCGCTCTTCAAAAGCGGTGAAGCCCGCCTCGTCGCCAAGCAGGGCGACGAATTCCGCGCAAAGGTCAATCACGTAGTCGCCCAGAATACGCTGGACGCGACCGGCAAAGCTGTCTTCCAGCCAGATCAGCGGGTAGCCCGGCATCTTCTGATGCAGCGCCAGCGGCAGCGAGCAACCGCCTATCATGCGGCTCTCTTCTTCCAGAACGAACGACTGCAAGCCCCGGGAACGCTTCTTCAGCAAATCGATGGCCAGGGCATTTTCGAAATCGATCTGCACCGGCTGCGGTGTAGCGTGACGGCCGAAGCTGGACCCGCGATGCCGTGCGTGGCGCTCCAGATCGATGCCGTTGTCCAGTTGTTCCAGAAGCTCCGTCTTGCCCACGCCGGTCAGCCCGCCAAGCAGGATGAAGCCGCATTCCGATATCGCCGAGTCCATCGTCTGAAGCAGAAATCCGCGCATTGCCTTGTAGCCGCCAAGTACGCGCGGGTAATCGATCCCGGCCTCTGTCTTGAGCCATTGCTGGCTGATCTGCGAGCGCAATCCGCCACGGAAGCAGTACAAATAGCCATCGGGATGGGCACGGGCAAAGTCCGCCCAGGCCTGAATGCGTTCGGCCTTGACGGCACCCGCCACCAGGCGGTGGCCGAGATCGATGGCGGCCTGGCTGCCTTTCTGCTTATAGCAGGTGCCGACCCGGGCGCGTTCGTCGTCGTCCATCAGGGGCCGGTTCAAGGCTTGCGGAAAGGCGCCCTTGGCGAATTCGACCGGGGCGCGGACATCCAGGATGGGCACATCGTTCAGGAAGATGGCGCGGTAGTCGTCGCTGTTCCCACGCATTAAGGCACCTGTATCGCAAGGCCTCGCCGGCGGCAAACCGCGGCGCGGCCGCGGCCCGCAAGGCATATCGGTGTTCTCATGAAGACTACAGTTTCTCGGTTTCGCCCGCCTTGGGCTTCCAGGCCAGCAAGCGGTCTTCCACCAGGGTTACCAGCCCGTCCAGCAACAAGGCGAAGATGGTCAGGACGACGATGCCCGCGAAGACTGTGTTCACGTCCAGCGTGCCTTCGGCCTGCAGGATAAGGTAGCCGACGCCGCTGGCCGAGCCCAGGTATTCACCCACCACCGCGCCCACGAAAGCCAGGCCGACCGATGTGTGCAGGCTGGAGAAGACCCAACTGGTGGCCGAGGGGATATACACATGGCGCAACAGCTGCTTGCGGTTGGCGCCCAGCATGCGGGCGTTGTCCAGCAAGGTGGTGCTGACCTCGCGCACGCCCTGGTAGACGTTGAAGAACACGATGAAAAACACCAGGGTCACGGCCAGCGCCACTTTGGACCAGATGCCCAGGCCGAACCACATGCCGAATATCGGCGCCAGGATGACGCGCGGCATGGAATTGGCGGCGGTGATATAGGGATCGAGCAAGGCGCTGGCGCCGCGCGACAAGCCCAGCCAGAGGCCGAAGCCCAGGCCGGCGACCGTGCCTATGACGAAAGCCAGCACGGTTTCGGTCAGTGTCACGCCCAGGTGCCGGTAAATATCGGCGTTGGTCACGAACCAGGCCCATATGACTTTGGCGACCTCGACCGGCTGGCCGAAGAAAAAGGCAAAATTCCTGTCCTGCGAAGCCAAATGCCAGGCGACAAGGACTATGACCAGCATCAATACTTGCCAGAACCGCAGGTAGAACGAATTGGATTTGATTGACTTCGACATCTCAGGCCCGTTTCTGTTGGGCATAGCCCTTTAGCACTTCCTCGCGCAAGACATCCCAGATGGCCTTGTGCAACTCGATGAATCGCGGATTGCTGCGCACTTCGGCGACGTCGCGCGGCCGCGGGATATCGATATCGAATTCGCCGATGGGATGCGTGGCCGGGCCGGCCGACAGCACGACAACGCGATCGCTCATGGCTATGGCCTCGTCCAGGTCGTGCGTGATGAACAGCACGGCCTTGCGCTTGGCCATCCACAGATCGAGGACCTCGTTTTCCATGAGTTGGCGCGTCTGGACGTCGAGCGCGGAAAAGGGCTCGTCCATAAGAATGATGTCGGGGTCGCGTATAAGCGTTTGCGCCAGCATGGCGCGCTTGCGCATGCCGCCGGACATCTGATGCGGATAGCGGTTCTCGAATCCGCCCAGCCCCACCCTTTTCAGCCATTCGAGCCCCTGCGCCCGGGCCTGTTCGGCCGGCATGCCGGCGAATTCCAGGCCCGCGGTGACGTTGGCCAAGGCGCTGCGCCAGGGCATCAGGGCTTCGCCCTGGAACATATAGCCGGCGCGGTGATTCACGCCGTGCAGCGGCTTGCCGAAGACCTTGACCTGGCCCGACGACGGCTGCAGCAAGCCCGCCCCGACATTGAGCAGGGTGGACTTGCCACAGCCGGTGGGCCCCACCACCGAAACGAATTCGCCCGGGGCGATGGCGATGGAGGCCTCTTTTACAGCGGTATAGCTTTTACCCGCGCCTTCGTTGGACGCGAAGGTGCAGGTAATGTTTTCAAGCAGCAGTGCAGCATCAAGCATGGGGATATTTTTTGTTTGCTTTGGCAACGAAGTCGTTGGTCCAGATCTTGGAAATGTCGATCTTGTCGGCAGGGAAGTTGGGCACGAAGGCGGCCAGCGCCTTGAGCGCCGTTGCGGGGCCGTCCTTAGCCACGCTGCCGTCCGGCGACAAGGCTTCCTTGTTGCCTTTCAGGGCCAGCTTGTAGAGCTCGGGATCGCCAAGCAGATAGCCCTCGGGCACCACCTTGGCGATCTCGTCGGGGCTGGCGGCCTGTATCCATTTGTCGGCGCGCACGATGGCATTGGCCAATGCCTGGGTGGTGTTGGGATTTTTGTCGATGAATTCCTGCGAGGTATACAGGCAGCCCGATGGCATGTTGCCGCCGAAAATCTGGTGGGTGTCCTTCAGGGTGCGCGTATCGGCGACGACCTTGACGGCGTCTTCCTTGATCAGGGTGCTGATGACGGGGTCCAGGTTGGCCATGGCGTCGATCTGGCCGGTGCGCATGGCGGTAATCGCGCCGGCGCCGGCGCCCACTCCGACAAAGGAAACATCGGTGGGCTTCAGGCCATGCTGGGCCAGGAAGAAACTGGCCATCATGTTGGTGGAGGAACCGGGCGCCGTAACGCCGATTTTCTTGCCTTTGAAATCGGCTGGCGATTTGTAGTCGGCCATGGTTTTCTTGGAGACCACCAGCACGATCATGGGCGCCTGGCCCTGCTGCGCAAAGGCGCGGTAAGCCTGGCCCTTGGATTGCAAATTGATGGTGTGCTCGAACGCGCCGGAAACGACATCGGCGCTGCCCCCGACCACTGCCTGCAAGGCCTTGGATCCGCCGGCGAAATCGACGATCTTGGCATCCAGGCCTTCATCCTTGAAATAGCCTTTGATGTTGGCGATGGACAAGGGCAGATAATAAATAAGCGCCTGGCCACCCACAGCGATGGTTACTTCTTTCTTTTCAAGCGCTTGGGCCCGGGCGAAGCCGGGGGCCACGGTGGCGGCACCGGCTACGCCGGCCAATTTGAGCAAATCACGACGCGATACGGACATTGGGAGTCTCCTGGAAAAAATTTATTTCCTGATATTACCCGAGAATATTCCACCTGATTATCGGGAGTTGCACCATGCCGCCCGCTTGCATCAGGTGCTGCGCCGCTCCATCAGCGCCCAGGCGATGGTTCCGGCGTCGACATATTCCAGCTCGCTGCCGGCGGGTACGCCGCGCGCCAGCCGGCTTACCGACAGGCCCTGGGCTCGCAGGAGCTCCGATAGGTAGTGCGCCGTGGTTTCGCCTTCGGCCGTGAAATTGGTGGCCAATATGACCTCGCGCACGACGCCGTCGGACGCCCGCTTCACCAGCCGGTCGAACTGCAATTCCTGGGGGCCCACGCCTTCCAGCGGCGCCAGGCGCCCCATCAACACGTAATACAGGCCGCGATATCCGTGGCTGGATTCGATCATGTTCTGGTCGGCGGGCGTTTCCACGACGCAAAGCACGGAACCGTCGCGCTTGGGATTGGCGCAGGTGGCGCAGATTTCTTCCTCGGCGAAGCCGTTGCACTGCGCGCAGTGCCGCAAATCTTTCACGGCGGACGCCAGCGCGCGGCTTAGCTGATCCGCAGCCCCAAGGTCGTGCTGCATCAAATGGTAGGCCATGCGCCTGGCCGAACGCAGCCCGACGCCCGGCAAGCGGCGCAAGGCCTCTATAAGCGTGGTGAGCGGTTCGGGTTCGGGCAGCGGCGCTTGCATCAGAACGGCAGCTTCATTCCGGGAGGCATGGGCATGCCGGCCGTAACCGACGCCATTTTTTCCTGCGAAGTGGCTTCGGCCTTGCGCAAAGCATCGTTGAACGCCGCCGCCACGAGATCTTCCAGCATGTCTTTGTCGTCCGCCAACAGGCTGGGATCGATGGTGACGCGCTTGACGTCATGCCGACAGCTCATGGACACCTTGACCAGGCCGCCGCCGGAAGCGCCCTCGACGATGATTTCCGCCAAGGCTTCCTGCGCCTTTTTCATGTTTTCCTGCATCTGCTGGGCCTGGCGCATCAAACCGGCGATCTGACCTTTCATCATGGTTGGTTTTCCTGAAGAATTTAAAAACAAAGAAGAAAAGCGCCTACGCGGCCCGGTTTCGGAGTGTGGCACTGATCGAGCCGGGCACCACCTGGGCGCCGAACTCGTTGACGAGCGTTTGCACGAAAGGATCGTTGGCGACGGCCTGCTCGGCCTCTTTCTGCCTTTCGGCCCTTTGCATCTGTTCGACGGCATGCGCGGTTTCATCGCCGGTGGCGCCGTATTCCACATCCAACTGGATCACCGTGCCGAAATACTCCGACAGAACGGTGCGCAGCCGCGCCTTGCCCGGGCTTTCGGCCAGGGTGCGTATGGCAACGCGCAGCGTGACCTGCTCGCCCTGCGAGCCGATCCATTCGCTTTGGCGGGCCAGTTCGGCGGCCAGTCCGGTAAGGGGAAGCGAAGCCGCCAGCGCCGGCCACGCCTGCGCGGTCATGTCGCGCGGGCGGGGAGCCTTGGCCTTTTTGCGTTCGGCGGCGAACAGGGCGGGCACGATATCCTCTTGCGCACCTTGGGGCGGCGCGAAATCGCCCGATGCCTCGTCGCCTCCGGAATCGCCCAGTCCGACAGGCTCGTATCCCGCATCATCGAAATATTCCTCGTCGGGAATATGCATGGTTTCGAAACCGCCGGCGTCATCATCCGGCGTGCCGGCCGCCGCGGATGCCTGGGCCGTGGTCGGCGCCGGAGCATTTACAGGGTGATCTTGCCTGACGGCATGGCCGGCCGGCGGCGACGCTTGGGAGGAACCTTGCGGCTCGTCTTCCCACGCGGGGACATCGTCGGCTTCCGGGATGGCAGTGGGACGCGCCGCAATAGCGGGGCGCGCAGCCGCCTCGGCGTTGACTCGAACCGCCGGCGCCTCGTTGCGCAAAGCCCTGGCGGGCGTTGGCTCTGGCGATGCGGCGTCCGCCCGACCGGCGAATGCCGCCGGCGATGGTTCGGGCGCCGCTTCGGGTTCCGGCCGCAGCGGCGCTGCGTCCGCCATCCCGGGCGATTCGGCGCGCGCAGGCGCGGGCCCGGTTGGGCCGGGGGCAGGCGGCGCCGGCATATTCGGGGGCACCAGCGCCAGCATGCGCAGGCAAGCCATGACAAAGCCTGCGTACTCATCGGGCGCCAGGGAAAGTTCCTGGCGGCTATGCACGGCCACTGAATAGAAAAGCTGGGCCTGGTCCGGGTGCAGCACGCCGGCAAGCTGGACAATGTCTTCGGCCAGCGGATCGTCGGCCGGTATAGTGCCTGGAATCCGCTGCTGGATGGCAACGCGCGACAGCAGCACGGCCAGGTCACCCAAGGCGCCCGTATAGGAAAGGCCGCGCGCCGCCAGTTCGTTGGCGACGTCCAGCACCTTGGCTGCGCTGCCGGCCGCCAGGGCTTGCAACAGCTCGACCAGATGGCGTTGGTCAATGGTGCCTAGCATGCCCTGGACCGCCTCGCCGGTCAGGTTGCCGGCGCTATAGGCGATCGCCTGGTCGGTCAGCGACAGCGCATCCCGCATGGAGCCGGAGGCGGCCTGCGCAAGCAGGCGCAAGGCGGGCGTTTCAAACGGGATGCTTTCCTGGTCCAGGACTTCTTTCAGATGCCCGACGATGGATTCGCCCGTCATCTGCTTCAGATTGAATTGCAGGCAGCGCGACAGGACGGTAACGGGAATCTTCTGGGGGTCGGTGGTCGCCAGTATGAATTTCACATGAGGCGGCGGCTCTTCCAGCGTCTTCAACATGGCGTTGAACGCATGGCCGGTCAGCATGTGGACTTCGTCGATCATGTAGACCTTGAAGCGGCCGCTGCCGGGCGCGTAGACCGCCTGCTCAAGCAATTGCGTCATTTCCTCGACGCCCCGGTTGGACGCCGCATCGAGCTCGACATAATCGACGAATCGGCCGGCATCGATTTCGGTGCAGGCGCGGCAGGTGCCGCAGGGCGTAGCCGTGATGCCGGTTTCGCAATTCAGGGACTTGGCCAGGATGCGCGACAGCGTGGTCTTGCCCACCCCTCTGGTGCCCGTGAACAGCCAGGCATGATGCAGTCGCTGCGTGGAAAGCGCATGCGTCAAGGCACGAACCACGTGGTCCTGGCCGATAAGGGTGTCAAACGAACGTGGCCGCCATTTACGCGCCAGTACCAGATAAGTCATGCAATGAGCTTGAAACCGGAAGCTATCGAAAAGATAAACAAAAAGTGTACCGGATTCGACGCTGCTTGGGGTATTTGGGGGTAAATGAAGAAAGGGGAAGGGCGAGCCTGACTTCGGCACTGATTCTGAGCGACTGTGGCTGCTTCGTTCCCGACCTGACCAG
>JBEBYL010000029.1:0-38982 GCA_040391135.1 Pusillimonas sp. | reverse complement strand
TATTTGCCTTTGCAGTCCGCTGAAGCGTTCTCGCGTTTCAAATACGCAATCAGATCGGCGCGCTCCTGGGGATCGGGAATGCCTGCATAACCCATCGAGGTTCCCGGAACGGCTTTCAGGGGATTCTGAAGAAACAAATCCAGGGTCTTCTCGTCCCAGATGATTTTGGAATGACGCATCGCATCGCTGTACGCAAAACCCGGCACCGTCCCCGCCTGCCTGCCGAACAAGCCGCAGTGCCGCGGGCCGGTGCGATCGTAGGCCAAGGCATGGCAAGCCAGGCAACGCGAATACACGGCCTCGCCCCGGACGGCATCGCCGGCCGTAGCGGCCCACGCGGCCGGCACCGCGCCCGCTGCCCACAAGCCCAGGCTACAGGACAGCGCGGCTATCCAGGCCTTGCCGCTCATGACATGAAGGCCGATGGTACGGGGGGCTCGCCCAGGGCGTTGCGCAAGACCGCCCAATGCATGGCTTCATCGCCCAATATGCTGGCCGCCGCTTTGGCCAGATC
Organism: Pusillimonas sp.; assembly: GCA_040391135.1. Lineage (GTDB taxonomy): Bacteria > Pseudomonadota > Gammaproteobacteria > Burkholderiales > Burkholderiaceae_B. The sequence goes on along the minus strand of JBEBYL010000029.1, from coordinate 38,468 downwards.
GCGGTTGTCGAACACAGGCACCGCGCCCAGGTACGCGCTGACGGCCCCTTTTTCCAGCATCGCCGCAAAACGAAGGACATCGGCCTGAGATTTCAGCTTGTCGACCGGGAAGGTGTATTTATCCTTGGCGGAAACCGGCTTTCCACCCAAAGTGGTTATGGTCTTGGAAAGCAGGCTGGCATGTTCCTTGTGATGGCCTTGGAAAACAACCGCCAGATCCAGCACCGGTTTTTGCAGCAGACCGCTTTCAGCTCCCACCTGATAGGCGGCAATCGCCTCCAGCTCGGCGCCCAATGCCGTATTCAGGATGCGCACATCGGAAGCGCCCCCTTCTTTGCCCTTGGCAAGCGCATCGCGCCCCGCCATCAGCGCCACGGCGGCACCCGATAGAAGCAGCCCCGACTGGCCAAGGAAGGCGCGACGGGCGTCGCGCGTATCGGGATCATGGACGAAACTTAGAAACGACATGGTACTTCTCCTGAAGGAACAGCACTTGAAAACTCTTATTCCCTGCGTTCTTGCTCCAGGCGCGCCATGACGGCGGCCACGATGCGATCGCAGCGGTCGCCGGCGAAGGCAAAGGCGGCCGCGAGGCCTTCGATTGCTTCCTGCTTCAGCGACTTGCGCAACAGGCCGCGGGCGCGAAAATATCGGCTGCGCACGGTTGCGGCGGGAATGCCCAGGCAGATGGCGGTTTCCTCCACGGAAAGCTCCTCGACGGCACGCAACACAAATACCGAACGGAAGGTATCGGGCAGCCGGTCTATGCGCGATTCCAGCATGTGCCGGGTTTGAGCGCGCAGCAGCTCCCTTTCGGGGGGATTGAAGGGCGATTCGTCCATGGTCGTCTCTGACGTTGCGTCGTTATGGTTCAGGTCGCTGTTGAACTCCAGCCAAGTGGACAAGCGGTTTATCTTGCGCAGGCGCTGGTTCGATTCGTTGACGACGATGCGCACCAGCCAGGTGGACAAGGAGGAATCGCCGCGAAATGAGCCTATGGCGCAATAGGCCTTGTAAAAGGCTTCCTGCACGGCCTCTTCGGCGTCGGCCTCATTGCGCAAGATACTGCGGGCGACCCGGTAGAGCCGCTGGTTGTAGCGGCGCATCAATTTTTGGAGCGCATCCCGGTTGCCTTGCGCAATCTGTTGCGCCAGTTGAGTATCTGAATCGCCTGCGCCGGCAGGCCTTACAAGAGCTAAAGGCATGATGAAACCCGGAATAATGTGTCGGTTACAGCATTAGATGCCATCACTCATCCACGCGTTCCCGGCGTTTATGAAAAAAGGGGGCAGACGCCCCCTTTTGCTTGCACCGACAGCGACGGCATTGCGCCGTCTAGCGCGCCCGCGATATGCGCACTTCGGCTCCGCGGCGCTTCACCTCCAGGCCCTCGGAAGGAAGAATACGCAGGCCTTCCAGGCCCTTGATGTAGCTGGAGCCCTGCATCTGCATGACCCGGATCTTGTTGCGCATGACGACGGGGCTGTGTTCCGGCATGCCGAACATCCAGACTTCGTCCAGGATACGGGCCGAATTGAAGTCGCCCGAATGCTGCGCGGTCGGACCCAGGCACAGCATATGGCCTTCCCTTCCGAATAAAGGCAGGGTATCCAGCCCGGCTTCCACGGTGAGAGTGGCGCCGCCTTCGTAGCGCCATCCGGTATTCAGATCCCACCAGGCGTCCCCTTCGGGCAGGTAGACCTGGATCTGATTGCCGGGCTTGAGCGCCGGAGCGACGAGCAGCGCGGGTCCCAGCAGATATTGAGTATCCCAGGCGTGGGCGACGGAATCGGCCGGAAAGGCCAGCGCCATGGAACGCTGGACCGGCAGCCCGGTCCGCACGGCGTCCTCGATAATGCCCAGCACATACGGAACCAGGCGATACCGCCATTGCAGCCAGTGCTTGACTAATTCGCGCGTGCCCGCATCGAATGCGCTGGGCAGCAATGCCGGCGAAGATTGAAAATTGAAATTGGCTGAAAACACACACATGGCCAGCCAGCGTATGTAAAGCTCGGCGTTCATATCGCCCGCGGGATGCAGGGCCGAGCCCAGCGCATGGGTCTGCACCGGAATGCCGCTGTCGCCCAGCGACAAGGCGGTCCGCAAGGTATGTTCAAGAGCGGGCCAGCCATTGCCCGTGCGCGGCCCGGTCTGCCAGGCAAAGCGCTGCGCTCCTGGAAACAGGTCGGTGCTGCACACCACGCCTTCCTGAGGCGTCTTGTGGCCCGCCACCGCGTCGAAAAGCGCCTGGCGCGCCAATAGCGGGAACACGGTGCGCAGCATCGCGGCCGATTCGCCGCCCCGCGCGGTAATGTTATCGGGAATGTCGAACTGCGCATCGCAGGAGGCGGCGCCCAGGCCTTCGTCGAACAACTGGCGCAGGCGCTCCGACCAAAGCTTGAAGACATCCTTGTTCGTCAGGTCAAGCAGGCCGAACGCCTGTCCTCCGGTGATGGCATTGCCGGGAAAGGCATAGGCATTGCCATCGTCGTCGATCAGCAGCCAGCCTCGGTCTTCCCATTCGGAATACATGTCGGTGCCACGCAATACGCCCGGAAAAGTCGGCGCCGCAAGCTGCACATTGAGCGCCTGGCAGCGCGCCAGCACATCGCGCGCGTCCTCGACGCGCGCCGCGTCCCATGCAAAAACCGGCTTGTCGGACTGAAACCCGAAAGGCGCCGGCGACGACAGGTTGACGGCATCTAGCCCCCACTGATTCTCGCGGAACTCCGAGACAATACGCAAGGTTTCGTCCACGGACTGTCCCGGAGCCTGATCCAGCCAGACCCCCATGGGCCACAAACCCGGCTGTCCCGCCCGTCCGGTCAGGGCCGTATACTGATTGAGGATCTCGGCGGGCTCGCCGACAAAGACAAACAGGTCGAATACCTTGTCATGCAAGACAGCCTGGTAAAGATCGGCCTGCGACTGTTCAAGGTCGTGCTCGACACGCGCCAGCGTATTGAAGCAAAGCCCCCAGCCCTTGGTGCTCCAGATCAGGGGCAGCGCCCTGGATTCGGGCATGTCGGACACGAAGAGCGATCCACGCCTATCGAATTCGGCGGTGGTCTCGCCACCGCCATGCAAGCTGTCGTCGCCATCGAGCTCGGCGCCAAAGCGCCACACCGCCGCGCCTGCCTGTTCGCCGCGCGACAGCGTGGCATCCGGTTGGCTGCGAAAAATACAGTGCTCGCCGCGGTATAACGCAAACTGGAAAGGCGATTTCACAATTTCCATTGCGATATCCCCTTGCTCCAGCCGCCAGCCGTATTCCGCCGGCTCGGCAACCGAACTGATGGCCAGTTCACTGACCGCTTCCTGGCGCGCCAACAGCATTTCGGCGTGCGCTTTCGCCCGCAAGCCGGGCTTGTCGTTTTGCAGGACTTCGGCATTTCCGCAACGCAGGCGATATACGCCTGGGGCATGCGCCTCGACCTGGAACAACAAGCCGGGATCGTCAAAGACGAAATCGGCGCGCGTGGATTTCGACGTCAGGAAATCCAGGGTAACAAGTTGCGTCACGTGAGCAAGATCAGACTTGGGCGGCACAGCGCAATCCTCGGGGCTTACGCCCAAAAAGCATTCAAAAGTCATTATTTTGACGGATTTGAGCCATAAAATAAAATCGCACGAATTTATGCACCTTTTAAAAAGCCGTGAACCCTTATCTCGGGGCGATTTTGCGCAACAATTCTCGTTCCAGCGGGACAGGCTCGTTGCACAATCGAGCGGCAATGATGTCACCCGCCAGGGCCGACCAGCTAAGCCCTCGCGAGCCATAGGCACAAGCAAGCCATAAACCTGGAGCGCCGTCAATAGAACCTATGACCGGCAAGCGGTCGCTGACGGCGGCGCGCCATCCCGCCCAACCTTGGCCGGAGCCGGGCGGCCCGCCCAATTGCGCGGGCTGTGTATTCAATAATGCGGATACCCTGTTTGCCACCTCGTTGCGTCCCTGCGTCGTCACTGTGCTGGCCGCAGCGTCCAGCACATATGTGCTGCCGCCGGTGCATTGTTCTTGTACGGCGGGCAGCCAGTATCCGTCTCCCGCCACGATGGCCCGCGCGCCGGATGCGGCACCACCGGTAAAGTAGGCAACCTGGCCGGCCAACCGGTGCATGGATGCCAATTTGCTTAATGGGGGAAGGTCGGGAACCTGGGCCAATAACTCGACTGCCTGCGCCGCATTGGCAAGGACGACATTGCCCGCCCTGGCGATTTCCTGCCCTTGGGCATCAAGCGCGATCCATAGCCCCGAACCATTCCGGCGCAAAAACGCCGCGGATCGCGCCTTACAGTATACCCCGGGCAGGCTCAGCAAAGCTTCCAGCAAGGGCACCGGCTGCACGAGCTGTCCCTTTCCGAACCACAGGCCTCCCGAATGCAGCGGCAAGCCGACGCGCTCCGACGCCTGGGCCGCGTCTTGCCAACATACCCAGTCCTCGGGAAAGCGCAGCACATCCAGAGCCTGCCGCCGCCGGGCGGCCTCCTGCTGATCGGCCACCACTTCCAGTGTGCCGCAAGGCAAGGGCCGGGCGTCGCCGGGTAGCTCCTGCCAACGCTGCAGGGCGCGCAGCACGCCCGCGCGGCTCAGGCGGGCCCGGATATCGTCGTCCGGGCTGATGACGGGGCTTAAACCGGCCGCCCTGTGTCCATGATGGCTGGCTCCCAGCCCCGCCCGCAGCACAGGGTCCAGCACGGTGACCTGACGGCCGCGCAGCGCCAGGGCTTGCGCCACCCCGGCGCCGGCCAGTCCGCCGCCCACCACCATCACTGAATCATCGGCGCCGCCGGCCGGGGTCCTTCGGCCCATGCCGGGACGCAAGCCGGCGACCGTCATTTCCCTCTTGCTGCCGAAGCCCCGTACTTTTGACACCAGGAAACCGGCATCGCGCAAGGCGCGCCGCATTTCGCCGGCGCAGCACCATGTGGCCGCGGTCGCGCCCGGATTGGCCATGCGGGCCAACTGGCCAAACAAGGGACGCGACCACATGTCGGGATTCACCCGGGGAGCAAAACCGTCAAGGAAGAACGCATCCACGCCCGCCGATACCTGCCTCGCCAGGCGCATAACCGGGCCAAACGCAAGGGTCAGCGTCACGGCGCCATTTTCGAACTCCAAGCGGTGCATGCCTGGCAGCAAAGGCGGCCAGGCGGCGATCAACCGCTGGGCAAGCGAATTCTCGGCCGCCGGCAAATGCGCCAGCAACTGCGCCATATCGCTCCTGGAAAAAGGATGCGCCTCGAAAGAAACGAAATGCAGGCGCGCCGACCGCCGCGGGTCGCTGCGCCAGCAATGCCATAAGGCCAGGAAGTTATGGCCCAGCCCAAAACCCGTCTCGCATACCGTGAATATCTGTTTGCCTTGCCAACGGCGGGGTAAATCGTTTCCCTGCAGGAATACGCCTTCAGCCTGAGCCATGGCGCCCGCCTCGGGATGATAGATATCGCCGAAATCCGGACTCATGAGGAGGCCGCGCCCATCGAAGGCCGGCCTTGCGGGAATTAGCGGTTCGTAGTTGCTGGACATTCTGGCCGTAGCGAAAATCAAAAACCCATCACGTACAATGATACGTGAACGAGCGAGCGACGCTCTTGCTGGCGAGGCCTTTACCGTATGCAATCGAACCGACTTCCACTTAGCGATTATCTGGACACCGCCGTTACCGCCGCCCGCGCCGCGGCGGCGATCTTGCAGGCATACGCCCACAACCGGGCCGAGCTCGTGATCGACAAGAAGACCCGCAACGATTTGGTTTCGCAGGCGGACCGCGAAGCGGAACAGGCCATCATCGAAATCCTGCGCGAACGCACCCCCGAGCTGGGCATCGTGGCCGAGGAAAGCGGCGGCTTCACCTCCGGAGCCGCCACCTGGTATATCGATCCGTTGGACGGAACCACCAATTTTCTTCACGGCATTCCGCAGTATGCCGTGTCCATCGGGCTTATCGCCCATGCCGGCGCGCTGGTCACCGGCGACACCCCGCTTGAACAGGACGCGCCCATAATCGGCGTCGTCTATGATCCGAATCGCGAAGAACTCTTCACCGCCATGCATGGCGTCGGCGCGTGGCTGAACGAGCACCGCATCGCCTGCTCGCCCACCGAGCAATTGGCCGAATCGGTGGTGGCCACCGGCTTCCCCTTCCGCGACTTTTCATTCGCCGATCAATACATGCCTACCCTGCATCAGGCCATCAACACCACCCGGGGGGTACGCCGCCTGGGGGCCGCCGCGCTGGACCTGGCCTGGGTGGCCTGCGGCCGCTATGACGGCTATTGGGAAATGGGCCTGGCGCCCTGGGATGTCGCCGCGGGCGCCCTGATCGTGCGCGAGGCGGGCGGCATCTGCGAAGACATCCACCATCGCGATCCCTGGCCCATCAAGGGCTATGTCTATGCGGGCAATACCCACACCGCGCCCGCGCTGGACGCCATGATCCAGCCGCATCTGAAGAAAGACTAGGGCCTGTTAACGCTAAAAGGGCATGCGCATGTCCTTTTAGCGTTAACAGGCTCTAGCCTCTCGCGCCAGCCGGTTCGTCCATGTTCGCATGGCCTTGATTTGATGATACGCTGGCACTGGCGTATAAAGTTCCAATCAACGAACACTACAGGACCGCAACCATGAAGCTGGCCGAACCTATCGTCGGATGGAAATCCGAAATCGCGGCCATACGCCGCGATATCCATGCCCATCCTGAACTGGCATACGAAGAAGTCCGCACTGCCGACCTGGTCGCGGGCAAGCTGGAATCCTGGGGCATACCGGTACACCGCGGCCTGGGCATCACCGGCGTCGTGGGCATCATCAAGGGAAACACGGAAAGCGAACGCGCCCTGGGCCTTCGGGCCGACATGGATGCCCTGCCCATGCAGGAAGCCAATACCTTCGACCATGCCAGCAAGCACCCGGGGAAAATGCACGCCTGCGGCCATGACGGCCATACGGCCATGCTGCTGGGCGCGGCGCGCTATCTTTCGGATCACCGCGACTTCGCCGGCACGGTGTATGTGATCTTCCAGCCCGCCGAAGAAGGCTTCAGCGGCGCCCAGGCCATGATAGACGACGGCCTGTTCAAGCTGTTTCCCATGGATGCCGTGTTCGGCATGCACAACTGGCCAGGCATGGAGGCCGGAACCTTCGGCGTCGTCGCCGGACCCATCATGGCCTCCAGCAACACGTTTGAAATCCGGCTCGAAGGCAAGGGCGCGCACGGCGCCATGCCGCACTTGGGCGTCGATCCCGTCATGGCCGCCGTTCAATTGGCGCAAAGCCTGCAAACCATCGTCACGCGCGACCGCAATCCCCTGGATCCGGCCGTGCTCAGCATTACCCAGATCCATAGCGGGTCGGCCGACAACGTCATCCCCAACGACGCCACGCTCCGGGGCACCGTCCGCACGTTTTCCGACCAGGCGCTGGACCTGATCGAACAACGCATGGCCCAGGTCACCGAACACACCAGCCTGGCCTTGAACTGCAAATCCGAATTCGCTTTTCACCGCAAATATCCGCCCACCATCAATCATGACAAGGAAGCCGCTTTCTGCGCGCAGGTCCTGAAGGGCATCGTCGGAGCCGAGCATGTCGATCAATCCGTGCAACCCTCGATGGGCGCGGAAGATTTCGCGTTCATGCTGAAGGAAAAACCGGGATGCTACGTCTGGATAGGCAACGGCGAGGGCGGCCACCGCGATCAGGGACACGGCACAGGCCCTTGCATGCTGCACAACGGCAGCTACGATTTCAATGACGAGCTCATCCCGCTGGGCGCCACCTACTGGGTCGAACTCGCCCGGCAATGGCTCGCAAGCCAGGCCGGCTAGCGCGGCGGCAAGCCTTTAACAAATGTTTAACGGCCCGCCGGACGCTTGCCATTAAAATAGCCAACGCAGTGCGCCCGGCCCGTGCCGGTACTCTACAATGCATTGTCCCTCACACGCCTAGTCCGGCCCCGCCAGGCAGGCGTGATCGATATCTGGAGCAGCAACCTTGAGCACCAACACTATCCAAACCGTCTTGCCACCTCCAGAGCGTCACGCCGTTTTACGTGTCATGCCGCAGCCGGCCGACGCCAATATCCATGGCGACGTATTCGGCGGCTGGATCATGGCCCAGGTCGACATCGCCGGCTCCATCCCCGCCACGCGGCGGGCGGCGGGCCGCGTGGCCACCGTCGCCGTCAATTCCTTCACCTTCAAGCAGCCGGTTTTCGTCGGCGACCTGCTCAGCTTCTACGCCGAAATCGTCAAGGTGGGCAACACATCCATCACCATTTCGGTGGAGGTCTATGCCGAGCGTCAGCGGCTGGAGCTCGAGGTCGTCAAAGTCACGGAAGCCATTCTTACTTACGTCGCCACGGACGACCAACGCAAGCGCCGTCCTCTTCCACCCGTTTGAACGCAAGGTTTGCCTATGTCGGATCCCTCAGTCCAGGCTGAAAGCGCAGCGATCGTCATTCCGCGCCGCCTCGACCCCGAAGACGCGCAGCTTGCCTTGCAGCAGTTGCAAACCATCCTCAAGCGGCAGGAAGTGGTAGAGGCCCTGGCGCACCGCCAGTACGAAGAAGACGACAAATCCAATCTGCTGGAAGGCCTGCTGCATCGGCAGCATGAAAACGAGATAAAGGCCATCGTCAACGACCTGCATCCGGCCGACATCGCCTTCATCCTGGAATCCCTGCCGGTACAGGAACGCCAGGCGGTCTGGCAGCTGGTCAGCGCCGAACACGATGCCGACGTGCTGCTGGAAGTGGACGACTGGGCGCGCGAATCGCTGATCGAATCCATGGATCACCAGGATCTGATCGCCGCGACCGGCACCATGGATGCGGACGAAATCGCCGACCTGGCCGCCGACCTACCCGCCGACGTCATCGCCGAAGTGCAGAAAGGGCTGACCGACGAAGAACGCGCACAGCTGATTGAAGCCATGGGCTATCCCGAGGATACGGTGGGCGCCATCATGGACTTCGAGATGGTCCGCGTGCGCGAAGACGTGTCGCTCGAGGTGGTGCTGCGTTATTTGCGCCGGCTGCACGAGCTTCCCGACCATACCGACCAGATCTTCGTGGTCGACCGCGAGGACAAGCTGCAAGGCACGCTGTACCTGTCGACACTGCTGGTTCGCGAGCCCGAGAATCTGGTGTCCGAGGTCATGGTGACCGACTACCTGACGCTCAACCCTCTGGACTCCGATGCCGACGCGGCGGGCGCATTCGAACGCTACGACCTGGTCTCGGCACCGGTCGTCGACGACCAGGGGCGCCTGATCGGACGCGTCACCATTGCCGAAGTGGTGGACGTCATTCAAGAGGACTCGCAAGAACAGGCCCTGTCGCGCGCCGGTTTGCAGGAAGAGGATATTTTTGCGCCCGTGCTCGATGCCTTGCGCAACCGTGCGCCCTGGCTGTTCGTCAACCTGTGCACGGCGTCGATCGCCTCGCTGGTGGCGTCCCGATTCGAGGACACCGTCAGTCATATTGTGATTCTTGCCTTTCTGATGTCCATCGTGGCGGGCATAGGCGGCAATTCCGGCAACCAGACCATGACCATGATCATCCGGGCCCTGGCCGTGGGCCGGGTCACGGGCTCCAACGCCTGGCAACTGGTCAAGCGCGAACTGACGGTAACCTTCCTGGTGGGCGCCTGCGGCAGCGTGGTCGCGGCCTGCTTCGCCTGGGCCATTTCGGGCTCCATCGCCATCGCCGCCGTGATGATGGCCGCGATGATCTGCAATATGCTGATCGGCGCGGCCCTGGGCGTGCTCATACCCATGCTGCGCGACCGCTTCGGCAAGGACCCCGCCATGGGTTCCTCGGTGCTGCTGACCTTCGCCACCGACTCGCTGGGCTTCTTTGTTTTTCTGGGCCTGGCTACGCTGTTTCTGATCTAGTCCGCCTGCAAGCAAATGGGGCTGGGTCTTGCAAGACCCAGCCCCATGCAAGCCCCTGTCGCGGGCAGCGTCGGATGCTAGAAAATCCTAGGCCAGCTTTCCGTGGCAATGCTTGAACTTCTTGCCGCTGCCGCAAGGGCAGGGATCGTTGCGGCCCACCTTGGGCATGCCCGCGGGCAGCGCGCCCCGCCCCGCCGGAGACTGGTCTATGCCGGGGTCGGCGCCGCTGAGCGCGGCATCGTAATCGGAATGGTGATAGGTGACGTTATCGAGTGCCGGTTCGGTCTCCTCGACTTCGACCTGCTCGCGAGACTGTATCTTGACCGTCATCAGGACGCGCACGACCTCATTGCGGATGCGGTCCAGCATGTCGGAGAACAGTTCGAACGCCTCGCGCTTGTATTCCTGCTTGGGATCCTTTTGCGCATAGCCACGCAGGTGTATGCCCTGCCGCAGGTGATCGAGCGCCGACAAATGGTTGCGCCAGTGCGTATCGATGGACTGCAGCAGCATGGACCGTTCGAAGGGCGCCCAGCCTTCCGCGCCGACCAGATCGACCTTGGCCTGATACAGGCGGCGGGCCTCGCCCAGTACCCGCTCGAGCAGATCATCGTCGGTCAGGCTGGGTTCTTTTTCAAGCATCTCGACCAGGGGCAGGGAAAGCTGCCACTCCGCGTCCAAGGCCGTTTCCAGTCCCGGCACATCCCATTGGTCTTCCACCGACTCTTCCGGTATGTAGGCCCTGAACTGTTCGGTAATGGCGGCGTCGCGCAAGCTGGCGATGGTCTCGGAGACATCGGCCGATTCCAGCACCTCGTTGCGCTGCGCGTAAAGCACCTTGCGCTGATCGTTGGCGACGTCGTCATACTCGAGCAATTGCTTGCGTATGTCGAAGTTGCGGCCTTCCACCTTGCGCTGCGCCGATTCGATGGAACGCGACACCATCTTGGCTTCGATGGGCTCGCCCTCCGGCAAACGCAGGCGCTCCATGATGGCGCGCACGCGGTCGCCCGCGAAAATACGCATCAGCGAGTCTTCGAGCGAGAGATAAAAACGCGAGGAACCCGGGTCGCCCTGACGGCCGGCCCGGCCACGCAGCTGATTGTCGATGCGGCGCGACTCGTGGCGCTCGGTGCCGATGATGCGCAAGCCGCCCGCGGCCTTGACCGCCGCGTTGGCAGGCGCCCATTCGGACTTGATGGCGGCGATGCGTTCCTCTTTCTGTTCCGGCGGCACAGAGGCATCGGCACGGATCAGATCGATTTGCTTCTCGACGCTGCCGCCCAGCACAATATCGGTGCCGCGGCCGGCCATGTTGGTGGCAATGGTGATGTGGCCGGGCTTGCCCGCCTCGGCCACGATCTCGGCTTCGCGCGCGTGCTGCTTGGCATTGAGCACTTCATGCGGCATCTTCGCCTTGACCAGCATGCCCGACAGCAGTTCGGAATTCTCGATGCTGGTCGTACCGACCAGCACGGGCTGGCCGCGCTCGTGGCAATCCTGGATATCAGCCAGGATTGCATTGTATTTTTCGGCGTCGGTCTTGAAGACCTGATCGTTCTGGTCCACGCGCGCCATGGGGCGGTTGGTGGGAATGATCACCGTTTCCAGGGAATAGATTTCCTGGAATTCGTAGGCTTCGGTATCGGCCGTACCGGTCATGCCCGCCAGCTTGGCGTACATGCGGAAATAGTTCTGGAAGGTGATCGATGCCAGCGTCTGGTTTTCGTTCTGGATCTTCACGCCTTCCTTGGCTTCCACCGCCTGGTGCAAGCCGTCCGACCAGCGCCGCCCCACCATCAGGCGGCCGGTGAATTCGTCGACGATGACGATTTCATCGTTCTGGACGACATACTGCTGGTCGCGGAAGAACAGGTTATGCGCCCGCAACGCAACCATCAGGTGATGCACCAGCGAGATATTGCGCGGATCGTACAGCGACTCGCCTTCCGGCAGCAGGCCGATCTTCACGAGTATCTGCTCGGACTTGATCTGCCCGGCTTCCGACAAATGCACCTGCTGGCCTTTTTCATCGACCCAGAAATCGCCCTCGGGCTCGGGCTCTTGGGGCTTGGGCTCAAAGGGCATGCGGGTCAGCATGGGCGGCACGGCATTCATCCGCACATAGAGTTCGGTATTGTCTTCGGCCTGGCCTGAAATGATCAGCGGCGTACGCGCTTCGTCGATCAGAATGGAGTCGACCTCGTCGACAATCGCGTAGAACAGCGGACGCTGGCGGCGATCTTCGGCGCGATATTCCATGTTGTCGCGCAGATAATCGAAGCCATACTCATTATTCGTGCCGTACGTGATATCGGCCTGGTAGGCGGCCTTTTTCTCGTCGTTTTCCTGCTGCGGCACGACCACGCCAACGGTCATCCCCAAAAACGTGTACAGGCGGCCCATCCATTCGGCGTCGCGCCGCGCGAGGTAGTCGTTGACGGTCACGACATGAACGCCCTTGCCGGCCAGCGCATTCAGGTAGACCGACAGGGTCGCCATGAGCGTCTTGCCTTCGCCGGTGCGCATCTCCGCGATCTTGCCGTTATGCAGGGCGATGGCGCCCAACAGCTGGACATCGAAATGACGCATGCCGAAAACCCGCTTGCTGCCCTCGCGGACCACGGCAAACGCTTCAGGCAGCAGTTCATCCAGCGATGCGCCGTCGGCGACGCGCTGACGAAACTCAGTGGTTTTTGCCGCCAGCTCCTGATCGCTCAGGGCCGCCATGCCGGGTTCGAGCGCGTTGATCTGCGCCACTTGCTTGCGATACTGTTTAAGTATGCGGTCGTTACGACTACCGATGAGCTTTTTTAGCAGAGAAACCATTCTTGTGTCGTCGATGCGAACTTGCCACGCACAGCGCAAATTCCCATGCCTGTCTGTTGGGGTTGGCGGATTTTTCCGCAGGAAAACAATACAGTTTAACGCACCTGGGGCACGGCGGCTTCCGTCTGCGCGGAGGCATCGACCACAAGCTGCCGCTCCGGCTCCTGCCGAGCCAAAAACAGTGTGGGATCAAGGGGATGGCCCGCCATGCGGACCTCGAAATGCAGATGGGAACCGGTGGAACGGCCGGTGGAACCCACGCGCGCGATCAATTGTCCCTTCTCGACCAGGTCGCCCACTTTTACATTGATGGACGAAGCATGCGCGTACCGGGTAATCAGCCCGTTGCCGTGGTTGATCTCGACCAGCTTGCCGTAGCCCGGCGCGTAACGCGCCTCGGTCACCACTCCCCCCGATGCCGCGTGGATGGGCGTGCCCTTGGGCGCCGCGAAATCCAGGCCCTCGTGCATGGAGTGGCGGCCCGTCACCGGATTACGCCGCCAGCCGAAAGAGGAGCTTAGATAGGGATAATTGACGGGGTTGAACGTAGGCAGCCCCGCCTCGATGCCGCTGCGCTTGGTCAGGACCAGGTCCAGCATTTCGAAGCCGTCTTTTTTCTGGGACAGCTCGTGGGCCAGCGCGTCCAGCTGGCGGCCCAGGCCTTCGGCCGACCAGGAAGCGCCGTGCTCTGAGGTGATATAGTCCATGACCGGCGCATCGCCTTGTTCCAGGCTGGCATGCACCTCGGGGTCGGTATACGACACGCCCGCGGCATCGGCAACCCGCTTGCTAAGGGCGTCCATTGCGATCAGCTTGGCCTGCAGATCGCCCACCTTGGAGGCCAGCAAATTGACATTTTCACGCACATAGGCCGAATCCCTCGATGCCTGTTCCGTAATGACGCGCTCCTGGTCGGCCGTCAGGGCGGGCCGCTTGACCAGATACGATTGGACCCAAGCGCCGGCAGCCGCCGAGGCGCCCATTGCAGCGGCCGCAATAAACGTCACGAAAGCCACCCTGAGCACTCTGGCGTTAGAATCAGCAAACCTTTTGCGCATATCGCTTTATCTCACTTCAATTCAATTCTTTATAAACACAGACATGTCCCGACCCGGCACACGACGATCTCATGACGATGCGCAACCCGCCACCCTGGCGCTGGGTTGGCTGGGCGGCGATCGGCAAGGTGCACAAGTGCTGGAGACGGCACGCAGGTTGCTGGCGGCCGAGCAAGCGGCAAAAGACGCCCTGCCGCCCGCACTGGCCCGGGTATGCAAAGTGGCCCGTATAGAAAGACAGCAAATTACGCTGGCAGTTCCCAGCGCCGCCTATGCCGCCAGACTGCGGCAGCTTGCCCCCAGCATCGTGCAGACGCTTGCAGGCGGCGGGTGGAACCTTACCGAAATCAAGGTCAAGGTTCAAGCCGGCCTGTTACAAAGCCAGACAAAAAAGTCTGGCAAAGAGGTGGTACCCCTGGACAGTGCCGCGCTGGACGCTTTCGACGAATTACGCGGCAATCTGCGGCCCGGCCCACTGGCCGACGCCGTAAAACGCCTGCTGGACCGGCATCGCCGCTAGGGGCGTACCGGGTGTTTGCCTTTTACGCGAATTTCCATTCGCGCGTGAAGGCCTTGGGTGCCGTAGCCACCGAGTCGTAGGTGACGAGCTCCCAGCTGTCTTGCCGGGCGAGCAGTGCCCGCGCCAACTGGTTGTTCAGGCCATGTCCCGATTTGCACGCCACATAGCGCGCAACCAGGGGCTTGCCTATCAGGTATAGGTCGCCGATGGCGTCCAATATCTTGTGTTTTACGAATTCGTCGTCATAGCGCAGTCCATCGGAATTGAGCACGCGGTACTCGTCCATGACGATGGCGTTATCCAGGCTGCCGCCGCGAGCCAGGCCCGCGGCACGCAAGGCTTCGACCTCGCTGGCGAAACCGAAAGTACGGGCGCGCGCAATGGTCTTGATGTAGGAATCTTTCTCGAAATCGACTTCGGCGAAATTGGCCGTGGAATCGATGGCGGGATGATGGAAGTCGATGGCAAACGACAAGGCGAAACCGTCGTAGGGCTCCAGGCGCGCCCATTTCAAGTCATCGCCCTCGCCTTCGCGGACTTCGACTGTTTTCAGGACACGCAGGAATTGCTTGGGCGCGGCCTGTTCCTCGAGGCCCGCCGAGCGCAGCAGGTACACGAAAGTACCGGCGCTGCCGTCCATGATGGGAACTTCTTCTGCGGTAAGGTCGACGTGCAGGTTATCGACGCCCAGGCCGGCCAGCGCCGACATCAGGTGCTCGACGGTGGATACGCGCACATTTCCCTGCTGCAGCACCGAGGCCATGCGGGTATTGCCCACCTGGTCCGCCTGCGCGGGCAAATCGACGACTTCGGGAAGGTCAACGCGATGAAAGACAATACCGGTGTTGGGCGCGGCCGGGCGCAGGGTGATCTCGACCCGCCGGCCCGAGTGCAGGCCGACCCCTTTGGTACTGATCGTTTTCTGTATGGTGCGTTGACGTAGCATATTCTGGATTAAGCAAGATCATGCCGGGATTCGCCCCGAAACATGAATGACATCGTAGTGTAACCGAATCAAGGGTTAACCACTAAATACATCTGTTTCAAGCGACTTCAGGCAGCCCGTGAAAACGGACGATAAAACACGGCGGCGCACTCCCCCGGGGAAGAGGGGAAGTGCGCTGCCGGGCCTGTCCGGACGGACAGGCATGTGAGAGGCGTATTTACTGCGCTGGACCCTTAGTCCGCCTGCTTGCGCAGGAAGGCAGGGATATCGAAATGATCCATGCCGGCGGTTTCCAGGGCGCGCACCTGGGCCGAAGCCTGGCTGCGCGGATTGCGGATGACAGCGGGAACATCCGAACCGCCGAAATCATGTCCGCTCATCATGGCCATGTTGTCGGTGCCGGTACGCAAGTTTTCCGCCACGTTCTGCACCAGTTGAGGACGCGCCGCCGCGGGACGGCCCAGGCCTGTCGCCACTACGGTGACACGCAGGTTTTCGCCCATGGACTCGTCGTAGGCCGTGCCGAACACGATGGTTGCCTCGTCGGCGGCATAGCTGCGGATGGTGTCCATGATTTCGCGGGTTTCACGCATCTTCAAGGTACGGCTTGCCGTGATGTTCACCAGCATGCCGCGGGCGCCATGCAAATCGACGCCTTCAAGCAAGGGGCATGCGATGGCGCGTTCAGCGGCCACGCGGGCGCGGTCCGTGCCGGCGGCAATCGAAGTGCCCATCATGGCCTGGCCCTGCTCGCCCATGATGGTCTTGACGTCTTCGAAGTCGACGTTCACATTGCCTTCGACATTGATGATCTCGGCAATCCCCGCGCAGGCATTGTGCAGCACGTCGTCGGCCGACTTGAAGCAGTCTTCCTGCGTCGCGTCCTCGTCCATCAGGTCGTACAGATTTTCATTGAGCACGACGATCAGGGAATGCACATGCTTGGACAGCTCGGCAATACCTTCTTCCGCCATTTTCATGCGCTTGCCGCCTTCGAAACCGAAGGGCTTGGTTACCACGCCCACGGTCAGAATGCCCAGCTCCTTGGCCACTTCGGCCACGACGGGGCCTGCTCCGGTACCCGTGCCGCCGCCCATGCCGGCGGTGATGAACACCATGTTGGCACCGGTCAGCGCCGCGCGGATTTCCTCGCGGGCGGTCTCGGCCGCGGCGCGGCCCTGCTCAGGACGTGCGCCGGCGCCCAGGCCTGTGCGGCCCAGGCGGATCTGGACGGGCGCCTCGCTGGTGGCGAGCGCCTGGGCATCGGTGTTGGCGCAAATGAAGTCCACGCCGTTCACCCCGGATCGGATCATGTGGGCAACGGCATTTCCTCCGGCGCCGCCCACTCCCACTACTTTAATAACGGTACCATTCGCGCTGGTATCGAGCATTTCGAAATTCATCATGATTGACTCCCTCACATAACCAAAAAAAGCGATAAATACAAAGTTCCCCAGTACTGCTTATTGTCCGGAATCGCTTCAAAGGAATTGCCAGCCTGATTCGCTCGCACCTGATTTGAAACTCCTCCGTGAACAGGCTTATGCCACCTGTCCATCAGGGCTTGCGCCCTAATTCATGAACCACTCCTTCATGCGTGCCAGCAGCGTCCTGAAGCTGCCCTTCTGCTGAGCGACCTTGCGGCCCCTGGCGCGCTGCAAACGGGCTTCCGACAGCAAGCCCATCACCGTGGAAAAACGCGGATTGTGCATGACGTCGGCCAAGCTGCCTTCGTAGGCGGGAACCGCCACACGCACCGGTTTCAAAAATACGTCTTCGGCCAGCTCGACGATGCCCGGCATCAGCGCCGTACCGCCGGTCAGCACAACGCCTGAAGCCAGCAAATCCTCGTAGCCCGATTCGCGCACTATCTGCTGTACAAAGGTAAACAGCTCTTCGATGCGCGGCTCGATCACGGCGCCAAGCGCCTGGCGCTTGACCTGGCGGTTGGGCCGGTCGCCCAGGCCCGGGACCTCGATATGCTCGTCCGGGCTGGCCAGCACCTGTTTGGCAATGCCGAATCGCAGCTTGATTTCTTCCGCATCCGGAGTCGGCGTGCGCAGCATCGCCGCGATATCACTGGTGATCTGGTCGCCCGCGATCGGCACGACCGCGGTGTGCCGGATGGCGCCGCCCGTAAAGATCGCGACATCGGTCGTGCCGCCGCCCACATCGACCAGCACCACGCCCAATTCCTTTTCATCGGATGTCAGACAGGCCAGGCTGGAAGCCAGCGGCTGAAGTATCAGGTCCTGCACCTCCAGGCCGCAGCGGCGCACGCACTTGACGATATTCTGAGCGGCGCTGACCGCGCCCGTGACGATATGCACGCGCACTTCCAGACGCAATCCGCTCATGCCTATCGGCTCGCGTATGTCTTCCTGGGAATCCACGATGAACTCCTGGGTCAACACATGCAGCACTTGCTGGTCGGTGGGGATATTCACCGCCTTGGCCGTTTCGATGACGCGCGCCACGTCGGTCGCCGTCACTTCCTTGTCCTTGACGGCCACCATGCCGCTGGAGTTGAAGCTGGTGATGTGGCTGCCCGCGATGCCTGTATAGACTTCGCGTATCTTGCAGTCGGCCATCAGCTCGGCTTCCTCAAGCGCGCGCTGTATGGAGTTGACGGTCGATTCGATATTGACCACCACGCCTTTGCGCATCCCCTGGGATTCATGCTGACCCAGGCCCAATACTTCGAAACGCCCTTCCGGGAGGATCTCGGCCACCACGGCCACCACTTTGCTGGTGCCGATATCGAGTGCAACGATCAGGTCCTTGATGTCACGGGTCATAGTCTTTTACTTCGCAGAGGTATTGGAAACAGGGGCCAGGGTAATTGCAAAACCGTTGGCATAACGTAAATCGGCACTGCTTATGGCGCGGCCGTCCAGCCGTTCGGCCAGTTTCGGCCAGGCCTGGACGAAGCGTTCGATGCGCGCCGCGAACGGCAACGCTCCGGAGCGGCCATGCGGGTCGGCCACATCGGCGGCGGGGTCCCGGCCCAGGCTCAGGCGCACGCCGTCGGAAAGCTCCACTTCCCAGGCATAGCGCGGGCTGAGCGTGACTTCCTGGACGCGCAGGCTAAGGGGCGCAAACCAGCGCGCAAGCTCGGCGTAGCGCTGTACCACCAGCCGCTCGGAGCTCTCGGGCCCGTTCAATTGCGGAAGGTCCGCATCGTCGGGCAATTCGCCCTGGTTGGCGGAGAACGCTTCGCCCCAGCTGTTGATCATCTGATTTTCGTTCCACAAAGCCAGCGGCTGCTGCTCTTCGATCTGGATGCGCAATGCATTGGGCCAGACGCGGCGAATGCGGGCATGGCGGACCCAGGGAACGGTTTCGATCAAATCGCGGGTATCGTCCAGATCGACCGAGAAGAAATTGCCGGTGATCTGTCCCGCGATGGTGGCCCGGACGCTGGCGGCGGACACATAGTTCAGGGACTCCGACTGCGCCGGTTCGATCTGTATCTTGGCAATGGCGAAATAAGGCCTTTGCGCAACCCACACCACGACGCCCAAGATCAATGCAAGCACGGCCAGCAAGGCCAGCATGTTCGCAATGAAGTTGATCAATCGGGCGTCGGAAAACACGAGTATCTCCTGGTTAGGCGGCAGGCGGCGCCTGCACTTTGCAGCACGCGGTTGACAGGATTTCCAGGCACAGCTCGGCGTAGCTCATGCCGGCCGCCTTCGCGCCCATGGGAACCAGCGAATGACTGGTCATGCCGGGCGAGGTGTTCATTTCCAGCAGCCATGGCTTGCCGGACGCGTCCAGCATGAAATCGGCGCGCCCCCAGCCTTCGCACTTCAAGGCGGTATAGGACTGTTCGGCAATGCGCTGGATGCTTGCGCTCAGTGCAGGATCCAACGACGCCGGACACACATACTGGGTGTCGTTGGAAATGTATTTGTGTTCATAGTCATAGTTGCCGCCAGGCGCCACGATCTCGATGACCGGCAAGGCCCGCGCCGAGCTCCCCTTGCCCAGTATCGGCACGGTCAGCTCGCGGCCCTCGATGAACTGCTCGGCCAGCACCTCGCTGTCGTACAGGGCGGCAAGCTCATATGCTTTGCGCAAGCCGGCCACGTCATCGACGCGGGTCACGCCCAGCGTCGATCCCTCGTGGGGCGGCTTGATGATCAAGGACAGGCCCAGGCTTGCCGCGACGCGATCCAGATCGGAATCGGCCGTCAGCACCGCATAGTCCGGCGTCGGCAAACCCTGCTGCAGCCATACCTTCTTGGTCATGATCTTGTCCATGGCCAGCGAGGAGGCCATCGGACCGCTGCCCGTGTACGGCAGATGCAAAAGCTCCAGCGCGCCCTGCAAGGTGCCGTCTTCGCCGTGGCGGCCGTGCAAGGCAATGAAAACGCGATTGAAGCCGGCATTGATCAGGTCCACCAGCGTGTAGCGGCCGGTATCGAACAGGTGCGCATCCACGCCCGCGCCGCGCAAGGCGTCATATACGCCCTGTCCCGACATCAGCGATACTTCGCGCTCGGCGGAAGTTCCGCCGTACAAAACCCCTACCCGTCCGAACGTGTCGCTCATGCCTGCTCTCCAATCTGTCCGGGCACGCGGCTGATGGACCCCGCACCCATGATCACCACGACATCGCCGTCCCGCGCGAAATCACGAATCGCCTGCGGCAGCTCGATGATGTCTTCAATAAAAACGGGTTCCACTTTGCCCGCGACCCGCAGCGCCCGCGCCAGGGCGCGCCCATCGGCGGCCACCAAGGGCGGCTCGCCCGCCGGATATACATCTGTCAGCAGGACGGCGTCCGCCTGTCCCAGCACACGGACAAAATCCTCGAAGCAATCGCGCGTACGCGTATAGCGGTGCGGCTGGAAGGCCAGGACGACCCGGCGATCCGGCCAGGCTCCGCGCGCGGCAGCCAGCGTGGCGGCCATCTCGACCGGGTGGTGCCCATAGTCGTCGATGACGGTGTAGCGGCCTCCGCCTCGCTGCGGCGATACATCGAAGTCGCCCACTTGGGTGAAGCGCCGGCCCACGCCATTGAACCCGGCCAGAGCCTTGGCGATCGCCGGATCGGGAACGCCCAGTTCGGTCGCCACCGCGATCGCCGCCAATGCGTTCAGCACGTTGTGCCGGCCCGGCAGATTCAGCGCGACCGATAAAGGCGGCAGCATGCCGGTGGCGCCTTGTCGTTGCACATCAAAGCGCATGACGGTGCCATCGGCCTGAACGTTCACCGCGCGAACCTGCGCTTCGGTATCGATGCCATAGGTCGTCACAGGACGGGATACGAAGGGAATGATCTCGCGCACATTGGCGTCGTCGCTGCACACCACGGCCGTGCCATAGAACGGCAACCGCTGCGTGAACTCGATGAATGCGCTCTTCAGCCGGGCAACGTCGTGGCCGTATGTATCCATATGGTCGACGTCTATATTGGTGATCACCGCCATGACGGGAAGCAGGTTCAGGAAAGACGCGTCCGATTCGTCGGCTTCCACCACGATGAATTCACCCTGGCCAAGCCGGGCGTTGGCGCCGGCCGAATTCAGTCTGCCGCCGATCACGAAGGTGGGGTCAAGATCGCCGGCGGCCAGCACGCTGGCCACCAGGCTGGTCGTCGTCGTCTTGCCGTGCGTCCCGGCCACGGCGATGCCGCGCTTCAGGCGCATCAGCTCGGCCAGCATCAGTGCGCGCGGAACCACCGGGATGCGCGCGGCGCGGGCGGCCAGGACTTCGGGGTTGTCCGCCGAGACGGCCGTCGAGGTCACTATGGCGCCGGCGCCCTTGATGTTGTCCGCAACATGCCCAATCGCGATGCGCGCGCCCAGGCCCGCCAGCCGGCGCGTAACCGCCGTATCCTGAATGTCGGAACCGCTGATGGAATAGCCCAGGTTCAGCAGGACCTCGGCAATGCCGCTCATGCCCGAGCCGCCTATTCCCACAAAATGTATGCTTTGAATTCGATGTTTCACGGCTGCCTCCTGGCAACTTGTTCGCATGCGTCGGCAATTTGCCCGGTCGCGTTCAGCCAGGCATGCTCGTGCGCATGCTCCGCCACCTGTGCAAGCTCCGCGCGGCTGATGCCCCGCAGCCATTCGGCCAGCCATTGCGTGGTCAAACCGGACTGCTCTTGCAGCCATCCGCCCTGGCAGTCGCTCAGGTAGCGCGCATTGGCGGTCTGATGGTCGTCGATCGCATGCGGCAGCGGCACGAATAGCGCGGCTACGCCCACGGCCGCGACTTCGGCGACCGTCATGGCCCCTGCCCGGCAAATCACCACATCCGCGTCCGACAAAGCGGCCGCCATATCGTCGATGAACGCGTGGCATACCGCTTGCACGCCCACTTTTTCATAGCTTGCCCGCAAGGCCGCAAGATGCTGTTCGCCCGCCTGGTGCGTAACGAGCGGCCGCTCTTCATTCCGCAATTGCGCCAGCGCCTGGGGGACGGCCTGGTTCAACGCGGCCGCGCCCAGGCTACCTCCCACCACCAGCAAACGCAGCGGGCCTTGCCGCGACGCATAACGCTCCGCCGCGGGCGCCACCTGCGCCAGCGCCTGCCTGACCGGATTGCCCACCATGACCGCGCCGGGCAAGGCGCCCGGAAAACCGACCAGCACCTTGCTGGCCAGCCTGGCCAGCCAGCGGTTGGCGGTTCCCGCCACGGCATTCTGCTCGTGGATCACGACGGGCACGCGGCTCAAGGCGGCCATGATGCCGCCGGGAACAGCGACGTAGCCGCCCATGCCCAGCACGACGTCGGGCCTGATCCGGGCCAGATGGCGCCGGGCCTGCAGGCAAGCGCGAGCCAGGGTGAATGGCAGTTTCAACAAAGCCATGGGACCCTTGCCCCGCAAGCCCGAAAAACGCACCGGCACAAGCTCGAACCCCTGGGGCGGCACAAGGCGCCCTTCCATGCGTTCAGGGTGGCCCATCCACAGCACATTCCATCCGCGCGCCTTCATTTCATGAGCCACGGCAAGCCCCGGCATGATATGCCCGCCTGTTCCGCCCGCCATGATCAGCAAGGTGTTCGTGGTCATGTCCGCTTACCCCGCATAAGGTTGCGATTCTCGAAGTCGACCCGAAACAGCAAGGCCATCGCCACCAGGTTCATCACTATGCCGGTGCCGCCATAGCTCACCATGGGCAAGGTCAGGCCTTTGGTGGGCAGCAGGCCCAGGCAGACTCCTATATTGATGAAGCACTGCACGCCGAACCACAGGGCCACGCCTTGCGCGACCAGTCCGTTGAATATGCGTTCCATGGCGATCGCCTGCCGCCCGATCTCGAAACTGCGCCAGACCAGGAATCCGAACAGGCCGATAAGGAAGATGATTCCGACGAAACCCAGTTCCTCGCCGATAACGGCGACGATGAAATCGGTGTGCGCCTCCGGCAAGTAATGCAATTTTTCGATGCTGGCGCCCAGTCCCACGCCGAACCACTCTCCGCGCCCCAATGCGATCAGGGAGTGCGACAGTTGATAGGCGCTGCCATAGGCGTTTTCCGGATTCCATGGATCCAGATACACGAACAGGCGCTCGCGGCGCCAGGGGGACAGCCAGATAAGCAGCAAAAAACTGCCGACCAGTATGAACAGCAGCGCGGAGAACAGCTTTCCGTTGATGCCGCCAATGAAGAGGATGCCCACGGCAATGGCCACGATCACCATGAAAGCGCCCAGGTCGGGCTCAAGCAGCAGCACCATGCCGACCACCGCCAGCGCGCAGGCCATGGGCAGGAAGCCGCGCACGAAATTTTGCATATGCTCTTGCTTGCGCACCGTGTAGTCGGCCGCATAAAGCAGCACGGCTACCTTCATGAGTTCCGAAGGCTGGAAATTGATGGGGCCCAGCGGCAGCCAGCGCCGGGCACCGTTGACCTCACGCCCCACGCCCGGAATCAGGACAATCAACAACAGGAGCAGGCAAGCCAAGAAGAGAGGCACAGCGAACTTCTGCCAGACCTGCATGGGAATACTGACGGCGCACAGCGCGCAGAACAGGCCGACCAATATGAACAGGCCATGGCGAAGCACGAAGTAAAAACGGCCATAGCTTTCGTAGCGCGGCCCGTCGGCCAGAGCAATGGAGGCGGAATAGACCATCAGCAAGCCGAACAGGATCAGGGTGGCGGCGACGATCAGCATCGAAATGTCGAAGCTGGGCATCGTCGTGCGTCCGGGCCGCACGGCGTTCACTCCGGAGTTCAGGTCGGCAAACAGACTCATGCGACCTCCCCTTGGGCAAGGGCCAGTTCCTGGACTTCCTCGACGAAGCAACGTCCGCGATGACCGTAATTCTTGAACATATCCATGCTGGCGCATGCCGGCGAAAGAAGAACCGTATCGCCCGGCTGCGCCAGGCCAAAGCCGGTCCGGACCGCATCGGCCATCGTGGTGGCGTGCTTTACCGCAATGCCGGAGGGCGCCAGCGCTTGTTCAATAAGGGCCGCATCCTGGCCGATGAGCACCAGGGCGCGCGCATGTTCGCGCACCACCCGGATCAGCGGCGTAAAGTCCTGGCCCTTGCCCAATCCGCCGGCAATCAGCACCGCCTTGGACTCCATGCCGTCCAGGGCCGCCACAGTGGCGCCCACGTTCGTGCCCTTGCTGTCGTCGACGAAATCCACACCGCCGATGCTGCGCACAAACTCGGTGCGATGCGGTTCGCCGGCGTAGTCCCGCAGGGCGTGCAGCATATTGGCCCAACCCAGCCCCAGGCTGCGGACCAGTGCCAGCGCAGCCAGCGCATTCAATGCGTTATGCAGGCCGCGAACGTGCAATGCATCCGCCGGCATCAGCTTCGTCGGCCGCCCGGCTGCCCGCTGCGGGGCCTGCTGATTCTTTTTCCGCTTCGTCGGCGCAACCGGCATGTCGAAGTCGGCGGCATCCGCCGCGGTCAGCCACAACATGCCGTTGTCGCTTTCCAGGCCCAGATCGCCCTCGAGCTCGGGACGGCCGCGACCGAAACTGCGTACAGCGGGCGAACTGACCGTGTCCACCATGCCGGCCACCAGCGCGTCGTCGCGATTGACGATGGCGATGCGGGAGCATTGCAACAGCTTGGCCTTGGCGTCCGCGTAGGCCTGCATGCTTCCATGCCAGTCCAGGTGATCCTGGGTCACATTCAATACGATACCCGCATCGGGCGCCAGCGTATACGTGCCTTCGAGCTGGAAGCTCGACAGTTCCAGCACCCACACGTCGGGCAATTGATTCGTGTCCAAGGCATCGCGCAGCGCCGTCAGCGCCGCCGGGCTGATGTTCCCGGCCGCCCTGGCCGACAGGCCGCAGGCCTGCGCCAGTTGACGCGCCATGGCGGTGACCGTGGTCTTGCCATTGGTGCCGGTAACCGCCAGCACCTTGGGGCTGTAGCCCTGCCCCGACATATCGGCCAGCGCGCGCGCAAACAGCTCGATTTCACCGATCACCTGGATCTGCCGGGCCTCGGCCAACGCCAGGAATGACTTCACAGGCTCATGCAAGGGAGACAGGCCGGGGCTTAAAACGATGGTATGCACATCCTGCAAGGCGGCTTCGGCAAACACATCTTCGCCGCCCAGCCGGAAATCGACGCGCGACGCATCCAGTTCCGACCGCAAGCCGGACAGGCCCCCCGGCTCGGCCCGCGTGTCCAATACCCGCAGGCGCGCTCCGTGCCGCGCGCACCACAGCGCCGCGGCAACACCCGTCTCGCCCAGCCCCAGAATCAGGGTCAGGCCATCGACGCGCACCGAGGGAAAAGACATTGTATTCATCGCAGTTTCAGACTTGCCAAGCCGATAAGCACCAGCATCATGCTGATGATCCAGAATCGCACCACCACCTGGGTTTCTTTCCAGCCGCTTACCTCGAAGTGGTGATGCAGCGGAGCCATGCGGAATATCCTCCGCCCCTCGCCATATCTTTTTTTCGTGTACTTGAACCATGCGACCTGCAGCATCACCGAAAGGGTTTCAACCACGAACACCCCGCCCATGATGAACAGCACGATTTCCTGGCGCACGATGACGGCGATGGTTCCCAGCGCGCCGCCCAGCGCAAGTGCGCCCACATCGCCCATGAACACCTGGGCCGGATAGGCGTTGAACCACAGAAAGGCCAGGCCCGCGCCCGCAATCGCCGCGCACAGGACCATCAGCTCGGAAGCGCCCGGTATATAAGGGAAAAGCAGGTACTTGGAATAATCCACCCGACCCACCACATAGGCAAAAATGCCTAGCGCGCTGCCCACCATGACAGTGGGCATGATGGCCAGGCCATCCAGGCCGTCGGTCAGGTTGACGGCATTGCTGGATCCCACGATCACCAGCCACGTCAGCGCTACGAAACCGAATACGCCCAGGGGATAGCTGACGCTCTTGAAAAAGGGCACGATCAGATCGGCGCGGGTGGGCAGCGGCATGGTGAAGCCGCTCAGCACCCAATCCCTGAACAATGGCCACAGTTCCGCATTGGCGGGCGCCGATACGGCAAAGCTTAGATAGACCGCGGCAATGATGCCGATCAATGCCTGCCAGAAAAACTTGCGGCGCGAGGACATGCCTTCCGGATCACGATTGACCACCTTCTTGTAGTCGTCGGCCCAGCCTATCCAGCCGAAGCCGAATGTCACCAGCAGCACCACCCAAACGAAACGATTGGTCCAATCCGCCCACATCAGGGTGCTGACGCCTATCGCGATCAGGATCAGCGCTCCGCCCATGGTGGGCGTTCCGTTTTTCTGCAGGTGTGATTCGGGACCGTAGGCGCGCACGGCCTGGCCGATTTTCAGTTCGGTCAGCTTGCGGATGACTCGCGGGCCCGCGAACAGGCCGATCAGCAGAGCGGTCCCGCAAGCCAGCACGGCGCGGAACGTAATGTATTCAAACACGCTGAACGCGCGTATGTGTGAATCGGACAGCCAGCGCGCCAGTTCAAGTAGCATGGCGAACCCCTTCTTCGTGGTTTATTAAATATTCTTCCAGCGCCCGCACTACGCGTTCCATCCGGGTGCTGCGCGATCCTTTGACCAGGATGTTGGCCGGAATCAGCGTAAACAGGTAGGGATTCAGTTTTTCCATGGAGTCGAAGACGCGGGCATTCGCTCCGAACGCCTCGGCGGCATGAGCGCTGGCGGGGCCGAAAGCCAGCAATGCGTCGATGCCGCGTTCGCGGGCATAGGCGCCCACTTCCGCGTGCATGGCGGGGCCATTCTGGCCGACCTCGCCCATGTCGCCCAGCACCAGCACTTTCTTGCCCGTCAACTGCGCCAACACATCAATGGCGGCGCGCACTGAATCGGGATTCGCGTTATAGGTATCGTCGATCAGCTGGAATCCGCCCGCCAGCTTGCGCGGCTGCATGCGCCCGGCGACCGGATTGAAGGCTTCCAGGCCCTGCACGATGGCGGACAGCGACACCCCCGCGCACAAGGCGCAAGCCGCTGCGGCGAGCGCATTGCGCAAGTTGTGCACCCCCGGCGCGGACAGGACCAGTCCGGCATTGCCCACGGGAGTATGGATCTGACAAAGCGTTCGGGCAGGTTCCGCGTGTATCTGGTCGGCATAGACTTCAAAACCCGCATCAAAGCCAAAGCGCAGGACCTGGCGGCCGCCGGCCATCCGGGTCCACAAGTCTGTATAGGTATCGTCGCCGGGAAAGACGGCCATGCCGCTGTCCGGCAGCGCTTCCAGCACCGATCCGTTCTCCAGCGCGACGGCCTCGACCGTATGCATGAATTCCTGGTGCTCGCGCTGGGCATTGTTCACCAAGGCCACCGTGGGCTGCGCCACCTTGGCCAACAGGCCTATTTCGCCGGGATGATTCATCCCGAGTTCGAATACGGCAGCCAGATGCCCGCGATTCAGGCGCAGCACCGTCAAGGGCACGCCTATATCGTTATTCAGGTTGCCGCGCGTAGCCAGGCTGCCCTCTTCACCCAGGGCTCGCCGGAGTATCGACGCTATCATTTCCTTGGTCGTGGTTTTGCCATTGCTGCCCGTCACGCCGATGACCGGCAGCTGGAACAGGCGTCGCCAGGCCGTAGCGATGCGCAGCAAGGCCTGGCGCGTATCGCCGAGCACGAATTGCGGCAACTCGACCGATGCATCGCGCCGCGCGACGATGGCCGCGCAGGCGCCCGCGGCAAGCGCGGTCGCCAGATAATCGTGCCCATCGAACGCATCGCCCTTCAGCGCCAGGAACATCTGGCCTTCATCCAGGGTACGCGTATCGGAAGACAACCTGGAGTCCTGCAGGAAGGTCAGGGCAAAACGCGCCCATTCGCGGTCGTCGAACGGCGCACGCACGCCTTGCGACTCCTGATAAGTCTCATGACCCTTGCCCGCCAGCAGCACGACATCGCCGGGGCCGGCGTTCCAGATGGCCGACAGGATGGCAAGCGCCCTGTCCTCTTCGACCCGGGGCGCCAGCGGCATGCCCGATATGATCTGTTCGATGATGTCACGCGGGGCTTCGGCGCGCGGATTGTCATTGGTCAATATCACGACATCGGCGTGCTCGGCCGCGATACGGCCCATGATGGGGCGCTTGCCGCTGTCGCGGCTGCCGCCGCAGCCGAATACGCATACCAGCTTGCCGCCGCGCACCGCCGCCACATCGCGCAAGGCGCACAGCGCGCGCTCCAGCGCGTCCGGCGTATGCGCATAATCGACCACCACCATGGGGGCCGCCGGGGCGGCGCCGGCACGCGCCAACGGCTCGACGATCTGCAGGCGGCCCTGCACCGAGCCCAAGGTCGCCAGCACTCGCGCCACCTTGGACAAGTCCCAGCCCAGTTCCTGCAATACCGCAGCAACCAGCAATAGATTGGAAATATTATGTTCGCCGACCAGGCGCGTCAGCAACTGCGCCGCCCCATTGCGTGTACGCAGATTGAAAACCAGTCCATAGGGTCCGGTCTGTATTTCTTCCGCCCGCACATCGGCATCCAATCCGGACTGCATGGAATACGAAACCGCCATTTCCGCAGGCAGGCTTTGCAACAGCTCGGCGCCCGCGGCATCGTCAGCATTGACCACGGCGCGGCGCAAGCCGGGCCAGCCGAAAAGCGCGAACTTGGCCTGCTTGTAGTTTTCCAGCGTGAGGTGGTAGTCCAGATGATCGCGCGTCAGGTTCGTGAACGCGGCGATATCGATGTGAACATGGTTCAAGCGGCCTTGCGTCAAGCCAATGGACGATGCCTCCAGGGCGACGGCCGCCGCGCCGGCATCGCGCATGGCGGCCAGGCTGCGATGCATGGTCAGGACATCCGGCGTGGTCAAGGAGCCGCCCAGATTCTCGCCGCTGGGCAGCGATACACCCAGGGTACCCACCGTGCCGCAAGGAACACCTTCGGCGTTCAGTGCCGCCGCCAGCCACTGGACGCAGCTGGTCTTGCCATTGGTGCCCGTCACGGCAACGACGGACAAAGCCGCCGACGGTTGGCCGTACCACAGGTGGGCGACTTCTCCCAATTGCTGCGTAAGCTCCGCAGCCTTCAGGGTGGGAATCGCCACCGCCGGCACGGCGCCGGCGGCGCCATCGTCATGCAGGACAATTGCGGCGGCGCCAAGCTCGACGGCACGCTGAATGTAAAGACGGCCATCGCCGGCAAGCCCCGGGCATGCAAAAAACACATCGCCAGCTTGAAGCTGGCGCGTATCCAGGCACAAATGCGCCTTGGGGGCGACATGCCTGTTCAGCCATGAAATGATCTCTTGCGCTCTCATTGCGGCTTCTCACCATTCGGACCGACAGCCACCAGCGACTCGATCGGCGCGTCCGGCTGCACGCCCAGGCGGCGCAGGCTGCTGGATACGACCTCGGCAAACACCGGCGCGGCCACCCGGCCGCCGTAGTAGCCGTTGGAGTGCGGCTCATCTATCGTGATCGCCACGACGATGCGCGGATTGGACACCGGGGCGAAACCGACGAAAGACCCGCGATAAAGCGAGGTGCTGTATTTGCCGTTGACGATCTGCCTTGCCGTGCCGCTCTTGCCGGCGACCCGGTAGCCCTGCACTTGCGCAAGCTTGGCGCCATCGGGGCCTGCCGCGGCCTCCAGCATGGCGCGGATTTGCGCCGACACCTGCGGCGTATAGACCTGCACGCTGGTTGGCTTGCCTTCGCGCTTGAGCAGGGTCAAGGAAACCATGTCGCCATTGCGCGCGAAGGCCGTATAGGCATGGGCGATCTGCAGCAGCGAGACGGACAGGCCATAGCCGTAAGCCATGGTGGCGCGCTCGATCGGGCGCCAGCGTTCCCAGGGGCGCAAGCGGCCCGAGGCCACGCCGGGAAAATTGGCCTGCGGAGCCCGGCCAAAGCCCAGTTCGGTGAATTTGTTCCACATTTCCTGAGAGCTAAGACGCTCGGAAATCATGGTCATGCCGATATTGCTGGATCGCCGCAAGATGCCCGCGACATTCAGGACGCCGTTGCGGCTGACATCCGAAATGGTGGAACCCTGGTAGCGGTAATGGCCATTGCCCGTATCGAACAACGTGGAAGTGGTGATGCGGTTGATATCCAGCGCCAGGGCCGCCGTGAACGGCTTCATGATGGAGCCGGGCTCGAAGGTGTCGGTAATCGCGCGATTGCGCAAAGCCGGCCCCTTGCGATCGTCGCGATCATTAGGATCATAGGTGGGCAGGTTGACCAGCGCCAGGACCTCGCCCGTGCGCACGTCGATCACGATGCCGGCCCCGGCCTTGGCCTTGTGTTCTTCCAGTGCCTTCTTCAGGGCCGTGAACGTGTCGAACTGCAGGCCCGCGTCGATCGACAGCATCAGGTCCTGCCCATCCACGGGCGGGATGATGGCCTGCACGTCTTCCACCACGCGGCCCAGCCTGTCCTTGATGACGCGGCGCGAACCGGGCCGGCCAGACAGCTCCGAGTTGAACGCCAGCTCGACGCCCTCGATTCCTTTGTCTTCAATATTGGTAAAGCCGATCACATGGGCGGCAATATCGCCTTCCGGATAAAAACGACGCATCTCGGCCTGCTGGTGAAATCCCGGCACTTTCATATGCTTGATTTCATCCGCGATATCGACCGACACCTGGCGCTTGATGTAGACGAAGTTCTTGTCCTCGTCCGCCAACCGGCTCTTGATGTCCTTGACCGACATGCCCAGCAGCTTGCCCAGCTTGGCCAGCTGCTCGCCGCTGGCGTGATTGGCGTCCTCGGGAATGGCCCAGATGGCGCGCACGGGCACGCTGGAGGCCAGCACCACCGATCCGCTGCGATCGAATATTTTCCCGCGCGTCGCCGGCAGCACCAGGGTCCGTTCGTAGCGCCGTTCGCCCTGCTGCTGCAGGAATTCCGTGGATAGGCCCTGCAAGTACAAGGCCTTCACGCCTAAAGCGGAAAAGCCCAGTATCAGCAGGATCAGCACCAGCCGGGAACGCCACAAGGGCATCTGCACATTCAGTACCGGGCTATCGTAAAAGCGTACGCGCTTCATGGCCGGCCCTCCCCGCTTGCCGCCGGAGCGGCGGGCGCCTGGCCTTTGATATACAAGGTCCTGTCGGGCGTGGTCGAGACCATTTCCAGCTCTTGCCGCGCCGCGCCGTCGATGCGCGCATTGCGCGCCAGTTCGGCGCGTTCCAGCTGCAGGCGGCGCCAGTCGGTATCGAGTTCGCGCGCCTTGTCCTCCAGCCGGTCGGCCTGCACGAACAATTGGCGGGACTGGAATCGGGCCGTCACCAATGACAGGGCTGAAATCATCAGCAGGCAGGCGAAGAGCAGGCTCAGGCGACCCATGATCAGCGCCTTTTCCTGGACTGCGCCGTCGGCGCCACCAGGTTCATGGCCTTGACAAAGGATGCGCCCTGGTCGGCCGGCAGCGGAGTCGAAGTGCGCTCGGCCACACGCAGCACCGCGGACCGGGCCCGTACGTTCTCTTTGGCTTCTTCGTCGCTGGGCAAGACGCGGCCCAGGGAGTTGAGTATGGGCTGGGGCATGTCCTTCTCGAAAATCGGCAGGCGCGCATGCACCGCAGCCGGCCTTGCGGCCGATGCGATGCACTGCTTGACCATGCGGTCTTCAAGAGAATGGAAGCTGATCACCGCCAAACGCCCTCCCGGCGCCAGAACTTTCAGGATTGCCGTGAGGGCGAGCGCGAGCTCCTGGAGTTCTTGATTGAGGTAAATCCGTATAGCCTGAAAGGTACGAGTGGCCGGATGCTGGCCCTTTTCGCGCGTACGGACGACACTGGCGACGAGCTCGGCGAGGTCGAGCGTTGTGCGCAGCGGCCTGGATTCGCGGCGAGCAACAACCGCCTTTGCAATCTGGAAAGCAAACCGTTCTTCGCCATATTTAGCTATGACCTCCTTTATTTCCTCAAGACCGGCTTGCGCCAGCCATTGCTCAGCGGTCGGACCGCTGCTGGTATCCATCCGCATATCCAGCGGGCCTTCCCGCATGAACGAGAACCCCCTGCTGGCGTCATCGATCTGAGGGGATGAGATTCCCAGATCCAGCATTACGCCATCGACCTTCTCAATACCCAGCTCTGCCAGCCTTTCCGGCATCGCCGCAAAACCGCTATGCACCACAATCACGCGGCTATCCTCGCGCTGCAAGGCATGTGCTACGGCGATGGCTTCCGGATCCTTGTCGAATACCACCAGCCTGGACTGCGGCGACAGGCGGGACAACAACAAGCGGCTATGCCCGCCGCGTCCGAAGGTGCCATCCACGAACACGCCATGCGCCAGCTCATGCGACTCGACCGAAGCCGCCTTGCCGCGCTTGCCCTTGGCCCCGAAATCAGGATCAACGAGAGCGTTGACCGCAGGCTCCAGCAGCACGGATCGATGAGAGAACTCCATAGTCAGGTTCAGAATGTAAATTCTTCCAGGGCTTCGGTCATGCCCTTGGCAAGGTCTTCCGCTTCACGACTCGCCCACGCGGCGACATCCCATAATTCGAAATGATTGCCCATGCCCAGCAGCATGACCTCGCGGGTGAGGCTGGCCGCCGTGCGCAATTCGGGCGCAACCAGGATTCGGCCGGCGCCGTCCATTTCCACATCCTGGGCATTGCCCAGCAGCAAGCGCTGCAAGGGGCGAGCTTTCATGGGGAGCTTTGCGACTTCCTGGCGTTTCTGTTCCCACACGGGACGCGGATAGACCAGAAGGCAGCCATCGGGATGACGTGTGAGGGTCAGGCGACCCTCGACCTGGGAAACGAGCGCGTCACGATGCCGGGTCGGGATGGAGATCCGACCCTTGGCATCCAATGTGAGAGCACTGCTACCCTGAAACACGTTTATTCCCCACTTTTTTGCACAAAATCCTACTTTTCCCCACTCTACGGTAAGGATTGCAAGAGGTCAAGCGCAAAGTTGCAATTTTTTCAATTACAACAAGTACTTAGCGCCATTTCCAAATGGAGGCGGCAGAAAAATACGTAGAGAAATCAAGAAATTGGCGGAGCAAGTGCAAGTCGTTTATCAGATCCGGGACGCCTATTGGAGCCCCGGCTTTGCAATTACTCACAGTTGGCATGGAGCCGGACGGGAAAGAAGTGTGAGACAGGCCTTTAGGCCGGATTCTGTACACCGGGCAAGCCCGGTTGGCAATCATTCCTCTGGGCGCTGCATTGCTGCAGCGCTCTAGCCATCTACCCGCATGCTCGAGCGAGCCGCTCTTCAGGCCCGAGGGCCGGCGCATGCCTATTTGATGTTGCTCCGGGTAGAGGTTGCCGCGTTTCACCCTGCGGCGCCGTGCCGGTTTCCCAGCACGCGGCACGGAGATGGCCGTGCCTGTGCATGAAAACATGCCCGCGCCGCAGACTCGTCTCTGTGGCCCTATTCCTCGGCTTGCCGGTACGCATTGCGCACCGCCTTGCCGGACGGCCGTTAGCCGCTACCCCGCTCTATGGAGTCCGGACCTTCCTCGATGCTTTAAGCACCGCGATTGCCCAGCCTGCCTCACCACCGCATTGTAACCTGCGACAATAGGGTCTTTACCAATCAATGACTGGCTCTGTTTTTAATATGGCTGCAACTACCCTTATCACGCTCAGCGATGCCCAGCTCGCATACGGGCATCACCCCCTGCTGGATCACGCCGACCTCGCCATCCAGCCCGGCGAGCGTATCGGGCTCATAGGCCGCAACGGCGCGGGCAAGTCATCGCTGCTGCGCGTACTGGACGGCCGGACGGCGCTGGATGACGGCGAGGTCATGCGGCTGGGCGGCCTGCGCACCGCAACGGTCGAACAGGAGCCCAGCCTGGATAACGAGCTGACCGTATTCGATACGCTCTGCGGAGACATCACGGAAAGCGAAGACTGGCAGCGCTCTTCGCGCGTCAATGCCCTGATCGAGCAGTTGGGCCTGGTTGGACAGTCCCGCATCGAAGGCTTGTCCGGCGGCATGCGCAAGCGCGTCGCGCTTGCGCGCGCGCTGGCCGAGGAACCCGACCTGCTGCTGCTGGACGAGCCCACCAACCATTTGGACTTCATCGGCATCGCCTGGCTGGAAAATCTGCTGCTCAATGCCCGCTGCAGCGTGGTCATCATTACCCACGATCGGCGCTTCCTGGACGCGGTTTCCACTCGCATCGTCGAACTCGATCGCGGCAAGCTCTTCAGCTTTCCGGGCAATTTCACCCAATGGCAGCAGCGCAAGGCCGAATGGCTGGAAGCCGAAAAGCAGCAGAACGCCAAGTTCGATAAAGTCCTGGCGCAAGAAGAGGTATGGATACGCAAAGGGGTCGAAGCGCGCCGCACGCGCAACGAAGGACGAGTACGGCGCCTGGAGCAATTGCGCCGCGAGCGCTCGTCGCGGCGCGAACGCCAGGGCAATGTCAATCTGGCCGTGGCCGAAGGCCAGCGCTCGGGCAAGCTGGTTGCCGAGCTGGAGCACGTATCGAAGCGCTACGGCGACCTGGCGGTCATCGACGACCTGTCCACCACCATCCTGCGCAAGGACCGTATCGGCCTGATCGGACCGAATGGCGCCGGCAAGACCACCCTTCTTAAAATCATCCTGGGCGAACTCGAGCCCGACAGCGGCCAAGTGCGCCTGGGCACGAATCTTACGGTGGGCTATTTCGACCAGATGCGCTCGCAACTGGATGAGAACGCCACGCTGGCCGACACCATCAACCCCGGCAGCGAATGGATCGAGATCGGCGACCAGCGCAAGCATGTCATGAGCTACCTCGAAGACTTCCTGTTCCCGGCGGCGCGCGCCCACTCGCCAGTACAAAGCCTATCCGGCGGAGAACGGGCGCGGCTGGTGCTGGCCCGCATGTTCGCCCGCCCGACCAATGTGCTGGTACTGGACGAACCCACCAACGACCTGGACATCGAAACGCTGGAACTCCTGGAAGAACTTCTGCAAGATTACCCCGGCACCGTGCTGCTGGTCAGCCACGATCGGGAGTTCCTGAATAACGTGGTTACTCAGACCATCGCGGCTGAAGGCAATGGCCAATGGCGCGAATATGTGGGCGGCTATGATGAATGGCTGGCGCAGCGTCCCAGCCAGGCCGCATCGGAAACCGAAGATAGCAAAGCCCGGAAAAGAGAAGCCGCCGCCGCTGAAAAGCCACGGCCGGCCAAGGCCGCCCGCATCACATCCTGGGAGCTGCGCGAACTGGAAGGCATCCCCGACACGATCGCCCAGCTGGAATCCAAACAGGCCGAACTGGCCGGGAAGCTGGCCGACGGCAGCCTTTATCGCGACGCGCCCGCCGAGGTCGAGATCATCAACGAGCAGTTGCACGCCATAGAACAGCAATTGAACACCTTGTTCGCCCGCTGGGAGGCCCTGGAGGAAAAACGCAGCGCCACTTAAAGCAGAACCAGGGCGCCGCTTGCCCGGGAGCGCTTTACGCCAGGGCCTTCCAGCCCAGCGATTCGCCCGCGGCCAGCGGCACCACGGACGAGTCCGCCATGGGTAATTCCGCGGGTATGGAATAAGGCTGACGTTGCAGCGTCAGTTTTCCCTGATTGACCGGCAGGCCGTAGAAAGCCGGCCCGTTGAGGCTGGCAAAGGCCTCAAGGCGATCCAGGCGACCCACCGACTCGAACGCGGTGGCATACAGCTCCATGGCATGCAGAGCCGTATAGCAGCCCGCGCAACCGCATGCATGCTCTTTCAGGCCCTTCGGGTGCGGCGCGCTGTCCGTTCCCAGGAAGAAGCGGTCGCTTTGGCCCGTCGCGGCATCGAGCAGTGCCTGCCGATGCGTTTCCCTCTTCAGCACAGGCAGGCAGTACCAATGCGGCCGTATCCCGCCCAGGAACAGGGCATTTCGGTTGTACAGCAAATGGTGCGCTGTGATCGTGGCGGCCACGGGCCCTTGCGCCTGTCGCACGTAGTCGACGCCTTCACGGGTGGTAAGGTGCTCGAATACCACTTTCAATTTAGGAAACTCACGCCGCAGCGGGATCATTACCCGGTCAATGAAAACCGCTTCGCGGTCGAACAGATCGATCGCCGGGTCGGTGACCTCGCCGTGCACCAGCAGCGGCATGCCCAGGCGCTGCATGGCTTCCAGGGCCTTCGCGCAACGTCCCAGCAAATCGGTCACGCCGGCATCGGAATTCGTCGTGGCGCCGGCCGGATAAAGCTTGATGCCATGCACCGCTGCCGATTCGCTGGCGGCAAGGACCTCCTGTGCGCTGGTGTTATCGGTCAGGTACAAGGTCATCAACGGCGTGAATGCCGCCCGTTCGATGCCTGCGCGGTCCAGAGCCGCGCGAATGCGGTCGCGGTACGCCAAGGCCTGTACGGTGGTGATTACCGGCGGCTTCAGGTTGGGCATGATGATCGCGCGCGCGAACTGCCGCGCCGTGTCGGCCACGACCGAATCCAGCACGGCGCCATCGCGCAAATGCAGGTGCCAATCGTCGGGACGGGTAATCGTTACGGTATCGGTATTGCTGAACATTGAATCCAATCTTTTTATAAAAATCGTGCCCTAGGGCTCCGGGGAAAAGGGCATGCTGCGTTCCACCAGCCGGCAGAACATGGCGCTGCCCGCCGGGATGACCGCATCGTTGAAGTCGAAGGCGGAATTATGCAATACACAGCCGCTTTCCGCCCCGCCTTGCCCAAGCCGGAAGTAGGCTCCGGGCCGCTGTTGCAACATGAAAGAAAAATCTTCCGACCCCATGGACGGCACCAGATTGCGCACCACCATGTCGGCGCCAAAGAGCTCGGTGGCCACATCGGCCACAAACTCGGCATGCTCGGGCGTGTTCACTGTGGCGGGAAACAGGCGATGATAACGGAAATCGATGGTGGCCTTGAAGGCGGCGGCGATCCCTGCCACGACCTCTTCCATGCGCTGTATCACCTGCTCCTGCACCACAGGGCTGAAGGTGCGCACTGTGCCGACCATGCGGGCGTCCTTGGGAATGACATTCATGGCCTGCAGGTTGCCGGCATTCACGGCGGCCACCGTGACGACCGCCGATTCGGGCGCGGGAACGTTGCGCGAGACGATGGTCTGCAAAGCGGTGATCAACTGGGCGGCGATCACCACAGGATCGTTCGTCTGGTACGCGTGCGCGCCGTGCCCGCCCCGCCCCTGTATATGGATTTCGAAGTGATCGGCCGCGGCCATCATGGGGCCCGGGTTCACACCGATGACACCGGGGGGCAGGCCCGGCCAATTATGCAAGGCATAGATGGCTTCGCAGGGAAAGCGTTCGAACAGTCCGTCGTCCAGCATGGCCTTGGAGCCGCCCAAGCCCTCTTCAGCGGGCTGGAATATCAGCACCGCCCGGCCATCGAAGTTACGCGTCTCGGCCAGATAGCGCGCCGCACCCAGCAGCACCGTGGTGTGCCCATCGTGCCCGCAGGCGTGCATGACACCCGGATTCGTGGACGCGTAAGGGACGTCGCCCTGCTCGAGTATGGGCAAGGCGTCCATGTCGGCGCGCAGGCCTATGGAGCGCCCGCTGGTATTGCGTTTGCCGTCCAGCACGCCCACAACCCCGGTCTTCCCCACATTGCGGTGCACCTGGTAACCCAGGGCGGAAAGCGCGTTTGCCACAAGGCTGGAGGTTCTGACCTCCTGGAAGCCAAGCTCGGGGTGCGCATGGATGTCTTGCCGGAAAGCCGTCAAATCCGCATGGAAATGGCTAATCGCCTCAAAAACACGCTTTGCATACATCGACTGAATACTCCTGGAAGGGGCGCTCCCACCTGCGCTTTGCAAGCCAAAACATTACCATAAGGCGCCGCACGCCATAAGTTTTTTTATGAGCCCCGGTTTTCGCGACATATCCTGGTGCACAAATTGCTTTGTCTTTCCCGGATTCTCACGTTATGCTGCTGGGGAAACGTTTTTATCAACTATCAGTTAGGAGCCCTATTCATGGCAACAACCGAGAAACCCGCCCGTAAACCCAATGCGGCGTTCATGAAGCCACTTACCCCTAGCGCTACCTTAGCTGCCATTATCGGTCCCGAGGCAGTCCCACGCACCGAAGTCACCAAGAAAATCTGGGACTACATCAAGAAACACGATCTGCAAGATCCAAAAAACCGCCGCAACATCAATGCCGACGCCAAACTGCGTCCTTTGTTCGGAAAAGACCAGGTCTCGATGTTCGAGCTGACCAAGCTGGTAAGCGGCCACCTGAAGTAAATCGCTATCGGGCGCCCAGCCCGCAAGATAAAAAAACGCTGCCTGGCAAGAAAACCGGGCAGCGTTTTTTTTATGGGCGCAATCTTAGTATTCGGCTACTGGAGGCAGGCCTGAAAGCAGCGCCAGCCAACCCTTGATGATGCGGTACACGATCCAGACCAGCGCGATAAGGCCGGTGATCCAGCCTATGAAGATAAAGGTTGCCAGAGCGCTGAGCACCACCCACAGCAACCCCCACCAGAAGGTCTTGATGACCCAGTCGAAATGGTTGGCGTATACGGTTCCCGCGGCGTCCCCGCGCTTCAGGTAGGCCAGCACAACGGCGGCAATGGTCGCTACCCCGAAAAAGCCGGCGCTAAGCAGGCCCAGAGCGAACAGACCATAAATAAGGTGCGTCAGGTTGCGCGTCGACATGCCCTTGCCGTCTTCTGGCGGATACGCCTGGGTCATACAAACCTCCGGAGAAACAAAAATAAGGTAAACCGCTTGCTGGCGGATCGCCAATCAATGTTGCATTTTACCCGACTTGGAAGCTTTTCATATACCGGGTCGGGGGACGATGGGGCAGCGGGTGTGTGGGGTGGGCGGCGCTAAAAACAAAACCCCCCGCCTATGGAGGGGCGGGGGG
>JBEBYL010000028.1:0-39278 GCA_040391135.1 Pusillimonas sp. | reverse complement strand
ATTTTCCTTTGACGACTACGTCAACAGTCTGTCCTGACAGCACTGCTCTTATTTCCGAAATTGGGGGGTTATCCAATGAAACGCAATGTTCTTATTATCGGCGCCGGCGGCGTGGCTCATGTGGCGGCACACAAGTGTGCCCAGAACAATATTTTGCTGGGCGATATTCACATCGCCTCGCGCACTCTCGAAAAATGCCAGGCGATCATCGCATCCATCAAGGAAAAAGACAGTCAATGCGGTCCGGGCCGCCTGCAGGCCCATGCATTGGATGCAATGGATGTGCAAGCCACCAAAGCCTTGATCCAATCCACCGGCAGCCAGATCGTCATCAATGCCGGATCGCCCTTCTTGAACATGTCGGTCATGACCGCTTGCATAGAAACCGGCGCCGCCTACCTGGACACCGCCATCCATGAAGATCCCGCCAAGGTATGCGAAGCGCCGCCCTGGTACGGCAACTACGAGTGGAAGCGCCGCGATGCCTGCCGACAGGCCGGTGTAACCGCCATATTGGGCGCCGGCTTCGACCCCGGCGTGGTCAATGCCTACGGACGTTTCGCGCTGGATACCTATTTCGATAAAGTTGAATCGATCGACATCATCGATATCAACGCGGGCAGCCATGGCCGCTACTTCGCCACCAACTTCGATCCGGAAATCAATTTCCGCGAATTCACCTCGACGGTATGGTCGTGGGAAGAAGGCAAATGGAAAGCCAACGCCATGTTCGAACGGCGCCAGGAGTGGGACTTGCCGGTGGTGGGCAAGAACACGGCCTACCTGACCGGCCATGACGAATTGCATTCCATGTCCCAACACCTGGGCGTGCCCAACATCCGCTTCTGGATGGGCTTCGGCGACCACTACATCAACGTCTTCAATGTATTGAAGGGACTTGGCCTGCTTTCCGAAAAGCCGGTGCGCACCGCGGAAGGCCTGGAAGTCGTGCCTCTAAAGGTCGTGAAGGCCGTGCTGCCCGACCCCGCTTCCCTCGCCTCAGGCTATACGGGCAAGACCTGCATTGGCGACCTTGTCAAAGGCAGCTATAACGGCCGGCCGCGCGAAGTCCTTATCTACAACGTTTGCGATCACGAGGAAAGCTACCGGGAGGTCGGCAGCCAAGCCATTTCCTACACGGCCGGGGTGCCGGTCGTGGCGGCAGCCATGCTGATCGCCGATGGCGCCTGGGATGTCGGCCACATGGCCAATGTGGAAGAACTGGATCCGAAACCATTCATCGACCTGATGAACCGTATGGGATTGGTGACTCGCGTGCGCGACGCTCAGGGCGATCGCGTCCTGCATCCACGGGATGAATCCGCGGTAGCGGTCAATGCGCACAAACGCGCCGGTAAAGTGCCAGCCAACTATTACGGCAAGACCGAGCGCCCCCTGGCAAAAGACAGGCCGTTCGCCAAGCTGCCCGGCATGGGCGGCAAGCAAGTGGCGGTCACCCGCAACCTGCCTTGACAACGGCCGCCCGGGCATTTATGTTTGCGCGCGCGGTAGAGCCAGGCCAAGATGCCCGCGCAATGTGCTTGCTTCGTAATCCTTGCGGAATAAGCCGCGCCGCTGCAAGACAGGAATCACGTGGTCCACGAAATCCTCGATGCCGCCGGGCAATGACGGCGGCATCAGGTTGAACCCGTCGGCGCCTTCATTCATGAGCCATCGCTCCATCTCGTCGGCGATACGTTCGGGTGTGCCGACCATCGTGCAGTGTCCGCCGCCCGCCGCCAGCCGCCCCAATAGCTGGCGCACCGTCGGCTGCTCCGTTTCAATGATGCGCAGTATCGTCGCATAGCGCCCCTTGGGGCCTGAAAACTTGTCCAGCGGCGGCAAGGCCGGCACGGGCGCATCCAGTTCCCATTGCTCGCAGTTTTGCCCGACGTACATGCCCAATTGCCGAAGCGCATCGGCGCTGGGCAGAAGCTCATCCAGTTCGCGCTGCTTGGCGCGCGCCTCCTGATCGGTGGAACCCACATAGGCGACCAGGCCCGGCATGATGGGCACGGGATCGCTACGGCCGGCGGAACGAACGCGCCGCTTGATATCCCGATAGTATTCCTGCGCCGCGGGCAGGTCGTAGGCCACGGCATAGATGGCCTCGGCCCGCCGCGCCGCCAGGTCCCGGCCCTGGTCCGAAGCGCCCGCCTGGAACAGGACCGGATGCCCTTGCGGCGGATGCGGCACGGTAAGCGGCCCATCCACCCTAAAATGCTCGCCCTTGTGGTGAATCGGATGAATAGCCGCCGGGTCGGCATAGGCGCCCTTTCTATCGTGCAGCAGCGCGCCCTCGCCCCAGGAATCCCAAAGATCCAGCACCACCTGTATGAATTCCTCGGCTCTGGCGTAGCGCCAGGCGTGGTCCGGCATGGCGTCGAACCCATGGTTGCGCGCCTCGGCGTCGAACATGGAGGTCACCACATTCCAGCCGACTCTGCCCCTGGATATATGATCCAGCGACGCGACCAGCCGCGCGGCGTGGAAAGGCGTATAGAAGGTGCTGGAAACGGTGCTGATCAGGCCTATCCGTTCGGTCGCCCGGCTCATGGCCGCCAGGGCGGTCAACGGTTCCAGAAACCATCGCGGGCCATCGGCGACGTTGTCCGCCGATTGGCCATCGGCAAAGAACACCGCATCCAGTTTGCCGCGCTCCGCCGTGCGGGC
Organism: Pusillimonas sp.; assembly: GCA_040391135.1. Lineage (GTDB taxonomy): Bacteria > Pseudomonadota > Gammaproteobacteria > Burkholderiales > Burkholderiaceae_B. The sequence continues at coordinate 36,605 of JBEBYL010000028.1, read as the reverse complement.
CAGATCTTCGAAATAGCCGATATCCCCAAGCCGCTCGACGCAGGAATCGGGATGTCTCCAGGCGGCACGATGGTGGCCGCAGGCGAATATGAAAAGATTCAGGTGCAGCATGCGTTTTGCCGAGCCATCTTCATGCGCTTGTTTCATGCTCATCTTGGCGCCGCCCTAATTTTTGACCAGGCCGCCGTCCACCACCAGGTTCTGGCCCGTCACGGACCGGGACCAGGGCGAGGCGAAGAACAAGGCCGCGTCGGCGAATTCGGCCGGCGTCGTCACCCGCCGCAGCGGCGTGCTCGATGCGATCAGATCGAAGACGGCCTCCGGCGTTGCGGACGATGCATCCGTGGTGCGCAGCAAGCCGCCCGAAATCATATTGACCGTAATGCCCACGGGACCCAGATCGTGCGACAGCGTGCGCGTCAGGGACAGCAAGGCCGCCTTGGCCGCCGTGTAGTCATGGTAGGGAACCACCGGATTCTGGAACAGGTTGGTACCGACATTGATAACGCGCCCAAACCCCAACTCGCGCATGCCCGGCAAGGCGGCCTGCGTGGTGTTCAAGGCGCCGCGCACAATGCCCTCGAACTGCTGGCACATGTCTTCCCAGGCCAGGGTATCGGCATGCGGCCGCGCATCCCCATTGAAGGAGAAGGCGGGCAAGGCATTGTTCACCACGGTGGTGACGGGCTCGCCAAAGCGTGTGCGGGCGGCGGCCAGCATCGCTCCGACGGCCACCGGGTCGGTGACATCGGCCTGCACGGCCATGGCGCGATCGGGATGCTGTGCGGCGAGCGCATTGGCCGGTTCAGCGCTTTTCAGATAATTGATGACGACCCGCGCCCCTTCGCGCAGAAACGCTTGCGCAAGATGGCGGCCCAGGCCCCGGCCACCGCCTGTGACCAGAACGATTTGATTATCGATGGGAAGCGCTGCGCGACTGCTGTTCATGGCATACCTTTCTTCAAAAAGAGGCGAAGGTATGGTCGCGCGGCATGGTGCCGCTAGCACTGGGCTGACATCCCTTCGCCAGTACTAACTGGGGCAGGTTCGACGGGTTTTATCTCAGCCCAGGCTTGCACAGCCCAAGCACCCCGTGTCTTGAACTGCAACATTAGCATAGAAGCGCTGGCGCGTGAGCGGCTATTTGCTTCAACCATTGACAAACCCCCACCGCCTACCCTAAGCTTTGCGCCTGTTCCTAGGGGAGCCCTTTACCGGGCTGAGATTCCGCAATTGATCGCGGTAACCCTTTGAACCTGATCCGGGTAATGCCGGCGAAGGGAAGGAAATCAATTCATGTCTTGCAGTCCTTTCCCTTTCGATCACCTCGCGCGGCCTTGCTCTGCAATGCGCCTGGCGGCTTTATTTTGTCCGGCTGCGCCGGACTCAAGGGAATGGAAATGCTGACGAGTACTTCAACACTGATGTGGCTGCTGTTTTTTTCGGCGGTCTTTGCCATTCTTGGCGTGCTGTACTCCCGGCGCGATCGCGGCAGCCTTGAAGACTACGTGATCGCCCGCAACAGTCAAAGCTCCGTCGCAACCATGCTGACGCTGCTGGCCAGCACGCTGGGCGCCTGGATCCTGTTCTCGCCCGCGCAGGCGGCCACCTGGGGCGGACTGGCCGCGGTGATCGGTTATGCCATAGGCGCTCTTTCGCCCCGCTTCCTTATGATCCCGCTGGGCCGGCGCATGCGCGAACTGATACCGCAAGGCCATACGCTTACGGAGTTCGTCATCATGCGCTATGGACGGCCCATGTACGGGCTGACCTTGCTCATCATGCTTTTCTATATGTTCATTGCCTTGTCGGCGGAAATCACCGCGATCGGCAAGCTGATCACCTTGCTGGCGCCGGTGCCGCTGTGGGCGACCGCCGCCATCGTCATGGGTTTTACCCTGCTGTACACCTCGTACGGCGGGCTGCGGGCTTCCATTTTTACCGACAAGGTCCAGATGATCGTCATCGTTCCCCTGTTGTTGGTGCTGGTGGTTCTGGGCTGGCAGGCAAGCGGCGGCATCCAGCCGGTCCTGGCCGGGCTGCGCGAAAAAGCCCCGCAGCTGCTCAGCCTGACCGATCCCGTCGGCGTCAAGGCGGGCCTGACATTTTTCGTCGCTATCCTGCTTACGGGACTTTTCCATCAGGGAAACTGGCAACGCGTTTATTCGGCGCGCGACACGCGCACGATGCGCCGAGGCTTCCTGACGGGCGGCTTATTGGCCGCGCCGGTGATATTCGTGATGGGCCTGTTCGGCCTGGCCTTCGTTGGGCTGGGGCACCAAGGCGACGGCTCCGTCGCGCTGTTCAGCATCGTCATGCCCAACATCCCCGTCTGGTTCGCCATTGCCCTTATCCCCCTGGGCCTGGCTTTGGTCATGAGCACCGCCGATACCGTCATCAGCGCGGTCTCCAGCATTATCGCCGTCGACGTGCGCCGCCTGGCTCCTCATGTACAAAAAAGCACATTGATGGGACTGTCGCGCTGGCTGATTTTTCTATTGGCAATCCCGGTCATCATCGTGGCGGCGCAAGGCTATAGCGTGCTTTACCTGTTCCTGCTGGCCGACCTGTTCTGCTCGGCGGCCGCCTTCCCGGTTTTCTTCGGCCTGTTCAGCCGCCGGCACCAAGGCCACGCCGCCACGATCAGCACCGTCTGCGGCCTGCTGGCGGGGATATCCCTGTTTCCCGCGCCCGGCGCCAAACCGGAATACCTGCTGGAGTCCTTCCTGCTGGCCGCCCTGGTGCCCGCCGTTGTATCCCTGATCATGCTGAAGTTCGGGCCCAGCCGTTCCCTGTTCGACTTCAGCCATCTGGACAGGACCATCCGCAGCCTGGACGATTGAGGCGCCAACCTGTTTCTTATGCTCGATCGCGGCGTGGCCGTACAGGCGCGGGCACTTGCCGGCGCCCGATGCGTAAGCGAGGCGGCCTGGCGAATGCCTTGTCAAAGGAAGCGCCACCGGTTAAAACCTGCACAATGGCCGGACATGTCCCGGCGGTGTAAAGGAGTCGGCGCGCGTGAATCAGATAAAGGCCTTTTGTTTCGATGTGTTTGGCACTGTGGTGGACTGGCGCTCCGGCATTGCCCGGGATGCGGCGATCTTCTTTGAACGCCATGGCTTGACGGGCTTGGATCCGCTGCGCTTCGCCGATGCCTGGCGCAGCCGCTATCAACCCGCCATGCAGGCCTGCCGCGATGGCCATCGTCCCTACGTTCGCCTGGACGTGCTGCATCGCGAGAACCTGGAATATGTGCTGGCCGAATTGCGCGTCGATACGCGCGATATCAAGGAATCCGAACTGGCGTGGCTGAACATGGCCTGGCATAGGCTGGATCCCTGGCCCGATGTGGTCGCGGGCCTGACACGGCTAAAGACCAAGTACATTATCGCCCCCGCCTCCAACGGCAATATCGCGCTTATGGTGGACATCGCCAAGCGCGCGGGCATCCCCTGGGATGCAATCCTGGGCGCTGAGGTGACCCAGGCCTACAAGCCCGCGCCGCAAGCCTATACGCGCATGTCCGAGATTCTGGGCCTTCAGCCCGACGAGATATGCATGGCGGCCGCGCACAATAGCGACCTCGCGGCCGCCCAGGAATGCGGCCTGGCTACCGCCTTCATTGCCAGGCCAAGCGAGCACGGCCCTGGGCAGACCATGGACTTGGCCCCCACCGGCGATTGGAACATCGTTGCCCGCGACTTCAAGGACCTGGCCTCCCAGGCCGGATGCTGACCGCTGCCTGCGGATGCCGTTACTTGCTTGCGGCGCCGCTAAAGGCTAAGGACCGAACCAGACAATCACAGTGCCTTTTATATACAAGGGCGAAGGCAAAGGTCCCTTGCCCATTGCCTTGTGCACCAGATAAACGGGCTCGGACGGATCCAGCCCGTTGAACGCCGACGTTGTGAGGCTCCCGCCCGTAAACGCAACGCAGCGCTGAGTACCATTCCAGCACAACGAAGTCTGTACCTGGGTATCGCCCTGATAGGACCGGCTTGCATAGACCCGCTTGATTTCGAACTGCGCCGCGCGATCCATTCCCGGCGGCATTACGGCCGTGCCCCGACCACCTCGCTTGGCGTCCTGGCCTGGCGGCTCGTAGACAACAACCACATCCCGATCGGCATGATTGATGGCGGAACTGACCTTGTCCCGGGACCATGAAAAGTCTCCCGCCCAAGCGGCGGGCAGGCAGGCAAGCGTCATTGCCGCCAGCGATGACGAAAGTAAAAACGAACAGCGCTGCGGATGAGCCGGGCGGGCCATAAGAAACAGCTCCAGGAACGAGATTAAAAAAAGGCCGTGGACAAAAAGCATACCTGAACGGTCAAGCAAATGCGTTGGCCAATAAAATTAGCCAATATGCAGAGCAAAAGAATATGAAGCCAAGGCAAAGCAGCTCTCCAAAAGCTTTGACGTTTAACGTTCAACGATATACTATTTCAGAATGATCGAAAGCTTTCGATGCTCCGACACACAAGCCCTTTACGAAGGCCGGCGCGTAGCGCGGTTCTCAAGCTTCAAGATGATCGCAGAACGCAAACTGCAAATGCTGGATAGCGCAAACACACTCGATTTTCTGCGTTCGCCGCCAGGCAATCGACTAGAAGCGCTCAAAGGTGATCGCATCGGACAGCACAGCACAGCATTCGTATCAACGATCAATGGCGCATTTGCTTCGTTTGGACCAAGGAAGGGCCTCAAGACGTCGAGATCGTCGATTACCACTGAAATGGAGTTGATTATGTCTAAAAATGGCATGCGTCCGATTCATCCAGGTGAAATTCTGCGGGAGGAGTATCTGGCGCCGCTGGGCATGAGCATCAACGCTCTATCCGCTTTGCTGCATGTACCAACCACTCGCATGAACGAGATAGTTCGGGAACGCCGAGGCATCACACCCGATACAGCGTTGCGGCTGGCCGCCTTTTTTGGCGGAGAGGCAAGCTCGTGGCTGAATCTTCAGCAAACCTACGATCTAAAGGTCACGGAAGCGAAGGTTGCCAAGCTGATAGCCAAACAAGTCCAGCCACTGGAACATGCCTGATGCAGATCGGCATGGGCATTAAAAAAGGCCCGCAAGACAAGAAGCCTGCGGGCCAAACAACCTGACCTGGTGGTCAGGCAGCACTGGACTTTATCGTCGACGGAACAGGCCGTTCAGCAAGGCGAGCACCGCCAGCACGATGAAGATAAAGAAAAGTATTTGCGCGATGGATGCCGCGCCGGCGGCAATGCCGCCAAACCCCAGGACGGCGGCGATGATGGCAATCACAAAAAAAACTACGGCGTAATAAAGCATGGTGGCTTCCCCTTATTGCTATTTTTGCTAATGGTCTTATTCGAAGTCTTGCGCCGTCGCGTCAGCGATTGTTATCGAAGAACTCCTTGACTTCGCGCTCCGCCTCTTCACGAGTGCGTCCGTATTTTTCCTGCACAAGGCCGGCCAGGCGCTCGGCATTGCCGTTTACTTTCGCCAGGTCGTCATCCGTCAAATCGCCCCATGCCGCCTTGGCCTTGCCCGATAACTGCTTCCATTGCCCTTCAAGAGTGTCTTTATTCATGTAGCTCTCCTTGAGTAGTCGCCTCTACCCTAGCCGCATCCGCAAAAGCCGGTCAACCCGGATTACCCGCAAAATGTAACTAGCGATTGATCCACTGTCGGAGGCTTGCTTGAGACAGCAACATCCGCTTAACAATAAGGCAACGCTGTAACAAGGCGGCGGCGTCCCGGAAACTGATAAACTGTACATAAAACCAGTACCTATATCACCACGCCTCATGCCCGGATATGCCCCCTGATACACCGCCGGAAAACCCCTGGTATTACCTGGACAATTTCGAAACCGTCCTGCGTTGGGTTGCTTCGCGCTATAACGATCTTCTGCTTCCTATAGAGCATCGGTTCGTGCAGGATTTCCTGCAATTGCCACAGGCATCGCGCGGCCTGCTGGTGCGCATGATCATGCGTAAAGGTTGCCTGTTCCGGGCCAGCAAGCTGCGCTATCGCGAAATCGGCGACGCGGCGCAGGCGGCGCCAGCACTTATATGCCATGGGTGGATCAGCGACACGCCGCCGCTCTCGCTCGACGAGCTGTTCGGCATATTCACCAAGGCGGAACTCGAAGGCTTGTTCGGCAAAGCGCTTGCGCACCTGGGCGCACGCCGGGCCAGCAAACCGGCACAATTGGAAGTCCTGCGTCCTCATTACCCGCATGCGCTCACGCTGAAGCAATGGGGAAGCATCGCCGCAGGCTCGCCGAATGAAGAGGCCGAAAAAACCGGACATGGCGAACGCGTCTACAAGATAAACATATCGCCCTTGTGCGATCGCTTGCGGCTTATGTTTTTCGGAAACCTAAGACAGGACTGGACCGAGTTCGTGCTGTCCGACCTGGGCCTGTTTACCTACGAACGCGTCGACTTCCCGGACTCGGCGCGCGCCTTCCAGACACGGCAAGAGGTCGACGATTATCTGCACCTGCATCAATGCCGGGAACGCCTGGAAGCGGCCGCAAGCGCAGACGACCTGGCCGATATTTTCGCTGCTGTCCCAGCGGCTCCTTATGCCAATCACTGGCTGGAAGGCCGGCGCGGCAAGCTGCTGTACCACATGGGCCAGCAGCATGAGCGCCAACGCGATTGGACGGGGGCCCTGGCCTGTTATATGCGCAGCGGCTATGCCGGCGCGCGTTGCAGGCACATACGCGTACTGGAGCGCGACGGCCAATCAGGCGCGGCGCTATCCCTGGCTACGGCGGCGCTGCGTGCCCCTGAAAGCGAGGCTGAACAGCAGGCCCTGCTGCGCATGCTGCCGCGCCTGCGTCGGCAATGCGGCGCGAAGGTTCCCGCAGCCCCCAAGGAAAACCATATCCGCCGCATCGACCTTGCACTGCCCCCGCCCTGGCCCGCGATGCGCGTTGAGGAAGAAGTCCGCCATCATCTGGCCGTGGACGGCGCCCCGGTCTACTACGTGGAAAATACGCTGATCAACTCCCTGTTCGGACTGCTGTGCTGGGATGCCATTTTTGCGGCCGTGCCGGGCGCCTTCTTCCACCCCTTCCAGCAAGGCCCCGCCGACCTGATGTTGGCCGGATTCCGCGAACGCCGCCGCGAACGCTTCGACGCCTGTTTCGAGCGGCTCGACAACGGGCAGTACCGTCAAATCATTCAAAGCAATTTCATACGCAAGGCGGGCATCCAGTCGCCTTTTGTCGCCTGGAGCGTCCTCTCCGGTCCCTTGCTGGACCTGGCCTTGGACTGCATGCCCGCCATGCACTTGAAGGCGGCGTTTCATCGCTTGCTGGCCGACATCCGCGCAAACCGCTCGGGGCTGCCCGACCTGATCCAGTTCTGGCCCGCCGAACAGCGCTACCGCATGATAGAGGTCAAGGGCCCGGGCGACCGCTTGCAGGACAATCAATTGCGCTGGCTGGATTATTGCCGCGTTCAAGGCATGCCGGTCGATGTCTGCTACGTGCGCCGCCAGGAAGCCGCATGACGTACGCAATCGCGGTGCGGGAACTCTGCGAATTCACCGCCAAGAGCGGCGACCTGGACTTGCGCTTTACGCCGTCGCCCACCGGCCTGGAAGGCATGGAAGGCCATGCCGCGGTCAGGGCGCGGCGCGCGGCATCGTATCAGGCCGAGATCACCTTGAGCGGCGCGCACCGCAACTTGCTGGTGCGCGGCCGCGCCGACGGCTACGATCCCGTCCTGAATCAGCTTGAAGAAATCAAGACATATCGCGGTCCGCTGGATGCCATGCCCGCGAACCATCGCGCCCTGCACTGGGCGCAGGCAAAAATCTACGCCCACCTGCAATGCCGGGCACTGGCCCTGACGACGATACGTGTCGCACTGGTGTATTACGATATTGCGCAACGCACGGAAACCCTCTTGGTCGAAACCTGCGACGCCGCCCAGCTGGAGCAGCATTTTCATAAGCTGTGCGACGGCTTCGCGGATTGGGCGGAGCAGGAATTGCTGCATCGGAGCACCCGCGACCAGGCCCTTGAGGCGCTGCCGTTCCCCCATGCCGATTTCCGGCCGGGCCAACGCCAACTGGCCGTCACGATATACAAAGCCGCAATACAGGAGCGCAGCCTGTTGGCCCAGGCGCCCACCGGCATCGGCAAGACAGTGGGCGCGCTTTTCCCGCTGCTCAAGGCCTGCCACCGCAAAGAACTGGACAAGGTGTTTTTCCTGACGGCCAAAACATCGGGACGGCAGCTTGCGCTGGACGCGCTGGGCATGATGGCTGGACGGTGCCAGGCATCGACGGCGCCTTTCCTGCGCGTGCTGGAACTGACCGCAAAAGAGAAGGCTTGCGAGCATCCCGATAAAGCCTGCCATGGCGCATCATGCCCGCTTGCCGAAGGCTTCTACGACAAACTTCCCGCTGCCCGGCTGGACGCTTTGGAGTTGGCCAGGATGGACAAGGCCGAGCTCAGGAAAACAGCCTTGCGGCACCAGATCTGCCCCTATTGGCTAAGCATGGACCTGGCGCAGTGGAGCGACGTCATCGTGGGCGATTACAACTACTACTTCGATGCGTCAGCCATGCTGCATGGCCTGACGGCCGCGCGCGATTGGCGTATTGGCGTGCTGGCCGATGAAGCCCACAACCTGCTGGAAAGAGCCCGGGCAATGTATAGCGCCGAATTATCGGAAACCGATTTGCTCAGCGTCCAGCGGACGTCGCCTCCCACCCTGAAAAGGGCTTTGGGCGGCCTGCTCAAACAGTGGCGCGACGCTTACCGCGACCAGGAAGCCCACTATCAGGCCTATACGGGCCTGCCCGCCAAATTCCTTGCCGCGCTCTTGCGTGCCAGCGGCGCCATGACGGACCATTTCGCCGAGCACCCCGCGGACGCCGAAGGCGCACTGCAGCGCCTGCACTTCGACATCCTGTATTTTCTGCGCCTGGCGGAAACATTCGGCGGCCATTCGATATTCGACATCTCGCTGACCGACGGCGCACCGCCGGTGGATATCAAGGCCGGAAACACGGGCCGGCAAGGCGCCGTATTTTGCATACGCAACCTTATTCCAGCGCCTTTTCTTGAGCAGCGCTACGCGGCCAGCCGCTGCACCGTCCTGTTCTCGGCCACGCTGAACCCCTGGACTTTTTATCGGGACACGCTGGGGCTGCCCGCCGACACGGCATGGGTGGACGTGGAATCGCCCTTCCGGCCCGATCAGCTTCAGGTCCGCATCGCGCGGCGCATATCGACCCGCTATGCGCATCGTGCGCAATCCCTGACGCCCATCGCCCGCCTCATGGAAACGCAGTATCGAAAGCGGCCCGGCAATTATCTTAGCTACTTCAGCAGCTTCGACTATATGCGGCAGGTGGCCGACGAATTTGCGCGGCTTTGTCCGGATGTCCCCGTATGGCGGCAGACGCGCAGCATGGACGAGCGCGACAGGGAAGGTTTCCTGGAGCGCTACACCGACGACGGCAAGGGCATCGGCTTCGCCGTTCTCGGAGGCGCGTTCTCCGAAGGCATCGACCTTCCCGGAAACCGATTGATAGGCGCCTTCATCTCGACACTGGGGCTGCCGCAGGTCAATCCCGTGAACGAACAGATCAAGCAGCGCATGGACAGCGTCTTCGGCCGGCAATGCGGCTACGACTACGCCTACCTGTACCCGAGCATCCAGAAAGTGATCCAGGCCGCCGGGCGGGTGATACGAAGCCGCGAGGATCAAGGCGTCGTGCACCTGATCGACGATCGCTATGGGCAGTCGCGTATCCGGGCGCTGCTTCCGCAGTGGTGGCAGGTAGAATACGACAACGAAAACGGAGACCGCGGCGGCGTACATCAATGAAACCAGCAATGATTCCGTGGGCGCTTTCAGGCGGAGCTGCCGTGGCGGTGGGCTTTGCGCGATTCGGCTATGCGCTGATCCTGCCGGCCATGAAAACCGACCTGAACCTGAACTATGCCCAGGCGGGCTGGCTGAATACCGCCAATGCATTGGGGTATCTGCTGGGAGCGCTGCTGACCATCTATTTCGTCGCGCGCATCGGAAACCGCAGGCTGTTCATCGCCGGCCTGGCGCTCACCACGCTGGCCCTGCTGGGCAACGGCTTGACGCATGATTTCCAATTGCTCACCCTGTATCGTTTCCTGGCCGGCTTCGGCGCCGCGGGCGCCTTCATATGCGGAGGCGTGCTGTCCGGGGTGCTGGGCACCCGCGCCATCGTCATCTTCTTCAGCGGCGGAGGCATAGGCATGCTGGCCACCGGCGCACTGCTGCCCTGGCTGTTCGATTACGCCGGCCCGGCCGCATGGCCCTGGGCATGGATAGGGTCGGGCGGAATATGCATTCCGCTGTCGCTCGCGGCCGTCGCCGCCATGCGGACCATAGCCGAGCCTTCCGCCAGCGGCGCCACGGCTGCCTGGCCATGGCGGCCCTGCATTCCCGAATTCACCGCCTACTTCCTGTTCGGCCTGGGGTATATCGCCTACATGACCTTCATCGTGGCCTGGCTGCGCCAAAGCCATATACAAGCCTTGTCGATCGCCGCCGCCACATCCATCATGTGGAGCCTGCTGGGCATCATGACGCTGCTGGCGCCCTTGATGTGGGCGCGCATCTTCAACGGCCGGCGCGATGGCCTGCCCATGGCCGCCTCCATGCTGGTATTGGCGGTGGGCGCAGTTCTGCCGCTGCTGGTGCCCAGCATCGCCGGCGCATGGCTGTCGGCCGCGCTGGTGGGATCCAGCGTCTTCATGGTGCCTTCGGCGGCCACCGGCTTCGTCAAGACCAACTTGCCCAAAGCCGCCTGGGGCAGCTCGCTGGCGGTGGCGACCAGCCTGTTCGCCATCGGACAGGCCGTCGGCCCGGTGGCGGCCGGATGGATCAGCGACCTCTCGGGCTCGCTATCGACGGGCCTGGCTGTTTCAGCCGCCATGCTGATACTGGGCGCACTGATTGCGCTTACTCAAAAACCCCTGCAAAGCCAATGAACTCAACCTTATTGGCAATGTGGTTCTGACACGGATTACAGCGGCCGCTACCTATAATCAAAACACGACCTCCACTCTTTACAAGGACTTGATCGTGTCAATTGATTCCCCCATTCCGGTGTTTTCCGAAGGCATCCACCCCTTCGACGCGCGCGGCGTCGCCAAGCGTTTCCGCCATGCCGCCATCTTCGGCGCGCTGTCCGCCCTGCATCCCGGCGAAACCATGCGTTTCTGCAATGACCACGATCCGCTGCCCTTGTTGCAGCAGCTTCAGGGCCATTTCGGCGACCAGATCAAGATCGATTATGTTTCGCGCCAACCGGGCGAAATCGTGATCGATTTCCAGATACTCGGCTAAGGCCGGAATCTGTCAGCGCCGCAGGGAAAACCTTCGGTTCCAAAAAAATCGCACTTTTTTGTTGACGCCATGCCCGCAAAAAGCAGGCATGGCGTATTCAATTTAACGTGTATCAAGCTATTCTGAAATATATGGCGCTCATGCTTGACCCCTACCATATATAGTCAATATCCTTCGTTTCACCACAATATGTAGTGATACGGAGCAAGCATGACACATATCGATGTCGGGTCCTCGATCGATGAATACCTGCAGCGGGTCGACTGGCGCGTCAACGCCAATGCCAACCAGGGCTACTCGCTGGGCGGCCTGATCCTGAATGTTTCCGGCAAGGTCATCGCCAATTATTGGCTGGACCATGTCTATCCCTCCGCCATAGGCCAGGCTCACCGCGATGCCGACCTGCACATACACGATCTGGACATGCTGTCGGGCTATTGCGCCGGGTGGTCGCTGCGCACCTTGCTGAATGAAGGCCTTAACGGCATACCGGGGAAAGTGGAATCCAGCGCGCCCAGGCATATGTCCAGCGCGATCGGCCAGATTGTCAATTTCCTGGGCACCCTGCAAAACGAATGGGCCGGCGCCCAGGCCTTCAGTTCCTTCGATACCTATATGGCGCCATTCGTCCGCAATGACGCCTTAAGCTATGAGCAGGTCAAGCAATACATCCAGGAACTCATCTACAACCTGAATGTGCCTTCGCGCTGGGGAACGCAGACCCCCTTCACCAACCTGACTTTCGATTGGGTCTGCCCCGAAGACCTGCGCGAGCAGACGCCGCTGATCGGCGGCCAGGAAATGCCGTTCACCTATGGCCAACTGCAAGCCGAAATGGACATGATCAATCGCGCCTACATCGAAATCATGATGGAGGGCGATGCCAAGGGCCGCGTATTCACGTTTCCCATCCCTACTTACAACATTACGGCCGATTTCGACTGGCACAGCCCCAACGCGGAATTGCTGTTCGAAATGACCGCCAAGTATGGGCTGCCCTATTTTCAGAATTTCATCAATTCCGAACTCAAGCCCAACATGATCCGTTCCATGTGCTGCCGCCTGCAATTGGATCTGCGCGAGCTGCTCAAGCGCGGCAACGGCCTGTTCGGATCCGCCGAGCAAACCGGCTCGCTGGGCGTGGTCACCATCAACTGCGCGCGGCTGGGCTATCTGCATGCCGGCGACGAGGCGGCGCTGCTGCGCCGCCTGGACGAATTGCTGGAACTGGGCAAGGACAGCCTGGAGATCAAGCGGAAAGTCATCCAGCGCTTGATGGACGACGGCCTGTTTCCCTATACCCGGCGCTACCTGGGAACGCTGCGCAATCACTTTTCCACGCTGGGCGTGAACGGCATCAATGAAATGATCCGCAACTTCACCCACGATGGCCAGGACATCACGACGCCATGGGGCCATGCCTTCGCCTTGCGATTGCTGGATCATGTGCGCGCACGCATGCTGGAGTTTCAGGAAGAAACCGGCCACATGTACAACCTGGAAGCAACGCCCGCCGAAGGCACCACCTATCGCTTCGCCAAGGAAGACCGCAAGCGCTGCCCAGGCATACTCCAGGCGGGCACGGCCGACATGCCCTACTACACCAACTCGTCGCAACTGCCGGTGGGCTACACCGATGATCCCTTCGAGGCGCTGGAGCGCCAGGACGACCTGCAACGCAAATACACGGGCGGGACGGTGCTGCACCTGTATATGACCGAACCGCTATCCAGCGCCGCCGCCTGCCGCACTCTGGTCCAGCGCGTGCTGGGCCGTTTCAAGCTGCCCTACATCACCGTGACGCCCACGTTTTCCATTTGCCCCGTTCACGGCTATCTGGGCGGCAGCCACAGATTCTGCCCGAAATGCGACGAAGAAATCCTGGCGCGCAAACTGCGCCAGGCCGCTTGATCCGTTTTTTTTTCACACCACTCAAGGAGAAACCACCATGACATCCCAGACACAAGATTTACGCGCTTCTCAAGCCACACCCGCCCTGTCCGACGACGAACGTCAGCCATGCGAAATCTGGACGCGCGTCATGGGCTACCACCGGCCCATGTCCTCGTTCAACATCGGCAAGAAAGGCGAGTTTCACGAGCGCAAATATTTCAACGAGCGCGAGGCCCGGCTTGCGGCCTGACGCGGCAGCGCGGCCGCAAGCCGCTGCGCGAGCGGTGCCCCGGCGCCGCAGCCTGAAGGTGGGCGGCGTGACGCCGTTCACCGCAACCGACTACCCGGGCCAGCTTGCGGCCGCGGTATTCGTGCAGGGCTGCCCCTGGCGCTGCGGCTACTGCCACAATCCCCATCTGCAGGAACGCACGCCGCACAGCCCCGTACCGTGGGAAGACGTGCTTGCACTGCTGAAGCGGCGTGTGGGCCTGATCGACGCGGTGGTGTTCAGCGGCGGCGAGCCCACCATGGACCCCGCCCTGCCCGACGCCATCCGCGAAGCGCGCGCGCTGGGCTTCAAGATAGGCCTGCATAGCGGCGGCACCCATCCCCAGCGGCTTGCCGAAGTCCTGCCCATGCTGGATTGGGTGGGGTTGGATATCAAGGCCGGCTTCGCCGACTATGCCCGCATCACAAAAGTGGCGGGCAGCGGCACACCGGCCCTGGCCAGTTTGCAAGCGATATTGGCCAGCGGGATCGACTATGAATGCCGCAGCACGGTGCATGCCGCGCTGCTGCCTGAACAGGAGATAAAAAAGATGGCGCGGGCTCTTGCGGACATGAAGGTGCGCCGCTACGCCCTGCAGGTGTTTCGCAGCCAGGGTTGCAACGATCAGGCATTGAACACAGTCGCGCAGCCTGACTATCCCAGTGCCGCATTGATCGAAAGCGTGGCTGCCATGTTTCCCGCATTTACGCTGCGGCGGCATTGACGCGTTGCCGGCCGCCGTGGCGGACCGGGCGCGCCCAGCCCACGCCCTTGCGGTTGGCCAGGTTCAGGCCAAGGCCTGTTTATGGGCGTACAAGCCGCGCTCTTCTATCGTATCGGCCACTTGGCGGATAACTTCTTCGGCCTGCAAAGAATCGAAGTCTTCGTGATAGCGCTTCCTTATGCCTTGCCGGCCCAACTGGACGTGTTCATCCGGAACAATGCCGTGCCGCTCCAGCGATTTCCTGGCGCACTCCAGTGGACAGCCGTCTATCACCACCATAGGCCTGCCGGAATGCGCCGTTTTCAGCAAGGACGGTACATCGCCGCCCACGCCGGCGATGCACGACATCTCGGCCAGGCCTCGCCGGTCGAGCTGCACCGCCACATGATTAGCCATTTGTGCCGCGCTGGAACATCCCGAGCAGGAATAGACAAGCGGCAGGTTCTTTCTGTCGTGAGTCATGATCTTTGACCAAAGAAGCGCGCCGGACGGATATCGCCCAGGGCAAACATAGACAAATCCATGGAATCCAGCGTGTTCTTCACCAGCAAGCCCAGTTCGGTATCGCCTTCCATGCTCAAGCGGCGGCTGAAAAACAGCGTGTCGGGATCTTCCTTGCGCTGTATCAGCAAATAAAAATCATGCACGTTCGCGGCTATGGTCAAGTCGGGTTGCATCGCCGGGGCGATGGCCTTGAAGCGGGTGCCGCTCCACATGAAATCGAAAGCCACGCCGGCATCGCGAGGCTGTATGCGCAAGGCCTTGCCCTGCAGCATGCGCAGCGTATCGGCCGGCAGATGCGGCGCAAGCGTCAGGTTCAGACCCGTGGCGAATACCAGCGAACCGGGATAGGCGGGCAAATGCGACAGCAATTTGCCCAATGGCGCGGGAAAAAGAGGATTTCCGGTAGTCATGAAGTTTCCTGCAGCCCGGGCTTCACGCCACATAGGCCACAACAGTGAAGTAATGGCAGACGCTTCCGCCCAGCACGAATAAATGCCATACGCCATGGCCATAGCGCCATTTCTCGTCGGTGGCGTAGAACACGATGCCCACGGTATAAATCAGGCCGCCCGCCGCCAGCCATAGAAAGCCATCCCGGCCTAGGGCATTGACCAAGGGAA
This sequence comes from Pusillimonas sp., assembly GCA_040391135.1. Classification (GTDB taxonomy): domain Bacteria; phylum Pseudomonadota; class Gammaproteobacteria; order Burkholderiales; family Burkholderiaceae_B. Next base: position 21,256 of record JBEBYL010000028.1, on the reverse strand, counting down.
CGGCGGCAACGACGGCCAGCCAGCCCATCAGCACATAGATAAGCAGGGAGAGGATGCGCCGCCCTTTGGCCAGCCAGATCTCCTGGACGATCCCGAACAGCGCCAGGCCCCATACCGCCCCGAACAGGGACCAGCCCCAGGCGCCGCGCAGGCTGACCAGCGTAAAGGGGGTATAGCTGCCTGCGATCAGCAGGTAGATGGCGCAATGATCGAACTTGCACCAGATCTTTTTGGCACGCCCGCGCAGACTGTGGTACAGGGTCGACGCCAGGTACAGGCATAGCAGCATCGTCCCGTAGATGCTGAAGCTGACGATCTTCCAGGGATCGCCCATGCGGGCCGCCATGACGATCAACAGCACGCCGCCCACCGCTGCCAGGCTGGCGCCCGCCAGATGGCTGATGCTGTTGAATCGCTCGCCGTAATACATAGAGTATCCGCCCTTCATGCCACCAGTTGTTCGAGCCCCGGTTTACCGTGCCAGTAGCCGTTGCACGGTCCCGCGGGCATCAGGGGCAGCGCCCGCTCGAAGGCCTCCCGCCCTGCAAGCGCACCATCCGCCGCCTGCCGGAACAGGCTGGCTATCTGTGCGGTATGCTCGGACTGCGGGCCGATGCGCAGGACATCGACCCGCAAGTCTTGCATGTCCCGCAGCTCGTTCAGCAAGTTGTAGACCAGCGCCGACTGCGTCTGTATTCCGTTCAAGACCAGGAAGGGTTCGCTTTCCCGGGTCCTCAACAACAAGCCGTCGGGATGATCCATGCATACGTACTGGCAATTGTCCTTGGGAATATTCCGATGCCGAGCTGTAAAGCAGCGAGCCGAGAAAGCCAGCGGCATGCGCCCGTAGGCAAACACCTCGGTTTCCATGCCATCGGGCCGGTCCAGTTGCAATTGCTCCAGGCCTTCACGCCCCATTTCCAGCGGCATGACCCATCGCCGCGCACCCAGTCCGGCAAGAATCTCCAGGGTCGGACGGCTATAGACGTTCAGGAAGGGACCGGCGACGAAGGGCTTCCCATCCAGGCAATGCACCGCCCCCATGTCGTTGGTCTCGACCTGGAAGCGCTCATTGCCGGCAATCTTGCGCATGGTGGCCAGGTCCTGCCCGGACTCGAGCAACACCTGCGTGGACAGTACGACTTCCTTGCCCGCGTCGGCCAGCATCTGCGCGATTTCCAGCCAATCGGGCAAGCGCAGTTCGTGCCGGCGCGAGCATACCGTTTCGCCCAGATAGACGATATCAACGGGTGCGTCGATCATAGATTCATAGAACTGCATCATCGTTACGCGCGACCAGTAATATTGAACGGGACCCAATGCGATTTTCATAGTATTGACACTTCGGTGTTGCTGTTGGCCATGACTTGTTTCCCCGCCTTCTGCGGATTCATTTCCATGGACGATGGTAGGCGCCCAGCGTATGCTGCTGGCCCTCGGCGACCTTGTTCAGTTCGGCCATCCACGCCGGCTTGACGGAATAGCGCTGCTGGCTGACCAGGCACTGGTCGATGGCATCGCGCCAGACGCGCGTCACCTGCGCGACATAAGCGGGGCTGCGCTGCCGCCCCTCTATCTTGAAGGCGCGCACGCCCATTTGCATCAGCTTGGGCAGAAGCTCCAGTGTATTCAGGCTTGTGGGCTCCTCAATGGCGTAATAGTTTTCGTCGGCCACGTCGAACCGGCCCTTGCACAGAGTGGGATAGCCGGCGTTCTCTCCATCGGCATAGCGATCGATCAGCACGCCGTTAAGCCGCGACTCCAGACCATCGGGGGTCTGCTGCCAGCGCACTGACTTGGCGGGCGAGCACACACCGTGCGTATTGGGCGATTCGCCGGTTACGTAGGAGGACAAGGCGCAACGGCCTTCCACCATGACACACAGGCTGCCGAAACCGAATACCTCGATCTCGACCGATGTATTTTCCGTTACTTGCTCGACCTGCGCCAGCGACAGCACGCGCGGCAGGACCGCACGCACGACGCCGAAATGGTCGCGATAGAAATTGATGGCTTCGTAGTTGGTGGCGGACCCCTGAACCGAAAGATGCAAACGAAGTTGTGGATGTCGGCGGCTGGCGTATGCCATCAGGCCGGGATCGGCCACGATCATCGCATCGATGCCCGAATCCGCCGCGCGGTCCACCGCCTGGCGCCACTGCTGCCAGGCGCGCGGCTGCGCATAGGTGTTCAAGGCCAGGAATACCTTGCGCCCCTTCGCTTGCGCATAGCGTATGCCCTCGGCAATGGCCGCCTCGTCGAAATTCAGGCCGGCAAAATTGCGCGCATTGGTCGCATCGCGAAATCCCAGGTAGACGCAGTCGGCGCCGTTATCGACGGCCGCCTTCAGGGCCGGCAGGCTGCCTGCCGGACAAACCAATTCGACGGCGGGCGCCGTCTTCGAAATGACGGATGTGACTGTTGTCATGAAGAATCCTGCGGGATGGTTCAGGCGGGAAGCAGCGCGTCGGCGGTCCGCACGGAAGGCGCCGCGACCGCGTTCAAGGCCGGACGAATGCCGGTAAGCAGGTATTCGATCAACTCGCGCACAGGGCGGATGGCATTGCCGAAAGGCAGCTTCTCGGAACCCCGGAAAAACAGGCCCCGCTTGATATCCCCCGCCAGCGCAAACGCCAGCTGGGTATCGATGCAGAATTGCCCGTGCTTGCTGATGCCGTCACGCAGACCGCAAGAAGCCAGGCAATCGAAACCCACCGTGCAAGGACGCTTCTTGGCGATGCGCTGCAGCTTCTCTTCCTTTTCCAGATAGTTGGCCAGCCATGGCGTGCGCACCGCGCGGGCCGGCAGGCCGGCCACGCTCATGAAGGTGACGATATCCTCGGGTTTGGCTTCGACCAGCACCTTCTTGAAGTTGGGATGCGCATCGCCTTCTTCGGTGACGGCAAAGGGCGAACCGCATTGCACCGCGCTGGCTCCCATGCTCATCAAATTGACGACCTGTTCATGGCTATGGATGCCACCGCCGGTGATCAAGGGAATGTTTTCCTTTTCCAGATCCAGTTCCTTGAACAACTGCAGGGTGCCTTCCAGCACATTCGCAAAGGCGAAATTGGGATTGTCCAGGCTATCGGCGCTCGGGGCGCCAAGATGGCCGGCCGCGTACTTGGGGTTCTCGATCACGATGGCATCCGGCAAGCGGTTCTTGCGCATCCATTTTTTCAGGATAAGTCCTATGCCTCGCACGTCCGACAAAATGGGGATAATCGCGACCTTGGAAAAACCGCTGGTCAATTCGGGCAAGTCCAGCGGCAGGCCGGCGCCCACCACGACGGCGTCGGCTTCGCTTTCGCAGGCTTGACGCACATACGATGCATACTCGGATACGGCCCGCATGATATTGACCGCCACCAGGCCCTTGCCCGCGGCCATCTTATGGGCAGCCTTGATTTCACGATCCAGCGCAACGAGGTTGGCGGAATCGATCAGTTCCTTATTGCGCGAACGGCCGGTCTGCACCATAAGGTCGGGATGGTGGCGGCGCAGGTCCACGCTGGAAATCGTGCCCATCGCCCCCAGCGAAGCAACCGTTCCGGCCAGCCTGTGAGCCGACACGCCGACCCCCATGCCCCCCTGCACAATAGGCAACAGCGCCTTGCCTTTCAACTTGAGTCGTTCCAATGCGGTCTGCAACACGATGATTGTCCTTGCTTGATAAATAACGGCGTATGAACGCAGTTGCCACTATGTAGGCAAATGCCGCCAGCTTCCTTAATAAATATCAAGGTTCTCGCGTTTACCCGGATGTGAAAATACAGCATTCGCAATGAGGTTATGCCGCCCGGCAAGCCTGTATATGTGTAGGGTTATGCTTATGAAAAACACAGAAGAGGACATCGTTCTGGACGTTGGCGGGCTGGCGCCGCCGGAACCTCTGGAACGGATACTGGACGCGCTGGCGGATCTTGCGCCGGGCGCACGCCTGCGAGTGCTCATCGACCGCGAACCGCATCCCCTATATGGCATTTTGCGCAACAACGGCTACGACTACTCGTTCAACGCCGACCGCCATCCATACGAACTTCTTATCCGGCAAAAAAGCTGATGCAGCGCGCCCTGTCGTTTCAACAATCACCCGCCCCCGGCGTCCCTTTGCGCTTCCTGTTCACCGCGCCCCTCTTCGCCGTGCTGGCCGGCCTGCTGCTGCTTTGGTCAGGTCCGGCCGCGCTGGCATCGCGCTGGACGGGACAAGCCCTGGCATTGACGCACTTGTTCACACTGGGCGTCCTGGCCAACGCCATGGCGGGCGCGCTTATGCAGATACTGCCGGTCGCCACCGGAATAAGCGTGCTGGCGCCCAAGGCAAGCTCTGTCGTCGTGCACGCTCTGCTCAATGTGGGTGTACTGGCGCTGGCCGCCGCCTTTCTTTGGTTTCAGCCATGGCTGTTCGTCCTGGCCCTGATTTCGCTGTGCGCCGCCCTGGGCTGTTTCCTGGCCGCCTGCGGCGGTGGCCTGTGGAAATACCGTAAGCAGGCCACCAAGGGTTCGACGGAAATCCTGGCCACCACCCGGCTGGCGCTGGCCGCATTGCTGGCTGCAACCGTCATGGGCGCGATGCTGGCGGGCAGCTTCGCCTGGCCGCTACCGATTTCCCGCGTGTTCACCAATGCGCATGGAGCCTGGGGCTTGCTGGGCTGGGTGGGGCTGCTTGTCATCGGCATCTCTTATCAGGTCATTCCCATCTTCCAGGTAACCGAAATCTACCCCAAGCGCCTGACACGCTGGCTGGCGCCGGCGATTTTCGCCTTGCTTATCGCCTACATGGCCAATACCATTGCCCCCGCAAGCCTGCGGCTTGAAATTGACCTGGCCATAGGCGCGGCAATGCTGGCCGCCTACACCGCTTTCGCCCTGGTCACTTTCCAGCTGCTTTGGACACGCAAAAGACCCAAGGCCGATGCCACCACCCATTTCTGGCGAACCGCCATGCTTTGCCTGGCCGCTTGCGGGCCGGTCTGGCTGGCCCATGCCGCGGGCGTCGCGGATCTTTCCATCGCCTTGGGCATGCTTTTCATCGTGGGCTTCGGCTGGTCCGCCGTCAATGGCATGCTGTACAAGATCATCCCCTTCCTGCTGTGGTATCACGTGCAGAAAGACCTGGCCGTCGCGCTGCGCGCCGTACCCAAGGTCAAAGATATTATTCCCGATGCCGTGGCCGCAAAACAATACTGGGCCCATCTGGCCGCCGTGCTCCTGCTGCTGTCGGCCAGCCTGCGGCCGGCAAGCTTCTCGCAGGCGGCGGGCCTGATGCTGGCCGTATCGGCGGCATGGCTGTTCGTCAATATGGTCAATGCCCTGCGCCTCTATCGACGGGCCAGGAAACAGATCGCCCTGGCGCTGGCGCAATCGCCTCAGCCTTGATACGCACCCAGCCTGGCGATATCCAGGATGCAGACTTCGCGGCCCTTCACGCCGATCAGTTCGTGCGCGCACAAGTCATGCAGAATGCGCGAGAAATGTTCCGGCGTCAGGTTCAGGCGCGAGGCAATCACCGTTTTGCTGGTTTCCAGGCGGAAGCGGTAGCCATTCTTGCAGTGCTCATCCTTCAGCAGATAACCGATGACGCGTTGTGTGCCTGAACGCAAGGAATAGGCCTCGACGTCATTCATCAGGCTGTGCAGACGCTGGCTAAGGCCGGCCAGCATCTTGCGCGCAAAACCCGGATGGCGGTCCAGCTCCTGAAAGATGACGGCCTTGCCGACATGCAGCAACAGGCTGTCGGCCAGCGCCTGGGCGGACACGATATATGCCTTCTCCATGAACATCAGCGCTTCGCCGAAGCTGTCGCCCGGTCCGATCAGCCGGACGACTTTTTCGCTTCCGCCCGGCGATACGAACATCAGCTTGATCTGCCCGTAGACCACGGTATGCAGCCCTACGCAAGGTTCGCCTCGGTGAAAAACCATCTCGCCCCGCGCGACCTGCACTTCGGTCGTGCCCGAAGCCAGGTTGTCGAGCTCGTGTGCGTTCAATTCGTTGAACAGGGGTAGCCTGGCCAGGAAATCTTGGGTACGCGCCTTGCCGCTTGTCGTCATATTGCTAGAATCCCGTATCGATATCATTGCGCCGCGCCAACATGGCGCAAGGCCCTCATCTGAAAAACCATGTGATCAAAGTCCTGTTCAATATCGCCGGAACCCTGGCGCTTATCCTGGCCGTATTGGGACTGTTCCTGCCCTTGCTGCCCACCACGCCCTTCCTGCTCCTGGCGTCCGCCTGCTATATACGCGGCTCCGAACGCATGCACCGCTGGCTGATGGGTCACCGCATACTGGGACCCTACCTGACTGGCATACAAACCGGCAGGGGTATCCCCATCCGCGCCAAGGTCATTACCTTGATCTTCCTGTGGGCCACGCTGGCTGTTTCCGCCTGGCATGTACCGCTGCCCTGGCTGCGCCTTTTGCTTCTGGTGCCCAGTATCGGCGTCACGATCTATCTGCTCCGGATGAAGACCTTGCCCAGTTCCGGAAAGCACGCCGGCCGCGACGACGGCGCAACTAGATAAGCTTGGAGTATGTCGATACCGTGGGCTGCCCCAGATATTTATCGAAGACCATGCCCATGGCCCGCACGAACAGACGCCCCTGGGGTGTGACGCTTATCCCCTTGCCGTCGATCCGCAACAGGCCGGAATCCTTGAACGTATCCAGCCTTTTCAACTCGGCGCCGAAATAAACCATGAAGTCGATGCCATAGGTCCTGTTCAGCATCTGGAAATCCAGCGGCATGCTGCACATCAGGGTCATGATGACATCGCGCCGCAGTACATCGTCCAGGCTCAATTCGAAGCCTTTCTCGATGGGCAGCCGGCCTTCATCCAGCATCTGGTAATAGGCATTCACACTGCGCACCGACTGGCTGTATGAATCGCCCACCTTGCCGATGGCCGAAACGCCCAGCCCGATCAGGTCGCACTCCGCGCGTGTCGTGTAGCCCTGGAAATTGCGATGCAGGCTTCCGTCCCGGCGCGCCAGATTCAGTTCGTCGTCCGGTTTGGCGAAATGATCCAGTCCGATATATACATAGCCCGCTTCCAGAAGCCGCCGCGTGGACATCAGGAATATCTGCAAGCGCTCTTCCGCGCTGGGCAGATCACCGGCCGAAATAAGCCGCTGCGCCTTGAACCGGCTGGGCAGATGCGCATAGTTGTACAGGGCGATGCGGTCCGGCGACAGACGGATGACCTGGTCCAGCGTGCGGTCGAAACTGGATAAAGTCTGCTTGGGCAGACCGTAGATCAAGTCCATGTTGACCGACTGAAAACCCGCTTTGCGGCTGGCACCCAGAGCGTTCTCGACCATCTCGAGCGGCTGGATGCGATTGACGGCCGCCTGCACGCCGGGATCGAAATCCTGGACTCCGAAGCTGGTCCGGTTAAAGCCCAGTCCAGCCAGCATGGAAAGCGTTGCTTCACTCACCGTTCGCGGATCGATCTCGACCCCCAGTTCGGCATCCGGCGTGAATTCGAAGTGCCTGCGTAACGACGCCATTAGCCGCGTCAGTTCGGCTGCGGTCAGGAAGGTGGGAGTGCCTCCACCCAGATGCAATTGGGTGGTCTTTCGATCCGGTCCAAGACGGCCGGCCACCAGATCCATTTCCTTGTCCAGATAGTCCAGATACTGCGCCGACCGGCCATGATCCTGCGTGATCACTTTGTTGCAGGCGCAAAAATAACAGAGCGATTCGCAAAAAGGCAGGTGCACGTAAACCGACAGCGGAGGATTCGCCCCCGCCTGCGCAGCAGCCCGCCGGGCCAGGTAAGCCAGATAGGTCTGTTCATTGAAACCGGACTTGAAGCGGTCGGCCGTCGGATACGAGGTGTAGCGAGGCCCGGAATGATCGAAGCGACGGATCAAGGTTTCGGAAATCTCGATATCCGGAAAAGAAACCGCGTCATGGCTGACGACAGGAATACTGCTATCCATTGCCTTTCTCCGATCAAGGCTTGTTAACGCAAAAAACGCCACGGCCATTGCTTGTGCAGCGCGCCGCATACGCTATGCTTCAATACCTTATTGTGAAACCGCATGCCCATATCTTTTTTGACCTAGGTCAAGCAATTGGCCGATATCGGCCAAACGCGCGCAATATGGGCCCTGTCGCAAGCTTTCTCAAAGCTGAACAAAACATATCGTATTATTAAGGCTGGATTCACCCACTTCACCCTCCGTCCTCGATGTCGTTATTCTTTATACTTGTCTTGCCTTTCGCAGGCAGCATCATCGCTGCTCTGTTGCCGTCGAATGCGCGCAAGCTCGAGGCCTGGCTGGCCGGATTCGTTGCTATCCTTTGCGCCATCCTTGTTTTCACGCAGTTTCCGAACGTGCTCGACGGCCATGTCGTCAAAGCGGTCGTGCCCTGGCTGCCCGAACAAGGCGTGGACTTCACCTTGCGCATGGACGGCTACTCGTGGCTGTTTTCCATGATCATCACGACCATGGGCGCACTCATCGTGCTTTATGCGCGCTACTATCTTTCGCCGCAAGACCCCGTTCCCCGCTTCTTCTCTTTCTTTCTGGCTTTCATGGGCTCCATGCTGGGGGTGGTGCTTTCCGGCAACCTGATCCAGCTTGTGGTGTTCTGGGAACTGACCAGCCTGTCGTCCTTCATGCTGATCGCCTACTGGCATCATCGACTGGACGCGCGGCGCGGCGCCCGCATGTCGCTGACCATCACGGGCGCCGGCGGACTATGCCTGCTGGGGGGAATGCTGATGGTGGGGCATGTCGTGGGCAGCTACGACCTGGACGTCGTCTTGGCCTCGGGCGACATCATCCGCAATCACCCGTGGTACACGACCATTCTGGTGCTGATCGCCCTGGGCGCCCTGACCAAAAGCGCGCAGTTCCCCTTCCACGTGTGGCTGCCCAACGCCATGGCGGCGCCTACACCGGTGTCCGCCTATCTGCACTCGGCCACCATGGTCAAGGCGGGTGTCTTTCTGCTTGCACGATTCTGGCCCGTCCTGGCCGGCACCGACGAATGGACCTGGATCATCGGCGGCGCCGGACTCTGTTCGCTGGTGCTTGGCGCCTACGCCGCCACATTCCAGATGGACATGAAGGGCGTACTGGCCTATTCGACCATCAGCCACCTGGGCCTGATCACCTTGCTGCTGGGCATGAACAGCCGGCTGGCCCTGATCGCCGCCGTATTCCACATGATCAACCATGCCACCTTCAAGGCCTCGCTATTCATGGCGGCCGGCATCGTCGACCACGAAACCGGCACACGCGATCTCAGCCGCCTGTCGGGCTTGTACCGAAGCATGCCGATCACCGCCACGCTGGCCGTCGTGGCGGCGGCTTCCATGGCGGGCGTGCCCCTGCTGAACGGATTTATTTCCAAGGAAATGTTCTTCGCCGAAACAGTATTCGTCAGCGGCAGCTGGTTCAATAGAGTCGGCCTGCCCGTCGCCGCGGTCATTGCCAGTGCGTTCAGCGTGGCTTATTCGCTGCGTTTCGTCATGCAGGTTTTCTTCGGACCGCCTCCGCGCGACCTGCCGCGCGCACCGCACGAACCGCCCTTGCGCATGCTGATACCCAGCGCCATCCTGGTCCTGGCCTGCCTGGTCGTGGGCATGCTGCCCAGCTTCACCCTGGGACCCTTCCTGCATAATGCCGCCGTGGCCATCCTAGGGGCCGACACACCGGTCTACGACCTGCGCGTCTGGCATGGCTTCAATCTGCCCCTGGCGATGAGCTTCCTGGCCCTGGGCGGCGGCATCTGTCTGTTGTGGCTGCTGCGGCACCTGCACCGGGCACATCCGGGCAGAACCCCCTTCATCTACCGCTTCGATGGCCGCCGCACATTCGAACTCCTGCTGGAAGCGCTGGATACCGCATCGGCCTTCGTGCTCGACTGGACACGATCGCCGCGCCTGCAGCCTCAACTCCTGCTGGTGGTTCTGGTCACCTTCTTCGTGGCCATGCTGCCCCTGTTGGGCGGCGCCTGGCTGGAGCCCCAGATATCCACACCGGTCGATCCCTTCTTTGCATTGATGTGGCTGGCGGGCGGCGCCTGCGCCATCGGCGCCGCCCGCCAGGCCAAATACCATCGTCCCGTATCGCTGCTGTTGACCGGCGGCGCGGGCCTGGTTACCGCGCTGACATTCGCCTGGCTTTCCGCCCCCGACCTGGCGCTCACGCAGTTGGCGGTCGAGGTCGTGACCATGGTGCTCATTTTGCTGGGCCTGCGCTGGTTGCCTCCCCGCGTTCCCGGAGATGACGAGCCAGCGCCGCTGACCAGCACCGTGCGCGCCTACGTTCGCCGCTTCCGCGACCTGATCATCGCCGTGATTGCCGGCGCGGGGCTTTCCGCCATCGCCTACGCCATCCTGACGCGAAGCCACCCCCGGGGCATTTCGTCCTTCTTCGTGGAGCAATCGCTGCCGCTGGGCGGCGGAGCCAATGTCGTCAATGTCATCCTGGTCGATTTCCGCGGCTTCGATACCTTCGGCGAGATCACGGTGCTGGGCATCGTCGCCCTTACCGTATATGCGCTGCTGCGCCGCTTCCGGCCGCCTCCCGAAAGCATGACGCTTCCCAAGGCGCGCCAGCGCCCCTTGCCCGCCAACCGTTTGCTGGATGCTTTCGCCGAGCCCGATCCCAAGGCGCTGGTGCCTGACGGCGTCATGAAGGTGCCCGCTGTGCTGGTGCGCCTGCTGCTGCCCATGGCCGCCCTGATTTCACTGTATTTCCTGATACGCGGACACAATCTGCCGGGCGGCGGGTTCGTCGGCGGACTCATCATGGCCACCGCCATCATCCTGCAATACATGGTCGGAGGCGTCATCTGGATAGAAGCCCGGCCCCGCATCCATCCGCAGTACTGGATCGCGATGGGCCTGCTGGCGGCCGGAACCGCCGCCATGTCGGTCTGGTGGGCGGCCAAGCCCTTCCTGGCCGCCAACAACCTGGATTTGATACTGCCCCTGGTCGGCCACGTCCACCTGTCCACCGTGCTGCTGTTCGATATCGGGGTGTACATGCTGGTGGTCGGCGCGACCGTATTGATGCTGGTGGCGCTTGCCCACCAATCGCTCCGGCTGTACCGGAAACCGGCGGCAACCGCCGCCGCCAACGAAAAAGGAGCCGCTTAATGGAAATCGTGCTTGCCCTGGCCATCGGCGTGCTTGCCGGTTCCGGCATCTGGCTGCTTTTGCGTCCGCGCACCTTCCAGGTGATCATGGGGCTCTCCCTGATCTCCTACGCCGTCAATCTATTCATATTCAGCATGGGCCGGATTACCCTGAATGCTCCACCCGTGATCAATGCCGACTGGGCGGCCGACGCCAGCCATTATGCCGACCCCTTGCCGCAAGCTCTGGTGCTGACCGCCATCGTCATCGGCTTTGCCACGACAGCGCTGTTCCTGGTCGTGCTGCTGGCCTCGCGCGGGCTTTCTGACACCGACCACGTCGACGGACGGGAGGCCCGCCCGTGAACGGATGGATGCAGCACCTTCCCATTCTCCCCGTCGCCGTGCCGCTGATGTTCGGCGCGGCCATGCTGCTGCTGAACGATACGCAGCGGCATGCACGGCTTGCCTTGAGCTTCATTTCCATCGCGGCCCAGATTTACTTTGCCATCACCTTGCTAAGCCTGTCGGCGGGCTACATTCCCAATGATTGGCCCGACGGGGTAGGCGTCTACTTGCTGGGCGACTGGCCGGCGCCCTTCGGCATCGTGGCCGTGGTCGATAGGCTGTCGACCATCATGCTGCTCCTGACCTCGGTGCTGGGGGCCGCCACGTGGATATACGCGACGGCGCGCTGGGATCGCGCCGGCGTGCATTTCCATCCCTTGTTCCAGTTCCTGCTGATGGGCCTGAACGGCGCCTTTCTGACCGGCGACCTGTTCAACCTGTTCGTATTCTTCGAAGTGCTGCTGGCCGCCTCCTACGGCTTGATGCTGCACGGATCGGGCAGGGCGCGGGTGGCCGCCGGCCTGCACTACATTGTCGTCAATCTGGTGGCGTCCTTCCTGCTGCTGATCGCAATGGCCCTGATATACGGCGTCACAGGCACGCTGAACATGGCCGATCTGGCCCTGCGGGCAGGCCAACTGACCGGTACGGAGCGGACCCTTTTCGAATCGGGGGCCGCCATATTGGGCATCGCCTTCCTGATCAAGGCCGCCGCCTGGCCGCTCAATTTCTGGCTGCCGGCCGCCTACGCCAACGCCTGCGCACCCGTGGGCGCCGTGTTCGCCATCATGACGAAAGTGGGCATCTATGCCTTGCTGCGCATAGGCTCCCTGCTGCTGCCCACAGGCGCTCCCGCGGCCTTCGGCGGCGAATGGATGTTCCCACTGGGCATGGCCACCCTGATATTCGGCACCGTCGGCATCCTCGCCGCTCCGCAGGCCGATCGCCAAGCCGGTTACTGCATCATCATTTCCTCGGGAACGCTGCTGGCGGCGCTGGGCATGCCGGGCGTCGTGCTGACCGGGCCCGCCCTGTTCTATCTGATCAGTTCGGTGCTGGCGCTGGGCGCATTATTCATGTTGCTGGAAATGGTCGAACGCACCCAGGCCTTCGGCGCCGATCTGCTGGCCGTCAGCCTTGAAGCCTTCGACCTGGAGGATCCCGAACCCGCCGACCGGTCCGACGACGTGGTGGGTGTCGCCATTCCCGCCGCCATGGCTTTTCTGGGCATGGCCTTCATCGCCTGCGCCTTGTTGATCACCGGTCTTCCACCGCTATCGGGCTTCGTTGCCAAGTTTTCCCTATTGTCGGCGGCGCTGCAAACCTCCAGCACGGATACGCCGTCGGTGGCCGCCTGGTCCCTGGTGGCCGCCATGCTGCTTTCGGGACTGGCCGGCATCATTGCGCTGGGGCGCACCGGCATACGCCTGTTCTGGAGCTCCGAAGACACCATCACGCCACGCCTGCGAGTCAACGAGGCCGCGCCGGTCGGCGCACTTATCCTTGCCTGCGTCGCCCTGGTCTTCTGGGCCGGACCCGTCATGCATTACATGGGACAAACCGCAAGCTACCTGGACCGGCCCGCCTCGTACATCAATGCCGTGCTGACGCAAAGCACCACCCGCACGGTGCAACCGGGAGCCGCCCAATGAAACGCTATCTGCCCCCCCTGGCCGTACCGCTGATACTGCTGATATTGTGGCTGCTGCTGAACGATTCCTTGTCCACCGGAAATATCGTGCTGGGCATCATCCTGGCCGCGCTGCTGGGGTGGGCGCTGACCGCGTCCAAGCTGCGGCCCGTCAGGGCCTTCCCCAAGCATCCGCTCACGATCCTGCGGCTGATAGGACATGTGGCGGTCGACATCACCAAGTCGAATATTGCCGTGGCCCGGCTGATATGGCTGGGCCGGCGCGCCGACGCGACGCCGGGATTCCTCAAGATCCCGCTGCGCATACGCGATCCGCACGGTTTGGCGGCCCTGGCCTGCATCGTGACCTACACTCCCGGTACGGTGTGGTCGGATTACTCCGAAGCCGACGACCTTCTGACCCTGCATGTGCTCGACCTGAAAGACGAAGCCCAATGGTTCCGGACCATACAGCAACGATATGAACGCCCCCTGATGGAGATCTTCGAATGAACAGCCTTGTATACTGGGCCGCCACGTTCGCGCTCGGATGTTTTGTGATTGCCCTGGTTTTTGCCGCGCTGCGCCTGCTGCGCGGCCCCGCGTCCACCGATCGCGTCCTGGCGCTGGACACCATGTACATCAACGGCATGCTGATCCTGCTGGTGCTGGGCCTGCAATTCGGCTCGGCGCTGTATTTCGACATTGCCCTGCTGATCAGCCTGTTCGGTTTTGTCGGATCCGTGGCCATGGCCAAGTTCCTGCTGCGCGGCGAGGTCATCGAGCCATGATGGATAACCTGCCCATCTGGGTTGCCATCCCCGTCGCCCTTCTGTTGCTTGCCAGCGGCTTTCTTACCCTGACCGGCTCGCTGGGCTTGCTGCGCCTGCCCACCTTCTACACCCGCATCCATGCACCCACGCTGGGAAACACCCTGGGCGTATTCGGGGTGCTCCTGGCGTCCATATTGGTGTCGTCCACGCTGGAAGAGCGCTACGTCGTGCATCAGATACTCATCACCGTATTCCTGGTGATCACGTCGCCGGTGACGGCCATGCTGCTGATGCGCGCCGCCATCAAGCGCCAGAAACAACCCGCGGCGCAGCCCGCACAAGCCCTGCCGACGGGCTCAAACCCGCCGGTAAAGCCGCCTGAGGACGACCGCAAACCCGCCGCCAGGCAGGACTAGGCCGCTCCGGGGCGCGACGGCATCGCAGGCGGGAAACGTTCACTTACAACGTTCCGGGCCAGCCCTTATATACTTCTTTACAGGGTCCGCCGTCCAGGCGGATTCATGTTCCAAAGAAAAGGAGTATGTATATGATGCTTACTCGATCGACATTCCTTCCCCGCCTCCTGGCATCGGCAAGCCTTATCGGCATTTGCCTGGCCGCGCCGGTCGCCATGGGGGCCGGCACCGGCGCCAAGGCCCAATCCAGCGCCGATATCGAATCCCGTTACAGGCTGGACGTCGAGCGCTGCAACACCGGACAGACCAATCAGGACAAGGCCACCTGCCTGCGCGAAGCCGGCGCGGCGCGCGACGAAGCACGCCGCAGTCGCCTGAACAACGGTAATGAGTCCTACCAGCAAAACCAGACTGCGCGGTGCCAGGCCCTGCCCGTAGCCGAGCGCAACGATTGCATGCTGCAGATGTCCGGCCAAAACACCAATGTGGAAGGCAGCATCGGCGCTGGCGGCGTTCTGCGCGAAACGACCATCACGATTCCTGGCACGCCGACGCCGGCGCCCGGCGCCGCGCCGGTAACGCCGGCTCCCGGCCTGACGCCCAATCCGCCACCCGTTACACCGGCCCCCTCCTTGACGCCGGCCGTACCGAGCGCGCCGGCCGCACCAGGCACCACCATCACCCCGGTTCCCGGCGCACCCCGCTAAGCGGCCAAAGCCTTATCTTTTACGCGCGACCGGCCCGGCGGCCGGCGCGCATTTTCATAATTCCATCTGCATGCCCATTTCCACCACGCGGTTGGGCGGAATGCGGTAGAACCGCGTGCTGCGGCTTGCGTTGCGCGCCATGAAAGCGAACAAGCGCCTGCGCCAGGCTTGATGAAACGACAACTTGCGCACCACGATGACGGTCTGGCGGGACAGAAAGTACGAGACCTGCATGGGGTCCAGATTGATTTCGGGATAAGCCAGCGCGATTTGCTCCAGTGCCTGCGGCACATTGGGCTCTTGCTTGAATCCCCAGCGCGCCACCGCTTGCCAACTGGTCCGGCTCATGCGTTCCAGCCGGAAGCGTTCGGAGAAAGGCACATAGGGCACATCGGCGCTTTCAACAGTCAGGAACAAAGCCTGCTCGTGCAGCACCTTGTTGTGCTTCAGATTATGCAGCAGCGCGGGCGGCACGGTGTTGACGATCATGCTCATGAAGACCGCCGTGCCCGGCACGCGGGTGGGCGGATATTCCTCCAGGGACTCCATGAAAGACTTCAATGGCTGGTGGTCGCCCGCCAGGTTCTCGTGTATTTTTTCGCGCCCCTGCTTCCAGGTGACCATCAAGGTCAACAAGGCCGCGCCCACCAGCAAGGGCACCCAGCCGCCGTCAAAAAGCTTCAAGGCGTTCGACGAAAACAGCAAGACATCCATCAGCAGGAATCCGCTGACCAGGCAGAGCCAGGCCAGGCGGCGCAATCCCGTTGTCTGGCCTGGCAGAACCGCAAAAGCCAGCAGCGAGGTCATGAGCATGGTCCCGGTCACGGCGAACCCGTAAGCATGGGCCAGGCCATCGGATGAACCGAAGGAAAGAACCAGGACCAGCACGGCGATGAAGAGAAGGATATTCACGCGCGGCAGATAGATCTGCCCCTCTTCCTGGGCGGACGTATGCAAAATGACCATGCGCGGCCAAAAGCCCAATTGCACGGCCTGGCGGGTAACCGAAAAAGCGCCCGAGATCACCGACTGAGAAGCGATAATGGTGGCCACCGTGGCCAACGCGACCAGCGGCGCCAGCCCCCAGTCCGGCGCCATCAGGAAAAACGGGTTTTTCAAGGTGGAGGGATCGGCCAACAGCAGTGCGCCCTGGCCGAAATAGCACAGGACCAGCGCGGGCAGCACAATGCCGAACCAGGCGCGCCGTATGGCCTTCCGGCCGAAATGCCCCATGTCGGCATAGAGAGTTTCCGCACCGGTAAGCGCCAGCACGATGGCGCCCAGCAACAGGAAGGTTTCCCACGGCGCGTCGCCGATGAATGCCCAGGCCCAGCGGGGATCCAGCGCCTGAAGCACGGAAGGCTGGAGGATGATGCGCCATGCGCCCAGCACGCCCAGCGTCAGGAACCAGACCAGCATGACGGGACCGAACAGCTTGCCCATGGCGCCCGTGCCACGCGATTGCACCGCAAACAAGACAACCAGCACCGCCACGGCGATGGGCACGACCCAATCATCGAAGCGATGCGACACGATGCTGATCCCCTCGATCGCCGACAGCACCGATATGGCGGGGGTGATCATGCTGTCTCCGTAGAACAGGCAGGCGCCGATCAGGCCCAGAATCATCAAGCGCCAGCGGGCCTTGCCCGACTTGCCGCGCAAAGCCAGCTCCATCAAGGCCAAAGTGCCGCCCTCGCCCCGGTTGTCCGCCTTGAGTATGATGGTCACGTACTTCAGCGACACGACCATCATCAGCATCCAGAACAGCAGGGAAAGCAGGCCCAGGATATCCGCGGCGTCTTGCGTGGGCATGCGGGAAAGCGCGGCCCGTATCGTATACAGCGGGCTGGTGCCGATATCCCCATAGACCACACCCAGCGCACCCAGCCAAAGCGCCGAGTGCGAAGAGGAGTTCGACGAAGGGTGTTCCTGTTGCAGAGCCGTCATGATTGCCTATTCTTGTCTGCTAAGTTTTGCGCCTATCCGGGGCCCCGGAAAAACCACGGTAATGCGCGTGCCCGGAAATTCCGGCCGACTGGAAAGATTCCACCATGCTCCGTGCGCCCGCGCTATTTCACGCACAATGGCCAAGCCCAGCCCCGAACCCTCGGCATTCGCGCGCGGCGAACGGTAGAACGCCTCGAATACCCGTTCAGAATCGTCGGGATCGATACCCGGGCCGTTATCCTCGACGGAAAGCGACGGAGGGTTGGCGGCGACCTGCAGCTTGATCGTCGTGGCGCCGACACCGTATCTAAGCGCATTGTCGATCAGATTGCTCAGCAGCTCTTCGAGCAGCAAGGAATCCACATCGACCCACACCGGCTCGTCCGGCGCGATCAATTGGATTTCGACATGCTGGCCACGGGCGGCGGGTATCCATTCCGCGCCGCTCACGCGCACCCATTCGCACAGGTCCACGCGCAGAAAACTGTCTTGAGGCCGGGTCGATGAATCGGCGCGCGCCAGCACCAGCAATTGCTGGCCCAGCCGGATCATGCGATCGGTCACCGATTTGATCCGCTCGGCGCGCTCGCGAACATCGTCGGGCAGCGGTCGGGTCAACATCAATTCCAATTCGAGCTTCAAGCCCGTTAGCGGAGTGCGGATCTGGTGCGCCGCATGCCCGATAAAGCGTTTTTGCGCCTGCATGGAGTCGTCCAGGCGCAAAAGCAAGTCGTTGAAGTGCGTCAGCAATGGAGCAACTTCCGTTGGCAGGCCCGCCATATCGAGTGGTTGCAGATCTTCTATGCTGCGCTGGTTGATTTCACGGGACAGGCGGTTGATGGACGCCAATCCCGAGCGCACGCCGGAAATCAACACCCAGGCAAACACGGAAATCAGCAAGACCTGGCTGACCACCATGGTCCAGAAAATATCGCGCAGCACCCATGTTTCCATGGTCATTTTGCGCGTCATGACCCAGGTGGCGCTCAGGTCCAGCACAACCAATACGATCACGGCCGGAAACAGGCGCAGAACCAGATGGCGGGCCAGCGAACCCGACGGCATCCATGCCGTCCAGAACCTACGCAGCACTTTCCACGTCTAGGAGATAGCCGAAGCCTCGGACAGTTTGTATCCCCGCGCCGGTGCCTTCCAGCCTTTTACGCAAGCGATACACATAGACTTCGACCGCGTTCTCGCTGAAGTCGGCATCCCATGCCGACAGCGAATTGACGATTTGCCGCTTGGTGACCACGCGGCCGACACGCGCCATGAGCATTTCAAGCACGGAAAGTTCTCGGACGGATAGCGACAGGCGTTCGCCGTTGACGCGCACCTCGCGGCCGACGGAATCGAACAGCAAAGGCCCAGCCTCGATAAAAGGCTGGGCCTGCCCGGAGCGGCGGCGTCCGAAAGCGCGCACCCGCGCCGCCAGCTCGGCCAGTTCAAACGGTTTGGTCACGTAGTCGTCGGCCCCAGCATCCAGCCCCGCCACCCGGTCTTCGACGCCATCGCGCGCGGTAAGGATAAGGACGGGAACCTGTTCGTTGCCGGCGCGCAGCTTGCGCAGGATGTCCAGGCCGCTTTGCCCCGGCAGATTCAGGTCGAGCAGCAGCAGATCGTAGCTTTGCCCGGCGATGGCTCCTAAAGCCTGATCGCCGTCGGCAAGCCAGTCGACAGCATATCCCTGTTCAACCAGGAATTCCTGCAGGGCGTGGCCAAGAGTAGTGTCGTCTTCGATAACTAGAACTCGCATGGTGTGATTCTATATCGAAGCGCGCCCGATTGTTATGACCGGGCGCGATATTGGGGTTCTGCGTTACAAACCTGACAAAGGGCTTATCGAAGCCTTACCGGGACGGCGCGCCTGCCTGCGGCGTACCGCTGGCAGGCGCCGCCTTCGCCGGAGGCGCATTCCCCGCAGCGGCGGCGGACCCGCCATCGGACCCTGGACGCGTAATGAAGCCCAGGCGCTTCAAGCCGGCCGCCTTGGCGCTGCTCATGATCTGCGCAAGCACTTCATAGCGCGTGTTCAGGTCGGCCCGGATACGCAATTCGGGTTGGGGATCGAGCGCCGTTTCGGCCGCGAATTTTTGCGTCAATTCCTCGGTGCCGACGGCAACCTCGTTCCAGTACATCTGCCCTTGCGCGTCCACGGCCAAGTCGATGATCTTGGGCTCCTGTTCGACCGGCTGAGCACTGGCCTGGGGCACATTGATCTTGATCGAATGGCTGAGCAGGGGCGCGGTGATGATGAAAATCACCAGCAGGACCAGCATCACGTCGATCAGGGGCACCATATTGATCTCGGACACCGTATGGTTCGCCCCGTTGCTATTGTCGAAGCTGCCGAATGCCATCATTCACCCTTGGCCTTGGCGGCCGCAAGCGTCACGCGGCGCACCTTGCCGGTCGATTCGTATGCCTGCTGACCGGTTGAAAGGAAAGTAAAAAGATCGTGGGCAAAGGCGTCCAGGCGAGCCAGATAGACGCGATTGCCCCGTACGAAACCGTTATACGCCAACACGGCGGGAATCGCCACGGCCAGGCCCAAGCCGGTCATGATCAGCGCCTCGCCCACCGGACCGGCAATGCGATTGACCGTCACGCCATCGGACAGCGCGATGCCGATCAATGCATGGTAAACCCCCCAGACGGTACCGAACAGGCCGACGAAAGGCGCCGTGGAGCCGATGGAGGCAAGCACCGTCAGGCCATTCTCCAGACGCGCCGTTTCCTCGTCGATGACCTTGCGGATGGTGCGAGTCACGAAGGCGCCAGTCGACCCTTTCTCTTCGAGCTTCAGCGCGCCATATTTGGCATGGTGGTTGCTTGCATGGATGGCATGGCTGGTCACATGCGCAAACGGCTCATTCGCGCCGTGCGTGGCGATTTCATTTTCGACCTGCTCCAGCGAGCTGGCTGCCCAGAACTCGTTCAGGAACTTCTTCGAACGGCTGCTTATGCGCCAATTGACAAAGCATTTGACGAAGATCAGATACCAGCTGGCCAGAGACATCAGGACCAGGATGCCGAACAGCGACTTTCCGACCACATCGCTTTGTGAAATGAAATGCAGCATGCCGCCGCCCTGCGCGACATCGGCCGCCGATGTACCGGCGCCGGCAAGCGCAGGCGCCGCCGCGCCGGCAGCCGCGGCGCCCGACTGCACGGCGGGAGCCGCTTCGCCAAGCTGTGCCAGCACATGCATTGCGCTATTAACTAGATCGAACATTCTCGCGTCCTATAAAACGAAATCAAAAGGGATGTCGGCCATGGCCTGGTATGCAATGCCGTTTTCTGTGTATGGCTTGAAGCGCGCGCCACGAGCCGCCTTCACAGCCGATTCGTCCAGCCGTTCGTAGCCCGACGATGATCGCACCGTCACATTCAACACGGTGCCCTGCGCGGAAATCAATACGCGCACCACCACCCTGCCCTGTTCGCCGCGCCGCTCGGAAGCCCGGGGATATACGGGGCTGGGCCGCTTGCCCAGATAATCGACCTTGCCGATCAGGCGCGGGCGATCCGGATCCACCGGCGCGGAGGGAGCCTTGGGGGCAGCCGGCGCCGCAGCCTTGCCCGTGGGCGCCGCCGGAGGCTGGGCGGGTTCGGGTTTAGGCGCGGGCTTCACGACGGGTTTCGGCTTGGGCTTGGGTTTCGGTTTAGGCTTGGGTTCGGGTTTAGGCTCCGGAGGAGGCTCGGGAGTGATGCTTTCCGGCTCGGGTTCTTCAATCACCGGTTCGGGCTCAGGTTCAGGTTCCGGCTCGACCACAGGCTCCGGTTCCGGCATGACTTCCGGCTCGGGCTCGGGAGGCGGCGGCTCGGGTGTAGGTTCCGGAATGATCTCTTCGACCGGCTCGATGGCGGGGGCCGCCTCGACCACCTCATCGGCGATTTCAACGAAACGCACTTCGACCGTTTCCGGCATGTCGATTTCTGGCTTGACGGAAGGGGAGGACAAAATCGCACCCAATACCGCAAGGTGCAGGCCCACCGCGGCAGCGGCCCCTACCGCTTTGACCAATGCGGGGCGAAGTTTCGGTTGAACACGGGAACGCGGCATGAATCCAGCAATGAAAAAAGTTGTACAGCGTCAGTATCGTGCACAAACGGCTGTTTTTCAGACAAGGCTAGGATAATAACAATAATGCGAACCATTCGCAATAAATTAGATGCCATGCCTGTTAAAAAAACTGCCAAAGCCAAACAGGATCAAGCGGAAACAAAAAAAGCCGCTTACGTTTTATAAGCGGCTTTTTTCGATTTGCAGTTTTAGTGGTGGGTGCTGACGGGTTCGAACCGCCGACCTACGCCTTGTAAGGGCGCCGC
>JBEBYL010000027.1:0-39837 GCA_040391135.1 Pusillimonas sp. | reverse complement strand
CGCCCTGACACCGTGAATCTCAGTTCCATTGCTCTGTCTCCTTGTTGCATGCTCCGCATACGTTATAAAAATATAGCACGCTAGAAACAGACGATTCAGACAAGATTTTTAGAGCGCTGGCTGCCCATAAGCCGTCGCTCATAAACGGCTGCGCTTGGCCGCAAGTTGCCCGTCATGGCCAGCCTTCGACACCAGTAGATCCAATGATCGTAAAAAGGCGGGATCATGGTTCCACTCGCCAAATGCACTCATCTAAAGATGAGCAATTAAACGACATCAAGCTACTTCTATACATTCACAACTGCATATTCAGTATTCTCAGTTGAAATACTGTCAGAGATGTTTGCTACTTCGATCCGATTGCGTCCAGCCGCTTTCCCTCTGTAAAGGGCGGAATCGGCTTGTCGAAGAGCATCCTCCAGGGCGTGCGCGCCATAGAAATGGGGTGAAATTCCAATGGTGACCGTGCAGCGTAGCTGATGATCAGAACCTGCAACTTTGATCGCTTGGCCTTCAACGCCGGCACGCAGACGCTCTGCCAGATGCATGACACCCTTGCTGTCAGTCTCCAAGCAGATAGCCACAAACTCCTCTCCGCCAATACGACTTGTCAAATCGCCACGACGCACTGTGGAGCGAAGTAAATCTGCAACCTGGCATATCACTTCATCCCCGGCTTGGTGGCCATAGGTATCGTTGATTCGCTTGAAATGGTCGACATCCATCAGCAGCAAGTAAGCAGGCGCGGCATTCCGAGCCTTGAAATACAGTTGTAGCGCTTCCGAAAGCCCTCTGCGATTGAGTAGATCCGTCATGGGATCACGCGCCGCCATATTGCGCAGATTATCTGTCAGCCGTCGCAGCACCAGCCAGACAATGGAGGGCGGCACTATGGTAGTCAGGGTTGACATGTAGATGTAGAAGATCATTTGAAAGCGGCTGGCCATGTGCAGCGCATCTAAGCCATCATCCACAATTTTCAAGAACTTTAGCGCGTTCAGGACACAGATCCCGCTAATCAGAAGCGCAAAAAAGACCATCTCTCCATGCAAGTCTTTTGCAAAAGTGCGCACCCCATAGATCACGGTTATTGTCATTGCAAAGAAAAGCACGGCCGCCGTCGCCGCAAGCATTGCGTAACGTGCGGTGGGTCCGACACTCCACTGCACCAACAGTTGCGCAACGCCGTAGGCCACCGAAAACACAATCAACCAACGCCACAGTCGAACCTGGCGTCCAAAAAAACGCATGGCGCCAAGCCAGTAGGCGATTGGGGCAGCCAGCGTGAGGGTGTGGTTGACTACGCTCATCACGCTCCAGGCGGGGACCCCTTCGACCAGTTGCAGGATATAGGCCGACGCCAGCAGGAGGTTGCCTACGGCAAAATAGTCCATCCCCATCCTGTTGCCAGGCAGGCGTCGACTGATAAGCAGAAACATGCCTGAAAAGCACAAGAGATGTGCACACAGCATGCCGACAAGAATGGATGCAACCATAATATGGACGTTCAAAGGGGAAGCATAATTGCTGCGTCGTAATCAACGATGCATCAACAGGGAAAACTCGAGCCTGATCAATTGCGAATTCTCGCTTGGTCGAGATCGCACTTTATCTCAAAGCGGCACGCGCCACAGCGGAAAAACGTGAGGCACCCGGATCGCCCCGGCTAGTGGCACATTTCAACGGTGCAGCCTGCGAGATGGCGGGGGTGGGCTTTGCTCCTCGTGACCGGTTCGGCGCCTGCGCGCCGAACATCGCATTGCCTTGCTCGTCCGCACGTGCGTGCTTCCTTCGCCTACGGCTCGCTCGGCCCCGAAAGTCGCCGCAGCCCACCCCCGCCACCTCGCAGGCGTCAATAGAAAACGCAAACACGGCGGAAACAAAAACCACCGTTCAGGAAACCGGTGATCCATGCTGCCGCCGCTGCTCGAACAGGCAAACCCCCGCCGCCACACCCACATTCAGCGATTCCACATTTTCCGCCTGTGGAATGAACACTCGCATGTCCGCAGTGAGCAACAGATCCGCATCCACGCCCTGCCCTTCATTTCCCAACACCCAGGCGCAATCCCGTGGCAGCGCGGCGTCGTACAACGACCCTGCATCCTCCAGAGCCGTCGCCACCAAAGGCACCGCAAGCAAGCTGCGGGCGGCCTTCAGATCCACCCGCTCGTATATCGTCATCACGAAATGCGCGCCCTGCGCGCTGCGCAGCACCTTGGCCGACCAGGCCGCCGCGCAGCCCTCGGACAAATAGGCCTGGCTTATGCCCGCCGCCGCCGCCGTGCGCAGCAAGGTGCCCACATTCCCCGGATCCTGGATACGGTCCAGCCACAGGCAATTGCGGTCGATCCGCGCGGGCAAGCTCGGCGAGGGAACCGGCACGACGAAATACACGCCCTGCCCATGCTCCACCTGCGACAGGCCTTTGGCCAGGCGCGGATCGCAACTCAGGCATATGGATGGGTCCAGCGCACGGGCCAGATCCCTCAGCTCCGCATGCGTCTCAAGCTTGTCGGCATCGAACAAGGCCAGTTCGGGCGGTCCCGCGTAGCGCAGCCAGGCCTGGCAAAGATGAGCCCCCTCGAGCACGACGCGATGCGTGGCATCCGTCGCCTCCGTGTCGCGCTTGCCGCCGGCAAGCCGCAGGACGCGCTTGTACAAGGGATTGTCCCGTGAAGAAATGTGTTTCATCCAACGCTTCCGGTTCGGCGGGAAATTCCGCGAAAAAAGCAGATATCAGGCGACCAGCAGGCGCCTGACCGGCGCGAAGCTGCGCCGATGCGCCGGACAAGGGCCGTAAGACTCCAGGCGCTGCAAGTGCAGGACCGTGCCATAGCCCTTGTGCTGGTCGAAGGCGTAATCGGGATAGATTTCGTGCAGCAACCGGCAATCGGCGTCGCGCGCCGTCTTCGCCAGGATGGATGCCGCCGAAATG
The DNA here is from genome assembly GCA_040391135.1 of Pusillimonas sp. Classification (GTDB taxonomy): domain Bacteria; phylum Pseudomonadota; class Gammaproteobacteria; order Burkholderiales; family Burkholderiaceae_B. Next base: position 36,899 of record JBEBYL010000027.1, on the reverse strand, counting down.
GAGGCCACCAGCGCGTCGCCGCCGACGATGGCTTCGGTCAGGCAGGCAAGCCCCTTGGGCAGGCAATTGCCGTCGATCAGCGCCTTGCCCGGCTGTACGGTCAGGCCCTCGCAGGCCCTGCGCATGGCCAGCATGGTGGCCTGCAGGATATTCAGGCTGTCGATCTCCTGCACTGTGGCGCTGGCCACGCACCATGCCACAGCCTGCTCGCGGATGATCAGGGCCAGCTCTTCCCGGCGCGCCGCCGTCAGCTTCTTGGAGTCGTCCAGCCCGTCAATGGCGCGGGCGGGGTCCAGGATGACCGCCGCGGCGAATACCGGGCCGGCCAAGGGGCCGCGTCCCGCCTCGTCGATTCCCGCCACATGCATGCCCGGCGTCTGGATGCCGGCGAACAGATCAGGCTGACGCATGGCCGGCCTGCTCGATAATGGCGCGTGCGGCCAAGGCCGGCGTATCGCGCCACAAGGATTGATGAATGTCGGTGAAGCGCGCGGCCACCCGCTGGGCGTAATCCGCATCGGTCAGCGCCTTCCATGTCGCCTCGGCCAAGGCCTGCGGCGTGGCGTCGTCCTGCAGCAATTCGGGCACGACGAAGTCGCGCGCCAGTACATTGGGCAGGCCCACCCAGGGAACGTAGGGCCGGGCTTGGCCCGATTTCCATTCCATCATGCGCTTCATCATGGGCGAAAGTACATATGAAATCACCATCGGCCGCTTGAACAAGGCCGCTTCAAGGGTTGCCGTGCCGCTGGCCACCAGGACCGCATCGGCCGCTTCCATGACATTCCAGGCGGCAGGGCGCGCCTGAAAAGCGATATCTTGCGCCGACAGCGGCAAGCCCGGGGAAGCGCCGGCGGCGGCCTGCATGCCGGAGGAACCCAAGGATCCCTGGTCTATGATACGGCAATTGGAAACGGGGTACTGCTCAAGCAAAGCCTGGAATTCGCGGCGACGCTCCGCATTGACCATGGGCACCAGTACCTGAAGCCCCGGATCCTGTTTCAGCAGGATCTGGGCGGCCTGCAGGAAGCGCGGCGCCAGCAGCTTGATTTCGGAAGCGCGGCTGCCTGGCATCAGGGCCAGTATGCGCGCACCCTCGTCCACGCCCAGATAGCGGCGGGCGGCGGCCTTGTCCGGCTCCATGGGGATGACTTCGGCCAGGGGATGGCCCACATAGGTGACCGGAACGCCCTCTTTCCGATAGATTTCCTCTTCGAAGGGAAACAGCACCAGCATGTGCGAGACGGCTTCGCGTATCTTGTGTATGCGCTCATAGCGCCAGGCCCAGATCGATGGGCCCACGAAATGCACCGTGGGAACGCCCGCCTGCTTCAGCTGATGCTCCAGGCGCAAGTTGAAATCGGGTGCGTCGATGCCCACGAAGACGTCCGGCCTGTCGGACAGCCAGCGCTTCTTGACGTCGAAGTAGGTGGCCATCAGGCTGGGCAGGCGCTTGAAGGCGTCCACATAGCCGAAAACGGTCAAGGCATTCATGGAATGCCAGGCGTCGAAACCCTGGCCCTCCATGGCCGGCCCGCCTATGCCCTGGCACAGGCTATACGGCTGATTCGCGCTTATGCCCCGCATGACCCTGGCGGCCAGCAGATCGCCCGAGGGCTCACCCGCCACCATGCCTACGCGCAAAGTCATGAGCGCGCGATGCCCCGTGTCGAGGCGGCCAGGAAATCGACCATCACTTGCAATGCGTCGTGTTCGGCGGGCCTGTCCTGCTGAAGGACGCGCATCTGCTCGCAGGCTTCTTCGACCTTGAGATTGCGGCGATAAAGCAGTTTGTAGGCTTCCTTCAGCGCGGCCACGGCTTCAGGGGTGTAGCCGCGCCGGCTCAGGCCTTCCGAGTTGATGCCGACGGGACGGAAGGGATCGCCCGCGCCGATAAGGTAGGGAGGAATATCCTGGCGCACCGCGCTGGTGCCGCCTATCATGGCGTGCGCGCCTATGCGCACGAACTGATGCACGGCGGTAAGGCCGCCCAATATGGCCCAGTCGCCGATATGGATGTGGCCGGCCAATTGCACGCTATTGGCGATGACGGTGTGGCTGCCTATCTGGCAGTCATGCGCGATATGCACATACGCCATGATCCAGTTGTCGTCGCCCAGCCGGGTAACACCCACGTCCTGCGCGGTGCCGGTGTTGATCGTGACGTACTCGCGCACCGTATTGCCATCGCCCATTTCAAGCTTCGTGGGCTCGCCGTTGTACTTTTTGTCTTGCGGCATGCCGCCGATGGAGCAGAAGCGATAAAAGGTATTGTTGGCGCCTATGCTTGTGTGGCCGTCGATGACGCAATGCGGGCCCACCACCGAGCCTGGCCCGATCGAGACATGCTCGCCGACGATGCTATAGGGCCCTATGCTGACGTCATCGGCTATTTTGGCGCCTGCGGCGACGATGGCAGTAGGATGGATCAAACTGGCCATTGCTACTCTTCCAATACGCGTATCGCACACATGATTTTTGCCTCGGCCGCCACTTGGCCGTCCACAGTGGCCTGGGCGGTGTACTTGCAGATGGAACGGCTGATGCGGTCGGCGGTGACTTCCAGGCGCAGTTGGTCGCCTGGTACCACGGGACGCCGGAAGCGCGCGCCATCGACGCCCACCAGGTAGTAGGCGATTTTCTTGTCGGCCGGGTTCACGCCGCTGTCGTCCTCGAAGGAGAACAAGGCGGCCGCCTGGGCCAGTGCTTCAATGATCAGCACTCCGGGCATGACCGGATGATGCGGAAAATGGCCTGTGAAAAAGGGTTCATTCATCGACACATTCTTGATGGCCACGATGCTTTTGCCCGGAACCATTTCAATGACACGATCGACCAGTAGCATCGGGTGGCGATGCGGCAAGCGATCCATGATCTGTTTTATGTCGAGTTCCATCTTGTTTATATCCTGCATGCAATAACCGGGAATACGATTATTTGGGTTGCTGTTCGTTTCTTTCGATTGATTTGAGCCGGCGCCGCAATTGGGCCAATTGCGACAGGACAGCGGCATTGCGCTGCCATTGAACGTGTTCCGCAAAAGGATACACGCCGGTGTAGCGGCCGGGTTTGGCGATGCTGGACGTAACCGCCGTACCGCCGGAAACGTGGACATCGTCGCCCAGGACCAGATGGCCGGACAGCATGGCCGCGCCGCCTATGGTGCACCGCTGCCCGATGATCGTGGAGCCGGCGATACCGACGCAGGCCGCCATGGCGGTGTGATCGCCGATCTGGACGTTATGGCCTATCATGATCTGGTTATCCAGCTTCACGCCGTTGCCGACCACGGTATTTTCAAGAGCGCCGCGATCGACCGTGGTGTTGGCGCCGATTTCAACATCGTTGCCCACGGCCACTCCGCCGATTTGTGCGATCTTGGCCCAGGCGCCAGGCGCCTGGCCCGGGTCCGGGGCGAAGCCGAAGCCGTCCGCGCCAAGAACGCAGCCCGAATGAAGAATGGCGCGATCACCCACGCTGACGTTGTGATAAAGGGTTACGCGGGCATGCAGCAGGCAATCCCGGCCGATGGCGGAATGGGCGCCCACGATGCAGGCCGGCCCCAGGCGCGTCCCCGAACCGATGCGCGCGCCCTCTTCGACAACGCAATGCGGTCCTATGCTGACCCCGTCGGCGATCTGCGCCGTCGGCGCAACGACCGCGCTTGGATGGATGCCCGTTTCCAGGCGATCCAGCCGATGCCGGTCGAACCACTGGGCCAGCAAGGCATACATCAGATAGGGTTGGCTGCAAAGCACCGGCAGGAAGGAATAGCTGCCGGCCTTGAGCTCTTTGAAAGCCGATTCCGTCATGATGACAGCCGCGGCCCTGGACTGCGGCAACTGGGCTTGCAGCTTGGGATTCGATAGAAAGCTGATCTCGCCCGGCCCTGCGGAAAGCAAAGAGCCCAGGCCCCGGATACGGGGCGTAGGCTCGTGTTCTGCATTGGCCGGTTTGCAATCCAGGTGGACCGTGTTGGCCTGCGCCAGCAGTTCCTGCAAGGTAGGCGCCTGCTCAGGCGCTAGCAATACCGGCATTTTCCTTTAGCCGCCAAGCGCTTTCATGACCTGGTCGGTGATATCGACTTTAGGGCTGACGGTAACGGCGTCCTGAATGATCAGGTCGTAGCCTTGCTGCTCGGCGATTCGCTTGATGGCGGCGTCGGCTTTCTCGACGATGCCCGAAAACTCTTCGTTGCGGCGGCGGTTGAAGTCCTCTTGGAATTCGCGGCGCTTGCGCTGCAGGTCGGAATCCAGGTCGGCTAATTGCCGCTGGCGCTTGATGCGCTCGGATTCGGACAGCACCGGGGCGTCCTTGTCGAATTTCTGGGCTTCGCTGCGCAACCTGTTGGCAAGGTTTTGCAGTTCGTCGTCGCGCTTCTTGAATTCGGACTCGATCTTGGTCTGGGCTGCCTTGGCGGGCTTGGAATCGCGCAAGATACGCTCTGTGCTCACGAAGCCTATTTTGGTTGCCTGCGCATACACCGGCGCGGCCACCATGGCGCCCGCTCCGAGTGCTGCCGCCAGCACCAGGCTGCGATTGCCGCGGCCGATACTACGGGTTAATGCAGAAAGTTTTAATGCGAATTGAGACTTCATGGAAAAATCTACCTTGCGAAAGTGCAGAGATAAAACAGTTATTGTGCCATTAAACGGCGTACATCAAAAACCCGTTCCGATCTGGAACTGGAATGCCTGCTTGTCGTCGCCTTCCTTGGCGTTCAGGGCGCGGCCGAAGGAGAGCTGCAGCGGTCCCAGCGGCGACTGCCACGACAGACCGATACCGGCCGAATACTTCCAGCCGCAGGGGTCTTCCGAGTGGTTGTTGATGCCACGCGAGCAACTGCCGCCGCTGGTGTTGGCCACCTGGCCGGCATCGGTGAACAGGAACCAGCGCAATGTGCGGTCGCGCGAGGCGCCGGGGAAAGGCAGGTACAGCTGCACGTTGCCGACGATACGACGCGAGCCGCCCAGGTAGTCGTTGGTCAGCGTATCGCGCGGACCCAGCGACGCGCCCTCGTAGCCGCGCACCGAGCCTATGCCGCCGCCATAGATGTTCTTGATGACGGGGAAGGTCTTGCCGCCATAGGTCTTGCCCCAATCGGCCAGGCCGTTGAAGGCCAGCGTATAGGCCCGGCCAAGCGGCAGATAGTACTGCTGCTGGGCGCTGAACATATAGTAGCGCAGGTCCATGGTGGACAAATCGGCCGACAAGCGGGTGTAGCTGCCCTTGGTCGGGGCGATGGCGCTGTCGCGCGTGTCCTTGGACCAGCCCACGTTGAAGATGACCGAGTTGGTGGCCTCGCCGTATTCCTTGACGAAGTCCTGATAGGCCTGCGGCGTGTACTGGGTGCTTAATTCGCTTAGCTTGTTGTGCTCGAAGCTGACGCCCGTGAACACGCGGTCGAATTCGGAGATGGGCACGCCGAAGTTCAAGCCGCCGCCAAAGGCCGTGACGCGGTAGCTGCCGAAGGAATCGCGGCTGTCGTAAGGCGTGGTGCGGCGGTAGTAAATGGACGTGGTCTTGCTGATGCCGTCGCGCGTCCAGTACGGATTGGTGTGCGAAATAATGGCGGCGCGATTGGTCTTGCTGGTGTTGACCTGCAAGGACAGCGTGTTGCCGCTGCCGAAAATATTGTCCTGGCTGATGCCGGCCGAGAGAATGAGCTTGTCGGTCGATCCGTAGCCCACGCCCAGGTTGATCAGGCCGGTGGGCTTTTCCTTGACGTCCACATTGACATCGACCTGGTCCGGCGAACCGGCGACAGGCGTGGTGTGCACATTGACGTCGTTGAAATAGCCCAGGCGGTCGACGCGGTCGCGCGAAGACTTGATGTTGGCCGAATCGTACCAGGCGGCTTCCTGCTGGCGCATCTCGCGGCGTATGACTTCGTCGCGGGTGCGGGTGTTGCCGCCGATCTGGATGCGGCGCACATATACGCGGCGGCCCGGATCCACATAAAAGGTCAGGTCTGTTTCGTGATTTTCACGATCGAGCACGGGGTTGGGATTGACGTTGGCGAACGCATAGCCCAGGGTGCCCAGGTATTCGGTAATGGCCTTGACCGTGGCGTTGGTCTTGGCGGCGGAGAATTTTTCGCCCTCTTTGATGCCGACCAGCGGCTGGATCTTGTCGTCCAGGCCCAGAAGGTCGCCCGCCAGCTTGACGCTGCGCACAGTGTAGGGCTCGCCTTCGTGCAGTGTCAGGGTAACGAAGATATCGTGGCGGTCCGGCGAAATCGTGACCTGCGGGGGCTCGGCGGAATACTCCAGGTAGCCGCGGTCCAGATAATAGGAACGGATGCGCTCGACATCGCCTTCGAGCTTTTCGCGCGAATACTTGTCGGTGCCTGTGTACCAGGTCATCATGCCCGAGGTGGTCAATTCCATTTCGTCCAGCAAGGTGCCTTCAGAAACGGCCTTGTTGCCCACGATGTGGATTTCGCTGATCTTGGCCAGATCGCCCTCGAAGATGTCGAAGCTGACCCCTACCCGGTTGCGCGGCAAGGGCGTGATGATGGGGTTGACCTCGACGCCGTACTTGCCCTTGGACAGATACTGCTGCTTGAGCTCGAATTCGGCCCGCTCGAGCATGGAGCGGTCGAACACCCTGCCCTGGCCGAAGCCCACTTGAGCCAGCGATTTCGTGATCGCCTTGGAGTCGAATTCGCGCATGCCGTTGAAGCTGACCGATGCGATGGTGGGCCGTTCTTGCACAGTGACCACCAGCACATTGTTGCTGGTGTCGATCTTCACGTCGCTGAAGAAGCCGGTTGCGTACAGGCGCTGGATGGCTTCAGCGGCCTGGGCGTCGGTGAACTGTTCGCCCACCTTGACCGGTAAATAACTGAATATCGTGCCGGCGTCGACCCGCTGGATGCCGTTGACCTGGATGTCGCGCACTACAAAAGGCGTAAACGCGCTTGCAATACTAGGAGCAAGCAAAGCCGCCAATAAAACAGGCATGGCGCGCTTGGCAAAATGGAATTTCCGGCTAAACGACATCCTGGAGGATCCTTGGGCGATTAAATGGTGGACGATTGTAAGGCACAAAAGCGCTAACTGAAAAGACGGGTGAAATCATTGAAAAATGCCAGACTCATGAGTGCGGCCAGCAGACCCAGCCCGATGCGCTGGCCGTTTTCCAGCCACTTGTCGGGTATGGGCTTGCCCCGCACGGCCTCCACGGCGTAATACAGCAGATGACCGCCGTCCAACATGGGTATGGGTAGCAAATTTAACACGCCGATACTAACACTTATCAGTGCCAGAAACCCTATGTAGGCGGCCAGTCCGATGCGGGCGGTCTGGCCGGCGTAATCGGCGATCGTGACGGGTCCGCTTATATTGCGCAGCGAGACGTCGCCAACCACCATGCGACCCATCATCTTCAGGGAAAACCATACAGTATCGGCGGTGCGGGACAGCCCTCGCCCGATACTGTCCAGCAAGCCGTAGCGCACCTCGACCATGGGGAAGTCCGCGCCCAGAACGACGCCGATCCGCCCTATGACGCTGCCATCATCCTGTGTGTGGGGCGCCGGCGTGACGGTAAGCGTCAAAGGGGTCTTGTCCCGCAGCACAGTGATCGCCAGGGGCTGTCCGGCATTTTTCTGGATTTCAGCCACCATGGCGCCGGCCGACGGCTTATCCAGGGCGCCCACGGCAATCACGGTATCGCCCTTTTGCAGGCCGGCCTGCTGACCCGGCCCGCCCTCGTTCACCTGGTTGACCAAGGGCGTGGGCGCAGCCAGGCGAAGGCCGGCCTCGGCCATCGGATCGGTGGCGTCGGGTTCGATGGCGCCGGGCGCGGTTTGCAAGACCCTTTCGCGCCGCATGCCGGTGGCGGCGTCAACGTCGACCTGGGCCCGGCCGCCGCTGGTCAACACGTCCAGTAATTGCCACCGCGCCTCGCCCCAGGATTGCACGGCCTTGCCGTTGACCGAAGCGATGCGGTCGCCGGCCTGGAAGCCGGCCTGGGCGGCCGCCGTGCCGGCGGGCGGAGAGGCCAGGACAGCCGCCGGTTCCTGCGTGCCGGCCAGGTTCAGCGCTGTATACAAGACCGCGGCCAGCAGCAGATTGGCCACCGGCCCCGCCAGGACGATGGCGCTGCGCTGCGCCAGGCTTTTCCGGTTGAAGGCCTGTTCGGCAGGCGTGCCGGGCTGGGGATCGTCCAGCATTTTCACGTAGCCGCCCAGGGGGATGGCGGACAGCGCCCATTGTGTGCCGTGGCGATCGACGCGCTGCACAAGAACCTTGCCGAAACCCACGGAAAACTTCAGCACCCGTACTCCGCAACGGCGCGCCACCCAATAATGCCCCAACTCATGAAACGTGATCAGGACGCCAAGGGCGACGGCAAAGGCAAGCAGGGTAAAAAACATGGAATTCCTGGAAAACGGTGGACTCAGGCTTTAAGCAGGCAAAGTTCCGATGCGATGTGGCGGCTGCGGGCATCAAGCGCCAGTACCTCGTCTAGCGAATCCAGCGAGGTGGCGGGAAGACCCGCTATGCGATCCAGGCAGGCCTCGATGACCCGGGCGATTTCAGTATAGCGAATTTGCTGCTTCAGAAAGCAGTCGACAGCGATTTCGTTGGCGGCATTCAGGGCCACGCATGCCGCTTGCCCGGTTTCTAGCGCATCGAAGGACAGGCGCAAACAGGGAAAGCGTGCGAAATCGGGTTCTTCGAAGTCCAGGCGGCCCAAGGCTGTCAGGGCAAGCAAGCCCACGCCGCTGGCGATTCGTTCGGGAAAACCCAAGCCGTAGGCGATGGGTGTGCGCATATCGGGCTGTCCCAACTGCGCAAGAATGGACCCGTCTTCGTACTCGACCATGGAATGGACCATGCTTTGCGGATGGACCACGACCTGGATCTGATTGACAGGCATGGCGAAAAGCCAGTGCGCTTCGATGACTTCCAGGCCCTTGTTCAGCATGGTGGCCGAATCGACGGAGATTTTCCTGCCCATGCTCCAGTTTGGATGGGCGCAGGCCTGGTCCGGGGTGACATCGGACAACTGATCCAGCGCCGTGCTGCGAAAAGGTCCGCCGGAAGCGGTAAGCAGCAGACGTCTTACACCCTTTGCCGGCGTGGCCGGCGCATGCGCCCTGCCCGACTGCGGCATGCATTGAAAAATGGCATTGTGTTCGCTGTCTATGGGCAGGAGCTCGGCGCCGCATTCACGCACGGTACGCATGAACAAGCCGCCTGCCGCGACCAGCGCCTCTTTGTTGGCAAGCAGCACGCGCTTGCCCGCGCGCGCCGCCGCCAGTGCGGAAGGCAGGCCGGCGGCGCCCACGATGGCCGCCATGACAGTGGTTACCTGGGGATCGGCCGCCGTGTCGGCCAGAGCCTGTGCGCCCACCCGGATTTCAGGCATGGGCAGCGAGCCGGGCCAGGCATTGCGGAAACGGGAGTGCGCCTGGTCGGTGGGCACGATCACGACCTTGGCGCCGGTGGCTGCGGCTTGCGCGGCCAATTGCTCTATGCGGCTATGCGCACTGAGCGCATAGACGGAAAGCGTGTCCGGATGCCGCGCGATGACGTCCAGCGTATTGACGCCGATCGACCCAGTGGAACCCAGTACGCAAACACGCTGCTCTTTCATCAGCCTCAGACCCCCGTCAACAATAAAGCCAGGGGGGCGACAGGCAGCAAGGCGTCGATGCGGTCGTACACGCCTCCGTGGCCGGGCAGCAGCCCGCTTGAATCCTTGACGCCCGCTCGGCGCTTGAGAAGCGACTCGAACAAATCGCCGATGATGGACAACGCGGCAAGAAAGACCGCGATCAGCAGCATCAGCCACCACGGCCAGCGCTGGGCCAGGGCCTCGCCGAAGCTGCCGGGCCAGTATGCGCTTCCCATGACCCAGACGGCGGCCGCCAGCACGCCGCCCGCAGCCCCTTCCCAGGTCTTGCCGGGGCTGACCTTGGGTGCAAGCTTGTGCCGGCCCAGCGCCTTGCCGGTAAAGTAGGCCGCGATGTCGGCAAACCAGATCAGCGCCAGCAAGGACACCAGGAACCAGGCGCCATGGCTAAGAAACAATTGAACCAGCGCCGCCCAAACAGCCGCCACGGCAACGATGCCGAACAGGCTAAGGCAGGCCCCGCCCCGGCGAACCTGCGCCTGGCCCTGATAGACCATGGCGCTGGCTCCGGCCACCCAGACGGCGGCAATGATGGGCAACAACCACTGGTTCACGGCGGCACGAAGGCCCTGAGACCAGGGCGCCGGCGATGCCGACAGCCATTGATGGGCGACAAGCAGCATTCCCAGGCCTGCCAGCACGGCAACGATAAGCGGCCATGGCGTGCCGCCACGCGGCCAGGTCAGCCGCAGCCATTCCCAAAGGGCACAGCCCGCCATAAGGGTGAAAAGCAGCACCAGGGGCCACGGACTGGGTGCCAGCAGCGTTCCGAGCAATACGGCGAGCAGGACTACCGCCGTCATGACGCGCTGCTTCAACATGGGCGCTTCCTTTTAAAAACCCTAGATCTGGCCGGAAACCTGGGCGCTGGTGCGTCCGAATCGACGCTCCCGGGTCTTGTACCACTCGAAAGCGGCATCGAGTTCCTTGGCGCCGAAATCCGGCCAGTAATCTTCCGAAAAATAGAGTTCAGTATAGGCCAGTTGCCATACAAGGAAGTTCGAAATGCGCTGCTCGCCGCCCGTGCGGATGAAAAGGTCGGGCTCGGGCGCATAGGCCATGGACAGGTGTTCGGCCAGCAGGTTTTCGTCTATGGCCTGCGGATTTGCCGCCAGATCGGGACGGCTCTCGAGCAGGCGGCGCATGGCCTGCAGGATGTCCCAGCGCCCGCCGTAGTTGGCGGCGATGGTCAGGTTGAGCGCGCTGTTATGCTCCGTGCGCTGTTCCGCCAGGCGGATCAGTTCCCGCAGCTTGGGCTCGAACGGCTCCAGATCGCCGACGATGCGCAGGCGCACCCCCTGCTCCTGGAGCTTGTCGACTTCTTTTTCCAGCGTCTGGATGAACAGGCGCATCAGCAGCGAGACCTCTTCCTTGGGACGGCGCCAGTTCTCGGAACTGAAGGCGAACAGCGTCAGGTATTCGACCCCGCGCTTGCCGCAGGCCTCGACCACGCGGCGCACCGCCTGCACGCCGCGCACGTGTCCGGCCGTTCTTGGAAGAAAGCGCTTGGTGGCCCAGCGGCCATTGCCGTCCATAATGACGGCAAGATGACGCGGGATGTCAGTGCAGGAAGGTATGGAAAGCGTTGAGCTGCTGAGCATGAACAGTTATCCGAAGCGCTCGACCGGCGGCTAGACCGTCATGATCTCGGCTTCTTTTTGCGCAACGAGCTTGTCGATCTCGGCCACGTGCTTGTCGGTCAGTTTTTGGATCTCGTCCTGCATGCGGCGCTCGTCGTCCTCGGAAATTTCCTTGTCCTTGACCAGTTTCTTGAGCGTGTCGTTGGAGTCGCGGCGCAAATTGCGCACGGCGATCTTGGCGTCCTCGCCTTCGGTGCGAACCACTTTGGTGAGATCGCGACGGCGCTCTTCGGTCAGCGCGGGCATGGGTACGCGGATGTTGTCGCCCATGGAGATCGGGTTCAGGCCAAGGTCGGATTCGCGTATGGCTTTCTCGACGGGACCCGCCATGTTCTTTTCCCACACCTGCACGCTGATGTTGCGGGCGTCGACCAGATTGACATTGGCGACCTGGCTGACGGGAACGGGTGAACCGTAATATTCCACCATGACATGATCGAGTATGCCGGCATGGGCGCGGCCGGTGCGAATCTTGGACAAACCGGACTTGAGCGTTTCAATCGACTTGCCCATGCGCGATTCGGCCGATTTCCTGACTTCTGAAAGACTCATTACTATTCCTTTAATCAAACGTGTACCAGTGTACCTTCGTCTTCGCCCGAGACGGCGCGCTTCAAGGCGCCTGGCTTGTTGATGGAGAAAACCTTGATGGGCAGCTTCTGGTCGCGGCACAGCGCGAACGCCGTGGCATCCATGACTTCCAGGCGGCGCACGATAGCCTCGTCGAAACTGATGCGCGCATAGCGGGTGGCGCTGGGATCCTTGTTGGGATCGGCGCTATAGATGCCGTCGACCTTGGTGGCCTTCAGGACGATTTCAGCGCCGATCTCGGCGCCGCGCAGCGCGGCGGCGGTATCGGTGGTGAAGAAGGGATTGCCCGTTCCGGCCGCAAACACCACGACTTTGCCTTCTTCAAGGTAGCGCAATGCCTTGGGACGGATGTAAGGCTCGACGACCTGATCGATATTCAGGGCCGACTGGACCCGGGTGTCGACGCCGCGATGCTTCAAGGCGTCTTGCAGCGCCAGCGCATTCATGACGGTCGCCATCATGCCCATGTAATCGGCCGTGGCGCGATCCATGCCTTGCGCACCGGGGGCAACCCCCCGGAAAATGTTCCCGCCACCAATGACGATCGCCAATTCCACGCCCAGCGTGGCAACCTCGGCGATCTCTTCCGTCATGCGCAGTATGGTAGAGCGATTGATCCCAAAGGCGTCTTCCCCCATCAGCGCTTCGCCGGAGAGTTTGAGAAGAACACGCTTATACGATCTGGTGGTCATAGGTAGTATCCCAGGTAAACAATCCAACGAAAGTGTAAGCCAGAGTCGGGCCTGCGTGGCAACGCAAGCCCGACTTTTTTACTTAATGCGATATTAAGCGTTGCCGGCTGCCGCTGCGGCGACTTCCGCTGCGAAATCTTCCGATTTCTTCTCGATGCCTTCGCCTACGACATACAGCGCGAAACGGGCAACGGATGCGCCCTTTTCCTTGAGCATCTGCTCGACGGATTGCTTGTCGTTCTTGACGAAAGGCTGGGACAGCAGTGTGACTTCCTTGAGGAACTTCTGCACCGAGCCCTCGACCATCTTGGACACGATCTCGGCGGGCTTGCCCGATTCGGCGGCCTTCTGCTCGGCCACGGAGCGCTCGGTGGCGATATCGGCGGCGGGCACGCCGCTGGCATCAAGCGCCTTGGGCTTGGTGGCGGCGATATGCATGGCCACGTCCTTGCCGATTTCTTCGGGTCCGGTGAATTCCACCAGCACGCCGATCTTGCCGCCATGGACATAGCTGGCCAGTTGGTTGGCGGTCTCGAAACGCTCGAAGCGGCGGATGGAAACGTTTTCGCCGATCTTGCCGACCAGGGCGGCGCGGGTGCTTTCGACCGTGCCCTCGCCCATGGGCAATTCGTTCAGTGCGGCGATGTCGGCCGGGTTCTTTTCAGTGACCAGGTCGACCAATTGATTGATGAAGCCGATGAAGTCGTCGTTCTTGGCCACGAAATCGGTTTCGCAGTTGACTTCGATGACTGTGCCGCGCTTGCCGTCAGCCGTCACGTGCAAGCCGATCAGGCCTTCAGCCGTGACGCGGGTAGCCGCCTTGCTGGCCTTGTTGCCCAGTTTTACACGGAGAATCTCTTCGGCACGGACCAGATCGCCTTCGGCTTCGGTCAGTGCCTTCTTGCACTCCATCATGGGCGCGTCGGTCTTCTCGCGCAGTTCTTTAACCATGGATGCGGTAATTTGAGCCATTCTTTTCTCCAGTTCTTTAAAACACGCCCCGGCGGGCCGGGGCAGGTGCGAAACGATATGAGCAGCCGCTGCCGGCATGCGGCGGCGGCCCCTGGCCCCGGACCAGCCGGGGCGCACGTTTATTCGCGGCCTTCTTCGTCGACCTCGACGAACTCTTCGTCGCCTTCGGCGATTTCCTCGACCAGACCGTTCAGGTTCTGTTCGCGGCCTTCCAGGACGGCATCAGCCATGCCGCGGGCATACAGCGCGATAGCCTTGGCGGAGTCGTCGTTGCCCGGAATGATGTAATCGACACCGTCGGGCGAGTGGTTGGTATCGACCACGGCGACCACGGGGATGCCCAGGGTGCGCGCTTCGGCGATGGCAATCTTGTGATAGCCGACGTCGATGACGAACAAGGCGTCGGGCAAGGTGTTCATGTCCTTGATGCCGCCGATGGCCTTGTTCAGTTTTTCGAGTTCGCGATCGAACATCAGGGCTTCTTTCTTGCTCATGCGCTCGGTGGCGCCTTCGGCCAGTTGCACTTCCATTTCCTTCAGGCGCTTGACCGAGGTCTTGACCGTCTTGAAGTTGGTCATCATGCCGCCCAGCCAACGGCTGTCGACGTATGGCATGCCGCAACGGGCGGCTTCGGCCGCAACGAGCTCGCGCGCCGCACGCTTGGTGCCGACGAACAGCACATTACCGCCACGGGCGGCAATCTGGCGAACGAACTTGGACGCTTCCTGATATTTGACAACCGTCTGTTCGAGGTTGACGATATGAATCTTGTTACGTTGACCGAAGATGAACGGAGCCATCTTGGGGTTCCAGTAACGGGTTTGGTGGCCGAAGTGGACACCGGCTTCCAGCATTTCACGCATCAAAGACATAATTGTTCTCCAAGGGTTTAGTCTTGTACCCCGCTTGTATCGCATGGTCCGCGCCCATTAGGGCTACACTTCCAACCACGCGACACCCTTAAGTGGCAGGGCACGCGATTTACTACACTGATGGTTTAAAACCACCGATCCGCTTTTCCTGTTTATCCCTTATAGCCATGCTTGTTGTCTAAGCAAAGCCCTAAGGCAATTTCAAGAAAGCCTATAATTCTACTATTTTTAGCCCACCTTATTCAAGTTGCCATGAGTAGCCTAGTTACCGACCCCTCCGATCTGAACAAAATGCGCGCCGCCTGCCAGGCGGCTGCGGCCACCCTGGACTACCTGGAGCCCCATGTGCGCGCCGGAGTCAGCACGGGCGAACTCGACAGGCTGTGCATGGATTTCATCACCAACGAACTCAAGGTCGAATCGGCCACCGTGGGCTACGCGCCGCCGGGCTACACCCCTTTCCCGGCGTCCATCTGCACCTCGGTCAATCATGTCATCTGCCACGGCATACCCGGCGACAAGGTGCTGAAGAACGGCGACATCATGAATATCGATGTCACGGTCATCAAGGACGGCTGGTTCGGCGACACCAGCCGCATGTACTACGTGGGCGAGCCGTCCATCCTGGCCAAACGCCTGACTGAAACCACCTACGAGTGCATGTGGCTGGGCATCGAGCAAGTGCGGCCCGGCGCCACGCTGGGCGATATCGGCCATGCCATCCAGAAGCATGCCGAAAAACAGGGCTTTTCAGTGGTGCGCGAGTATTGCGGCCATGGCGTGGGACGCAAGTTCCACCAGGATCCCCAGGTATTGCACTACGGCAAGCCCGGCACGGGCGTCAAGCTCGAGCCGGGCATGATCTTCACCATCGAACCCATGATCAATGCCGGCCGCAAGGAAATCCGCACCCTGGCCGACGGCTGGACGGTGGTTACCCGCGACCACAGCCTGTCGGCCCAGTGGGAACACAGCATCCTGGTCACCGACAGCGGCTACGAAGTCCTGACCGTGTCCGACGGCATGCCCAAGCCCCCCGCGTTCGTCGGGGCGGCCTGATTTTACGCCGGGGCGCCACCATGCACGCGCAGGCCTTCACCACCTTGCGCAACCAGTTGGCCGCGAAGCGGGCCGAGGCCATCGCCGCCTTTCGCGGCCACCTTCGTCCCGATACGCTGCTGACCGCCCTGCGCCGCATCACCGACCAGGTCCTGCGCGAACTGGTGCGCCTGCACCCTTTACCGCCCGGCTCCACGCTGGTTGCGGTCGGCGGCTATGGGCGCGGCGAGCTCTACCCCTACTCGGACGTCGATATCCTGGTGCTGCTGCGCGATCCGCCCAGCCGGGAAGAGACCGCCATGATCGAGGCCCTGGTGGCCTCCATGTGGGATCTGGGCATCGAGCCCGGCCACAGCGTGCGCACCCTGGAAGACTGCCGGCGCGAATCGGCCAATGACATCACCGTCGAGACCGCGCTGATGGAAGCCCGATGGCTGGTGGGCAGCAAGAGCCTGTTGCAGGAATTGCGCGAACTGATGCGCGAACAACAGGACGTCCAGACCTTCTTTCAGGCCAAGCGCTCGGAGATGCAGCAGCGCCACGCCCGCCATCAGGACACGCCTTATGCGCTGGAGCCCAACTGCAAGGAATCGCCCGGCGGCCTGCGCGACCTTCAAGTGGTTCTGTGGCTTGCCCAGGCGGCGGGCCTGGGCAGCACCTGGCGCGAGATCGTCAAGACCGACCTGTTGACGGCGTCGGAATTCCGGGCCCTGCGCCGCGCCGACCAGGCCTTCAAGCGCTTGCGTATCGAGCTGCACCTGATGACGGGCAGGCGCGAGGACCGGGTGCTGTTCGATCTGCAGCCCGGCCTGGCGGCGACCTACGGCTTCGAGGCCACCCGGAATCGGCGGCCCAGCGAAATCCTGATGCAGCGGTATTACTGGGCGGCGCGGGTGGTCAGCCAGCTCAATGCCATTTTGATGCAAAGCATGGAGGAACTGCTGTTTCCCCTGCCCGGCGACCAAGTTCGCATCATCGACGATGATTTCTGCATGGTACGGGGCCGGCTGGGCATACGCCGCGACGATGGTTTCGAGCGCAACCCCGCCCTGCTCTTCCGGGCTTTCCTGGTCATGCAGGAAAGGCCCGAGATCGTCGGGATATCGGCGCAGGCGCTGCGCGCCATGTGGCATGCCCGCCGCCGCATCGATGCGCAGTTCAGGCACAACCCGGTCAACCGCCGCCAGTTCATCCAGATACTGCAGCAGCCGCGCGGCATCGTCCATTCCCTGCGGCGCATGACCATGCTGAACATACTGCCCCGCTATCTGCCGGTGTTCCGCCGCATCGTCGGCCAGATGCAGCACGACTTGTTCCACGCCTATACCGTGGACCAGCATATTTTGATGGTGGTGCGCAATCTGCGCCGCTTCACCATGCCCGAGCACGCCCAGGAATACCCCTTGGCCAGCCAGTTGATCGCCGATTTCGATCGCCATTGGCTGCTGTACGTTGCGGCCCTGTTCCATGATATTGCCAAGGGGCGCGGCGGGGACCATTCCGAGTTGGGCGCCATCGAGGTGCGGCGCTTTTGCGTCGACCACGGAATAGAGGGCGCCGACAAGGATCTGGTCGAGTTCCTGGTGCGCCAGCACCTGACCATGTCCATGGTGGCGCAGAAACGCGACCTGAGCGACCCCGGCGTCGTCCATCAGTTTGCCCAATGCGTCCAGGACGAACGGCGCCTTACCGCCCTCTATCTATTGACGGTGGCCGATATACGCGGCACCAGCCCCAAGGTCTGGAACTCCTGGAAGGGCAAGCTGCTGGAAGACCTGTACCGGCAGACGATTTCCGCGCTGGGCGGCGCCCAGCCCGATACCAGCACCGTGCTGGCCCAGCGCAAGGAGGCCGCGGCCAACGAAATCCGCCTGATGGGCTTGCGCGATGAAAGCCGCGACGAGTTCTGGAACCAACTGGATGTGGCCTACTTCCTGCGCCATGAGGCCACCGAGATCGCCTGGCACACGCGGCATCTGTACTACCGCGTCAACTCACCCGATCCCGTGGTCAAGGCGCGCATCGTGGGGCAGAACGAAGCCCTGCAGATCATGGTGTATACGCGGGACCGCAAAGACCTCTTCGTGACCCTGTGCCGCTATTTCGACCGCCGTTCGCTGAGCGTGCAGGATGCGCGCATACACACCACCCACCATGGCTGGGCGCTGGACAGCTTCATTGTGCTGCTGCCCTCGCATGAAAAGGACTACCGTTCCAATGCCACGCTGGTGGAGCACGAGCTGGACGAACAGCTAAGACTGGCGCCCGGCGCCGGATCCGCCGAGCCGGCCAGCCCCGGAGCATGGCAGCCGGGATCGCGGCGCTCGCGCGTATTTCCCATCATTCCCAATGTGGAGCTGCAGCCCGATGAGCGCAGCGCGTCCTGGCGCCTGTCCATCATCGCGGCGGATCGGCCCGGCCTGCTGCACAGCCTGGCCCGGGTATTCGCGGCCAATTCCGTCAGCCTGAAGATGGCCAAGATCATGACGCTGGGCGACCGGGTCGAAGATATTTTCATTATCGAAGGCGATGTGCTGGGGCATCCTCGCAGCCAATTACAATTCGAACGCAACGTACTCGCCACGCTGGACGCCGCGAGCTCCTGAATCCAACAAGAATCCACGACATGGAACTCAACGATCTGTTCATCAATTTCGGACGCAGCTTCCTGTTCGCCCTGGCGACCTTGCTGCCCATCCTGAATCCGCCCGCGGTGGCGCCGATTTTCCTGACGCTCACCGAGGGCGCCAGCGCGCAGGTCCGTACTCAATTGGCCCGGCGGGTCGCCATCAACATACTTATCATGCTGGCGATCGCGATGTTCGCGGGCAATGTGGTGCTGGACTTCTTCGGAATATCGCTGCCCATCGTGCGGATAGGCGGCGGCCTGCTGGTGATCGCCACCGCCTGGCGCCTGGTCAGCGCCTCGGATTACGATGCCGAGCATGCGCAGAACATGGCTGAAGCCTATTCCTTCGACCAAGTGCGATCCAAGGCTTTCTACCCCTTGACCTTCCCAATGATCTGCGGGCCGGGCGCCCTGTCGGCGGCTCTGACCGTGGGCGCCACCCTGCACGACGAACGGGCCTGGGCCACCACCATCAAACTGGCCGGCTCGCTGCCGGCCATTGCCGTGGCGTCGCTGGTGGTCTACCTTTGCCTGCGCTTCGCCGCGCAGTTCCTGCACAAGCTGGGGCGCAACGGCACGGCCGTGCTGATGCGCCTGTCGGCCTTCATCCTGCTGTGCCTGGGCGTGCAGATCGTGTGGGACGGCGTGCACGAGCTGCTGCTGGGCCTGATGCGCGAAGCCGCACGTTGAAGCGGCCGGCACTTTTCCGGCGGCTGCGGGTCATACCCTACCGCCCATACCCCATTACGACTTGATCACCATGACGAACACGACCTCCCGCATTCTCCATCTTATAGCCCTGCTTTGCCTGACCGCCGTCGCCATAGCGCTGGTCTCTCAGCATGTCTTCGACATGCAGCCCTGCGCCTGGTGCGTCTTGCAGCGCCTGATCTTCATCGTCATCGCGGCCGTATGCTGGGTGGGATTGCTGGCGGGCCGCGTTGCCGCAAGCCTGCGCCGGGTGGCGGCGTTGGCCGTCGTGCTGCTTGGCGCGGCCGGCGTGGCGACCGCCTGGTATCAATACAGCGTCGCGGCCAGCCTGTTCTCCTGCGACATGACCTTCGCCGACCGCCTCATGGTTAAAAGCGGCCTGGATGCCGCCCTGCCCTGGCTGTTCGGCATCTACGCCTCGTGCATGGACGCACGCGTCGACTTGCTGGGCATCGAGTATGCCCTGTGGGGCCTGGGCCTGTTCGCCGTCATTGGCGTGATGGCCCTGTTCGCGCTGCTGCGGCGCCTGGGCTAGGCGCCGCGCGCCGGCCTACTCGTCGTTTTCCCGGGTGGCCATTTCGCCCGCCGCCGGACGCGTGCCGCGCGTCTGGCTAAGGCGATCCAGATAAGCCTGGTCGATGTCGCCTGTCACGTAGCGGCCATTGAAGCAGGACGATTCGAATTGCTTCATGGCGGGATTCAAATCGCGGATGGACTGTTCCAGATCGCTCAGCTCTTGATAAACCAGCCCGTCGGCGCCGATTTCGCGCGCGATCTCGGCCGTATCCCGTCCCGTGGCGATCAATTCGGCTTGCGTAGGCATGTCGATGCCGTAGACGTTGGGAAAGCGCACCGCCGGCGCCGCCGACGCGAAATACACCTTGTTGGCTCCTGCGGCGCGCGCCATGTCGACGATCTCCCGGCTGGTGGTTCCGCGCACGATGGAATCGTCGACCAGCAGGACGTTCTTGCCCCGGAACTCCATGTCGATGGCGCTCAGTTTCTGGCGCACCGATTTCTTGCGCACGGCCTGGCCGGGCATGATGAAGGTGCGGCCTATATAGCGGTTCTTGATGAAGCCTTCGCGATAGCTCAGGTCGAGGCGGGCCGCCAGTTGCATGGCTGACGGCCGGGAGGAATCGGGTATGGGCATGACCACGTCGATATCGCCCAGGCGCAGGGCCTTGGCGACGTTATCGCCCAGGTATTCGCCCATGTTCAGGCGCGCATCGTAAATGGATACGCCATCCATCAGCGAATCCGGACGGGCGAAGTAAACGTATTCGAAGACACAGGGCGTAAGCTCCGGATTATCGGCACACTGGCGGCTTGACAGCTTGCCGTCCAGGTCGATGAAGATCGCTTCGCCGGGAGCGACATCGCGCACCAGGGTGAAGCCGCAGCCGGTAAGAGCGACGGACTCGGACGCCACCATCCATTCGACGCCGTTCTCGGTTTCCACGGAGCCCAGGCACAAAGGCCGTATGCCGTAAGGATCGCGGAAAGCCACGATGCCGTAGCTGGCGATTTGCGCAATGACGGCGTAGGCGCCCTTTGCGCGGCGATGCACCGAGGAGACGGCCGTAAAGATGGCATCTTCGTCCAGCGAACCGCCATTGGCCGCAAGCTGCAGCTCGTGGGCGAACACATTGAGCAGGACTTCCGAGTCGGAATTGGTGTTGATATGGCGCCGGTCGACCTTGAACAGGGCTTCGCGCAACTCGCGCCAATTGGTCAGGTTTCCGTTATGCACGAAGGTGATGCCGAACGGCGCATTGACGTAGAACGGCTGCGCCTCGTCGACGCTGTCGCTGGACCCCGCCGTGGGATAGCGGACCTGGCCCAGGCCGCTGATGCCGGGCAGGGAGCGCATGTTTCGAGTGCGGAATACATCGCGCACCAGGCCATGGGCCTTGTACATATTAAAAAACTGGTCGTGCGAGGTGGCGATGCCCGCCGCGTCCTGGCCCCGATGCTGCAACAGCAACAGGCTATCGTAAATCAGCTGATTTACGGGGCCGGAGCCCGAGACCCCTACAATTCCACACATGTTTGCTATTCCTGTGAATCAATCAAATCAATACGGCAGCCAAGACGACAGCGACGGCGGCAGCAGCAGCTTGACCTGCTGCACCCCTTTTACGGCGGTGCCGGACAATCGGGCTTCGCTCCACCAGGACTCCTTGGGAAGCTCGGTATAGCCGGCCAGGGCCACCAACACCAGAACAATCAGCATGCCCCGCAGCAGGCCGAACAGCGCGCCCAGGCCGTGATCGGCGGGCGTCAGGCCGGTTTTTTCGATGAGCGTCGCCAAGGCCAGATTCAGCAGCCCGACCAGCAGCAGCACAACAATGAACACGGCCGTGTAAGCCGCCGCCGTGCGCAGCAAGGGGTTGTCGATCCAACCGGCGATCCAGCCCGAAATCCGCGGCCCCCACCAAATCGCCGCCAGAAAGGCGACGATATAGGCAATGAGGGAAAGGACTTCCTTTATGAGCCCGCGCAAGAGCCCCAGAAATGCCGACACGCCCAGGACGGCCAGCACAAGGTAGTCGAAGCTGGTCACTTAGTGGAGATGAAACCGTTATCGTAGCCCAGCGCCCGCAGGCGGGCTTGCGCGGCCTGGGCCGCATCGCGGGTTGGAAAAGGACCGACCCGCAGCCGGTACGTGGTTTTCCCACCCGATACGGCGTTTTCGACATAGGCGTTCGTGACCCCGGCCGAAACCAGGCGGTCGCGCCGGACTTCGGCGTCTTTGTCGTTCGTGTAAGCGGCGATCTGCAGGATGAAGCTGCCCTTGGCCGCCGGGGCGGCAGGCGCGGGGTTGCTGGAGGGGCTGCGGCCCTCGAGCAGCGCAATGGCAACCGAACCGTCGTCGGTGCGATCGGCGGGCGCCTTGGGCTTGGTTTTGGGCTCGGGCTTCTCGGGGGCCGGTGGTTGTGCCGGGGCGGGTGGCGGCTCGAGCGTAGCGGCCTGCGGAGGCGCGGGCGCGGGTTCGCTGGGGGCCGGCGCCGGTGCGGCGGGTGCAACGGCGCCCGATGATGGATCGGCCGGCTGGGGGGGCTGGAGATTGCTGGCGCCGGATGCCGGCGCGTCGGGCGCCGTGGGCGCCAGCGCCACGCCACCGCTAGTTTCGGGGGGGACTATGGCCGGAACGACGACAGGCGTGGCCACCTGGCCGTCTTCAGGAGCCGGAGACTCGAACAGCATGGGAACGATGATGACGGCGGCCAGTACCAGCGCCAGGGCGCCTATCAGCCTGCGGCGCGCGCGGCCGCGCAATTCGCTGGCTTGCGCCTCGCTGGAGATGGATGAGCGCGACGCGGAACGACGCCCCGTTCCCGAAGCAGACTCTTTACGAGAGAACAATCCCATGGGGCAGAAACCTATCTTGAAAAACAAGCCGGCCATGAGGCTTGCTGAATTCTATGTGGCCTTGCGTCCCAGCTCGTCAAGTACCGGGCCTACGGTCGCAAAAGATCCGAACACAAGAATTCTATCATTCTCGGCGGCCTGTTTCCGAGCCTCGGTAAATGCTTGTACCGGATTTTCGAAATTCGAAACCTCGACCGTATGGGCTGGAACGGGGGGAACGGCTACCGAACGGACGCCCGGCCTGCCCCCTTCCGGCGGCTCCGCCCGGCGAACCTCGGTGCTGGTTTCTTCAAGGGCAGGCTGGCCCGTGGTGGCGGCAATCGCCTGGCGCACCATGGCGGCCAGGTCCTGCCCCGACGTGCCGCGCGGACCTTCAAGGCTGGCGCAATACCAGCGGTCCACCCGATTGGCCAGCTTGGCGACCACACCGGGGACATCCTTGTCATTGAGCATGCCGATGACCGCATGCGTATGCGGAAAATAGCCCATGGCATCCAGGTTCTGCCCCAAGGCGGCGGCGGCATGCGGATTATGCGCAACATCCAGAATGATGGTGGGCGTGCCCGGCAGGATCTGCAGACGGCCGGGCAGCGATACCTGCGATAGACCGATACGAACCGCCTGCTGAGGCACGACCAGCCTGGGGCGCAAGGCTTCCAGCGCCGCCAGGGCCGCCGAGGCGTTAAGCAGCTGGTTTGCGCCGCGCAAGGACGGGTAAGCCAGGCCGCTGCGCCGTTGAGAGCGCCCGCCGTAAGCCCATTGCTGGCGGTCGCCCGAATAATTGAAGTCCTTGCCGAACAGCCATAGATCGGCGCCGATCCGGCTGGCGTAATCCATTATGGTTTGCGGCGGCATGGGATCGGCGCAAATGGCGGGCCGGCCGGCGCGGAAAATATGGGCTTTCTCGAGGCCGATTTTTTCGCGGGTGTCGCCCAGGTAGGCCGTATGGTCGATATCGACGCTGGTAATGATGGCGCAATCGGCATCCACCAGATTGACCGCATCCAATCGTCCGCCCAGCCCCACTTCCAGCACCGCCACATCCAGCTTCCGTCCTTCGAACAGCATCAGCGCGGCCAGCGTGGTGTATTCGAAGTAGCTGAGCGTGGTCTCGCCGCGCGCCCTTTCGATCTTGTGGAATTGATCGATGATGTCCTGATCGCTTGCCTGTTCGCCATCGACCCGGATGCGCTCGTTGAAATCAATCAGGTGGGGCGAGGTGTAGGTGCCGACCTTGTAGCCGGACGCCAGCAAAATGGCCTCGAGCATGGCGCAAGTGGACCCCTTGCCGTTGGTCCCGCCCACCGTGATTTTCACGAAAGGCAGCTCCAGCTTCAATTTGTCCGCGACGACGCGTATGCGGTCAAGGCCAAGATCGATGGGGGTGCGGTGCAGGGACTCCAGATAATCCAGCCACTCTTGCAAGGTGGCGTTATCGCTGGGTTGTAGACGAGACATGATGAATGTTTATAGCTGAAAAAAGACAACGGCAGGTGCCGATAGTAGCACCTGCCGGTAAAACGATAAGGCTTGCCCCTATGCGGGCCAGCGTTATTTGCGCCGCACCGGGGGAAGATCGGTGCAGACGCCCTCGGCCACCTCGGCCGCCATGCCCACGGACTCGCCCAATGTGGGATGGGGATGGATGGTCTTGCCGATATCGACCGCATCGGCGCCCATTTCGATGGCCAGGGCCACTTCGCTTATCAGATCGCCGGCATGGGTTCCCACGATGCCGCCGCCCAGAATGCGATGCGTTTCGGCATCGAACAGCAGCTTGGTGAAGCCCTCGTCGCGGCCATTGGCAATGGCGCGCCCCGAAGCAGCCCAGGGGAAGAGGCCCTTCTGGACGGCAATGCCTTCCTTCTTGGCCTCGTCCTCGGTCAAGCCCACCCAGGCCACCTCGGGATCGGTGTAAGCCACGGAAGGAATGACGCGGGCATCGAAGAAGCTCTTTTCGCCGGCGATCACCTCGGCCGCCACATGGCCCTCGTGGACGGCCTTGTGCGCCAGCATGGGTTGCCCGACGATGTCGCCGATTGCGTAGATGTGCGGGACGTTGCTGCGCATCTGCTTGTCGACCTCGATGAAGCCGCGATCGGTCACCGCGATGCCGGCCTTCTCGGCGGCGATCTTCTTGCCGTTGGGACTGCGGCCCACGGCCTGCAAGACCAAGTCATAGCGTTGCGGCTCTTTGGGAGCCTTGCCGCCTTCGAAACTGACCCAGATGCCGTCTTCGCGCGCTTCGGCTCCCACCGTCTTGGTATCGAGCATGACATTGTCGAAACGGCCCGCGTTCATTTTCTCCCAGACCTTGACCATGTCGCGGTCGGCGCCTTGCATCAAGCCGCTTTGCATCTCCACGACATCCAGGCGGGTGCCGAGCGCGGAATACACCGTGCCCATTTCCAGCCCGATGACCCCGCCGCCCACGATGAGCATCTTTTTCGGTATGCTCTTGAGCAGCAAGGCGCCGGTCGAATCGACGATGCGGTCGTCTTCGGGGAAAAACGGCAATTTGACCGACTGGCTGCCGGCGGCGATGATGGCCGAAGCAAACTTGACCGTGCGGGTGGCGCCGCCGGCCTCCTGCACCGTCAGATGATGCGGGTCGGCAAACTGGCCCAGGCCGGTCAGCACACTGACCTTGCGGGCCTTGGCCATGCCGGCCAGGCCGCCGGTCAGCTTGGCCACCACGCCGTCCTTGTAGGCGCGCAAGCCGTCCAGGTCGATTTCGGGCTTGCCGAACTTGATGCCATGGCTGGCCAGGGATTGCGCTTCTTCCAGAACCGCGGCGGTATGCAGCAAGGCCTTCGAAGGAATGCAGCCCACATTCAGGCAGACTCCGCCCAGGGTGGCATAGCGTTCGACCAGCACCACGGACAGGCCCAGATCGGCCGCCCGGAACGCGGCGGAGTATCCGCCGGGCCCCGCGCCCAAAACAAGGACATCGCACTGGACATCGGCGGAGCCCGAGAAACTGGCCGCCACGGGCACGGAAGCATCTTTTTCACCAGCCGGCTTTGTTGCGGCGGGCGATCCCGCGGCGGGCGACCCCGCGGCGGTTTTTTCCGCGGCCGGCGTCGTGGACTCGGCCGCCGGCGCCGCCTTGGCGTCGTCGGCGGGCGCGGCCTCTTCGATCTGCACCAGGGCCGAGCCTTCGGTGACCTTGTCGCCGACCTTGACCAGTACCGCCTTCACCACACCGGACTTGGCAGCCGGAATTTCCATGGAGGCCTTGTCGGATTCGACGGTGATCAGGCTTTGCTCCGCCTTGATCGAGTCGCCCACGGCAACCAGGACCTCGATGACCTCGACCTCGGCGAAGTCGCCGATATCGGGCACAGTCAATTCAGTTGTGCTCATATGCGGCTCCTATAGCGCAATGCGGCGGAAATCGGCCAGCAGGCTGCCCAGATAGGCATTGAATCGCGCCGCCGACGCGCCGTCGATGACCCGGTGATCGTAGGATAGGGACAAAGGCAGCATAAGCCTGGGTTCGAATTCCTTGCCGTTCCAGACCGGGGCGTGCGCCGAGCGCGACACCCCCAGTATGGCAACCTCGGGCGCGTTGATGATGGGCGTGAACGATGTTCCGCCTATGCCGCCCAGCGACGAGATGGAAAAACACCCGCCTTGCATCTGGCTGGGCGACAGCTTGCCGTCGCGGGCCAGCGCCGCCAGTTCGGAGGTTTCCTTGGCAAGCTCAACTATGCCCTTCTTGTCGGCATCCCGTATGACGGGGACCACCAGGCCGTTGGGTGTGTCAGCCGCAAAACCAATGTGGTAATAGTGCTTGAGAACCAGATTGTCGCCATCGATGGAGGCGTTGAATTCGGGGAATTTCTTGAGCCCGGCCACGACGGCCTTGATCAGGAAAGCCAGCATGGTCACTTTCACGCCGGACTTTTGATTCTCTTTGTTCAGCGTCTGGCGCAGCTCTTCTAGTTCGGTGATGTCGGCCGCGTCGTTGTTGGTGACATGTGGAATCATCACCCAATTGCGGTGCAGATTGGCGCCTGAAATTTTCTTGATGCGGGACAGCGGCTTGGCTTCGATCTCGCCGAACTTGGCGAAATCCACCTTGGGCCAGCCCAGCACGCTGAAGCCGCCATCGCCCGATACCGTCGACGCGGCGGCGCCGCCGCCGACCGACAGGGCCTGCTTCACGAACTTGCGGACGTCGTCCTGGGTGATGCGATTCTTGGTGCCCGACCCGCGCACCGATGCCAGGTTGACGCCCAGCTCGCGCGCAAACTTGCGCACCGAAGGCGAGGCATGGGGCAGATTGCGCAGAGGCACGTCGGCGTCGGCAAACGCTTCGGTGGGCGAATGGCGCTCAGGCGGCACCGAGGCCAGTCCCGGCGCGCCGGCCGGCGCGGACGCGGCGGGAGCCTGGCTGGCCTCTTTCTGTGCGGAGGCCTCCGCAGGTTCTTGCGCCGAAGCCGCCGGGGCGGCAGCCGCCGCGGGCTTGGCCGCGCCGCTGGCCTTCAATTCAAGAATGGGGGACCCCTTGTTGACCTTGTCGCCCAGCTTGACATTGATGGCGGTGACAACGCCCGCATGCGAGGACGGCACTTCCATGGAGGCCTTGTCGGACTCGACGGTGATCAGGCTTTGCTCGGCCGTGATCGTGTCGCCCACGGAAACCATGATCTCGATGACTTCGACATCGGTGGAATCGCCGATGTCGGGCACGGCGACTGTGACCGCCTCGCCCTGTTCCTGTGGCGCCGGCGCCGCAGCGGCCTTTTCGCCGCCCTTGTTTTGCTCCGGCGCGGCCGGCGCCTGTTCAGGCGCCGCCTCGGCCTTCTTGGCCGGTTCGGCGGGCTTCTCGCCGGCCGCGCCGGCGGTTTCGAGCTGCAGAATGATCGAGCCTTCCTTGATCTTGTCGCCGACCTTGACCTTCACCGACTTGACCACGCCGGCTTCAGGCGACGGGATCTCCATCGAGGCTTTATCGGACTCGACAGTGATGAGGCTTTGCTCCGCGCTGACGGTATCGCCTTCGGCAACCAGCAGCTCGATGACTTCGACTTCGCTGAAGTCGCCAATGTCCGGGACCTTGATTTCGATGGTATTGCTCATGTGCTTGTCCCCTGATTAAGCGTGATGCGGGTTGGCTTTATTGGTATTGATGCCATACTTCTTGATGGCTTCGGACACCTTGGCAAGCGGCAATTGACCTTCTTCCGCCAGACCGCGCAACGCCGCCAGCACCACGAAGCGGCGGTCGACCTCGAAGTGCTCGCGCAGCTTGGAGCGGAAATCGGAACGGCCGAAACCGTCGGTGCCCAGCACCTTGAAATTGCGGCCCTTGGGCACGAAGGGGCGGATCTGGTCGCCATAGGCCTTGACGTAGTCGGTCGATACGACGATGGGGCCGGAGGTGCCTTCCAGTTGCTTCGTGACATAAGGCACGGGCGCCTTCTTGTCCTCGGGGTTCAGCAGGCTGTGGCGCTCGCAATCCAGGCCGTCGCGGCGCAGTTCGGTGAAACTGGTCACGCTCCAGACATCGGAGCCAACGCCCCAATCGCTTTGCAGCATTTCCTGGGCGGCCAGGACTTCACGCAAAATCGTGCCCGAACCCATGAGCTGCACGCGCGGCTTCTTGGCATCGCCCACGGACTTGAACTTGTACATCCCGCGAATGATTCCTTCCTCGTCGCCCTTCTTCAGACCGGGCTGCGCGTAGTTTTCATTCATGACCGTGATGTAGTAATACACGTTCTCCTGATTTTCCACCATGCGCCGCAGGCCGTCCTGGATGATGACAGCCAGCTCGTGTCCGAAAGTGGGATCGTAGGACACGCAATTCGGGATCAGCGACGACATGATGTGGCTATGGCCGTCTTCATGCTGCAGGCCTTCGCCGTTCAGGGTCGTGCGACCCGCCGTGCCGCCCAGCAGGAAGCCGCGCGCCTGCATGTCGCCCGCCGCCCAGGCCAGGTCGCCGATGCGCTGGAACCCGAACATCGAGTAATAGATGAAGAACGGAATCATGATGCGGTTGTTCGTCGAATACGACGTTGCCGCCGCCATCCACGAACTGAAAGCGCCCGCTTCGTTGATGCCTTCCTGCAGCAGCTGGCCGCTCTCGGTCTCGCGGTAGTACATGACCTGGTCTTTGTCGACCGGCGTGTACTTCTGCCCTTCCGGCGCGTAAATGCCGATCTGGCGGAACAGGCCCTCCATGCCGAAGGTGCGCGATTCATCGGCCAGGATGGGCACGACGCGCGGGCTGAGTTCCTTGTCGCGCAGGATCTGGTTCAGGATGCGCACGAAAGCCTGCGTCGTGGAGATTTCGCGGCCTTCGGCGGTGGGTTCCAGCACGGCCTTGAATGCTTCGAGGGCTGGAGCATGCAAATGCTCGTCCGCCTTCTGGCGGCGATGCGGCAGATAGCCGCCCAGCGCCTTGCGGCGTTCGTGCAGGTATTTCATTTCGGGCGAATCTTCGGACGGCTTGAAATACGGAAGCTGCTCGAGCTTGTCGTCGGGGACGGGAATATTGAAGCGGTCGCGGAATTCGCGCACCGAATCCACGTCCAGTTTCTTCTGCTGGTGGGTCGGGTTCTTGGCTTGGCCGACATGGCCCATGCCGTAGCCCTTGATGGTCTTGGCCAGAATGACGGTAGGCTGACCCTTGTGGTCGGACGCCGACTTGAACGCCGCATACACTTTATAAGGATCGTGGCCGCCACGATTCAGGCGCCAGACATCGTCGTCGCTCATGCGGCTGACCATCTCCAGCAGTTTCGGATGCTTGCCGAAGAAATTCTCGCGCACAAACTTGCCGTCGTGCGCCTTGTAGGCCTGGTATTCGCCGTCGACGGACTCTTCCATGACACGACGCAAAATGCCTTCCTTGTCGCGCGCCAGAAGGGGATCCCAGTAGCCGCCCCAGATAAGCTTGATGACATTCCAGCCGCTGCCGCGGAAATCGCCTTCGAGTTCCTGGATGATCTTGCCGTTGCCGCGCACCGGGCCGTCCAGGCGCTGAAGGTTGCAGTTGATGACGAAGATCAGGTTGTCGAGCTTCTCGCGCGAGGCCAGGCTGATGGCGCCCAGGGATTCGGGCTCGTCCATTTCGCCGTCGCCGCAAAACACCCAGACCTTGCGATTGCTGGTGTCGGCGATGCCGCGCGCATGCAGGTACTTGAGGAAGCGGGCCTGATAGATCGCCATCAATGGGCCCAGCCCCATGGACACGGTGGGGAATTGCCAGAAATCAGGCATGAGCTTGGGATGAGGATACGAAGGCAGGCCATGGCCATCGACCTCTTGGCGGAAATTGTTCAGTTGGTCTTCCGTCAGACGGCCTTCCAGATAGGCGCGGCCATAGATGCCGGGCGAGGAATGGCCCTGGAAATAGACCAGGTCGCCGCCGTGGCCTTCGCTTTCGGCGTGCCAGAAGTGGTTCTGGCCGCAGCCTATCATGGTGGCCAGCGAGGCGAACGACGCAATGTGGCCGCCCAGATCGCCGCCGTCGGGCGGGTTATGGCTGTTGGCCCTGACGACCATGGCCATGGCGTTCCAGCGCACATAGGAGCGGATGCGCTCCTCCAGCACGATGTTGCCCGGATGCGCGGGCTCCAGTCCCGGCGGTATGGTATTGACGTAAGCGGTATTCGGCGAAAACGGAATGTGCGCTCCTGAACGCCGCGCCAGGTCGATCAGGCGCTCAAGCAGGAAATGGGCGCGTTCGGGGCCTTCGCGATCGAGCACGGCTTCGAGCGCCTCCAGCCATTCCTGGGTCTCAAGGGCTTCATCGTCCATGGCGTTTGCCGTTGTGCTGACTTGTTCAAGAGAGGACATTTACTGTCTCCTGTTTATAAAAGTGGAATCCGGATACCGGCAAGCTACCCTATAGTCACGTTATACCCGATACCGGATCGATGCGGCCGTAGCCTTGTTATAAGGGTCGCGCCAGGCGAGCCTCTCAATTCTAGGAAAGACCTGCGGTATGTTCAAGCAATATTTCATTTTATGATATGAGTTTTCACAATGCGAAAAATATACAGGGCTGTTACGGTCTAAAATGCGCAATGCATAGTTATGCGCTAATTACAGAGACATGGCGAGCCACTCCAAAAAATCCCTGATCCCGACCACGTTTTACGACCAGGCCAATAACACCCGTCGCGGTTTCTATTGGCTGACGCCGGTTATCGTCCTGGTCCTGTATCTGTGCGTCATGGGCGTTTTCATATGGCTGCAGCAGTTGCATAACGATAGCGTCATGTTTGTGACCATCGACCAGGAAACGCGGCAACAGCGCCTGATCATGGTCGTGGTCGCGCTATCGTGCGTGATCGTGCTCAGCCTGCTCGCGCTGTGGCGCTATACGCGCTTCCGCACCCGCGCCGAGGCGGCGCTGATCGCTGAAACCGGCTTTCGCCGGGCCATGGAAAATTCCATGTCCACCGGCATGCGCGTATTCGACATGCACGGGCGCATCGCTTATGTAAACCCGGCTTTCTGCCGCATGATAGGCTGGAACGAAGCCGACCTTATCGGCCGCACCACGCCCTTCCCCTACTGGCTGCCCGGCCGCCATGCCCAGCACCAGGAAACGCTGGACATCCTGTTGTCGGGCCGTACGCCCAGCAGCGGGTTGGAAGTCGAGGCCCAGCGACGCGACGGCTCCCGCTTTACCGCGCGCATGTATGTGTCTCCGCTGCGCGACCCCAACGGCGAACAGATAGGCTGGATGACGTCCATGACCGACATCACCGAGCCCAAGCGCATACGCGAAGCGTTGACCGCCGCCCATGAGCGCTTCATGACGGTGCTGGAAGGCCTGGACGATGCCATCTCGGTGGTTGCGGACACCTCCGACGGACTGGAGCTCCTGTTCGCCAATCGCACCTACCGGCGCTTCTTCGGGGCCCAG
The DNA here is from genome assembly GCA_040391135.1 of Pusillimonas sp. Classification (GTDB taxonomy): domain Bacteria; phylum Pseudomonadota; class Gammaproteobacteria; order Burkholderiales; family Burkholderiaceae_B. Next base: position 5,817 of record JBEBYL010000027.1, on the reverse strand, counting down.
TCCAATGGACATGGCGAGCTGCTGGGCGGTCGCCTGGGCCGCTTCACCGATGAAACGGTGGAAATATTTTCGGATTCAGCGCAGCGCTGGTTCGAGGTTCACCACCGCATCCTGGCCTGGACGGACGGCAGGCGTGTCCGCCTGCAGGTCGCCCGCGACATCACCGAAAGGCGCACTCACGAAGAGGCCTCGCGGGTGCAGCAGGAAAAAATCCAGCTCACCAGCCGCCTGACCACCATGGGCGAAATGGCTTCGTCGCTGGCGCATGAGCTGAACCAGCCGCTTACCGCAATCAGCAATTACAGCATGGGCGCCGTGGCCATGCTCAAATCGGGCAATGCCAATCCCGAGCGGCTGCTGGAAGCGCTGGAAAAAGCCGCCGGCCAGGCCGAGCGCGCGGGCAAGATCATCAGCCGCATACGCGAATTCGTCAAACGCAGCGAACCCCGCCGCCAGTGCGTCCCCATCAGGCGCATCATCGACAATGCCGTGGGCTTTGCCGATATCGATGCCCGCAAGCGCCAGGTCGAGATCGAACTGCATTTGCCCGAACCGCTGCCCGACGTGCTGGCCGATCCCATTCTTATCGAACAGGTATTATTGAACCTGCTAAAGAATGGCATAGAAGCCATGGAGAAAAGCGAGTACCGGGTTCTGCACCTGGTCATCACCGACCAGGCACCCCTGATCGAAATCGCGGTCATCGACCGCGGCCATGGCCTGAAAGATCCCGAGCGCCTGTTCGAGCCTTTTTATAGTACAAAATCGGAAGGTCTGGGCATGGGACTCAATATCTGCCGTACTATTATTGAATCGCACCATGGCCGGCTCTGGGCCGACCCCAACCCCGATGGGGGCACCATTTTCCGTTTCACCCTGCCCTGTGCCGAGCCACAAGCCCCGAGCACAACCGAAGACACCCAGGAGTTGCCTGCATGACTACACCTCAAGCACCGAATACCATTTTTATCGTCGATGACGACGAAGCCGTACGTGATTCCCTGCGCTGGCTGCTCGAAGCCAACGGGTACAAGGTGCGCGGCTTCAGCGGTGCGGAAGAGTTTCTGAATGCATACGAACCCGATCAGGTCGGCGTGCTTATCGCCGATGTGCGCATGCCCGGCATGAGCGGCCTGGAACTGCAGGAAGAACTTATCGCGCGCCAGGCGCCCTTGCCCATTGTGTTCATCACCGGCCACGGCGACGTGCCCATGGCCGTCTCGACCATGAAAAAAGGCGCCGTCGACTTTCTGGAAAAACCCTTTAACGAAACGGACCTGCGCACCATCGTGGCCCGCATGCTGGAACAGGCCGGCGAACGCGTCAGCCAGGCGCAAGCCCAAAGAAACCATCAGGCCGTGCTTAGCCGCCTGACCTCGCGCGAACAGCAGGTGCTGGAGCGCATCGTGGCCGGCCGCCTGAACAAGCAGATCGCGGGCGACCTGAACATCAGCATCAAGACGGTCGAGGCCCATCGCGCCAACATCATGGAAAAGCTTGAAGTCACCACAGTGGCCGATCTGATGAAGATCGCACTGACCAAAGAAGGTGCCGCATGACGGCACGCATCATCGACGGCAAGGCGCTTTCCGATCAGGTAAAGGCGCAAGTCAGCCAGCGCGTGGACGAACTCAAGGCGCGCGGAATCACCCCTGGCCTGGCCGTGGTGCTCGTCGGCGAAGACCCCGCTTCGCAAGTCTATGTGCGCAACAAGGCGGCTGCCTGCGAAAAGGCCGGCCTGCATTCGCGCGTCATACGCCTGGCCGCCGACATCGGCGAAGAACAGTTGCTGGACCTCGTGCGCGACCTGAATCACGATGCCTCGGTGCATGGCATATTGGTGCAGCTGCCGCTGCCCAAACACATGAATTCCAGCAAGGTCATCGAAACCATTGCCGCCGGCAAGGATGTCGATGGCTTCCACATCAGCAATGCCGGCCTGCTCATGACCGGGCAACCGCTGTTCCGGCCCTGCACGCCCTACGGCATCATGAAGATGCTGGAATCCGAGAACGTCTCGCTGTGGGGAGCGGAAGCCGTCGTGGTCGGCGCCAGCAACATCGTGGGCAAGCCCATGGCCATGCTCATGCTGGCCGCGGGCGCCACCGTCACCCTGTGCAATTCAAAGACCCGCGACCTGGGCGCCCAGACCCGGCGCGCGGACGTGCTGGTGGTCGCCACCGGCAAGCCCGGCATGGTGACCGGCGACATGATCAAGCCCGGCGCGGTCGTCATCGACGTCGGCATCAATCGCAACGACCAAGGCAAGCTGGTGGGCGATGTCGATTTCGAATCGGCGCGCAAGGTGGCAAGCGCCATCACCCCGGTACCCGGCGGCGTCGGCCCCATGACCATCGCCATGCTGCTGGTCAATACCCTGGAAGCCGCTGAGCGCAGCGCCGTGCAAGTCCCCGTAACTCAATAAGCGTAGCAATGTCCCAGAAGAACCCCCTGCTGTCCCCGATTTCGTCCCTTATCGATTACTCCGAGGTCAGGCCCGAACACATCGAGCCGGCGATCACCGCCTTGATCGACGAAACCCGGGCTGCAGTGGAGCGCAGTGCCGACTCGGCCCTGCCCGCCACCTGGGAAGCCATCATCGAGCCGCTGGAAGACGCATCCGAAAAACTGTGGCGCGCCTGGTCGGTGGCGGGACACCTGAATGCCGTGGTCAACACGCCCGAGCTGCGCGCCGCGTACAACCAGTGCTTGCCGCTGGTTACCGAATTTTCCACCTGGGTCGGCCTGCACGAGGGCCTGTATGCGCAGTACAAGCGCCTGAGCGCATCCGCCGGTTTCGCCCAACAGTCGCCCGTGCGCCGGCGCGTCATCGAACTGGCATTGCGCGACTTCCGCCTGAGCGGTGTCGAACTTCAAGGTGAACAGCGCACGCGCTACGCGCGCATTTCCGACCAGCAGGCCCAGGCCTCGCAGAAGTTCTCCGAAAATGTGCTGGACTCCGTCGATCGCTGGTCCTTGCATGTCACCGATGAATCGCGCCTTGCCGGCTTGCCGGCCGATGTGGTGGACGTGGCAAGATCGGCCGCGCAAGCCGACGGATTGGCCGGCTGGAAGCTGGTGCTGAAGATGCCCTGCTATCTTCCTGTGATGCAGTATGCGCAGGATCGATCGCTGCGCCAGGAAATGTATAAAGCCTATTCGACCATAGCCTCCGAGCAGGGCGACCCGGCACTGGATAATTCAACCCTTATCGAAACTTTGCTGGCCTTGCGCGCCGAGGAAGCCGCGCTGCTGGGCTACACCAGCTTTGCCGACCTGCGGCTGGAAACCCGCATGGCCGATACCGCCAGCCAGGTGCTGGAGTTTCTAAGGGACTTGGCCTTGAAAGCCAAGCCCTATGCGACCCGCGATCTGGCCCAACTGCAGGACTTCGCCCGCGAGAAGCTCGACCTGATCGAGCTGCAGCCCTGGGACATCGCCTTCGCATCCGAGCGCCTGCGCGAAGAGCGCTACGCGTACTCCGAAGAGGAAATCAAGCAATACTTCACCGAGCCTCAAGTGCTGAAAGGCCTGTTCCAGGTCATCGAGAAACTCTTCAATGTCACCCTGCGCCCCAGCGCGGCGCCAACCTGGCACGCCGATGCGCAGGCGCTGGAGGCCGTGTCGGCCGGGCAAGTGGTCGGAACCCTGTACATCGACCTGTATTCGCGCCAAGGCAAGCAAAGCGGCGCCTGGGTGGACAGCGAACGGAACCGCCGCAGAACCGGCGGCGCGCTGCAGGCTCCCGTCGTCTACCTGACCTGCAATTTTTCCAGGCCGCATAACGGCAAACCGGCATTGCTGACTCACGACGATGTCATTACCCTGTTTCACGAAAGCGGTCACGCCCTGCACGCCCTGCTCTCGCAGGTCGATGAGCCGGGCGCCTCGGCCTTCGCCAGCGTCGAATGGGACGCCATCGAGCTCCCGTCCCAATTCATGGAGAACTTCTGCTGGGAATGGTCCGTGGTCCAGGCCTTGTCTTCCCACGCGGAAACCGGCAAGCCGCTGCCGCGCCCGCTCTACGACAAACTGCTGGCCGCCCGCAATTTCCAAAGCGGCATGCAGATGCTGCGGCAGGTGGAGTTCTCGCTATTTGACATGAGCATCCACCACCAGGCGCAGGGCTTGTCCATCCAGGCGGTGCTGGACACCCTGGACCAGGTGCGCAAGGAAGTCGCCGTGCTGTTCCCGCCAGCCTGGCATCGTTTCCCGCACAATTTCTCCCACCTGTTCGCAGGGGGCTACGGGGCCGGCTATTACAGCTACAAATGGGCCGAAGTCCTGTCCGCCGATGCCTATTCGGCCTTCGAGGAAAGCGCCGGCGCCACGGCGCCCGGCCAGCCGCGCGAGACGCTGAACGCCGCCACCGGCCAGCGTTTCCTGAAGGAAATCCTGGCCGTGGGGGGATCGCGCCCCGCCGCCGAATCGTTCCAGGCCTTCCGCGGCCGCCCGCCTTCCATCGACGCGCTGCTGCGCCACAGCGGCCTGGCGGAAGAATCGAACCTATAATGTTCCGTAGCGCTTCCGCCCGCCATTCAACAACGATTTAGTCCGTCATGCGTAACCTGTACCGATTCCTGCTGGGCCTGGCCTGCACCTTAGTTCTGTCGTTCGCCGCGTCGGCGCAGACCGAAACGGCGCTGCACAATGTGCGCGGCTTCCTGCCCGACCTGCGTTTCACGCTGGAAGGCGATGGAGGAAAAACCGTGACGCAGGACGATTTCAAGGGCCGGACGGTATTGATGTTCTTCGGCTACGCCAGTTGCCCCGATGTCTGCCCCACGACCATGGCGCAGCTGTCGCAGGTTATGCACGAACTGGGCGACGAAGCGTCCAAGGTACGCATCCTGTTCGTCAGCGTGGATCCTCATCGCGATACGCCCGAGATCCTGCAAGCCTATGTACGCGCTTTCGACAGCAATGCCATCGGCCTGACGGGTACGGAGAAACAGGTGGCCGATGTGGCGCGGCGCTACCGGGTGGCTTACCAGATCGAGAAGCCCAAGGGTGATGATCCGGAGAACTACGAGGTGGCTCACAGCCGGGGGGTTTATATCTTCGACGCCCAGGGCCGCGCGCGTTATCTGGCGGCGGATACGGAATCGGTGGAAGTGCTGACCGCGGGCGTAAAGACGCTGCTGGGCAAGGGTTAACGAATTTGCTTACTGGCGCGAGCGGGCGCCAGGTGCTTATGGGGGCGTGCGGCGTGCACGCCCTTTCTGTTTGAACGGCTGCTTGCTTGAGCCGCTGTTTGCCTTAGCGGCTGTTTGCCTTAGCGGCTGTTTGTTTTAGCGGCTGTTTGCTTATTTTTGACGTGCGACGGGTCTTGGGTAGCGGTCCAGCTCCACGTGACCGGTTCGGCGCCGCCGCGCCGAACACCGCATCGTCTTGCTCGTCCGCCCATACGGGCTCCCTTCGCCTACGACTCGCTCGGCCCCGTAAGTCGCCCGGCCCGCCACCCAAGGCCCATCGCACTGCATAAATTCAATGCGAATCGCCGCAGTCAACCGTATGGCCGCAGCCTTATATTGCCCGAGGCCCCAAGCGGCCCGGCAGGCGGGCCGCGCCAGGGCGAGCACGCTACCTGTTCCGATCAGAAACGGCCAGCCTAAAAAAGGCCAAGCACGCCAAACGTCCCGACAAGGCCGGGCGTTATTCTGAAATGCAGCGGACGGGGTGGGGGGTGGAGGACGGCGGGCCCTTCGGGGCCGAGCGAGTCGTAGGCGAAGGGAGCCCGTATGGGCGGACGAGCCACGCCAAGCGGTGTTCGGCGCGCTGGGCGCCGAACCGGTCACGCGGGCCCAACGGCCTTCA
>JBEBYL010000026.1:0-40360 GCA_040391135.1 Pusillimonas sp. | reverse complement strand
CCTGCAATCTTCCCTTAGGAGGGGAAAGTTATATCCATTTAACTACAGGGACGCGTTTGGGCTTGAGATTATAAAGCACAAAAAACCGGGGCTTGCGCCCCGGCCTGTTTCCGATTTTACAACCGGTCCCGCAGCACTATTCGAGCTTGATATTGCCCTTGGCCACAACATCCTTGGCCCAGTCGTACTGCGTCTTGATTTCCTTGGCGAACTCTTCAGGCGTGTTGCCGGAAGGAGCGGCGCCTTGCTTCTCAAGCGTTTCCACGACTTTCGGATCCTTCAATGCCACCACTGCCGCATCGCGCAGTTTCTTGATGATTTCGGGAGGAGTGCCGGTGGGAGCCAGCAAGCCGTACCAGGCGGGCTGGTTCAACTGGGGGTAGCCTTCTTCAGCCAAGGTGGGGACATTTGGCAAGGATTTCAGGCGCTCGGGCCAGGCGATGGCCAATGGGCGCAATCCGCCGGCCTGGATCTGGCCCATGGACGAAGGAAGATTGTCGAACATGCTGTCGATCTGGCCGCCGACGGCATCTGTCACGGCCGGGCCCGAACCCTTGTAGGGAACGTGGATGGCATCGGTGCCGGTGGCCTGCTTGAAGGCTTCGCCGAACAGGTGAAGCACCGAGCATGTACCCGAGCTGCCGTGCGTGTACTTGCCCGGATTGTCTTTAAGCGCCTTGACGAATTCCTTGAAATTCTTGGCGGGGAATTTGGGATTGACTTCGATCACGTTGGGCACATTGGCGAAATTGGTGACCGGCATGAAGTCCTTCAGGGGATCGTAGGGCAGATCCTTGGGACGGCACGCCGAGTTGACCGCCATGGTGGATACGGTGGCGATGGAAAGCGTGTAGCCGTCAGGCTTGGCGCGAGCCGCTTCCGCCGCGCCGATGGCGCCGCCTGCGCCGCCCTTGTTTTCGACAACCATGGTCTGGCCCAATTCCTGGCTCATGCGCTGGGTAACGATGCGAGCCACGATATCGGTGGAGCCGCCGGGCGCAAACGGAACGATGACGCGAATGGCCTGAGTCGGATAATCGGCAGCTTGCGCGGAGGCGCCGAACAGCGAGGCAACGCCAGCGGCCAGCGCAACGGCGGCAAATCGATTGTGGAATTTAACCATCTAGTAATTACTCCGTAAAAAACGAATGGATTTACAAAACAAGCCGCCCAGATTTCAGCTAAGCTCACTGATTTTTGTGGCAGGATAACAGCTATCAAGCTTCCCTGTCTCTGCTAGTTACTACCTATTCTTCGACCCCGGAAAAGCTTGCAAACCGCTGAACGCGGCCGGTCCACCTGTCCTGCACCCTTGGTTTTTTATGTCCGTCATTCAACTCGTATTGCCTGATTTCTTGCTCATCGGGCTGGGGTGGCTGCTTTTCCACAAGCTCAGGTTTTCCGGCGATTTTTTTCGCGGCGCCGAGCAACTGGTCTACTTCGTGCTGTTTCCGGCCCTGCTCTTTCATTCGATCACGCAAACGCCATTAAGCCTGTCGGGCACCTACACATTGCTGCAGGCCACACTTGCCGTCATGGGCTTTGGCGTGGCCATGGCGTGGCTGGCTGTACCCGTGCTGAAGCCCTCGCCCATCACCCACGCATCCGTGGCTCAATGCGGCTATCGCTTCAATACCTATATAGGCCTGTCGCTGGCCGGCGGACTGGCCGGCTCCGAGGGACAGACCATCATGGCGGTATTGGTGGGATTTGCCGTGCCCATTTCCAATATAGCGGCGGTGCATGCGCTGGCGCGCCAGAATGGCGGCAAGGTGTTCCGGGAAATTGTCCGCAATCCCTTCATTATCGCGACCCTGCTGGCCCTGCTGTGCAATATCTTCGGCGTCCCCATACCCCGCGCCATTGATGCGACGCTCGGACGCCTGGGCGCTTGCGCCATCGCCATCGGGCTGATGTGCGTGGGTGCGACCCTATCCCTCAGCGGCGGCCAAGGGGGCGTCAAGCTCATGAGCTGGATGATCGCCCTGCGTTTGATGATCACCCCCATCTTTGCTATTTTCATCGGGTGGGCGCTTGGGCTGACACTGGTCGAACGGCAGATACTGTTGCTATTTGGCGCCTTGCCCACCGCGTCATCGGCCCACGTCCTGGCGGCCCGGATGGGCGGCAACGGATCGCTGGTGGCCGTTACGATGTCGATCGGAACCCTGCTGTCTGCCCTGACCATTCCCTTCTGGTTAATGGTGGGACCCTTACACTGAGAACCCGCCATGAAACAAGAAAATCAAGATATTGACCGAAGTAGATTGTTTTTGCCGGATGAAGAGGCCACGATAGCGTTGGCCTCCGGACTTGCCCCCCTGCTTTGCGGCACCCACCCGGCGGTCGGCGCGACGCGGCGCGGAGGCAGGATCCACCTGCGCGGAGACCTCGGCGCGGGCAAAACCAGCTTCGCCCGGGCCCTGTTGCGCGCGTCGGGGATCACCGGAAGAATAAAAAGTCCCAGCTACGCACTGCTTGAAAGCTATAATCTTTCTAACTTATACTTCTATCACCTTGATTTCTATCGGTTTAGCGATTCGCGGGAATGGGTGGATGCTGGATTTCGCGATATACTGCAAAAAGAAGCGGTGGTTTTGATCGAATGGCCGGAGCAAGCAGGCGCTTTATTGCCGCCTCCAGACCTCGATATCCACCTGGAATATGCAGACATCGGGCGGTACGCCAGCCTAACGGCCCATAGCGACAAAGGAAAATTATGGCTGACGACTCTTGCCCTTCCCCATCCCGTATCCCCCCAGCGGGAATCTCCCGGCGCCGACTCATAACCACCGCCGGCAGCCTGTTCATCCTGCCGGTCATCCCCGCACTGACACATGCTGCAACCATCGTTGCGGTGCGCACCTGGCCGGCGGATGAATACACCCGGGTCACGCTGGAAATGGACAGCGAGCTCAAGGCGGAGCACTTCATACTCGAGCATCCCGATCGGCTGGTCGTGGACATCCAGGGCCTTAGCATCAACGCTACCATCAATAACCTGGTTTCCAAGATCAAGCCCAACGATCCTTACATCAGCGCCGTGCGGGTGGCGCAGAACCGGCCCGATGTGGTCAGGCTGGTGCTCGATCTGAAACAGCCCATTGCGCCGCAGGTCTTCACGCTCAAGCCCATCGGCGAATACAAATACCGCCTGGTGCTCGATTTGTATCCCAAGGTGGCGCAAGACCCTCTGCTGGCCATCATGAACGAAGCCGACAAGGATCCGCTGGCCGAAGTGCTTGAAGACCTGGCGCAAAATTCACCGCCCGACGTCCCCGTGCCCTCAATGCCGGGACAGAAACTGCCGCCCGTGGCCAAGCCGCCCAGGGCGCCCGCCGCGCCGCCGCCCCTCGCGTCGGAGCCGCGCCGCGACAACAGGCCCATACTGATCGCCCTGGATCCCGGCCATGGCGGCGAAGACCCGGGAGCCATAGGGCGCAACGGCACGCGCGAGAAGGACATCGTCCTGAGCATCGCCCGCCGGCTGAAGAAGCTGATTGACTCGCAACCGAATATGCGGGCCTACCTGACGCGCGACAATGACTACTTCGTGCCTTTGCACGTCAGGGTGCAAAAGGCGCGCCGCGTCAAGGCCGACCTGTTCATTTCCATACATGCCGACGCATGGATCAAGCCCAGCGCGCGCGGGTCGTCCGTCTTTGCCCTATCCCAGAACGGCGCCACCAGCGCGGCGGCGCGCTGGATGGCCAAACGCGAGAACGAAGCCGACCTGATCGGCGGCGTCGACCTGGGTTCGCATAACAAGCAGGTGGCGCAGGTCCTGCTGGATCTTTCCACCGCGGCCCAGATCAATGATTCCATGCGCGTGGGCGACCAGGTTCTGGGCGAAATCGGAAAAATCAATCGCCTGCACAAGAAAAGCGTGGAGCGGGCCGGCTTTGCGGTATTGAAGGCGCCCGACATCCCGTCCATCCTGGTGGAGACGGCGTTTATCAGCAACCCCGAGGAAGAGCGCCTGCTGCGCAGCCCCGGGCATCAGGACAAGATAGCGCGGGCCATGCTGACGGGCATCAGCGGCTACTTCGCGTCCAGCCCGGCGCTTGCACGCCGGGCCTGAACGGGGCGGCCGCGCCGCCCGTCCCTTTGCTAGACCGAGGGCGATTTACGCTTGAACAGCTTCCATAGCGTACCCAGCACGACGGGAACGGCGGCGGCGCTGACACCAATCAGGACGATGGTGTTCAAATGCTCCTTGATGATGGGCACATTGCCGAAAAAGTAACCCAGGGTAACCAGCCCACCCACCCATAGGACCGCGCCCGAAATATTGAACAGCTGGAAGCGCAGGACGTTCATGCTTGCGACTCCCGCCACAAAAGGCGCGAAGCTGCGGAAAATCGGCAGAAAACGCGACAGGACAATGGTCTTGCCGCCGTGCTTTTCATAGAATGCGTGGGTCTTGATCAGTGCGTTCCGATCCAGGAAGCGGGAATTGCTGGTAAATACCTTGGGTCCGATATATCGGCCTATGGAGTAATTGACGGTGTTCCCCAATACAGCCGCGGCGATCAATATACTGGACAGCGTTACCGGATCCAGCAGGCCCGAGGCGCCGAAAGCGCCGGCAATGAACAGCAGAGAATCGCCGGGCAAGAACGGCAGAACGACCAGGCCCGTCTCGCCAAAAATAATCAGGAAAAGCACCAGGTAAATCCATTCGCCATATTGTGCCACCCAGTCTCCCAGGAACTGGTCAATATGGAGAATCATATTGAAGAGATCAAGCATATCCGCTACCAAAAAAAGTTACAGCAATATAGCGCTGTTCAGCCCGGCCGTAAAAGAGCATGCGCTCCCGACCGGCTAAAATCAGATTAATACGCAATACCATACATCCTGCGCGCCGGGCCTTTCCATGCCGGCGCGGGTGCCCAGCCTCGACATCAACGGAAAGCCGCAATGCCTGAACGTCGCTCTATCGCTCAACTCCCCGATCAGCTCATCAGTCAGATTGCTGCCGGCGAGGTCATCGAGCGGCCGGCCTCCGTTCTGAAGGAGCTGCTGGAAAACGCCATCGATGCCGGAGCGCGCGCGATCGAGGTGCGCCTGGATGGCGGCGGCATCCGCCGGATCGCCGTCAGCGACGACGGCACAGGGATTCCGCAAAATGAGCTGACACTGGCGCTGACTCGTCATGCCACCAATAAAATCACCTCGCTGAACGAACTGGAATCCGTCGCGTCGATGGGTTTCCGGGGCGAGGCGCTGGCCTCCATTTCGTCGGTGGCGCGGCTTACGCTTACTTCACGCACAGCCGATGCGCCCCATGCCTGGCAGATCCAGGCTTCGCATGGCGCGCCCACGCCCGCATCGGGCTCTGTCGGCACCACCATCGATGTGCGGCAACTGTTCGACGAGGTCCCGGCCCGCCGCAAGTTCCTGCGCGCGGAGGCCACCGAATATGGACATTGCATCGATGCGCTGGACCGCATTGCGCTGGCCCAGCCTCATATCGCTTTCCGGCTGTTCCACAATGACAAGGCGCAGCGCAATTGGCGCGCCACCGACATCGGACAGCGGGTGCGCGATGTATTGGGCTCCGACTTCATCGAGCAAGGCCTGGAAGTCCTGGATGAGCATGGCCTGATCACGCTGCAAGGCGTGATTACCCGCCCCACCTATGCGCGCAGCCGCGCCGACCGGCAGTATCTTTATGTGAATGGACGCTACGTCAAGGACCGCACCGTGGCGCATGCCGTACGCCAGGCCTACGCCGACGTCCTGCATGGCGACCGCCAGCCGGCCTACGTGCTGTTTCTTTCCGTCGATCCGGCCACGGTGGATGTGAACGTGCATCCGGCCAAGCACGAGGTGCGCTTCCGCGACAGCGGCGCGATCCACCGGTTTGTGGGGCAGGCACTGACCCAGGCGCTGTCGGCGGCGGGCGGCCACACGCTGACCGGGCAGGGCGGCCCAGAAAGCGTACAGCCCGTTGCGGAACACGGCGACAGGGCCGGGGATGGCACGGCCGACCTCGCTGGTGATTCGCCCTATTTCGCCGCTTACGGCCATCCGGGCCAGGCGTCTGCGCGGCCCTTTTCGGCGCTTGACGGCCGCCCTCCCGCACCCTCGTCCTTTCAAATCCCGCAAATGCAGCAGGCCTTCCGCCTGCGCGACCACGGCGCCGGACAAGCGGCTGACTGGCAGTCGCTTTACCGGCCCATCGAAGCATCCGATACCGCGATCGACACGCAGCCAGGCCAGCAGCCCATGCACGAGTTTCCGCTGGGCATGGCCTTGGGCCAATTGCATGGCATCTATATCCTTGCCCAGAACCAGGCGGGGCTGGTGCTGGTCGACATGCATGCCGCGCATGAGCGCGTGGTCTATGAGCAATTGAAGAAGGCCATGGATGCGCAGAACCTGCCGCGCCAGGAACTGCTGGTCCCCGTCGTTTTCGGCGTGAGCGAAAAGGAAATCGGCTTGGTCGATGAGCACGCCGGCACGCTGGCCGCGCTGGGACTTGATCTTCGGGCGGCCGGCCCCGCCTCCGTCGCCGTGCGGGCCGTGCCCGCCTTGCTGGCCAATGGCGACATCGAATCGCTGGCGCGCGGCGTGCTGCGCGACCTGGCCAGCGTCGGCGTATCGCCGCGCCTGACTGAACAACGCAATGAGCTGCTCTCGACCATGGCCTGCCACGGATCGGTACGAGCCAATCGGCGCCTTACCCTGGACGAAATGAACGGCCTGCTTCGCAGGATGGAGCAAACCGAAAGAGCCGATCAGTGCAACCACGGGCGCCCCACCTGGGTGCAATGGAAAGTCGGCGAGCTGGACAAGCTTTTCATGCGCGGCCAATGACTATCCCGGTTATCTGCCTGGCCGGCCCCACTGCGGCCGGAAAAAGCGCCGCCACGCTGGCGCTGGCCGAACGCTGGCCGGTGGAGATCATCGTCATGGACTCGGCCACGATTTATCGCGGCATGGATATCGGCACCGCCAAGCCGTCTGGCGATGAACAGGCGCGGGTTCCGCACCATCTGCTGGACATACGCGATCCGGCCCAGTCGTACTCGGCGGCGGAGTTCCAGCGCGACGCCAGCGTCCTGATCGCCGATATCGCCGCCCGGGGCAGGCTGCCCTTGCTTTGCGGCGGAACCATGATGTATTACAAGGCGCTGCGCGAGGGCCTGAATGAACTTCCGGCCGCCGATGCGGCCGTGCGCGCCGCCATAGAAAGCGAAGCGCGCGAATTGGGTTGGCCCGAATTGCACCGCCAGCTATCCCGCTACGATCCCGACACCGCCGCCAGGCTGGCTCCCAACGACAGCCAACGGCTGCAGCGGGCCATTGAAATCCACCGGATCAGCGGCCGGACCATGTCCGACTGGCTGAAAGACCCGCCGATACGGCACGGCGATACGCCGCCATTCATTACTGTCAGCCTGGAGCCGTCCGACCGGCTCGCTCTGCATACGAGGATCGCGCAGCGCTACCAGGCGATGCTGGACATGGGTTTGGTCGAAGAGGTGCGTGCCCTGTATCAGCGGCCCGACCTGCACACCGGCCTGCCATCGATGCGTTGCGTGGGATACCGGCAGATATGGGATTACCTTGACGGAAAAAACGGCCTGGGTCAGGCCGTGGATCAGGCCGTCGCCGCAACGCGGCAATTGGCCAAGCGCCAGTTGACCTGGCTGCGTTCACTGCCCGCCCGGCATGTGGTCGACTGCCTGGCTCCGGACGCGGCCGAGCGCGTCGTGGATGCGGCCGCGGCCCACTGGCCCGCGGCGCGCTAAGGCCAAAAAGCGGCGGTGCCGTTCAGGCGCCGCCTTACACAGGCAAGCTAGACGACGACGGTTTGAGGCGCGTCGGGGCCGTCCTGCCGGACGATCTCGCCCAAACGGCTGACCTGCTCGCCGTGCGCAGTCAGCGTTGCGGCGATCGCATCGGCCTTGCCGGCCGGCACGACCATCACCATGCCTATGCCGCAGTTGAAGACCCGGTGCATTTCGGCATCGGCCACGCCGCCATTCTGCTGCAGCCAAGTGAAGAGTTCCGGCATGGTCCAGGCGTCGCGATACAGGCGCGCCGTCAAGCCGGGCTGCAAAATGCGCGGCACATTATCCAGCAGGCCGCCGCCCGTAATGTGGGCCAGGCCCTTGATGGCGTCGCCATGCTCGGCCAGCGCCGCCAGGACCGGCTTGACATAGATGCGGGTGGGCTCCATGACGGCGTCTTCCAGCGAACGGCCGCCCAGGTCCTGATTGGGCCTGGCATTGGCGTGGGTAAGAATCTTGCGCAACAAGGAAAAACCGTTGGAATGGGCGCCGCTGGATGCAAGCCCCAGAATCGCGTCGCCCACGGCAATGGACTTGCCGTCGATGATGCGCGATTTCTCGACCGCGCCCACGGCAAAGCCGGCCAGATCGTATTCGCCGTCGGGATACATGCCCGGCATCTCGGCGGTTTCCCCGCCTATCAATGCGCAGCCGGCCAGCTCGCAACCTTTGGCTATGCCGCCCACCACGCTGGCGGCGGTGTCCACCGACAGCTTGCCGCAAGCGAAATAATCCAGGAAATAAAGAGGTTCGGCACCCTGCACCAGGATATCGTTGACGCTCATGGCGACCAGGTCTATGCCCACGGTATCATGGCGCTTCCATTCAAAGGCCAGCCGAAGCTTGGTCCCGACCCCGTCGGTGCCGGACACCAGCACGGGCTCCTTCAGGTGGCGCGGCACCTCAAACAATGCGCCAAAGCCGCCTATGCCGGCCATCACGCCGGCCCTCATGGTTTTGGCGGCTAGCGGCTTGATGCGATCGACCAGGGCTTCGCCGGCATCGATATCGACACCTGCGTCGCGATAGGTCAAGGAAGCGGAATGTTTGTTTGTCATGAGAAATGCCGTGGGATGTGTAAGAATTGCGTGTTTAATTAAATACCAAGCCTGATTTTACGATGAACGCGGCAAAAACACGCCCGGGGCATGCCAGGGCCGGCGCAACCGGCAGCCTCACTGTAGACGATACATGACGCAGCAGCTGATACTCGACCTTCTACCGCCCTCTCCGGCATCGCTCGACAACTTCGTTGCCGGCGATAATGACGAGGTCCTGGACGCCTTGCGCAACCTGCGGCCGGGCCGCGCCATTTACCTGTGGGGTCCCGCCGGCGCGGGCCGCAGCCACCTGCTTCAGGCCGTCGCCACCGGCGGCGATGCGCTTTATTTCGGCCGCGAAGACACCGCCGCCGCCCTGAAAGAGATAGCCACCTCCGAGGCCCTGCGCTACCGGCTGATTGCCGTGGACGACGTGCAGCATCTGGATGACGATGGCCAGGCGGCCCTGTTCACCCTGTACAATCGCTGGCGCGAGGTCGCCGCCGCGGACAACGGCTTTGCATTGATTCTGGCCGGCGACCGCGCGCCGCTGGCCATGCCTTTGCGGGAAGACCTGCGCACCCGGCTGGGCTGGGACCTGGTATTCCGGCTGGAATTGCTCTCTGATGATGATCGCGCGCAGGCCTTGCGGAAACGGGCCGGCGAGCGCGGGCTGCAACTTTCACCCGAAGTCATAAGTTGGGTCTTGACCCATTACGCACGCGACATGGGCCGGCTGAGCGCGCTGGTCGACGCACTGGATCGCTACTCGCTCGAAAAACACCGGGCCATTACCTTGCCCTTGCTGAAAGACCTGCTGGCCTCCAGCCAGCCGACCAAAGAATCCGATAATTCATGACATCCGCTAAACGCCTGGCCCTGTTCGATCTCGACCACACTTTGCTGCCCCTGGATAGCGATTATCAATGGGCCGACTTTCTTGCGCGCACAGGCCGGGCGGGCGACCCCGCCGAGGCGCAGCGCCGCAACGAAGAACTGATGGAGCGCTACAACGCGGGCAAGCTGACCGCCGAGGAGTCGGCCGAATTCATGCTGGGCCTGCTCACTCGCGGCAGCCCCATGGAACTGGCTGAATGGCACGAAGCCTTCATGGCCGAAGTCGTGCGCCCCGCGATCCTGCCGTCGGCGCAAGAACTGGTCCGCCGCCACATGGATGACGGCGACCTCTGCGCCATCGTGACGGCAACCAACGAATTCGTCACAACGCCGATTGCGCGCGCTTTCGGCATTCCTCATCTGATCGCCACCCTTGCCGAAACCCGGGATGGCCGCTACACCGGCCGCATCCAGGGCACGCCCAGCTTCCAGGCCGGAAAGGTCATCCGCGTGAATGAGTGGCTGGCGGGCATGCAGCTTTCGCTAAGCGGCTTCGAACGCGTTTACTTCTACAGCGACTCGCCCAACGACCTGCCGCTGCTGGAAGCGGTCAGCCATCCCATTGCAACCAATCCCAGCCCCGTATTGCGCCGGGTGGCGCAAGAGCGAGGCTGGCGGATTCTTGATTTATTCAAGGACATGCAGGACGCAAAGTCCTAAAATACGCCCATGCTTACAGAAACAATAAAAAACTTTGTCGGACGCCTGTTCTCCTCGCCGCTGCGGGGGCCTGAGCGCCTACCGCGCGAAAAGCATGGAATAGACCGGCGCAATGTCTCGCGCCACGCCATAAAGGTCTGCGAAGTCTTGCGCCATGAGGGCTTCGACGCCTATATCGTGGGCGGTGCGGTGCGGGACCTGATCGTGGGCCTGGAGCCCAAGGATTTCGATGTTGCCACCAACGCCACACCGAACCAGATCCGCCCACTGTTCCGGCGCGCGCGCATCATCGGAAAGCGCTTCCAACTGGTGCATGTGGTTTTCGGCCAGGAAATCATCGAGACTTCGACCTTCCGGGCCAATGCCGGCAGCGACGAATACACCGACGAACATGGGCGCATTCTGCGCGACAATCTATTCGGCTCCCAGGAAGAAGATGCCGCGCGCCGCGACTTCACCCTGAACGCCTTGTATTACGACCCGATCAACGAAGAAGTCATCGATTACCACCGCGGCGTCGCCGACCTGAAGAAGCGCGTCGTGCGCATGATAGGCGACCCCGAACAACGCTACCGCGAAGACCCGGTCCGCATGCTGCGCGCCTTGCGGTTCGCCGCCAAGCTGAACGGCACCATAGATCCGGCCACGCGCGAACCCATTGTGCGTCTCGCCCCCCTCATCGAGAACGTGCCCTCGTCGCGCCTGTTCGACGAAATCCTGAAATTGCTTACCTGCGGTCACGCCATGGACTGCCTGCGCCAATTGCAGTCGGTAGGCCTGCATCAGGGCCTGCTGCCGCTTATCGACCTGATCTTCAAAGAGGACGGCGGCGAACAATTCGTCGATCTGGCGCTGGCCCGCACCGATGCCCGGGTACGGGCGGGCAAAACCATCAGCCCCAGTTTTCTTTTTGCGGCCCTGTTGTGGAAACTGGTCAACAAACGCTGGCAGGAGCTATGCGGCACCGGTGAACATCCTGCCCAGGCACTGATGCTGGCCGCCGATTCCGTGGTCGAGGAACAGACCCGCAAGCTGGCCATACAACGACGCTTCCAGGCCGATATGCGGGAAATCTGGTTCATGCAGGCCCGTTTCGAGCGCGCCAATGCCAAGTCCATCTGGCGCATGGCCGAGCAGCCCCGTTTCCGCGCCGCGGTCGATTTCCTGCAATTGCGGGCCGAGGCGCGCGAAGTCGATAGCGTCCAGGCTCAGTGGTGGATGGACCTGGCCAATGCCGATGATGCCGCGCGCGGCGAAATGATAGAGTCCTACCAGGCCCAGAATCGAGGCAAAGCGCCGGCAGCCGGAGGCAAGCGCCGCCGCAGCCCCAGGCGAAGGCAGGCCAACAGGCCGGCACCCACTCAGGCTTGACTTCAATGCCCGCCGCCCCGATTCCGCTGCGCCGCAGCGCCAAGGCATGCCTGTCCCGTCCATGACGCTGGCCTACATCGGCATGGGCGCCAACCTGGGCGAGGCGCTGGCCAGCCTGAAGCAGGCGGCGGCGGAACTTGCTTGCGTACCCGGCATAAGCGCCCTGCGGCTATCGCGGTTCTATAGCAGCGCCCCCGTTGACTCCAGCGGACCCGATTATGTGAATGCGGTGGCGGCCATCGAAACGACGCTGGATGCGGACGCGCTGCTGGCCGTCCTGCAAAAAATCGAACAGGACCACGGACGCTTGCGCCCCTACCGCAACGCTCCGCGTACCCTGGACCTGGACCTGCTGCTTTACGGCGACCAGGAAATCAACGAACCCCACCTGATCGTGCCGCATCCCCGCATGCACGAACGGGCGTTTGTCTTGCGGCCGCTGGCGGAACTGGCGCCGCCCACGCTGCGCTTGCGGCAAGGCAGCCTGGCGGCGCTGCTGGATGCATGCGCCGACCAGAAGCTGCAATTGATCTGACGGCGATCCGGATCAGCCTTCCAGCATCCGGCGCGCGCGCTCGATGACCGGGGCATCGACCATCTTGCCATCCAGTTGGAAGGCCGACGAACCGGTTTCCTGCGCCACCGCAACGACGCGGCGCGCCCAATCGAGTTCGCCTTCGGCCGGCGCAAAAACCGAATGGATGACCGGCACCTGCGCGGGATGTATGCATAGCATCCCGCTAAAGCCCATGTCGCGCACCTGCCGGGCCACGGCCGCCAGGCCATCCTTATTGGCAAAGTCGGGATACACACCATCCAGCGGCGGCGCCAGGCGGTGCGCCGCGCTGTGCAGCAGAATCTGGCAGCGGATATGGTCCAGCAGCAATTGCGCCCCTGCCGTATCCGGCGCGGTACCCAGCTCCAGCATCAAGTCCAGGCTGCCGAAGGACAAACGTTCGACGCCCGGCGAGGCCGCTATTTCGCTCAGCGCCAGCACGCCCGCCGCGCTTTCCACGATGGGCAGCACCGGCTTGCCGGCGGCAAACGCCTTCCCGACCTGTTCCGCCGATTCAGCCTTGGGCAGCAAAATGCCGGCGACAGCGGAGAATTCGGCGCATACCGCCAGATCATCGGCAAACCAGGACGTCGTCGCATCATTGACGCGCAGCAGAAAGGAAGCCTGCGGATGCGCCTGCGCAAATTCGCGCACATGCTGGCGGGCCGCATCCTTCATGTTGTGCTCGACCGCATCCTCCAGGTCGATGATCACGGCGTCCGCGCCTGCCGCCAGCGCTTTGGCAAATCGCTCAGGCCGGCTTGCGGGCACGAAGAGCGCCGATCGTATTTTCGTAGTCATCAGATTATTCCCTGCCGGGCGTATGCTTCAATTTGTTCCGCCGTATAGCCCAGTTCCGCCAGGATGGCCGATGAGTTCTCGCCCAAGGCGGGAATCCGGTCCATGCGGGCCTGGAAGGCCGAACTGGTCGCCGGGGGAATCAAGGCCGGCAGCGGACCCGCCGCGCTGTCCACCTCGCGCCAGCGCTGACGCTGCGCCAATTGAGGATGCGCCCAGACATCGCTCATGGTGTTCACCCCCGCATTGGCTATGCTGGCCTGTTCCAGGCGCTCGATGACCTGCTCGCGCGACAAGGATGCAAAGGCGGTAACGATCAGGACGCGCAAGGCCTCTTTGTTGGCCACGCGCAAGGTGTTGGAACTGAAGCGGCTGTCGTTGGCGAGCTCGGGTTGCCCCAGGACGGTCTTGCAGAAGGCTGCCCATTCACGCTCGTTCTGCAGCCCCAGCATGACCTCGGTGCCATCGCCGACAGGAAACGGGCCATAAGGATAAATGGTGGCATGGGCCGCTCCGGCCCGCGGAGGCGGAGGCGCTCCGTCAAAGGCGTAATACATGGGAAACCCCATCCATTCGACCATGCTTTCCAGCATGGACACGTCCAGGCGGCTGCCCAGCCCCGTACGCTCGCGCAGCAGCAAGGCCGACAGAATGCTGCTGTAGGCATACATGCCGGCGGCGATGTCGGAAATCGAGCATCCCGCCTTGGCCGGGCTTTCCGGCCCGCCCGTCACCGACAGGAAGCCGCTTTCGCTTTGAATCAATAAATCGTAGGCCTTCTTGTCCTGGTATGGGCCGCCTTCGCCATAACCGGAGATATCGCATACGATCAAGCGTGGGTGCAGTTTATGCAAGGCGTCGAAGGACAGGCCCAGGCGCGCCGCGGCGCCCGGCGCCAGGTTCTGCACCAGCACATCGGCCTGTTCCAGCAAGCCGCCCAATATCCTGGCCGCATCGGGATGCTTCAAGTCCAGAGCAAGGCTTTCCTTGGACCGATTGGTCCACACGAAATGCGACGCCAGGCCCTTGACCCGTTCGTCGTAGCCCCGTGCAAAATCCCCCGCCCCCGGACGCTCCACCTTGATCACACGCGCCCCAAGATCCGCCAGCTGGCGGGTGCAGAATGGCGCCGCGATGGCATGTTCCAGGCTGATTACCGTAATGCCATCCAGCGGCCGGGGCGATGAGCCCCCTTCAGAAGCCTGCCTCTGGGCTGGCGCGCTTTGCTTGTCTGTGCTCATGGCTTGAACCTCAATTCGGCTTGGTGGGCCAGTGTGCCGCCCTGTTCGGCCCACAGATTCGCGCTGCCGTCGTCCCCCAGCGCTCCCGCCACATTGAACGGCCTGGGCGAAATCAGGGGCCGCAAGCCGCGGTACGACAGTGCAACGGCCTGCTTGCCGGGATTCGCATTGGTGAATGCGCGGCACATCAGGGTGGCAATCATGGGCCCATGCACGACCAGGCCAGGATAGCCTTCGGTCAGCGTGGTATAGGGCTCGTCGTAGTGGATCCGGTGCCCATTGAAGGTGACCGCCGAGTAGCGGAACAGCATGATCGGATCGGGCACCACGATCTCGGACCATTGCGCCTCGGGTGCGATGGCGCTGCCTTCAAGCTTGGGCGGGCTGGGTTCGCGATAAACGATATCCTGCTCTTCCGAAATGCACAGTGTGTCGCCCTGGATGTATTCATGTTTTACGGTTACGAACAGCAGTTTGCCGCTGCGCCCTTCCTTTTCCGTGACGGCCGATATGGTGGATTCGCGGCGCGCCTTCGTACCCACCCGCAAAGCTTGCAGGAACTGCAGGCGCCCGCCGGCCCACATGCGGTTGCGGTCATCGACGGGCGGCAGGAAACCGCCGCGCCGGGGATGGCCGTCGTCGCCCAGCTCGCGATAAGGCAATGCTTTTATGAACAAGCCCCAGTGCCACAGCAGGGGTAAGGGGTCGCCCTCCGCCGGCGCGGCCGCATCCAGGCTGAGAGCCATTCTTGCCATGTGCCCGACGTCGATATTGTCGTCGCAGCTTTCCTTACGTCCTATCCACGATGCGGGATCCTGTGTCGTCATGAATACTTTCCAAGTTCAAATGAAAATAAGCCAGACTATAGCTTGCCTGCGCGGCGTGTTTTTTTGAATTCGTTTTTGAATAAGTCCAGGTTTGGAGAAACCAAACAACAGGATTGCCACTGAAAAAAAAGCCCGGATCGCAGCGTATCCGGGCAGGCGTGCAGCCTATTGAACGGGCACCAGCGGTATCTCCGCAATACGGGCCCGCCATTCCCTTGGGCCGGTCTCGTGGACCGATGTGCCCTTCGAGTCGACAGCCACGGTGACCGGCATGTCCTTGACGTCGAATTCGTAAATGGCTTCCATGCCCAGGTCCTCGAAACCGACCACCTTGGCGCCCCGGATGGCCTTGGACACCAGATAGGCCGAACCGCCCACGGCCATCAGGTAGGCCGAACCGTGCTTGCGTATGGATTCAATGGCGACAGGACCGCGCTCAGCCTTGCCTATCATTGAAATCAGGCCGGTTTTCTCGAGCATCATGTCGGTAAACGAGTCCATGCGCGTCGCGGTGGTCGGGCCCGCGGGTCCCACGACCTCTTCGCGGACGGGATCGACCGGGCCGACGTAATAGATGACCCGGTTGGTGAAATCCACCGGCAGCTTCTCGCCCCGGGCCAGCATGTCCTGGATGCGCTTGTGCGCCGCGTCGCGGCCGGTCAGCATTTTTCCGGACAGAAGCAATGTCTGGCCCGGCTTCCAGCTGGCCACCTGCTCGCGCGTCAGCGTGTTCAAATCGACCTGCAGGGATTTGTTGTAATCGGGAGCCCAATGCACATCGGGCCAGTCGGACAGCGAAGGCGGCGTCAGTTGGGCCGGGCCGGAGCCGTCCAGCTCGAAGTGCACATGGCGGGTCGCCGCGCAATTGGGGATCATGGCCACAGGCTTGGAGGCCGCGTGCGTCGGGAAGGTATGGATCTTCACGTCCAGCACAGTGGTCAGGCCGCCCAGGCCCTGTGCGCCTATGCCCAGCGCGTTCACCTTCTGGTACAGGTCGATGCGCAATTCTTCAAGCTTGTTTTGCGGGCCGCGCTGCAGCAGCTCGTACATATCGATGTCTTCCATGAGCGATTGCTTGGCCATCAACATGGCCTTCTCGGCGGTCCCGCCCACGCCTATGCCCAGCATGCCGGGAGGACACCAGCCTGCCCCCATTTGCGGCACCGTCTTCAACACCCAGTCGACCAGGGAGTCGCTGGGGTTGAGCATGGCGAACTTCGACTTGTTTTCCGAGCCGCCGCCCTTGGCCGCAACCTGCACGTCGACCTTGTCGCCCGCGACCAGTTCGACACTGACAATACAGGGCGTGTTGTCGCGCGTGTTCTTGCGCGTGAACAAGGGGTCGGACAGAATCGACGCCCGCAAGGGATTGTCGGGATTCAGATAGCCCTGGCGCACGCCCTCGTCGCATAGTTCCTGCATGCTGCGCCGGGTATCGAAACGCACGTCCATGCCGATCTTCAGGAATACATTGACCACGCCGGTGTCCTGGCAAATAGGCCGGTGCCCTTCGGCGCACATGCGCGAGTTGGTCAGGATTTGCGCAATGGCGTCCTTGGCCGCGGGACTTTCCTCAAGCTCGTAGGCACGAGCCAGATGCTGGATGTAGTCGGCGGGATGGTAAAAACTGATGAACTGCACCGCGTCCGCAATGGACTGGATCAGGTCGCTTTCTCGTATGGTGGTTGTCATGGGACTTGGCTATCGTAAAAATGGCGGACCGGTGGGCCCGCTGGTTCTATTTGACGGCGCAGGCTTATTTGCCGCGCCACACGGGCTTGCGTTTTTCCGCAAACGCGGTCGCGCCTTCCTTCGCATCGGCGGATGTGAAGATGTGCGCAACGCGGGGACGCTGCAAGTCGAACATGTCGGCCTGGCGCCAATCGCGCGACTCGGTAACGATTCTTTTGGCCGTCTGCACGGACAGCGGCCCGTTGGCGGCAATGATGCGCGCCAGCTCCAGGGCGGCTTCCAGGGCCTTGCCAGGCTCCACCAGGCGATTCACCAAGCCGTAGGCATGCGCGCGGACCGCCGGCAGCATATCGCCGGTCAGCACAGCCTCCATCGCGATGTGATAGGGAATGCGGCTCGGCAGCCGCAGCATGCCCCCCGCGCCCGCCACAATGCCGCGCTTGACTTCGGGCAAGCCGAAGTTGGCGTTATCGGCCGCAACGATAAGGTCGCAGGATAGGGCCATTTCGAAGCCGCCAGCCAGGGCATAGCCTTCGACCGCCGCAATCAGGGGTTTTTTGGGCGGTCGTTCGCACAAGCCGGCAAACCCCCTGCCTTCGACCAGCGGCCGCTGCCCGTTGTGGGCAAAAGCCTTCAGGTCCATGCCCGAACAGAAGGTGTTGCCCGCGCCGGTAAGGATGCCCAGGGTGACATTCTCGTTGGCATCGAGCGCATCGAATGCCTTGGCCAATTCGTGGGCGGTCTCGTAGTTGACGGCGTTGCGCGCCTCGGGGCGATTAACCGTAATAATCTGAATCTGTTCGATTATTTCCACTTTTACCAAGTCGGACATAGCACCTTCCCTAAAAAAAAGTTCCCTACACCGCGGTCGACACCGCCTGCGTTACTAATCATCGACAAGCCCGCATCATACGACCAATTGCCGAAGATCTTGATCCGGACAATCCTTCTTCCTGGCGGAACCAGTTAAAATCGAGAGCTTTTGCAGCTTTTCGGTTTACTGGCCTTCGCTCATGCTTACTTTTCAGCAAATTATTTTAACGCTTCAGCAATATTGGGATAAGCAGGGCTGCGCGCTACTGCAACCTTACGACATGGAAGTGGGCGCCGGCACCTCGCACACCGCTACCTTCCTGCGTTCGATCGGGCCCGAGCCATGGCGCGCCGCCTACGTTCAGCCATCGCGCAGGCCCAAGGATGGCCGCTATGGCGAGAACCCCAACCGTCTGCAACACTATTATCAGTATCAGGTCGTGCTCAAGCCGGCTCCTCCCGAAATCATCGATCTGTATATTGGTTCGCTGGTCGCGCTGGGCATCGATCCCAAGGTGCACGACATCCGTTTCGTCGAGGACGATTGGGAAAACCCCACGCTGGGCGCATGGGGCCTGGGATGGGAAGTCTGGCTGAACGGCATGGAAGTCACCCAGTTCACCTATTTCCAGCAGGTCGGCGGCCTGGATTGCACGCCCACCACGGGCGAGATCACTTACGGCCTGGAACGGCTGGCCATGTATCTGCAAGGCGTTGAAAGCGTCTACGACCTGGTCTGGACCGAAAGCGCGAATGGACGAAAAGTCCTTTACCGCGATGTCTTCCACCAGAACGAGGTGGAACAGTCCACCTATAATTTCGAACATGCGTCGACCTCCATGCTGTTCGCCCACTTCGGCGACTACGAAGGCGAAGCGCAACGGCTCATCGAAGTTCCTCTGGCCCTGCCCGCCTACGAAGCCACACTGAAAGCGGCGCACACCTTCAACATGCTTGATGCCCGCGGAGCCATCAGCGTCACGGAACGCGCCGCCTACATCGGCCGCATCCGCAATCTGTCGCGCGCCGTCGCGCAGGCTTACTACGATTCACGCGAGAAACTAGGATTTCCCATGCTGGTCAAAACCGCTGGCACGGAGGCCGCATAATGACGAACGCCTCCGCCACGAACACCCGGCCCCTGCTGGTAGAACTGCTTACCGAAGAACTCCCCCCCAAGGCATTGCAGAAATTGGGCCTGGCCTTTGCCGAAGGCATACGCAAGGTCCTGGCGCAACATAATCTGCTTGCGCCCGCCTGCGGCACGGAGGATTTCTCCACGCCGCGCCGGCTGGCCGTCCGCCTGGACGCGGTGCTGGATCAGGCGCCCGAGCAAACCTATACCGAAAAACTCATGCCCGCCAAGATCGGCCTGACCGAAAACGGCGAGCTTACCCCGGCACTGGCCAAGAAGCTGGCCGGCAAGGGCCTGGCGCAGTTGACGGCCTCCGACTTGATCCGCGAGTCCGACGGCAAGCAGGATTACCTGTACGCCAAAGGCGTTGCCAACGGCGCAACGCTGGCAGCGGGGCTGCAAGAAGCGCTGGACCACGCCATCGCCGGCCTGCCCATTCCCAAAGTCATGCGCTACCAATTGGCCGACGGCGTCACCAGCGTCAAATTCGTTCGCCCCGCGCACCGGCTTATTGCCCTGTGGGGCGACGATGTCATCGACGTCCGCGCATTGGGTCTGGATGCCGGTCGCAGCACACTGGGCCACCGCTTCATGGCTCCCCAGGAAATCTCCATCGCCGCGCCCGGCTCCTACGAAAGCCAGTTGCACGACGAAGGACGGATCATCGCATCCTACGTCAAGCGGCGTTCCCTGATCGAACAGCAGTTGCAGAAGCAGGCGCAGGCTTTGGGCGCCACCATCGGCACCGGCCCCGAGGTCGACGCCCTGCTCGAGGAGGTGACCGCGCTGGTCGAGCATCCCACGGTCTACGTCGGCGAGTTCGAAGAGCAATTCCTGCAAGTGCCGCCCGAGTGCCTGATTCTGACCATGCGCCTGAATCAGAAATATTTCCCGCTGTTCGAGCCGGCCAGCGGCAAGCTCACGCACCGCTTCCTGATCGTCAGCAATATGCAGGTCGACGATCCGGTGCATATCGTCGAAGGCAACCAGCGTGTGGTCAGGCCGCGTTTGGCCGATGCGCAATTCTTCTTCGAGACCGACCGCAAGACCCCCTTGGCCGACCGGGTCGCGGGGCTGGCGGCCAGCGTCTATCACAACAAACTGGGCTCCCAGCTCGAGCGCGTCGAACGGGTGCGCGCGATAGCCGGATACATAGCCGGCCAATTGGGCGCTGATATTCAGCATGCCGACCGCGCCGCGCTCCTGGCCAAGGCGGACCTGGGCTCCAACATGGTGGCCGAGTTCCCCGAGCTGCAGGGCATCATGGGCGCCTACTATGCGGCCGCCGACGGCGAACCCGACGATGTCGTTCTGGCCCTGAAAAACCAGTACCGCATACGCCTGGACGCCCCGGTCGACTCCGGCACGCTAAGCTCCGCCGTGCTGTTCATCGCCGAACGCGTCGAAACGCTCATGGGTATCTGGGGAATAGGCCTGGTGCCCACCGGCGAACGCGATCCCTACGGTTTGCGGCGCGCGGCTTTGGGCCTGATCAGCGCGTTCGAACAGTTGGGCGCGGGCGGCTACCTGAAGATCAACGACAGCGCCACCTTGCGCCTGCCCGATCTGCTGGCATTCGCGGCGGGCATGTTCAAAGCCGGCGCACTGGGCGAGGCGACCATCGCCGAAGTCCAGGCTTTCATTTACGAACGCTATCGCAATCAACTGGCCACCGAGTATGACCGCAATGTGGTCGATGCCGTGCTGGCGCTGCAACCCGCCTTGCACCAGGTCCAGGCGCGCATCCGGGCTTGCGCCGGTTTCGCCGAACGTCCGGAAGCGGACAGCCTGGCGGCCGCCAACAAACGTATTGCGAACCTGCTCAAGAAGGCCGACGGCGCTCTAGGTGTGGTCGACCAAGGCAAGCTGGCCGAGCCGGCCGAACAGGCCCTGGCCGGCGTCATTGCCCGGCTGAAGCCCCAGGCTCAGGCGCAGTTCGCCCAAGGCGATTTCACCGGCAGCCTGGCCACCATGGCCCAGGCCAGGGACGCGGTCGATCATTTTTTCAACGACGTCATGGTGATGGCCGAAGATCCGGCCCTGCGGGCCAATCGGCTGGCGCTGCTTGACGAGCTGCACCAAGTCATGAACCAGGTCGCCGATATTTCCAGGTTAGCCCAGTGAAACTTGCCATACTCGACCGCGACGGCGTCATCAATCGGGACAGCGACGCCTTCATCAAGCATCCCGACGAATGGATCCCCTTGCCGGGCAGCATGGAGGCCATCGCCCGCCTCTCGCGCGCGGGCTGGCGCGTGGTCGTCGCCAGCAATCAGTCCGGCATAGCGCGCGGCCTGTTCAGCATGGACACGCTCAATGCCATCCATGCCAAAATGCGGCGCGAAGCCGCCCTGGCCGGCGGCGCCATCGATGCCATCTTCGTGTGCCCGCACGGTCCGGACGATGGCTGCGAATGCCGAAAGCCCAAGGCCGGCCTGTTTCGGGACATCGCACGCCGCTATGACATCGACCTGAAAAATGTACCCGCCGTCGGCGATTCGCTGCGCGATCTGCAGGCAGCCAGCCTGGCCGGCTGCGCGACCTGGCTGGTCCTGACCGGCAATGGAAAAAAAACCCAAAGCCTGGGCCCTCTTCCCGAAGGCACTGAAATCCGCGCAGACCTGACCTCGGTCGTGGATGCCTGGCTGACCGAGGAATGACCATGGCCGTACTGCGCGCAACCCTGTATCAGCTATTCCTTATCGTCACCGTCATTCCTTACGCCCTGGCCTGCGTGCTGTGGTCCCCCTTGCCGCTGCGCTGGCGCTACAAGCTCACGGTGGGCTGGCCCCGCCTGGCTGTCTGGGGAGCCAAGACCATCCTGGGCATACGCTGGCAGCTGAAAGGCGCTGAAAACCTGCCCGATGGCCCCGCCATCCTGCTGTCCAAGCATCAATCCGCTTGGGAAACCTTGTTCTTTCCCGCCTATATGCCGCGCGAACTGTGCTTCGTCTACAAGAAGGAACTGCACTGGGTGCCTTTCTTCGGGTGGGGCCTGGCCCTGCTGCGCATGATCCCCATAGACCGCTCCAAGGGAAGGGACGCCTTTGAGCAAGTGGTGCGCATCGGCCAGGAACGCATCGATGCGGGCCGCTGGCCCATTCTGTTTCCCGAAGGAACCCGCATCGCGCCAGGCAAGGCCGGCCGATACAAGATGGGCGGCGCGCTGCTGGCCACACGCACCAATACTCCCATCATCCCGGTTGCGCATAATGCCGGCGAATGCTGGCGGCGCAAGGCCTTCATCAAGAAGCCCGGGCTGGTGACCGTATCGATAGGCCCCCTGATCGACCCCGCCGGCCTGGGGCCGGACGCCGTGAACGAAAAAGTGCGCAACTGGATCGAATCCGAAATGCGCGTGCTCAATCCCGAACGATATGGATCCGAATAGGCAGTTGGAGCTGTTTTCAAGTGCTCCAGTGGTGACTTCGCCGGCAGTACCGCCCGCTCCGGCCCCGTCGCCGGCCAGCGAACCCGCCGCCGTCTCCACGGCGCGCCCGCCGTCGCTGCCGCAGAATGCGCGCTGGCGGGAAGTCGCCACCCCCGCACAAACCATAGGCTTCGTCCTGCAGCGCTCGCGCCGTAAAAGCATCGGCCTGGTCATCAACGACGACGGGCTGCAAGTCACCGCGCCGAATTGGGTCACGCTGGGGCAGATCGACGCCGCGGTGGCGGAAAAGGCCTCGTGGATTATTGACAAGCTGCGGGCGCTGCGGGCCCGGCAGCAGCATCTGGCCACGGCGGACACCCTATGGCAGCCGGGCGGAAGCATCCCCTATCTGGGCCGGCGCATCGTCCTGGACCTGAACGGGGCGGGAAAGACCAGCACATTCAGCGGCCGGCCTTTCGAACCCGAAAACGGCGACATCCTTTCTCTGGCACTCCCTCCGGGCGCCGACCGCAATCGCATACGGGACAGCGTCCATGCCTGGCTGCAGCAGCAAGCCAAGGATTGGTTCGAACAGCGCCTGCGGCATTTCCTGGACGCCAACCAGTTGACCATCCGGCGCTGGCGGCTGTCTTCCGCCGCAACCCGCTGGGGCTCGTGCAGCAGCGATGGCAATATCATGCTTAATTGGCGCCTGATACACTTCGACCATGACGTCATCGATTACGTCATTGCCCACGAAATAGCGCATCTGCGCGAAATGAACCACAGCAAGGACTTCTGGCGCGAAGTCGGCCGCATATTGCCGGGCTTCGAGCGTTCACGCGATGTGCTTCGGCAACACAATCCGGGTTCGCTTCCCCTGATTTGAAGCGCCCCCGACCCTTCAGCCCATCAACCTCAAGGAGATTTTCTTGCGTTTACTACATACCATGCTGCGCGTAGGCAATCTGGATCGTTCACTGAGTTTCTACACCGATGTGCTGGGAATGAAACTGCTGCGCCGGAAGGACTACCCCGACGGAAAATTCACCCTGGCCTTTGTCGGCTATCAGGATGAAGACGAAGGCGCCGTCATCGAACTGACCCACAACTGGGACACGTCGGCCTACGATCTGGGCAATGGCTATGGCCACATCGCCCTGGAGGTCGAGGATGCCTATGACGCCTGTGCGCGCATCAAGGAAAAAGGCGGCCGTGTGACCCGCGAAGCGGGCCCCATGAAACACGGCCAGACCGTCATTGCCTTTGTGGAAGACCCCGATGGCTACAAGATAGAACTGATCCAGCGCAAGGAAAGGGTGGACTAGCCTGCCGACATCAGCGAGGCCTTAAGCCGGCGGCCGGGCGAATTCGCCCGGCGCGAAATCGTCCACCTCGATGACCTGCGCAACCGCGCTTTCAGCCGCTTCCAGCAGCTTGGCCTGCTCGTCGGTGATCGCCCCTTTGGCATAGGCCACCCGCCAATCCTTCAGGCCGGCATGCTTGACACGGTCCAGCAGCGGCTGCGCCTCGATCACCAGCTCATAAGCGCGCTCCAGCTGCTCCACACTGGGGCTGTCGTGCCCCTCCCAGACTGCGCCCACCAAGCGGTCGCGCGTATCGGAAGGCTCCAGCAATATCGTCGCGCACGCGGCGGTCAATGCATCCGATGGCGCGGCGGCGCCCAGGCCGGCCGGCAGCAACAAGCCCCGCAATAGCCAGGAAAGACCGCGCGACGGAAAATTAAGCAGCACTTCGTTCAGGCGTTTTTCGATGATGGCAAAGCCTTGCAAGGCGCAAAAACGCAGCAGGGGCAGGTCGGATTCGTGCCTGCCCTCGTCATGCCAGCGCTTGAGTACCGCCGACACGAGGAAGAGCTCGGCAAGAATGTCGCCCAGACGCGCCGACAGCATTTCCTTGCGCTTCAAGGTTCCGCCCAGCGTCAGCAGGGTCATTTCCGAAACCAGGGCGAAGGCCGCCGCATAGCGCGACAAGCCCCGGTAGTAAGGAGCCGCCGCGCCGGCTTCGCGTGGCGCGGCGGCAAGCCTTCCGGCCGTCCAGGCCAGGCCTGTGGCGCGCAGTGCATTCCTTGCGCTGTGCGCCAAATGGGTCCAGATGACCGCATCGAAGGCGTCCTCGCCGGCCTGCTCATCGCTATCGGCCAGCGCCACGACTTCCTGCATCAGGTAGGGATGCGACCTGATCGCCCCTTGTCCGAATACGATCAGGTTGCGGGTCAGGATATTGGCGCCTTCCACCGTGATGGCCACGGGCAGCGCCCGGTACAGATTGCCCAGGTAGTTCCGGGGACCATCGATGACCGCCTTGCCCGCATGGATGTCCATGGCGTCGTTCACCGATTGCCTCATGCGTTCGGTGGCATGCAGCTTCATGATGGCCGACACCACCGCCGGCTTGTAGCCCAGCTCCAGGCCCGCGCAGGTATAGCGCCGCGCGGCCTCGACCAGGTAGGCATTGCCGGCCAGCCGCCCCAGCTTTTCCTGGACGCCTTCGAATTTGCCTATGGGTATGCCAAACTGGGTGCGCACGCGCGCATAGGCGCCGGACGTATGTGCGGCAAAGGTGCAGGCGGCCGCCGAAAGCGAGGGCAAGGAAATGCCCCGTCCCGCCGCCAGCGCGCTCATGAGCATCTGCCAGCCCTTGCCGGCTTGCTCCACACCGCCGATCAAGGCATCCAGCGGCACAAAGACATCCTGGCCTTCCGTGGGCCCGTTCTGGAAAGCCTGCAAGGCGGGCAAGTGCCGGCGGCCGGTTTTAACCCC
The DNA here is from genome assembly GCA_040391135.1 of Pusillimonas sp. Lineage (GTDB taxonomy): Bacteria > Pseudomonadota > Gammaproteobacteria > Burkholderiales > Burkholderiaceae_B. Next base: position 15,372 of record JBEBYL010000026.1, on the reverse strand, counting down.
CGGCAGATGGGTCGGCACCAAGGCCACGGAAATGCCCGGCTCGGGATCGTCTCCGATCAGGCCGTCGGGGTCGGACAGCTTGAAAGCCAGGCCCAGCACGGTGGCGACCGGACTCAAGGTAATGTAGCGCTTGCGCCAGTTCAGCAGTATCCCAAGGGTATCGACCCCGTCGATCTGCCGCCGGCACACCACGCCGGTATCGGTCATGGATGCGGCATCGGAACCCGCTTCAGGGCTGGTCAGGCCGAAGCAGGGAATGTCCTGGCCCCGCGCCAGCCTGGGCAGCCAGTAATCGCGCTGTTCCTGAGTGCCGAACTGCATCAGCAATTCGCCCGGCCCCAGGGAATTGGGAACCATGACAGTCACCGCCGCGGTCACGGAGCGCACGGAAATCCGGCGCACCACTTCCGAATGGGCATAGGGCGAAAAACCCAATCCGCCGTATTCCTGGGGGATGATCATGCCGAAAAAGCCGTGCTCTTTGAAGAAAGCCCAGACATCGGCGGGAAGATCGGCATCCTGCCAGGTGATCTGCCAGTCGTGCAGCATGCGGCACACCTGCGCCACCGGACCATCCATGAACGCCTGCTCTTGCGGCGTCAGCGACACGGGCGGCACATCCAGCAACTGGCGCCAATCGGGCTTGCCCGAAAACAGCTGGGCATCCCACCACACGTCGCCGGCTTCGATGGCTTCCTGTTCGGTGGACGAAAGCCGCGGCATGGCGTCTTTCGCCATGCGGTATAAAGGCTCGGTCAGCCACTGGCGGCGCCAGGCTCTCCAGTTCATGTTGCTCCCTTTCTTGCTGTTCACGATAGCGGCCATTATCCCCCGAAAGAACGATTGCTGAACAGTATCCCCGCCGGACTATCCCTGTTTGCGCAGAGTCTGCGACAATCTGGCTCTGCCCACCACTGTCCTTACGCGACGCTCCATGCTCAATACGCTCTGGCTTGCTTTCTTCGTAGTGGCTTCGATCTCGGGCCTGTACCAATGGATCGCACTGGACGACCCAGAGGTATTCTCGCGCATCGTGCTCGGCCTTTTCGACATGGCCGAGCTCTCCGTCCAGATCATGATCCTGCTGTTCGGCACCTTGACCCTGTGGCTGGGCTTTCTGCGCATCGCCGAATCGGCGGGGCTGATAGAAGCACTGGGCCGCTTGCTGGCGCCGCTGTTTCGTCGCCTGATGCCCGAGGTGCCGGCGGGCCATCCGGCGCTGGGCCTGATCACACTGAACCTCGCCGCCAACGGGCTGGGCCTGGACAACGCCGCCACGCCTATCGGCCTGCGCGCGATGCGCGAGCTGCAATCGCTCAATCCGGATCCGAAATCGGCCACCAATGCGCAGATTCTTTTCCTGGTGATGAACGCCTCATCGCTCACGCTGCTGCCCGTCAGCATCTTCATGTATCGCATCCAGCAAGGCGCGCCCGATCCGACGATGGTCTTTCTTCCCATCCTGCTCGCCACCTCGGCCTCGTCGCTGGCCGGCCTGCTGGCCGTGGCGCTCATGCAAAGGCTAAGGCTGCACGATCCCGTCGTGCTGGCGTGGATAGGCGGGCTGGTCCTGGTATTGGGCGGCTTCATGGCCTTGCTGGCCACGCTCAGCAGCGCGGCCATCAGCGCCATGTCGTCGCTGATGGGCAACCTGACGCTGTTCAGCATCATCATGGCCTTTCTGCTGGCGGGCGCGTACAAGAAGGTTCCGGTCTACGAGTGCTTTGTCGAAGGCGCCAAGGAAGGCTTCGATATCTCGCGCAACCTGCTGCCCTACCTGGTCGCCATGCTTTGCGCCATCGGCGTATTGCGGGCTTCGGGCGCGCTTGATGTCGCGCTGGACTCCATACGATGGCTGGTGCATGCCGCCGGCCTGGATGCGCGATTCGTCGACGCGCTGCCGACGGCGCTGGTCAAGCCTTTCTCGGGCAGCGCGGCGCGGGCCATGCTGATAGAGACCATGCAGCACTTCGGCGTGGACAGCTTCCCCGCCCTGCTGGCCGCCACCGTGCAGGGCAGCACCGAAACCACGTTCTATGTACTGGCGGTGTATTTCGGCTCGGTGGGCATCCAGCGCGCCAGGCACGCGGTGGGCTGCGCCCTGGTCGCGGATCTGGCGGGCGTGCTGGCGTCCATCGGGGTCTGCTACTGGTTTTTCGGCTGACTCCGCCGGAACCGGCCCCAAGAGCCATGGCGGCAAAGAGCGATGCTTGAGGCGGCCGGGGCGGCCCTTTCCAGCTTCCTCAGACCGTCAACACACCCGCATCCAGAAGGCTGTCGGCCAGCGCTATGAACTGAGGCACCGCCAGCTCTTCGGCACGCGCCGTGGCGGGGATGCCCAGGCCGTCCCAGTCTATCAAGCCGGCCCAGTCCGCCAGGCCGCGCCGCAGCATCTTGCGCCGTTGCGCGAACGCGCGGGCCACCAACTGCTCGAACGCCTTCCCGCTTTTCGGCTTCAGCCGCGATTCGGGCAACGGCACCATGCGCACGACGGCCGACACCACACGCGGAGGCGGATCGAAGGCTTCAGGCGCCACATCGAACAGCTTGTGCATGCGGTAGCGCGACTGCAGCATGACCGACAAGCGTCCGTAATCGCCTGAGGACGGCTTGGCCACCATGCGATCGATGACTTCGCGCTGCAGCATGAAGTGCTGATCCACGACCTGCTCCGCGCACGCCATCAGATGGAACAGCAAGGGACTGGAAATGTTGTAGGGCAGGTTGCCGACGATGCGCAGGCCGCTGCCCAGCGCGGAAAAGTCCACAGCCAGCGCATCGCCCTCGACCACCGTCAGGCGATCCTTCGGGTATTGATGCCGCAGCCGCGCCGCCAGGTCGCGATCGATCTCGACCACCGTCAGGTGATCCAGCCTTTGCATCAGCGGTCCGGTCAGTGCCGACAGGCCCGGGCCGATCTCCACGACCGTGTCCTCTTGTTTGGGCGCAATCCCTCGAACGATGGCGTCTATGACGCCTTCGTCGACCAGGAAATGCTGCCCGAAGCGCTTGCGTGCCTGATGAACCATGGGATCAGCGGCGATTGCGGTTCGATTGCGGGTCCAGGCGGTTGTCGATGTAGGCCTGGCCGCGCAATTGGCTAAGCCAATCCTCGAAGGCCGGTTCGACGCGGCGCTCGAACAGAATCTGCCGCGCCTGCATGCGCTTGAATTCTTTTTCCATATTCTTGGTCCGGCGCTCCAGCACCTGGATCAGATGCCAGCCGAACTGCGATTTCACCGGCTCGCTGATCTGCCCAGGCTCGAGCGCATTCATGGCCTGCTCGAATGCCGGCACCGTTTCACCCGGCGTCAGCCAGCCCAAGTCGCCGCCCTGCGGCGCCGTGACGTCTTCGGAATTGCGCTTGGCAAGGTCCTCGAAGCTATCGCCGTTGGCAAGGCGCTGGCGCAGCTGCTTGAGGCGCGCCTCGGCCTTGGCATCGGACATCACCTTGGTGGTCTTGATAAGAATATGGCGCGCATGGGTCTGGGTGACCATCATTGGGCCCTGCTGCGCGGGAGCCGCTTGCGGCGCCATCGATTGCAGTTGGGGTTCCGCAGGCCGCTGTCCGGGCTGGCCACGCGTCAGGACCTTGAGTATATGGAAGCCATTGCCGCTCTGCACGATGCCGCTGATCTCGCCCGCCTTCAGGTTCTGGGTGGCGTTAAGGAACAGGTCGGGCCAGCCATTAAGCGGACGCACGCCCAGCTCGCCGCCATTGAGCGCTTGCGGACCGTCGGAAGAGGCCGCCGCGAGGCCGGCAAAATCGGCGCCGCCACGCAATTGGGCCAGCAGGCCCTCGGCTTTCTTGCGCAATTCCTGCACACGGGCGGAGGGAGCGCCTTCAGGCACCGCCACCAGTATCTGGGCCAGGCCGAGAACCTGCGGGCCTTGCTGCGCCGCAGCGGGGGCGGCGGACTGCTGCGCCGCTTGCCCCGGCTGATTCATTCCATTGCCCTGGCTTTTCAGGAACGCTTCGATCTCGGCATCGGAAATGGTGATCGTGCTGTCGACCGTGCGCTGCCGCAACATGTCCAGACGCACTTCCTGCCGCAGGTTGCTGCGGTAGGTATCCCAGGATACGCCGGATTTTTCAATCTCCTGCCGCAGCTTGTCCACACTGATGCGATTGCGCTGCGCAATGGTCTGGACAGCATTATCGACTTGGGCATCCGACACGCGTATACCCAGGCGTTCTGCCTCCTGGCGCTCCAGTTCTTCGGTAATCATGCGCTGCAGCACCTGCTTCTGCAGCACGGCGAATTCGGGAACCGGGATATTCTGGCGCTTCAATTGCTCCTGGGCCGCTTGCGCCTGAGCAGTGACTTGCTGCAAGGTAATGACGTGCTTGTTGACGACGGCGGCAATGCCGTCGACGAACTGCTCGGAAGCTTGCGCCGGAGCGGGCTGTGCGGGTTTGGAGGCTGGCTTGGCCGCCCAGGCGGCGCCCGAAAACAAGACGCTCGCCAAGGAAATCAGAACGGGCGCAAGCCAGCGCTTAGCATGCAGACTACGCATTATTCATACCTCTCGAAGGTGGTTTTTTCCGGTATAGGGGGAGTGACGGATTGATAGCCCGAGATCCGTTCGCTCAACAATTTCATGGGATCGGTGCCCAGCGAACCCAGGCCCGAGAGCTCCAGCTGGAAGAACATGGCGGTATTGGCCTTCTCACGCGATACGGCGTAGCGCTGCATCACGACGCGCGCCGTCCAGCAGCAGTCGCCTTTGTACTCCAGCCCCAGGATGGATTGTGTGGAGCGCTTTTCCTGCAAGGAATAATCGTAGCGGCCCAGCGCATACCATTTATTGGTCAGCGGCCATTGACCCGTCACGGAAACCTGTTCTTTGCTGTTGTCGATATAGCCGGGCTGGTCGCTCGCAAAGGGATCGGCCACCAGCCGCGGATCGCGCTGATAGCGATAGGCAAGCGACAGCGTCGCCAGGCGCTTGGGCTCCCAGCGGAACCCCGCCGTCATGCGGTTGCGGTCTTTGGACTCAGGGTTGTACTGGGCATCGAAGCGTATCGAGAACTTGTCGGTCAGCGCCGCGGCGGCGCCGAACAGGTAGTCCGACTTGGTGTTGGTACGGCGCTTGTCGGTGGGATACAAGGTAACGAGCTGGTCGCGGAAATAAATACGCTGCGCCGCCGACAAGGAAAGCCGTTCGAAGCCCGACTCGGCATCCAGCCAGCGCGAGGTCAGGCCGACCGTCAGCTGGTCGGCATCGGCGATGCGATCCCAGCCGCCGCTGAATATGTTTTCGTCGAATGCCTGGGCGAAATTGAAGTCGGCGTAATAGGTATCGAATACCGGAATTTGCGATTGATCGCGATAAGGCACGCGCAGGTAGTAGACGCGCGGCTCCAGCGTCTGGATGGAGTCGTTGCCGAACAAGGTCGTGTCGCGCTCGAACACCATGCCCGAATCGACCGACATGATGGGCAGCACGCGCGACTGGCTTCGCGGATAGCCCAGCAAGCCGGGATTGTCCCGAGTGTGCCATTCGGTATTGTATTGGCTAAGGTGCAGGCCGACCTTGGGCGTCACGTGCCAGCCGGCGCGGACAATCGGATAGGCTACCGTCGTATAGGACGAATAGCGCGTGCCGTCCGGGCCGATGTGCTTGTCCCATACGTTGGGGAACAAGGAGCCGGAATAAACCGGACGAACGAAGCGCGTGGCGTAATTGTCGGATTGCACATCGAAGCCTCCCCAGTTATAGCGCGCGCCGCGCACGTACAGCTCGGGCAGGCGGTCATACTGCGGAACCAGATAGCTTCCCGATGTCGTGTCCTGCAGCGTTTGGTATTTGTAGGCATACAGGGACGCATTGAAATACCGGTAGCCGCTCCAGCTTAAGCCGGCGCTGCTGGGCAGGTAGGTGTAGCTGGCCTCGTTCAGGCCGAAGGACGAGAAATCGCGGAAATAATCGTCGTCCGACACACGCCGGATGTCGAACGAGGCATTAACACCGCCCCCCAGGCTCTGGGTATGCTGGGCGGCATAGTACCAGCGCTTGCGATCGGCGACCCTGTCGTCCGCCAGATAGGTGCCGTATAGCTGCCCGCTGTAGCTTTCGCCCAGATAGCGGAATTCCCCGCCCAATTGCAGGCCGCGCTTGGCCATGTAGCGCGGCGTCACGGTCAAATCGTAATTGGGCGCCAGATTGAAATAGTACGGCAGCGTAAGCTCGAACCCGCCTGAGCTCGATGTGCCGTAAGTGGGCACCAGGAAGCCCGATTTGCGCTCTTTCTTGATGGGAAAGCTGAGCCAGGGCGAATACAGGATAGGCACATCCTTGAAGTACAGCACGCCATTGCGCGCTATGCCTTCGTTTTCATCGAAATGCAGGTCGACCTTGGGCGACTTTATATACCAGGCGGGATCGGGACACGGGCAGCCGGAATAATTCACGTCGGCCAGGCGCATGTGGCTGCGGCTGAAGATATCGGCCCGGCTGGCCGTGCCCGACCCTCCGGTAGCGCCCAGCCAGAAATTCGGATCGCTGACCTCGCCCGTTTCGCTGTTGATGTTGTAGTCCAGCGAAGGGCCGGTAATCACGCTTGCGTCGCGGATGATCAGGCCGTTGCCGCGCACGCGGACCTGGCCTGTCGAACGTTCGTAGTCGATGTAGTCGCCCTTGACGATGGAATCGATGCGCCGCACTTCGGCCGAACCGGTCAGGATCACCTTGCCGTCCGGATCGGTTTCCATTTTGTCGCCCACCATGAAGGCGGACATCTCGTTATCTTCGACGTTCTTGTGCAATTGCAGGTTCGGCGCCACCTGAAGCGCCGGCAGGCCCGATCGCGTAGCCGTATCCGCGGCAGACTGTTGCGCCTGCGCCGTCGATACGCCACCGATAGCGAATAGAATTGCCCACCAAACCAAACGCACGAGGATTTCGTCTCCTGAAAACAGACTATATTTTGGCACAGTAGCCGAACCGTAAGGATTGGCGACCCGGTATTATAGAGAAGCCGGCGCATGCCGGGTGAAAGCCTTTCGCCGATTGCGGTATTTATCGATTTTTCTTCAATGGAACAAAATTTGAATTCTTCCGCCGATACCCGCCTGACAGCGCTCAGAAACTGGCTGCAAGGCATAGCCGGGCCGCATGGCCTGGACCTGGCCACCCTGCGGCCGGCTTCCAGCGATGCCAGTTTCCGCCGCTATTATCGCCTTCAATCGTCGGGCGGGACGGTCATTGTCATGGACGCCCCGCCCGACCACGAAGATTGCGGCCCCTTCCTGCACGTAACCGGCCTGCTCCAGCAGGCCGGTTTGAATGTTCCGGCCATTCTTGCGCAGAATGTGCAAGAAGGCTTCCTGCTGCTGTCCGACCTGGGCGAGCAGACCTACTACCAGGCCATACAGTCTGGCCTGGACGATGCCCGGCTGCAGGAGATCTACCGCGCGGCCTTGACCGCGCTGGTGCGCCTGCAAAGCGCCCCCACCACCGGCCTGCCCGCCTACGATGCCCAGCGGCTGAGCCAGGAACTGACTGTTTTCCCCGAATGGTATGCGCAGAAGCACTGCCAGGCCGCACTCAGCGAATCCGAGCAAGCGGTGCTGCGCGACGCCTTCGACACGCTGATCGCCGACAACCTGCGGCAGGGCACGGTATTGGTGCACAGGGATTTCCATTCGCCCAATATCATGCTCGCTCCCGAAGGCGGCGCTCCTGGCGTCATCGACTATCAGGACGCCCTGGCGGGTCCCATCGGCTACGACATCGCCTCGCTGGTCATGGATGCACGCACCACCTGGGAAGAACCCCAGCAGCTGGATTGGGCCATACGCTACTGGGAGGCCGCCAAAGCCGCCGGCCTGCCCATACACGGCGACTTCGCCGACTTTCATCGCGCCTACGAATGGATGAGCCTGCAGCGGAATCTGCGCATACTGGGCGTCTTTGCGCGCTTGTCGCATCGCGACGGCAAGCATCATTATCTGGATCACATGCCCCGGGTCAACGCCTACGCGAGGCAGGTTGCGGGGCGCTACGGCGTTTTTCGCCCGCTGCTGCGCCTGCTCGACAAGCTCGATAACCGCCAAGTGACCACGGGATACACATTCTGATGCGGGCGATGATACTCGCCGCGGGCCGCGGCGAACGCATGCGCCCGCTGACCGACACCACCCCCAAACCGCTGCTGAATGTCGGCGGCCAGCCGCTGATCGTATGGCACATCCGGCGCCTGGCCGAGGCGGGCATAAGGGAATTGATCATCAACCATGCCTGGCTCGGCCAAAAGATCGAAGAGACGCTGGGCGACGGCCGGCGCTACGGTGTCGATATTTCCTACTCGGCCGAAGCCCAGGCCCTGGAAACCGCCGGCGGCATTGCCCAAGCCCTGCCTTTCTTCCGCGACGATCCCTTTATTGTCATCAATGGCGATGTCTGGTGCGACTGGAACCCGGCGCAAGCGCCCTCCATCGCCGCCGATATCAAACTGCGCGGCAAGCTGGCTTGGCTGCTCATGGTCGACAATCCCGCGCAGCATCCCGGCGGCGACTTTCGCCTGGAGGATACCGGCGACCTTGGCTTGGCGGACGACCTCTCCCTGGCCCCCGTCCTGACTTTTTCCGGCATCGGCGTATACGACCCCGCGTTGTTTCAGAATCTGGAGCCCGGCCGGCCCGCCCCGCTCGCGCCCTTGTTGCGCGAAGCCATGCATCAAAGACAGGTCGTCGGCAGCCGCCATGACGGCGACTGGGTCGATGTCGGAACGCCGGAACGCCTGTCCGTGCTCGATCGGCGCCTGACCGGCTAGCGGGCGCCTCCGGCGCGCGTTACAATTTAACGTTGCGCATCACCGCTAATGTTTCAAAAACTGGCAAGGCGAAACGAAGGCCTGCAATCACTGTTTCCTTTCCGGAATACGGTCTATGCTTTAAAGCTTTTCGGCAAGGCCCGGCACCAGCGGGCTTACCGCCCTTGCACCACAGGAAATATCTACCCATGTTCGGCTCCTCCAAACGTCACGTCTTCAAGCCCACGGCATACGGCTCGACCCGCAGCCGGCGCCGCATACCGCGATGGCTTGTGTTGATGTTCACGGGCGTGGTGCTGGGTTCGGGCGGCCTGCTGTTCCTGCAAAAAAGCTACGGCCCCATCCGCCTTACCGTCGAGCAATCCGAACAGCTGCATTACGACTTGAACAGCGTCAACATGGATAAGCAGCGTCTGCAATCCCAGCTAAACCAGCAGACACGGGATCTGACCGAGACGCGCGCCAACCTCCAGGCCCAGGCCATCGAGCTGAAAAAGGCAAAGGAAGAAGCCGCGAAGCTGACGTCCGACCTGAAACTGTTTGTCGACGCCATGCCGCCCGACCCACGCGGCACCTCGCCCGGCATACGCGCAGCCTCTTTCGAGGCCAAGGACGGACAGTTGGACTACTTGATCCTGGTCATGCAGGATCAAGGCAAGACCGATACGTTTACCGGCCAGACCGAACTGAACGTGGCGGGACGATACGCGAACGGCAAGTCGGGCCACATAGACCTGCCCGCCTTCAAGGTCGAATTGCAGCGCTACACCCACCTGGGTGGCAGCCTGCCCCTGCCTGAAGGCTTCACGCCCAGGCAGGTGACCATAAAAATCATGCGGGAAGGTTCCGAGAAGACGGTGGCGACCCGGACGATACGGGTGCCCCGCTAAAAACATTGGCGGTTGAAACGTCCCAGCGTCAGGCCGTGCCGGCTTCCACCGCCTACGCTCTTAAGACACGTGCTGCAGGAAGTCTTTCAGGCGTTGGCTGGGCGGGTTGCTAAGCAGCTCATTGGGCGGGCCGTCCTCCGAGATCTTGCCCTGATCGATGAAGATCAGCCGCGTGCCCACTTTGCGCGCGAACTCCATTTCGTGCGTGACGACCACCATGGTCATGCCTTCCTCGGCCACGTCCTGCATGACCTTCAAGACCTCATGGCGCAGTTCCGGGTCGAGCGCCGATGTGGGCTCGTCGAACAGCATCAATTGCGGACGTATCGCCAAAGCGCGGGCAATCGCCACGCGCTGCTGCTGCCCGCCCGATAGCTGGCCCGGATAATTATCCATTTTCTCGCCCAGCCCCACTTTTCGGAGCAAGGCTTGCGCCTCGTCACGGGCCTGCTTGCGCGGCGCGCCGCGCGTGTGGACCGGCCCGAACATGACATTTTCCAGCGCCGTCAGTTGCGGAAACAGATTGAACTGCTGAAAGACCATGCCCGCTTCGCGGCGCAGCTCGCGCACCTCGGGGCCGCTGCCCAGCACGCTCAGGCCATTGACGATGATGTCGCCGCCTTCGATGGTCTCCAACACATTGATGCAGCGCAAGAAGGTGGACTTGCCCGAGCCCGACGGCCCCACCACCACGACGACCTCGCCCTTCTCTATCGTAAGGTCGATGCCATTTAGCACCACGCTGGAACCGAAGCGCTTGACGACGTTCTTGAATTCAACAATGCTCATACGATCTGCGTCCTGTGTTCGACAAACTTCAGCACCAGCGCAATGAATCCGGTCAGTATCAGGTAAAGGACGGCCACGGCGCCCCATATCTCGACCGAGCGGAAGTTGCTGGCGATGATTTCCTGGCCCTGCCGGGTCAGTTCGGCCACGCCGATCACGATGAACAGCGATGAATCCTTCAGGCTGATGATGCACTGGTTGCCCATTGCCGGAATCATGCGGCGCAGAGCGACGGGGCCGATGATGAAGGCCAGTATCTTGTAGAACGGCAGGCCCATGGCCTGGCCCGCTTCTTTCAGCCCCTTGGGCACCGACAGCAAGGCGCCGCGCACGATTTCGGCGATATACGCCCCCGAGTTGATGACCAGCGTAAAGATGGCCGCCAGCACCGCATCGATGCGCCAGCCGAATATCAGCGGCAGCGCAAAGTAAATGAACATCACTTGCACGACGATGGGCGTACCGCGTATCAAGAGAATATACACTTGCGCCAGGAAGGAGAGCGCTACCGGTATATACGCCGAGAAACGCCACAGCAGGCCCGCGGCGATCGCAAGCTGCAATGCCAGCCATGCCCAGTCCGGCACGCCGGACAGGAACTGGGTGCCGAACCACGAAGCCAGGCGCATCAGCAGATACAGGGCGATCACGGTGGCGACCGCTATGGCCGTGCTTTTCCAGGTGACCAGCACTTTGACGTAAGTCGTGACGACACCGGTCAGGAAACCGATAAGCGTTCCGCCGATCAAACCAAGCAAAGTGATTTGTATCGTCATTTTTGTGCCTTCGAGAAGGCTGGGCATGGCATCCCAAATGACAGACCATTCAAAAGTCACGTTGATCGCCTTAAGGAAAATGGACGCCGGCCCTGACGGAGCCGGCGCCGTTGAAATGAAAAACGGCGATCCAACGGTGAATGCTCACCGGATCGCCGGACTGCCGGATCGCCCATGAATCAAGCTGGGCTTACTTGACCTTTTGACCGAACCACTTGGTGTACAAGGCATCGTATTGGCCGTTGTCTTGCAGTGCTTTCAGCGCCTTGTTGACGGTGGGGACCAGATCGCTGCCCTTGGGGAAGGCGATGCCGTAGAAGTCCCCGCTCTTGAGCGAACCCACGACTTTCACACGGCCCTGGCCGCCGGTCTTGGCGAAATACTGCAGGTTCGGCGTGTCGTGCACGACGGCGTCCACGCGGCCGGTGGCCAGCTCAAGGAAGGCATTGTCGATATTGGGAAACAGCTTCAATTTTGCGTTGGGCACATTGGCCTTCAGGTAGTCCACCGTCGCCGTACCGATTTTCACCGCAACCATTTTTCCTTCAAGATCCTTGGCGGTCTTGATGGTGTTGTTGTCTTTGCCGACAAGGATAGCCAAGCCGCTTTCGTAATAGGGGTCGGAAAAGTCGATGACCTTCTTGCGATCGTCGCGGATGGTGATGCCCGCCAGGGCCACATCGATGTTGCGCGTTTGCAGGCCAGGAATAATGCCGTTGAAATCCATGGGGCGCAGGCTGTATTTCAGGCCCGCCTGCTTGGCAATGGCATCCCACAGCTCGATATCGAAGCCCGTGTATTTACCGTTCTGCTTGAATTCGAACGGGACGAAGGCCGTATCGGTCGCGACCAGCAACTCCTTGGCTTGGGCAGCCGCATTGCCCGCGGGCAATGCCATGGCGAGCGCCAGTCCGGCCAGAACAGCCTTGAATTTATTCTTGAACATACATGTCTCCTTATTTACCGTGGGCAACCAATACTCGAATATGAGCGGTTTCTGTGGCGTCCGCTTGTGGCGGCAACCATAAAAAGCGTATGGTAACCGAAAAAAAGCGGCAAGAAGCCGCTTTTTACGCATACGGAAAGCCGTGCCGGAGGCGATCAGAACGCGGGAACGATGGCGCCTTTGTACTTATCGGCAATGAACTTCCTGGTCTCGGGGCTGTTCAGCGCCTTGACCAGTTTCTTGATCGCCGCATCGTCTTTCTTGGCTTCGGTGGTGACCACGATGTTGGCATAGGGCGAATCGGAGCCTTCGATGAACAAGGCATCCTTCACCGGATTCAGGCCGGCTTCCAGGGCATAGTTCGTGTTGATCAGCGCCAGGTCGACGTCGGGCAGAATGCGCGGCAAGGTGGCCGCTTCCAGTTCGCGGAACTTCAGCTTCTTGGGGTTCTCGGCGATATCGCGCGAAGTGGCCAGAATATTGGAAGGATCCTTCAGCTTGATCAGGCCCTGCTTTTGCAGCAGCAGCAAGGCGCGGGCGCCATTGGACGGATCATTGGGCAATGCGACCAGCGCGCCGTCCTTCAGCTCCTTGACATCCTTGATCTTGCTGGAATAGGCGCCGAAAGGCTCGACATGCACCAGGCCCACCGTGACCAGCTTGGTCTTGTGCTCCTTGTTGAAGGAATCCAGGTAAGGCTTGTGCTGGAAGAAGTTGGCGTCGATCTGCCCATCGGCCACTTGCTGGTTGGGCTGCACGTAATCGGTGAACACCTTGATGTCCAGCTCCACGCCTTCCTTGGCCAGCACGGGCTTGACCAGTTCAAGCAGTTCCGCATGAGGGACCGGGGTCGCGGCCACGCTAAGCTTTTCCGCATGGGCGGCTGTGCCGGCCAGCAGGGCGGCAACGCTGACGGCCAGGGCCGGCACAATTTTTTTCACGAACATAACAGACTCCTTGATAACATTATTTCCGGTTCAGCCTGGCGACAAGCCTGTCGCCGAAAACCTGCAAAAGCTGCACCATTACGACAAGAATGACAACCGTCACGACCATGACATCTGTCTGGTAACGCTGGTATCCAAAACGCAGGGCCAGGTCGCCCAATCCCCCGCCGCCGATCACGCCCGACATGGCCGAGTAGCCCACCAGGGCAATCGCCGTCACGATGACGGCCGCCACGATGCCGGTGGTGGCTTCGGGAATCAGGGCCATCAGCACGGTCTGGCGCGAGTTGGCGCCCATCGCGCGGCAGGCCTCCGATACGCCCGGATCGAGCTCGCGCAAAACGTTCTCGACCAGTCGGGCAAAAAACGGCGCGGCGCTGGCAACCAGGGGAGGCACGGCGCCTTCCACCCCCAGTGAAGTGCCGGCCAGCACCCGCGTGAGCGGAATCATGACTATCAGCAGGATCAGGAAAGGCACCGACCGCAGCACATTGACCACGAAAGAAAGCACATGATAGATGGGGCCGTTCTCGAGCATTTGCTGTTTGCTGGTCAAGAACAGCAAAACACCAAGGGGCAGGCCAATGATGATCGTGAATACCAATGAGAAGCCCGTCATCAACAAGGTGTCGATCGTGGCTTCGCCGATAAGGGCCCAATCCATGCTGGCGAATATCATGAGCGCAGCACCTCGCATTCCACGCCTTCCTGGGCCAGGAGCCCGCTCAGCTTGCCTTGCGCCTGGGGATCGCCCTGCACCGAAATGACCAGTTGCCCATAAGGCGTATCCTTGATGCGGCTGACCGCCCCCTGCAGGATGCTAAGGTCCAGCCCAAGCTCCCGGCTGGCCCGGCTCAGCATGGGCTGCACCGTCGCCTCGCCCCGGAAACTCAACCGTATCAGCGTTCCGCCTATCCCATGGGCCATGTCGCGCCAGCCTTCGGCATCGATGCCGCTTTCGGACAGCAGCGATTGCGTGACCGGATGACGCGGATGCAGGAATACATCCAGCACCTCGCCGGACTCCACAATCATGCCGGCATCGATGACGGCCACCCGGTCGCATACCGAGCGTATGACATCCATGCCGTGCGTAATCAACACGATGGTCAGGCCCAGGCGCTTGTTGATGTCCAGCAGCAAACGCAATATGGACTGCGTCGTTTCCGGGTCCAGGGCCGATGTGGCCTCGTCGCACAACAGGATCTCGGGCCGATTGGCCAAGGCCCGGGCAATGCCCACGCGCTGCTGCTGCCCTCCCGACAACTGGCGGGGATACTTGGCGGCGTGCTCGGTCAAGCCCACCAAAGCCAGCACTTCGTTAGCGCGTTGCAAGCGTTCGGCACGCGCCATGCCCGCCAGTTTCAGCGGGAAGCATACATTGTCCAGGACCGTGCGCGAGCGCAGCAAATTGAAATGCTGGAAGACCATGCCGACCCGGTGCCGGTATTGCCGCAACTGCGCCTCGGTGAATTGGGTGATGTCCTGGTCCCGCACGCAGACCTTCCCTTGCGTGGGCCGCTCCAGCAGGTTCAGCATGCGGATCAGTGTGCTCTTTCCGGCGCCCGAACGGCCGATGATGCCGAAGATCTCGCCCTGGCGAATATGCAAGTCCACACCGGCCAGGGCATGCGAGATGCGGCCAGGTGATTCATAGGTTTTGCGGATATTTTCTAGGCGGATCAAAATAAGGGCATGGGCTGAAAGAGTCGTTGCGCCAATCCCAAGGACGGCGCCACAATTTAACATAACCGCATAGCGTTTATTTGCGAATTCTAATAGTTTAAAGCTATATAGAACACACCGAAAATCATGTACGAAGCGCGCGTGTCCGCCTGTTTGTCGCGGCACTCAATTACGGCGTTCACATGTGGCGCCATCGCTCTGCCGTGTACAAGGGCGGCCCTTCAAACCCGGCCTCAAAAGCGGTATAGTAGAGCCAAAGCACGGCTTCCAAAGTATGCGGCAAAAATAGCGGCCATAAAAAAACCAGCCTATGGCTGGTGTTTTGACAAGCGGGTTGGTGGGTCGTGCGCGGCTCGAACGCGCGACCAACGGATTAAAAGTCCGGTGCTCTACCAACTGAGCTAACGACCCAACCGAAGAACGAGATTATGGCGGGTTTTAAAAATGCTGTCAAATCAACAATAATGCCTGAACCACGCAGCGTACGACTCAACATCCTTTCCGATCTGCATCTTGGCCAAGCGGGCTTGCCCCTGCCCGATGCCGATGCCGACATCGT
>JBEBYL010000025.1:0-44516 GCA_040391135.1 Pusillimonas sp. | reverse complement strand
CCGAGGTATATCTTGTCAGACGCCGCAACGCCGCACGAACAAATAGAGCTTCCCGCCTTGTCTGAACGAGAGCAGCGCGGCAATATCGCGCGACTTACGGTAGCCCAGGCGCTGGCCGGGGCGAACTCGGTTGTCGTCTACGCCACGGGCGCCATCATCGGCCACACGCTGGCGCCGGACAAAACGCTGGCGACCTTGCCGATTTCCATTTTCGTGGTGGGCATGGCCGCCTGCATACTTCCCGCCGGCGCGATCGCGCGGCGTTATGGCCGCCGCATGGCTTTTCTGGCGGGGGCCGGATGCGGCGTCCTGGTCGGCTTGCTGGCGGCGCTTGCGGTCATGATCGGATCGTTCTGGCTGTTCTGCCTGGCGACCTTCTTCGGCGGGGCCTACGCGGCCGTCGTGCTCTCCTTCCGTTTTGCCGCGGCCGATGGCGTCAGCCCGGCCAAGCGGGCCCGCGCGCTGTCGTTCGTGATGGGCGGCGGTGTCGTGGCGGGTGTCGTGGGGCCGCAGCTGGTCAACTACACCATGTACCTGTGGCCGGTACATATGTTCGCGGCGACCTTTATCGCGCAAGCGGTCGTCGCGGCACTATCCGCCATCGTGCTGCTGGGGGTGAAGCTGCCCAAGCCGTCCGCGGCCGAGATCGCGGGGGGAAGGCCGCTGGGCGTCATCATTCGCCAGCCGCTCTTCGTCACTGCGGTGATCTGCGGCGCGGTCTCGTACATGCTCATGAATTTCCTGATGACGGCGGCGCCGCTCGCGATGCAGCTGTGCGGCCATTCGCAGGAAAGTTCCAATCTGGGGCTGCAATGGCACGTGATCGCCATGTACGCACCCAGCTTCTTCACGGGGCGGCTCATCACGCGTTTCGGCGCCGGAAAAGTGGTGTCGGCCGGGCTATTGCTTACAGGCCTGGCCACCGCTGTGGGCTTGACCGGCATCGATGTCGCGCATTTCTGGCTGACCCTGATCCTGCTTGGCGTCGGCTGGAATTTCGGCTTCATCGGCGCCTCGGCGCTGGTGCTGGAATGCCATCGCCCCGAAGAAAAAACGCGGGTCCAGTCATTCAACGACTTCATCGTTTTTGGCACGATGGCGGTGGGCTCCTTTGCCTCGGGCGGATTGCTGGCCGCCTATGACTGGAACATGGTGCTTTGGGTTTCGTTCGCCCCGCTCGCCCTGGCAGTGCTGGCGCTGAGCACGGCTGCAATGAACATGCGGCGGGTTCCCGCGATGCAGGATCATGGCAAGTAAGGCGGCGTCAGGAAACAGGTGGCCGGCGCCATTGACGGCCATGCTGGCTTGTCTGTTTTTGTGTTCGGGACCCACCCTTGCCGCGCAAGGCATGGAGCCCGAGGCCGTCAATGGCCGGTCCGGCCCCGAAGCGCCAGTCTTTGCGGCGGGCGACGTCCAGGCCAGATCCTGGGCCTATTCCTGCGCGACCTGCCACGGTACAACCCGTTCTGCGGTGCAAGGGATTCCGACGCTGGCCGGCATGCCGGCGGACGACATTGTCAAGGACATGCTGGCGTACGCCAGCGGCGAGCGGCCCGGAGTCCTGAAGGGCCAGATTGCCCGAGGCTATGACGAAGCGGTGCTGCGGCGTATCGGCCAATGGTACGAAAGCCTGCCCAGTGCCAAGGCGGGCCAGCCATGAGGCGCCGTTCCTTCATCAAGTCGCTCGCGGGCTTGGCTGCGGTGTCCTATCCGATGCTGGCAAGGGCCGGAAGCGCCGGCCAGCCGCATGTGGTCGTGGTCGGCGGTGGCTTTGGCGGCGCGACAGCGGCAAAGTACCTGCACTTGTTCGGTGCCGGGCGCATACGCGTAACACTGGTCGAACCGAAAGCCGAGTTCGTTTCCGCTCCCATGTCCAACCTGGTGCTTGAAGGCAGGCTGTCCATGGCGGACATTTCACGCAGCTATGGCGGGCTGGCGAACTACGGCGTAAACCATGTGCGGGACGAGGCCGTCGGCATCGAGGCCGGGCAGCGCAAGCTGCTGCTCAAACGCGGCCAGCCCTTATCCTGGGACAGGCTGATACTGGCGCCCGGAATAGACTTCATGTGGGATCACATTCCGGGCCTGAAGACGGAAAGCGCGCGCAGCCTTATGCCGCATGCCTGGAAAGCGGGTCCGCAGACGCTCTTGCTAAGGCAGCAGCTCGAGGCCATGCCCGATGGCGGCCGCTACATCCTTGCCATTCCCGAGGTTCCCTATCGTTGCCCGCCGGCTCCTTACGAGCGGGCATGCCTGGTGGCCGCTTATTTCCAGCGGCACAAGCCTCGCGCCAAAGTGCATATTTTCGATGCCAACGCGGACATCACCTCCGAAGCCGAGCAGTTTCGCCAGGCGTGGGACGATCGCTACCCCGGCATGATCGAGTACAACCCCGCTTTCAAGGCGGTGGATGTGGATGCCGCTAGCCGCAGCGTCATCTTTGAATTGGGCGAGCAGGAGCAGGGCGACGTGGTCAACGTGCTGCCTCCCATGCGGGCCGGCAATATCGCCAAAGACGCCGGATTGACCACGGCCAACGACCGCTGGTGCGAGGTCGATTTCCTGACGTTCTCTTCCATTGTCGACGAACGCATCCATGTGCTGGGCGATGCTGTCCAGATCGCACCGGTCATGCCCAAGTCGGGGCATATGGCCAACCAGCACGGCAAGACCTGCGCGGCGGCGGTGGCTGCCTTGCTGCTGGGCCAGGACGTGAACCCGGTCCCCATCTACTCCAGCACCTGCTACAGCTTCGTGGGGTCGCAAGACGCCATGCATGTGGCCAGCATCCACCGCTATAGCCCGGAAGAACGCACCATGCTGCCGGTCAAGGGTGCCGGCGGCGTCTCGGAAAGCGCGACGGCGCGCGAGGGCCGGATGGCCATGGACTGGGCGCACGCCATATGGGCGGACATGCTGACCTAAGGAAATGTTCCTGTGGATTTGACGTTTGTCAAGAATAAATAAGGGGGGAATTTCCCTTGTTTATAACTATTAGCTATTAGCTTATATTCAATCCCCTAGGATCAACCCGGGAGAATGAGTGTGAGTGGTAGCAGGGAGCAGCGATCAGTGCCCATTGGTCGCCTGAAAAAAGCGCCCGAGAATTTCGTGCCGCCCGCATTGGCGAACGAAATCAGCGCCGGCGGCATGAGCGAGAATCGACGCGGCTTTCTGAAGAACAGCTTTATGGCGGCTGCGGCGGCATTGGCGGCAGGGCCGTCGCTGGCGCAGGCGGCCAAGCAGGCGGCTGGCGATCCCATGATTCTTGAGCCGCGTCCATGGAGCACCAAGCTGGGCCATCCCGTGGCATCCAAGCCATACGGCCAGCCTTCGCCGTTCGAAGCCAATCTGCAGCGCCGGCAGTCGCCGGGGCTGACACAGACGCCTCAGGCCTCGGTGGCATTCGCGCCGCTGCAAGGCTTTTTCGGCATCATTACCCCTTCGGGCCTGCACTTCGAGCGCCACCACCAAGGCTGGGTCGATGTGAACCCCGAAGAGCATCGGCTCATGGTCAACGGCATGGTCAAAGAGTCCAAGGTTTACACCATGGACGACTTGATGCGCCTGCCGTCGGTGTCGAAAATCCACTTTATCGAGTGCGGCGCCAATACCGGCATGGAATGGGGAAACGCCGCCGTGCCGACGGTGCAGTACACCCACGGCATGCTGTCCTGTTGCGAGTTCACCGGCGTGCCGCTCAAGGTGCTGCTGGACGACTGCGGCGCGGATATCAAGAATGCACGCTTTGTCCTGGCCGAGGGCAACGACGGATCCAGCATGACGCGGACCATCTCGATGGATGCCGCGCTGGACGATGTACTGGTGGCCTGGGGCATGAATGGCGAAATGCTGCGCCCGGAGAATGGCTATCCGCTACGGCTGGTGGTGCCCGGCGTGCAGGGCGTGTCCTGGGTGAAATGGCTGCGCCGCATCGAAGTCGGCGACAAGCCCTGGAACTCCAAGGACGAGACCTCTCATTACGTCGACATGATGCCCGACGGCATCCATCGTCAATACACGTCGATCCAGGAATGCAAATCGGTGATCACTTCGCCTTCGGGCGGCCAGGCCTTGATGGGCAAGGGTTTCTATAACGTCAGCGGGCTGGCGTGGTCCGGACGCGGCAAGATCAAGCAAGTCGATGTGTCTTTCGATGGCGGCAAAAGCTGGAAGGCCGCCCGGCTGGAAACGCCGGTGCTGGACAAGTGCCTTACCCGGTTCAATATCGATTGGGTGTGGGACGGCTCGCCCGTCATCCTGCAAAGCCGTGCCGTCGACAGCACCGGCTTCGTTCAACCGCGTTACCGCCAACTGCGGGAAGTGCGCGGCACGCGTTCCACTTATCACAACAATGCAATCCAATCCTGGCAAGTCGCCCAAAGCGGGGAGGTCTTCAATGTTCAGATGGACTAAGCGCGCCTTGCTGGCATGCGCGCTGGGCGCCGCGTTCTGCACCACAGCGTTTGCCGAGAACGCCAGGACAAAGTACGACATTGGCCGGCCCGCGACCCAGGCCGAACTGAAGGCCTGGGATATCGACGTGCGGCCGGACTTCAAGGGAATACCCAAAGGCAGCGGCACGGTCGACCAGGGGGCGGATATCTGGGATGCCACCTGTGCGTCCTGCCACGGCTCCTTCGGCGAAAGCAATTCGGTATTCACGCCGCTGGTGGGCGGCACCACGGCGGAGGATATCAAGAACGGCCGTGTGGCGGGATTGACGGCGGGCGGGCAACCATCGCGCACGACTCTCATGAAGGTGTCCACGGTCTCCACGCTGTGGGACTACATTCACCGCGCCATGCCCTGGGACAACCCCAAGTCGCTGCAACCCGACGAAGTCTATGCCGTGCTGGCCTACCTGCTCAACCTGGCGGAAATCGTTCCGTCCGACTTTACCTTGTCGGACGAGAACATCGCACAGGTCCAGGACAAAATGCCCAATCGCAAAGGCATGAAATTCTGGGACGGCTTATGGAAGGTCGACGGCAAGCCGGATACAAGCAATGTCGCCTGCATGAATGACTGCGTCACCACCGGCAAGCCATCGTCGACGCTTCCGCCTCATGCGCGGGATGCGCATGGCGACCTGGCTGCCCAAATGCGAATCGTGGGCCCTGTGCGCGGCGTCAATACGCAGGCGCCGGCCTTGTCCGGTCCGGTGGATGGCAACGTGGAAAAAATACGCGAGCACGCCCGCGCCACCTTGGCGGCAGCGCCTGCCGCCAATGCTCCGGATGGTGCGAAGGAAGGCGGCAAGGAAGATGCGGCCGATGTGTCGCAGCAAGCCATGGCCCTTTTGAACGGCAGCGGCTGCATGGCCTGCCACGCCAAAGATAAAAAAGTGCTTGGCCCTTCATTTGTGGACATCGCCGCCAAATACAAGGGACAGGACGGCGCCGTCGACAAGCTGATCGCCAAGGTGCAGAAGGGCGGCGCCGGCGCATGGGGAGCGATTCCGATGCCGCCTCATCCGGCCTTATCCGATAAAGATGCCAAGACCATGGTCGAGTCGATACTCGCCGCTGCGGGTCAGTAAACATAAGCGTTCAACAAACATACCCGATTCAACAGAGGAGCAGGAAATGAACAAGCAGCGTAGAAATGTGCTCAAGCTGGGCACGGTGCTCAGCCTTGCGGTCACCGCTGGGATTTTGCGTCCGGAGCAGGCCTGGGCCGTGCAGCAGGAATGGAACAAGGCGGCCTTTACCGCCACCAAGGTCGACGAGGTGATCAAGGCCTTCGGCGGCGACCAGGCTGCCCAGAGCGACAAGATCACATTGGTCGCGCCCGATATCGCCGAGAACGGCGCCGTGGTGCCGGTGGGCGTGAACAGCGACCTGCCCAACACCACACAGATCTCGATCCTGGTGCCCAAGAACCCGAACGCGCTGGCCGCTCATTTCGATATGGCCGACGGCACGCTGCCCGAAGTGGCGACGCGCATCAAGATGGGCGGAACATCCGACGTCTATGCCCTGGTCAAGGCCGACGGCAAGTTCTACACCGTGCACAAGGAAATCAAGGTAACGCTGGGCGGCTGCGGAGGCTGATGCCCCGCCTTGCGGCCCACCATACTGAATCAACGATATACGAGGAAAAATCATGGCAAGCAGACCAATGCGCATCCGCGCTGTACAGAAAGACGGCGTCACCGAAGTCAAGGCGTTGATGAGCCACATCATGGAAACCGGCCAGCGCAAGGACAGCTCCGGCAATGTCGTTCCGGCCCACTTCATCGACCTGGTCGAAGCCAAATGCAACGACAAGACCGTGCTGTCGGCCCAGTGGGGCCCGGCGGTATCGCGCGATCCCTTCCTTTCCTTCAAGTTCAAGGGCGGCAACAAGGGCGACAAAGTGGCGATCACCTGGAAGGACAACAAGGGAGAAAGCCGTACCGACACGACAGAGATTCGCTAGGTTCGCTGCTGCGTAAAAGAAGAGAGCGACAAGGCTGTACGCATCCAACAGAGAGGTGGGAGACATGAAGAAAAAACTGAGCAGCGCCGCGGCGCTGGTGCTTGCCGCCGGCGCCGTGCTGGCGGTCCAGCCAGCTACCGCGCAGGAAAGCACATCGGCCGGCATCGAGCAATATCGCGAGATGCTGGGTGAGGGCGGCAATCCGGCCGAACTGATCGAGATGACGGGCGAAGAACTGTGGGCCGAAAAACGCGGACCCAAGAGCGCATCGCTTGAGCAGTGCGACCTGGGGCAAGGTCCCGGCGTGGTCAAGAATGCCTACGCGCAGCTGCCGCGCTATTTCGAGGATGCCGGGCGCGTCATGGATCTGGAATCCCGCCTTGTGTACTGCATGGTCAACCTGCAAGGCATGGACCAGAAAGAAGTCACCAAGAAACCATTCTCGGGCAGGGGTGATTATTCGACCGACATGGAAGCGCTGGTGGGATACGTTGTCGGCCAGTCGCGCGGCACACCGCTGGCGGTGCCGCAGACCCATCCCCAGGAGAAGGCCGCGTTCGAGCGCGGCAAGCAGATTTTCTTCTTTCGCGGCGGCCCCTATGACTTTGCCTGCGCCTCCTGCCACAGCGTGGACAAGCAGCGCATCCGCTTGCAAGAACTGCCCAACCTGACCAAGACCGATTCGGCCCGCGCCGCTTATACCTCGTGGCCGGCCTATCGGGTCTCGCAAGGCGCATTGCGCTCCATGCAATGGCGGCTCAATGACTGTTTCCGGCAGCAGCGCATGCCCTACCTGAAGTATGGCTCGCAGGCCTCCGTCGATCTGACGGTATTCCTGGCGGTCAATGCAAACGGTGGCGAGATGGCTGCACCTGGTCTCAAACGGTAAGCGGAGAAGCTCATGAAAAAATCGACAATCGCGCCGCTCGCCGTCCTGGCCGGGCTGCTATTGACCGCTGCCGCCGCGCAGGCGGACCAACCGGTAACCGGCACCAGCCCGCAAGACGTGCAGGCTGTGCTCCAGGCTTCGTTCGAGCCCAAGGGCATTGCCAAGATGGACAGGCTGGAGCAGTCGGCCATGCAGAAAGCCTGCTCGCAGGCGGATATGACGGGCAAGCCCCTGACCAAGGAAGAAGCCTCCGAAATCACCAAAGAGGCGCTGGCCTCGGTCAAGTATCCGGCCGACGGCAAGTACCTGGGCGACTGGAAAGCGGGCGAGAAAGTGGCGCAGAGCGGACGCGGCATGCAATTGAGCGACAAGGCCGGCGCCGCCAACGGCGGCAACTGCTATGCCTGCCACCAGATGACCAAGGCCGAGATCTCCTTCGGCAACATCGGGCCTTCACTGCTGCATTACGGCAAGCAGCGCGGGACCACCGAAGCGATCATGAAGTACACCTGGAACAAGGTCTACAACTCCCACGCCTATGCGGCATGTTCCATCATGCCGCGCTTTGGCGCCGCCGGGATTCTGACTGAAGCCCAGCTGAAGGACGTCATGGCGCTGTTGTTCGACCCGGAATCGCCGGTGAACAAGGACGGCGTCGCGCAATAGCCAGGCATAAGGAAACGGATCATGTGGAGCTCAAGATTCGCCACGGTGCTGGCGGGGTTCGGACTGGCAGCCAGCATCGCCGTTGCGGCGCCGGCGCACTCCGACGTCGCGGTCGGCGATCTTGTGGCGCTTCCCGAAATCCGCCTGCTGGATGGCAGGGTATTGCCGCAGGGATACTTCAATGGCAAACCCGTCATCGTCGAATATTGGGCATCGTGGTGCCCCTATTGCAGCCGCCAGAATCCTTATCTGCAGAAACTGTGGGAACAGGCGCGCGATAAGGGCCTGGAAGTGCTCGCGGTCAGCATAGACCGGAACGACGCGGACGCCGCCGCCTATCTGCGCAAGCATGGCTACACCTTCCCCGTCGCCATGGAAACCCCGGCCTTGCGTCAGGTGCTGGGCAAAAGAAAGGTCATTCCCTACATTCTTGTCATCAAGGCCGATGGCAAGGTCGCCGAAAGAATACCGGGCGAGATGTTCGAGGAAGACGTGCTGGATCTTATCAAGTACGCCCCGGCGCCCGGCAGCGCCAAGTAATCACGGCCTCTCGGTCCGGCGGCTGCATGCGCAACCGGATGGACCAGGGGCCAATTTTTTATCTTCAATCAGCAGGAAGCCGTTTATATGATCAGTCGCCGCGAGTTCCTACAAGTGCTGGGCATTGCCGCAGCCGGAGGGATGACGTTTTCGCATTCCGCCCGTGCCGCCGAACAGGCTGCCGCCGCCTTCTATGACTTGCCGCGCTTCGGCAATGTGCATTTTCTGCACTTCACGGATTGCCATGCGCAGCTGCAGCCCATTTACTTTCGCGAACCCAGCGTCAACATCGGCTTGGGCTCGGCACTGAACCGGCCGCCCCATCTTGTGGGCGAACACTTTCTGTCGCACTACGGCCTGAAGCCGGACACGGCGCAGGCCTATGCCTTTACCTGCCTGGACTTCGAGAACGCCGCGCGCCAGTACGGAAAAGTCGGCGGGTTCGCGCACATGGCGACCTTGGTCAAACGGTTGAAGGCCGGCCGGCCGGGCGCGCTGCTGCTCGATGGCGGAGACACCTGGCAAGGATCGGCCACGGCCTTGTGGACCAAGGGCCAGGACATGGTGGACGCCTGCCTGGCGCTGGGCGTGGATATCATGACCGCGCACTGGGAATTCACGCTGGGATCCGAGCGCGTCGAAGAAATCATCGCCAACGATCTCAAGGACAAGGTCGAATTCATTGCGCAGAATGTCCAGACGTCCGATTTTGGCGATCCCGTCTTCCCGTCTTACTCCATGCGCGAAATGAATGGCGTGCAAGTGGCCATCATAGGCCAGGCATTTCCTTACACCCCCATCGCCAATCCGGGATATCTGGTGCCGGACTGGACCTTCGGCATCCAGGAAAGCCAGCTTCAGGGCGTAATAGACGAAGTGCGCGGCAAGGGCGCCAAGGCCGTGGTGCTGCTCTCGCATAACGGCATGGATGTGGACCTGAAACTGGCATCACGGGTGCGCGGCCTGGACGCCATCCTGGGCGGACATACGCACGACGGCATGCCCGCGCCCGTGATCGTGGAAAACAGCGGCGGCAAGACCCTGGTGACCAACGCTGGAAGCAATGGAAAATTCCTGGGTGTGCTGGACTTCGATGTCAGGGACGGCAAGGTGGCCGATTTCCGCTACAAGCTTATGCCGGTGTTCGCCAACTTCCTGGATGCCGACCCCGACATGGCCGCGCTTATCGAGAAGATCCGCTCGCCCTTCGCCGAGAAGCTGGCGGAAACGCTGGCGACCACCGACGACATGCTGTATCGCCGGGGCAATTTCAACGGTACATTCGATCAGTTGATCCTTGATGCGCTCATCACCCAGAAGGAAGCCCAGATCGCGTTTTCGCCCGGCTTCCGCTGGGGCACCAGCCTGCTGCCCGGTTCGGACATCACGATGGAGCACCTGATGGACCAGACGGCAATCACCTATCCCTATACAACGCTGAGCGATCTTCCGGGCAGCCAGCTGAAGGTGATTCTTGAAGATGTGGCCGACAATCTCTTCAATCCCGATCCTTATTACCAGCAGGGGGGAGACATGGTGCGCGTGGGCGGCA
This sequence comes from Pusillimonas sp., assembly GCA_040391135.1. Classification (GTDB taxonomy): domain Bacteria; phylum Pseudomonadota; class Gammaproteobacteria; order Burkholderiales; family Burkholderiaceae_B. Next base: position 34,446 of record JBEBYL010000025.1, on the reverse strand, counting down.
TGCAATACACCATCGATCCGCTCAAAGAGGCCGGGCACCGCATCAGCGACATGATGCTCGACGGCAAGCCGATCGAGGCGGACAAGACCTACAAGGTCGCGGGATGGGCGCCGGTTGCCGAAGGTGCGAAAGGCGAACCGGTGTGGGATGTCGTGTCCCGCCACCTGCGCGACAAGAAAACCATCAGCAAGATACAGTTGAACGAACCCCGAATCAAAGGGGTGGATGGAAACCAGGGCCTTGTGTAAGGCCTTGTTGGATACCGTTCATTTTTCAGGAGATACGCCATGAATAGATTTGCCACGCTTACGTTTGCCCTGGGGCTTTCCCTGTCCGGCGCCGTGCTTCCAGTATTGGCCCAGGGGCCGGCCGCAGCCGGCGGCGAACCGGCCAAGGTCATCTATCACATCAACGATTCCGCGGGGCAGGCCTTGGCCGCGTTGCGCAATATGCGCAATCAACTGGACACCGATCCCAAAACCAAGATCGTTGCGGTCGCGCACGCGGATGGCATCGAGTTTCTTGAAACCGACTACAAGGACGCCGCCACGGTCGGTCCGCTGATCTCGGGATTGGCGGCGCGCGGCGTGCGGTTCGAAGTTTGCCAGATCACCATGAAGCGCAAGAACCAGACCAACGACGATTTTGTGATGGAGGCGGAATTCGTGCCGTCCGGCGTGGTGCGCATTACAGAGCTGCAGAACAAAGAAGGCTATGCCTATATCAAGCCTTAGGCGGATAAAGCGCCCAAGCCTGTCTTGGGCGCTTTGCGCCGTGCCGAGGCCCCGGCATCGAGACATCGCCAGCCCCTATACCGCCACCAGAAGGAAGCATCACATGGCGCATATCCTGCAAAGAGGCCTTGCCGCCCTGATCGCCTGCCTGGCGCTGGGGTCCGCCGCTGCCACGGCGGCCGAACCGGTGATCGAGCTTAAGCCGATACAGGTCAGTCCCCATGTGTATTACTTCGGCGGCGAGTCCGGCATGGCAAGCGCGGCGAACAAAGGCTTTATGTCCAATGCCGGCTTTGTCGTCACCGGCGACGGTGTCGTCGCGTTCGACACCCTGGGCACACCGGCGCTGGGCCAAGCCATGCTGGCCGCGATTGCCAAGATCACCGATCAGCCGGTCAAGCGGGTGATCGTCAGCCACTACCATGCCGATCACATCTACGGCCTGCAGGCCTTCCAGAAGGCGGGGGCGGAGATCTGGGCGCACACCAAGGGCCGGGGCTACCTGAATTCCGATATTGCGCAAGAGCGCCTGGAACAGCGCCGCGCCGACCTGGCCCCCTGGGTGGACGACAACACCAGGGTGCTGCCGGCGGACCGCTGGCTGGGCTTCACCGACGGCAAGATCATTCCGTTCACCCTGGGCGGCATGCGCTTCCAGCTTATCGATGTCAGCGGCGCGCATTCCGATGACGACATCATGATGTATGTGGACCAGGATCAAGTCCTGTTCGCCGGCGACCTGTATTTCACAGGCCGCATCCCGTTTGTGGGTGATGCCGACAGCAAGGCCTGGCTTGCCGCCTTGGACAGCATGCTGGACGTGAAGCCCAAGATCGTCATTCCGGGCCATGGCGCATCGTCAACCAATACCCAGGAAGACATGGCGCTGACGCGCAGCTACCTGGAATACCTGCGCCAGGAAATGGGCGCCGCCGTCGAGGATATGGTGGGGTTCGAAGAAGCCTATGCCGCCACGGACTGGAGCCGGTTCGAATCCTATCCCGCGTTTGGCGACGCCAACCGCATCAACGCCTATGGACAATACCTGGTCATGGAGCGGGAAAGCCTGGAAGGCAAGCCGTAGCGCGCATCGCCACGGCCTTCAGCGACGATGCGGCCGCAAGGCGGAGCTACCTACTGAAAGTCCAGGTCCGCCTGAATGGCTTCGATGCCGGCGCGGGCGCAGGCTTCATCGGCGTCGCCTCCGGGCGCGCCCGATATGCCTATGGCGCCCACCATTGAGCCGGCGGTTTCGATCGGCAAGCCGCCGCCCAATGCCAGAATCTGATCCAGATGGCGGATGCCGGACGTTGCCTTCCCCGCTTGGGTGGCTTCCGCCAAGTCGGCCGACGACATGCGGAAACTGGCCGAGGTATAGGCCTTGCGTGTGGCGGTGTCCGGCGTATGCGGGCCCGCATAGCGGTCACGCAGCACGACGATAGGCACCCCCGATCGATCGGTAACGCTGACAGCCACCTGGTATCCGCCTTCACGGCAAGAGGCAAGGGCCGCTTGCGCCGCGGCCAGGGCGGTCTCGGTCGTCAGGGTGGCGCTGGTATAGGTGGCTTCCGCCGCCTGGACACTGCCCCAGGTCAAACAAGCCAAGCCTAATGCGGCCATGTAGCGGTATTGTCTCTTCATTGCGCTCCTCTCTTGATCTCGCCCGCGTTGAGCTGTTTTTAAATTACTTTTTAGTATTAGCTAATATTACTATGGGTATGTAAGGAAGGGACGCGATATCGGCGGGCAACGAATGAATCCGTCCCGATGCGTCAGTCTGCGGCCATCTTCAAGACGGTTCCGTGTCGTGGCTCATCCAGCTATGCAGGCCGGCGACCCAGGTTTCCGCCGGAAGGCCCAGCGTCGCGTGTATTTCCTTGGCGCGTACATAAAGATCGTCAAAATCCACCGAGGGCGACCGCTTGAATGCAATCGCCACCATGTTGCCGTCGTGCACTTCAGGCAGCCAGGCCACCGCTTCGAAGGACTTCTCTATCATCTGAAGATGGTTCAGGTGATCCGGCCAGTCGCAATACAGGTTCACGGTCATCATGCCGTTGGCGGTCAAGCAGTTGGCGCAGGCGGCATAAAAAGCATCATTGCTCAGCAGGGGGCCTTTCGCTTGCGCGTCGTACAGATCGACCTGCAGCACGTCGATGGAACGGCGGCGGGAAAAGTCCGTCACGTAATCCAGGGCGTCCATGTTCAATACGCTCAAGCGGTCATCGTCGGGCGGCAGCGCAAAGTGGCTGCGGCACACATCGATGACGCCGGCGTCAAGCTCCACGGCGGCGACCGCGGCCGGAGCCAGGCGGTGGTAGCAAAACTTGGTCAGAGCCGCCGCGCCCAGGCCAAGCTGCACAATGTGCGCGGCGTCGCCGCGAAACAGCAGCCACATCATCATTTGCTGGACGTATTCCAGTTCAATGTCGTTGGGCCGGTCGGTGCGCATGGCGCCTTGCACGGCGGATGAACCGAAGTGCAGGGTGCGCACGCCGTCGCTTTCCAGGATGTTCAGCATGGTTTTCCGGGATGAGTGTCATACGCTGCCTTGACAGGCCTGTACGACAGGGGCTAGGGTGAGGAGGTCTTGTACCATTTTTTAGAAGGCCCAAATATCTGCAGGGTAGGCACTTCGTAATGACCTGGCTAGAGATATTCCGGCTTTGCGCCAAACAACGAGGACTGCGCCATGAATAGCATCGATACCTTCAACACCAAAGCCTCGCTGGCGGTCGATGGGAAATCCTACATCATTTACAGCCTTGACGCGCTTTCCCAAGCCGGGTTCGATGTCGCCAGCCTGCCCTACAGCCTGAAAATTCTACTCGAGAATCTGCTGCGAACCGAGAACGGCGTCGATATTGCCGCGGACGATATCAGAGCGCTGGCGGGTTGGGACGCCAATGCTCAAGCTGATCGTGAAATTACATTTACCCCCGCTCGCGTAGTGCTGCAGGACTTCACTGGAGTACCGGCCGTGGTGGACCTGGCTGCGATGCGTGAAGCGATGCATGAGTTGGATGGGGATGCGAACCGCATCAATCCTCTTGCTCCGGTTGAACTGGTCATCGACCACTCCGTCATCGTGGACGTTTTCGGCGATAGCACTGCGTTTGATCGGAACATCGAGATCGAATATGAACGCAATCTTGAACGGTATCAGTTTCTGCGTTGGGGGCAGACTGCCTTTAATGATTTCAAGGTCGTGCCACCCGACACGGGAATTGTGCATCAGGTCAATCTGGAGCATCTATCCCGAGTGGTCTTTACGCAAGAGATTGAAGGCGCCACGGTGGCGTACCCGGATACCTGCGTGGGCACGGATTCGCATACGCCCATGGTCAATGGTTTAGGGATCGTGGCCTGGGGAGTCGGTGGCATCGAGGCCGAGGCGGCTATGCTAGGGCAGCCGATTTCCATGCTGATACCACAAGTTGTGGGTTTCAAGCTTACGGGATCATTGCCCGAGGGCTCCACAGCAACCGATCTCGTCCTCACAATTACCGAAAAACTGCGGGAGCACAAGGTCGTTGGAAAATTTGTCGAATTTTACGGGCCTGGCGTAGCAGCCGTACCGTTGGCCAATCGCGCCACTATCGGCAACATGAGCCCCGAGTACGGTTCGACTATTTCGATATTTCCAATAGACGAGATTACCCTGCAGTATTTGAAGCTCACGGGCCGCAAGCCGGAACAGATCGCGCTCATCGAGGCTTATGCAAAAGAGCAGGGTATGTGGCACGACCCTCTGGCCGAACCACGTTATTCTGAGCGCCTCGAACTCGACCTCTCCACGGTGGTACCCTCCATCGCCGGCCCCAAGCGGCCTCAAGACCGAATTTCGCTCACTGAAGCCAAACAGGCCTTCCGCGGAACGCTGGCCACTTTCCTGGGCGAGGCAACCCAGAAACTAAAGGGCTATGATGAAGCCGTGGCTGGATCATTTCCTGCTTCAGACCCTCCCTCTCGTGAACAACCGGAGAAAGTCTCCGATGCTCCCACTGATCATGTCGGCGTCACATCCGTAATTGGCGCCCGAACGAGCAACCCCATCCCCATCGTGCTGGGCGATGGGAGTGAATGCGAAATCGACCATGGCTCGGTCGTCATCGCGGCGATTACTTCCTGTACCAACACTTCCAACCCCACAGTGATGCTGGCCGCAGCGCTGCTGGCCAAAAAGGCTGTCGAACTGGGCCTGTCGCGCAAGCCCTGGGTCAAAACCAGTCTAGCCCCCGGGTCGCGCGTGGTGACCGACTACTACAACAAAGCCGGGCTCACACCGTATCTTGAAGCTCTGGGCTTTCATCTGGTTGGCTACGGCTGTACGACATGCATCGGTAATTCGGGTCCGCTTATCCCCGAGGTCAGCCAAGCGATAGACAGTGGAGATCTATCGGTTGTGTCGGTGCTCTCTGGCAACCGCAACTTCGAGGGCCGCATTCACGCCGAGGTCAAGATGAACTACCTGATGTCGCCGCCACTCGTGGTCGCCTATGCGCTGGCCGGCACGATGGACATCGATCTGTTCAATGACCCGATCGGCGAAGGCAAGGCCGGCCAGCCGGTGTACTTGCGGGACATCTGGCCGTCGTCGCACGCAGTGGCGGCTGTGGTCGAGGGCACCATTGCCGCCGACATGTACACCCGGGGCTATGCCGACGTGTTTGCCGGCGACGAGCGTTGGCGCGGGCTGCCAACGCCGCAAGGCACGCTATTCGATTGGGACGACGCATCAACCTATGTGCGCAAGCCGCCCTATTTTCTAGGCATGCAGCGCAACCCGTCGCCGGTGAGCGATATTGCAGGGGCCCGAGTGCTGGCCAAGCTGGGCGATTCGGTCACCACCGACCACATTAGCCCGGCCGGCTCTATCGCCGGCAACTCTCCGGCGGCGCAGTACTTGATTTCTCACGGTGTTCTTCCAAAGGATTTCAACTCGTATGGTTCTCGCCGCGGTAACCACGAAGTGATGATACGGGGCACCTTCGCCAACGTGCGCCTGCGCAACCAGCTTGCCAAGGGCACAGAGGGGGGATACACGCGGGACTTCACTCAGCCGGGCGCGTCAGTCGCCACCATCTTCGACGCCTCGTGCAGTTACCTGGCCGCCGGCATTCCATTAGTGGTGCTGGCCGGCAAGGAATACGGCTCGGGCTCGTCGCGAGACTGGGCCGCCAAGGGTACAAGCCTGTTGGGCGTGCGCGCAGTGATAGCCGAGTCGTATGAGCGCATCCATCGTTCGAACCTGCTGGGCATGGGTGTGTTGCCGCTGCAGTTTCAACATGGGGAAACGGCCGAGTCGCTGGGGTTGACGGGTGAAGAAATATTCAGCGTCACCGGGATTACAGCCCTGAACGATGGCGGCATCCCGCCAACGGTCAGAGTGCGCGCCGGCGACATCGAGTTTGATGCCGTGCTGCGTATCGATACCCCCACTGAGGCCGACTATTACCGCCATGGCGGCATCATGCAATATGCCTTGCGCGGTTTGCTGAACTAGACGATCGCTGCGACAGGCCAGGGTGTTCAGCACAGGCTATAGAGCGGACCCAAGCCACTAAGCGAGATGAACATCGCCTTAGCTTGTCAGTATCTCGTTGAACTCAAGCACATTCAAATCGGGATCGCGAATGAAGCAGACATTACGCCGACCGTGGCCCATCATGACCGGGCCTTCGCTGATCCTGATGTTTTCTTGGGCCAACCATGTCACCAGTTCGTCCATGCTATCAACTATAAAAGCGGCGTGCGTGTAGCCGGGCCGCTTGGTCGGCGCATCAAGCAAGACATTGCCTTCATCGGCACGCTTGCCGTTGTAGATCAGATGGATTCTTAGGCCAGTGGGATGCAAAAGGCCGCAGGCCTTGGCCTGTGGTGCGAACTCCTCCGGGTCGCGGACGAAACCCAGCTTGGCATAAAAAGCTTCCGAAATAGCAAGGTCGCTGACCCGGATGCCGATGTGATCGAGACGCAGTGTGTCAAAGCGCATTTTTACGTTCCTTCGTTGAGTAAGACGGTTGAGTAAAGATGAACGGCGAGGGCGGTTCAGGCTTCAAGTCCGGCGCGAGTCCGATGAAAAGGGATAAAGCCGGGCAGGGCCTCGATCCGGCGCAGCCAGGCCCGGATTATTGGGTAGCCGGATAAATCCACGTTTCCCTCAGGTGACCGTTCGACATAGCTGTAAAGTGCAATATCGGCGATGCTGGGCTCGTCGGTTCCTGCAATCCAGCGCTGGTTCGCCAGCGTCTGCTCCATGACGGCGAAGGTCGCGTGGGCGCGCGCTATCACCTCATTGGCATCGAAGGCTGCGCCAAACACGGTAATGAGCCGGGCAGCACATGCGCCATAGGCGATCTTTCCGGCGGCGACGGAAAGCCATCGTTGTACTTGTGCCTCGGTGATCGGATCAGTTGGCAGCCAGTGGGACGGGCCGGCTTTTCTTGCTGCGTAGACGAGGATGGCGAGCGAGTCGGCGATGACGATGCCATCGTCATCAAGCACTGGAACCTCGCCGAATGCGTTCAGCGCAAGAAATTCCGGTTGCCGGTGCGCGCCAGCCGCCAGATCGACCTCGATCAGCTCATGAGCTATGCCGGCAACCGAGAGAAAAAGAGCGGCGCGATGCGCGTGCCCCGACAGAGAGTAATGGTAGAGCTTCATGGCAATCATCCTGTTTTGAATTGAGACCAGTATGACTGCTAACAAACATCATGAGAATACGTTAAATTAGCATTTCATTATTGCGTAATTGGACAATAATCTGTCAGGGTGATGGGCAAGCATGGATAAGCTGCGAACACTTAGAACGTTTATCAGTGTGGCCGAGCGTGCAAGCTTTGCCGAGGCGGGGCGGCAACTGAACATGTCGCCGACCACGGTGTCACGCGCCGTTGCCGCTTTGGAGGCTGACCTGGGCGTTCAGTTGCTGATGCGCACCACACGCAGCGTGCGGCTGACCGACGAGGGGGCCGATTTTCTGGCGCGCTGCCGGGCAGGGATCGCCGAGATTGATGGGGCGTTCGCCACCGCCCAATGCGGCCGGCCGGTGCCCAGCGGCACACTGACGGTGACGGCCCCGGTCATGTTCGGCCGGCTTCACGTACTGCCGGTCGTGGTCGAGTTGTCGCAGTTGTATCCCGATCTTCAAGTCAGGCTGCTATTGCTGGATCGGGTGGTGCATTTGGTCGACGAAGGAATCGACGTTGCCGTGCGCATTGCCGAGCTCCCGGACAGTTCACTCCATATGCTCCGGTTGGGCGAAGTGCGGCGCGTATTCAGCGCAAGCCCGGCCTATCTGGCGGCGCGCGGCAGGCCTGCGGCGTTGACCGGTCTTCGTGACCACGACGTGATCCGGGTGGAGGATGAGTACGGACAGCATCGCGGCTGGGGATTGAATGCCGTCAAGCGCGCGGGGCATCCGGCACGCTTGACGGTCAACAACATGGACGCGGCCATTTCCGCCGCCGTTGCGGGGCTGGGCGTCATCCGGACGCTCTCATATCAGATCGCCGGTGAGGTCACCGCAGGAAGGCTTGAGCCCCTGTTCTCCGAGGACATAGCGCCGGTGCTGCCCATTTCGCTGCTGTTTCAAAGCGGGCGCAAGAATCACCCGAACGTTCGTGCCTTTGTTGAAGCCGCAAAACGCCATTTGCGCAAGGCATCGCTGTAGCCGCAGCAATTCGCTGCAACAGCGGCGACAAGCATTTCGAGCAGACTTCAGGCCGCTTGGGCATCCGGGCTTAAGCCGATAACGGAACAATCCTTATTGCTCGTTGCGAGCGGTCAGCCGAATGGTCCGCAAGCCAATCTTGCAAGGTCAATTGGGAGCGCCTTCTGTGAAATGCGCCCACGGCTCTTTGGTTAGTGCCTGCAGGATATAGTCTATAAGGGCTTGAACGCGAATGGGCCGTCTGCGCCCGGGCGGAGCCACAATATGAAGCGCCAGAGGTTCCACCTCCCAATCTTCCATCACTGTTTCCAACATCCCCGATTGCAATCCCTCCCAGGCCAGGAACTCTGGCTGAAGAGCCAGGCCCAGCCCCGCCAACAATGCAGGATTCAGCGCTTCCGCATTGTTGGCTTGCATTTGAATTGGATTGATTTGGGTAAATTCGCCGTGCTCTTTATGTAAAAATCGCCAGCCTTTCCTGCCATGCGTGTATGCGTATTTCAGGGTCTTATGATTGGCAAGGTCGCGAGGGTGATGGGGCTTTCCATATCGCTTGAAGTAAGCGGGTGAGCCTACCAAGAGAATGCGTACTTGACACAGTTGCCGAGCCAGAAGCGTGGAGTCTATCAACGCGGCAATACGCAGGGCGAAATCGAACTTTTCCTCTATCAGATCCACTTGTCTATCGGTGAACTCCACATCGAGTTCCACGTCGGGATGCATGGCCAGGAAATTGGCCAGGATTGGCGACAGGCGTGAAACGCCGAAAGACATTGGAAGCGATATCCGCACCAAGCCACGCAAGCTGATGGATTGTTCCGTAATGTCGGCCTCGACGGCCTCACCATGCTCAAGAATGCGTGAGGCGCGTTCAAGTGCGGCGTGGCCTGTGTCAGTTAACGACACGCTTCGCGGCGTGCGTTGAACAAGCATGACATTCATGCGGGCTTCCAGCCTGGATATCGCTTTTGATACGGTTGCCTGGGATAGATCAAGCTCCCTTGCCGTACGGGCAAAGGAGCCGGTTTCCGCAACCTTGGCAAAAATCGCCCACGCCTCCAGGTCCGGTAGTTTTTTATTCATTTTGTAGTCTCCGTGCCCTTCAGCAGACTCAAAGTCTGTATCCAGCCGACTCTGGAAAATTATGTGTAGCCGCATTATTACCTGCAATGAGTGTAGCGGCGACACGTCAAAAAAGGAAACTTTGATATTCGATTGTGAGCATTCCCTGTTAGGCAAATGCTGCTTAGACTGAGCGCAATTGTTAACAGTTCCCTTGGGAGGGGCTTATGATCGAATACCGGCCCTTTGACACCTTGGGTGGCGCGAACCATGGCCGGCTCAACGCCAAACATCATTTTTCATTTGTGCATTACCACGATCCAAAGCGTGAGCGCCAGTATCGGTATACGGCCTTCCGAGTACAACCTGGAATCGTCCATGACCCGCATCTTCCAGATCTGGATTCAGCCCAATGACTATGGACAGCCACCGTCCTGGGGCACAACGCCTTTTCCCAGTTGAGTATCGATTTTCCGGCCCGGCTCGCGTGCGCTTGAGCGAGAAACGAGTCATGCGCTGCGTCAAGCAGCGTTAAGCCGCTACTACCACTTCATCAATAAAGGAAGAACCCCATGTCCAACAAATTTCTTGAAATGTTGACGCCGCAAAACAGCCAACTGATTTTCATTGACCAGCAACCGCAGATGGCCTTTGGTGTTCAGTCCATCGATCGCCAGACCTTGAAGAACAATGTTGTAGGTCTGGCGAAGGCCGCGAAAGCCTTCAATATCCCGACAACCATCACGACCGTCGAGACCGAAAGCTTTTCCGGCCACACCTATCCTGAACTACTCGAAGTTTTTCCCGAGAACCAGATTCTGGAGCGTTCCTCGATGAACTCCTGGGATGACCAGAATGTGCGCGACGCGCTGGCCGCCAATGGCCGCAAGAAGGTGGTGGTTTCCGGACTGTGGACGGAAGTTTGCAACATCAGCTTTGCATTGTGCGCCGCGCTGGAGGGCGACTACGAGATATACATGGTGGCCGATGCCTCGGGCGGAACATCCCTGGACGCGCACAAGTACGCCATGGACCGCATGACCCAGGCAGGCATTATTCCTGTTACCTGGCAACAAGTGCTGCTGGAGTGGCAGCGCGATTGGGCGCGCAAGGATACCTACGATGCAGTGATGGCCATCGTCAAAGAGCACTCAGGAGCTTATGGCATGGGTGTCGATTATGCCTACACCATGGTGCATAAGGCTCCGGAAGGTGTGCGGCATGGCAAGCGCATTGGCCCCAATCCGGCCAAGTAAGCGCCTGAATGACCGGGCATGTGCTGTCAATCTGTGCGGCCCGGTACAAGCTAACATATCTGGATGGAAGGTGGCTTATGAAGCTTTATATATTTTCGCTGAGTGCGGGTGTATTGGTTGGAGTTATCTACAGCTTGCTAAGCGTGCGCTCGCCCGCTCCGCCTTTGGTTGCGCTGATCGGCTTGCTGGGCATGCTGGTCGGCGAGCAAGTCATCCCGGTCGGCAAACAGCTTTTACAGGGCACGGCTTTCAATACCGCCTGCGCCAAGACGCAGGCGACCGAGCATGTGCTTGGGCAACTGCCTGGAAGAAACCAAGTCGTACACGTGCAAAAGCCTGACCACCAGGCATAGACAAGACTCCGGCGGCCCTTTGTGTGTTCCGCTATCCAGCACATTGGAAAACACCCTTTATAAGGAAATGTGACCGTGGCTAGTACTGCACCTGATATTATTTTTCACAATGGCCGCATCACGACTCTCGATTGCGCCAACCCCGTCGCTACAGCGGTGGCCGTTATGGACGGAAAGTTTTTAGCCGTCGGCGCGGACAATGAAATCCTGACCTTAGCGGGCTCGTCGACTCGAGTCATTGACCTGAAACGCAGGAGCGTCTTGCCCGGGCTATTCGACAATCATACCCACGTGGTGCGAGGCGGCCTGAACTACAACCTGGAACTGCGCTGGGATGGCGTGCGGTCGCTGGCGGATGCCTTGGACATGCTGCGCCGGCAAGTGGCCATTACGCCTGCGCCGCAGTGGGTACGGGTCATAGGTGGGTTCACCGAGCACCAGTTCGTCGAGAAACGCTTACCGACGATCGATGAAATCAATGCCATTGCGCCTGACACGCCGGTTTTTCTTCTTCACCTTTACGACCAGGCCTTGCTGAACGCTGCCGCCTTGCGGGCGGTGGGCTACACCAAAGACACGCCCCAGCCTCCTGGCGGGGAAATCACTCGCGATGCAAAGGGCAATCCAACCGGCTTGCTGCTAGCCAAGCCCAACGCAATGATTCTTTATGCCACCTTGGCCAAGGGCCCCAAGCTGCCGTTCGATTACCAGGTCAATTCGACCCGTCACTTCATGCGTGAACTCAATCGCCTGGGTGTAACGGGGGTTATCGATGCGGGTGGCGGCTTTCAGAACTACCCGGACGATTACGCAGTTGTCCAGAAGCTGGCCGATGAAGGCCAATTGACGGTACGCCTGGCCTATAACTTGTTCACGCAAAAGCCCAAGGAAGAGAAAGACGATTTCCTGAAATGGACCGGCAGCGTGAAATACAAACAAGGCACGGACTACTTTCGTCACAATGGCGCCGGTGAAATGCTGGTATTTTCGGCCGCCGACTTCGAGGATTTTCGCCAGCCCCGGCCAGATCTGCCGCCCGAAATGGAGGGCGAACTGGAAGAGGTCGTGCGCATCCTGGCGCAGAACAAGTGGCCCTGGCGCCTGCACGCCACCTATGATGAAACCATATCGCGTGCGCTGGATGTGTTTGAAAAAGTGGATCGCGATATTCCCCTGCAAGGCATCAACTGGTTCTTCGATCACGCTGAAACCATTTCCGATAAATCGATTGACCGCGTTGCGGCGCTGGGGGGCGGTATCGCCGTCCAACACCGCATGGCTTATCAAGGCGAGTACTTTGTTGAGCGTTACGGTGCCAAGGCGGCAGAGGCCACGCCGCCCGTAGCGCGCATGCTGGACAAGGGCGTCAAGGTTTCCGCGGGAACCGACGCCACACGTGTGGCATCCTACAACCCCTGGGTGTCGCTTGCGTGGATGGTCACGGGCAATACGGTCGGCGGCTTACGCTTATATCCGCAGCATAATCTGCTTGATCGGGAAACGGCATTACGCATGTGGACAGAAAATGTCGCCTGGTTCTCCAATGAAGAGAACAAGCGGGGGCGTATCCAGGCTGGCCAGTTCGCCGACTTCATCATTCCCAGCAAAGACTATTTTGGCGTGCCGGAAGACGAGATCTCGTTTCTTACCTCGCATTTAACAGTGGTCGGCGGCCGTATTGTTTTCGGCGATGATCAGTTCGCGGCACTGGACGACAATCCAGTGCCGCCCGCCATGCCCGATTGGTCGCCAACACGTCTGTTTAAAGGTTATGGCGCCTGGGGCGAACCCGAAGGGGCGGGTAGGAATTCCTTGCAGCCGTTCCGATTTAAAGCCATGGCTTCCTGTGGTTGCGCAAGCGGATGCGGACTGCATGGCCATGATCATGCGACGGCCTGGGCGTCGAAAGTTCCCGCCTCCGACTTGAAAGGCTTCTTTGGCGCATTGGGCTGCTCCTGCTGGGCAGTTTAAGGGGCTGGCCATGAACAACACGAATAGCAATAGGCTGGCCGCTGCTATGCGGCCGGCATTTGGAAGCCGAATTGTTCGCTTTCTTGCATACTTGGGACTATGCGCCGCGTATCTGCAAGGCGGCATCGTCAAACTCACCGATTTTCCCGAGGCCATCGCAGAGATGAATCACTTCGGACTGACGCCGGCGCCGCTGTTTGCCGTGCTGGTGATCGCACTGGAATTGGGTGCATCACTGATGATATTGACGGGTCGGCTGCGTTGGCTGGGTGCCTTGGGCTTGGCAGGTTTCACTGTGCTGGCCACGGGTATCGCCTTGCGCTATTGGGAGCTGCCGGCAGGCCACGAGCGCTTCATGGCCGCGAATGCATTCTACGAACACCTTGGCCTGGTGGGTGGTTTCCTGCTCGTGGCATGGTTGGACTTCCAGGAGAGACGAACATGAATGGCAAGCAAACCGCTCCATCCGGAAAAGTATCATCCAGCGGCTTTGCGCCGCTACGGCAAACACTTTTCCTGGTGTTATGGATCGCCACGATCGTCGGCAATACAGGCAGTTTCATCCGTGATGTGGCCAGCGCCTGGCTAATGACCGATCTGTCCAGCTCGCCGGCGGCCGTGGCCATGGTGCAGGCCGCCGCCACGCTGCCTGTATTCCTGCTGGCTATTCCGGCGGGCGTTCTGGCCGACACACTGGATAGGCGTAAATTCCTGATAGGCATACAACTGTTGCTCGCCGGCGTTAGCATATGCCTGGCGCTGCTATCCCTTGCCGGCCTGCATACCGTCGCCTCACTGGTTGCACTGACCTTCCTGGGGGGGATCGGCGGGGCATTGATGGGGCCGACGTGGCAAGCCATTGTGCCCGAGCTCGTCGAAAAGAAAGAACTGAAAGACGCCATCGCACTGAATTCCCTGGGCATCAATATTGCCCGGGCCGTTGGCCCCGCGCTGGGCGGCCTTATCCTGGCAAGCCTGGGAGCAGCCGTTACCTATGGCGTGGACGTCATCAGCTATGTCTTCGTCATTGTTGCCTTGCTGTGGTGGCCGCGGCCAAAGAAGGAAGAAGATGCGCTCACCGAGCGTTTTCCGGGCGCGTTTCGCGCCGGGCTACGCTACGCGCGTGCCAGCCGCGAATTGCACGTCGTATTGCTGCGCGCCTTCCTGTTTTTTGCAGCGGCCAGTTCGGTCTGGGCACTGCTGCCATTGGTGGCGCGCCAGCTCTTGGGTGGCGGTGCGGGGTTTTACGGAATTTTGCTTGGCGCTGTCGGCGTGGGCGCCATAGGCGGCGCCCTTGTCATGCCGCGCGTGCGCGATCGATTAAGCAACGACAGCCTGGTGTTGATCGCCGCATTCACCGCCGCAGCGGTGATGGTCTTCCTTTCTTTGGCGCCACCGAAATGGGCGGCGGTCCTTGCTCTAATGGCCTTGGGTGCCGCCTGGATCACAGCGCTGACCACGCTCAATGGTGTGGCCCAGGGCGTCCTGCCAAACTGGGTCCGAGGCCGCTCGTTAGCGGTTTACCTAACTGTCTTTAACGGCGCCATGACGGCAGGCAGCATCAGTTGGGGCGCCATCGCCACAGGTATCGGCATTCCGTTTACGTTGATAGCGGGTGCGGTTGCCTTGGTATTGATCGGCTTGATCGCCCATCGTGTCAAATTACCGGACGGGGATGCCGACCTGGTGCCATCGAACCACTGGCCCGAGCCCCTTACCGCTGCGCCCATTGAGTTTGATCGCGGGCCGGTACTTGTTCAAATCGAATATAGGGTTTCTTCCCAAGATCGCCCGGCATTCTTGAAGGCGCTTGCTCGCCTTTCTTCTGAACGTCGACGCGATGGTGCGTATGCCTGGGGAGTAGCAGAGGATTCGGCCGATCCAGGTGTGCTGCTTGAGTGGTTTCAGGTGGAGTCTTGGGCGGAACATTTGCGTCAGCATAAGCGGGTATCGAAGGCTGATGCTGATATACAGGAAGAGGTGATGAGGTTCCATCGAGGAGAGAGTCGGCCTGTGGTTAGGCATTTTCTGGCGTTTAATCGACCGCAGGTCAGCCCTTAGGCGCTATGCGCCGTGGTAGTGTAGGCAAAGTCCGGCGCAGGCCAGGTCGATGAAGCCTGCCCAGAAAAGCGCTGCCGAACCGGTGCGGCAGTCAGATCATCTCAAGAAAATACGGGCGCCAGCGCCCACGCGAACGTATGATGTGCTCCTCCATGGCGGCGCGAGCGCCGGCGGCATCGGCTGCAGCCATTGCGCTGATAATCTTTGCGTGTTCCTCGACAGCGCCTTCTGTGGCCGCGGCATGGTAGCGCAGGCGAAACAAATGCGAGTGAGCATAAGAGCGCGCCAAGGCCTCGGCCACCAGCAGGTTGCCGCTTTGCGTTGCTATCAGTGCGTGGAATTTGGCGTCGTGCAGTGCAAACTTTCCATAAGCACGCTCGGCATCATTGGGTTCGGGCTCAGTCATGGCAAGCGCCAATTCAGCCAGCTCGGCGCGCGCCGCATTGTTCAGCTTCCGACAAGCCTGCTCGGCCGCATAAGGTTCAAGCAACAGGCGCAAATCATAGATTTGCTCGAATTTTTCCTGCGAAGGCAGAGGGGCGGCGCTATACCCAACGTTATGGGTCTTGACGACCAAGCCCTCGTTCTCAAGCCGTATGAGCGCCGCGCGTATCGGCGTCTGCGAAACGCCAAGTTCGCGCACCAGCGCGTCTACGGAAATCCGCGCATTCGGCGGAATCCGCAAGGCAACGAGTTGCGCCAACAGCGTTTCATAGACCTCATCACCCAGGGAGGTTCGACGGGCAATGCTTAATCGTTTATCGGGCTCCGCGGCTCGGGCAAAGCGGTCTGCCTTTATCTCGCTGGACATAACTCCACTCCTTTAATTGCTTGACGCGGGCATACTCGCACTGTAGAGTTGCCGATATGATTTCCGATCTGATCGTACATTGGAAGACGACATAGCTCAAGTTTAGTCAGGTTTTTGTAGGTATTTCCTGTTAAACAGCATCGCCCGATTCCTGGTTTTGCTTTATCCGCTGTACCCCCTGAAGTGTTTGCACCGCAACGGTTGTTTGTAAAGATACACCGGTCTTGAGCCGCCCCATATGGGTTCATGCCATGTTGTTCTGACAGAAAACAATGACCAGCCCCTCGAAAGGCGGTGCTGGCACAGGAAAGGAGGAGAAGCTTTGGATTTCTTGGCCATGAATTTCCAGGTGCTGTTTGCCGGCCTCGCGCTTGGATCAATCTATTCCCTTGTAGCCCTCGGATTCGTGCTGATCATTCGCGCGACCAATGTGGTCAATTTCGCGCAAGGCGATTTTGCGATGCTGGGCGGTTTCGCCATGGTGGCCTTCATGAGCGCCGGCCTGCCTTATTGGTTGAGCATCATCATGGCGCTATTGGTCATGGGCGTGATCGGCATGATCTTCAACCTGGGGGTCTACTACCCCTTGCGCCACCGCTCATTCCTGCCGGTCATCATCAGCACGCTGGGCGCTTCGATCTTCATGCAGAACACGGTGCTCTATTTCTTCGGGCCGCAACCCAAGCCCATGCAGCGCGTGTTCGAGACGCAAGGCATAGAAGTCGGCGGCGTGTTCATGGATACGCAATACCTGGTGATACTGGCCGTCACCGCAATTGCGGTGGCCTTCCAGTACTTCCTGTTCGAACATACGCTGCTGGGTAAAAAACTGCAGGCCACCTCGCAAGACAAGGACATGGCCCGCCTGGTCGGCATTCCGGTCGCGGGGATGATCGCCTTTACTTTCATCTACAGCGCCACTCTGGGCGGCATCGCCGGCATACTGGTTTCGCCCGTCTTGTTCGTTTCCATCGGAATGGGCGCAATCATCGCGCTCAAGGCTTTCGCGGCCACGATCATCGGCGGCTTCGGCGATATAACGGGCGCCATCGTCGGTGGACTGCTACTGGGGGTCGTGGAAAGCTTCGGCGCAGCCTACATTTCGGTTCCCTATAAAGACGCCTTTGCCTTTCTGCTGCTGTTCATCTTCCTGCTTGTCAGGCCTCAAGGGATCTTCGGCGAAAAAATATCGGAGAAAGCATGAAAGACACGCAATCTACCGATGTCGCTACCATGGCCGTCCCGCAGTCAGCCAAGACACGGGCCCCATTTAGCACTGGCACCAAAATCGCGTTCTTCACTGTACTGGGCTTGCTGGTGGCCATAGCGCCGCTGTTCTTGAACCTGAGCCCCTACATATTGAATATTTTCATGCAGGCCGCGACCTATTCCGTCGCCGTGTTGGGCATGACGATCGTGCTGGGCTATGCCGGACAGATCAATCTGGCCCAGGCTACCTTCTTTGGGCTTGGCGCCTATGCCGTAGCCATCGGAACGGTAGTGCTGGGCTTGAACTTCTGGATTGCCTTGCTCATGGGTATCGGGATGGCCGTTGTAGCGGGTTTCGTGCTGGGGCTGACCACGCTGCGCCTGGGCGGCCATTACCTGGCCATGATCACCATCAGTTTTCAAATAATCTTCGATCTGGTCCTGGTGAACTGGTCGCAAGTCACGCAGGGCCCGGACGGCGTGGCCGGCATCGGGCGGCCGTCGCTGTTCGGCTTCGAACTGATCGACGACCGCTACTATCTTTTGCTTTGCATGGCCATACTGTATGCGGCGATCTTCATGGTCTGGTGGCTGCCGCAAACCCGCACCGGGCGCGGCATGCGCGCCGTACGCGAGAACGAGCTGGCCGCCGAGGTCAGCGGCATCAATACCCTGCGCGTCAAGGTCGTCGCCTTTACCATGAGCGCGGGCCTGGCCGGCGTAGGCGGGGCCTTCTACGCAGCCGGCTTTGCCTACATCAGCCCGGATAACTTCAACTTCACGCGCTCCATTGAGTTCTTGACCATGGTGTTGCTGGGCGGCGCGCAATCGGCGTTTGGCGGCGTGCTGGGCACCAGCCTTCTTATCCTGCTGCCCGAATGGCTGCGCTTCCTGAAAGAGGTGTACCTGGCGGTATACGGCCTGGCGGTCATACTGATCATGGTATTCCTTCCGGCCGGCATCTGGGGGCTGTTGCGAGCGCCGTTCGATCGGCGCCGCAAGCGCCTGACAATAGACACGGATGCCATCGCGGCGCTGGACCTGACCGTACCGATAGACGACCAGTCGCCCATCCTGCAGATCAACGATGTACGCAAGTACTTCGGCGGAGTCAAGGCCGTGGACGGCGTGTCGCTGCAAGTGGCGCGCGGCACCGTGCATGCCTTGATCGGGCCTAACGGATCGGGCAAGACCACGACGCTTAATGTGCTCAATGGCATTTATAGCGCCACGAGCGGCAGCGTCACCTTTGACGGCACCGACATCACCGGCATGTCTCCTCATGAGCGTGCCGGACTGGGCATAGGGCGCACATTCCAGAATATCCGCCTGTTCCCCACGATGTCTGTGGTCGAAAACGTGATGATAGGCGCACAGCGGGCCAACAACCCCATCAAACCGGGCCGCGAGGCCTTACGGCAGCGAGCCTTGTCGGCACTCAAGTTCGTCGAAATGGCCGACAAGGCCGAACTGATTGTGCAGAACCTGCCCTACGGCCATCAGCGCCTGGTTGAGATTGCGCGCGCCCTGGCCGGCCACCCCCGCTTCCTGCTGCTGGACGAGCCCGCGGCCGGCCTGAACCAGACAGAGAAAAAAGAACTCGGCGATCTCCTTAAACGCCTGAGCGGCCATGGCCTGACGATTTTCCTGATCGAACATGATATTGGCCTGATCGAGCAGATATCGGACAAGATCACAGTGCTGAACTTCGGCAAGAAAATTGCGGAAGGCACGCCTCAGGAAGTCCTGCGTCACCCCGATGTCATCACCGCCTATCTGGGAGAGCCCGCGCATGCCGCTACTTGAACTTAAAAACGTCCATAGCGCCTACGGAAATGTGCAGGCGCTGAAGGGCATATCGCTTCACGTCGAGGCAGGCGAAATCGTCACCCTGCTGGGCGCCAATGGCGCGGGCAAGAGCACGACCTTGCGCAGCATCTCCGGCCTGACGTCCGTCAGCGATGGCGACATCCTGTTCGAAGGCAAATCGCTCAAAAGCACAAAGGCGGAACACATTGTGCGCCAGGGCATCGCGCACGTGCCCGAGGGCAGACGCATCTTCGCGGGCCTGACCGTCAAAGAGAACATCATGATAGGTACCTCTGGCAGGGGCCGCTTGTCCCGGCGCCAAATGGACGCCGAAGTCGAGGAAATGTACGAAATATTTCCCGACTTGAAGCGCCTGACCGGTGCGCTGGGCTGGAGCCTGTCCGGCGGACAGCAGCAGATGCTGGCTGTTGCCCGGGGCCTGATGTCCAGGCCCAAGCTGCTGCTTCTGGACGAGCCCTCGCTAGGACTGGCACCCATCATCGTGCAGCAGCTTTTTGCCACCATCCGCAATATACGCAGCCACGGCACGACGGTATTGCTGGTGGAGCAAAACGCCAATATGGCGCTATCGGTGGCGGATCGAGGCTACGTGCTGGCTACGGGCAACCTTATCGTGGAAGGCACACCCGCACAGTTGCAAGACAACGAGGAAGTGCAGGCCGCCTATCTGGGCGGCGGCAAATAACCCTATACCGCGGGCGGCGTACCGCAACCATCCAGGCACGGCCCAACTGATAATCCGAAGGACGAAAAATTCATGGAAAAGATTGCAATCATTGGGGCCGGACTTATTGGATGTGCATGGGCATCGGTGTTTTCACGGGCGGGCCACCCCGTCGTGCTGTACGACGCGCAGGCCTCGGCGCTGGAGGCAGCGCTGCCCGCCATACAGACCAGCCTGGCATCGCAGCGCGACGCCGGCCTTATCAGTGAAGACCCAAAGCAAATCATGCAGCGTGTCAGCGTCAATGCCGACTTGAAAGAAGCATTGCGCGGCGCGTCGCTGGTACAAGAAAATATTCGCGAAACGGTCGACGCAAAGCAGGCAATCTTCGCCCTGCTGGACGAAGCGGCCGATCCGAAAACGATACTGGCCAGCTCCACCTCCGGCATACCCGCTTCCAGCTTTACCGAAGACCTGAAAGGCCGTTCCCGCTGCCTGGTGGCGCATCCGATCAACCCGCCCTCGTTGGTGCCGTTGGTGGAGCTGGTGCCCGCGCCATGGACAGACGCCGCGATCATGGAGCGCGCCCGAACCCTGTACCAAAATGCAGGCCAGGTGCCCATCATGGTGCATCGGGAAATCCAGGGCTTTATTGTCAATCGGCTGCAGGGGGCGCTGTTGGCCGAGGCATTCCGCCTGGTCGAAGACGGCTATATCGACAGCGCCGATGTCGACAAGGCCGTCAAGGATGGCCTGGGGCTGCGCTGGGCGTTCATGGGCCCGTTCGAGACTATCGACTTGAACGCACCAGGCGGGATTCGCGACTACTGCAACCGCTACGGGCCGCTATACCTGGACATTGCCCGTCAGGCCCAGCCGCGTGAATGGAACGAAACGCTGCTCGCCAGGCTGGAAGGCGAACGACAACAGGAATTGCCGGCCGCACAACGGCCGGCACGTCAGCAGTGGCGTGACGAGCGATTGACCGACTTGATTGCTCATAAGCGCCGCACATCATAAAAATGACTCTAGGAGATACAAATGAAAAAAAGATTGGCTTCAATCTGCACCATTGCGACCCTGGCCATGATGTCGTCCTACGCCCAGGCCGCGGATCCGATCAAGATAGGGATGGTGACCGAAAGCACCGGCGCCAATGCCGAGGCGGGCGTCTACCAGAACAACGGCGCCAAGATGGCCGTCGAAGAGATCAACAAGGCAGGCGGCGTGCTGGGACGGCAGCTTGAACTGCATATCGAAGACAACGGCAGTACGAACCCGGGCTCGATACTGGCTTTGTCCAAGCTAACCAGCCGCGGCGACATCACGGCCATGATAGGCACGGTGCGCAGCACCCAGGTGCAGGCGATGTCGCCCACCGTCAAGAAAACCGGCCTACCCATGATGGTCGGCGGCACCGACGTGGGCCTGACCCACAGCGGCAACCCCTGGATCTTCCGGGCCCGGCCCAACGATGGGTATTCGGCCAAAGTGATCGCGTCTTTCGGCGTCGATACACTGAAGCTGAAAAAATGGGCAATCGTGCATTCCACGGATGCGTTTGGCAATGGCGGCGCCAAGGCCCTGACGGCCGCGCTGAAAGAGCACGGCCTGGAGCCGGTCACCGTGCAAGGCTTCACCAGCAACTCGCAGGACTTCACCCCCATCGTGCTGGCCATCAAAAAATCCGGTGCGGACGTCGTGTCGACTTATATCGCCAATTCCACCGACGTGGGCATTTTTGCCAAGCAACTGCGTCAACTGGGCCTGAACATTGCATGGGTGGGATCCCCGTCGATTTCAACCGACACGGCGATGAAACTGGCGCAGAACGCCTTGTACGGCACCTATTCGATCGCCGACTATGCGGTGGGCTCCAGCCCGGAAACACAGGCCTATGCAGACCGCTACAAAGCGGCATACAACATGGAACCCGACCTGTATTCAGCCTGGGCGTACGATTCAGTACAGATACTGGCCCTGGGCATGAAAAACGCCAACAGCACCGATCCGACGGCCGTGCAGAAAGCCATTCGGGCCATCAAGGGCTACAAGGGCGTGGAAGGCACCTACACCTATGACGAGAACGGCGACGGACTGCACGGCTATAACATCGTCAAGAATGAAGAGGGCAAAATCAAGTTTGTGAAACACATAGACTTTGCGCCGGGGAAATAGCGCGCATTCTGCCTTCGCACTATCACGTTCGCGATTCATCACCGTTCGTCACGGATGATTGGGACTCGGGTGAGTTGTTGAGCAAGGATGCATGGCTTGCCGTTCCAGACTCCGAGGTGATACGAGATGCTCCGGCTAGTGGCCGGAGCAGGGCAGGATGTCTCCCGGATACCTTTGTATCAACGTCCGTCGCGATCCCGATAATCGACCGGCACAAAAGTGAAACCACCGCCAGTTTCCGCCCGGATATGACCCAGGCCAGGGAAAGGTAGGTGGGCACCAGCTACCAGCTCACGCTGCGAGGCAGCAATAGCGAACTGCTTCTTGCGTTCCGCTGCAGCGTCCTTCGGCGACACATCGTAAACGATAGTGATCCTGGGCTTGGGAAACTGCACCGACGCAACATGAACAATGTCGCCGATGAATTCGATGGCCTCGCCTTTGCTTTCGATCCGATAGAAACTATGACCGGGTGTATGGCCGGGTGTAGGGATTGCCGTTATGCCGGGGTATAACTGCGTAACACCACTGAAGGGCACGACCTTGCCCGCTTTGGCATAGGGCCCAACTGTCTTCACGGCTTCTTCAAAATATTTTTTGTCGTAGCCGCTAACCCCATGAATGTTTGCCGGATCCAGGAATAAGTCGACATCCGGCTTGCCCACATGGATGGTTGCATTGGGGAAAACCAACTGACCCTCGCTCGTCAGGCCGCCGCTGTGGTCGGTATGGATGTGAGTGAGCAGGACATCATCGATTTGTGCGGGCGAGTAGCCCGCTGCCTTCAAATTACCAATCAGCTTGCCACCATTACCGGGACCAAAAAGCGAACCCGAGCCGGTATCAACCAACAAAAGTCGTGTACCCGTGTCAATCAGATAAGCATTGATTGATGCCTCAACCGGGTTGGACAGAAACGAATGCCGGAGTAACCCGTCTATTTCATTGGGGGAGGTATTGGTCAGCAACGTATGCAGATCCTGAGGTACCGTCCCATCGGACAGTGCAGTCACCTGAACATCACCTACCCGGTAACGGTAAACGCCGGGGGCCTGAGCACGAACTTGTGCGACGGCGTGCATCGGCGTCACCTGAGTATCACCGGCGGCATTTACTGTTGAAGGAAGTAACCCAGCCATCAATAGCGAGACCGCCATTACACTAGGGATAAAAAAACTGTTAACTCGCATATATCATTCCATAATCCAAGACTTACAAGCACATTCGAGTGCGACTGCCCGGATCGAAAAACGCGCCGGGTTCAGTCAGGGACCCACTCTAAACTTACGCGGCCATTGATAGTGAGTTACCTTTCCTTATACGAGGTATATAGAATATGAATATCCGGCGGTCGGATCTGCCTTTGCTTATCTCCCTGGACGTTCTTCTTGAAGAGCGAAACGTCACTCGAGCCGCCAAGCGCCTGAACATTAGCCAGCCAGCCCTATCAACTCAGCTTGGTCGGCTAAGAGATATTTTTGGCGACTCGCTCTTGGTGCCGTCCGAAGAGGGACGAGGGATGGCACCCACAGAACGCGGCTTGGCAATTCAGTCGCGTCTGCACCAGGCATTGCTGGACCTTCAGGGAGCGGTTGTGTCGCCCGACGATTTCCAGCCGCACAATACCCAGCGCGACTTCGTAGTGGCTGTGAACGACAATGTCTTCACTTTGGTGGGGCTATCTGTTGTGCAGTCCATTTTGGCACTGCGAGCGCCAGGCATACGCTTGAGCTTCATCGCACCGGTAGAAGCCAACCTTACCTATAGAATGGAACGAGGTGAAATCGATCTGTATGTAGGGCTTGCGCAACAAATACCGGAAGCCTTAAAGGCCAGGTTCTTATTGAGGGACGAGTTTTGGCTGGCGCAACGCAAGGCTCACCCTCGAGGAAAAAGCCCCCCCAATATCGACGAGTACTGCGATCTTGCGCATGTGATGGTTTCCAAGGAAGGCAAGTTCAGAAGCAGCGTGGACGAGGCGCTGGAAACCATGAACCGGAAACGCCGTGTGGCGCTGACTGTCTCTGGCTACAACCAGATACCTCTCGTGCTGGGCCATACCGACTGCGTGGCAACGCTACCGAGCAGGCTGTTGCAACGCTATGCATCCAGTCTGGATGTTCTACCGCTACCTTTCCATCTGCCCGCTTTTGACGTGGCTATGGCATGGCACCCGCGGTCGCATGGAGACCCGGGGCATCAATGGCTGCGCGAGAATTTTATTCGTGCGGCTCCTAACCCTTGTATGCCACCCAGCCTTTGAAGGTTAAGGCGGCGTAGAACAGTTCCACCTGCGAGAACCCGGACTCGTACAGGGCCGAGACATCCTCCTCGGGCGAGAGGACTGGCAACCGCTCTTTCATGGCCTGGATGTTCGGACTGGCCTGCACGCCGTTGATCTCAAACGCTGCGACGTAGGCGGCGAAGCGCGCGAGCCACTTGTTCTTTTCCGCATCATCATTCGGGAAGCTATGGTGAACGATTACGAGCGGAGCGCCGGGTTTGAGCCGCCGATATAACTCCTTCAAAGTGCGAACCCGCTCTTCCTTTGCAAGGAAATGCAGCGTCAGGAGGCAGGTCGCACCATCGAAAGGGCCTTGCTGCGCGTCCTCGATGTAGCCTTCGTGAAACCTTATGCGGTCTGTGAAGCCGCTCGTGGTTACCCGCGCTTGATCAAGCATCTGCGTGGAAGGATCAACGCCATCGAAGTGCCAGCCCGAATGCATTCCGGCCAGGGCACGAAGTTCCAACCCGCCGCCCGCACCCAGAACGAGGACGCGGCCATCGGCCGGCACTTTCTCCGCAAGGAGCACACCCACCATTCTGTGGAGATCGCGCAGGGCGGGAACATTGCGTTCCGCCATTTTCGCGTAGGCGTCTACAGCCTTGGGATCAGAGAAGGATGTCATAGTAATTTCCTGTCACGCGCCTGCATCGGGCCAGACCAGCGAGCGTTGCAGTTGGACCCCGGCCATCCCCGCATAGTGCGTCGCACGACGACCGGGTTGGTGCCCAGGCATCGAGCCAAGGCGTCGGAGGTCATGGGTCCATCTTGCTCGGCCATGTGGAGCAAGGCGTGCAGGGCGGAGGAGAGGCGGCTGTCACGTTTCATGTAACTTATGATGTTCTCTTTGGGTGCGGATGTCAAGCGCCCAATTCTCGACATATGCGTGCAAATTCTTAATAGAGCCTTGTAGAAAAGAATAGTCACTTTCATTCAAGGTATTTATAATTACTACAAATTGTCACATCACCAATCAGGCTGTGCGACATAGGGCGGATAGGCGGTTTCCTGCTTGGCGTCGGGTGTCATGCGCAGCCCTAACAATAAAGGGTGCGCGGCGCATGAACCACATTTACCGATTGATCTGGAACCGGGCTACGGGCGCCTGGGTGGTCGCTTCTGAAATCGCCCACGGCCGCGGCAAACGCGGCTCAGGCATGGTCACCAAGGGCGTGCTTTCCACCGCGTCTTTCGCGTTCGTTTTGGGTACCGGCCAAGCTTGGGCGCAAACCGTGCCCAGCGGCACCTTCGACGTCGGTGCCGGCACGACCCAGACGGAGTCGCGTGTGATTTCCGGCGCGGATGCGCTGACCAAGACCGGCGCGGGGACGTTGATCCTGAGCGGCGCCAACGACTATAGCGGCGGCACGAACCTGAACGCCGGGGTGCTGTCGGTGTCCTCCAACGTCAATCTCGGCGATGCGGCCGGCGGCTTGACCTTCAACGGAGGCACGCTGCAGACCACCGCAACCATGTCCATGAGTCGCGTTACCATTGTGAATGCCGGCGGCGGCACCTTCGACGTCGGCACCGGCACGACACTGACGCAGTCGGGCGCGATTTCCGGCGCGGGCGCACTGACCAAGAGCGGAACGGGCACGCTGATTCTGACCGGCGCCAGCAGCAGCGAATTGACTGGCACCGGTGCTTCTGTCACCGCCGGCAGACTGGTGCTCGACGGGGGCAGCCTGGACCTTAATTTAAACACCGCCAAGCTGATTGTTTCCGCCACAGGTGGCGATACTGCCGATCTCAGGCTGCAAAACGGCAGCAGGGTGACGGTCAGCGCCAGTGGTCTCGCAGAGGCCAGAGTCGGCAACAGTGGCGGCAGCGGCAGCCTCACCGTCACGGGTGACGGTTCGGAGCTCTATGCTATCAATACCAGCATCGGCCATGCGAGTACCGGCGCGCTGAACATCACCGATGGCGGCGCACTGAGCGGCTCGGCCGTGAACATCGGCGTTGCCGCCGGCAGCGCCACGGCGACCGTCAGCGGCGCTGGCTCGACCTTAACGGCCTTCACAGGCATGGACCATGGCGGCGGCAGGGGCCTGGCGATCGCGGTAAGCGGGGCAACCGGAACGCTGACCATCGCGGACGGCGCGGTGGCCACCGCCGGCAACACCTATCTCGCGGTCGCGGGCGGTCACGCCACGCTGAACCTGAATGGCACGAGCGGCAGCCGCGGCGTGCTGCTGACCGATAGCGTCGAAGCGGGCTACAACAACACTTTCACGGGCGGCTCGACGGCCAGTCTCGTGTTCGACGGCGGCATCCTGCGCGCCAATGCCGACACCGTTAGCACGAGCACAGGCGATCTCCTAAAGAATTTCACGACGGGCAAAGGCACGATCACCATCGATAGCGGCGGCGCGTTCCTAGACACCAACGGCCATGCCGTCTCCACTTCCGCCAAATTCGGCGGTTCGGGCGGTTTCACCAAGCAGGGCACGGGCACGCTGACACTCTCGGGTGCAAGCACCTACACCGGCGGCACCACCGTCGAAGGCGGCACGCTGACCGCGGGCGCGGCAGGCGCCTTCGTCGGCAACACCGCCTACTCTGTCAACAGCGGCACGCTTGACCTTAATAACTTCGACCTTACCATGTCGTCGCTGTCGGGCACCGGCGGAACCGTGGCGGTTGGCACGGCGGCGCTTACCGTCGATCAAGCGACAAACACCAGCTTCGCCGGCGTCATTTCCGGCACGGGCAACTTCACCAAGGCGGGCACGGGCTTCTTGATGTTAGCCGGCGATAGCAGCACTTATACCGGCACCACCAATATCGTGGACGGCTTGCTCTCGGTGAACGGCAAGCTTGGCGGCGACCTGAACATTGCAGGCGGCAAGCTGGGCGGCAGCGGCATCATCAACAATCTTTCTGTCTCGGGGGGCGTCGTCGCACCGGGCAATTCCATCGGCACGCTTCATGTAGGCAATGTCAGCCTCAACCCCGGCTCGGTTTATCAGGTAGAGGTCAACGCGGCAGGACAGTCGGACCAGATCGTTGCCTTGGGCACGGCCACGATCAACGGCAGCTCGGTGCAGGTGCTGGCAGGAGCGGGCAACTATGCGCTGCAGACCGAATACACGATCCTGACCGCCAGCGGCGGGCGCACCGGCCAGTTTTCCGGTGTGACCTCGAACTTCGCCTTCCTTGATCCCTTTTTGAGCTACGACGCCAACAACGCTTATCTGACGTTGATGCGCAACGATGCGACGCTTGTATCTGTCGGCCGAACGCCCAACCAGATTGCCACCGGCGGTGGCGTCAATAGCCTTGGAGCAGGAAACGCGGTGCATGATGCTGTGCTCGGCCTCTCGCCAGATCAGGCGCGCAATGCCTTCGATCAGCTTTCGGGCGAAATCCAGGCATCGGCGCAAACGGCGATGATGGAAGACAGCCGTTTCGTGCGCAATGCCGCCAATGACCGCCTGCGTTCCGCCATGGGGGCGGTGGGCGCGTCCAGCGCGACCGTGGCGGCTTATGGTGCCAACGGCCAGCCCCAGCAAGTGACCGCGACCCACTCGGGGCCGGTGTTCTGGTCCACTGTGTATGGTTCCTGGGGCAGGACCGACGGTGACGGCAACGCCGCGGGCCTGGATCGCTCCAGTAACGGGCTGCTGATCGGCGTGGACAGCAATGTGGGCGCCTGGCGTCTGGGCGTCCTGACGGGTTACGGCCAGACCAAGTTCGACACGTCCAACCCGTCGGCCTCGGGCACCAGCAGAGACTATCACCTGGGCGCCTACGGCGGCACTGACTGGGGCAACTTATCAGTGCGCATGGGCATGGCTTACACCTGGCACGACATCAACACCAAACGCTCGGTCGCCATACCAGGCCTGGTAAATTCGCTTAAGGACGACTATCACGGAGGGGCTCTCCAGGCGTTCGGCGAGCTAGCCTATGGTGCGGATATCAACGGCTTGCAGGTCGAGCCATTTGCCAATGTTGCGCATGTGCGCCTGCGCACCGATGATAACGGCGAACAAGGCGGCGCGGCCGCCTTGCAGACCGACAAGTCGACCAACAACGTCACGTTCTCGACCCTGGGCCTGCGCGGCGAACGCTCCTTCGAGCTCGGCTCGACGACGGCCAAACTGATCGGCAGCGTGGGTTGGCGTCATGCCATGGGCGACATCACCCCGGCCGCGACGCAACGCTTTGCCGGCGGCAGCGCCTTTACCGTCAGCGGCGTACCGATCGCCAAGAACAGCGCCGTCATCGAAACCGGCCTGGACGTGGCTATCTCGGGCAATGCTACGCTGAATGTTTCTTATATGGGACAGCTTGCCTCCGGCGGGCGGGATCATGGCGTGAAGGGGAGCTTGTCGGTGAGTTTTTAGTGGTGGGTTGTAGGTATTGACTGATTTGGAATCATGTTGCGCGAATCTGGGGCGTTGCCACCGAACTTGCGAGTTGGGTGTAGGAAACGGGGAGGCAGCTGGGTCCGTCCAGATGGGGATTGTCTGGTAAGGGTATATAAAATCAAAGGGTGATTCTGTAATGACCCAGCAGCATCTGCTCAGTTTATGCGGCTAATGCAAATGCCTGGGCCGGGAGTTTCATATTCAACGCCTGGTGTGGACGTCGGTGGTTGTAAAAGCGTATCCAGTCACCAATTACGCGACTGGCATGCTGCAAGGTTTCGAACCGATGCCGATGTGCACATTGCTCTTTAAGCGTTCTGATCACTCGCTCGACCATACCGTTTTGCTGCGGGCAACGGGGCGTGATGAATTCCTGGCGAAGCCCATATCAGGTATTCACCGCAGTTATTGTGTTGAATATCGAGCTTTTGGCCGCAAGCTCGGATGGGGATCATAGAAAATAAAAAAGGCCGTCTTTGCAGAATTACAGCGACGGCCTTCTGAAGTTGGTGCGGGGGCCGGAATCGAACTGGTACGCCTTGCGGCGGGGGATTTTGAGTTGGCGATTTACGGTGCTTTCATAGGGAAGCGGTGCGAAATCGAGTGCAAATAAAAATAGATAAAACTAGTTATAAATCAGCAGGTTAGCGTAATTTTGTAAAAACCGAAAGAACTGATTTGTGTACCTGTACTGTACCGAAATAAGGTGCAGCGGTACAGTTCGGTACAGCGAGAGTAGCTTTAGACACGGCCAGCTCGATTTCGTCTTAGGCGTGCATCAGCAGCAAATGGCCGACTGGTTCCGGCGTTTTTCGCATACGGATCTCAATGTCCTAGCCTAAACGATTCAGGCAATCCATAAGCTTACGTTCGGAGAAGTTCGAGAACTCACCACGCAGTAGACTTGAAACTGTGGGTTGGGTGAGGCCCATGCGCTCTGCTGCTTCGGCCTGTGTGAATCCTCGCTGACGAATAGCCTTGGCGATTTCGACGGTCAGCCCTGATTTGATCTGAAGCTTGTGGGCATCGGGCAGGCCCAGGTCGGCGAACACATTGCCTGAACTGACCTCGACTTCGACTCCTTCAACAATACGTTTATTCATTTTCCAACTCCTGCGCGACAATCGCCGCGGCCTTCAAGCGCTGACGGATGATATCCATGTCTGGCTTAGGTGTTTCAATACCGCGTTTGCTCTTTTTTTTGAAAGACGTGCAAGACAAAGATAGCTTGAGCGAAACGCACGGTGTAGACGGTTCGGTAAGTGCCACCAGCGTCATCTTCGACTATTTCCAATATGCCTGCAATGGCTTGCCTGGGCCGCTCAGGTTGTTGTACCCATATTGGGATTCATCATGCCCATTTTGGGGCTTTTTGCCTACGCGATACGCTACGCTAATCTTCCGCTTGAGCTGCCGACCATCCTCAGACTGAGCTGTCAAGGATTCCTTGACAGCTGCCTCAGGGACTATCCGGCCGCAATGATGCCGCCAGATTGTATGGGACTGTCGGGCCCTTCCAAAGTGGGACGCATTGCGTCACGAATTAAGTTAATAAAAAGTACTAAAAATCTATAGAAATTAAGATTTTCTTGGTGGGCTGAAGTAAAAGCTCTTGGCAAACACAAGTAATTAAGGATTTTCGGCATGAACCCAGCTGGATAGCCGTGACTCTAGCCCCGACCCTGGCTGGGTGCTGATAGCAGGCTTCTGCGCCGATGGTGATGGCCTGCCCAGCCAGGCGCACGCTGATCGGAATTTCTGCCATTCTCGGTTTAGACGAACCTTGGTTTGTCGCACCAATAACAATCGCAAAATGACTTCCGACTGGGCCCTTGACTGGGCCTCTGACTGGGCCCCGCGTGGAAAGCCAGATTTTAGTCAGCCTGTTTTAAGCCGGTGACCAGAGCATCGGCTTGTGCCGAAAAGTCAGCTGGTCGGCGTTTACGGAAGGCTTCGAGGTTGGCGAGCTTCCAGCGCAAGGCGGGAAGGTCTGCAGCATGGGTGCATTGCAGTAAAGACCAATCAGGTTCTGCACGCACCAACCCGACCAGGAACTGCTTGTGTTTGTCAGTCAACCTTTGTAGAAGGTCTTGCCGTAACCGGGCGCGTGCTTCAAGTAGCACCTCCAGCGAACAGTCCACTTCTGTCATACCTAAAAAAGCACGTTCGTACTCTGCCGCAATGTCTTTGTCGTTGCCAAACAGCACCTCATGCGGTGGGCGATTGTGTCCAGCCAGGTAGATCACGAAGCATTCAGCCATGCCGTCACTGAGGCCACCCGACTCATACAGTTGCCACACATCGAACAAGTCGCGTGGATGTTGTCGGTCCAAGGCGGCAACCAGTTTGCCGGCGTACAGTTCATCACGAGCGAGGATAGGTGTTTCGAACTCGACACCGAACAGATCGCTGGTTCTCGCACTCAACGGCCGATGTTCAACCCGCAGTACCGTGCCTCGGAAAACAATGTTCACTTCGATTTTGACTTGGCTGGTGTCATTCTCGACGATCAGCTTGGTGTCACTCAAATCCTTGCTGCGAATCAGGCGTGTCTGTACTCCAAGCGGTTCGACCCGCTGGGCGATGGCGGCCAGTTCATCGTTGATGGCTTTCAGGGCTTCATCTCGTTGTGTTTGCCAAGGCCGGTACACCACGTCGATATCGACGGATAGACGGGGCATGTCTTGTATGAAAAGATTGATTGCCGTGCCGCCTTTCATTGCGAAAATATCGCCGTCGAAAACGGCAGGGGTAACGGCCAGCAGCAGGCGAACCGTATCAGCGTAGGTTTTATCCATGTGGGTTAAGGCTTAATAGTGTGCCGTCGGCGAGCTGGCTCATCCAACGTTTATTGCTGCCCGTGCGCAGGGAATAACGAGCCAGGAGATCATCAACGTTCACCACCTCGGTTTCCCGCGCCCAGGTGAGGAACAGGCGAACGGTCTTCACGCTCGTGCAGCAAGCTAACAACTGGCCGAGCAATTCCTTGCGTGGCGACCGTAGGCCGTCAAAGAGATTGCGCGCTTCTTCCAGACTTTGTCTGGTACCGGCGTCGTACAGCATTTCCAGCACGGCGCGTTCGGCAACCGATACGCATAGGCCTTCGGGTTGGCCAGGCGGCGTGCCCAAAGTCTTGGCAGGCAGGGTGTCGTCGGGCCAGTCGAAAAGGCTGGCGTAGACGTAGCGCGCCGGAAAGCGTACGGTGAACCAGGTGGGCAGTGTGTGGCGGACGTCACCCCATAGCACCAGCGTATCGCGGCTGCCCAGGTTGTGCCTCACGCCATGCAAGGCGAGGGCGCTCTTGCCTCCGACATGCAGGCTGGGCACGTGTTGTTGGAGAAACTGCAATGCGCCATAGACGCTGAAGTCGTCATTGGGGAAGGCGTAGACGCCTTGAGCCAGGCGCACGAGCCATCCATTTTTGGCATAGGCTGCGGCGAGCGTGGGCGACACCCCAAGCGTGGCCAGGGTGGTCAAGTCAAATGGCGCACCGCGTGGAAGGTCGGATTGCAACCGTTTGATTAGATCATGTCGTAAATTTCTATCCATGAGTGAAAAATAACACAAAATCTAATCATTTTGTCGAGTTTTCACAGGCAAGCTACGAGGCGACAGTCATACGAGCAGTTCACGTTGTCGGCGTAGATGTCTCTAGTTATCCGGAATTTCCGGACAACTGAGTTTTGTTCCAGCTCGTAATTTGATGTCTGGCTATGTGGACGTACGGAAAAGCACGATTGCATGAAACTTAAATCAAAAATCCATCATAATTCTTGACATGACTAGCGTTGCCGAACCTTTGATGGGTGCCTTGGTGAAAGCAGCATTCGGCCTAGAAAGGGTTGATCTCATTAACGGAGATACACCGATAAAACAACGCCAGATCATTGTGAACCGCTTCCAGGAGCATCAGGTCCACGATGGAGGGTTTGATCTATTGGTCTTAGGTCCCAAGGCGGCTGGTACGGGCCTCACCTTAACTGCTGCGACTCATGTCATTCACCTATCACGTTGGTGGAACCCCGCGGTGGAAGAGCAATGCAACGATCGCGTTCATCGGCTGGGTCAGACCAAAGATGTTTCAATTCATTTGCCGATGGCAATACACCCACATTATCGAGAGCAGTCATTTGACTGTTTGCTGCATAGCTTGATGCAGCGTAAGCGCCGTCTGGCTAGTTCTGCGCTGTGGCCCATGGGAGATACCGAGTCAGATGTCGGAGAACTCCAGAAAATGCTCGAGGCCGACGTGTTGGGGCATGATAAATCGGGTGATGCTGTGAAATCAGCATTGGCAGCTACATTTGCTCGCGATGGAGTTCCTGAACCGGTGTATTCCAATGATGGTTCGATTGTTTATGCTTAGGTTAAAGCTTTGTCGGGAGTCGTCAGTCTTTTAAGCTGCTATAACATGGCGAGGTCAAGCTCAGAGAGGCGGCTGCCCAGACAGCGCATCCGAAATCTTTGCCGGAGGCACATCAGCACTAGGGCGACTCCACACCATGATGGCTGCTTTGGCAATGTATTTCCCTCTTTGACGAATGGATGCCTCGTCCCAACTACTTAAGCTACTTTGGTGAAAGTAGGTATTGATCAATAAAGCGCTTTGACCAAGCTTAGAGCGTTTACCTAAAACGATGCTCCCTTTGTCGTCAGTCGTATCTAAAAATGGTCCATTACTCACCGAGCTATTCAGCGGGCCGGTCAGTATCGTAAGATTGCCGAAGCAATGTAAAGCGGCTTGCCTAATAGCCTTCTGATCGTCAGTCATGCCTGGTATTTCATAGGTTGGCAAACTCTGCCAGCTTTGTGGCATGACATGCTCGACCGTCAGCGCGGCTTGTTCTGGCACATGATTGCTGCCCTGATTGGTTCCACGTGCGGCATACTCTAATGCTCGCAGTAAAGCAGATATTCTGCCCGGTTTCATTTCTGTGTAAATGGAACGTGTCGTCCACTTATCAGTAAAGGCCTGATCATTTGGCCATTCCTCACTAATTCCACGCCCGCTGAGCAACGCCTGACGCAAGGCCTCATGCGGGCTCTCATCAGACTCAGATATGCCGCGCAACACTCGTAAGAAGAAGCGGTTATAGCCTTTGGTCGTCAGGCCACACACACTGCGACGCACGAGATAAGAGGATAAATCACCAATCGCTTGCCTCAGTTCGGCACTGTCTGCGGCTAGACGTTCGCGTAAAGCTAGATAGATGGGAGTAATGGTGCCCACATCCAGTGATTTGATGAGTCGCGAAAACTCTGCCAAGTAATCTGTGCCTTTTGGAGAGATAAGCTCGGAAAAGTGCTGACTGAGTGTTTGAATGTGACGGAGCTCTTCCTCTAGGTCGCGCCGGTCTTTCTGCCACCAGCTTTTAAAGCCCTGGAACACATGCGTTACGAGGGTAATCTCCTGGCTTCGTAGAACGGTGTAGTTGTAGAAGAATAAATCGATACGCGGGTGCAATAAGCGGCCTTGACGCTCCTTCTCTCGCCAATAGCGATTGGTAGTAATGGCTTGGTTGTTGGTAACGGTCTGGTCAAACTCTCGCCAGTACTTATCGTAGAGAGAGTCAACGGCGACG
The DNA here is from genome assembly GCA_040391135.1 of Pusillimonas sp. Lineage (GTDB taxonomy): Bacteria > Pseudomonadota > Gammaproteobacteria > Burkholderiales > Burkholderiaceae_B. The sequence goes on along the minus strand of JBEBYL010000025.1, from coordinate 400 downwards.
CCATTGCGTGCAGCTTCCAAGAAAAGGAAATTGCGAATTAGATCTGACGCCAGTAGAGGTTCGCCTCGGGCATTCAGTGTCTCGAAAATAATCTGTGGGTCGTCGTCCTCTTCGAGAACCAGCGTCATGATTTGGATATGCTCTGCCAGCGTCATGTACAAAGCTTCGGCACGTTTAGTATCTGCTATTCCGCTGGTAGGCAGCGGACTGATGTCGTTGGTGCTGCGTATCTGCGAAATAAGCAGGTCGCTATAGGTTTTGTCTTGGGTTGGATTGACGGTATCGGCCAAATTCACGCCATTCATATAAGCCAGGCAGGCATGGTATAGGTATAAGAAGGTTTGCACTGCGGATTCAACCGGTGGATGCAACATACTAGACGCTGCATAAGCAGAAGGAG
>JBEBYL010000024.1:0-45905 GCA_040391135.1 Pusillimonas sp. | reverse complement strand
CGGGCAAGCCAGGACCGTGCTCCCATCGCTGCGGCCCCTGCGGGGCTGCCCTTGCTAACGCTTCAAAGCGGGGTCGGGCGCGAACTCGCAAAAATGCGCGCCCTCTTACGCCCCGCCTTGAAGTGCTGGCTGCGGCTTGCTCAAAGGTCGCCCGCCCCCGGCTTGCCCGCCACACCTTCAAGATCCATGAATCGCAAGCATCCATGGTGAAGGCTGGGACGGTGTATAAATCGATCGGCCACACAAGCGGAAAGATCAGCGCTTTGCAATCACGCGACCCACCAAACTCGATTGATACGTGAAGGCAAGACCTCCATATATGCGGCATCGCAGTGTGTCGGGGCTGCGTTGTTTTCTCGCCCAGGCGCGGCTGGCGGGCCTGGGGCCGCGGCGATGGGAGCACGGCCCCAGGCCGCCAGCCGCGCCTTAAAGGATTGCACAGCGCAAGACCGATTGATGCCGTATGCTGCCGCTCTGTCAGGCGTCGACCGCTTCTTTCTTGGCGTTACCAAGACCCAGATAGCTTTCAATAACGCGCGGATTGCCGCTAAGCTCCTTGGCCTTGCCTTCCAGGACGACCTCGCCCGTCTCCAGCACATAGCCGTAATCGGCCACCTGCAAGGCAGCGCGGGCGTTCTGTTCGACAAGCAGGATGGCCACACCTGTACTGCGCAGGCGGGCGATGATCTGGAATATCTCGCGGACAATGCGCGGTGCCAGGCCCAGGCTGGGCTCGTCGAGCATCAGCAACTGGGGTTGCGCCATAAGCGCGCGGCCCACGGCCAGCATCTGGCGTTCGCCGCCGGACAGGGTGCCGGCCTGCTGCGCCTTGCGTTCGCGCAAACGCGGGAACAAGTCGTAGACTTCGTTGATGGTTTCCTTCCAGCCGTGCTTGCCGGCCCGGTACAGGCGGAAACCGCCCAGCAGCAGGTTGTCTTCGACGGACATGCTGCCGAACAGCTCGCGCCTTTCGGGCACCAGCGAGATGCCGTCGGACACGCGGCGTTCGACTTGCCATGAGCCGATTTCAGCGCCCAGATACTGGACGGATCCGGAGCAGTTGCCGGTGGCCGGCAAGGATCCCATGATGGAATTGAGCAAGGTGGACTTGCCCGCCCCGTTGCCGCCGATGACGGTGACTATGCTGCCACGCGTGACGGCAATGTTGGCGCCGACGACAGCGTTGACCTTGCCGTAGCGGGCCGAAAGGTCGGTCACCTGCAAGATGGGATGCTTGGGTTTGCCGGTGCTCATGCCATGCCTCCCGCGCTGGATGCCGTGGCGGCGCCATGGCCGGGAATGGGCAGGTCGTCAAAATTGAAATCGTCGTCAATGCCGCCCAGGTAGGCCTCCAGCACAGCGGGGTTGCGCTGGATGTCGGCGGGCAGGCCTTCGGCCAGCTTGATGCCGAAGTCCATCACGACCAGGTGATCGGTAAGATTCATCACAAAATCCATATCGTGCTCGACCAGCAGGATGCTCATGCCTTCCTGGCGGAGCTGATCCAGAACTTTGGCCAGTTCCTGCTTTTCTTTGTAGCGCAAGCCTGCGGCCGGTTCATCCAGAAGCAGCAGGATGGGGTCGGCGGCAAGCGCCCGCGCAATCTCGAGTATGCGCTGCTGGCCCAGTGCCAGGTTGCCTGCCTGCTCGTACAGGTAATCGCCCAAGCCTACGCGCTGCAACTGCTTGGCGGCTTCGTGCAGCAGCTCGGCTTCGTCGCGCCGCTCGGTGCGCAAGGCGGCGGCCAAGACCCCCACCTTGTTGCGCAGATGCGCGCCCAGGGCCACGTTTTCGAGCACGGTCATGGTGGGCAGCAATTGCACATGCTGGAAGGTGCGGCCGACGCCAAGGCGGGCGATCTCGCGCGAGGGCAGGACATCCAGCCTTTCGCCAAGGAAGCGAACCTTGCCCCGCGTGGCGGGCAACACGCCGGTGATCAGATTGAAGGTGGTGCTTTTACCAGCGCCGTTGGGGCCGATCAGGCCCATGATTTCGCCCGCCTTCAGCGAGAAGCTGATGTCGTTCACGGCGACCAGCCCCCCGAATTCCTTGCGGATGGAGTCGACTTCGAGCACCAGCGAACCCTTCTTGGGCCTGGGCCGCTGAAGCAGGTCCGGGGCCTGGGGCGGAGCCGCGATGCGCCGCCGTTCGGACTTGCCGGTCAGCGCCAGCCACCACGAGGACAGTATGGGCCAAACGCCGTCGCGTGCATATTGCAGCACCAGTATCATCAGGACGCCGAATACGATCAGTTCAAAGTTGGAGCTGGTGTCGAGGATTTTAGGCAGCACGTTCTGCAACTGATCCTTGAGCGTAAGGATAAGTCCCGAGCCCAGCACGGCGCCCCACACGCTGCCCGCGCCGCCCACCACCGCCATGAACAAATACTCGATGCCGTAGTTCAGGCCGAATGGGCTGGGGCTGACCGCGCGCTGCATATGCGCATACAGCCATCCTGAAACACACGCCAGCAAGGCGGCATACACAAAGATGATGACTTTGTATCGGGCCATGTCGATGCCGAAGGACTCGGCCATGCCGCCGCCGCTTTTCAGGGCGCGTATGGCGCGGCCCGGACGGGAATCGAGCAGATTGCGGGTCGCCAGCATGGAAAACAGGACGAAGATCCAGATCAGGTAATAGATATGGCGGCCCTTGCCCAGCGACCAGCCGAAGAATTCGATGGGTGCGATGCCGGCAATGCCATCGTATTGGCCCAGGAAATCCAGGTTGCCGAACAGGTAGTACAGGGACAGGCACCACGCTATGGTGCCCAGGGGCAGATAGTGCCCCGACAACCGCAGAGTGATCGCGCCCAGGACATAGGCCACCAGGAAGGTAAGCAATAGGCCGATCAGCAGCGCCACCCAGGGCGACCAGCCCACAGAGGTGGTCAGCCAGGCCGTGGTGTAAGCGCCGATGCCGACGAAAGCGGCCTGGCCGAACGATGTCAGGCCGCCTATGCCCGTCAGCAAGACCAGGCCAAGCACGACCAGGCTCGCCAGTCCGATGTAATTGAGGTGCGTGATCCAGAACTCGGGAGTTCCCGGAATCAGGGGAAGCGCGGCCAAGGCCAATCCGACGACGGCGAGCAATAAACGATTCATCTGCTTACTCCTCATCATCGGCATGATGCACGCCGAAAGAACGCCACAACAGCACGGGGATGATCAGCGTAAACACGATGACCTCTTTGTATGCGCTGGCCCAGAACGACGAGAACGCTTCAAGTATGCCGACGAACAGGGCTCCGCCCGCGGCAATGGGGTAGCTGATGAGTCCGCCGAAGATGGCCGCCACAAAGCCCTTCAGGCCGATCAGGAAGCCGGTATCGTAGTAAATGGTGGTAACCGGTGCGATAAGCATGCCGGACAAGGCGCCGATGGCGGCCGCCAGCGTAAAGGTCAGGCTGCCCGACATATTGGTGCTGATGCCGACCAGCCGCGCGCCGCGGCGATTGACGGCGGTGGCGCGCAACGCGCGGCCATACAGGGTCTTGCCGAAGAATATCCAGAGGCCCAGTATGAGCAGGACGCAGGTGCCCAGCACAAAGAAGGTTTGCGCCGACCAACTGACCACGCCCATATGCACTTCGCCCTCCATGAAAGGCGGCGTGCGCCAGCCTTCGGCGCCGAAGAACACCAGTGCCAGCCCCGTCAGGGCAAAATGGACGGCTACCGAAATAATAAGCAGGACCAGCACGCTCGCCTCGGCCACCGGCTGGTACACCAGGCGGTAAAGCATGGGTCCCAGCGGCACGACCAGGGCCATGGAAAACAGGACGTTGATCCACAGCGAGGTATCCTTGCTGACGATATAGGGCGCAAGCAGGTAGAGCCCCAGGGGCAGCAGGACAGACCATGAAAACGTCTTGGCCATGCCGTTCCAGTTGCTGCCGCGCAGCGCCGCCAGGACTTCGACCAGGAAGACCAGCACACCCACGATAAGCAGCAAATTGACCGTTCCCGGAATGCGTCCATTTACCATGAACGCCAGAGTCAGCGCGCCAAAGGCGACGAATTCGCCTTGCGGTATGAAGATGACGCGGGTCACCACAAACACAAGCACGAGCGCCAGGCCCAATAGCGCATAGATGGCGCCATTCATGACGCCGTCCTGCAGCAGTATCAATACTATTGTTGTATCCATTTCCGGAAAGCCAAGAAGTCGGGGCGCAAGAAACGCCTTGCGCCCCTACAACGAATCGACGTGGAATGCATGCCGGCGCCGCGCGGCGCCGGCATGCGTCACGGTATTACAGGTCGGGCTGGTATGTCCATTTGCCGTCGACCACTTTGACCATTACGCGCGCACGCTTGTCGAAACCGGCGTGATCGGTGGCCGACATGGAAAACACCCCTTGCGATGCCGGCAGGTCTTTGATCTGCTCGATGGCGTCGCGCAAGGCCTTGCGGAACTCCGCCGTGCCGGGCTTGGCGCCCGTCTTCAAAGCATGGGGAATGGCCGTGGAGATCAGCAGCCCGGCATCCCACATATGGCCGCCGAAGGTATTGATGGTGCCCGCGCCGTACTTGGCTTCATACTTGGTCTTGTATTCGAGCGCGCTCTTCTTGACCGGATTGCTGTCGGGCAGTTGGTCGGCCACCAGCAGCGGACCCGCGGGCAGGATCATGTCGTTGCAGTCTTTGCCGCAAACGCGCAGCACGTCGTTGTTGGCGGCGCCGTGCGTTTGATACATGATGCCTTTGTAGCCGCGGCTTTTCAGTTCGCGCTGCGGCAAGGCCACCGGCGTGCCCGAGCCTGCGACCAGGATGCCGTCCGGCTTGGCCGCCACCAGCTTCAGGGCTTGGCCCGTTACGCTGGTATCGGTACGGCCATAACGCTCGACCGCAACCATCTTGATGCCCTTGGCCTTGGCGGCTTCGGTCATGACATTGAGCCAGCCTTCGCCGTAGGCGTCGGTATAGCCAATGAAGCCCAGAGTCTTGACGCCCTGCTTTTCCATGGCGTCAGCCAACGCGCCGGCCATCAACTGGTCGTTCTGGGGCGTCTTGAACACCCACTGGCGCGCGCCTTCGACAGGCTCGACGATCTTGGCATTGGCGGCCACGCTGATCATGGGCGTCTTGGTTTCGCCCGCGACGTCCACCATGGCCAAGGAGCCGGGGGTAACCGAGGTGCCGACCACCACGTCGACATTGTCGTCGGTGATCAGCTTGCGCATGTTCTTGACCGCGACCGTGGTGTCGGTGCCGTCGTCCAGAACGATGTATTCGATTTTCTGGCCGGCGACCTCGGTGGGCAGCAAGGCGACGGTATTGCGCTCGGGAATGCCCAGCGACGCGGCGGGTCCGGTGCTGGCGACCGTGATGCCGACCTTGATTTGAGCAGAAGCCATCAGGGGCAAGGACAGGGCGATCGCGCCGGCCAATACCGAAAGTCGAGCTGACTGATTAATATTCATTGCTTGTCTCCATGGTAGACATGATATTCGCCGTCCCGGGAAGTGGCGAATCCTAACGTTATACAAAAACCAGCCCGTTATTCAAATAAACGTATCACTTTTGACCGGCAAAAAACAATCGTTTTTGGCTGCGATAGTTTAAGGTTCTAGCGATTATGGCGGTTGATTGGAAATTATCGACAAAAACGGATACAAAGTCTTTTAGGGGATTCCCTGCATAGACAGGCCAAAAAATAGACTTCAAACAGTTTGGGGAACCACTTGTCCCCCGCAAAGTCGATTAACATGGTAGTTAATGCAAGCCTGTTTTCCTATAGGTACACACATGGACAAGATTGAAAAGACCGACGCCCAGTGGCGCGCGGAGCTGACCCCGCAGGAATATGCCGTAGCGCGCCAAAAAGGCACGGAACGCCCGTTTACCGGACGCTATTGGGATACCCGCGAACATGGCATTTATCGCTGCGTGGGCTGCGGCACCGCCCTGTTCGCCTCCGACACCAAATTCGATGCCGGCTGCGGCTGGCCCAGCTATTTCGAGCCTCTCGATCCGGCCAATGTCCGCGAAGAAACCGACACCTCCTTGGGCATGGTGCGAACCGAAGTGCTTTGCAATGTCTGCGACTCCCATCTGGGGCATGTCTTTCCCGACGGTCCTCCCCCCACCGGCCTGCGCTATTGCATCAACTCCGTTTCGCTGAAGTTCGAGCCCGCATAAATGAAGAAATTCCTGTTTGACCTGTTTCCGCTGATCCTGTTTTTCATAGCGTTCAAGTTTGCCGACATTTTCACCGCGACGGCGGTGGCCATTGCTGCTGGCATAGGCCAGTTCATCTGGCTGAAGGCCACCGGCAAGGCCATCGAGGCCACGCACTGGATCAACCTGACCGTAATTGTCGTCTTCGGCGGCGCCACGCTGTTCTTCCATAACGATGCCTTCATCAAATGGAAGCCCACGGTGCTGTACTGGCTGTTCGCCGCCATACTGGTGGGCGGCAAGCTGTTCTTCGGCCGCAATCTAATGCAAAAGCTCATGGGCTCCAAGGTGGACATGCCTCCCGCCATATGGGACAAGCTTAACTACAGCTGGGCGGCCTTCTTCGCGCTGTCGGGTGCGTTGAATCTGTATGTGGCTTTCTCGGGTGCCTTCACCGAATCGCAGTGGGTCAATTTCAAGGTGTTCGGCCTGATGGCGCTGCTGCTGCTGTTCGTGATCGCCCAATCGATATGGCTGGGCAAGCACATGAAGGAAGAGCAGCCCCAGGCCATTACGGGAACCGGGGAACCAAAGGACCGATCCTGATGTCTACAGATCGCATGAAGTTATTGGAAGAGCGCCTGGCACCCCTGGCGCCCACTTATCTGGAAATCATCGATGAATCGCATCTGCATGCCGGTCACGCCGGCAGCAAAGGCGGGGCCAGCCATTTCCGCCTGCTCATCTGGACTGAACAATTCGAAGGGCTTACCACCCTGGCGCGGCATAGGCTTGTGTATGATCGCGTTCACGATTTAATGCCTTATCCCATTCATGCCTTGGCCATCGTCGCCAAAACCAACCCTTAAAGGAATTACATGAAACGACTTGCTGTATTCGCCGCCGCCTGCGTGATAGCCCTGCCCGTCTATGCGCAAACGGTCGCCACCGTGAATGGCCAGTCCATTTCACAAGAAAAACTGGATCAGTTCGTGGCCCTGCTGATCGCCCAGGGCGCGCAGGACACGCCCGAGCTGCGTACGCAGGTCAAGCAGGAAATGGTCAACCGCCTGGTCGCCGTGCAGGCTGCTGAAAAAGCGGGCATCGACAAGCAGGCCGACGTCAAGCAGGAAATCGAACTGGCACGCCAGAGCATCCTGGTTCGCGCCCTGATGGCCGACCACTTGAAAAAGAATCCGGTTACCGACGCGAAGATACAAGCGGAATACGACCAGATCAAAAAGGAACAGGCCGGCAAGCAGGAATACAAGCTGCGCCACATCCTGGTCAAGGACCAGAAAGCCGCCGAAGACCTGACTGCGTCGATCAAGGCCAAGAAGGTAACGTTTGAAGCGGCCGCCAAGAAGGATTCGCTGGATCCAGGCAGCGGCAAGAACGGCGGCGAACTGGGCTGGGGCCCCGCCACCAACTACGTGCCCGAATTCGCCGAGGCGGTGCAAAAACTGAAGAAGGGCCAGATGACGGACAAGCCGGTGCAAACGCAATTCGGCTGGCACATCATCCAGGTTGAAGACACGCGCGATGTGAAATTCCCTGATCTGGCCGAAGTGAAGCCGCAGATTGAAGAAATGATGCGGCAGCAGCAGTTGGCCGAGTTTCAGCAGAAGCTGATCAAGGACGCAAAAATCAAGTAAAGGATGGATGGGTGGAGCTTCGCTCCGCCTTTCGATCTCGTCGGCGGCGTACAGGGCTTTATTGCTTCTGTGACGCCGCTTTTTTGCTTCTGAAGCATTGCGTTTAAGGCCGCTGGTGCTACGTGGCTGTCGAGACGCCGCAGCTGGGCGGGTGTGGCGCGGTCCGGCCCGTCAAGCGGTCGCGCCGCCACGCGGCCCGACTCCCCGCATCTGCCTCGTCCAGCCGGGCGTCGGCCGAACTCCCTACGCTGCGCTCCGGTCAGACAGCGGCCGCCGACCACCCCCGGCCTCCCTTCGTCAGCATGCGGCGCTTGCCGAAGGCCTTGCCCGCGCCACACCCGCCCACCTGCGGCTGCATCGTAGTCAATTGGAATAGCACGCTTCCTAAGTGATCGGCTTACATGGTTGCCACGCGTTGCTGCGAATCGGCACTTCATAAACCGCTATCGTTGAACATACACGCCCTTGTACTTGGACCGTGGATGATCACACTTATTCAGGTCCGTATGCCTGGGCCGCAGACAGGCGGTTCGCAGGCGCCGCTCGATTGTGCGGAATCGAGGATGCAAGGACGCGTTGTTCGAGCGGGACGTTTTCGGACAGCCGGTGGCTGTCCGACCCGCGAGTTCGCGGACGCCTCGATTCCGTGCAATCGGGCGGGAAGTCATGGCTTGCCATGACCGCATGCGCTTAGCCTGGCTGGGGCCCAGGCACACGGGCCGGGGCAAGAACCGAGTAAGAACCAAGAGTCAAGAACCAAGAACCAAGAACCAAGAACCAAGAACCAAGCAAATGATCGCATCACACGCTGAAGCAACAAAACCGCTAAGCCAGATACGCCTGTATCCGCTCCTTCAACCCCGGCACCGACAGAGACCGTACCAGCATCGCCATGTCCCTATCGTAGTCGTGGTCCGCCAGCGCTTCGTACAACATCGCACGCGCCACGGGGCTCAGGTTTCCTGACGTATTCAACGCCGCCTTCACGATCTCCGGCCAGTCGCCCTTCTCTGCGACCTGCGTGGCAAACCCCATGGCCTGTGCCTGGACCGCATCGAAGGTTTCCGAGCTGTCCAGAATCTGAGTGGCTTTTTGCGCGCCCACCAGTGCGGCAAACCGCGTGCTGCCCAGCACCAGGTCGAACTTCAGCCCGGGCATGCGGAACGTGGCGTCCGGCGTGCATACCCGCCAATTGCACGCGGCGAACAGGTCCACGCCGGCACCGAAGTTTCGTCCGTGCGCCAGTGCAACCGTCAGCACACGCGACGTTCCCAGCCTTTGCAACAGTTGCTGGATGCGGACGAAACGCCAGCATGTCTGGGCATGCGTTTCGTCTTCGATGCCCGTAAAGTCGAAGCCCGCCGAAAAATTCTTGCCATTGCCTTCCAGAACTACGACCTGCAAGGAACTTCCTTCAGCCGTGTCGAGTGCGGCGTGCAATTCTTCTACCAGCTCCGATGACAGGGCATTCCGTTTCTCGGGCCGGTTCAGCTTTATATGCAATACCGCTGCATCTTGCGCGATTTCAAGATTATTCATCCTGCGGCTCCCCGGCGGCCAAGGATGCTTTCAGTTCCGCGTTGTGTTCCCCCAGCGCGGGCGGCCGCAAGCGCGCTGGGGGGGTCTGGCCATTGAAACGGATCGGAGACATGAAGCTGCGCGTCATTTGGCCATTCGGCAGCTCAAGCTCTTGCACCCAATCCATATGCTGGACCTGGGGGTCGTCGAGGATCTCGGAATAGGTATTGATGGGGGCGCACGGCACGCCCGCGGCTCGGAAGACATCCAGCCAATGTTCGCTGCCCTCGTGCTGGAAAACGTCTTCAAGTATCTGTAGCAGTTCGCCTTGATTCCTGGCTCGGTCGCTGGGCGATCCAAACCGGCTGTCGCCCAATAGGTCGGTCCGCGCTATGGCGTGGCATACATGGCTCCAGAGGACATTGTTGCCCGCCGCCATCCCGAAATAGCCGTCTCGGCAGCGAAAGACCTGGTATGGCGCATTTCTGGGATGGGCCGAACCCAGTTTCCGGGGATTCTTGCCGCTGCCGAAGTACTCGGACGTTTGCAAGGCGGCAATGGCAAGGGACGAGCCCAGCATCGACACATCGATATGCATGCCGTCGCCGGTCGACTCGACCTGGCGCAAGGCGCTGACCACCGAAAAGGCGGCATAGAGCCCGGTGGCGAAGTCGGAAACAGGAACCCCGCATTTGACGGGCGGCCCATCGGGCGTGCCGGTGACGCTCATGATGCCGCTCATCGCCTGCATGGTCAGGTCGAACCCCCCTTCCTGGGATCGCGGGCCTGTTTGGCCATAGGCGGAGAGAGAGCAATAGACAAGCCGCGGATTGATTTTCTTCAGTGCCTCGTAACCCAGGCCCAGCCTGTCCATGACGCCCGGCCGATTGTTCTCGATCAGGATATCGGCCGTGCCGACCAATTGCAGCACAAACGATATGTCGAGCGGCTCTTTCAGATTGGCGGTGACCGATTTTTTATTTCGATTCAGGGAGGCAAAGTTCTCGCTATAGCCCTCGGTCAACGGCGGCCAGCTGCGCAGGGTGTCGCCACCCTGCGGGTTTTCAATCTTGATGACTTCAGCTCCCATGTCGGCTAACAGCATTCCGCAAAACGGGCCTGCTGCGACATTACATACTTCCAGGACCGTGATTCCTGCCAGGGGTTTGCTCGACATGCTGTTATACCTTTATGCAACTTTGCGGCCGGATTTTCCTTTCCGGCCCATATTTAATTGATCTTGATATTCGCCTGCTTGGCAAGCGCTTTCCACATTGGCACTTCAGTCTTTACGACCTGGTCCAATTCAGCGGGAGTGCCGCCAACGGCGACTGCCCCCTGTGCCAGGAATGCATCCTGTATTTTCTTATCTTTCGCCGCAGCTGAAACCGCTGCCTGGATTTTATTGATAATTTCCGGAGGCGTGTTGGCGGGCGCGAACATCGCATACCACGAGTCCACATTGAAGCCGCTGATGGTCTCGGAGACGGATGGCACATCGGGAAGCACGGGAGTGCGATCCTTGGTTGACACAGCCAGCGCCTTCAAACGGCCGCTTTTGATGTGCTGCGTAACCGAAGGCAGCGAAACCCACAGCAATGGGATGGTACCGCCCAATACGTCTATCGTTGCCGGACCGCCGCCCCGATAAGGAATGTGCGTAAGCTTCAGGCCGGTCTTCATTTTGAAGAGTTCACCCGCAATATGGCTGGGAGAGCCGGTGCCCGCCGAGCCATAGGGAATCTCGTCGGGATGCTTCTTGCCGTATTCGATCAGCTCCGCCAAAGACGACGGCGCAAATTTTGGATTGGCCACCAGGATCTGCGGCGCCGAAGCCACCATCGAAATCGGGCTGAAATCATTTTCCGTGTCAAACGGCAAGTTGGAGTAAATGGCGGGATTGATGGTGTGGGAAGATAAGGTGATCAGCAAGGTATAGCCGTCGGGCTTCGCCTTGGCGACGATGGCCGTGCCAATCGTGCCGCCGGCGCCACCTTTGTTCTCCACCACCACCGGCTGCCCCAGGGCTTTGGACAAGGGATCCTGCAAGATCCGCGCCGACACATCGACGCTGCCGCCCGCGGGATACGAAACAATCAGGGTAATCGGCTTGCTCGGGTACGTTTCGGCGCTCGCCGTCGAGAATCCGGACATGGCAAGGCCCATTGCGGTGGCAAAAATAGCGCCCCGTGTCACACGTCCAAATGCGGAACGGGCGACTCGGCGGGAATTGCGCGCAGTGATGATCATAGTGTCTCCTTTTTATAATGAACGGGCACAGGGATGTCCGCTTTTCTATGTTTTAGATAGAAAATTCGCTCAGCCACTATTCTATGGATTCTGAAATCCATAACAATGATTCTAAAATACAGAATTCGAATAAGAAAATACGCATTATGAACAATACCCTCCGGGACGGTCTGAGAATCATGGATTACCTGGCTTATGCCGATCGCCCCATGTCGCTCACCGAAATTTCAGAGGCATTGCAATTAGGCAAAAGCAAAACGCATCGATTGCTTCAGACGCTGATCCAGGCCAACTATGCTTTCCAGAGCGAATCTTCGAAATACATGGCATCCATCAAGCTTTGGAAGCTCGGGTCCGCCATGCTGCGCCACGCCACTTTGCGTTCCGTGGCGGAAACGGAGATGCAAAGCTTGATGGAGCAAACCGGGGAAAGCGTGCACCTGTCCGTGCTGGAAGACATGGAGATCGTATATCTGCACAAGATAGACAGCGACAACCCCGTTCGCGCATACAGCCAGATCGGCGGCAGAATGCCCGCATTTCAGGTCGCCACCGGAAAAGCCATGCTGGCTTTCAAAAGCGATTCGGCCCTGAAGGAGCTCTATAAGACATCGATCGCCAAGGGCTTTGCGCTGCAAAAAAGCGAAGAACAGTGCCTGAATGAAATGAAAGAAATACGCCAGTCCAAGGTTGCCATCAATCGGGGTGAATTTCGGGCGGACGTCCATGGCGTAGCCGCCCCCATTTTTGATCACGTCGGCAATCCGGTTGCGGCCATCGGCGTTTCCGGACCCGCGCACCGCTTCAGCTCCGACCGGCTGGTTTTTTTTGCTAGCCAAGTCAAACGCAGCTCCGAATTTATTGCCGACAAGCTATTCGGGCAGCCCCGGAATAGCCCCTGGCCATGAACCGGGCATAGCCGCAGGACCAGCAGCCAAGGGCCGGCCCGCCGCAGCGACGCCCCATTCCGCAGGCCAAGCAGGCCCATTCCACGCAGCGATGCAGCAAACAGCTATCCCGACCATTCACCGTAGCCCGGATCGTGGATACATACCCATATCCAGGCCCGTGTGCCTGGGCCCCAGCCGGGCGGTTCGCAGGCGCCGCTCGATTGCACGGAATCGAGGATGCAAGGACGCGTTGTTCGAGCGGGACGTTTTCGGACAGCCGGTGGCTGTCCGACCCGCGAGTTCGCGGACGCCTCGATTCCGTGCAATCGGGCGGGAAGTCATGGCTTGCCATGACCGCATGCGCTTAGCCTGGCTGGGGCCCAGGCACACGGGCCGGGGCAAGAACCATCGACCCCTCCGCTCGAACCCATGACAAAAATAGCAAAACTACATAATAAAAATAAACCCAGTGATTACACCCATCATAGCCGTACACCCTGTGTAACTGACATTACTCACCAATTAACCACAACAACACAGCCATTTCTCAAGCAAACAAGCTCACCATTACACTCGTAACATTGCCCATGACATGTAGTTAAACTACAATACCATCTCAAGCAGCCCGTCACCCTCACCGGAGGAGCACACCGTCATGGCATTGAACAGCGCCGTCCACACCGTTACTGAACGGATCATCGCACGCAGCCGCAAAACCCGAGACCTTTACCTGGCCCGTTCCCGCGCCGCCTACGGCAAGAAAGTCGAGCGCAGCCATCTGGGCTGTACCAATCTTGCCCATGCCTTCGCCGCCATGCCCAACGCCGAAAAGCAAAGGCTGAAGGAAGCCTCGCGCCCCAATCTGGCCATCGTATCCTCGTACAACGACATGCTCTCGGCCCACCAGCCGCTGGCCGCCTACCCCACCATCATCAAGCAAGCCGCCTTCGCCGTCGGCGCCACCGCCCAGTTCGCAGGCGGCGTACCCGCCATGTGCGACGGCGTCACCCAAGGGCAGACCGGCATGGAGCTAAGCCTGTTCTCGCGCGACGTCATCGCCATGGCGACCGCCGTTGCGCTCAGCCATCAGATGTTCGACGCCGGCCTATTCCTGGGCGTGTGCGACAAGATCGTTCCCGGCCTGCTGATCGGCGCGCTCAGCTTCGGCCACCTGCCGGCTGTCTTCGTCCCCGCCGGCCCCATGGGCACCGGCATCTCGAACAGCGACAAAGCCCATACCCGCCAACTGTACGCACAAGGCAAGATAGGCCGCGAAGAACTGCTGGAATCCGAATCCCAGTCCTATCACGGCCCAGGCACCTGTACCTTCTACGGCACCGCAAACTCCAACCAGATGCTCATGGAGATCATGGGCCTGCACCTGCCCGGCAGCGCCTTCATCCCGCCCAATACCGCCTTGCGCGAAGCCCTGACGCGCGCCGCGGCGCAGCGCGCGGTGCAAATCAGCGCCCAGGGCGAGGAATTCACGCCACTGGCCGAAGTCATCGACGAAAAAGCCATCGTCAATGGCATTGTCGGCCTGCTGGCCACCGGCGGCTCCACCAACCACACACTGCATTTGGTCGCGATAGCCCGGGCGGCGGGCATCGCCGTCAACTGGGACGACTTCTCCGACCTGTCGGCCGCAGTGCCCTTGCTCGCGCGCGTCTACCCCAATGGCGGCGCCGACGTGAATCATTTCCATGCCGCGGGCGGCATCGGCCTGATCATTGCGGAACTGCTCAAGGCCGGCCTGCTGCACGATGACGTGAAGACCGTGGCCGGGGACGGCTTGGCGCATTACACGCAGGAACCGTATCTGGATGAAGGCAAGCTCGCATGGCGGCCCGTTACGCCTGTTTCGCTGGATATCCAGGTCATCCGGCCGGCCGATGATCCGTTCAGTCCCGATGGCGGATTGAAGCTGCTGCGCGGCAACCTGGGCCGCGCCGTCATCAAGGTATCGGCGGTCAAGCCCGAGCATCGTGTCGTCGAAGCGCCCGCGCGGGTGTTCAACAGCCAGGACGAGCTGCTGGACGCTTACAATAAGGGCGAATTGGCACGCGACTTCATCGCCGTCATCCGCTACCAGGGGCCCAAGGCGAACGGCATGCCGGAATTGCACAAGCTGACTCCGGCGCTTTCCGTGTTGCAGGACCAGGGATTCAAGGTGGCGCTGGTCACCGATGGGCGCATGTCTGGCGCCTCGGGCAAGGTTCCCGCCGCCATCCATGTGTCTCCCGAGGCCCTGGCCGGCGGGCCTCTTTCCCGGCTTCAGGACGGCGATATGCTGCGGCTGGACGCCGGCACGGGCGAATTGGCGGTGCTGGCGCCCGCGGACTGGGCGGGGCGCGATCCGGCCCGGGTCGATATCAGCGCTCACCAGGCGGGCTTCGGGCGCGAACTGTTCGCTTCCTTCCGCCTGCATGCCGACGTCGCCGAATCGGGCGCCGGCACCTTCGAGCATCCCGATTGGATCACCCCGGAAACCATTACTGTCTTATAGCGAGCAATGAACAAATGAATGCACTTGAACTGCTGGAACAAAGCCCCGTCATGCCGGTCATCGTCATCAAGGACATCGACACGGCCGTGGAACTGGCGCAGGCCCTGGTGGCGGGCGGCGTGCGCAGCCTGGAAATCACCTTGCGCTCCGATACCGCGCTGCAAGCCATCAGCCTGATCAGCCAATCCGTTCCTGACGCCCTGGTCGGCGTAGGCACGGTACGCAGCGCCAAACAGCTTGAGGCCGCTGTCGCCGCGGGCGCCCGCTTCGGCGTCAGCCCCGGCCTGACCGCCGAGATCGCGCAGGCCGCGCGTACCTCCGGCATTCCCTTCCTGCCGGGCGTGGCCACCGCATCCGAATCCATGTATGCGGCCGACCAGGGATTTACCGTGCAGAAGCTGTTCCCGGCCGAAGCGGTGGGCGGCGTGGCATTGCTCAAGGCCTTGCAAGGCCCCCTGCCCGATATCGTGTTTTGCCCGACCGGCGGAATCAATGCCGCCAATGCCGGACAGTATCTGGCATTGTCCAATGTGAAGTGCGTGGGCGGATCGTGGCTGACACCCGAGGCGGCGGTCGCCGGCCGGCAATGGGACGAAATCACGCGCCTGGCGAAACAGGCCTGCGCGATCCGCTAAAGACGGCTGCTTGCTTGGCGAAGACGCGGCTTACGCGGCGGCGCCCGCCGTGTCGTAAGCCGCCAGCGGCTTCTTGCCTTGCAAGGCCAGCAGCAGGTTGTCGACAGCCATCACCGCCATCGCCTGCCGGGTTTCATGCGTAGCCGAACCGATATGCGGCAAGGGCAGCACTTTAGGATGATCGCGCAGCGGCGAATCCTGCGGCAAGGGCTCGATATCGAACACATCCAGGCCCGCGGCGCGCAGGCGGTTCTGATCCAGGGCATCAAGCAGCGCCGTCTCCTGAACTATAGGGCCGCGCGCGCCGTTGATCAGTATGGCGCCGGGCTTCATCAACGCAAATTCCTTCGGGCCCATCATGCCCTCGGTCTGCGCGGTCAGGGGCAGCACCACCACAATGAAGTCGGACTGCCGCAGCAGTTCTTCCAGCGTCGCGGCATGCGCCTTGCCATCCGGCAAACCGCTGGCGACCGGAGTGCGCGTGTGATACAGCACCGGCATGTTGAAGCCCAGGGCCGCGCGCTGGGCCAGGGCCTGGCCGATACGGCCGTAGCCCAATATGCCCAGCGTCTTGCCATGCACGTCCCAGCCGTATAAGTCCTGGCCGATACTGCGCTTCCAGCGGCCTTGCTGCACATACCGGCCCAGCTCCAGGATGCGGCGGCTGGTGGCAAGCATCATGGCGAAGAGCAGGTCGGCCACGGTTTCGGTAAGAACGCCCGGGGTGTGGCACAGGATAATGCCGCGACGATGCAGGGCCTCGAGCTGGTATTTATCGACACCCACTGAAATACTGGAGACGACCTCCAAATGCGGCGCACGCGCCAACACCGCCTCGTCTATGGGGTAGCTGGAACCGATCAGGCCCTGGGCCCGCGGCAAAGCGTCCAGAAAGGCTTGCTCCTGCCCGGCAACGCGCGGGTCGGCCACCACGACATCGTGTTCCCGCCGTATCCGCTCCAATTGCTCGTCCGGCAAGGCCCGGTAAACCAATACCTGCTTTCGATTCATTTTCGTGGACTCCCCAATAAACAGACATGTCGGCGCCCGGCGGCCCGAACTCGGGTTCAGCGGCCGGCCTGCTCCAGCTCCTGGCGCGTGGGCAAGCCTTCGGTGTCGCCCAGCACCTGAACGGCGCGCGCGCCTATCCAACTGCCGCGCTCGACCGCCCGCCGCAAAGGCAGGCCGGCCAGCAAGGCGCTGATGACGCCAACCGCGAATCCATCGCCGGCGCCCACAGTGTCGATAACTTTTTCAACCGGGAAGCCCGGCACATAAGCCTGCTCGACGCCATTGTCGAAGTAGGCGCCGTCGGCGCCCAGCTTGATGACGACCAGGCTGGCGCCGTGCTCGCGATAGTGGCGCGCGATTTCCTCCGGCGTATCCAGTCCTGTCAGCAAGCGCCCTTCTTCGAGTCCCGGAAACACCCAGTCGGCGCAATAGGCAAGCGCGTTGATTCCCTCGCGCATGGCGTCGGTCGACGGCCATAAGGTGGGCCGCAGATTGGGGTCGAAGGACACGGTCTTGCCTGCCGCGCGCATCAGGCTCATGGTCTTGCGCGACACCTGGTAGCAGTTGTCGGATATGGCGGCGAATACGCCGGTACTGTGCAAATGCCGAGCGCTGGCAAGCCAGGGCTCGTCGATGTCGGCCGGCTGCATCTGGCTGGCCGCCGAACCCTTGCGATGGTATTCGACCGGGGGATCGCTGCCGTCCGTGACGCGCCCCTTGAACTGCATGGCCGTGCGCTGCTGCGGATCGCAGATCACATGCGAACAATCGATGCCCTCGCGCTGCATTTCGGCCAGCAGGTAGCGCCCCGGGGAATCGGCGCCCAGGCGGCTGGCCCAGCCCACCTTCAGGCCCAGGCGCGACAGGCCGATGGCCACATTGGTTTCCGCACCCGCCGTGCGCTTGTAGAAGGCCTGCGCCTCTTCAAGAGGCCCGGGCCGATCGGCCACAAGCATCATCATGGCTTCGCCGAAGGTCACCACATCCAATGCCTTGCTCACAATCCATTCTCCAGATTTCGCAATTGTTGCACGGCCCCGCGCGTGACGGCCAGGAGATCGTCGCCAATCAGCGGATACTCGATGGCGCAAGGAAGGCCGCGAGGCATGGCGCGGAACACCGCCCGCCAGGGCGCCGCCGAAGCCTCCAAAGGCACGGCGACCCAGTGTGCCGGCGTGCGTTGAACGCCCTTGCAGTGCACATACCGGACACGCGGCGAAAGAGCCTGCGCCGCCTGCAAGGGGCATTCGCCCAGCCAGTGCCAGTTGCCCATATCGAAGGTCATGCCCAAGGTGAGCCCGGCGGTGTCCAGGCCCTCGAAAAATCTCTGCAAGGCTGACAGCGTTCCGGCGCTCTCGGTCTGGTCGTTCTCGATAAGCAGACGCAGGCCCTGCAAGCGCAAGCGTCCCTCCAGGTCCGCCAGGCCGGCGGCGGAGGCGGCGTTGAATCCGCCTATGGACATTTTCAAAATCGAGGCGCCCAGGGCTTGGGCGCGCGCCACGCCCAGCTCGAGCGCCGTGGCGGAAAACCGCCCATCGGCGTCCCACAGCATATCGGGGCTGGAATAGAAGCAGGCCAGTCCGGTCTCGCGCACGACGGCCGCCAGCTCCGGCAGTTCGCTGTCGGTGTCGCGCAGCAGTTCGCCACGCACTTCGATGCCATCGGCGCCCGCCGCATGGCACAGCCTGGCGAACCAGGCCTGCCCATGGCGCTTCACTTCGGAGGCGCCAAAGGATGATAAGGATACGATGATCTGATGCGACGAATTCATGGTTCCGCTTCGGCCGCCCGTGCGCGGCCCAGTCCCTGGACAGGGAAAAAGACAAAGGCAAGCCTAAGGCCTGTCGACGCTAAAGGAAAAACCGCAGTGGCCCTAGTGGTTCAGTATCTGGCCCAGGAAGTTGCGGGTCTTCTCTTCCTGCGGATTGCTGAAGAACAGCTCCGGCGTAGCCTGCTCGACGATTTTCCCGTCAGCCATGAAGATCACGCGATTGGCCACGCTGCGGGCAAAACCCATTTCATGGGTCACGCACAGCATGGTCATGCCGTCCTCGGCCAGCCCTATCATGGTGTCCAGCACTTCCTTGACCATTTCCGGGTCCAGCGCCGAGGTGGGCTCATCGAACAGCATGACCTTGGGCGTCATGCACAGCGCACGCGCGATGGCCACCCGCTGCTGCTGCCCGCCCGACAACTGGCTGGGATACTTCAAGGCCTGGTCGCCGATGCGTACGCGCGTCAGGTACTTCATGGCCAGCGCCTCGGCCTCGGCCTTGCTCGTGCCGCGCGAACGCATGGGCGCCAGCATGCAGTTCTGCAGCACCGTCATGTGCGGAAACAGGTTGAACTGCTGGAACACCATGCCCACTTCCTGGCGCACGGCGTCGATGTTGCCGGCCTTGGCCGTCAGGTCGATGCCATCCACCACGATGCGGCCCTTCTGGGCCTTTTCCAGCCCGTTGATGCAGCGGATGAGCGTCGACTTGCCCGAGCCCGAAGGGCCGCAGATGACGATGCGTTCGCCGGCGGCAACGGTCAGGTCGATGTCGGTCAGGACGTGGAAGGCGTCGTACCACTTGTTGAGCGCCTCGATCTCGATAATCGTCCCGCCCAAGGCGGGACGATCCGGATCGACAGCAGGCGCGGTCTGTCTGTCTGTCATGATCAATCGCTATGCAATCAGGATTTCTTCAGCTCGGGCAAAGGAGTGCCCAGCCATTTCTGGAACAGCTTGCTGAATTCGCCGTTCTGGATGTTCTTGTCGACCAGTTCGTTGACTGTCTTGAGCGTATTGGCTTCGCCCGGACGCATGGCCACAGCCATTTCCTGCTGCAACAGAACGAATTTATTTTCAAAACGGTCCGGCGAACGCTTGGCGATCTGCGCGGCGACCGTGGTCGAGCAGCCTATGGCATCCACCTGGCCCGACAGCAAGGCCTGCATGGCCGATGCGTCGTCATCGAAGCGGCGGATATTCGCGTCCTTGGGCGCGACCTTGGTCACGGCGATATCCTGGGTGCTGGCGCGCGCCACGCCAATCCGCTTGCCGGCCAGGTCTTCAGCCTTGGCTATCTTGGTGTCCTTGCCGCCGAACACCACGATCTGGGCCGCCGAATAAGGATGGGAGAACTGCACTTGCTTGGCGCGCTCGGGCGTAATCGCCAGGGAAGCAACCAGCATGTCGACCTTGTTGGTCAGCAAGTAGGGGATGCGGTTGGGGCCGGTCACGGGGACGATGTTCACCTTCACACCCAGGTCCTTGGCCAGTTGCCTGGCCACGTCGGCGTCGTAGCCGTCGGGCTTGTTTTCGGTGTTAAGGATGCCGTAGGGCGGGAAATCGACGAGCATGCCGATGGTGAGCTCGCCCTTTTCCTTGACCTGATCGATGGTTTCCGCGGCGGCGGATGTTGCGCCAAGCGCCAGTGCGGCGCAACCGGCCAGCACAGTTGCGCCGACGAGCTTGCGCATCTTCTTCATAACGAACATATCATGTCTCCAAAGTCGGATAAAAACAGTGATAAAAAAAGGGAATGAAGGATTCCCGAACCCTAATCAACGCGACAATGACAAGGCCAGGCGCCGTTCCATATAGCCGGCCAGCAGCGACAACGGCCAGCACAGCAGGAAATAGATGACGGCAACGACCGAGAAAACCACCATGGGCTGGAAGGTGGCGTTGTTGATGATCTGTCCGGCGCGGGTCAATTCGGTAAAGCCGATAATCGCCGCCAGCGACGTGCCCTTGACGATCTGCACCAGGTAGCCCACCGTGGGCGGAACCGCGATCTTCAGCGCCTGGGGCAGCACGACGTCGCGCATCTTGTGCCGGTACGACAGACCCAGCGCCTCGGCCGCTTCCCACTGTCCGCGCGGAATGGCCTCGATGCACCCGCGCCAGATCTCGCCCAGGAACGCCCCGCTGTTCAGCGTCAGCGCCACCGCCGCCGCCGCCCACGGATTGACATCCAGGCCGATGACGGGCGCACCGAAAAACACCAGGAACAATTGAAGCAGCAGCGGCGTGCCGCGGAACAACTGGATAAAACCAACGGATAAGTTGCGCGCCAGCCGGCTCTCGGACGTGCGCGAAAGCGCCACGATCAGCCCCACCACTCCGCCGCCGGCAAAGGCGATCAGCGAGAGCAGCACCGTCCACTGCGCCGCCTCCAGGATGAACCAAAAATCGGTATAGCCAAACGTACGCATTATCGACGGTCCGGGTAGTTGAGGCTCCACTGGAACACCAGCCGGAACACATAGGAAAAAGCCAGCGTCAGCAACAGGTAGATCACCGTGATCACAATGTAGATCTCGAAGCTGCGAAAGGTCTCGGACTGCAGGTTCGCCGCCACCGAGGTCAGGTCATCGGCCGAAATCACCGAGACCACGCTGGAAGCCAGCATCAGCAGGATGAACTGGCTGGTCAGCGCCGGGTAGATGGCCTTCAGGGCGGGCTTGAGGATCACAAAGCGGAAGATGTCCAGGCGCGACAGGTTCAGCGCCAGCCCGGCCTCGATCTGCCCCTTCGGAATGGATTCGATGCCGGCGCGCACGATCTCGGTGGCGTAGGCGCCCAGATTGAACACCATGGCCACCAGCGCGGCCGTGTACGGCGACCAGCGCACCCCGACCGCCGGCAGGGCGAAGAAAAAGAAGAACAGCTGCACCAGAAAGGGCGTGTTGCGGATGACTTCGATGTAGGCGTTGATCAGCCAGCGCAACGGCGCCGGGCCCGCCGTCTTGCCCCAGGCGCAGACTATGGCCACCAGCAGCCCGAACAGCATGGCCAGGAAGGACAGCTGTATCGTCATCCATGTGCCATGCAGCAGCAGGGGCCAGGCCTCGAAGACCGGACCGAATTGAAAGGAATAATTCACGTTGTGCTTGAACCTTAGGCATTACCGGCGATAAAAGCATACCGCTGGATCTGAAAAACACCTACTTGAACCGGAGTTATGAAACCGGTTTCAAAGTTTAACCAATGAAGGCTGAAATTATATCAGGACTTACCCGAGGGAAATTTCAAGGCGGGAATTCCAGCGGGCCGCAAGCCCGCAAAGAACAGGTGGGCGTCTAGGGCTGTGTGGAGCCCCGGGCCATCAGCGTACCGGGCAACAGTATCTTGCGCGCCGCGACCATTGATCCGGCAAGCCGCTGCATGAGGCATTGCGCGGCCAGCCGTCCCAGTTCCCCGGTGGGCTGCGACACGGCGGTGATGCCCGGGCCGACATACGGCGCCCAGGGCGTATCGTCTATACCGACCAGGCCCACATCCTTGCCCAGCCGCCATCCCAGTCTGGCGACGGCCTCGACCACGCGCAAGGTCACCACCGCGTTGCTGGAGATGACGGCCGGCCGGGCTTGCGTCCGCTTGCGCAGCGCACGCAATGCCTGGTCCAGCAACTCGGGATTCTCCGCCCTGCTTTCCATTGCGCCACCGGACACCGGGAGCCCCTGTTCGGCGACAAAGGCCTTGAACGCCTGCGCGCGTTCGATACGCGAGCTGACCGTGCCCAGGGGCTCGGTGACCAGCAGCAGATCGCGATAGCCCGCATCCAGCAAATGCTGGCCGCTAAGGTCTATGGCCTGCCGATTGTCCAAAGAGACAAAATCCACGTCCAGGCCGTCATGCAGGCGGTCGACCAGCACGACGGGCTTGCCTTGCCGAGCCGTTTCCAGCACGGCGCCGGCATCGCGGCCCATAGTGTTCAGGATGAAGCCTTCGACCTTATACGAGGTAAGCGCGCGTATGCCTGCGCTTTCCCTTTCGCTTTCATTGCCCAGATTGAACAGCATGACCAGATAGCCCGCTTCGCGGCAGGCTTGCTCGGCTCCGCGCAATACGGCAACCGAGTAAGGGTTGGTGATGTCGGCCACAACCAGGCCTATCAGGCGTGAACGGCCGCGCTTCAAGGCTTGCGCCATGGGGCTGGGCACATAGCCCAATTCCTTCACGGCTGTCTCGACCTTGCCGGCGATTTCAGGCGAAAGCAGGGTATCGCGATGATTGAGAAAACGCGAGACGGTGGCTTTGGACACGCCGGCCTGGCGCGCCACATCGGCGATCGTGCTGCGGCCCTGGGGTTTGCTCATGGTTTCCTGTCGTAAAAACGGCGGCTTTCCCGCCGTGGCGGGCCAGCTATTGTAGCCAAGCCGCTCAGTCCGGGTCGCGCGCGTCGTCCAGACTGACCCAGGCGCTGCCGCGGCGATGGCTCTGGAGCACGGAAGCGATGAAGCGGTGGCCCGCTACGCCGTCCTCGATGCCGGGCAGGACGGGCAGATCGGACAGATCGGTTCGTCCGGCGTCCAGCGCAAGAATGCGATCGGCCGCGTCGCGATACAACTGCGCAAAGGCTTCGATATAGCCCTCCGGATGTCCGGGAGGAATACGCGTCGCCCCCGCTGCCGCAACGCTGGCCGCGCGGCCGCGAGTGATCCGCTGCGCGGCTCCGCCCTGTGGGGTCAGCCACAAGACATTGGGCTCTTCCTGTTCGAATCGCAATTGGGCCCGGCTGCCGTACAGCCGCAAGGACAATGCATTCTCGCAGCCCGTCGCCACCTGGCTGGCCCACAATGTTCCGCGCGCGCCGTTGGCGTAGCGCATCATGACCTGCACATGATCGTCCAGCCGGCGTCCCGGCGCAAAGGTATGCAGTTCGGCGGCGATTTCATTCGGCTCGCAGCCGCTGACGTAGCTGGCAAGCTGGTAGGCATGTATGCCGACATCGCCCAGCGTGCCCGCGGGGCCGGCGATGGCCGGATCGCCTCTCCAGCCTCCGTCCGCCACGGCAGACGCCTCGGACCACCAGTCCTGCGCATACTCGACCTGCAGCAGGCGCAGCTCGCCGATGGCGCCCTGCGCCACCAGCGAACGCGCGTGGCGCACCATGGGATAGCCGGTATAGGTGTGGGTCAGCATGAAAAGCGCGCCGCTGCCGCGGGCCAGATCGCGCAGCTCCAGCGCCTCGGCCAGCGACACCGTCAGCGGCTTGTCGCAAATGATATGTATGCCTTCCGCAAGGAATGCCCGCGCAATGGACGCATGCAGATGGTTGGGCGTCACGATGGATACGGCGTCGATCCCGCCCCGCCCTTCGCGCCGCAAGCGGCCTTCCGCGCGCGCCATGTCACGCCAGTCGGCATAGCTGCGTTCCGGTTCAATGCCGACATCGGCCGCGCTGGCCGCCGCCCGCTCCGGATCGCTGGACAAGGCGCCCGCCACCAGTTCATAGCGGTCGTCCAGCCGGGCGGCCATGCGGTGTACCGCGCCGATAAACGCGCCGCGGCCGCCGCCCACCATGCCCAATTTCAATCGCTTACGCATGTCTTGCACTCATTCAGCCATACCCAATAACCGCCGATGCTGGTCCCGGGACGCGCCGCTGCTCGCGAAATCATCGAAGGCGCGATCCGCCACGCGAATAATGTGGTCGGCGATAAACGGCGCGCCCTCGGCGGCGCCCTGCTCGGGATGCTTCAGGCAGCATTCCCATTCCAGCACGGCCCAGCCGGAATAATCGTACTGCGCCATCTTGGAAAAAATGGCCTTGAAATCCACCTGGCCGTCGCCCAGCGAGCGGAAGCGGCCGGCCCGATCGGTCCAGCCGGCATAGCCGCCGTACACGCCCTGCCTGCCATCGGGGCGGAACTCGGCGTCCTTTACGTGGAAGGACGTAATGCGTTCGTGATAGATGTCAATGAACGCCAGGTAATCCAGCTGTTGCAGCACGAAATGGCTGGGGTCGTAAAGGATATTGGCGCGCGGGTGACCGCCGACCGCGTCCAGGAAACGCTCGAAGGTCAGGCCGTCGTGCAGGTCTTCGCCGGGGTGCAGCTCGTAGCCGACATCGACGCCGGCCTCGTCGAAGGCATCCAGTATCGGGCGCCAGCGCCGCGCCAGTTCGGCGAACGCCTCTTCGACCAGGCCTGCCGGACGCTGCGGCCAGGGGTACAGGTAGGGCCAGGCCAGCGCCCCGGAAAATGTCGCATGCGCCGTCAGCTCCAGGCGCCGCGACGCCTGGGCCGCCAGCAGCAATTGATCATGCGCCCATTGCCTTCGGGCGGCGGGATCCCCGCGCACGCCGGGTGCCGCAAACCCGTCGAACAGGGTGTCGTAGGCGGGATGCACCGCCAGCAATTGCCCTTGCAAGTGCGTGGAAAGCTCGGTGACTTCCAGGCCGTGGCCTGCCAGCATGCCGCGTACGTCGTCGCAATAACCCTGGCTTTCGGCCGCAAGGCGCAAATCGAACAGGCCCGTATCATTGGTGGGGATCTGCACGCCTTTGTAGCCCAGGCTTGCGGCCCAGCCGGCCAGCCCGTCAAGGCTATCGAACGGCGGCTCCTTGCCGGCGAATTGCGCCAGGAAAATACCCGGCCCTTTTATGGTCTTCATGATGATGCTCGCTTTACGGCCATGCCGTCGCGTCCCGGCCGGCATCGCAAGGCGGTGCCGGCTTTCGGGCCTATCGACGGCTTAGAACGGAGAGTCGGGGAAATAAAAGTCCTTGGCGTTTTCCTTGGTGATCAGGACCGAGGGAATAATAGTGGTCGCGGGCAGCTTCTCGCCCTTCAGGCGCGCCTCGGCGGTCAACTTGATGGCGTCGTAGATGAACTTGGGCGAATAGGAAACATCGGCCTGGATCAAGGGATTGCTGCCGTCGATAATGGTCTTGACCATGCCCTTGGCACCCGCGCCGCCGAACACTTCCTTGATGTCGCTGCGCTTGGCCTGCTCGATGGCCCTGAGCACGCCGAAAGCCATGTCGTCGTCGGCCGCCCACACCGCATCGATATGCTTGAAGCGGGTCAGGTAGTCCTGCATGACCTTGAAGGCATCGTCACGATTCCAATTGCCGTAGCGGGCATCCAGCAGCTTGATGTCGGGGTACTTCTTGATGACGGCGTTGAAGGCATCCATGCGTTCGTTGTCCAGCGTCGTGGCAATGCCGCGCAAGGCCACGATATCGCCCTTGCCGTTCAGCTTCTTCACCAGGTATTCGGCGGCCAGCCGGCCGAACGCGGTATTGTCCCCCGATACGTAGGCGTCCTGCGCGCTGGTGTCGGTCAGCCCGCGATCGACCACCGTGACATACACGCCCTTTTTCTTCAATTGCGCCACCGGTTGTGTCAAAGATGCCGATTCGAAAGGCATGATGACCAGCGCATTAATGCGATTGACGGTAAGCAGGTCCTGCAGCTGGTTGGCCTGCTCCGGCGCACCGCTGGATGTCTTGACCGTGACTTTCAGGTTGGGATGGGCCTTTTCCAGTTCAGCCTTGGCCTGGTTGGACCACCACACCACGCCGGCCGTGAAGCTATGGGTGGCGGCGGGTATGGACACGCCCAGGTTGACCTTCTCTTGCGCCATGGCGCTCGACGACAGGCCCACGGCGGCCATGGCGGCAATGCCGACAGCCAGTTTACGTAGCGAATGATTCATTTCTTGTCTCCGGGTTGAATGCGAAAAAACACGACGAAACGGCGATCACGAACGCCGGCGCTGCAGGAAAGCCACGATGATGATGACGAAACCCTGCACCGCCGCGTTCAGGTAGACGCTGATGATGCTGGTCAAGTTAAGGATGTTGCCGATGACGGACAGCAGGATGGCCCCGACCACGGTGCCGGTCATGGTGCCCGCCCCGCCCTTCAGTGCTGTACCGCCCACGATCACGGCCGCGATTGCCTCCAGTTCCCATAGCAATCCGGTGGTGGGGCTGGCCGATCCCAGGCGCGGCACATACAAAACGGTTGCAATGCCCACGCACATGCCCAGCAGCACGTAGGTCAGCGTCTTGGTCTTGTCGACATTGACGGCGGCGTATCGCGCCACCTGCTCGTTCGAGCCTATGGCCTGCACGTAACGCCCGAAAGCCGTGCGGTTCAGCACCAGGCCGCCCAGCAGCGCAATGGCGATGAACACCCATACCGGCACGGGAATGCCCAGCAGGCTGCCGTAATACACCGGGCTGTAGGCATCGGACACGTCCATGTTCAGCGTGATGGCGCCGCCGTCGGACAGATAGGTCAGATAGGCACGGAAGATGCCCAGCGTGCCCAGCGTCACGATGAAAGGTTCGATACGGCCGCGTGTAATGAGCAAGCCGTGGGCCAATCCCAGCAAGGCGCCCAGCGCCAGGGCGAAGAGCATGCCCAGCACAATCACCAGTATCGGCGCCATCGCGAAGGCGGTCAGCGCGTTCATGACCAATATCATGCTTCCGGCGATCAGCGCCGCCATCGATCCCACCGACAAGTCGATGCCGCCCGATATGATGACGAAGCACATGCCGACCGAAATGATGCCGATGAAAGCGGTCCGGGTCAGCACATTCATGATGTTGTCGATGTCGGCGAAGCTGCTGTTCAGCAGCGTGCCGGCGATGCACAAAAGCACCAGGCCCGCTATGGGCCCCATCGCGTGCAGACGTCCGCGCCATGACGGGACGGTGTGCCGCGCGGCGCGTCCGCCCGCTTGCGCGGCCGGGGCTTCAGGCAGGCTGCTCTGTTCCGGTTGCATGGGCAATCAGCTCCTTCTCATTCAGTTGTTCAGACTGGAGCACCGTCTGCAGATGTCCGGCCCGCATCACCGCCACACGGTGGCACAAGCCGATAAGTTCCATGAGCTCCGACGAAATCACGATGACCGCCAGTCCTTGCCGGGCCAGGCCCTGGATAAGGAAGTAGATGTCGCGCTTGGCGCCGACGTCGACCCCGCGGGTGGGCTCATCCAGGACCACGACAGACGGATCGGGATGCAGCACTTTGGCCAGAGCCAGTTTTTGCTGGTTGCCGCCCGACAGCGCAGACGCCAGATTGTTTGCATTGCCCGTGCGTATGCCGAAATCGCGCACGGCCGCGTCCAGCGCCCGCCGCTCAAGATCGGCGTCCAGCAATGGCTTTGCGTAACGCTCCAGCGCCATGAGCGTCACATTCTGCCGCATGCCGAAGGCAAGCAGTATGCCCCTGCCCTTGCGGTCTTCGCTTAGATAGGTCAGGCCGTGCCGGGCCGCCTGGCGGGGATTGCGCAGCTTGCGTTCCCGGCCTTGCAGATAGATATGGCCCGCGCTGCGTTCCCGCAAGCCCAGTATGCCTTCGAACAATTCCGTGCGTCCCGCGCCCACCAGGCCGGCAAAACCCAGGATCTCGCCCGGACGCACATCGAAGCTGATGTCCTGGGCCCAGCCGGGGACCGACAGGCCTTCGACCCGCAAGGCCGGCAACGCCGCGGGGTCGGCCATCACCTTGGGCGGGAACAGATCCGCCAGCTCGCGCCCCACCATCAGGTTGGCCATTTCCCGGCGCGACACGCTGGAGGTCGGCGCCTGCGTCACGTAGCGGCCATCGCGCATGACGACGATCTGATCAGTAATACGCTCGATTTCGTCCAGCTTGTGCGAAATGTAGATGACGGTGACGCCGTCACGCTTGAACTGGCCGATAAGCGCGAACAGGCGCTCGGTTTCGCCGGGCGTCAAGGTGGCGGTGGGCTCGTCCATGACCAGCAGGCGCGCACGCTTGGCCAGGGCCTTGGCGATTTCCACCAGTTGCTTCTCGGCGACGATCAGATTGCCTACCCGCGTATCCGGATCGGCCCGCAAGCCGACCTGAGCCAACAGCACGGCGGCCTGACTGCGCATGGCCTTGTTGTCCAGGAAGGGGCCGCGCTTTTTTTCGTGGCCCAGGAAAATATTCTGGGCAATGGTCAGGTCGTCGGCCAGATTGATTTCCTGATGAATCAGCACGATGCCCTGATGCTCTGCCTGCCGCGACGACTCGAACGCGCAAGGCTGGCCATCGATCAGCACGACTCCTTCCGTCGGCTTCTCGTAGCCGCACAGTATCTTCATGAGCGTCGACTTCCCGGCCCCGTTTTCGCCCAGCAAGCCATAGACGTGCCCCTTGGGCAGGGTCAGGTCGACATCGTGCAGGACACGGACCGGACCGAAGTCCTTGCTGACAGAGCGGAATTCCACGGACAGGCTCATCAGGCGCTCTCCCTGAGCACCACCCGATGCGGCAGCAGCACACCGCTGATGCGCGAACGCGGATCGTCCAATTGCCTTAGCAACAAATAAGCGGCCTGCTCGCCCAGGGTGCGCATGGGTTGTGCAACGGTGCTGAGCGCGGGGCAGGTCTGCTGCGCCAGCGAGATATCATCGAAGCCCATGACGGCCATGTCGCGCGGCACGCTCTGGCCCGCCTCGTGCAGGCCCCGGATGACGCCGATAGCCAGCGTGTCGGAGACCGCGAAGACGGCGGTGGGCCGTTGATCAAGCGCGAGCAAGGCCTGGGCGGCGCGCTTTCCCGCCGCGAAATCCAGGCCGTCGACGCCGACACAGTATTCTTGCTGGAAGGCGATATCCGCTTGCGCCAGGGCATCGGCATAGCCCAGGCTGCGTTCGCGGGCATACATGAAACGGGTGTCGGAATTGACGAAGGCAATGCGGCGGTGCCCTTTGTCTATCAGGCAGGCCACCGCATCGCGGGCCGCCGCCCGGTTGTCTATGCCCACGTAAGGCACGGCCACCTGGCTGTCGAACTCGCAGCAGGCCACCCAGGGAAAACGCAGGGCCTGGCCGTTCAGCGCCTGCTGCACGGTATCCGGGTCCAGGCAAATGGCGCCGTCGGCGCGGCGCGACTCCAGCAGATCGAAATAGCGCCGCTCGCGGTTGGCGTCGCCGCCTGTCTCGCAAAGCAGGACGGAATAGCCTTTGTCCTGCACCACGCCGTTGATGCCCTGGACGATCTGCGCGTAGAAGGGATTGCCGATGTCGGGCACCATGACCAGCAGCAGCCGGCTTTCGTCGGTGCGCAGGCTGCGCGCCATCTGATTGACGCGGTAGCCCATGGCCTGAATGGCTTCGGCCACACGCAGGCGCGTCGCCTCTTTCACAGTTTGCTTGCCGTTAAGGACGCGCGACACCGTGGCGACCGAGACGCCGGCCCGTGTGGCGACCTGGGCGATCGACACGCTGCGTTCGGCGCCCGCGGCGCCCGAGGAATCAACAAAAGACCTGGCCATGAAAGCTAGCGCCGGAAAATGTAATCGATTACATTATTTCATCGGCATGCCATCCATTCAATTGAGGGCTTACCCTAGAACCCTCTGGCTTTACAAGATTTAAAACATGTAGCTTAATTACATACACCGCGCCACGCCCAGCGCGGACAAGATTGCTGCGGAACCATTCAAAAGGAAGCGCCCATGGCCACCACTCCCCCTTTCGACATCGTGTTTTTTGGAGGCACCGGCGATCTGGCCCTGCGTAAGCTGATACCCGCTCTTTACCAGGCCCACAAGGCCGGCGCGCTGAATCAGGACGGCCGGATTTTCGCGCTGGGCCGCAAGGCCATAGGCCTGGAAGGCTATATGGACCTTCTGGAACAGCGCGTCAAGCCAAGGCTGGGACTGGATTTCGACGAGGCGTCGTGGGCGAGCTTCCGGGATCGCCTGCGCTTCCACACTCTGGATGCCGGGCGCGCCGACGATTATGCGGGGCTGGCCGACACCCTGGGCATTACGCCGGAACGGGTGACGGTTTGTTATTTGGCTACAGCGCCGCATCTGTTCATCACCATCTGCCAGAACCTGGCCAAGGCGGGACTCAACCACCCGAACGTGCGCGTGGTGCTGGAAAAGCCGCTGGGGCATGACCTGGAATCGTCCAATGCCATCAATGCCGCCGTGGGGCGGAACTTCGCCGAAAACCAGATTTACCGCATCGATCATTACCTGGGCAAGGAATCGGTGCAGAACCTGATGGCCATCCGTTTCGGCAATATGCTGTTCGAACCGCTGTGGCGCCGCGAATGGATAGACAATATACAGATCACCATCGCCGAGGAACTGGGCGTGGAAGAGCGCGGCGAATTCTATGATCGCACCGGGGCGCTGCGCGACATGCTGCAAAGCCATCTGCTGCAACTGCTGTGCATCGTCGCCATGGAACCGCCCGCCAGCCTGTCGGAAGATGCCGTGCGGGACGAAAAGCTGAAAGTGCTGAAGGCCCTCAAGCCCTTCAGCAACGAAGACGTGCTGACCAAGACCGTGCGCGGCCAGTATCGCAGCGGCGCCATCAACGGCATGCCGGTGGCCGGATACCGCGAAGAGCACAAGGTCGATCCGGACAGCAACACGGAAACCTTTGTCGCCTTGCAGGCGGAAGTGGCCAACTGGCGCTGGGCGGGTGTCCCCTTTTTCCTGCGCACCGGCAAGCGCATGCAGGAACGCGTGGCTGAAATCGTTATCAATTTCCGCAAGGTGCCTCATGCCGTCTTCCCCATGCCCATAGGCCTGCATTCCGCCAACCGATTGGTCATACGCCTGCAACCCAAGGAAAGCGTGCGCCTGTACTTCATGGCCAAGGAGCCGGGCGATGCCATGAACCTGCAATCGACCTATCTGAACCTGGATTTCCACACCATGTTCAAGGCCCGCTGGGCCGATGCCTACGAACGCCTGCTGCTGGACGTGATCCGCGGACGGCTGGCGCTGTTCATGCGGCGCGACGAACAGGCGCAGGCCTGGAGCTGGGTCGAACCCATACTGGAATGCTGGAGCAAGCATTCCATCGCGCCTAAAACGTATACCGCCGGAAGCTGGGGACCGGCCGCGTCCAGCGGCCTGCTGTCCCGCGCCGGCGTGGTCTGGCAGGAGGAAACCTGACATGTGGCATGAATTCAATTCCAGCGAAGAATCCGTCCGGGCCATGGTGCGCGACATATCCGCCATCCTGCGCCAGGGCGTCGCCGTCACCGGCCGCGCCGGACTGGCTGTTTCGGGCGGCCGCTCGCCCCTGCCTTTGTTCGAGGCGCTGAGCGCCGCCGACCTGCCCTGGAAGGATGTGCATGTCACGCTGGTCGACGATCGCTACGTGCCGCATGATCATCCGGACAGCAACGAACTGCTTGTCAGGACTCATCTGCTCAAGAACAAGGCAAGCGCCGCCACATTTACCGGGCTGAGCGGCGATGGCGGGAGCATCGAGGACGCCGTCGCCCAGGCCAATCTGCAGACTGGCGAGATCACCCTGGCTTTACTGGGCATGGGCGAGGACGGCCATACGGCATCCCTGTTTCCGGAAGCGCGGCAACTGGCGCGGGGCCTGGAACCCGGCCTGGCGGACCGCTATATCCATGTCACTCCGCCCAGCGCGCCGCATGAGCGCATCAGCATGACGCTCGCCGCCCTTCTGCAAGCGCGGCACCTCATGCTGGCCATCTCGGGCCGGAAAAAGCGCGATGTCTTCGAGCAAGCCAGCCGGCAGGCCACGCCGGCCATGCCTGTAAGCTATGTCATTGCCCAAAAAGGAGCCCCTTTCGATGTCTACTGGCACGCCTGAACACCAGCGCCACCTGATCGCCGACATCGGCGGCACCCACGCCCGGTTTGCGCTTTGCACTTCGGCTGCCGACATAGCGGAAATCGGCATGGTGAACAGTGCGGACTTTCCCACCATCGTGGATGCCATCCGGCACTATCTGGACCGCCATGGCAATCCGCCCATCAGGCACGCCGTCATAGGCATCGCCAACCCGGTACTGGGCGATCATGTCCGCATGACCAACTTCCAATGGCAATTCTCCATTGAACAGACCCGCCAGGCGCTGGGACTGGACACACTGCACGTGATCAACGATTTCACGGCTCTTGCGCTGGCCCTGCCTTACGTGCCCGCCGATGAATTGACCCGTGTCGGGGGCGGCCCCGCCGTCGCCGGATGCCCCATGGGTGTGCTGGGTCCGGGCACCGGGCTGGGTGTGTCGGCGTTGATTCCGGCGCCCGCCGGCAAATGGATTCCCCTGGCCGCCGAAGGCGGGCATGTCAGCTTCGCGCCCGCCGACGACCGCGAGCTGATGCTGTGGCAGGCCGCAAGGCGCGAGTTCGGACATGTCTCCATGGAAAGGCTGCTTTCAGGTCCAGGCCTGCAGTTCATTCATCGCAGCCTGTGTGAAAGCCGCGGGCTGGCCGTCCCGGATTATTCTCCCGCGCAGATCAGCCGGCATGCGTTGACGGATGGCGACGCATGCTCCCTGGAGGCACTGGACACGTTTTGCGCCATACTCGGCACCGCGGCCGGCGACCTGGCCGTCACGCTGGGCGCGCGCGCCGGCATCTATATAGGCGGAGGAATCATCCCCAAACTGGGGGATTATTTTCCGAAATCGCCATTTCGCGCGCGCTTTGAAGACAAAGGCCGTTTTTCGGGTTATCTTGCGGCCATCCCCGTTTTCGTCATTACCAGTGCCTATCCAGCCCTGCTGGGGGCTGCCGCCCATCTGGACGTATACCCGAATGAATGAATCCATGCTGGCGCTAATAGAACAGCGGCTTACCAGCCTGAGCGCCGCCGAGCGCAAAGTCGCCCAGCTTATCCTGGCCCAGACCCACGACGTGGCCAAGTCCGCCCTGGGCGAGGTCGCCAGGCAGGCGCAGGTCAGCGAACCCACCGTCATCCGCTTTTGCCGATCGATGGGCTACAAGGGGTGGCCGGACTTCAAGATCAAGCTGGCCGCCAGCCTGATGGTGG
The DNA here is from genome assembly GCA_040391135.1 of Pusillimonas sp. Taxonomy (GTDB): domain Bacteria; phylum Pseudomonadota; class Gammaproteobacteria; order Burkholderiales; family Burkholderiaceae_B. The sequence continues at coordinate 12,786 of JBEBYL010000024.1, read as the reverse complement.
GAGTGCCCTATGTGCACTCCTCCTTGAGTGCCGGCGACGGCACCGCCGTACTGGCGGCCAAGGTGCTGGACAATGCCGTATCCGCCCTGCTGCGCATACGCAACGACATCAGCGCCGACCATATCGACAAGGCCATTGATTTGCTGATAGGAGCGCGCCGCATCGAGTTTTACGGCGTCGGCAATTCCGGCATCGTGGCCGCCGATGCCCAGCACAAATTCTTCCGCTTCGACCTGGCCACCGTTGCGTATTCGGACAGCCACGTGCAGCTCATGGCCGCGTCGCTGCTCGGAAGCAGGGACGTGCTGGTGGCCATTTCGCATTCGGGGCGATCCCGCGAACTGCTGGATGCCGTGAAGCTGGCGCGCAAAAACGGCTGCCCCATACTGGCCATCACAGCCAGCAACACTCCCCTGGCGGAGCTGGCCACGGTCCTGCTGCGCGCCGACACCCAGGAAGACACCGAAATCTACAGCCCCATGATTTCACGGCTGGCGCACTTGGCCCTGATCGACGTACTGGCGCTGGGTGTGGCGCTGCGGCGCGGCAAGGAAGTCAGCCGCGTACTGGAGAAAACCAAGAAAAGCCTGGCGGATCGGCGGCAGGCCTAGAGCATTTTCGGTTCAGGTGCTTACGTGCTTGTTGGTTCTGCCGGGGCGATATTCAGTGGTGGTTCAAGGTCCGTGTGGGGTGTTCCCTGATGGGCGCTTGCGCGCGGGCGATGCCGCTGCGGGCTGCGGATTCTGGTGCAAGATCCGAGCAAGGTATGCTCTGACGCGTGCCGGGTGGCAGGGGCCGGCCTTGCTCCTCGTGGCCGGTTCGGCGCCCTGCGCGCCGAACATCGCTGCGCCTGGCTCCTGCGCCCCTTCGGGCTGCGTTCGCCGACGGCTTGCTCGGCCCCGAAAGTCGCCGCGTCCGGCCCCCGCCACCCGACCCGCTGCGGTGTTTTGCGTTAGCGGCGCCGCCGGGGCGGTTTGGGTGCTTGGCCTTTTTATGCGGCGCTCTGTGCTGCTGGAATGGCTCTTGCGCCGTCCCGGCCTCGCGCGCCTGCCGCGCGAGGCCGGGACATTCCGAGCTTGACGGATGGTCCATCGTCAACGGTGCTCATCGCCCCAGCGGTGTCCATCGCCAACTGTGTCCATCGCCAACTGTGTCCGTCGCTAAGGGGGTTCATCGCCAACTATGCTGTCAAGGCGCAGCCGGTGGGCCGGGGATGGGCGACGTTTGAGCAAGCCGCCGCAGCCGCTTTGCGGCGGGGGCGTAAGAGGGCGCGCATGTTTGAGCCGGCCATCAGCCCACAGGCGGCTGATGGCCGGCGAGTTCGCGCCCGCCCCCCGGCGCAAAGCGGCTGCAAGGGGACCCCGAAGGGGCGAAGCGATCCGAGCACAGCCCCTGCCCACCGGCTGCGCCGGTTGTATAAGCGGTTGTATAAGCTAAAGCCACACGCTCACAGACCATAAAGCCTGCAAACACCTACAACGAAAATCCGATAGGCCTGCGCAACGTCCCGTTCGACCACGGCGGCGCCCGTCGCAAAGCCGCCTACATGCAGGCCGTCATGCCGCCGTCCACGACCAAGGTCTGCCCTGTGACGAAACCCGACTCGCGCGAGGCCAGGAAGACCAGGGCCGCCGCGATGTCCTCGGGCTCGCCCCACTTCTTCTGCGGCACCCTATCGTGCAGCCAGGCTGTGAATTCGGCATCGTTCCACAGGTTCCGGGTCAGTTCGGTCTTGATATAGCCCGGCGCAATGGCATTGACGGTGATGCCGTCGTCCGCCAGTTCGGCGGCCCATTGCCTGACCAGGCCATGCAGGGCCGATTTGGCGGCCGTGTAGGCCGTAATGCCCTTTCTGCCGGCCAGCGCCGTAATCGATCCGGTGAAAATGATGCGCCCATAGCCCTGCCGAGCCATGCCCGTGGCAATATGCCGGCCCAGCGCCCACTGCGAGGTCAGGTTGGCAAACAGCACCCGTTCGAAATCCGCCAGGGGAAAGCTCAGCAGCGGCTCGCGATGCTGGATTCCGGCATTGGAAAAGAAGATGTCAATCCGGCCCAGCCGGTCCAGCACCTGGTCCACGGCCCGGGTCGCCTGACCGACGTCGGCGATATCGAAGGGCAGCGCATGCGTGTCCACGCCTTGGCCGCGCAAGACTTGCGCCGCCTGCTCAAGGGCGGCGGCATCCCTGCCGTTGAGAATCACGGTGGCGCCCTTGCGTCCAAGCGCCTGGGCCGCCGCATAGCCTATTCCGCGCGACGAGCCGGTAATCAGCGCCACCCGGCCAGAGAAATCGAACATACCCGCCTCCGTGGATTGGATCAGAACGCGACCTTGTCGGCGCCCTTCAGATGCAGGATGGCGCGCGCTTCATCGGGCGTTGCCACCTGAAGGTTGAGGGCTTCCAGGATGATCCGCATGCGGCTTACCTGTTCGGCATTGGACGAGGCCAGTTGGCCCGGGCCTATCCATAAAGAATCTTCCAGCCCGACACGCACATTGGAACCCATAGCCGCTCCCATGGTCGCCAGGGGTATCTGGTTGCGGCCCGCACCCAGTATCGACCATTGGTAATCCTGGCCGAACAGCCTGTCGGCCGTGCGGCGCATATGCATCAGGTCTTCGGGATCGGGGCCTATGCCGCCCAGGATGCCGAACACCGACTGGATGAATGGCGGGCTTTGAACCAGGCCGCGATCCATGAAGTGCGCCAGGTTGTACAAATGGCTGATGTCGTAGCATTCGAATTCGAAGCGCGTGCCGTTTTCAGCTCCCTGGCGCAATATGGTTTCGATATCCTTGTAGGTGTTCTTGAAGATCAGGTCGCGGCTGTTTTCCAGATGCTCTCTTTCCCAATCGTGCTCGAAAGTCTTGAAGCGCTGCAGCATGGGGAACAGGCCGAAGTTCATCGAACCCATATTCAGCGACGCCACTTCAGGCTTGAAGGTCATGGCAGGCCGCATCCGCTCCTGGACGGTCATGTGCGGGCTGCCGCCCGTGGTGATATTGACCACCGCGTCGGTGGCGACCTTTATTTTTTCAAGAAAAGGCCTGAAGAAATCGGGGTCCTGGGTGGGCCTGCCGTCTTTCGGATCGCGCGCGTGCAGGTGCAATATGGCGGCTCCCGCCTGGGCCGCCGCAATGGCCGCCTCGGCGATTTCATCGGCGCTCACCGGTAGATGGGGCGACATGCTGGGCGTGTGTATGGCGCCGGTCACCGCGCAGGTGATAATGACTTTTTTCTTGCTGGCCATGGCTTTCCTTCAGTTGACGGTGGGTTGATCCGAGCCGGCGGCGGCCGCCTGGTTCTTGTGCCGCAGCAAGGCCATCAGGCGCTCGTCGCGCCACAGGCGGCGCTCCAGCAATTCCTCTTTGGGAAGAAGGCTGCGCCGCTGCTGCTCTACGGCCTCGACCAAGTCCGCCGGCCAGGGGCCGGTATCGGTCTGCTCGGTGGAAATCGACTGGAACATGCCGCCGTAGCGTGCACAATAATCCTGCAAGCCATCGGGCGCATTCAAATCGATGGTTTCGAACGGTCCCATGAAGGACCAGCGCAAGCCCAGGCCGTCCTTGACAGTCACATCCAGGTCCTCGGCGCTGACGGCCCCGCTCTCCACCAGGCGGAAGGCCTCGCGCAGCAATGCGCCCTGCAGGCGGTTCAGCACAAAGCCTTCGAGTTCCTTGTTGACTGTCACCGGCTTCTGCCGCACATCCAGCATTATCTTTCTGGCGCGCTCGATAACGGTCTTGTCCGTCCAGGGCGCCCCGCACAGCTCCACCACCGGGATCAAATAAGGCGGATTCACCGGATGCGCCACCAGGCAACGCTGCCGGCCCGGCAGCAACTCGGTGAAGGCGGAAGCCGGGATGCTGGACGTCGAGCTTGCCAATAGGGTGCCGGGCGCGCTTAGCGTATCCAGCTTGCGGAAGATCTCCTGCTTGACCTCCAGGCGCTCGGGCAGGTTCTCCTGCACGTACTCCGCGCCTTCCAGGGCATGCTCCAATTGCGCCGACACCTGGATGCGCGACAGCACGCCCTGGGCATCGCTCAGCAGTTCCTGCTTGCGCAGCTCGCGGACTTGGCGGGCGATGAGTTCGTGCGCGCGCGCCAATGCCTGGCTGTCGCCATCCCATACCCGGACTTGGCAGCCGCCCCGCGCAAAGACGATGGCCCACGCCTGGCCTATAAGCCCCGCGCCTATGATTGCTATTTTCATTTCCCTTCCCGCTGTAGCGTTAAACCAATGATTGAGTGTGGCCGTCCACCACCAGGGCCTGGCCGCTGACGCTGCCGGCTGCCGGGCTGGCGGCGAACAAGGCCATATTGGCGATATCGCGCGCGGTAACCATGCGCCCCAGCGATGCCTGCTGTTCATAAGAGCGGGCGAGCTGATCGACCGGCGTGCCCAGTGCCTGCGCCTTGGCCGCAATGACCGCGCGTATGCGCGGGCCTTCCACCGCCCCCGGCAAGATGGCATTGACGCGCACGCCAAACGGACCCAGCTCTATGGCCAGGGTCTTGGTGAAGCCGACCACCGCCCACTTGGATGCCGAGTATGCGGAGCGGCCGGCAAAGCCAAGATGCCCCGCCGCCGACGACAGGTTGATCATGACCCCCGCGTCCGATGCCTTGAGCAGCGGCACCGCCAGCCTGGCGCACAGGAACTGCCCCGTAATATTGACGGCCAGCGTCTTGTCCCAATCGGCGCGGCTAAGGGTTTCGACATAACCGGTGGGACCGGCAATGCCCGCATTGTTGATCAATACATCAAGCCCGCCAAAGGCGGACTGGACCTGGGCGAACAGCTCCGCCACGCTGGCTTCATCGGACACATCGGCGATCACCCCAAGCATCTGCGGAAGCTCGGCTTTGGCGGCGGCCAGCGCCTTTGCATCGACATCGCAAACAAACACATCGCATCCGACCATGGTGAACACCCTGGCCATCTCCAGCCCCAGGCCGCTGGCACCCGCCGTGATCAGCACCTTCCTGCCTGCCATGCTTACGTCTTCGAACATAATCGTCCCTTTCTCATATCCACAGTTTTTCTTTACGGAAATCCAGGTTCACCAGCAGTTCGTGGGCGCTGCCCCTATGGGCCACCTTGCCCCTATCGAGCACCAGGGCGGTATCTGAAAGCGCCAGCGCCAAGTCCAGGTTGTGGTCGACGATCAGTATAGTCAACCGTGCCTTCAGGGCCAGGATGGCATTGAAGACTTCCTCGGTCATGGCGGGCGACAGGCCCTCGAAGGGTTCGTCCAGCAGCAGGACTTCCACATGTCCGACCAGGGCCCTGGCAATCGCCACCATCTGCTGCTCTCCACCCGACAACAGCGATGCGTCCACGTTGTACCGTTCTTTCAGGCGCGGAAACACCTTGAAGATTTCCTCGTCGGTCCAGCCATTGGAATCGCGGCCCGAACGCTTCAAGCGCCCCAGCATCAGATTGTCTTTCACCGACAGGCCCGAGAATAGCCGGCGTCCCTGGGGAACGAAGGCAATACCCAATCGCGCCATGGCCTCGGGTACGGGAGAGGCAATGTCCAGTCCCGCTATCTGGATCGAGCCCGAACCTATCCTGGCCAGGCCCAGCATGCTTTTCAGCAGTGTCGACTTGCCCGCCCCGTTCCTGCCCAGAACCGCCACCACTTCTCCCTTGCGCGCCTCGAAGGAAATATCGGACAGGATATGGCTCTTGCCATAGAAGGCATCCAGCTTGTCCACGCGCAAGGCCAGCTCCGAGGAAAGCTCGGCTTCCCGGACCCGGGCGGCCAGCGCCTCGCTGCCCGAGCCGATATAAATTTCGCGCACTTCCGGATTGCCGCGCACCATGGCGGCATCGCCCTCGACCAGCACGCTGCCCTGGTTCATGACCGTAATCTTGTCCGCCATGGAAAACACTCGATCAACATCGTGTTCGACCAGCAGAATGCCGATGCGATCGCCCAGCTTGCGGATAAGCGTCCCTATGCGGTCGCGCTCGGCGGCCGCCAGGCCCGCCAACGGCTCATCCAGCAGCAGGATGCGCGGCGCGGCGCCCAGTGCCAGGCCCATGTCGACCACGCGCTGCCCGCCATAGGATAAATCTTCGGCCATGGCTTCTTCCATGCCCTGCACGCCCAGGTACTTCACCAGCTCATCGGTCTGCGACTGGGTGTCGCGCAATGCATCCAGCCTTTTCAACAGCGAAAAACGGTGCGCATCGCGACTGAGCACGGACAGGCACAGGTTATCGCGCACGGTCAGGCCCTTGAACAGATTGGTGATCTGAAAAGACCGGGCCAGGCCGCTGGCGCATATCCGCTCGGGGGGCAGCTTGTCCAGGCTGGCCTGCCCAAGCTTCAGTTCGCCCCGGTCCGCCGGAAAAAGCCCCGATATCAAGTTGAACAATGAGGTTTTTCCCGCGCCGTTCGGACCGATCAGCGCGTGGACGCCTTGGCCTGCCACCTCCAGATCGACGCCGTCGACCGCCTGGATTCCGCCAAAGCTCTTGCTGATGCCCTGGCAGCGCAAGGTTCGATCGCCCTCCGCCGCGAGAAACGAGGGAAAGAAACCCGGGTCGGTCGGCATCACCCGATTGCCCATGGCGGCCGCTGTGGTTTTCTCGGGCACGGCCAGGCGGAACAGGCGCATCCCCACCCCGCTCAAGCCCGAAGGCGTCACCAGAATGAAGAAGATAAAGACCAGGCCGAAGTACAGCAGCCAGTCGGCGGTATACATCGACAGGTACTCGCGGAACAGTATGTAGAACACCGCCCCGAAGATAGGCCCGGAGAAGCTGCGCATGCCGCCGATCAGGACAATCGCCAGCAGCTCGCCCGAAAAGGCCAGCGACATGCTCTCCGCCGATGCAATGCGATGGCTCAGCACGGCCAGGCTTCCGGCCAGGCCTGTAATGGCGGCCGACAGGACAAAGGCCAGCAGCTTGTACGAATCCACATCGAAGCCGATGAAGCGCGTGCGAAGTTCGTTCTCGCGGATGGCGGTCAGCACCCTGCCGAAAGGCGATTGCGTCAGCCGCAGCAGGAAGGCGGCGACCAGGAAAGCGATCACGGCAACAAAAACATAGAAATTCCGGGAATTATCCAGGTCCAGACCCAGCACCGTATAGCGTTCAATTCCCCCCAGGCCGTTCTCTCCGCCGGTCAGCGCGGTCCAGCGATAGGCTACCGCGAAGCACAGCGCGGCAAAGGCCAGGGTCAGCAAGGAAAAATAAACGCCCCGGCGCCGCAGTATCAGAAGGCCGATGACCAGTGCCACGGCCGCCACCAGCGCCAGCGCCGCCAGCAGCGGAACCAGGGACGATTCGGTGAAGTAGCGCAGCTGCAGAATGCCGACGGCATAGCCGCCGATGCCGAACCAGGCGCCGTGCCCGAAGGACACCAACCCGGTATAGCCCAGCAGAATGTTCAATGCCAGTCCCGCCATGGCCAGGACGATGCACTCCACCGCCGTGCTGTAGGTCAGCCCGCCCAGGTCCAGCGCTATGGGCAGGACAATCAGCCCCAGTGCGATCCAGCCGAGTTTCTTGAGTTCTTCCATTGCCATATGCCCTTACTCCAGCCGTTCGAACTTTTCACCCAGCAATCCGCGTGGGCGCAGCACCAGGATAAGCAGCATCAGAAGATACAGGGAAGCCTCGGAGGCCGGCGGATAGAAGTAGGAAGTCAGGCCGCGGATGACGCCCACCAGCATGGCCGCCACCACCACGCCCCAGAAACTGCCCAATCCCCCTATGACCACGACCACAAAGGCCGCCGTCAATATCTCCTGCCCCATGGCCGGCTGCACACCCGTAATGGGAGCCAGCAGCACACCGGACAGGCCCGCCAGCCCTATGCCCAATCCGCAGACCGCCGTCATCACGGGATTCAATGAGATTCCCATGGCCCTGACCATGTCGGGATCGTTGATGCCCGCTTTCACGATCTTGCCGAATGCCGTCCTGTTAAGCAGCAGCCAGGTTCCGGCCACCGCGCCGATCGCCACGAACAGCATGCCTATGCGATAGATGGGATAGAAGAAGTCGCCCACAATGACCTGGCCGTGGGCGAACTCGGGAATGGAAAACGAAAGAGGAGACGCTCCGAATATCATGCGCAGCGCCTGCTCGATCACCATCGAAAGGGCAAAGGTGAACAACAGGCTCAAGGTGGGGTCCGCCCGGTAGAACCGGCGGAAGAAAAAACGCTCCACGATCATGCCCAGCACGGCGACCACTACCGGCGAGACGACAAAGGCCAGCCCGTAGCCCAGGCTGTCGCTTAGAAAAACGATCAGATAGGCGCCTATGGCATAGAACGCGCCATGCGCCAGGTTCACGATACCGCCCAGGCTGAAAATGATGGACAGGCCCAAGGCGATCAAAAGGTAATAAAACCCCAGCAGCAAGCCGTTGGCCACTTGCTGAATAATGAAAATCAGTTCCGTCGGCAAAACGCTATCCCCGGCAAAAGCCAGGCGCGGGATGAGCCCCGCGCCTGCAAATCAAGCAAATCAAGCGAACTTGCACATGTTCTCTTGCTGGGTCGGCGCCAGCACTTCCAGGCTTTCGCCCGCGGCGGGCACTGGCTTGCTGGTTACCATGAAGTCGTCCTTTCCGGCATTTTTATCGTCGCTGGGCTGGACCGTATACATTTCATACAGCAGCTGATGATCCCAGGGACGGAAATAGCCCTGCCGGTCGCGCAGCACATCGAACTTGTTGTCGCCTTCCAGGAAGGCAATGATTTTGTCGGCCTGCGCCGACTTGGTCTTGGTCATGGCTTCGGCCAGTATCCTGATGGCCAGATAGTCGTTGACCGCCTGGTTCTCCGGCAGTTTTTTCCAGCGCTTCTGGAAGCGGGCAACGAACTCCTTGGCCGAAGGCGCCTGCACCTGATGCGTCCAGATAATGGGCCATACCCCGCTGAATCCATTCTTGCCCGCGCCCCAGATGCTGGTCATGTTCATGTCGGCGCCCGCGAATGGAATATCGATATTGAACTCGTTGTACTGCTTGGTGAAGTTGGTGGTCTGGTTGCCGGCCAGGTTGCTCATCACCAGATCGGGTTTCTGCTGCCGGATCTTCAGCAGCGATGCGCTGAACTCGGTCGCATCGGTGGGCAACATGTCGTTGGACACAAAGACAGCCCCGTTTTCATCCATGAACTTCTTGGTCTGCTTGAACAGGTCATGCCCAAACGCATAGTCGGCGGTAAAAGCCATCCAGCGCTTGCCCTTGACCATGCCGTCGCGCAGCAGGGCCTGCCCGATGGTGCGCACATACATGGTGTTGCAGGCTTCCAGGTGGAACATATAACGGCTGCAGTTCTTGCCGCGCAGTTCGTCGGAATTGCAACCCGTCTGCATAAAAAGCGTCTTGGCGCGGGTGGCGACCTGTGCAATGGCCAGCCCCGATGCCGAGCTGATTTCTCCCACCAGCGCATCGACCTTGTCGCGCTCCACCATGCGTTGCGCCTTGGTCGAGGCGGTCTGGGGATTGACGCTGTCTTCCGTCAGCAGCTCGATCTTGCGGCCCAGCACGCCGCCGGCTGCATTGACCTCTTCGACCGCCATCGTCGCACCCAGCACAGCATATTCACCCATGGGCCCCAGGAAACCCGTACGGGGTGTCAGGTGACCGATGCGGATGGGACCGGCGCTCTGGGCGCGTACGAAACCCGGCATTGCCAGCCCAGCGGCAAAAGCAGCCGAACCTTGCAGCAACAGCCGGCGCCCGGGAAGGGACGCCGAAGTTTTCTTGTCAGCCATGCTTGTCTCCTGTCGTTCTACACTGTGGGATTATTAATCGTTATACTATCCAACTGTGATCACAGATCACACCTAGCAATTACCCTAATCGCTGATACATGCCTACACTTCTTAGCCCGGCGCCCCGTCGCGAGACCCTTGGTGCGAACGTCTTGTTTCAAATCAAGGAGCTTCTGCTTACCGGCCAATTGATGCCGGGCGAGCAATTGTCCCTGCGATCGACGGCCGAAGCACTGGGGGTCAGTGTCATGCCGGTGCGCGAAGCCGTCTACCAACTGGTTGCCGACCAGGCTTTGGAAGTCGCTCCCAACCGATCCGTGCGCGTGCCCATCATGAGCGCCGGCCAATTCCAGGAAATCACACAGATACGCTTGCAGATCGAAGGCTACGCCGTCGAGCAGGCAGCGCTGAACTCACCGCCAGAGCTCATCGCGGCGCTGCGGCGTCTGAACGACCAGCTTTCCGACGCCATGGAAGCCGCGGGCGAAAACAAAGCGGCCGTCGTGCTGATCAACAAGGAACTGCACTTTCTTATTTACGCGGCGGCCGCCATGCCCATGCTGGTCAAGATCATAGAAAGCTTGTGGCTTAGAATAGGACCGGTGCTGAATTACGACTTGCGCGCCGGATCGGAACGGACCCAGAAGAAGATTGCGGTGGAGCACCACGCCCGCATGATAGCCGCGCTGGAAAAAGGCGACCCCCGAACCGCGCGCAAAGCGCTGCATAGCGATATCGAAAGCGCGTTCAAGCATATTCTGGCCAAACAATTTTCTTGATAAGGAATGCGATGGACGCGGCAGTTTCCCCAGCGGCATCTACCTTGAACGACTTTGTCCGCCGCCTTCCCAAGGCCGAATTGCACGTGCACATAGAAGGCACGCTGGAGGCCGAGCTTATTTTCAGCCTGGCGCAGCGCAACGGCATCGCCCTGCCTTACGCCTCGGTCGACGCCCTGCGCCAAGCGTACCAGTTCAGCGATCTGCAATCCTTCCTAGATCTGTACTACGCGGGCGCCAGCGTGCTGATCACCGAAGCCGACTTCTATGACATGACCATGGCCTACCTGCAACGGGCGCGGCACGACGGCGTGGCGCATGCCGAACTCATGTTCGATCCCCAAACCCATACCGGACGCGGCATCGCCATGGAAACCGTCTTCGCCGGCATGGCGCGGGCGCTACGCGATGCGCGCCGCTTGATGGGCATGAGCGGCTATATGCTGCTGAGCTTCCTGCGCCACCTGACGGAGGACGACGCCCAAGCCGCGCTCGATGCCGCATTGCCGCTGCGCGAGCGATACAAGGACTTATGGATAGGCATAGGGCTGGATTCAGCTGAACGCGGCAATCCGCCCGAAAAATTCGCCCGCGTCTATGCGCGGTGCCAGGCATTGGGCTTTCGCCTGACGGCGCATGCGGGCGAGGAAGGCCCGGCGTCCTACGTGCGCGACGCCCTGGACATACTGAAGGTGGAGCGCATAGACCATGGGGTGCGCAGTGAAGAGGACCCCGCCCTGATGCAGCGCCTGCTTGCCGGCCGCATTCCGTTGACGGTCTGTCCGCTATCCAACCTGAAGCTGTGCGTGGTGCAAGACCTGCGGCAGCACAATCTGGCCCGCCTGCTGCGGCAGGGCCTGATGGTTACAGTGAACTCCGACGATCCCGCCTATTTCGGCGGTTATATCGCCGACAACTACATTGCCAGCGCGCAGGCGCTGGACCTGAGCCGCGAGGAGCTCGCCACCCTGGCGCGCAACAGCATCCATGCCTCGTTCTTGCCGGATGAACAAAAACGCGCATTGGCCGCACGGCTGGATAGCGTAATGGCGGCCGCCTGAAAGAGCCAACAGGCAACAAAAAACCCACCGCAAGGGTGGGTTTTTTTCAATCTGGCAAGTTATTAGATAACTTGGATCGATTTAGCTTGAGGGCCTTTTTGGCCTTCGGCCGCTACGAACGAAACGCGTTGGTTTTCTTCGAGCGATTTAAAGCCGGTGCCGATGATGTCGGTGTGGTGTGCGAACAAGTCCTTGCCGCCCGATTCAGGCTTGATGAAACCAAAGCCCTTTTCGTTGTTGAACCACTTTACAATACCAGTTTCTGTTTGCATTTTTTGCAATCCCTAAAATAAATGAGCGGTATGCCCTATAGAAGACTGTCAAGGTGTAGAAATTTGAGCAACAAAGTACTGTACTGGTACTGGATTGTACTAACATCAACGAACTTGAAAATCTAGGTCGTATATTATAGACAAGCCAAATCCAAGTCAACACATTATTTTCGTAAAATTGCCATGAATGTGGCATTTTGGTATCAAGTTATAACAACGACCACAAAACCAGCCGCATGCAAGCATTACCCCGCAGCTTTTACGACCGGGACACCGTACTGGTGGCCCATGATTTACTAGGTAAATTCCTGGTCCGCCGCAATGACGGCGTGGAACGCATCGGAAAAATCGTCGAAGTCGAAGCCTACCTGGGCCCCCACGACCTGGCGGCCCACACATCCAAAGGCATCACCCCGCGCACCCGCGTCATGTTCGGGCCGCCCGGATATGCCTATATCTACCTGATCTACGGCATGCACCATTGCATGAATGTCGTAACCGAGGCCGACGGCACGGGAGCGGCCGTGCTGCTGCGCGCCCTGGAGCCCGTCGCCAATCTTTCCAACAACACGAACGGCCCCGGGCGCCTGTGCAAGGCCATGGGAATCGACCGCAGCCATTACGGCCACGATCTTTGCAGCGATGATTTCTTCATTACCGAAAATCCGCAGGGGGAAGACATAAAGATCGTGGAGCGTCCCCGCATCGGCGTCGACTATGCGGGGGAATGGGCCGCCAAGCCCCTGCGCTTCTATATAGAAGGCAATCGATACGTGTCCAAGAAGTAGGGCCGCCGGGCCCGAAACCGCCCTATGGCGCGCCCCCGTCCCGAGCATTGCACCGCAAGCGGGACAAGCCCAAAAAACTATGTTATAGTTACGCCTCTTTTGCAGCGGCTGTAGCTCAGTTGGATAGAGTACTTG
>JBEBYL010000023.1:0-46474 GCA_040391135.1 Pusillimonas sp. | reverse complement strand
GACACGAGGAGCAAGGCCGGCTCCCGCCACCCGGCACGCGTCAGAGAGCACCGCACACGGATCTTGAGTCACCACTGAATATCGCGCCGCCAGAACCCGCAAGCACGTAAGCACCTGAACCGAAAATGCTCTAGGTCAAACGTCAACGCGAAGGCGAAGCGCAGACATTACTCTTGTAAGGCAAGCGAAGCCGACAAAGTGCACGTTTGATAAATAGAAAGGGAATTACTGTCTGACCGGCCGGTAGTGGCTGATGCTCATGAGTATCCCGCAGGCTATGCCCAGCGTCAGCAGCGCGGTGCCGCCATAGCTCATGAAAGGCAGCGGCACGCCCACCACGGGCAGGACTCCGGTCACCATCCCGATGTTGACGAATACATAGACGAAGAACATCATCGCCATCGAGCCCGCCAGCAAGCGGCCGAATTGCGTGTGGGCTCTGGCGGCGATGGTCAATCCGCGCACAATCAGCAAGCCATACAACACCAGCAGCATCACGCCGCCGTACAGGCCGAATTCCTCGGCATAGACCGCGAAAATGAAGTCCGTCGTGCGTTCGGGGATGAAATCAAGATGCGCTTGCGTGCCCATCATGTAGCCTTTGCCGTAGACACCGCCCGAGCCCACCGCGATCATCGACTGTATGGTGTGAAAGCCCTTGCCCAAGGGGTCGGAGCTGGGATCCAGCAAAGTGCACACTCGATACTTCTGGTACTCATGCAGCACCACCCAATCGACATCGGGCTGGCAGATATCCGTCTCGTAGTACACCAATGTACCCAGGCAGACCACCACGACGGCGGCGATGGGCACCAGCAGCTTGAATGACAGCCCTCCGAAATAGATTACGCAGAAACCCGATGCGAAAACCAGCAAGGCCGTACCCAGGTCGGGCTGCATCACGATTAGCGAAAATGGAATCGCCAGCAGTATGCCAGCCACGAAAAAATCCAGTATGCGCAAACTGCCCTGATTCCGATGGAAGTACCAGGCCAGCATCATCGGCACGGAAATCTTCAGCATTTCGGAAGGCTGTATGCGCACCACGCCCAGGTCCAGCCAGCGTGTGGCCCCTTTGCTGGTTTCCCCAAAAAATTCCACTCCCAGCAGCAGGATGACGCCCATCACATAAAAGTACGGCGCCAGCCTCATCAGCAAAGGCGGAGGCACCATGGCCGCGGCCCACATGAATATGAAGGCGATCAGGAAATTGCGGGACTGATCGGCAAAGCGCCAATCTGTGCCGCCGACAGCGGAATGCATCACCGTCATGCCCAGTATGGTCATCAAGACCAGGAGGCTCAGCAAGGGCCAGTCGAACGCCGTCACGGCGCGGATCACCCATTGCATGATGCGTTTCATTGGATACCTCGCGAGGGAAGTCGGGGGTCGGTCCCAGCCAGCGGCGATTCGTGCCCATCGCCGGGCTCGTCCTCGTCAGAGGCCGGCAAATCTTCGGGACGCACCACGGCATCCTGCGACTCGCCGCTGGCGCCCTCGTCTTCCAGCGGCGGAGTGGCAGAGGGCTCGGATTTCGCGGCGGCGTCGGCCCGGTTGCTCTGATCGGCCCGTTTGGGCGAAAGCCAATAGTCGAAAACCTTGCGCGCAATTGGCGCCGCAACGGTCGCGCCCCAGCCGCCATTCTCGACAATCAGGGCCACCGCTATCTGCGGGTCCTCCACCGGCGCATAGGCCATGAACAGGGCATGGTCGCGCAAGCGCTCGTCCACGGCGCTTGCCTTGTACTTGGCCCCTTTCAAGCTGTAGACCTGCGCGGTCCCGGTCTTGCCGGCCGCCTGGTAGGAGGTGCCCGCAAATGCTCGCCGCGCGGTGCCGAAGCGCATGACGTCGGCCATGGCATTGCGGATGACGGCCAGATTTTCCGGCTTGAGCGGAATGGTGTACGAAGGCTTGGTGACCGTGCGCACCCGGTGGCCGGTTTGCGGATTCTCGACCAGACTGACCAGATGCGGCTTCATATACGTACCGTTATTGGCCAGGACCGACGTCGCCTGGGCCAGCTGCAGCAAGGTGAAGGCGTTGTAACCCTGCCCCACCGTCACCGAAACCGTTTCCCCCGCATACCAGCGTTGCTGCGCCGGTTTCTTGTACGCCTTGCGCTTCCATTCCGTCGAGGGCAGCACCCCGCGCCGTTCGCCATCCAGGTCGATGCCGGTAATCTGTCCGAATCCGAACTGCTTGCTGAAATCGTGCAGGGCGTTCACGCCGATTTCCGGGCCCAGGGAGAAGAAGTATGTATCGGACGACACCACAATGGCGCGATGCATATCGGTGGGGCCATAAGCGGCGCCGCCGGCGTTGCGGAAGCGCTGGCCGCCGAACTCGAAATAGCCCGGGTCCGAAATGCGCTGGGTCGCCGTCCGCTTGCCCAGCTCCAGGGCGGCAAGGCCCACAAACGGCTTGTACGTGGAACCGATGGGATACGTGCCGTACAAAGGACGATTGATCAAGGGATGATCCGGCGATTCGTTAAGCTTGCGCCAATTCTCCACGTCGATGCCGTCGATGAAAAGATTGGGATCGAACGAGGGCGCCGAGACAAAGGCCAGCACATCGCCGGTCTTGGGCTCGATGGCCACCAGCGCCCCCCGGCGGCCCTGGAACTGCTCTTCGGCGATCTTCTGCAGGCCTATGTCCAGCGACAGGATCAGATCGGAGCCGGGCACCGGATCGATGCGGCTGAGCGTGCGCACCGGACGGCCCGTGGCGGTGACCTCCACCTCTTCGATGCCCGTGCGGCCATGCAGCGACTCTTCCCAGGTTTTCTCTATGCCTTTTTTGCCAATGATGTTGCTGCCGCGATAATTGCCCGAGCGACCTTCTTCTTCCAGCCGGGTGACATCCTGCTCCGATATCCGCCCCACGTAGCCCAGGACATGCGCCGCCGATTCGCCCTCGGGATACTCGCGCACCCATCGGGCGCTGAGCTCGACGCCGGGAAACTTGAAGGCGTGCGCGGCAAACCACGATGCCTCGGTATCATTGAGATTGTTGCGCAGCAGGACGGGGTTATAGCGGCCGCTTTGGTTCAGGTGCTGAAGAAAGCGTCGACGGTCGTTGGGGCTAAGGTACACCAGGCGGCCCAGGTCATCGAGCAGCTCCTTGATGTCGCCCTGCACGCTGGCTGGCACGACCGACAGCGTGTAGTCCCGGAAATTCCGCGCCAGCACGGCACCATTCCTGTCCAGTATCTCGCCGCGGCGCGGCGGTATCGGCACCACCGCAATGCGATTCTGGTCGGCGCGCGCGGCCAGGCCGTCGTAGCGCACCACCTGCAAATACCAAAGGCGGCCAGCCAGCCCCATGAAGCACAGCAAGGCCAGCACACCCGCCACCGCCACGCGCAACAGCATGCGCCGCTTCTGATGGTGAGTGGTTTTCTTGAATTCGAACATAGGCCCTAGACCGAGCCGGCGTCGGTTTCATCGAGCCGGCGTTGCGGCAAATGGAGCAAAATATCCGCAAGCGGCCATAGCGCCACCGTGAACAGCGACGACCACAGCCAGCCCCAGCCGGCCCATTCCCCCGAGAGCCAGGCGCATATGAACTGGGTAATGGCGTTGGCCAATACGAATATGGGCAATAGGTGTATGGCTTGCACAATGGGGTTGAAACGCAATAGTCGCCGACGCAGGACGATGGCGCCGTAGGCCACCAGCGTAAACGTAAGCGCCTGGCCTCCGAGCAACGCGGCATCATGCACGTCCATGAACAGGCCGAACACGAAGGCGGTCAGCATGGTGACGCGCTGCGGCTCGTTCAAGCACCAGAACGCGATGACCAGCAATAAGAGATCGGGAGCCGGCTGCCAAAGACGCCAGGGCAAAAGCGAGACCATCCAGACCAGCATCAGGGTGATCCAGATGAACACCAGGCTCGACGGCTTTTTGAACGGCGACGCATCGATGGGCTGCAGCGAACTCAGGCCGGTGCGCTGCGGCCCCATTGCCGAAACGCTATTGTCCTGCTTGCGTAGCATTGGACACGCCCTCCTCTTGCTTGGATTCCTGGGCCGAGATGTCGACCCGCAGGACCAGAAAATGACGATGCCGCTCGGGGTGCGACAAGGGCGTTGCCACGGCCAGGGCGAAGCCTGTTGCAACGTCGCGCTCCACATGGTCGACCGTGGCTACCGAGAGGCCGGCGGGAAACAGCCCGCCGATCCCGCTGGTGATCAGCGTGTCGCCCGGCGCCAGATCCACATTGGCCGTCAGATAGCGGACTTCGACCTTGCCCGAGACATTGCCCCCGAACGCGATGAGGCGCAAGCCATTGCGCAACACCTGCACAGGAATCGAGACCTTGTCGTCGGTCAGGAGCGCCGCCTCGGACGTAAAAGGCGTGACCCTTACGATCTGGCCGACGATGCCGCCTTCGTCGATGACCGGCATGCCGGGCTGGATGCCGCTGGACGACCCCTTGTTGAAGATCAGGTGGTGCGAAAACGCATTGGGCGGTTCGTACAGGACTTCGACCGCCACCGAAGGCTGGACCACGGCGTCGGCGACATTCAGCAGGCGCCGCAATTGCTCGTTCTCGGCGGCCAGCTGGGCGGCATGCGTGGATATCTGGGCCAGTTCGATGCGCTGGCGCTGCAAGGCTTCTTTCTCGCTGCGGGCCAACGCCGCCGCCTCGGTCCAGTTGTCGATGTGCTCGAGCGCATCCCGGGGCGCCATCATGAGGCGCTGAAAAGGATACATGACGACCGATATCGCCTGGCGGGCCGGATCCAGGGCCTGCCAGCGGGAATCCACCACCAGCAGGGTCAGTGCCAGCAAGACGAAGACGAACAGCCTGAATTCAGCGGTAGGGCCGCGCTTGAATAGCCTGATCGTACCGGATTCTTGCATGGAATAGTCGCGCCTGCGCCGTAATATGCCCGGCGCACACGAAGGGGCACCCGACCCTTAAAGAATCAAATTCAATCGTAAATGAATACCGTACCCAGCCGTTCCAGATGTTCCAGCGCTTCGCCGCAGCCACGAACGACGCAGGTGAGCGGATCTTCGGCCACCACCACGGGCAGGCCGGTTTCTTCCTGGAGCAGGCGGTCGAGGTCGTGCAGCAGCGCGCCGCCGCCTGTCAGGGCAATGCCCTTGTCGGTGATATCGGCGCCCAGCTCCGGAGGCGTTTGCTCCAGCGCCGTCTTGACCGCCGAGACGATCTGGTTCAGGGGGTCGGTAAGGGATTCAAGTATCTCGTTGGATGAAACCGTGAAGCTGCGCGGAACGCCCTCGGACAGATTGCGGCCCTTGACTTCGATCTCGCGGATCTCGGAGCCCGGGAAGGCGGAACCGATTTCCTTCTTGATGAGTTCGGCGGTGGGCTCGCCGATAAGCATGCCGTAATTGCGACGTATGTAGTTGATGATGGCTTCGTCGAATTTGTCGCCGCCGACACGCACCGATCCTTTGTAAACCATGCCGCCCAGGGAAATGATGGCGACTTCGGTCGTGCCGCCGCCGATATCCACCACCATGGAGCCGCTGGCATCGGAAACAGCCAAGCCGGCGCCGATGGCCGCGGCCATGGGCTCTTCGATAAGATAGACCTGGCTTGCGCCGGCGCCCAGGGCCGATTCGCGGATGGCGCGGCGCTCGACCTGAGTGGAGCCGCAGGGCACGCATACGATGATGCGGGGGCTGGGCGCAAACATGCTGCGCGGATGCACCATGCGGATGAACTGCTTGAGCATCTGCTCGGTCACGGTGAAGTCGGCGATCACACCGTCTTTCATGGGGCGAATGGCTTCGATGTTGCCCGGCACCCGGCCCAGCATCTGCTTGGCTTCGCGGCCGACCGCCTGGATGATTTTCTTGCCGCTGGGGCCGCCATCGTGACGGATGGCTACAACGGAGGGTTCGTCAAGCACGATCCCTTTGCCGCGAACGTAGATAAGAGTATTGGCGGTCCCGAGATCGATCGCCATATCGCTGGAGAAGTAACTACGAAGGAATCCGAACATGGGCGCCCAGTGATATCAATAATTGAAAAAAGTCCGTCGGATCGGTGCAGCCATCAAGCGCAAACGCGAGGCGCCCGAATTCACCAACGAATTAAACCGACAATGATAACTTATAATTGATTCTTGATAAGGTCGAATAACGGCAAATTATTTTCTGTAACCAGCCCGTTGCATAACGCGTTACACGCTAATACATTGCCGGCCGCAACCCTCTTCCTGTAAAGACACCCATGGCAATCACCGAACAAGATGTGGCCCGCATAGCCAAGCTCGCGCGCATTGAGCTTTCGCCGGATGAAAGCGCCCGCGCCCAAAACGAACTGAACGGCATTTTAAGCCTGATCCAGCAGTTGCAAGCCGTCGACACGGCAGGCATCGAACCCATGGCCCACCCTCTTTCCGCCCACCAGGACATTGCCCTGCGCCTGCGCTCCGACACGGCCTCGGCCACCCGGACGCTGCAAGAGCGCCAGGCGCTGATGGCCAATACGCCCGCCGAGGACAACGGCCTGTTCCTGGTCCCCACGGTCATCGAGTAAACCATGCCAAGCACGCCATTACATACACAATTCGACAGCATCGCCTCGCTGCGCCAGGCACTGCAAGCGCGCGAGATCAGCGCGCGCGACCTAGCCGGCAGCGCGCTGGACGCCGCGCTGGCCCGCGGAGACCTGAATGCTTTCCTGCACATCGACCGCGAACTCACCCTGGCCCAGGCCGACGCCGCCGACAAGCAGTTGTCCGAAGGCCAGGCCGGCTCCCTCAGCGGCATACCCATCGCCCACAAGGATGTATTCGTTACTCAAGGCTGGCGTAGCACCGCGGCCAGCAAAATGCTGGAACACTACGTCAGTCCTTTCGATGCCACCGTGGTGGCCCGGCTGAAGCAGGCGGGCGCGGTCTCCATCGGCAAGCTCAATTGCGACGAATTCGCAATGGGTTCGGGCAATGAAAACTCCGCCTTCGGACCCTCCAGGAACCCCTGGGATACCGCCGCCGTGCCCGGCGGCTCGTCGGGCGGATCGGCGGCGGCCGTCGCGGCCGGCCTAGTCATGGCCGCAACCGGCACCGACACCGGCGGATCGGTGCGCCAGCCGGCGGCGCTGTGCGGCGTCAGCGGCATCAAGCCCACCTATGGCACGGTTTCGCGCTTCGGCATGATTGCCTACGGCTCCAGCCTGGACCAGGCTGGCCCCATAGCGCGGCACGCCCGGGACCTGGTCGAGCTTCTCGACCCCATGAGCGGCTTCGATCCACGCGACTCGACCAGCCTGGAACAATGCGACGGCGCCCCGAACGCGCCCGGCCGCATCCGGGCGGACTTCGATGCCGCGCTCGCCGCCCAGCAATCGGCGGGCAGCCAGCCCCTGAAAGGACTGCGCATAGGCGTGCCTTCGGAATTCTTCAATGGCGGCCTGGCCCCCGATGTTGCCGCCGCCGTCGAATCGGCTCTGCAGACGTTCGAGTCGCTCGGCGCCCTGCGGGTCGGCATTTCCCTGCCGCGCACGGAACTTTCCATTCCCACTTACTACGTCATCGCGCCGGCCGAGGCATCCAGCAATTTGTCGCGCTACGACGGCGTCCGCTACGGTCACCGCGCCGCGCAATACCGCGACCTGGCCGAAATGACCAGCCGTTCACGCAGCGAAGGCTTCGGCGCCGAGGTGCTTCGCCGCATCATGGTCGGCACCTATGTGCTGTCCCACGGCTACTACGACGCCTACTATCTGCAAGCACAGCGCGTGCGCCGCATGATCGTCAACGATTTCCAGCAGGCGTTTTCCAGCCACTGCGACGTCATCATGGGGCCCGTCACGCCCAGCGTCGCCAAGCATATCGGCGATAACCGCGAAGACCCCACCGCGGACTGGCTGGCCGATGTCTACACCCTGGGCGTCAGCCTGGCCGGCCTGCCCGCCATGTCGGTGCCCTGCGGCTTCGGCGGCACCGGCCGCCCCCTGCCTATCGGGCTGCAGATCATAGGCAATTATTTCAGCGAAGGCCGCCTGCTCGCCGTGGCCGACCGCTACCAGCAAGCCACCGACTGGCATCAACGCAAACCGGAACAACAATAATGGAATGGGAAATCGTCATCGGCCTGGAAACGCACACGCAGCTTTCCACCGAATCCAAGATATTTTCTGACAGCAGCACACGCTTCGGCGCGGCGCCCAACACACAGGCCAACGAAGTCGACATGGCCCTGCCCGGCAGCCTGCCCGTCCTGAACCAGGGCGCGGTCGAACGCGCCATCCAGTTCGGCCTGGCGGTGGGCGCGCATATCGCGCCCCGTTCCATTTTCGCGCGCAAAAATTACTTCTATCCCGACCTGCCCAAAAACTACCAGATCAGCCAGTTCGAAATTCCGGTGGTGCAAGGCGGAACCATCACCTTTTTCGTCGGCGACCAGGAAAAAACGGTCAATTTGACCCGGGCGCACCTGGAAGAGGACGCCGGCAAATCCCTGCACGAGGACTTCACCGGACCGCACGGCGAATCGTCCACCGGCATCGACCTGAATCGGGCCGGCACCCCCCTGCTGGAAATCGTGTCCGAGCCTGAAATGCGCTCGGCCGCCGAAGCCGTGGCCTATGCCCGCGCGCTGCACGGGCTGGTGGTCTGGCTGGGCATTTGCGACGGCAACATGCAGGAAGGCTCCTTCCGCTGCGACGCCAACGTCTCGGTCCGCCCCAAGGGCCAGGCTGAATTGGGCACGCGCAGCGAAATCAAGAACGTCAATTCCTTCCGCTTCCTGGAGCGCGCCATCCTGTACGAGGCGCGCCGGCAGATAGAGCTGATCGAAGACGGCGGCAAAGTCGTCCAGGAAACCCGCCTGTACGACTCGGACCGCGACGAAACCCGCAGCATGCGCAGCAAGGAAGACGCGCACGACTACCGCTATTTCCCCGATCCCGACTTGCCTCCCCTGATCATCGCGCCCGACTGGATAGAACGGGTACGGCAAGCCATGCCGGAACTGCCGGCCTCGAAACGGGCCCGCTTCGAGACGGAACTGGGCTTGAGCGGCTACGACGCGGCGCAATTGACCATGGCCCGCGCCAGTTCCGACTACTTCGAGGAAATCGCCGCCATGCTGCCCCAGGGCCAGGCCAAGCTGGCCGCCAACTGGGTCCTGGGCGAGCTTTCCGCCGCGCTCAATCGCGATGAAATCGACATCGGGCAAAGCCCGGTCCGCCCCCGCGCCCTGGCCGCCCTGATCGTGCGCATCATCGACGGCACCATCTCCAACAAAATGGCGCGCGATGTCTTTGCCGCCATGTGGGCCGGCGAGAACAACGGCGACCCGGACGCCATCATCGAGGCCCGCGGCCTGAAGCAGATCAGCGACAGCGGGGCCATCGGCGCCATGATCGACGAGGTGCTGGCCGCCAATCCGGCCATTGTCGAAGAGTTCCGCGCCGGCAAGCAAAAGGCGTTCAATTCCCTGGTCGGCCAGGTCATGAAGGCCGCCAAAGGCAAGGCCAACCCGCAACAGGTCAACGATCTGCTAAAGGAAAAGCTGGGCTAGGACCTGCCTGAGGCCCTTAAGCCTTACACGCCGTAGCGGGCCCGATAGGCCGCTACGGCCTCGCGGTGTTCGGCCAATTGAGCATCGCCGTCCAACAAGACCATGATGTCGGCCAGCGACGCGATGCTGACCACGGGCATCCCGTAGGCCGCGGCGACATCCTGCACCGCCGAATGGGCCGACAGCGCGTCATCGGGACCGGCGCGCTCCATGCGGTCCAGCGCGATCAGCACGGCGGCGGGCTCGGCGCCCGCCTGCCTGATGATTTCCACCGATTCACGCACCGAGGTGCCGGCGGTGATGACATCGTCGATGATCACCACCTTGCCTTGCAAGGGCGCCCCCACCAGCATTCCGCCTTCGCCATGGTCCTTGGCTTCCTTGCGATTGAACGCAAAGGGCACATCGCGGCCCACCAGCGACGGGTGGCCGGCCAGCGCGACCGAGGTCGCCGTGGAGAGCGGAATGCCTTTGTAGGCGGGGCCGAACAACATGTCGAAATGCAGGCCGGAGTCCACCAGCGCCTGCGCATAAAACTGTGCCAGGCGCCCTATCGACCGGCCCGTATTGAAAAGGCCGGCATTGAAAAAATAAGGGCTGATCCGCCCCGATTTGACTTTGAATTGCCCAAAACGCAAGACTCCCTGGTCCAGGGAGAAACGTACGAAATCCGTACGGTTGGAAGAGTCAGCCATCATTCAGCCACGAAGGGGAAAACCGACATTATCGGTCATAACGACCCGTTGCCCAACGATTCGGCCAGGAAATCGATGAAGGAGCGCACTTTCGGCGTCAGGTACTTGCGGCTTATGTAGCTGGCATACAGCTCGTAAGGCAGTTGGCGGTACTGCGGCAGGATCTGCACCAGCGCGCCGGACTTCAGGTCGTCCTCGACCAGCCAGCCGGGCAGGAAGCCCACCCCCACTCCGGCCCGCACAGCATGGTAGGAAAACGTGGAATCGTCGGACTTCATCGCCGGATCCAGCCGTATCCGGACTTTTCCCTTGGGGCCTTCGAACTCGAAGGCATCGGTATTCAGGTAATTGGGCACGATGCCCTTATAGTTGGATAAATCGGCAATCGTTGCGGGCATTCCATCCAGCATATAGCTGGGCGACGCCACCAGGTAGAAGCGTATCCCGCAAATCCGCCGCGCAATCAATTGCGGCGAAGGGTCCCGGGTAACGCGCAAGGCCAGGTCGTAGCCTTCCGCCGCCAGGTCGACCTTGCGATTCGTAAATCGCAGATCCAGCACGACCTCGGGGTGCTGGCGCCTGTAGTCCGCCATCAAGTCGACGATGCGCGGATTGGCAAACCAGACCGGCGCCGTCACCTTCAGTGTCCCGCGAGGCGCTTCACCGCCCGTGCCCAGCGCCGCGGCGGCCAGCTCAAGCGTTTCAAGAGCACTGCGGCATTGTTCGTAATAAAGAGCGCCGGCTTCCGTAAGGCTGATCTTGCGGCTGCTGCGGTTCAACAGGCGCGCCCCCAACTCGCGCTCCAAATGCGCCAAATGCTTGCTTGCCATGGGGGCCGATATGGAAAGCCGTTCGGCGGCGGCCACGAAACTGCCCGCGTCGGCGATCTCGCGGAACACTCGCAGGCTGACCAAGGTATCCATGATTTCCTAATAAGAAACTAATCAATAATAAATAGGCTATATATTTCCTATTATTATTCTATTAAACTTTCTTGGTGTAAATCATTGACATATCCGCTTTTCAAAGCAACGATCTTTTCACCCGGCAAATGGCCGATGGCCAGCTTCCGGCTTTTTCAAGCACCACCCTTCAACGCGGCACCATCAAACCTACGGGGATTACTATGACGACGAATTCATGCACTATCTGGGCTCCACGCGTATTGAGCATTTTGCGTATCGTGGCCGGCTATTGCCTGCTGTGGCACGGCACCTCCAAGTATTTCGGCATGCCGGGCAAGGCCATCGAAGGCTTGCAGATTTTTTCGTTAATGGGTGTCGCGGGCCTTATTGAACTGATCGCAGGCGTCCTGCTTATCATCGGCCTGTTCACACGCAGCGCCGCATTCATCGCCTCGGGCTTTACGGCAGCCGCCTACTTCATTGGCCACGTAGCCGCCAAGGGCATGTTCTTCTTCCCCGTCATGAACGGCGGCGAAGCGGCCGTCCTGTTCTGCTTCATTTTCTTCTACCTGATCTTTGCGGGTCCCGGCCCCTGGAGCATCGACGCCTTGCGCGGCAAGTCGGAATAAACCAGCGTTTTCCACGCCCTCCCGGCCAGCGCCGGGAGCGGCCGGACTTATCATGAAACTACCCACCTATTTCATTTCGCACGGCGGCGGCCCCTGGCCCTATATGCCTGACATGCAAGCCAGCAATGCGGCCCTGGCCGCCTCGCTGGCCAACATTCCGGCTCAGATCGGCCGCAAGCCCAAAGCCATCCTGATGGTCTCGGCGCACTGGGAAACCCCGGGTACCTTCGCGGTCATGGCCGCCGCCAAACCGTCCATGGTCTATGACTACTACGGATTTCCGGCGAATACCTACGACATCCAGTACCCCGCTCCCGGCGCGCCCGATCTTGCCGACCGCGTCCAGCAATTGCTGCAGGCCGCCGGCCTGCCCATCCAGAAAGACGATCAGCGCGGCTTCGACCACGGCGCCTTCGTACCGGCCTTCGTCATGTACCCCGACGCCGACGTGCCCATGGCGCAGTTATCCATCGATGCGCACTACGATCCCGAAAAACACATGGCGCTTGGCCGCGCCCTGGCGCCTTTGCGCGACGAAGGCGTGCTGATCATAGGCAGCGGCCTGAGCTACCATAATCTGCGCCAGATCTACGGAGGCGGGGCCGAGGCGTCGGCGCAATTCGATGCCTGGCTGCAGAAAATCCTGCTGCACAGCCCGGCCGAACAGCGCGCGCAATCGCTTGCCGACTGGGAGAACGCGCCCTCGGCGCGGCTGGCTCATCCCAGGGAAGACCACCTGATCCCCCTTATGGTTGCGGCGGGCGCCGCCGAAAAGGAAGCCGTCGCCTGCGTGTATCACGAGACGCGCGCCTTCGCCGGCATCACCGCATCGAGCTTCCGCTTCGGATCCGCCTAAGCAATTCCAGCGGCATGGTCCCGCCGCATAAGGCGCTGTATCGGTTAAAGTCTATGCTTTGACCGATACAGAGTAGCCATACGATGCTCCGCGTAATATCCGCCAATCTCAACGGCATCCGCTCCGCCGTCAGCAAGGGTTTTCTTGACTGGATCGCCACGCAAGACGCCGATTTCATCTGCCTGCAGGAATTGAAGGCGCAGGCCGACAACATGACGGCCGAGATGCTCAACCCCCCCGGCTATTACGGCTATTTCCACTATGCCGAAAAGAAGGGCTATAGCGGAGTAGGCCTGTATGCGCGCCGCCAGCCGCTGCAGGTCATCGAAGGCCTGGGCGTGCCGGAAATCGACGCCGAAGGCCGCTATCTTGAACTCGTCTACGATACGCTGTCGATCATCTCGGTGTATTTGCCGTCGGGCTCCAGCGGCGATCACCGGCAAGCGGCCAAATTCGTCTTCATGGAGCATTTCTTTGCCCATTTGACCGATCTGGTCAAATGCGGCCGGCAGGTCATCTTGTGCGGCGACTGGAACATCGCCCACAAGGAAATCGACCTGAAGAACTGGAAGGGCAACTTGAAGAACAGCGGCTTCCTGCCCGAGGAACGCGCCTGGCTGACACGCGTATTCGATGAGATCGGCTGGGTGGATGTGTACCGCCGCCTGTACCCCGAGGCCACC
The DNA here is from genome assembly GCA_040391135.1 of Pusillimonas sp. Lineage (GTDB taxonomy): Bacteria > Pseudomonadota > Gammaproteobacteria > Burkholderiales > Burkholderiaceae_B. The sequence goes on along the minus strand of JBEBYL010000023.1, from coordinate 33,191 downwards.
GGAGATGCGTATACCTGGTGGAGCAACCGCGGCCAGGCCTGGGCCAAGAATGTGGGCTGGCGCATCGATTACCAGATCGCCTCGCCTGAAATCGCCGCCACGGCCAAAACGGCCTCCATCTATAAAGAGCAGCGTTTCAGCGACCATGCGCCGCTGACGATAGATTACGAAACGGCGCTGTAGCCGCATCACGCGGCGCAAGGGGCCGCTTGCCTGGGTCCTTGGCCGATTTGCTTCAGCAACCGCTCCAGCACATCGAATAGACGCGGATCGCCCGATTGCGCCACATTGAAGCGCAAGAACGATCCCGCCGACTTGGACAGGCTGAATACATTTCCGGGGGCCAGCACAATCCGATGCTCCAGCGCCCGGCGGCTGAGCTCTACCGCATCGACTCCGCCGGGCAAGCCGCACCACAGAAACATCCCGCCTCGGGGCTGCATCCATGCCTGTATGCCCAAAGCCGCAAGCCGTTCCGCCACCGGCCCCATGGCGTGCGCCAGACGCAGGCGCAAACCTTCGACGTGCCGTCGATAGCTGCCCTCGCTCAACATGCGATGAACCAGTTCGGCCGATAAGCGGCTGCCGCCGAACGTCGTGGCGATCTTCAAATCCGCCAGGGCGTCTATCCACTCGGGCCGGGCGGCAATATAGCCGCAACGCACGGCCGCCGACAGCGTCTTGGAAAAGCTGCCCACATGCACCACCCGGTTCAGGCCGTCAAAGGCAGCCAGGCGCGGCGACGGCTCCGGTTCAAAATCGGCGAAGATATCGTCCTCGACGATAGTCAGGTCATATTGCTCGGCCAGCTTGAGCACGCGGTGTGCCGTCAGTGGCGAAAGCGCTGCCCCCGTGGGATTGTGCAGCGCCGAATTCGTCAGGTACAGGCGCGGCCGATGCGCGGCAAGAGCCTGCTCGAAACATGGCAGATCCGGTCCCGTCCGCGTATAGGGCACCCCCACGACCTTGGCATGGTGAGCGCGCAGCAAAGCATGAAAATTGAAATAGCAGGGGTCATCGACCAGCACGGTATCGCCCGGCTCCAGCAGGAATCTGCACAGCAGATCCAGGGCTTGCGTACCGCAATCGGTCAGAAGGATCTGATCGGGCGCGGCGTCGATCGCGCTGTCATGAAGCCGGCGGGCCAACAGCTGCCTTAGCGGCGCCAAGCCCAAAGGCGTGTCGTAGTTTGCCAAGACTTCAGGATCCGCCTTGGCCAGCGATCTCAATGCGCGGCGCATGCTGTCTTGAGGCAGCCATGATGAAGGCAGCCAGCCGCAACCCGGCTTGAGCAGCCCTTCCTCAGAATCGAGAGCCTGGCGCGCCACCCACAAGGGATCGATCTCGCGATCCAGCCTGGGGCCCATATCGGTCAAGGACAAGGGAGGAGTGGGCGCCGACACATAGAACCCCGACCCCCTTCGCGCAAAGATGGTCCCCTCCGCCGCCAGGCGGTCATACGCTTCGACGACCGTCGACTTGGACACGTTCATATAGCCGGCCAGAGCCCGTATGGACGGCAGCCGGGCCCCGGTGATCAATTGCCGCCCGGCAATGCGTTGGTGGATTTCGCGCATGACATGCGCCGTGAGAGTCATGGTTTCCAATGTGCGTCCTTGGTTTGATGGCTGCATGCCTTGTCTGTACTTGTCCATGTACCAGTACGGATTTTTATAATTGTACTGATGTGTATCTGGTAACGCGACAAAGAAAGAATCACTATTCCAGCCACCGAATCAAAACAGGAAAAATAATGCGCGAGGTTTCCAAAGGCTGGATGAACGGGCTGGTGGGCGTGGCCATCTTCAGCGGATCGCTGCCTGCCACCCGTGTGGCGGTAGCGGGTTTCGATCCGGTGTTCCTGACGGCGGCCCGGGCCGCCATCGCCGGGCTGCTGGCTCTTGTCCTGCTGGTCATGCAGCGCAGCGGGCGCCCCTCGTCGCGGGACATGGTCAGTCTGTCGACTGTGGCGCTGGGCGTGGTTGTCGGATTTCCGCTTTTCTCGGCGCTGGCGCTGCAGCACATCACGGCGGCGCGCTCCCTGGTCTTCATCGGCCTGCTGCCCTTGTCCACCGCCATTTTCGGCGTCATACGCGGCAAGGAACGGCCTCGCCCCGCTTTCTGGCTGTTCGCGATCCTGGGCAGCGCCTGCGTGGCGGGATTCGCCCTGGCGCAGGACGCCCATTCCTCGTGGCGCGGCGACCTGCTGATGCTTGGCGCCATCCTGACTTGCGGCTACGGATACGCGGAGGGCGGGCGCCTATCGCGCCATATGGGGGGCTGGGAGGTGATTTCCTGGGCGCTGGTGCTGTCGCTGCCCTTCATGGCGGCCCTGGGCATCGCCACGCAGCCGCAAGCATGGCGGCAGATAGGCATGCCCGCCTGGATAGGCCTGGGCTATGTGTCCTTGTTCAGTATGCTGATCGGCTTTATTTTCTGGTATCGCGGCTTGGCCCAGGGGGGCATCGCCGCCGTGGGCCAATTGCAATTGCTGCAACCGTTCATGGGTTTGGCGCTGGCCGCCGCCATCCTGGGAGAAAGCGTCAGTTTGCCCATGATGGCCGCAACGGTTGCCGTAGTGGCTTGCGTGGCGGGGACGCGCATCTTTGCCAAGAGGTAGCGGCCTGAAAGCAAACGGCGCAAGCATATGCTTGCGCCGAATGTATGCAGGCCTAAAAAAGCCGATGCGCGGAAAACTAGGCCGTCACGTGCAATTGCGTTCCCACCGAACCAAAAGTGGCCAGCTTGGGCATGGAGTCCATGATGCTGGCAATGGTCTGAGCCTGATTGTCGAGCACTTTGCGCAACAGGACATTTTGCTGCTCTTGAGCGGCATTGAATCCTTGAAGGCTTAAGGCGGCACTGACGGTGCTCTCGACAGACATATCCATGGCGACTCCGGTTGGGTAAAGAAACCAGCGTCCAGCATAACGGAGGCCAAACGCATTGTCTAGTCGAAAAAACAGATCCGCAAGCGGCCAGCCCGCTTGGCCTGATACATGGCCGTATCCGCCCGCGTCATCAATTGCGATCCCGAAACGGGCTGGCCGGTATACAGCGCCACCCCTATGGATACGCCAAGCGTGAACTGGTGATTGCCGACAGTATGAGGCGCACAGATCGAAGCCATATATTGCCGAGCCAGGCGCTCCGCATCCGGGCGGGGGTCCGCCAGATTGGCCAGCAGTATCACGAATTCATCCCCGCCCAGGCGCGCCACCGTATCGGAACGCCGCCGCCCCTCGAGAAAGCGCCGCGCCACCTGGATCAGCACGGCATCGCCCATGGAATGGCCGAACTCGTCGTTGATGGGCTTGAAACAATCCAGGTCGCAAAACAGCAGAGCGAAACTCGTCCCATTGCGCTTGGCCAGATCCAGCGTGTACTGCAGGCGGCTTTCCAGCATCTGCCGGTTGTACAGGCCCGTCAGCGAATCGTGGTGCGCCAGGAAAGACAGGCGCTCTTCCCTTTCTTTAAGCACAAGCTCGTTCGCGCGCAATTTCGCCAATAGATAATTGAAGCCGCGCACCAGGCCGCCGACCTCATCGTCGCGTACGATGGGCAAGGCCTCCAGCGGGCGCTTTCCATCGGCCATTTCCCGCATGGACTGAGCGCTTTCGGTAAGAGGCCGCAATATGCGCGGCAACAGCAGCAGCAAAAGCAGCATGACCCCTATCACAGCCACCGATGTGCTCTGCACGACCAAGATCCGGAACTCATTCACCGGACGGAACGCCTCTTGCGTGGGTATGCGCGCCACCACAAACCAGCCGGTGCCGGGTACGCTGGCCATGGCGGAAAGCTCCTCAACCCCTTGTGCGTTGACCGTTACGCCGGTGCCGCGATAGCCGGCCATCGCACGGTCGTGCAGCAGGTTCACTCCCGGCGGCGGCGTAGGCTGCAAGATCATCTTGGGCACACTGGAACTGATAAAAAGCTGATCCCCAGGAGAAATCAACAAGAAGCCCCCGCGATGGCCAAATTGATTCTCTTGTATGTCGCGCAAAAAACCGTCTGCGCTCAGGTCCGCGATGCCTCCCAATACCGCTACAGGCTGATGGCTGTTGTTCCGGACCGCCGAGCTCACGATAATGATTGGCTGGCCAGTAACGCTGGAGCGCTCAGGGCGGCTAAGAATCGATATATTGCTTGTCAGCGCGGCCTGAAACCAGGCGCTATCCGAAAAATCCCGTTTTTCTTCCGAAGGCCAGGGCCCTTCGCCGACCGCTATCCGCTTGCCCTGGGGATCGACAAGAAATATTCCACCGGCGAAAAGCGGATTCAGGCGGTGGCGCTCGTTCAGCCACTCCTGCAATGGCTTGGGCTGGCCAAGCAACTCCGCCGGCAGTGTGCGCGCCAGCTCGGCAATGAATTCCCGCCGGCTTCTAACGCTATATTCGACATCGCGCGCAATATACGAGGCGATGGTAAGCTGCTGATCGTCAATAAGCTGATGCAGCGTGTCTTGTGCGAATGGAAGCGCGACGATGAACCGAAAAACGATATTCGCAAGCATCAGCCCGGCGCCCAGGGCGAGTATGCGAAACTTTATCGTCTTGAAATTCATCCCGACATCGTGCCGAGGACATAGGAAGCCATTTACGTATACCAGGAGAAACAGTCAGATATATATGAACACAATTCCAACTGTTTTGCTATCTCGCCGACATTACAGATTGGCGACGCCATCGTAAATATCGCGCCCTGCCGCCTGCTTGCGGGCGCGGCGCTTGCGCGCCCAGATCACGATTCCGGTAATCGACAGCATGGCCACCACGAGTCCCATCAGCGACATCATGACGCGGCCGGTGAAGCCCAGGATACGGCCCGAATGCAAGGGAAACTGCAATTGGACGAAGATGTCCGCCGCCGTGCCCTTCCAGGGCAGGTAGTCGCCCAGATAACGGCCGTCCGCGCCGTCGAAATACATATTCGCTATTGCCATGCCGCCGCTGCCGTGATCCGCCCCGGGATGGAAGAAAGCAATGCTATAGAAGCCCAGGTTGCGCGCATAGAAAATTCCGCCGGGCGGCCGCTCCCATTCTTGCCGGCCGGCCTGCTCGCGGGATAGTTCCAGCGCCTGTCCGAAGCCGATACGCGGCTCGATAGGTTGATTCAGCGGCGACATGGGCCGCGTTTCGAATGGGCCCGGCGTTACTTGGGAGACCAGTGACATGGCGGGGAAGAACACCTCGCGGTACAGGTTCAGCGAGAACGACGTGAAGGCAATGACAAGAATGACGCCCCACACCCACAGCCCGGCAGCCCGATGCAAGTCGAAATTCAGCTTGTAGCCGCCCGCCGCCCAGCGTACGCGCCAGGCCGGCATCCAGCGCCGCCACCAGCCGCGGCCGTTCGAAGGCAGCGAAATCCCTGTATTGGCCTGCCCGCCACGAGTCCCCGCCGGCTTGCGGCGCAGCGGCAAGGTAAGGTACAGCGCCACAAAACTGTCCAGCAGCCAGACCAGGGCAACAATGCCCATGAATTGGTAGCCCCAGCGGTCGGAGCCCCAGAACGCGGGGATGTGCAGGCTTTCATGCAGGTCGCGCAGAAACGGCATCAGGGCGCGCCTGGACAGCGACACTTCGCCGGCATCGCGCCTGCCCACGATGGCCGCCGTTACCGGGTCGATGAATACTTGCGTATAGTCCAGCGGATAGGGCTTGCCCGTGGCGAGATCGATACGCGGCTGGACCAGATAGGTGGCGGCATGCCCTTCCTCGAAATGCAAGGGCACATACACCACCTGGGCATGCGGGTCGTCGGCCTCGATGACATCGATCAGGTCAATGGGCGAACGGAACTCGCCCTGGCTTTCGATCTTGTACAGATCGCTGTTCAGCCATTCATCGATCTCGTGCTCCCACGAGATCACCGCGCCGGTCAGGCCCGAGACGATCAGGAACAAAGCAATGAACAGCCCGGCCCAGCGGTGTATCAGTGTCGCAAACAATCTCATGAAAATGCCGATCAGTACTGCAATGAAGCCGACAGCATGACGGTGCGCGGCGCGCCCAACACCAGGTAGCCTCTTCCGGGATACCCACCGGCCGACGCCCAGTAGTTCTTATTGGCGACGTTGACGACATTGGCGCGCAACGTCAGCAGGTGCCCGTCAAGTTCCGTAAGATAGCGTGCGCCCAGGTCGAAACGCGTCCAGGCCGGCAGCTCCTGCTTGTTGGCCGCATCGGCATATTGGGACGAGGTATACACTGCCTGCCCCGTCAGCGTCAGGCCGCCGGTGCCCGGAACATCCCATTCCAGGCCCAGATTCGCCATGGTCCTGGGCACGCCGATAGCGCGATTGCCATCATTGACGCCGCCCACCGTGCTGACCTGCTTGGCATCCAGCAAGGTTACGCCGCCCAATACCCGGAAGCCGCGCATGGGTTCGCCGTAGACGCTCAGTTCCGCGCCGCGGTTGCGCTGCTTGCCGTACACGCCATAAACCAGCGATTGCGGGTCGACATAAGCGGAAGGTTGATCCGAGGTGAACAGCGCCAGGCTGCCGCCGATTTTGCCGCCGTCGTATTTGATGCCGACTTCCTTCTGCTTGGTCTGGACTGGATCGAAGGTAGTGCCCGCGTTCACAACAGGCAGGTTCGAGGAGCCTGTTGCGTTGGGTGCAGCGCTTATCTGAGACAAACCTTCAATGTAATTGGCATATAGCGAAATCTGGTCTGTGGCTTTGACGACCAAGCCTGCTACCGGCGTTATACGGCTGGCTGTATTGGCGGGACCGTTGGACGTCCCGGTATTGTAGTTGAACGACCTGCTGGAAATCTTCTGGTGGCGCAAGCCGGCCGTGAACAGGACCCTGTCGTCCCAGAAGGACATGGTATCGGCGATGGCGAAGCTGGTCGTACGTATGCTATCAGTCAGCAATGGGTTGCCCAGATCACCGCCCGCAGAGCTCGCCGTTTGTGGACGCGCGATATGCACGGGATTGTATAAATTGGATGGCTCGCCTTCTTTAAAGAATATATAGGCATTCCGGCTATCCCAGCGGTAATGATTGGCAGAAGCATTGATGGTGTGCCCAACGCTGCCAGTATTGAACTTCGCGCGTAAGCCAATTTCCCCGGTTTTCACGATATCCTTGCGTGCAAAAGTCGATCCAGACATAGTCATATCGCCCGCCAAATTCATAACCTTTGGCGTGGTCAAAAAGGACGACTCGTCGCTGCTGCGTCCGCCCACTGCCGCCCACGCCGTTATCTTGTCGGTGACGTCAAATTCTCCCCGAATGGTCCCGAACAGGTCGCGCTCGTTGGAATAGATATAACCCGGCCCCAGGTTGGTGCTGGCATTCGGTGCCGACGGTATGGGCAGGCCATCGGCAATATTGATGCTGGGCTGGCTATCGTTCAACCTATGATCCTGCCACCCCAAATCCGCCGACAGCCGAACACGCTCGCCGCGCCAGTCCAGCCCCAGGCCGAAGGCGCTCAACTCACGCTTTTCGTCGCTCACGGCCGTACCGCCGTCGCGGCGCACCGCATTCAGCCGGATGCCGGTGCTGTCGTCCGGACCGAAGCGCCTTGCCAGGTCCACCGCTGCGGACCCTTGATTGCCGCTTTCCCAACCCAGCGTCAGTTCGGACAGCGGCTCATTCGGCGCCCGCTTGGGAACCACGTTGATGGAGCCGCCCATGCCGGAGTTGCCCGGTGCCGCGCCGTTCAAGAAAGCATTCGCCCCGCGAAACACATCCAGCCGCTCGATGAATTCGCTGGCCAGATACTGGCGCGGCAACAATCCGTAAAGCCCGTTATAGGTTATGTCGTCCGAAAACAGCGGAAATCCCCGAACCATGTAAACCTGCTGGAAATTGCCGAAGCCTCGCGCATTTCGCACACCGGGATCGTTCTGCAAGATGTCCGCGACGCTGGCCGCCTGCTGATCCTTTATCAACTGATTGGTGTATTGCGTGCTGTTGAACGGGCTATCCATGGTATCCAGATTGCCCAGCAAACCCATGCGCCCGCCGCGCGACACCTGTCCGCCGGCATAGGCGGGCAACAGGCCCTCGGCGGAGGCATCGGCGCTGGACTGCACGGTAACGGGCGCCAAGGTCTCGACCGATGTGTCCGCGGAAGACGTTTGCGCGTAAACCGGTGCGCCCGCAAAGGCGGCGATGATCGCCGCGTGCAGGTATAGGCGTGTTGGCATGATGGACCTGGATAGAAATTGATATTGAGAATGATCCGCATTATTACGCAGAACAACTCCGCAGGTCAATGCCGCCAGGCCGCGATCCGGTTCAGGACAATTCGTTGGATAGGGCGGCTCAGCGCCATTCGTCGCGGTAAACGAACTTGGGCATCTGCCAGTTAAAACGCAGCGCAAGCATGCGCAGGGCCAATCCCGCCGACATGGCCCCTATCATCGAGACATTCAGGCCTACGCCCAGGTGCTGCGCGCCAATGAACAAAGCGCCCGTCAACACCGAAACGCTGGCATACAGTTCCTTGCGCAGCAACAGGGGAATGTCGTTGCACAGAATGTCGCGCAGCATGCCGCCCGCGCAGCCGGTAATCATGCCGCTGATGAGCACCACGGTAATGGGCAGCTCCATGCGCAATGCGATCTGGCAGCCGATTACCGTAAAGACCACCAAGCCCAAGGCATCGAGCCACAGAAAAAGCGTGCGCAGGCGCCGCATGACCGGCGCGATCAGCGCGGTAAGCAGCGCGGCCCCCGCCGTGATCCATAAGTACTCCGGATGCAGCACCCAGGTTACCGGATAATGGCCCAGAACCACATCGCGCAAGGTGCCGCCGCCCAGCGCCGTCACGCAGGCAATGATGCAAACCCCTATCCAATCCATGTCGCGCCGGCCCGCCGCCAGGGCGGCGGTCATGGCTTCGGCGGTAATGGCGATCAGGTACAGGGCCAGCAGCATGCTCAGGAGGCCGTATCCAAGGCCTGGATTTCGGTTCTGCGCAAGCGCAGCAGAACCAGTCCAGGCAAGGCGATCAGCACCGTAATCACAAAGAAGCCCGGCCAGCCTATCGACTCGACCAGGGGCGGCGTCAATGGACCGGCCAGGTAGGTGCGCCCCACCGCCGACAGCGCCGACAGCAAGGCAAACTGGGTCGCCGAAAACTCCTGCTTGCACAAGGCCATCAGCAAGGCGACAAAGGCCGCCGTGCCCAACCCGCCGCACAGGTTCTCCACCGCGACGACCAGTGCCATGGAATAAACATGCGGCGGCGTTACCGCCAGCACCCAATAGCCGAAATTGGACACGGCCTGCAAAAGGCCGAACAGCATCAAGGAACGGTACAAGCCCAGCCGCGCCATGATGGAGCCGCCCGCCAGCGCCCCGACGATGGTGGCCGCGAGGCCGAAGACTTTATTGATGGTTCCTACTTCCGAGACACTGAAGCCCGCGCCGCGCAGCAAAAAGGTGGTCGACAGCGCGCCGGCGAACGCATCGCCCAGCTTGTACAGCACGATGAGCAGCAAGATGGTGATGGCGCCGCGCCGCTTGAAAAACTCGACCAACGGTTCGACCACGGCAACAGTCAGGGATCGCGGCGCGCGCGCCACCACTTCAGGCTCCGGAGCCAGGACGGTGGCAACGGCGCAGACTCCCATGAAGCCGCCCATCAGGAAATACATGTTTTGCCAGCCCAGCCATTGATCGGCCAGCACCAGGGCCAGCCCTCCGGACACGATCATGGCCAGGCGATAACCCAGCACTTTGACAGCCGCCCCGGCCGCCCGCTCTTCCTTGCGCAGCACATCGGTGCTATAGGCGTCAAAGGCGATATCCTGGGTCGCCGACAGAAAGGCGACCAATACCGCCAGCGCGGCCAGCAAGCCCAGATGTCCGCCCGGTGAAAACAGGCCCATGCAGGCGATGGCCGCCGCCAGCAATATCTGCGTGAAGAATATCCAGCTGCGCCGGCGGCCGAGAACAGGCGGCGCATACCTGTCGACCAGCGGAGCCCAAAGAAACTTCAAGGTGTATGCCGTTCCGATCAGCGTCAGAAAGCCTATGTTCTGCAGCGATACATTATCAACGGTGGCCCAGGCCTGGAGCGTTCCACTGGTCAAGGCCAACGGCAACCCGCTTGCGAATCCCAGCACCAGAAGGGGAATCACGCGGGGGCTGGCGTAAACGCTGGTGAATGTAGCGATGATGCACCTCTCTGATCAGTTGGGGGACTCGAAGCGATACACCGCCAGGGTACTGCGCCAACCGGGCAACAGCTTGATTTCCTTGTTGCCGTTGAAGGTGGCCAGATGCGTTATGCGCAATTGCAGCGCCAGGGCCAGCGCCTCAAAATCCTTGAGCGTGCATAAATGGATGTTCGGCGTATCAAACCACTGGTAAGGCATTTCGCCGGTTACCGGCATGCGCCCCCGCAATATCGACCAGCCGTGCGGCCAGTAGCCGAAATTGGGGAAGGACACAATCCCGTAGCGCGCGACCCGCGCCATCTCGCGCAATATATGCTCGGTACGATGCATGGACTGCAGGGTCTGCGAAAGCACCACCGTGTCGAACTGCTGGTCGTCGAACAGCGCCAGGCCCTCTTCCAGGTTCTGCTGGATCACCTGCACGCCGCGGCGCACCGACGCAATTACGTGTTCGTCGTTCAGTTCTACGCCGGCCCCGACCACATTCTTGTCGGTCTGCAGATAGGCCAGCAAAGTGCCGTCCCCGCAGCCCAAGTCCAGAACACGGCTTTTCGGCTCGATCCAGCTGGCAATGCGTTTAAGGTCGGCGCGCACATGGCGCGGCGCCACGGTTGACTGGCTCACGCTAGCACTCCTGTTGTCCGGGCGCGCTCGGGCAATCCCAGCTTGGCGGCGATCCGGTCGTAATAGCCTTGCACCACGGCATGATAGCGGGCATCGTCCAGCAAAAAGGCATCGTGGCCATGCGGGGCATCGATTTCCGCATACGTTACGGGCCGCTTGTTCTTGAGCAGCGCTCGCGCGATCTCGCGCGAGCGTGCCGGTGGAAAGCGCCAATCCGTGCTGAAGGAAACCAGCAGGAAATCAGCCTGGACGCCTTGCAGCGCGCGCGCCAAGTCGCCGCCATGGTTGCGCGAAGGATCGAAATAATCCAGCGCGCGCGTAATCAGCAAATACGTATTGGCATCGAAATAGGTGGAGAACTTCTCGCCCTGGTAGCGCAGATAGGACTCGACCTCGAATTCGACGTCGTAGCCATAATGGAATTCGCCGTTGTCGGCCGGCGCACGCTGGGTGCGGCCGAACTTGGTTGCCATGTCGTCATCCGACAGGTAGGTGATGTGCCCCACCATCCGGGCCACCGACAGACCATGTTTCGGTACCCTGTTGTGGGCGTAGTAATCGCCGCCATGGAAGTCCGGATCGCTGATGATGGACCGCCGGGCGACTTCGTTGAAGCCTATGTTCTGGGCCGACAGGCGCGGGGTGCTGGCGATCACGACACAATGCCCTATGCGTTCCGGACAGGTTATGGCCCAGCTCAGGGCCTGCATCCCGCCCAGGGAACCGCCCATCACCGCCGCGAACTTTTCAATGCCGAAATGATCGGCAAGCCGGGCCTGGGCACGCACCCAGTCCTCCACCGTAAGCATGGGAAAAGCCGCGCCCCAGGGCTTGCCTGTCTCCGGGTTGACGCTGGCCGGGCCGGTCGAGCCGAAGCACGATCCGATATTGTTCACGCCAATCACGAAGAAGCGATCGGTATCCACCGCTTTGCCGGGCCCGACCATATTGTCCCACCAGCCGATATCCCTGGGATCATCGGCGGCAATGCCCGCCACGTGGTGGGATGCGTTCAGGGCGTGGCAAACCAGGACCGCGTTGCTGCGTTCCTGATTCAGCACGCCGTAGGTTTCCACCGCAAGCTCATAGCTGGGCAAAACCTGGCCGCTGGTCAATGGAAGCGGCTCGGTGAACGAAATATATTGGGGGGATACGATGCCCACGGACCCCGAAGGCGTGACGGAAGGCGGGATTTCCGCCGGAGCGGGCGAGGCGATAGGGGAAATGACGGTTGCGGATAGTTCGGCCATATGGACCTCTTTAGCTGGATTTATGAGGCGCCCGCAAGCAGATCAAGCAAATCGGCGCTGTTTCAGACTGTTATTTTATCACTCCCGCCGAACGCGGCTTTTCGCGGCCGGGACCTGCCGCCGGCCGTGCTTTTGTCCAGAGTGGTTTTACCTCGATGATAAAACTTGATACATTCCATAAATAAATGTAAATAATACCGGAGAGACAAGGAGGAGTCGCCCATGAAGCCGCTCACGCAACGGGAGGTGTCGTGCCTGCAATGGGCCGCGCTCGGCAAGACAAGCTGGGAAATGGGAGTAATCATGGGCCTTACGGAAAGGACCATCAATTTCCATATCCATAATGCCTGCCGCAAGCTGGGCGTCCATGGGCGCCAGGCCGCGATAACCGCCGCTTTGCAGGCGGGCTTGCTGCCAGGCCTTATCGGCCCGGTTCCACACCATGTAAAAATTCGGCGGCCTGGCTCTCGGGAAACCGATCCCGCGCGGCAGTAACAATCCCTTCCGTCAAGCCTTGCTCCGTCAGCCAGGCCCTGGCCTGCAAGGTGATTGCGCCGCTGGGAGACTGGCCCTTCACGGTGAACGATTCTCCTGGAACCGGCAATGCCTTGGGCGGCTCCTGGCCCAGATTCCTGTATAACGATCCCACCACGGCCAAGGCGAATTCCTTGCGCCCGGCCTCGTCCGCCCGCAAGGCGTCGGGCAGCGCCGCATAGGCCACAGTAAAGAGAGCGTCGTCCACCGTGACGCTGGTCATGCTGAAGGTAATATCGTGCCCCGAAAACTTCAGGCTGCGTTCCTGAGTCACCGGCTTGTCGGGGAAAAAGGCCGTCACTGCGCCATCGCCCACGGTAAGCTGCCGCCAGTTGTATTGCGGCGAACATGCCACCAACAGGCTGGACAGCAGCATAATCACACCTATACGTATCACGGCCACACCTCGGGTAAAATCGCCAGCGACAGACACTTCTTTAAAAGATACCCTGAATGACTTCAAGTAACCAATCCCTTGCCGTGCTGGGCTCTCACTTGCCGGTGCTGCAAGGCATATTGCGCGGTATTGAAAAAGAAGGCCTGCGCGTAACAGAGCAAGGCAAGCTGGCAACAACGCCCCACCCCGCAGTCCTGGGTTCGGCATTGGCCAACCCGCGCATCACCACCGATTACTCGGAAGCCTTGCTGGAACTGATTACAGGAACGCACGATTCTACCGAAAGCCTCGTTGACGAGCTGGAGCAGACGCATCGCTACGTTGCGCAGCAGCTGACAAGCGAGCTGATCTGGAATCAATCCATGCCGGCGCATCTGCCGCCCGAAGCCGAAATACCCATCGCCTGGTACGGCACGTCCAACACAGGCATGCTCAAGCATGTATACCGGCGCGGATTGGCCGAACGCTACGGGAAGGCGATGCAATGCATCGCCGGCGTGCATTACAACTTTTCGCTGCCCGATGCGTTCTGGGACCTGATCGGCATACAAGGCGCCTCGCAAAGCGATCAGCGCTCCAAGGGCTATTTGGCGCTTATCCGGAATTTCACGCGCTACTCCTGGCTGCTCATGTATTTATTCGGCGCCTCGCCCGCCATATCCAAGAATTTCATGCGCGGCCTGCCCAACCCGCTGCTGGAACTCGATGCCGACACGCTGTACCTGCCCTATGCCACCAGCCTGCGCATGAGCGACCTGGGCTATCAGAATAAGGCGCAGTCCGACCTGCAGCTCTGCTACAACGACCTGGAAACATTCCTGACGCGCATGCTGAACGCCGTCACCAAGCCCTGGCCAGCCTACGAGGCCATAGGCACGCATCGCAACGGCGAATGGATACAGCTGAACACCAACATCCTGCAGATCGAAAACGAGTACTACTCCAACATCCGTCCCAAACGCGCCACCGGCCGATGCGAGCGGCCCGCCACCGCCCTTGCCCAACGCGGCGTGCAGTACATCGAAGTCCGGTGCCTGGATATCGACCCCGAATCGCCCATAGGCATTTCGGCCAGCACCAGCCGATTCATGGACGCCTTCCTGCTGTTCTGCGCCGCCGAGCAAAGCAAGCTGTTCCCCAATAACGGCTACTGCATGGATAGCCATGACAATTTCAGCGTGGTTGTGAAAGAAGGCCGCAAGCCCGGCCTGGTTCTGGTCAACCAGAATGTCGCCACGACCCGTGAGGAATGGGGTGCCGAGCTCATCGAAGGCATTGCTCCATACGCCCGGTTGCTCGACCAGGCCCAGGGCGGGGACCTGTATGCCCAGGCATTGGCCATCCAGGCCGAAAAAGTGCGCGACAGCGAAAAAACGCCCTCGGCGCGCCTGCTGCAAACCTTGCGCGACCAGAACCTGAGCCTGCACGATTACTCGCTCAAGCGCAGCCTGGAGCACCGCGACACCCTGCGCGCGCAGGCACTGGCACCGGCCGTTCAGGACGAATACGAGACCATCGCCCGGGAATCGATCACCGAGCAGAAGCGGCTGGAAGACAGCGACACCGAGGATTTCGACAGCTATGTGGCGCGCTACCACGCCGCGCTCAAGAACACCGACAAAGGGTTGTCCTGCGGTTCATCAAGTTAATGCCAAGGGGTAGACGGCGGCGCCGTTTCCACTACGGCTTTTTCCCGGGCTTGCCGCCTGTGCTTTCATCACTCGGGGATACCGGGTGCTTCGCTCGCTCCACACCGGGAGCATCCGCCGTGCCTTCCGCCTGTATAGCGGCGTAATCCCCCTCCCCGGGACGCTGCCCGCTGCGTGCATCCCGGTCAGCGGCCGCCGTGCCGCGATCAAAGACAGGCCTCGCTCTTCCCTGCACAGGCGGCGGATGATCCATATCGGGCTTGCGCTCCTTATCGTCGGATTCGCGCTGCGGACGCGGCGCCTTGGCGTTCGGATCTGGTGTCTTCATTTGCTGTACCCCCATGTTGGCAACGCCGGTGTACAGCATGTTCCATACCTGCCGCGCAAGCCTGACGCCTGGCGCGGCAAATTACAGAAGCCGAAAAGCAGAAAGCAGCCTTGCGGCTGCTTTCTCGCGCACGCCCCGCTTTACTGGGCCTTGATGCCATTGGCGACTATTACTTTTCGCCACTTTTCAATTTCAGCGTTGACCAAGCGGCCCATCGCCTCCGGCGTGCTGCCGCCCAGTTCCGCGCCCAGTATCGACAGCCGCTTGCGAAGGTCGGGATCTTGCATGACTTTGACAATCCCGCTGTTCAGGCGCTTTACGACGTCCGGCGGCATGCCTGCGGGGCCAATGAATCCAAACCAGGCGGTCACATCGAATCCCGGCACTCCACTTTCTGCGATGCTCGGCACTCCGGGCAGCGCTGGATGGCGGGTCGGCGTGCTGACCGCCAGAATACGCAGCTTGCCGCTTTTCACGTACGGATCCAAAGGGGGCGCACCGCTGCAAAGCACCGATACGCGGCCGGCCACCAGGTCCGCGGCAGCCGGGGCGCCGCCCTTGTAGGGCACATGCATCATGTCCAGTTTCGCCATGTCCACGAGCATGGCGCCACAAAGATGCTGGATGGAGCCATTGCCGGCCGATGCGTAATTGAGCTGGCCAGGGCGTGCCTTTGCGCGTGAGATCAAGTCGGCTACCGACTTGATGCCCTGTTCGCTATTGGCTGCCAGGACCAGCGGATACGTGGCGATCAGGCTGATGGGTGTAAAGTCCTTCGGGGTGTCGTAGGGCAAGTCTGGCTGCAAGCTTGGGTTGATGGTGAAGTCGGGAGTAGCCAGCATGATCGTATAGCCGTCCGAGGGAGCCCGGGCCAGCACCCCCGTCCCGATGATCGTGCCCGCGCCTCCACGGCTTTCGATGACGATGGGCTGCCCCAGCGCTTCGCCAAGCTTCTCACCAATGACGCGTCCGACGAAATCGGTGGTCCCTCCCGCAGCGAACGGAATTATCATCCTGATCGGCTGGTTGGGGTAGTTTTGAGCCGCGGCTGTGCCGCCCAGGCAAAGCACGGCGGCCATGAACGTGGCGGATAGTATTTTTTTCATTGAAGTCTCCTCAACATTGACAGTCTCTGCGGCGCCCGGCGGAATGCCGGGCCCGCGCTGTCTGGTTCAGTTACCGGATACCAACTTGTCTGCTCCCAACAGTTCGGCGAGAGCGGCGCGCGCATTATGCTGCTGTTCTACCGACGCGGGTGCCAGGGGGGAGCGTGGTTTGCCGACCGGAATGCCCTGAAGCGAAAGTACGTGCTTGGTGACAGCCAGCCGGTTGTCCGCCGAGATGGCATTCCAGACCTTCAGCAGGCGGTTGTGCAGCTCGCGTGCGCGCTGATGCTCGCCTTGCTGAACCAGGTTCCACATTTCCACGCAGGGTCCCGGCACCGCCGCCAATATCTGCGATATCGAACCATGCGCCCCCATGGCGAGAGTCGGGTACAGCAGCGCATCGATTGCGGCGTAGATTCTCATGTCGGGCTCTACCATCAAAAGCAGGTCAGCCATCGATTTGACGTCGCTGGCACTTTGCTTAACACCAAAAATCCCCGGAACCTCCCGCATCAGCTTCAGCAGAAGTGAAACCGAAAGGTAGTTCCAGGGGATGACGTTGTAGATGATGATAGGAATATCCACCGCATCCCGGATGGCGGCGAAATGCCGAATCATCGATGCATCGTCATTCTTGTAGATATAGTGCACGGGGGTGATCTGGAGCGCGGAAACGCCCAGGTCCGATACGGCCTTGGCCTTCTGTATGGCTTCCCGCGTGCTGTTGGCGATGATCCCCGCGATGACGGGCACACGCCCGTTTGCCTCTTCGCAAGTAATGCCGACGACCCGCCGCACTTCGTCGATGGATAGCGCGTTGCCTTCACCCGCGCTCCCTCCGGGAACCAGTCCGTGCACGCCCTGGGAAAGCATGTAGCCCACCTCGTCGCGCAGGACGGATTCCACGATCTCCTCCTTCTCGTCAAAAGGAGTAAGCAATGGAGGGAGAATACCGATGATGTCTTGCGGGGCGAAGCGTTTTGGGGATGCCATTTGGATGTCCTTATCAAAAAAGAGGATTGTCTGAACAAGTGCCTGGATGCATTGACGCGTCTTGACATGTTCATGTATGTGAACTATAGTATATGTTCATAAACATTATAGAGACAGCACATCCCTTTCGCAATGGGTGTCCACTGCCATGAATGATCGCGTCAAATCCGCTACCCGTGTGCTCGACCTGTTGGAGCTGTTTTCCGCCGCAACAGAACCGATGGGGGTCACCGAAGTCGCCCGCAAAATGGACATTCCAAAAAGCAGTGCGCAGGCACTGCTGCTCACCTTGACCGGAAGGGGGTACCTCGTACGCGATGAAGCCGGCTATCTGCTTCCGCTCGAGCTGCGGGGCGGGTGGGTAGGCGGCTTGCGGACCAGGCTATTGGGTATTGCCGCTCCCATTCTGGCCGGCATGTCGCAAGAAAGCCGGGAATCCGCGTTCATCGGCAGCTTGACGGGAGAAGGAAAGATACAGTACCTGGCCAAATCGGTAAGCCCAAACGAAGTCAGGTATGACGCCTCGCTTGAGCATCCGCGGCTCATTCATTGCACGTCCATGGGACTGGTGATCATGGCCTACTCGCTCGAACACGACTTGGCGCGATGGCTGCAACCGCAGCATCTGATCAAAGTCACGGCACGTACACAGACCGATCCGGCGCTTATCCGGCAATCGCTGGCCCAGATACGACAGCAAGGCTACGCTGAAGTAATGGACGCCAATGTCGAAGGCGCGTCGGGGGTTTCGGCGCCAATATTCGGCCCCAACGGAAGAGTCATCGGCGCGCTCAATCTGGGCGCGCCTACATGGCGCTACGAACAGGGGCGCCCCTTGCTGATCAAGATTGTGTGCCGCGAAGCCGCAAACATCACGCAAATGTTAGCGGGCGGCGATATTCAAAGGGAAGGAAGCCGGAAGGGCTAATGCCTTCGGTCAGATGGCCCGCATGGGAGCGGCCTGAAGACGCCCCATGAAGCGGCTGGCGTTTGCCGAAAAGCTATCGGCGATTCGGGGCAGTCTTGGCGCGCCCGACAGGAATCGAACCTGTATCAAGAGCTTCGGAAACTCTCATTCTATCCATTGAACTACGGGCGCAGGGTCGTCATTGTAGCGTGTTTGCGGGAAAATTTTCCGATGCCCCGAAACCGCGGCGCAGCGGGGGCCATACCCCCATTCATGCACTGAAGCACTAGTCTAGTTATAATCGTTTATTCAGGAGTTTCCGGAAACACCTGCGTGCAAGCGCAAAGACCGCTCTCCTGTAGATAGACCATCACGGAATTCAGGCCTTGGCGCCCTCAGACTAGGAACACGCAGGATTCGATTATGAACAATACGGAAGAACACGTCGAAGAGACCATCGAGGAGCACGAAGGTCTTATCAAAACGCCCAAGCAGCTGATCGTAACCGTGATTCTGGCCTTCATTGTGCCGATTTTCATCATCATGCTGCTCGTCAATCTGGTCGCCGCCACTTCCGAGATGGGTAGCGGTTCCGATGCACAGACAGCCGAAGCCATTGCCAAGCGCATCCAGCCCGTTGCCGGATTCAGCCTTGTCGACGCCAACGCGCCCAAAGTATTCAAGACCGGCCAGCAAGTGTTCGAATCGACCTGTACAGCCTGCCACACGGCCGGCGTGGCGGGGGCGCCCAAGATTGGCGACAGCGCCGCCTGGGCTCCTTTCGTGAAAACCGGCTACGAAGAAATGGTCAAGAATGCCATTCACGGCGTGGGCGCCATGCCTCCCAAGGGCGGAAATCCGTCGCTAAGCGATTTTGAAGTGGCCCGCGCGGTCGTCTACATCGCCAACAAGTCCGGCGCTTCGTTCGACGAACCCAAGGAACCCGCTGCGGAAGGCAAGGCCGACGAAGCGGCCAAGCCCGCCGCCGCTCCGGCTCCAGCTCCAGCTCCGGCTCCGGCTCCGGCTCCGGCCGCCGCTGCGGCACCCAAGGCGGAACCCGCTAAAGCAGCCGCCGCACCTGCCGCCAAAGCCGAAGCGCCCGCCGCTGAAACCGCGGCCATCGATCCGGCCGGCGAAAAACTGTACAAAGCCGTGTGCTTTGCCTGCCATGCCAGCGGCGTAGCCGGCGCACCAAAATTTGGCGACAAGGCCGCCTGGTCCAAGTACATTGAAACCGGCATGGATGCGATGGTCCAGAATGCCATTCATGGCGTTGGCGCCATGCCTCCTCGCGGCGGCTCGCAAGCCTCCGACGCCGAGGTCAAGGCCGCTGTCGAATACATGGTGCACGCCGCCAAGTAACCGGCCCCGCATCCACGACAAAAAGCCGCGGCATTTTTTTGCCGCGGCTTTTTTACATTGGCTGTCCGGGGTATGACTTCTTGACAGGAGGCCCGCCCTAATCAGCAGGCCCCGCCGACAACAATAAGCAGCGGATTCGCCCGGTTCCCGGTTGACCCGCTCAGCGGGCGATGCAAGCCGGCTCGGCCCGCAAGGACAAGCCCAATTGCACACGGCGCTGCAACCAGGGGCTGGGCCGGTAGCGCATGTCGCCGGTCACGCGGTGCATGGCCCGAAGGATCTCGAATACATGCGCAGCGCCCAGGGCATCGCCCATGGACAGCGGACCGCCCTTTGGATAGCCCAGGCCCAGCGACACGGCCAGGTCGATATCGGACGGCGTCGCGATGGATTGCTGCGCAATATCGCTCGCCACGTTGACGATGGCCGCCACAATGCGCTGTGCGACAAAACCGGCTGAATCGTCGATGACTGAAACGGCAGTGCCATCGCTGGCGAGCAAGGCATGGGCGGCATCGCGCCATTTTGGCTGTGTGGCCACCGAGCACATCAACACCCGGCGCCGGCCTTGTTCCAGACCGAAGAAGGTGTCCAGCGCGACCGTACGCTCGCCATCCAGCTGATGCTCTCCCACGACACTGGCCGCGTCTTCGCCATAAGGCGTCACGATAATCAACGCATCAGCCGGGGGAGCCTCTGCCGCAATGACGGTGGCGCCCAGGCTCTTCAGCAAGGCCGCGGCGCGCTTGTGTCCTATCGAATGGTAGGGAGCCAGCCAAACCTTCAAATCCTGCGGCAAGGAGGGCACGGGCGGCTCCATAGGCACCTGCTTCTGGCCTTCGGGATAGGCGTAGAAGCCCTCGCCGGTTTTACGGCCCAGCAGCTTGCCCGCAGTGCGCACCGCCGCGATCGGTGAAGGCCGAAAACGCGGCTCATCATAAAATTGATGGTAGATGGATTCCATGACCGGATGAGAGACGTCCAGCGCCGTCAAATCCATGAGTTCGAAAGGACCCATGCGAAAGCCGGCCTGCTCGCGCATGATCGCGTCGACCTGGTAATACGGCGCCACCGACTCCTGGGCCGTCTTCAGGCCTTCGATATTCATGCCCCTGCCGGCATGGTTCACGATGAAGCCGGGCATGTCCTTGGCGCGCACAGGCGTATGGCCCATTACGCGCGCCAGATCCATCAACGCATCGCCCGCCTTGGGGTCGCTGCGCAAGCCATCTATCACCTCGACCACCTTCATCAGCGGCACAGGATTGAAGAAGTGGTAGCCCAGGACCCGGCCGGGCCGCTCGCAAGCTTGCGCAATCGCGGTGATGGACAAGGACGAAGTATTCGATGCCAGGATGCAGTCGGGTGCGACGATGCCTTCCAATTGACGGAAGAGATCGCACTTGACGTCAAGACGCTCGACCACGGCTTCGATGACCAAGTCGGCCCGGGCCATGTCTTGCAAATCGGCGCACGCCGCAACCCGGGCCAGCGAGTCGGCCGCCTGCTGTTCCGATAGCTTTCCCTTTGAGGCCATCTTGCCCCACATCTGCCGCAGGTTCTCGCGGGCCGCCTCGATGGCCTGGGCATTCAGATCGAACAACAGCACGTCCAGGCCGGCCTGCGCCGCTATCTGTGCAATGCCCCGCCCCATCGCGCCCGCGCCCACTATTCCCACCGTCTTGATGCTTTTCATTTCGTTTGCTCCTGATTTTGCATTGCGCACTGCGCGAATTCGGTTAAGAGGTCAATTCCCGGATTTCCTGGTCCGAAAGTCCCAGGCGCTCGCGCAGCACTTTTTCAGTGTGCTCGCCCAGCAAGGGCGCCGCATGCCTGTAGCTGACGGGACTGTCGGAAAACCTTAAGGGACTGGCCCCCACAGGCGCCTTTCCGGCGGCGGCATGAGGCAGGGACTGAGCCATGCCGCGCGCGCGCACCTGCGGGTTCTCGTAGACCTGGTCTATCGTGTTGATGGGCCCGGCGGGAACGCCCACGCGCTCAAGGGCCTCGAGCCAATGATCGCGCGCCTGCGTTTTCATTGCTTCGACCAGCATGGGCACCAGTACATCGCGATTGATCACGCGATTCGAATTGGTCTTGAACCGGGGATCGTCGGACAGCCCCGGCCGGTCTATGACCCGGCAGTAAGCCTGAAACTGCGTATCGTTGCCCACGGCGACGATAAGGTGGCCGTCGGCGGCGGCAAACACTTGGTATGGGACCAGATTCTGATGCGCATTGCCGGCCCGCCTGGGCGCCACACCGGTGGTCATGTAGTTCAGGTTCTGATTGGCGAGCATGGCGACCTGGCAATCGAGCAGCGCCATGTCTATGTGCTGTCCCAAGCCGCTGCGGGCGCGTTCGTGCAGCGCGGCCAGTATCCCGACCGTCGAATACATGCCCGTCATCAGGTCGGCCACGGCCACGCCGGCTTTCTGGGGGCCGCCCCCCGGCAAATCGTCGCGCTCGCCGGTGATGCTCATCAAGCCGCCCATGCCCTGGATCATGAAGTCGTAGCCCGGGCGGCTGGCGTAAGGGCCGGTTTGGCCGAAGCCGGTAATCGAACAATAGATCAGCGCTGGATTGACCGCCTTGATGCTTTCGTAGTCCAGACCGTACTTGCGCAAGCCGCCGACCTTGAAGTTCTCGACCAGGATGTCGCATTGCGCGGCCAGTTCGCGCACCAGCTCCGCTCCGCGTTCGCTGGATATATCCAGCGCCACCGATTGCTTGTTCCGGTTTGCCGAGGCGTAGTAGGCGGCCTCGGTGGTATCGCGGCCCTGCGCATCCTTGATATACGGAGGCCCCCAGCCGCGGGTGTCGTCCCCCGCGCCCGGCCGCTCTATTTTGATGACTTCGGCGCCCAGGTCGGCCAGATTCTGGGTACACCAGGGGCCTGCCAGCACACGCGTCAAATCGAGGACCCGGATTCCGGTTAAAGGTGCTGGACGTAAAGACATGGCGACTGCGTGCTCGAAAGGTAAAACTGGTATTTTGCCTGATCTGGCGCGGACATGTTTCATGGCCGACCCGCGGCGCCTGATCGTATCGCGATTTGGCCCTAGAATACGTCAACACAATACGCCTACAGGCGAACATACCAAGGAGATTTCCAGCATGCCACGCAGCGCGGTTCAGGAGCTTTACCGTCATCTTGCACTACCCGTCATTTCAGCGCCCATGTTCATCGTTTCAGGGCCCGAGCTCGTCATTGCGCAGTGCGCCAGCGGCATCGTAGGCTCGATGCCGGCATTGAATGCCCGCCCGCAAGGCGTCCTGACTCAGTGGCTTAGCCAGATCGAGACCGCGCTGGCCGAATTGAAAGCCCGGCATCCACAACGCGCCATTGCGCCCTATGCGATCAACCACATTATCCATAAATCCAACGACAGGCTGGCCGAAGACCTGGCGGTATGCGCCCAGCACAAGGTGCCGTTGATCATTACCAGCCTGCGCGCACCCAATGACGTCGTCGATACCGTGCATGGCTGGGGCGGCAAGGTGTTCCACGACGTGACCACCCTGCGCCATGCCCGGAAGGCGCTGGATGCGGGCGTGGACGGGCTTATCCTGGTGTGTTCGGGCGCCGGCGGCCACGCGGGCACTCTCAGCCCCTTTGCCCTGCTGGCCGAAGTACGGAAAATTTACGATGGCCCGATAGCCTTGTCGGGATCGATCACACGCGGGCAGGACATTCTGGCGGCACGGGCCATGGGCGCGGACTTCGCCTACATAGGCACGCGTTTCATCGCCAGCCCTGAAGCCCGGGCGGACGAGGCCTACAAGCAGATGCTGGTCCAGGCGCAAGCGCAGGATATTCTCTACACACCTTTCTTTACGGGCATCCCGGGCAACTACCTGAAACCCAGCATAGCGGCCGCCGGCCTGGACCCCGACAACCTCCCCGCCCCCGGCTCGGACCACACCAATTTCGGCACCAGCCGCAGCAAACCCTGGCGCGACATCTGGGGCGCCGGCCAAGGCGTGGGCAGCATAGACAGCATCCTGCCCGTGGAGCAGATCGTGGAGAACCTGAAGGCCGAATACCGCCAGGCCTATATGCAACTGGATGACGGCTTCCAAAGAGGCCGCGCATGATCAACATCATCCAGGGCCGCTCCTGCGTAACGCTGGTCATCGACCGCCCCGAACGCCGCAATGCGCTGACCAATGCCATGTATGCGGAACTTGACCTGGCTTTGCAGGCCGCGCAGGCGGATCCTGATTGCAAGGCGGTCATCCTGACCGGCTCGGGCGGCGATTTCACGGCCGGCAACGACCTGTCCGAGTTTCAAGGAACGCGCGGCGCGGGCGACAGCCCCGCCCTTGCTTTCCTGCGCAGACTGGCCGGCATCGATGTGCCGGTCATCGCAGCGGTGGAGGGCCGGGCCGTCGGGGTCGGCGTAACCCTGCTCCAGCATTGCGACTTCGTCTATGCGGGAGACGATGCCGTATTCAGCCTGCCCTTCGTTTCCCTGGGCCTTTGCCCCGAAGGCGGCTCCAGCCTGCTGATGGCGCAGATGGTGGGCGCGCGCCGGACGGCCGAATGGCTGCTGCTCGGCAAGCCCTTCACTGCCCGGGAAGCCCAGGACAGCGGCTTCATCACCGCTGCAACCGCGTCCGGCCAAGCGCTGGAGCACGCCAGGCGGATCGCCGCCGAACTTGCCTCCCAGCCAGGGCAGGCCCTGCGCGACTCGAAGCGGATTCTGCGCAATGCCGGCCGGGCCGGGCTGGATAGGGCCTTCGACGACGAAAGAGACCTTTTTACCGAAAGACTGCGCTCGGAAGAGGCACAAGCGGCATTCCGGCAATTTTTTGAGCGCAAGAAGAAATAAGCGCGGATTTACCCGTGGAATGGACGGCGGACAGCCGTTGGCGCATTGTTTTGGGACGATAAACCACACTTTCCGATCAATTAGGGTTTACCCCTAGCTTTTAACTAGGGTTAACCCTATAATTACTTCTGTCAGCACATAACATTCTGTTCTGTCAGCACATAACCTTAATAGGTGAGGTAATTATGTCGGATCTTTCTTTCAACCAGTACAGCCGTTTGAGTGACTCTCTTGAGCGTGACTTGATGCGTAAAGCATTGACTGATGGAGAGTCTATTTCGATCGTTACCGCGGGCAAGAAAGCGCTGGCGTCCGTCAAGAAAGGCGTAATCGCCGTGTCCAACTACATGATCGCCGTTACTCAGGCCATGGACGAGGCTCGTGCCAAAGATGCACGTTTTTCCCGGGCGCAGTGGTAATTCCCGGAATCACGATCGAGCGCTGAAACTGGCGCTGTAGGCTAAAAGCCTGCCCATCTGGGTAGGCTTTTGTTTTTCTGGGAGTATGTAAAACCATACCTTCCCGCATAGGGAAGCCTTAAGGCTTATTCAACATGGCCTTGAGCATTCCCAGCCGCTCTTTGGGACTCAATGACTGAGTCGCCGGATCTTCGCTTGCCGCAACACCGCCCAAGCCCATCTCTTCGATAAAGCGCGAGCGCTCGCGTACGACATATTCGCGGGCCCGCCGGCGCTTCTTGCACCAGGTCAGGTGCAGGCTGCGCCGGGCACGCGTAATGCCCACATACATCAGCCGGCGCTCTTCCTGCACGCGCAGCGCCAGCGCCTCGGCCGCGGTGGCCGGGTCAAGGTCTTCCTCGTCCCGGCCCAAATGGGGCAGCAAACCTTCTTCGACTCCCACCAGGTAGACATGGGGATACTCCAGGCCTTTGGATGCATGCAAGGTCGATAGCTTGACCGCATCGGGCTCGTCGTCGTCGCCCCGCTCCAGCATGGTCACCAGGGCAACGTGCTGGACCAGCTCCAGCAGGCCCATATCGGCCTCATCGGCCTTGCGCTTGAGCCATCCGACAAACTCCAGCACATTCTGCCAGCGATTCTGCGCCGGGCGCTCTTCGAGCGTGTCATATAAATAGCGCTCGTACTGGATGGCATTCAACAAGTCGTCCAAAATGGCGCCTGCGGAATCCTGCACCGCGCCGTCCACGCCGGCCACGGTGGAGTCGTCCTGATTGCCCGCTATCAGGCTGGCCTGGGCCGGACGCAGAAGGACGGCCCCCGCCTTGCGCCCCGCACGCGACTGGATGCGTTGTATGAATTCGCCGAATACGAGCAAGGGCTCCAGCTGCTTGCCCGCCAGCTTTTCCGCCGTATCGATCTCGAAAATCGCCTCGAACAGGGAAAGCTGCCGCTCGGCGGCAAATTGGCCCAGGGCCTGCAAGGTAGCCTGCCCTATCCCCCGGCGGGGGGTGGTGGCCGCCCGGATAAAGGCGGGGTCGTCGCTATCGTTTGCGATAAGACGCAGATACGCCAGGATGTCGCGGATCTCCGGCTTTTCAAAAAAGCTCTGGCCGCCCGAGATCGTGTAGGGAATCCTCAAGTTGCGCAATGCCTGCTCCAGAATGCGCGCCTGATGATTGCTGCGATACAGAACCGCAAAATCACGCCACTCGGCCTGCCGCTCGAACCGGGCCGCCGACAGGCGCACCGCGACCGCTTCCGCCTCGGCCTCCTCGTCGTCCATGGGCGTAACCTGTATGGATTCGCCCACACCCAAGTCGGACCACAGTTTCTTGCCGAACAGGTTGGGATTCTTGCTGATGACCTGATTGGCCGCGGACAATATCCTTTGCACCGACCGGTAGTTCTGCTCGAGCTTGATAATCTGCAAGCCGGGGTAATCGGTCGTCAGATTGGCCAGGTTCTCTACCGTTGCGCCGCGCCAGGCGTAGATGGCCTGGTCGTCGTCGCCCACTGCCGTGAACATGGCGCGCTGCCCCGTCAGCCATTGCACCAGCCGGTACTGGCAGACATTGGTGTCCTGGTATTCGTCCACCAGCAGGTAATGGACGCGGGCTTGCCAACGCTGCCTGACCTGCTCGTTATGCTCCAGAAGCAAGGCGGGCAGGCGGATCAGGTCGTCGAAATCCACCGACTGATAAGCCGCCAGGGTGGCGCTATAGCTGCGGTAGACCTTGGCCGCCTCGACTTCGCTGGGCGACGATGCGCTGCGATCCGCCGCATCGGGATCCATCAGCGCATTCTTCCATAAGGAAATATTCTGCTGGACGGCGCGCAGCCGCGCCTTGTCGGTCGTAGCCAGCAGTTCCTGGATAATCGCCAGGGCGTCGGTGGAATCAAGAATCGAAAAACTGGGCTTCAGCCCGGCATGCGCGGCCTCTTCACGTAGGAACCGCAAGCCCAGGGAATGGAAGGTGCTGACCGTCAGGCCCTTGGCAAGCTTGGAATCGACCAGCAGCTTGACCCGCTCGTTCATTTCGCGGGCGGCCTTGTTGGTAAAGGTAAGCGCCACCACTTGTCTTGCCTGGTAGCCGCACTCGCGCAGCAGATAGGCGATCTTTTGCGTGATCACGCGTGTCTTGCCGCTACCCGCGCCGGCCAGCACCAGGCATGGGCCGTCCAGATACAACACCGCCTGGCGCTGCATCGCGTTCATGTCCTGTGCAACAGTATGGCCTCGTGACGAATTCAATGCCTGCCTTCCTATATTTCCAGCGGATCGACTTCAAGATTGCAGCGTATGCGGCGCGTGCGCGCCAGCTCGGCCACCGCAACCGACCATGTAGACAGGAAAGCCTGCAAAGCCGGCCGGCTGGTGCTTTCCACCAGCAATTGGGCACGCTCCACGTTGGCGACGCGCAGCACCCGCAACGGCACCGGATCGTAAAGCGTCAGCAAGGATGCCGTGGGATAGCTCGCGGCGTCCTGCTCGGGCAAGGCGCGAGCCAGCGTCAGGAATTCCAGCGCATCCGCCAATTGCCGGGATTCGGAGGTCAGCAAGGCCTGATGGGCGAAAGGAGGAAGCCCGATCGCTTCGCGCTCATCCAGGGCATAACGGGCGAAACCCTGATAATCGTGGCGTATCAAGGCCTGGTACACCGGCTGTTCGGGATAATCGGTCTGGATAATGACTTCGCCGCCCTTCACATGGCGGCCGGCCCGCCCCGCCACCTGCATCAATTGGGCGAACAGCCGTTCCGGCGCCCGGAAATCCTGCGCGAAAAGCATGGCGTCCGCATTCAGCACGCCCACCAGGCCCAGATTCGTGAAGTCGTGCCCCTTGGCGACCATCTGGGTGCCGACCAGCAGATCGACATCGCCCGCATGCACCTTGGCGAACAAGGCGGCGGCGCTGCCTTTCAGCCGGGTGCTGTCGGCGTCGATACGCGCGATGCGCGCTTGGGGAAAGAGTTCGGCCAGATGTTCCTCGACCCGTTGCGTGCCGCGCCCCATCGGCTTCAGGTCCTGATCGCCGCAGTCCGGACAGGCATGCGGCACCCGCGCCTGATAGCCGCAATGATGGCATTGAAGGTAATTGCGCCGCCCCACGCTGCGATGCAGCACCGTATAGGCGGTGCAGCGCGGGCATTGGCTTACCCAGCCGCAAGAGGCGCAATTGAGGACCGGGGCATAGCCGCGCCGGTTCAGGAATATCAGCGATTGCTGGCCGCTATCGAGCCGCTGGCCCAGGGCTTCGACCAATTGCGGGGAAAAACCCTGCTGCATGGCAAGGCGGCGGGTGTCGACCAGGCGCACCTTGGGCAGTTCCACATCGCGGGCCCGTTGCGCCAAGGTATACCGCAAATAATGGCCTTTGTCGGCGTGCTTCCAGCTTTCCAGCGAAGGCGTGGCCGACCCCAGGACGATGGGTATATCGCGATCGCGTGCTCGCCAGACAGCCAGATCGCGGGCGGAATAGCGCAAGCCGTCCTGCTGCTTATAGGATGTGTCGTGTTCTTCGTCGACAATGATCAGCCCCAGATCGGGAATGGGCGCAAAAATGGATAGGCGCGTGCCCAGCAGCACCCTGGCCTGGCCCCGCTGTATGCGCAGCCAGGCATGCAGGCGCTCGCCGTCGGCAAGGCCGCTATGCATCACCGCCAGAGCGTCGGCACCGGCCAAGCCCGCCAGCCGCGCCCTCAAGGACTGCTCAAGCTGCGGGGTCAGGTTGATTTCGGGAACCATGAACAGGATCTGCCGCCCGCGTGCGAGCGCCGCCTGGATGGCATGCAGGTAGACTTCGGTTTTTCCGCTGCCGGTCACGCCGTGCAAAAGCACGGCCTTGTGTGCTTGCAGCGCCGCTATCGCCTGTGCGGCGGCGAGCTGTTCGGCATTCAGCACGGGAGCCTGGTCGGCTGCCACGGCGTCCACCAGGACCGGCTTGCGCCGATCGAGCCGTTGCACGGGTCCGCCCGCGGAGCGCTTGCCTTGGTAGGCGGATACCTTGCGCAAGCCCGCCGGAAGGGCCGGCAACATCACTTCGCCCAAAGGCCGCTGGTAATATTGCGCCGCGAAGGATGCCAGCCGCAACCAGTCCGCGGACAAGGGCGGAGTGTCGTCCAGCACCTGTTCGATCTCTTTGACCTGGGCGGGATCGAATGCGGGCTGGGCCGGCGTCGCTACCACGACACCCACCAATTTGCGGCGCCCGAAAGGCACGATGACCCGGGCGCCGACACACGCTTCGGCGGGAGCCCGATAATCGAACACGCCCTGCAAGGGAACGTCGAGCGCCACCTGCACCCAGCGGGCCAGCCCGGCGGCGGTATCGGGGGCCAGTGCAGTGAGTGATTCGGATGGGGTGGATGGGGACATCAATACTTAAAGTAGATTCTTGTTTAGCGTCTTAAATACCTGTCGCCATGAGAGTTCGATATTTTTTTGAGAGCCTGTGGATAACTTTGGGGAAAATCCTTTTAACAACTTTTAAAAAGTCAACCGCCAGAACCTGAAATAGTTGAACCAAGCTAATAACCCAGCCTGATATTCCATTTAAAACAATAGCTTATATAAAAAACAGAGAGCTTGAAACGCCTGCCCAAAAAAATGTTGCACAGCATCGTAAACTGTGAACAACCTTGATATTCGGGCAGGAAAAATAGGGGTTTTACCCCTTGTACGCAAGCACAATTAGTGCTTGGAACGGCTGTAGGTATGAACCTCGTCGACGAGCGACTGGACCGCCGCCGGAGGGGTGAAACGCGAGATTCCATGGCCCAGATTAAAGACGTGGCCCCCTTGGCCGACTGTGCCGAAGTCGTCGATGACCTTGCGTGCCTGGGTACGGATGGCGGCATCCCCGCCGAACAGCGCCATGGGGTCAAGATTGCCTTGCAGTGCAACAGAATCGCCCAGGCGTTGGCGCGCCTGGGACAGGTTCGCTGTCCAGTCGAGTCCCACGGCATCGCAACCGCTGGCCGCAATGCCTTCTATCCATTGTGCACCGCCCTTGGTGAAGACGATGACCGGCACGGCCCGCCCCTCGTGGTGACGGATCAGCCCCTGCACGACTTTTTGCGTATAGGCCAGGGAAAACTCCTGGAACAGGCCATCGGACAGCACGCCGCCCCAGCTATCGAAGATCATCACGGCCTGTGCGCCCGCCTGAATTTGGGCATTCAGGTAATTTTGGGTCGTTTGCGCGTTGATATCCAGGATGCGATGCAGCAGATCGGGGCGGCTGTACAGCATGGTCTTGATCAGTCGGTAGTCGCTGGAGCCCTGCCCTTCGACCATGTAGCAGCCTACGGTCCAGGGGCTGCCGGCAAAACCGATCAGGGGGACTTTACCGTCGAGCTCTTTGCGGATCAGCGACACGGCGTCAAAGACGTACTGCAACCGCGACATGTCGGGTACCGCCAACTTCTTGACATCGTCCTCGTGACGCAGAGGGTGCGCGAACTTGGGGCCTTCGCCTGCCAGGAAGTCCAGGCCCAGCCCCATGGCGTCGGGAACCGTAAGGATGTCGGAAAACAGAATGGCGGCATCCAAGTCGAAGCGCAACAAGGGCTGCAAGGTGACTTCACAGGCGTATTCGCGATTCTGCGCCAGCCCCATGAACGAGCCGGCACGCGCCCGGGTTTCGTTGTATTCAGGCAGATAACGTCCTGCCTGGCGCATCAGCCATATAGGGGTATAGGGAACCGGCTCGCGCATCAAGGCGCGCAAGAAGACATCGTTCTTTAAAGTTGGTGCAGTCACGTCTATCCTTATTCAAGACTATTGATTTTACCCGTCTCTGGGGTGGGTGGGGGCGGGTTCGCGGCGGAACGGAGCCGCATCGATCTCATGCTTGCGCATCAGGGCCCAGAACGCCCGGCGGTGCTTCTGGGCGGCGCGGGCGGCCATGGCGATATTGCCCGAATGGCGGCCCAGCGCCGCGGTGATGTAGGCCCGCTCGAATCGTTCGATGACCTGGCTTTTCGCGGCCCGGAACGATTCCCGGGATGTGGCGCACCGGGACGCCGAGGCGATGGCGAAGGCCTCTAGCTCCATGCCGCTGCGTTCAAGAATGGTTTCGCACAAGGCATCCTGGCCGGACTTTGCCGCATTGCGGGCGACGGCGCCGTAGCCGGCCTTGGTTTCGGCCAATGCGCTGGTGCCGGCTGGCGGCAAGCCAAGGTAACGCCGGGTATCGAGCAGCCGTTCGATGCGGGCGCGCAGTTCTTCGATGCACACCGGGTCGCGCATGAAATCGGCCAGACCCAGGGAGTAAAGATCGTTCAGCGCGGCGGCCTTGAGGCCTCGCACCAGCGCCACAAGCGGGGTCTGGACCACGCCTTTCGCGGCGGACAGGGTGGTGCGTACCCACGGCAGGTTGGATTCGGTAACCGGTAAAAGGCAGACATCGAACCGCCGCAGATGCATGGACAGATCCGCCAGCGCGCGCATCGAATCGGTTGCGGCCAGGTCGACGCCATGGTCGCCAAGAGCTTGCAGGTGCAGCCGGCCGCCCACATGCGATCCCAGCCACGGCATGATCCAATCATCGGTGCAAGCGGTGCGCAGCACAGCGCAATCCAAACGTTCCCTCATGATGTCCTCCCAGGTTATCGAGCAGATAGCGCAAGAGTAGTGAGGCGCGGGGACGCCAACAATTCGGAGTTCTCTTAACTCGGGAAGTACCTACGCAATATCAGATCATGCGCGGGCAAGAAAAAGGGCGCCCCGCAAAGGGCACCCTTAGGGCGAAACCGGCTCCGCGCTAACGGGCCGGCTCGCGTTCCGATCAGTGCGAGCGCCGTGTCTGGCTGAGCTTGCGCGCGGCGGCCGCCTGGGCGGCCAGCATGGCCAGCTCGGCCTCGACCACGGCAATATCGGCCTTGTCCTTGGCGTTGCGCAGGGCCTCTTCGGCTTGCTTGCGCGCCTCGAGAGCCTTGGCTTCGTCAAGATCCTCGGCACGGATGGCGGTATCGGACAACACCGTGACCGTACCTGGCTGGATCTCGAGTATGCCGCCGGCAACGAAAATGCTGACTTCGGTATCGTCGGCCAGGACGACCTTGACGGTCCCGGGCCGGATGCGCGAAATAAGCGGCGTATGGCCGGGCAGTATGCCCAGCTCGCCAGACTCGCCAGGCAGGGTCACGAACTTCGCCTCTCCGGCGAAGATCGATTCTTCCGCGCTGACTACGTCAACATGCAAGTTGGCCATGTTGGTTCCTTATTGGAGTTTCTTGGCTTTTTCGAAGGCTTCGTCGATGGATCCGACCATGTAGAAAGCCTGCTCGGGCAATGCATCGCATTCGCCGTCGACAATCATCTTGAAGCCGCGCAGGGTTTCAGTGAGCGGAACGTATTTGCCGGGCGAACCGGTAAAGACTTCGGCCACGTGGAAGGGCTGCGACAGGAAGCGCTGGATCTTGCGCGCGCGGGCAACAGCCTGCTTGTCTTCCGGCGAGAGCTCATCCATACCCAGAATGGCAATGATATCGCGCAATTCCTTGTAGCGCTGCAAGGTCTGCTGCACGCCGCGGGCCACTGCGTAGTGCTCTTCACCCACGACTTGCGGGTCGAGCTGGCGGCTGGTGGAGTCGAGCGGATCGACGGCGGGGTAGATACCCAGGGCGGCGATGTCACGCGACAGCACGACGGTGGAGTCCAAGTGCTGGAAGGTGGTGGCGGGCGAGGGGTCGGTCAAGTCGTCGGCAGGCACGTACACGGCCTGGATCGAGGTGATCGAACCGGTCTTGGTCGAGGTGATGCGCTCTTGCAGCTTGCCCATTTCCTCGGCCAGCGTGGGCTGGTAGCCCACGGCCGAAGGCATACGGCCCAGCAGTGCGGACACTTCGGTTCCGGCCAGGGTGTAGCGATAGATATTGTCGACGAAGAACAGGATGTCGCGGCCTTCGTCGCGGAATTTTTCCGCCATGGTCAGACCGGACAGGGCCACGCGCAGACGGTTGCCGGGAGGCTCGTTCATCTGACCGAACACCATGGCCACTTTGGACTCTTTCAGGTTGTCCATTTGAATGACGCCGGCTTCTGCCATTTCGTGGTAGAAGTCGTTGCCTTCGCGAGTACGCTCGCCCACGCCGGCGAACACGGACAAGCCGCTGTGCGCCTTGGCGATGTTGTTGATGAGCTCGAGCATGTTGACCGTCTTGCCCACGCCGGCGCCGCCGAACAGGCCGACCTTGCCGCCCTTGGCGAACGGGCAGACCAGGTCGATAACCTTGATGCCGGTTTCGAGCAGCTCAACCGAAGGGGAGAGCTCGTCGAACTTGGGAGCGTCCTGGTGGATGGCGCGCACTTCTTCGCTTTGGATGGGGCCGCGTTCATCGATGGGGCGACCCAGCACGTCCATGATGCGTCCCAGCGTGCCTTCGCCGACCGGTACCGAAATGGGAGCGCCCGAGTTGGCCACTTCCATGCCGCGGCGCAGGCCGTCGGAGGAACCCATGGCAATGGTGCGCACCACGCCGTCGCCCAATTGCTGCTGGACTTCGAAGGTGAGCCCGGCTTCGGCGAAATCCGAGCTGGTGTCGACGAGCTTGAGCGCGTCGTAGATTTTTGGGATGCGGTCGCGGGGGAACTGAATATCCACCACGGCGCCGATGCACTGAACGATGGTACC
>JBEBYL010000022.1:0-46853 GCA_040391135.1 Pusillimonas sp. | reverse complement strand
CATGTAAAAACCCCCGAAGGTTGGATCAATATCCAACTTTCGGGGGTCAGTTCACAGGGACCGGCTCTTTTTTCGCGTCACGCCGCAGGATCCGCTTTACATGGGAACGACGCGGGTCGGGCCGTTGCCACTGATAAGCCGTACGCGCTGGCCGGCCGAAATAGCAACGTCGGCCGCCTGGGCGATGACACGGGTCTCGCCATTATCGAGGCGGACGGTGATTTCCAGGCCCTTGGTTTTGCCGACCTGATTCTCGACCGCATTGCCGGCCACTGCGCCAAGTATGCCGCCGCCTATGGTAGCCAGCACATTGCCCGTGCCCCCGCCTATGGTGCTGCCCGCCACGCCGCCCAACGCGCCGCCCGCAAGAACGCCCGCTCCGCTGCTGCGATCCTTCTGGATGGTGACGTTGCGCACGGACTCGACCGTACCGGTGCGAACGACTTGTTCGCGCTGTGCCTGGCCATAGCTGTACACCGACGACGAGGCGCTATCGTTGGCGCAGCCGGACAATATGGCCAGCGAGCCGAGCAGAGCGACGGCGGCCAGGGTTCGAGCCGAACGGGCGGATGCGAACTGTGTATGAACTGTACTCATGGAATACTCCTTTAAAACAGATGCCGGATTTGCGGTTCAGCCCAAGAGATTCACGCCATAGCGCTGATCCAGGGCGGCGCCGATCTCGGCACGGGTCGGGCGATGGTTCTGGGGACCCCGTGAACCGATTTTAAAGCCGCCCATCACGTTCGCCAAGCGACATGCATCGACCAGGCTCCAATTTTGGGTAAGGCCGTATAACAAGCCGGCGCGATGCGCGTCGCCGCAACCCGTGGGATCGACCACGTATTGCACCTTGACCGGCTCTATATGGGTTTCATTGCCGTCGGCATACAGCGTCGCGCCTTCCGCGCCACGCGTGACAATGACCGCCTGCATGGACTGGGCGATCTCCTGCATGCTGCGTCCCGTACGCTGCTCGACCACGCTGGCCTCGTAATCGTTGGCCGTCAGTATCCGGGCCAGCTTCAGCATTTCGTTGATGTCGTCGCCGGAGAACAGCGGCATGGCCTGACCCAGGTCGAAAATAAAGGGTATGCCTTGCGCGTGCATCCGGCGGGCATGCGCAAACATGCCGTCCTTGGCGTCCGGCGCCACAATACCCCATGCTGCCGCACGGCCGCTCAGGTCGTTGTCGGCCGAATGCATCATGGCGCCCGGGTGAAACGAGGCGATCTGATTGTTGTCCAGGTCGGTGGTAATGAAGCACTGCGGAGTGAACATGTCGGGCAGCACACGTATCATGCTGGTGTCTATGCCCAACTGCTGCATATAGACGATATAGTCCGCCGCGTCGGCGCCCACCGTACCGACCGGCACCGGATTGCCGCCCAGCAGGCGCAGGTTATAAGCGATGTTGCCCGCACATCCGCCATATTCCTTGCGCATCGTCGGCACGAAGAAAGACACGCTCAGCGATTGGATGCTGTCAGCCAGGATATGATCCTTGAAATGCCCCTCGAACACGGCGATGGTGTCGAAGGCCACCGATCCGCAAATCAAAACCTTGTCAGACATTGCAATCCTTATTGAAAAAACTTGCCTAATTTATATCCGTTGATCTTCAGGCCATCGAGCGCGATGGGAACGCTTATGGACGCTTCGCCGCCCGCTGGAAACGGCTGGCTTTTCGCCTCCGGCGCCAGATAGCTTTCGGGTGGAAGATTCTTGCGAACGATCAAGGTACCCGAAAAATCCGTCAAGTCCAGCACCAGGGTCGGCCACTCTTGAGGCTTGTCGTAGGTATTGCGCAGCGTCAGCTGCAAGACCATGGAGTCGGAGCCCGCCGAGCCCGCGGCGTTCGCGGCGCCTTCGGCCATGGCCGCGGAGCCCGACCGCAACGAAGAGCTCATGATGGAAATGGAATCGATCCGGCGCGCATACGGAACCTTGCAATGCAAAGGCACACACGCCTGCTCCAGGACAGGCCGCAGAAAAGCCGCCTGGTTGGCGATCTGCGCGCGATAAACATAGGCCAACTGAGCCAGCAAGAGCGCAAGGCCGATAAGGGCCAGCGCGGCCCAGACTGCCCGGATCGGATTGCGGCCAGCCGCCCCATCGCCGTCCAGGAACGCAGGCGCCGCTTCATCCGGATCGGATGCCGGGCGGCGCGGTTCCACATAGACTGGCGGAGCAAGGCCATCGTCGCGCCGCCGTATCTGGGGCAGGCCTGTCTGAGGCTCCTTCATGGGCCGTGCCGGCGGCTGTCCGATCACCGGTTCGGATTTGGGTTGGGCGCTCAAGGGCTCGCCAACACGGAACACGGGATCCTGGCGCGTCGGATGAAGGCCCGCATCCCGGCCCGAAGAAATCGTGAACGGGTCGGCCGTTCCGCTATGGGGCATTTCGGCATCAGGAGATACGGTATGGTTCGCCGCTTGCTGGGGCGCGGTCCGCGCGGGCTCCTCCGCGGCCGGCGCCGGCCGCTGCCGGACGACGCTGGGCGGGCTGGCCGGCTCTTGGGCCGACGATGCAGGCGACACCACGGCCTCGAAGCCGTCGAAAATATGGGCGCAATTGACGCAACGAATATAGCCCTTGCGCAACTGCAATTGCTGCAGGCTAGCCGAAAACGTTGTGCCGCATTGCGGGCAGCGCGTGGTCAAATCCATATGCGTAAAATCGTTCCAGACCGCTAGGCGGGGCGTTGGCCATGCAGGCAGACCCAGCCTTCACGGGCCCGCCATACATTCATTTCCATCCAGGGCGCATACGCCTGGGCAACTTCTTGCGCCTGGCGCTCCAGCACGCCGGACAACACCAGGTGTCCGCCCGGCGCCACCCGATTGGCCAACATGGGTGCAAGCACCTTCAAGGGATTGGATAATATATTAGCCACTACCAACTGGAATTGCCCATCGGGAAGTTCATCGGGCAGCATCGCCTTCAACTCTACCCGATTAACCTGGGCATTGTAGCGGGTGGACTGCACGGCCTGCTCGTCGATGTCGACAGCCAGCGTCTGTCCAGTGCCCAGCATCCGTGCGGCAATCGCCAAAATACCTGATCCGCAGCCGTAATCCAGCACGGTTTCTCCGCCCCGCACGTTGCCGGCCAGCCACTCCAGGCATAGGTGGGTCGTGGGATGGCTGCCGGTGCCGAAAGCCAGGCCCGGGTCCAGTTCTATATGAACCAGTCCACCTGCCGCCGCCTGATTCTGGACGGCGGGAACATCGGGGTTGTCGCGGTGCCAGCTGGGCACGATCCATATCCGGTCGCCCACCTGTATCGGCTGAAACTGGGCCTGTGTCAGGCGTACCCAGTCGGCGTCGGGAACATCCCGCAACGCCCAATCGCCATCGCGATAATCCGCGGCGCCGGACTCCCGTACCTGCTCGAGTATCTGCTCGGGATCCAGGCCGTCGGGCAGCAGCGCCACCACGCGGTTGTTTCGCCATGCCTGCACATCGGGTTCAAGCCCAGGCTCGCCGAAAAGGGGCTGCTCGGCGTCGGTATCGCCATCGGCGTCCTCGACCGATACCGATAATACGCCCGCCTCGATCAAGGCATCCGACAGCGCTTCGGCCTGTGCTTCGGGGCAGATAAGCACGAGTTCGCGCATAGTTCATTCCATCAGTAAAACAGGGGCCTTGCCCCTGTCCGTCAAGCAGGCGGCCCCGCAGGCTAAGGCCGCTGCGACAGCTTGTGTTCCAGGTAATGGATGCTGGTGCCGCCTTCGACAAAGCGCGCATCCTGCATCAGCTCGCGATGCAGCGGAATATTGGTCAGCACGCCTTCGACGATCATTTCCGACAGGGCGATTTCCATGCGCGCTATGGCCTGCTGGCGCGTATCGCCGTAGGTGATGAGCTTGGCGATCATGGAGTCGTAGTTGGGCGGCACGGTATAGCCCGCAAACACATGCGAGTCCATGCGTACGCCGGGACCGCCGGGCGTGTGCCAGTTGGTGATACGGCCCGGGCTGGGTGTGAACTTGAACGGGTCTTCGGCATTTATCCGGCACTCGATCGAATGGCCCTTGAGCTGCACGTCGCGCTGGCGCAGGGTGAATTTCTCGCCGGCGGCGATCAGGATCTGCTGCTGCACCAGATCTATGCCGGTAATCATTTCGGTAATGGTGTGCTCGACCTGGATGCGGGTATTCATCTCAATGAAGAAAAACTCGCCGTTCTCGTACAGGAACTCGAACGTGCCTGCGCCGCGATAATTGATCTTGCGGCAGGCTTCTGCGCAACGCTCGCCGATGCGCTCGATCAGGCGCCGGGCAATACCGGGCGCAGGAGCCTCTTCGATGACCTTTTGATGACGCCGCTGCATGGAGCAATCGCGTTCGCCCAGCCAGATGGCGTTGCGCCCGCCGTCGGCCAGAACCTGGATTTCGATATGGCGGGGATTCTCGAGGAATTTCTCTAAATAGACTTCCGGGTTGTTGAACGCCGCACCCGCTTCGTTGCGAGTCATGGCAACCGCATTCAACAACGCTGCTTCGGTATATACGACGCGCATGCCGCGCCCGCCGCCGCCGCCGGCCGCCTTGATGATGACGGGATAGCCGACCTCGCGCGCAATACGCATGATTTCCTGCGGGTCTTCAGGCAGCGCGCCTTCGGAACCGGGCACCACGGGCACGCCGGCCTCGATCATGGCCTGCTTGGCGCAGACCTTGTCGCCCATGACACGGATCGAGTCGGGACGGGGCCCGATGAAGACGAAACCGCTTTTTTCAACGCGCTCGGCAAAGTCCGCGTTTTCGGCCAGGAAACCGTAGCCGGGGTGGATGGCTTCGGAATCGGTGACTTCGGCGGCCGAGATGATCGCCGGCATGTTCAGGTAGCTGTCGCGGGCCGGCGCCGGCCCGATACACACGGATTCATCAGACAGGCGGACATACTTCGCGTCGCGGTCGGCTTCCGAATGCACCACCACGGTTTTGATGCCCAGTTCGCGGCAGGCGCGCTGGATGCGCAATGCGATCTCGCCCCGGTTGGCAATAAGGATTTTTTCGAACATGGATTAGCCGATGATAAACAAGGGTTGACCGTATTCGACGGGCTCGCCGTTTTCGACAAGGATTTCCTTGATGACACCGGATTTATCGGCCTCGATCTCGTTAAGCAGCTTCATGGCTTCAATAATGCACAGCGGCTCGCCCTCTTTGACCGATTGGCCGACTTCAACAAAGGGCGAAGCGCCCGGATTGGGCGACCGGTAGAAAGTGCCCACCATGGGGGCCTTGACCGCATGGCCCGCGGGCACGGCCGGAGCAGCCGGAGCAGCGGCCGCCGGGGCGGGGGCTTCGGCAACGGGAGCCGGCGCGGCGGCGTAGGCAACGGGCTGCACGGTTTGCGAGAATTTGACGATTCTGACCTTGCCCTCGCCTTCGGTGATTTCGAGTTCGGCGATGCCCGATTCGGCAACGAGGTCGATCAAGGTTTTCAGTTTTCTTAAGTCCATACCAACTTCCCGTGCATTACCCCGCTGTCATTGCACAGGGTGAACGCAAATGATTAAAGGTTAAAAAGAGACGTGTCCCGCTCTTAACTGGCTAAAGCATAACGCAGGGCGGCTTCATAGCCGAAAGGCCCAAGCCCCGCCACCACTCCTTGCGCCTTGTCGGCCAGATAGGAATGATGACGGAAGCTTTCCCGCTTATGCACATTGGATAAATGCACTTCAACAAATGGAATTTCGACGGCTGACAGCGCATCGCGCAAAGCTACGCTGGTGTGCGTGTACGCTGCCGCATTGATGATGATGAAATCGGTCGAGTCCTGGCGCGCCGCCTGTATGCGATCGACGAGCTCGCCTTCGTGGTTGCTTTGGAATGCAACGCAGTGCGCCCCGCATTCCGCCGCCACTTGCGCCAGACGCTGATTGATGTCCGTCAAGGTATGCCGCCCGTAGACCTCGGGCTCGCGGGTGCCAAGCAGATTCAGGTTGGGGCCGTGCAAGACTAGGATGTGCTGCGCCATTGCGAATGTTTTGTGAAGACAGACCGCCTTTTTACGCTAAAAAGCGGTATTTGTCCATTAAATGGCCAGCGGCGAATACGCCGGAGATCGTCGCCCCATGGGGTTTTCAGCTCATGCCGACAATGATCTGCTCGAGCTCCTGGGGCTTTACCTGCCCCAGTATTTGCCGTGAAATGCGCCCATCTTTATCGAATACGACCGTAAAGGGCAGGCCGCCGTTCTTGTTGCCCAGATCGCGCATCAGCTTGATGCCTCCGTGGCCGGCGATCAGCAAGGGGTAGGACACCTGCACCTTTTCGCCGAACTTGCGGACATTGACCGCCGTATCGACCGCCAGCCCCACAAATTGCACATGCTTGTGCTTCTGGTGCAAGGCTTCGAGATCGGGCATTTCCTTGACGCATGGCGGACACCAGGTCGCCCAGAAATTCAGGACCAGCGGCTTGCCCAGGTATTGATCCAGGCCGATCCGCCGGTCGTCCAGGCCCGGAAACGCATTGGCGTAGAAGGGGTCCGGCGGCAGGGCGGCGGCCCGCGCCGTCCAGATCGGCCCGTACAGGCCCGCGCAGCCGGCAACCGCCACCGAGGCCTGGCGTAAAAAGTCTCGCCGTTTCATAGGAGCAATCCGAGGAGGTTCAGTAAACGCTTTCATCATAGCATCGCGGCGGCGGCGCTCTCCTGACTACAATACGCCACGGAGGATAGACATGCACTTACATATTCTGGGCATCTGCGGCACATTCATGGGCGGACTCGCGCTTATCGCGCGCTCGGCCGGCCACACGGTCACCGGATGCGACGCCGGCGTTTACCCGCCCATGAGCACGCAGCTGGAAGAACAAGGCATCCGCCTGATCGAAGGCTTCGAGGCGGATCAGCTTGAGCTGAAGCCGGACCTGTTTGTCATAGGCAATGTGGTGACGCGCGGCAATCCGTTGATGGAAGCCATACTGGATCAGGGCCTGCCTTACGTATCGGGTCCGCAATGGCTGGGCGAACAGGTGCTTCAGGGCCAGCATGTGCTGGCCGTGGCGGGCACGCATGGCAAAACGACGACCAGCTCGATGCTGGCCTGGATACTGGAACATGCCGGCCGCAAGCCGAACTTCCTGATAGGCGGCATTGCGGCGGGATTGCAGGTTTCCGCGCGCTACGAACCGGATCGGCCGCTGTTTGTGATCGAGGCCGACGAATACGATACGGCCTTCTTCGACAAACGCTCCAAGTTCGTCCATTACCGCCCGCGAACGGCCATATTGAACAATCTTGAATATGACCACGCCGATATCTTTCCCGACCTGGCCTCCATAGAAACCCAGTTCCACCACCTGGTGCGCACCATTCCCGCGCAAGGCCTCCTTATCCGTCCCGCCGCCTGCGAGGCGCTGGATAGAGTCCTGGCCCGCGGATGCTGGACGCCGGTCCAGACCTTCGGCCCCGGCGGCCAATGGCGGGCGCCGGCGGTCGACCATCCCTCGCATTTCGAAGTATGGAACGGCGACCGCGCCATGGGGAGGGTCGAATGGGCGTTGACCGGCGAACACAACAAGATGAACGGGCTTGCCGCCCTGGCGGCGGCCGGCCACCTGGGCATCTCGGCACAGGCCGGCATCGAGGCGCTTTCAGCCTTCCAGGGCGTCAAGCGGCGCATGGAGCTGCGCGGCACCGTGCGCGCCATCGATGTCTACGACGATTTTGCGCACCATCCTACCGCCATCGCCACCACCTTGGCGGGTCTGCGCAAGCAGTTGGGATCCCGCCGTATCCTGGCCGTGCTGGAGCCCCGCTCCAACACGATGAAGCTGGGCGCCATGGCGGCGCGCCTGCCCAACGCGCTGGCGGCGGCCGATCTGGTCTTCTGCTTTGGCGCCGTCCAGGGCAAGCATGCGCTGGGATGGGACCCCGCGAAGGTCCTGGCTCCGCTGGGCGAGCGCGCCACGGCCTACTCCGATCTGGATAAAATGATCGAAGCAATATGCAAGGCGGCACAGCCCGGCGATTCGATTCTTGTAATGAGCAACGGCGGATTCGGAGGCCTGCACCAAAAGCTTCTTGATCGCCTATAGCCTCCAACCGCACAGATGGATGCACCATGATTCTTTACCTGCACGGCTTCCGGTCGTCGCCCAAATCGCACAAAGCCACCCTGCTGGCCCAGGCGCTGCGCGAACGCGGCATGCAGGACCAATGGGTGGCTCCGCAGTTGCCCGCCAGTCCCAAGCGGGCCATCGAGCTGGCGACTTATCTTATAGAGCAGGCAAAAAAGACGCAGGGCCTGGATCCCGAAAAGGATCTGACCATCATGGGTTCGTCGCTGGGCGGCTATTACGCCACCTGTCTGGCCGAATATTGGAAATGCCGTGCTATTGTCCTGAACCCGGTCATCTATGCCGCAAGGGATCTGGCAACCCAGGTTGGCGAACACACCATGTACCATTCCGGCGATCCTTTCGTTTTCTTGCCCGAATACGTGGACGAATTGGCTGAAATGGCGGTGGGCAAACCGGCTCATCCCGAGCGCTACTACCTGCTGGCGGCAAAAGGCGACGAAGTCCTTGATTGGCGCGAAATGGCGGACTGGTTCTCGGGTTGCAAGGGTCGCATCCTTGATGGCGGCGACCATGGTCTTTCGGATTTTGAACAATGGCTGCCCGAGGTCCTGGCCTTTGCGCTGACCCCCAGCTAATACCTTATACACCTCATGCGCGTTATTGCGCGCACCCCGACGGATCACTATGTACGTTCTTTACGAAGACAGCGGAAATTTCAAGGCGGAGAAGATTTTTTCGCAAAGCGACTCGACCATGCAGGTTGAATCCGAGTCAGGCAAGCGCAGCAAGATCAAGAACGCCAGCGTGTTATTCAGCTTCGAGCAGCCCGCCCCCGCCGCCCTGCTCGAACAGGGGCATGCGCTTGCCCAGACCCTGGAAATCGATTTCCTTTGGGAATGCGCGCCGCAGGAAGAGTTCGAGGCGGCCACATTCGCCCAGGATTATTTTGGCCACCCGCCCAGCGCCGTCGAGAAGGCCGCCCTGATTTTCGCCCTGAACAGCGCGCCCGCGTATTTTCATCGACGCGGCAAAGGCTGCTACCGGCCCGCTCCTCCCGACATCCTGGCTGCCGCCCTGGCGGCCATCGAGAAAAAACAGAAGCAAGCCGCTCTGCAGCAGCACTGGACCGACCAGATGGTTGCCGGCACGCTGCCGCCGGAAATCGCAGCCGTCGCGCAAACGCTGCTGACCCGTCCCGACAAGAATTCCATGGAATGGAAAGCCTTCGAGGCGGCCGTCGACACGGTGGGCACCAGCCCCGAAAAACTGCTGTTGTCGCTGGGCGCCTGGCCGCACGCCCTGGCCCTGCATCAGCACCGCTTCATGTCCGCGCATTTTCCCAAAGGCACGCAATTCGCGCCGGTGGAGCTGGCCAGCATGGGCGCCGACCTGCCGCTGGCCGACGTAACCGCCTAC
Organism: Pusillimonas sp.; assembly: GCA_040391135.1. Lineage (GTDB taxonomy): Bacteria > Pseudomonadota > Gammaproteobacteria > Burkholderiales > Burkholderiaceae_B. The sequence continues at coordinate 37,396 of JBEBYL010000022.1, read as the reverse complement.
TCGGTGGATGACAGCAGCACCATCGAAATCGACGACGCCCTGTCCGTTTCGGCGCAGGACGGCGACATCGCCACGATAGGCATCCACATCGCCGCGCCGGGACTGGCCGTTACCCGCGATAGCGACCTGGACAAGCTGGCCCGCGGCCGCATGTCGACCGTTTATATTCCCGGCCTGAAGATACCCATGCTGCCGGCCGAACTCATCAGCGCCTTTTCGTTGGATGCCGGCAAGCCCCGGCCCGCGCTGTCGCTCTATGTGAAAGCCAATCTTGCCACCGGCGAACTGCTTTCCTGGGAAACCCGCCTGGAGCGCATACAAGTGCGCGAAAACCTCCGCCACGACACACTGGATGCCGTGGTGACCGAAGAGGCGCTGGAAGACCCCCAAAGCGCCCTGCCCTATGGCGAGTGGCTGCGTCCGTTATGGCGCTTTGCCCAACATCTGTCGGCGCAGCGCGAGCAGATACGGGGCAAGCCCGAAAACAACAACCGCGTCGAGTACTCGTTTGTGCTTGACGGTCCCTACGACGATCCGGATACGCCGGTGCGCCTGGTTCCACGGCGCCGCAATGCGCCGCTGGACCGCCTGGTCGCCGAGTACATGATCCTGACCAACAACCTTTGGGGCGGCCTGCTGGCCAAGCATGGCGTGCCGGGCATCTACCGCTCGCAGCAAGCCGGCCGGGTGCGCATGTCCACCCATGCGCTGCCGCACGAGGCCATAGGCGTGCCTCAATATGCCTGGTCCACCTCGCCCCTGCGGCGCTATGTGGACCTGGTCAACCAGTGGCAGATATTGGCAACGGCCGAGCACGGCGTTTCGGCGCGCCTGGTGGCGCCCTTCAAGCCCAAGGACGCCGATCTGTTCGCCATCATCGGCGCCTTCGATTCGCAATACGCGGCCTGGAGCGACTACCAGTCTTCGATGGAGCGCTATTGGTGCATGCGCTGGCTGCGGCAGCAGGGGCTGCATACCGTCCAGGCCACCGTGCTGCGCGACGATCTCGTGCGCCTGGACTGCGCACCGCTGGTGACCCGGGTTCCCGCACTGCCCGAACTCGAGCGCGGCCAACTGGTGACTTTGGATATTCTTGGATTTGACGAACTTGCCCTTGAACTGGACTGCAGGCTGCGGGAAGTCGCCGCCGCCTGATCCTTCGAATCGGCCCTAGGCACGAATATGCCCATGCCTTCCGTCCCGCCGGGGCTGCATGCGCCCCGCAACGATTACCTGCGCATAGCCCTGGTATTGTCGTTGGCCATACATGCGGCCGCGCTGACCGTGCATTTCGTCGACCCGCCCGCGCGCCCGCCCCAAGCCTCCACGCTGGAGGTGACGCTGGTCAATGCCCGCAGCGAGGCCGAGCCGATACAACCCAGGATACTGGCGCAGAACCCCTTGAACGGCGGAGGCGAGGCGAACTCGGGCCAGGCGGCCTCGCCCTTGCCGCGCACGGCGGCTGAATCGGCCGATGAAGTGGTGCTGGCCGCCTTGCGCAAGCGGCAGGAGGAGCTCGAAACAGAACAGGAACGCCTGTTCACGCAACTGATGGCCGAACAGAAAACACGGCCCGAACGCAAGCAACCCGACCTGTTCGAGCAGTCGAATGATCCCGGCGCCGATGCCCGCCATCAGGAAAGCTTGATACTGAATGCCCGGATCAGCGCATTGAAGGAGCGCATAGAGCGCTACAACGCGCAGCCCCGGCGGCAGTTCACCGGGCCGTCCGCCAAGGCGGTGGACTATGCCGAATATGTGGAGGCCTGGCGCAAAAAAATCGAGCTGCTGGGTACCGAACACTACCCCGACGAGGCGCGAGGCAAGGTGTACGGCAGCCTGCAACTGACGGTATACATTCGCCGCGACGGTTCGCTGGAGCGCATCGAAATAGATCGGCCCTCCAACCACCCCATACTCAATCTGGCCGCCTCGCGCATTGTGCAATTGGCGGCGCCCTTCCCCCCCCTGCCCCCGGCCATCGCCGCCAGAACCGATGTGCTGGCCATTACGCGGACCTGGAATTTCGTAAACCAGACACTGGAAACCCAAACTCCATGACCTCCTCCGGCACACCGAAACGCTACGGCGTGGTGGGCAACCCCATCGCCCAAAGCCGCTCTCCCTTCATCCATCAAGCATTCGGACGCCAGACGGCTATCGACCTGACGTACGAGACCATCCTGGCCCCGCTGGACGGATTCGCACGAACGGTGCACGACTTCTTCGGACAGGGCGGCGCGGGCTTGAACATTACCGTGCCCTTTAAAGAGCAGGCTTTCGATCTGGCCCATGCGCACTTGTCGGAGCGCGCCCGCCTGGCGGGCGCCGTCAATACCTTGTGGATGCAAGATGGCCAACTGCATGGCTGCAATACCGATGGCGTGGGCCTGCTGAAAGACCTGGAACGGCTGGGCCACTCGCCAAAAGGAAAGAAAATTCTGCTGATCGGCGCCGGCGGCGCCGCGAAGGGCGTGGTGCTGCCCCTGATGGAAGCAGGCTGCACCCTGTTGCGCGTTGCCAACCGGACGGCGGAGCGCGCCCGCGATCTGCGCGCCCATGTCGCGGGACACTTGCCCGAACTGGCGCCCAGGCTTGGCGCCGGTGGCCTGGATGAAGCCGGCGGTCCTTGGGATATCGTCATCAACGCCACGTCCAGCAGCCTGGGGAACACGCCGCCCGAGCTGCCCCCGGGCCTGTATGCGCCGCAGGCCTTGGCCTACGACATGGTCTACGCAGCCAAACCCACGGCCTTTCTGGCGCAAGCCCGGGAACAAGGCGCCAGGCATACGGCGGACGGGCTGGGCATGCTGGTCGGCCAGGCCGCCGCGGCGTACCGGATATGGCACGGCCGCACGCCTGATGTGGAGCCTGTACTGGAAGCCTTGCGCCGCGAGCTTCACTATACTTGAGCCATGACCGCCAGAAAAATAAACAAGACGAAACTGTTCGGCGCCACCCTGCTGCTGGGCTTCGCGGCCCTGCTGCTTTACCAGTTCGGCCTGCTCGTCATGGTGCTGTGGCTAAGCGTGCGCAATCCGGGAAGCAGCGCCTTCATGAATGCCACGCTGACCCAGCTTCGGGCCTCGGATCCGCAGGCCAGCCTTGAATACCGCTGGGTACCCTATGAAAACATCAGCAAGAACCTGAAACGCGCCGTGGTCGCCTCGGAAGACGCCAATTTCACCGATCATGAAGGCATCGAGTGGGATGCCATCCGCAAAGCCTGGGAATATAACCAGAAGCAGGCGGATCGCGGGCGCAGCAAGATGCGCGGCGGCTCCACCATTACGCAGCAGTTGGCAAAGAATCTTTTTCTGTCCAGTTCCCGTTCGTACTGGCGCAAAGGCCAGGAACTGGTCCTGACCTACATGATCGAGTTCACCATGAGCAAGGAACGCATACTGGAACTGTATCTGAACGTGGCCCAGTGGGGTACGAATGTGTTCGGCGCCCAGGCCGCCGCCCGGCATTACTACAAGACGGACGCGGCGCGCCTGAGCCAATACCAGGCCGCCACGCTGGCCGCCATGCTGCCCAACCCGGATTATTACGACGCGCATCGCAGCACGTCTTATCTGCGCTCCCGCGCCGCCACCATACAAAAACGCATGCACATGGTGGAAATCCCCGGGTAAGACGACCGCTGCGCCGTCCGCAAATGTTAAGCTTGCATCTTTCCGTTCGCCATTTAATTCAGGCCTCAAGCACATTCAATGCGCACCGCCCGCCGCTATCTCGCCCGCGAAATATACCGCTCCAGCGCCGTCGTCCTGATGGCGCTGATCGGACTGTTCACTTTTTTCGCCTTGATCGAAGAGCTGGACAATGTCGGCACCAAATTCACGCTGCTCAACCTGTTCTACATGCAGGCGCTGGCCCTGCCTACCCGACTGTACGATTTGCTGCCGATAGGCCTGCTGATCGGCGCCATCCTGGCCCTGGCCGGCCTGGCGCAGCGCAATGAATTGGTCATCCTGCGGGTATCCGGCGTCAGCGGCATGAAGCTGCTGGCCATGCTATGGGTGGTTACCATCCCGCTGGTGGTGGGGGCCTTCTTCCTGTCGGAGATCGTCACGCCGGCGGCCGAGATCAAGAGCAGCGAGGCCAGCCTGGCCTTGCTGGGCAAATCGGACGGCAGCCGCCTGAATAGCGGCTACTGGTTCAAGGAAGCCGATGCCGGCGGCGGCACCCGCATCATCAATATTTCCGAATTGAAGTCCAGCGGCGGCGTGGCCGGCATTACCTTGTATGAATTCCATGCCGGGCAGGAACTGGCCTCGGTGTCGCAAGCCAAGGAAGGTCATTTCACCAACGGCACCCTGGTGCTCGACGACGTAACCCAAACCCGCATCGATGCCGGCTCGGTGTCCGCCCTGGCCAACGCCAAAAAGCCGGATGCCCCTCTTACCCGCATCGACACCCAGGCCACCCGGGTACTGAAGACCACCCTGACACCCGAACGGCTCATTGCACGCATCCTGACGCCCGAGCGAATGTCGATACTCGACCTGGTGGACTACATCGGCTACCTGAAAAGCAACCAGTTGCAGACCGAACGCCAGGTGGTCGCCCTGTGGCGCAAGATGGCCTACCCCTTTACCTTGCTGGTCATGATCACCATTGCGGCGCCCATCGGCTTCATGCAGACCCGGCGCGGCGGCGTGGGCAGCAAGGTGTTCATCGGCATCCTGCTGGGTGTGGGCTTTTTCATGCTCAATCAATTGGCCCTGAATGTCGGCATGCTCAGCAAGTGGGCGCCCTGGGTGACTGCGCTGGTTCCCAACCTGGGTGCCCTGGGCATTGCGCTGGGCGCCCTCATTCTCATGGAAAATCAGCATAATGTCCGGCGGTTCAACCAGAACCGCTGGCCCTGGAGCAAATCGGCGGCATGACATCGGCACCCAGCATCTGGATGATAGGCGACCTGCAGGGCTGCTGCGAACCACTGCGCGCCCTGCTTGCGCATCCTGAAATCGCCCGCGACCCGCAGGCCCGTTTCTGGTTCGCGGGAGACCTGATCAACCGGGGGCCCGATTCCCTGAGCACCTTAAGAATGGTCATGGGACTGGGCGACCGCGCCATTTCCGTCCTGGGCAATCACGACCTGCACCTGCTGGCCGTGGCGGCCGGCGTCAAGAAGCCCGGCAAATCCGACACGCTCAACGACATCCTGGATGCACCCGATGCGCAGGAACTGATCGACTGGCTGCGCCACTGCCCCATGGCGCATTACGAACAGCGCCATTTGCTGGTCCATGCCGGGGTGCTGGCCAAATGGGACGTGCGGAAAACATTGAGTCTGGCCGCCGAAGTCGAATCGGCTCTGCGGGGGCCGGACTGGAAAAAAATGCTGCACAGCATGTACGGCAACGAACCTGTGCACTGGAAGGACGAGTTCAGCGGCGGCAAGCGCCTGCGCGTCATCATCAATGCCCTGACGCGCATGCGCATGTGCAATGAGCGCGGACACATGGAATTCTCGCACAAGGGAGCTCCATCGCACGGCAGCGACGGGCTCATGCCCTGGTTCGATGTGCCCCGTCGCGCCATCAAGGACGATACCGTCGTCTTCGGGCACTGGTCTACGCTGGGGCTGATGATCCGTTCCGACGTCATCTGCCTGGATACCGGCTGCGTCTGGGGCCGGCAATTGACGGCCCTGCGGCTGCATGATCAGCTATTGGTCCAGATACCCTGCGCCCAGTACCAGGAACACCATTAAGCTAAACGTCGTCGACGGCGGCGCCCATGACGGCGCGGCGTATGGCGCGGTGCGCCGAAGCCGCCACCTTGGCGCGCCCTTCCTCTTCGCAATATGTGCTGCTCATGACCGGCAGGAACACCAGCTCGACCACAACTCCGGTGGTGCCCAGCAGCCGCCACAGGTTCTGCATCAAGTTCTGCTCGCCGACGAATGCCAGATAGTCGCTGCGCTGGCCCCGATGCGTGAAGCGCAAGGCCACCGGCTGGATATCGACATGCGCCCGGATAGCCGCGTCGAACAGGCTCGAATGAAACGGGGCGACATCGTAGCCACTGGACGTGGTGCCTTCGGGAAACAGGCCCACGACCTCGCCTTGCTCGAATCGCGCCTTCATCTGGTGGCCCACCGCGCGAACCGCATGGCGATGGCCTCTTTCGATGAAGACCGTGCCCGCGCCCGCCACCAGCCAGCCCAGCACCGGCCAGCGCCGGATGTCGCTTTTTGCCACGAAGGCGGTCGGGCGTATGCTGTTGAGCACAAAGATATCGACCCAGGAAACATGGTTCGCCACCCACAGCACCGGGCCCGCGCGCTTTGGTTCGCCCCGGATGCGCAGCGCAACCCCGCACAAGCGCATCAGCACGCGCGACCAATGCAGATTCATGCATGAACGCGTTCCAGGGGAAGCCAGGGGAAAGACGATGCTGACGGACAGTAAGCCCAGGATGATCCAAAGCGCCACAAAAACGGCGCGCAATGAGAAACGCAATACGCTCAAATCATTCTCTCTGTGAAGAATTTCCGGATTGGGCAAGCGCATCGAGGTAGCGCTGCAATATCACCATGGCGGCCATGGCGTCGTCCGCATCGTGGGTACCCAGCATTTGCTGGGCCTCCATGCTGGATCCGCGCTCATCGACCAATTCGACCTGCACCCCGAAGCGGCCTCGCAGCTGATTGGCGAATCGGCGGCAACGCAGGCTGGCGTATTGTTCGCCGCCATCGCTGGCCAGGGGAAGGCCGACGATGACTTTGTCGGGTTGCCAGGCCGCCAGCAATTGTTCGATGTCGGCAAAACGCTGATCGCGCCGCACGGACAGCAATATTTCCAGCGGCCGGGCCTGGCCCGTCAATGTATTGCCGATGGCAACGCCTATTTTTTTTGTTCCGTAATCGAACGCCAGCAGGGTCTGCTCAGGCATGGCCCGCGTCGCCGGTCAGCATGAGCGGATCGATGCCTAGCTGGCTCAGGGCCACCCCGTAACGGTCTTCGAATGGCGTCTCGAACAGGATGTCCTTGCTGACGGCCACATTCAGCCAGGCATTCTGCGACATCTCGCTTTCCAGCTGGCCCGCTCCCCATCCGGCATAGCCTAATGTGACAAGAAGTTGCGACGGCCCCTTGCCCTGGGCCACGTCCTGCAAGACATCGCGCGAGGTGGTCAAGGCCACATCCCCCAGTTGGATGCTGGAACTGTATCCACCCACCGGCGCGTGCAGCACAAACCCCCTGTCCGTCTGGACCGGTCCGCCAAAGAAAACCGGAGAGTCCTGGACAGGTCCGATTTCCAGGGACAGATCCAGGTCGATGCGCTTCAGGAGATCGCCCACCGTAAGATCGGTAGGCCGGTTGATGACCAGGCCCAGTGCTCCATGCTCGGTGTGTTCACAGACATAGATGACCGTATTGGCCAGGTTGCCGGATACCTTGCCAGGCATCGCCAGCAAAAGCTGCTGGGACAAATCGGCGCTCGATTCCGTATCGGGGCGCTTAGCGGATGTGTTCATGGCTCGGCCTCCTGGTATCCAAAAATCGCAACATCGGCAGCTATGTGCTTATACCTCGATCAGCTCGAAATCTTCCTTGCGGGCGCCGCACTCGGGGCACACCCAATTGGGAGGCACATCTTCCCAGCGGGTGCCCGGGGCAATACCCTCTTCAGGCAATCCCGCTTCCTCATCATATATCCAACCGCAAATCAAACACATCCAGGTACGCATTTTTTCTTACTCACTGAGATTTACAAATTCAAAGTCCGACGGACTCCGAACGCTTCCATTAGAATGGGGTCAATGTTACTAAACCCAATAGCACTGCACTTGATGCCAGGCAAAAATAGTGCAGACTTTAACCGACCGTTGATACGTGCAAGTTTCAAACCCGCCATTAATACTTATTTTCGGCCCTTTCGATCCCAGCGGATCGAGTAGCCTGCCTGCCGACACGGTTACCTGTGCCGCCATGGGCTGCCATGCCCTGTGCACCCTGACCGCCATCCTGGTGCGGGACACGGCCAGCACCGAGGAAATCCAGCCGGTGCCGCCCGAGCTCATCGACGACCAGGCACGCTGCCTGCTCGAGGACATGACCGTGCACGCGATAAAGGTCGGGCCACTTTATACAACGGAATCGGTAAGTGTACTCGCTCAGATAGCGGCCGATTACAACCACGTCCCCCTGGTCCTGCACCTGGGACACCTGCCGGACGAGTCGCTGCTGGAAGGCATCGACGCCGAAGAGGTGCAACTGGCCCTGTTCGAACTGCTGATGCCGCAAACCGATATCGTGGTGGTCGATCACAAGCTGCTGGAGCAATGGCAATCGGAAGGCGTGTTTACGGGCGTCGACGCCGACACCCCCGCCCAGGCCCTGCTCCACTACGGCGCCAAATGGGTATTGAGCACCGGCGCGCCCTTGCGTCCCGGCCATGGCAGCCATCTGCTTCAAGGCCAGCACAGCGAGACCAGCAGCTGGAATTGGCGGACGCCCGCCGCGCGGCTGGCCGACGCCGATGGCCCGCTGGCCTGCGCCATCACCACCCAGTTGGCCAGGGGCCTTGACGTCCCGGCCGCCGTCGACGCCGCCATATCGCTGTCGGAACCCTTGGCGGCGCGAACTTTCCAGCCCGGCATGGGACACCTATTGATCAACAGGTCTTCGCCATGACTCTTTCATTACGATTCCCTCAAGGTCTGTACGGCATCACACCCGAATGGCACGACACCGACAGGCTGCTGGAAGCCATTCGGCAAGCGGCCCAGGGCGGCATGTCTGCCTTGCAATGGCGCCGTAAAACCGCGACGGCGGAAGAAGGGCTGGAACAGGCCCGCCGCGTGGCCGCGCTATGCCGGGAACTGGACCTGGTCTGCATCGTCAACGACGATTGGCGGCTGGCGGCCCTGATAGACGCCGACGGCGTACACCTGGGCAAGGAAGACGGCGGCATGGCGCAGGCCCGCATGGCGCTGGGCCCCGGAAAGATCATCGGCGCTTCATGCTATAACCAGCCGGCCCTGGCCGCGCAGGCCTTGAAGGCCGATGCCGACTACATCGCCTTCGGCGCCGTTTACCCTTCCCGTGTAAAGCCCGATGCCGTACGCGCGACCCTGGAACATATCGAACAGGGCCGCATGCTGGCCGAAAGCAGCCCCGAAAGGCCGCGGCCGGCCGTGGTGGCGATAGGCGGCATCACCGCCGACAACGCCGCCCCGGTCGTGCATGCCGGCGCGGACAGCATCGCGCTGATCAGCGGCCTGTTCGACAGCGGCGATATCCGCGCAACGGCGGCGCGCTGCGCGGCCCTGTTCGCCTAAGCCCCGTCCGGCCAAAGGCCCATGGAGCCGGAACAGCAACGCTTATTGTCCTATAGTCTGTATTTCCAATTTTCCGCGAGAGCCTGAATCATGTCCCGCAATACTCAATTATTCGACCGCGCCTGCCAGACGATACCCGGCGGAGTCAATTCGCCCGTCAGGGCCTTCCGATCGGTGGGCGGCGCGCCGCGCTTCATCAAGCGCGCCCAGGGTCCCTATATGTGGGACGCGGACGACACACGCTACATCGACTACGTGGGCTCCTGGGGACCAGCCATTTTGGGCCATGCGCATCCCGAGGTCATACGCGCCGTCCAGGAGGCCGCTAAAGACGGGCTGTCTTTCGGAGCCCCCACCGAGGCCGAGATCGAGATAGCCGAAGCCATAGCGGCGCGCATCCCCTCGATTGAAAAAGTCCGCCTGGTAAGTTCCGGCACGGAAGCGACAATGACCGCGATCCGCCTGGCGCGCGGGTTCACGGGGCGCTCGAAAATCATCAAGTTCGAGGGCTGCTACCACGGCCATGCCGACAGCCTGCTCGTCAAGGCGGGCTCGGGGCTGCTGACCTTCGGCAATCCCACCTCGGCGGGCGTGCCTACCGAGTTCATAAAGCACACGCTGGTCCTGGACTTCAACAAGCTGGAGTCGGTCGAGGCCGCATTCAAGCAGTACGGCGCCGAGATCGCCTGCGTCATCGTGGAGCCCATAGCGGGCAACATGAACCTGGTCAAACCCACCGCCGGCTTTCTCGAGGGGCTGCGCGCGCTCTGTACGCAGCATGGCGCATTGCTGGTTTTCGACGAGGTCATGACAGGCTTTCGGGCCGGGCCGCAAGGCGTGCAGGGATTGACCGGCGTTACCCCCGACCTGACGACCTTGGCCAAGGTCATAGGCGGCGGCATGCCGGTGGGCGCATTCGGCGGCCGCGCCGACATCATGGAGCACATCGCCCCCTTGGGCGGCGTATATCAGGCCGGCACGCTATCGGGCAATCCCGTGGCGGTTGCCGCGGGCCTGGCAACCCTGAAGCTCTTGGCCGAACCGGGCTTCTATGAGCGCCTGGAAGGCCAAACGCGCAAGCTGGCCGAAGGCCTGGCCCAACGCGCTCAGGCCGCCGGCATCCCGATGTGCAGCGATTACGTCGGCGGGATGTTCGGAATCTACTTCCGCGAAAGCGTGCCCACGACGTTTGCCGAAGTGTCGCAAAGCGATGTGGAGCGCTTCAAGAAGTTCTTTCATGCCATGCTGATCAAAGGCGTGTATTTCGCGCCGTCGGCGTTCGAGGCCGGATTCGTATCGGCCGCGCACGACGACGCGATCATCCAGAGCACGCTGGACGCCGCCGAGGAAGTCTTCACAAAGCTCTAGCAGCCGGCCCGCTTGATGGATGGCGCCGCTCCTGTCAGCCCTCCGGCGGGACGACGGCGGTGACCTCTATTTCAACGCGGGCCCGGTCTTCGATAAGGTCGGCCACCTGCACGGCCGTCATGGCCGGAAAATGGCGGCCGATGATCTCGCGGTAGTGTTGGCCCACCTGCCGCAGCGCCGACACATATTCCTGCTTGTCGCATACATACCAGGTCATGCGGGTGATGTGCTGCGGACCCGCGCCGCCCTCTTTCAGGATGGCGACGATATTCTTCAGGGCCTGGCCCACCTGCTCGGCGAAATCGTCGGTTTCGAATTGCTGATGCGCGTTCCAGCCTACCTGGCCGCCCACAAACAGCAGGCGGCTGCCCACCTTCATTTCCGTCATGATTCCGTTCGCGTAGCCGCGCGGCTCCAGCCAATCGGGGGGGTGCAAAAACTCCATGCGTTTTCCTTATTGAGTAGCTTTCTTGCGCAGGACGAAGCGCTGTAATTTGCCGGTTTCGGTCCGGGGCAGGCTTTCCATGAACTCGATGGACCTGGGGTATTTGTAGGGCGCGATCGCGGCCTTGACGTACTCCTGCAAGGCCTTGGCCATGGCGGCATCGCCTGCGAAGCCGGGCTTGAGCACGACATAGGCCTTGACGATATTCCCGCGCTCGGCATCGGGCTGGCCCACCACGCCGCATTCGGCCACAGCCTCGTGCCGGAGCAGGACCCCTTCCACCTCGGGGCCCGCGATGTTATAGCCGGCCGAAACAATCATGTCGTCGTTGCGCGCCTGGTAATACAGGTAGCCGTCTTCGTCCATGATGAAGGTGTCTCCGGGCAGGTTCCACCCCCGCTGCACGAATACACGCTGGCGCTCGTCGTCCAGATAGCGGCAGCCCGTGGGGCCTTTCACCGCCAGCCGGCCCGCCACGCCGCGGGCCACGGGCCGCAGGTTTTCATCGACCACTTGGGCCACGTAGCCCGGCACCGCTTTGCCGATGGCGCCCGGGCGCACTTGCTTGCCGGCGCTCGATACATACACATGGATCATTTCCGTGCCGCCGATGCCGTCTATCATCTCGATGCCGGTCGCCTGCTTCCATAATTGCCGTGTCGCATCGGGCAGGGCCTCGCCCGCCGAGACCGAATTCTTGAGGGACGAAAGGTCGTACTTGCCGACTTGGCCCGCCATCTGCCGATAGAAGGTGGGCGCGGTGAACGTCATGGTCGCGCCGAAATCCTGCACGGTCTTCAGCAATTCGTCGGGGGTCAGCTTTTCGGCCAGCACCGTGGACGCCCCGACTCGCAACGGGAAGCACAACAATCCCCCCAGCCCGAAGGTGAAGGCCAGCGGCGGTGTGCCGCAGACGATGTCATCGGCCCGCATGCCCAGCGTATGGCGCGAAAAGGTATCGCACATGGCCAGCACGTCGCGGTGGAAGTTCATGCAGCCCTTGGGCTTGCCCGTCGTGCCGCTGGTGAATGCAATAAGGCAGATATCGTCGCCGGCGGTATCGCAGGGTGTGAAATCCATTGGCTTGCCTGCGGCCAGCGACTCGATGCTGTCCGGGCCATCGTCGTGGAAACAGCGAACCTGGGCCAGCTCGGGACAATAGCTGGAATGCCCTGGATCGGTGCAGTGCATGATTTCGTCTGACAGGCGCTTGTCGCACACGGCCGCCTGGATCTTCGCCTTGCTGATGGCTTTTTCAAGCTCCACCGCCCGCAGTAAAGGCATGGTGGGAACGGTGACCAGTCCAGCCTTGACGGCGGCCAGCCAACAGGCGGCCATCATGGGATTGTTGGGCCCGCGCAGCAATACGCGATTGCCCGGCTGCAAGCCCATGTCCTCGACCAGCACGTGCGCAATGCGGTTGGTCAACACCATCAATTCACGATAGCTCATGCCGCGCTGGTCTGGGCCTTCGCGCCAGCGCAGGGCGATCCGCTCGCCGTGGCCCTGCTTGACCATGTCGTCGACCAGGACGCTGGCGCAATTGAACCGCGCCGGATAAGCCACGTCGGGGTTTCCATCGAGCAGCAGGTCCGGCCATTCATCGAGCGGCGGAAGATGATCCCGCGCAAAGGTATCGATATGAGCGGATGTTTCCATTGTCGTCTCCTGTCTTTGTGCACGCGCGGCGCCGCTTGCGGCGCGCCGGCCTAGCCGCCTTTCAGCAGCTCCCTGGCGATAATCAGCTTCTGGACCTCGGTGGCACCCTCATAGATGCGCAGGGCACGAATTTCCCGGTATAGCTTTTCGACCGGGGCGCCCGAAACCACTCCCGCGCCGCCGAACATCTGCACGGCGCGATCGATGACCCGCTGCGCGGACTCGGTCGCCGCCATCTTTGCCATGGCCGCCTCGCGAGTGGTGCGCACTCCCTTGACGTCGCGCAGCCAGGCCGCCCGATAGGTCAACAAAGCGGCGGCGTCGATCTCGCAGGCCATCTCGCCCAGCGCCGCCTGAGTCAGCTGCATGTCGCCCAATGTCTGGCCGAACATGCGCCGCGACTTGGCCCGGGCCACCGCCTCGTCCAGCGCGCGGCGGGCAAAGCCCACGGCCGCCGCCGCGACCGAGGCCCGGAAGATATCCAGTGTCATCATGGCGATCTTGAAGCCCTGCCCCGCATCGCCCAGTCTTCTGTCGGCGCTTACACGGCAATTTTCGAATCGCAAAGTCGCCAGGGGATGGGGCGCAATGACATCGATGCGCTCGGCGACATGCAGGCCGGGAGTATCGGCGTCGACCACGAAAGCGCTGATGCCCCGGGCTCCCGGCGCCTCGCCCGTCCGGGCGAAGACGCAGTAGAAATCGGCGATTCCGCCGTTGGATATCCAGGTCTTCACGCCATTCAGGATGTAGTCCCCGCCATCCTGAATGGCGGAGCAGGACATGGCGGCCACGTCGGAACCCGCATCCGGCTCCGATAGCGCGAAGGCGGCAATGGAACGGCCCGCCGCCACCTCGGGCAGATAGCGATGGCGCAGGGCCGTGCTTCCGGCGAGCGAAATGGCGCCGCTGCCCAGGCCTTGCATGGCGAAGGCAAAATCGGCCAGGCCATCGTGACGGGCCAGCGTTTCACGCAAAATGCATAAGGAACGGGAATCAATCTCGGGCCAGCGCCCGCCCCATGCGCCCTGTGGCCCCTGCGGCACAGCGCACCGCAGCCAACCGGCTTGGCCCAATTGCGCCACCAGCCGGCGGCAGGCCGCATCGGTATCCGCATGGTCGACATCCGTCAGCGTATCCCCGCACCAGGCCTCCAGGCCGGATGCCAGTTCCTGATGGCGGGCGTCGAAAAAAGGCCAGTCCAGCCAGCTGGTGTCGCTCATTCAGTTTCCTTCGAACACTGGCTTGCGCTTCGCGACGAAAGCCTCGTAGGCGCGCCGAAAATCCCGTGTCTGCATGCAGACGGCCTGGGCCTGGGCCTCGGCTTCAATGGCCTCATCCACGCCCATATTCCATTCCTGGTGCAGCAGCTTCTTGGTCATGCCGTGCGCAAAGGTGGGCCCGTCCGCCAGTTGGCGCGCCAGCGCCTGGGCCGCCGGCAGCACCGCGTCCGGCGCGTGCAGGCTATTGAAAAAGCCCCAGCTCAAGCCTTCGTCAGCCGTCATGGCCCGGCCGGTGTAAAGCAGTTCGGACGCCCTGCCCTGCCCTATCATGCGCGGCAAGAGCGTGCAGGCGCCCATATCGGCCCCCGCCAGACCGACGCGCGTGAACAGGAAGGCGGTGCGCGCCTGCGGCGTACCCAACCGCAGGTCGGAAGCCAGGGCGACCATGGCTCCGGCGCCGGCGCAGATGCCATCCACCGCCGCGACGATGGGCGCCGGACAGGCGCGCATGGCCTTGACCAGGTCGCCCGTCATGCGCGTGAAGTCAAGCAACTGAGGCATGCTCATTTCCGTCAACGGTCCAATGATTTCATGCACGTCGCCGCCGGAACAGAAGTTCCCGCCCGCCCCCGTCATGACAATCGCCTTGATATCGGTGGCATAGACCAGCCCGCGGAACAGGTCGCGCAGTTCGGCATAGGAATCGAACGTCAATGGGTTCTTGCGTTCGGGCCGGTTCAGGGTGATGGTGGCGACCTTGCCGTCTTCCGATGCGTTCCACAGGAAGCTCTTCGCCTTGAAGCCGGCGTAGGGACGCTTATGATGCGCCATGGTGTGTACTGTTTCTTGCATGCTGTTTCCTTTTCTGTGCGCGGCGGGTTTCAGCCCGCCATGACCTCGCCGCCGTCCACGGGTATGGCTTGTCCATTGATGGATTCGGCGGCCGGCAGGCATAGCCATGCCACGGCCTGGGCCACGTCGTCCGGCTGCACCAGCCGGCCTTGGGGATTGCGTTGCGCCAGCGTGGCCCTGGCCTGGTCGGCGGATACGCCAGTTTTATTTACGATGTTTTCGATGGCACCCAGGACGATATCCGTTTCCGTATAGCCGGGACACACGGCATTGACCGTGATCCCCTTGCGGGCGACCTCCTGGGCCAGCGCGCGGGTAAGCCCCACCACGCCGTGCTTGGCCGCGCAGTAGGCGCCTACATAGGCATAGCCGATCAGGCCGGCGGTACTCGCAACGTTGACGATGCGGCCCCATTTGCCTTCCAGCATGTCGGGCAGCGCGGCCTGCATGCAATGAAAGGTCCCGCTCAGGTTGACCGCGATCATGCGTTGCCAGGCGTCTTCATCGATGCGATCGAAGCGCTGGCTTTCCGCCTGTCCCGCATTATTGACCAGGATGTCGATGACGCCGAACGCGGTCTTGGCCTGCGCAAAGGCTTGCACGACTTGGGGTCGCTGCGCGATATCGGCGCGCACAAAGCCCGCCTGCGCCTGCGCGCCAAGGCGGCCGGCCGCCTCGTCCAGCGCGGCGGCATCGCGCCCCATCAGTGTGACGCGCGCACCGAGGCCGGCCAGGCGCTGCGCAATTGCGAAACCTATGCCGCGCGATCCTCCGGTCACCAGGGCGTGACGCCCGTTCAATGGCTGGGCTGTGTTCATTTTGCTATCGGCTGCGCATAGGCGGCCGCCCGTTCGAAATTGGTTTCCAATTGCCGTTTGGCGGGGAAGTACTGGCGCGGCCAATTGATATCGGTGTAGCCGATGCGCGCCGATTCCCGCAGGGTCCAGGCGGCATCGGCCAGATGGGGCCGGGCCAGCGCGCACAAGTCGGCGCGCCCCGAGGCAATGATGCTGTTCACGTGATCGGCCTCGAAAATGGCTCCCACGGCTATCGTCGGCACGCAGGCCTCGTTGCGGACGCGGTCGGAAAACGGGGTTTGATACATACGCCCGTAGACTGGCTGCTCCGCCTTGCTGACCTGCCCCGATGAACAGTCCAGCATATCGGCGCCGGCCTGCTTGAAGCGCAGCGCTATCTGTACGGCATCGTCGGCGGTGATGCCGCCGTCGACCCAATCGTGCGCCGAGATGCGCACCGACATCGGCAATTCTTCGGGCCAGGCTGCACGAACCGCATGGAAGACTTCCAGAGGATAGCGCAGGCGATTGTCCAGCGATCCACCGTATTCATCGTCGCGCTGGTTGGTGAGCGGAGAAATGAAGCTGGACAGCAGGTAGCCGTGGGCGCAATGCAGCTCCAGCCAATCGAAACCTGCCAGGGCCGCACGCCGGGCCGCCGCCGTGAACTGGTCGCGAACGGCATCCATCTGCGCGCGTGCCATGGCCTGGGGCACCTGCGATACTCCCGGCATATACGGCAGCGCCGATGCGGACACCAGGGGCCAGTTGCCTTCGGGCAGGGGCATGTCGGTGCCTTCCCAACTGACGCGGGTGGAACCCTTGCGGCCCGCGTGCCCCAACTGTATGCCTATGCGCGCATCGCTGTTCTGGTGGACGAAATCGACGATGCGCTTGAATGCCTGCATCTGCCCATCCGTCCATAATCCCGGGCAACCCGGGGTTATGCGCGCTTCCGGAGATACGCAGGTCATTTCGACCATGACCATGCCCGCTCCCCCCATGGCGCGCCCGCCCAGGTGCACCAGGTGGAAGTCGCCCGGCACCCCTTCCACGCTGGAATACATCGCCATGGGCGACACCACGATGCGATTCTTAAGTGTCACGCTGCGCGCCTTGTAGGGAGTCAGCATGGGCGGCACCGGACCGCCATTCACCTTCATTCCCGCCCTGCCGGCCAGCCATTGCTCATAGTCTTCCAGCCAGGCGGCGTCGCGCAGGCGCAGGTTTTCGTGGGAAATGCGTTGCGAGCGCGTCAATAGCGAGTAGGCGAACTGCCTCGGTTCGAAACTGGCATAGCGGGCGACATTTTCGAACCACTCGGTCGAATTGCGCGCCGCGTTCTGGATTTTCAGGACTTCGACGCTGCGCACGTCCTGGTAATGGCCAAGCGCCGCGTCAAGGTCCTTGCCATGGGCCATCAGGGATCGGTGCAGTTCGATGGCGTCTTCCAGCGCAAGCTTGGTGCCCGAGCCTATCGAGAAATGCGCTGTGTGCGCGGCATCGCCCATCAGCACGACGGGTACGCTGCGTCCCCCGGGCAGGGCCTGTTGATGTATCCACGTGTCGCAGATGACGCGCGGAAAGCGTATCCAGATCGCCGACCCGCGCAGATGCCCCGCGTTCGAAACCAGCGCGTGCCCGCCCAGCCATGGCGCGAATAATTTTTCGCAATAAGCGATGCCGTCCTCTTGACTCATCGCATCCAGGCCGGCGGCCTTCCAGGTTTCGTCCAGGGTCTCGACGATGAAGGTCGACATGCCCGGCTCGAATTGATAGGCATGCGCCTGGAACCAGCCGTGTTCGGTCTGGACAAAGGCAAAGGTGAACGCGTCGAACGTCTGCTGGGTGCCCAGCCAGACGAAACGGCACTGGCGAGTATCGATATCGGGCTTGTAGGTATCGGCGTACCGTGCGCGCACCCGGCTGTTCAAGCCGTCGCAGGCAATCACCAGGTCAGCCTGGTATTTCTGGACGATGGCCTGGTCGTCGGCCACGTCGGTCTCAAACACCAGGTTTACGCCCAGCGCTTCGCAGCGCGCCTGCAGGATATTCAGCAGCTTCTTGCGCCCTATGCCGATGAAGCCATGGCCGCTGCTGCGCATGCTTTGGCCCTTGTAATGGATTTCAATATCGTCCCAATGATTGAAGGCGGCGCTGATCTGCTCCGCCGACACAGGGTCGGCTTCCTTCAGGTTATCCAGGGTGGCATCGGAAAAGACCACGCCCCACCCGAAAGTGTCGTAGGGCCGGTTGCGTTCTATGACGGTGACTTCATGGCGGGAATCGGCAAGCTTCATCAGCAAGCCGAAATACAGCCCCGCCGGCCCTCCGCCTATGGATGCGATTTTCATGGTTGCTCCGGATTCGTCTCCGCCAGGGCCGCAATGCGCCGCAGGCCATTATTAGTTTAGGCTTAAACTATATAGGCAAAAAAAACCGTCCGCAAGGATTTTTTGTACAGCGCCCGGAGGCGCCATGCTTGCGAACGGCGTCGGCCCGTCAGGACCTTTGAACACCCGCCAACTTAACGATTCGATTCGGCCAAGCCATAGATGGCCTGCAACAGGTTCACTCGGGATTGCGCCACCACCGCCCCGCGCCAATCGTCGTGATCGGGATAGAACGCCGCCCGATGCGCCGCCTTCATTTCCTTGCGCCGGGCCGGATCGGCCTGGGCTTGGCCGGCCAGCCAGCGATCCCCGCGCAAAGCCAGAAACACGTCGTTCATGGGCACCGTGCCGTATTCGAGCGCCATGAATGTCAGCTCGGGAACCTGACGGCATTCCTCCAGCATGGCCTGCAGGCCGGTTCCAACGATGTCCACCGTGCTGGAATCGGGATCGATCACGCTGACCACGTCGCTGCCCCACCAGGCTTTGGCCCGGAGATATTCCGGGCGCCCCTTCTGTACGAAGATTTTCTCGGCGTGCCCGTAAGGACCCAGGCCGGTGTGATAATCGATCCAGGCCATCCTGTCGCGATTCCTTCCGTAGAGCGCCAGCACCTGGCGCAATGTACGGTTGCTCCAGCTGGGCTTGCCGCCGCCGTAAAACAGGCCGTCCGGATGGCTGTACTGCCCCAGCATCACGCCTTCGCGATAGGCCTGCTCGCCCTCGTTGTCCCTGAATGCCTGGATGGCGGCTTCGTTCTCGGCGGAAGGCGGCCAGCTTTGCGGAATCAGCAAGTCGTGCAGGCGTTCGTAGTGCGGATTCCCGGGCAGCGGTTTGCTGAAATCGCAGAAATTCCGGTTCAGATCGATATTGTCCTCGTTGGTGCGATGCCCCCAGGAAAATCCGTAGGCGTTCACCGCGTGGATCAACAGGATGCCTATGCCGGCGGCCTGAGCCTTGTCCAGCAGGGCCTGGTCGTCCAGCAACGCCACCTGGCATCCCGATCCGCAATAACCCTCTTCGCCATGCATGGCCGAGGTCAGGACCAGCAAGGCGCGCGCGTCGGCGGCCCCGTAATAGGCCGTGTCCATTGCAAGTTCCTCGCCCTGCACGCCCGGACCCACCGGATTCACGTAAGACTCCAGATTGCATTGCCGCCGGCGGGCGGCGGCAAGGAAGCGTGCGCGCGCATCCG
This sequence comes from Pusillimonas sp., assembly GCA_040391135.1. Lineage (GTDB taxonomy): Bacteria > Pseudomonadota > Gammaproteobacteria > Burkholderiales > Burkholderiaceae_B. The sequence continues at coordinate 18,163 of JBEBYL010000022.1, read as the reverse complement.
CATAGCTGCCGCCAAAATACTTCTCGAACATTATTCAGGTCTCCAGCAATTGTTATTCGGCCAACTGCGCCATATCAAGGACGGCGGCGGGGCGACTGGGTAAACTGCCGCTTGCGGCCGCTAACGGAATTTACCACCGCCATGTCATTGAAGATTAAAATATCCCGGCCTCTACCTTGGCATCCCGCAACAACGCCTCCTCAGTGTCATTTATCCTACAACAAAAGCCATGCCCGATACGCCCGACCTGGAAAGCCGCACCGTCCCCGAAGACCATCGCGATTTGCGGCTCTGGCTGCGCATGCTGACCTGCTGCAACCTGATCGAAAGCGAGATACGCAGCCGCCTGCGCACCGAGTACGAAACCACCCTGCCGCGTTTCGACCTGATGGCGCAACTGCTGCGGGCGCCGGGCGGCATGAAGATGAGCGAACTCTCGCGCCATATGATGGTCACCAACGGCAATATCACGGGGATTACCGACCAGCTTGAAAAAGAAGGACTGGTCGAACGCGTGAAAGTGGCGACCGACCGCCGCAGCTCGCTGATAAAACTCACCGGCAAGGGAAAGCGCAGCTTCAAGAAAATGGCGCAGGCGCATGAGCAATGGGTGCAATCCCTTTTCAGCGGCCTGTCCGAGAAAAGCCGAAACGCCCTTTTCGACGCCCTGGGCGAACTCAAGCTGCTGACCCGCCCCCAGCCGTCGGACCGGAACTGAACACTACGATAAAATCAATCGTTCCAGAATTTTCCTTGCCGAGTAAACGCCATGGCCGTCAATCTTTACATCCCCCCGGAGTCCAGCATTTTCCCCGTCGCGGGCATAGAAATCGGCATCGCCGAGGCCGGCATACGCAAGGCCAACCGCCGCGATCTGACGGTGTTCCGCCTGGCTGAAGGCACCAACGTTGCAGGGGTGTTCACCCGCAACCGCTTCCGCGCGGCGCCGGTGCAGGTCTGCGAAGCGCACCTGGCAAGCGGGCAAGGCATCCGCGCCCTGGTCATCAATACCGGCAACGCCAACGCAGGCACGGGCGAGAGCGGCCTGCAGGCGGCCACGAAAACCTGCGCGGCGCTGGCCGGCATTCTTGGCCTGGATTCCCGCCAGGTATTGCCTTTTTCAACCGGCGTCATCCTGGAACCGCTGCCAACGGACCGCCTGATCGCCGCCCTGCCCGCCGCCGTGAACGATATTTCCGCGGGCAACTGGTTCGCGGCCGCTCACAGCATCATGACCACCGACACCCAGCCCAAGATCGTCTCCAAGCGGGTGGCGCTGGGCAATGCCACCATTACGCTTACCGGCATCAGCAAGGGCGCGGGCATGATACGGCCCAATATGGCGACCATGCTGGGCTACCTGGCCACCGACGCGGGCATTGCGCCGCAGTTGCTCCAAGACATGGCCCGCGGCATCGCCGACCGCTCGTTCAACCGCATCACCGTCGACGGCGACACCTCGACCAACGATTCCTTCATCATCATGGCCACGGGCCAAAGCGGCGTCCAGGTCGAATCGGCCTCCGACCCGCTCTATGCGCCCCTGTACGAAGCGCTGGCCGAAACCGCCACGGAACTGGCGCAAAAAATCGTCCGGGACGCCGAAGGCGCGACCAAATTCATGACCATCCAGGTGGAAGAGGCCAAAACCGGCGACGAAGCATTGAAAGTGGCCTACGCCGTGGCTCAATCGCCCCTGGTCAAGACCGCCTTTTTCGCCTCCGACCCCAATCTGGGCCGCATCCTGTGCGCCGTCGGCTATGCGGGCATCGATGATCTGGATGTCAAGACGACCCGGCTGTGGCTGGGCGACGTTATGGTGGCCAGCCAAGGCGAGCGCCACCCCGATTACCGGGAAGAGGACGGCCAGCGCGTCATGAAAGAAGCCGAAATCGTCGTGCGCATTGCCCTGGGCCGGGGCACGGCGGCCGATACGGTCTATACCTGCGACTTCTCCCATGAATACGTCAGCATCAATGCGGATTACCGCTCATAAACGGGGTAAGCCCTTGACTTAATGCGTCATTTTCGCGACGCGACTTGACTTGGCCAAACGCCTCGGGCTAGAATCATGAGCTTGGCATTTGGCCAAGGCTTTAAAGCATATTTAAACTTTCAGGAATCCCACATGTACGCGGTCATAAAAACCGGCGGCAAACAGTATCGTGTTGCCGCAGGTCAAAAACTAAAGATAGAACAGATACCGGCAGACATTGGGCAAGAAATCACGCTAGACCAGGTGTTATCGGTTGGCGAAGGCGATCAATTGAAGATTGGCACGCCTTTGGTTACCGGCGCAGTGGTCACAGCAACCGTTCTTGCGCAAGGCCGCCACGACAAGGTAAAGATTTTCAAGATGCGCCGGCGCAAGCATTACCAAAAACGCCAGGGCCATCGTCAAAACTACACCGAACTTCGCATCGAAGCCATTACGGCTTAACGATCGATTTAACGGTTTTGTATAGCAGGAGCTAAACATGGCACAGAAAAAAGGCGGCGGCTCTACGCGTAACGGTCGCGACTCAGAATCGAAGCGACTTGGTGTAAAAACCTATGGCGGCCAGCAGATTTCGGCTGGTTCCATCATTGTCCGCCAGCGCGGCACCCAGTTCCATCCCGGCGTCAACGTCGGCATCGGCAAGGACCACACGCTGTTCTCGCTGGTTGACGGCACGGTTCAGTTCGCCATCAAGGGCGCGCTAAACAAACGCACCGTCTCGGTCGTCACCGCCGAATAAGCGACGCTCGCGGATATCAGGAAGCCCTGCCGTTAAGGCGGGGCTTTTTGTTTCTGACAGCGCGCATAGACGAACTACAATAGACGCCCAAGGCGCCATCTTTTTTTTAAGCTCACCACCATGAAATTCGTAGACGAAGCAACCATCGAAGTCATTGCCGGCAAGGGCGGCAATGGCGCGGCGAGCTTTCGCCGCGAAAAATTCATTCCCAAAGGCGGGCCCGATGGCGGCGACGGCGGACGCGGCGGCAGCATCTACGCCATTGCCGATCGCAACATCAATACCCTGATCGACTTCCGCTATGCGCGCCTGCACCGCGCCAAGAATGGCGAGAACGGCCGGGGCTCCGACCAATACGGAGCCGCCGCGCCCGACATCACCCTGCGCGTGCCGGTGGGCACCACCATCCTGGATGCCGAGACCGGCGAACAACTGTTCGACCTGGATCGCAACAACGAAAAGGTCACGCTTGCGGCCGGCGGCCCCGGCGGCCTGGGCAACCTGCATTTCAAGTCCAGCACCAACCGCGCGCCCCGACAATCCACTCCCGGCAAGGAAGGCGAGCAGCGCAAACTGCGCCTGGAGCTCAAAGTACTGGCCGATGTCGGCCTGCTGGGCCTTCCAAATGCCGGCAAGTCGACCCTGATCAGCAAGGTGTCCAACGCTCGGCCCAAGATCGCCGACTACCCCTTCACCACCCTGCATCCCAACCTGGGCGTGGTCCGCACATCGCCCTCGCACAGCTTCGTCATCGCCGATATTCCCGGCCTGATCGAAGGCGCCTCGGAAGGTGCCGGGCTGGGCCATCTGTTCCTGCGCCACCTGTCGCGCACGCGCGTGCTCCTGCACCTGGTCGACGTGTCGTCCCCCGATCCCGATGCCGATCTGATCGAACAGGCGGCCAAGGATGCGCGGGCCATCGTCGAGGAACTGCGCCTGTACGACACCGCCCTCTACGAAAAGCCGCGCTGGCTTGTGCTGAACAAATTGGACATGGTTCCGGATCCCGAGCAGGTAAAGCAGCGGCTATGCGATGCGCTGGGCTGGACCGGCCCGGTCTTCAGCATCTCGGCGCTGACCGGCGACGGCACCCAGGATCTGACCTGGCGCCTGCAGGAATGGCTGGACGCGGAACGCGAAAAAACCAATATCGCCCAGGACAAGGCCGACGGCACTTACGTTGCCGAAGACCCCCGTTTCGACGACACCCGTTCCGATTTAAGCTGAACCGACTCTTCGCCTTTCGCTACATGACCGCCGCTCATATTCCGCCGTCCGCCGTTTCTCATGCCAAACGCCTGGTCGTCAAAGTAGGCTCTTCACTCGTCACCAACGAAGGCAAGGGCATAGACGAGGCTGCCGTTGCGCAGTGGGCGGCCCAGATCGCCAGCCTGCATGGGCAAGGCAAGCAAATGGTGCTGGTTTCCAGCGGCGCCATCGCCGAAGGCATGGCGCGGTTGGGCTGGCCGCGCCGGCCCAACGCCATGCACGAGCTGCAGGCCGCGGCGGCCGTCGGCCAGATGGGCCTTATACAAGCCTACGAAGTGGCGTTTGCCCGGCACGGCATACGCACCGCGCAAATATTGCTGACCCATGAAGATCTGGCCGACAGGCGCCGCTACCTGAATGCGCGCAGTACCTTGTACACCCTGCTGGGCCTGGGCGTTGTGCCCATCGTCAATGAAAACGACACCGTGGTGACCGACGAAATCCGCCTGGGCGACAACGACACCCTGGGCGCGCTGGTGACCAATCTGATCGAAGCCGAGGCGCTGGTCATACTTACCGACCAGTCGGGCCTGTACAGCGCCGACCCCCGCAAGCATCCGGATGCAAAGTTCATCGCCGTGGGCCAGGCCGGCGACCCCGCCCTGGAGGCCATGGCGGGCGGGTCGGGCAGCAGCATAGGCACCGGCGGCATGCTCACCAAGGTGTTGGCGGCCAAGCGGGCCGCCAATAGCGGGGGCCATACCGTGATTGCCTCGGGCCGTGAGGCGGACGTTCTGCTGCGCTTGGCGCAAGGCGAGTCCATAGGCACCGAACTGCGCGCCATTCTTCCTGTGCGGTCGGCGCGCCAGCGCTGGCTGGCCAACCACCTGCGCCTGCGGGGCCGCATTACCCTGGACGCCGGGGCCGTGCGCGCCCTGATGCAAGGACACAAAAGCCTTCTGGCCATCGGCGTGACCGAGGTCGAGGGCGAATTCGAGCGCGGCGATGTGGTCGCTTGCGTCGATCAGCACGGCGTGGAATGCGGCCGGGGCCTGATCAATTACTCCGCCTCTGACACTCGCCGCATCATGCGCCAGCCCAGCAGCCGCATTGCCGATATCCTGGGCAGCATGTCGGATCCCGAACTGATGCACCGCGACAACATGGTGTTTGTCCGCAGCGCGGCCGGCCCGCGACCAGGCGGGGAATAACGCCGGGGGCTCCGTGCCAACCGGCCGGGGATCAGGCAGCTATTTCTGCGCGGGAATAAACAGGGTTTCCTTGACCTCTTCCATGACGACGCAGCTTTTGGTCTGCGTGACGCCCGGCAAACGCAGCAGGATGTCGCCCAACAGGCTGCGATACTGCCCTATTTCCTTGATGCGGGCCTTGACCAGATAGTCGAAATCGCCCGATACCAGATGGCATTCCTGAACCTGCGGAATGCACAGGATTTCGCGTCGGAAATCGTCGAAGGTCCGATCCGACTTGCTGGACATGGATATCTCCACGAACACCAGCAGGCCGGCGTCCAGCGCGGACGGGGCAACCCGGGCGTAATAGCCGGTAATGATGCCGTCGCGCTCCAGGCGCTTTACCCGGTCGATGCATGGGGTTACGGTCAGGCCCACGCGCTCGGCCAGCTCCGTCATCGACATGCGGCCATCGCGCTGCAATAAATCCAGTATGTGCCGGTCCAGCTTGTCCAGTTCAAAGGTGGGGGTGCGCTGTATTCGCATCGCATGTTTCCTGGGAATTTCGCCCGGCCGCCCATGAATGGGCGGCGCCTTTTGCCGCAACAGGGATTATTGCTGAAAACACGGCCTTTCAACTTTTTTTCAGAAAATATTGCTGTAAATCCATTTTCTTTAGGGAAATTAACTAGGCTGGCTACCCTATCATCCTAGAAATTAGAGCTCAAGTTTGGAATGAAATGAAAATCATTGTTCTGGGGGCCGGCGCCATCGGCGTAGCCAGCGCCTATTATCTGGCGTGCCAAGGTCATGAGGTCACTGTGCTGGAGCGCAACCCAGGCCCCGCGCTTGAAACCAGCTTTGCCAACGCGGGCCAGATTTCATACGGCTATTCCTCGCCGTGGGCGGCGCCGGGCGTGCCGCTCAAAGCCATCAAGTGGATGTTCGCCCAGCACCCTCCGCTGACAATACGGCCCGACGGCACGCTATTCCAGCTGAAATGGCTCTTTCAGATGTGGCGCAATTGCAATGCCGGCCGCTACGCCTCCAACAAAGAACGCATGGTCAGGCTGTCGTCCTACAGCCGCGCCTGCCTGGAATCCTTGCGCAACGAAATCGGCATTCGGTACGAAGGGCGCAGCCAAGGCACGCTACAGGTATTCCGCAGCCAACAGCAACTGGATAGCGTCGGTCAGGACATCGAGGTGCTGCGCGAGGCGGGCATCGAATATCAATTGCTGTCCCGCCAGGAACTGCGCCAGGCGGAACCCGCCCTTGCCCACACCGAAGACAAGCTGGCCGGCGGACTGCGCTTGCCCAATGACGAAACAGGCGACTGCCAGTTGTTCACCACGCGTTTGGCGGCTGAAGCCGAGAAGCTGGGCGTACAGTTTCGCTACGGCGTCGATATCCAGCGCGTGGTTCTTGCCGGCGGCAAGGTGGCCAGCATCCAATGTCAGGGCCATCAATTCACGGCAGATGCCTATGTCGTCGCCCTGGGTGCATGGTCCACGCAGTTGCTGAAGCATGCCGTGGCCTTGCCGGTGTATCCGCTAAAAGGCTATTCCATTACCGTGCCTGTCGCCGACGAGCGCCATGCGCCGGTATCCACCCTGTTGGATGAAACTTATAAGATCGCCATCACACGCTTCGACCGGCGCATACGCGTGGGCGGCATGGCCGAGATCGTCGGCTTCGACAAGACCCTGGACGACAGACGCCGACAAACGCTGCAGATGGTGCTGGACGATCTGTTTCCCGGCAGCTATGCGAAAGGCGAGCTGTCTTTCTGGACCGGCTTGCGTCCCAAGACACCGGACAGCACCCCCATAGTGGGCGCCACCGGACTGCCCAATCTGTTTTTGAATACCGGGCACGGCACATTGGGCTGGACCATGGCTTGCGGCAGCGGCCAGCTGTTGGCCGACATCGTTTCGGGACGGCCGACCGCCATACGCAGCGACGACCTATCGATACACCGCTACGGTTCGGGCTCGCGCCGAACCGCCGGTACCACGCATTACACGGGGCCGGTAAACATATAGCCCCAGTTGTGCACCGATTTAAGCGGTATGTCGATACCGTGATCGGTGAACTTGCGGCGCAGGCGGCTGACCAGCACTCCCAGCCTGCCGGGCTGCGTCAGCGGCACAGCCTGGGCATAGCTGGAATTGACCGCGTCGATAAGCTGTTTATGAGTCGCCCGCAGCTCGGGGGCAGCCAGCAGGGTGGTCAGAAAAGCCCGCTCGCCGGTTGTCAGGCGTATGCGTATGCCTTGCGGACTGACAAGCACCCACGCCTGCTCCTGCATGCTCCAGATGTCTGGTTGCAAAGAGACCAAAGGTTGGGGTGTAGCGGCCTGGACTTTTCCGGCCCGGTGAAACAGGCGCAACAGCATGCTGGCCAGAAGGCGTGTGGAACCGGTGCTCGGACAGCAGTTATCGGCACCCACCTGCATGGCCTGGATAACGGCTGTTTCGCTGTCCGGCTCAACCATGGACACGATGCCGGCACCTGAATGCAGCGCCCTGAGGCTGGCGGCGGCGGAACAGTTCTCGTCGTGCGATGCGGCAAGCACCACCATGGCCGGGCGGTCGGGGGAAAGCCGGTTCTGCGCCACCCGGTAAAGTTCCGGCATATCGGTGCAGCACAGGACCTCGAAACCGTGGGCGCGCAGCTCGGCTGCCCGACTGAAGCATTCACGGCGAGCCAGGTTTCCCGCTTCGGGAGCAAACAACAAGACGATAGGATCAAGCGTCATACAGTGGGAAGGAAAAATGTAAATATCGAGACCTCCGCCCAGGGTCCAACAAATTCAAACCGAACGCTTTTCTATCGTGCGCTTTTTCCGCGAAATATTTTAACTTCTGAATAATTTTTATTACTTTATTTTACATCAAAATATCACGAACGTAATTGACGTTATTACCAATGTGTTTGGATTAAATCGTTCAATCACAATCGTGAACCATTTTGCCGACCGCCTTCGCCAAGCCCGCAATTTGCGGGGCATGAGCCAATCCGCATTGGCCAAAGCCTGCGGCCTGTCGCAAGGCGCCATCGCCAACTACGAGAACAAAACGCGCCAAACCGCCAAGGGCATCTTCCAGCTGGCCGAGGCGCTGCAGGTCAACCCCGCGTGGCTGGCCCAAGGCATAGGGCCGATGGAAGCGGCCGACCCGGTCGAAGCATCACATTCGACATACCGGCTGTCCGACCCCGCCCATGCCGCCCAGCACGGCCTGTGGCCATTCAAAAACATTTCCCCGGATGTTTACTGGTCATTGTCCCGCAAAGAGCGCAATATCATGGAAGACACTATGGCCAGCCTGATCAGATCATTCCGGGAAGAATCCGCACAGCCGTAGGATGCGCAAGCGGGCTTGCATAACGGCGCCAGTTCCTTGAATCATCGCTATGAGTTCAAGCAAGAAGGGCCAAGATCCGTATTCCGTGGATCTTGGCCCTTCTTGCTTGCCGAGCGGCCGCTTCCGGCTGATCGATATTCAAATCAGCCCTGCCTTGGTCGCCCCTTATCTTGAAAACGCCAGATCAAGGCTGTTTGACGGCATACAGGTAGAGTTCCACTCGGCGGTTCATCGCGCGGCCTTCGGCCGTTGCGTTGTCGCCTACCGGATTCTGCGGGCCCCTGCCTTCCGCAGTCAGGTTGCCCACCGGAACGCCTCTTTCGGTAAGGTAATTTGCCACGGCGCGGGCACGGTTGACCGACAGCGTCTGGTTGGTGGCCGCCGACCCGGTGCTATCCGTATAACCGATGGACTTTGCCCGCAGTTCCGGATGCTGCACCAGGGCTCGCGCAACGCTGTCCAATACCGGCAGCAAGGCCGGCTTCAAGGCATACTTGCCGGTGTCGAAAGACACATTGCTGGGTATGTTCACACGCAGCGTGCCATCGGGCATTTCCGTCACATCCACGCCCAGGCTGCTGGCGCCGGATTTTTCGACATCATTCTTCACGCCCGACCAGTTGTAGCCCGCGATGCCGCCGGCGACCGCGCCTATCCCGGCCCCGATCATCGCCGCCTTGCTGCTGTCGCCGATCAAGGCGCCCAGGCCCGCGCCAACCGCTGCGCCCGCGCCCGCTCCAACGGCTGTCTTGCCGCCCGTGCCCATCCCCTGCATGTTGGCGCATCCGGCCATTATGGCAACGGCCCCAACGCAGGCGGCAATCCGACTGGCTCGCATAGATATGTTCATACCATTCTCCTTGTTCCAGGTGTTTACAGCTTATGTGGCGTCAATGCTAGCAAGCAAGAAACGCCCAGGATGTTACATTTTGGATCAGGAGCCGCTTTTTGACTTTTGTTGACATTGACATTGCGGCAAAAAAAATCCCCATGAACCAAAGTCCATGGGGATGGCTGTGCTGCACGCGGCGCCAGGCGCGCCGGACCGCGTTACGGCCGGGCTGGCCTTAGAATAGCTTGGCGCCCGAGACTTCGACGATCTCTTTGTATTTGGCCAAGTCATGCTTGACCAGCTCGCCGAACTCTTCCGGCGTGGTCGGCTTGGCATCCGAACCCATGGTCAGCAGATTCTTGCGCACGGCGGGATCCTGCAAAGCCTTTACATAGGCCGCATTCAGCTTGTCGACCACCGCCTTGGGCGTGCCGCCCGTGGTGAATACACCGAACCAGGTGCCCAGGTCGAACTTTTCAACGCCTTCTTGCTGCATGGTGGGCACTTGCGGGAATGCGGATGAACGCTCGGTGGTGGTGACGGCCAGGGCCTTGACCTTGTTTTCTGTAATCAAGCTCGCGGCCGATGCCAGATTATCGAACATAAAATTGATCTGGCCGGCCAACAAGGCCAGTTTGGCGGGAGCCGCACCGGCGTACGGTACGTGCACGGTCTTGATATCGGTCCGGACGTTGAGCAGCTCGCCCGCCAGATGGCCGGCGCTGCCGTTGCCGCCCGAACCGAAGTTCAGGATATTCGGATTTTTCTTGGCGTAGGCGATAAGATCCTTGACCGAGTTGATTTTGTTGGCCGATGCGAAATCGTTGTTCACGATCAAGATATTGGGCACTGATGCAACCAGCGTCACGGGTTCGAAGCTCTTTACCGGATCGAAGGGCAGTTTTTCGTACAGCCAGGGATTGATGGCGTTGATGGCAACCGCGCCCATGACCAGGGTGTAGCCGTCCGGTTTGGCCTTGGCGGCGATGCTGGCGCCGATATTGCCGCCGGCGCCCGGCTTGTTCTCGACGATGACGGTGCCCAAGTCCGACTTGACCTTTTCGGCGAGCAGACGCGCCATGCCATCGAGCGGGCCACCTGCCGCGTAGGGCACGATGAATTGGATGGGCTTGGACGGAAAGTCTTCCGCCACGGCCGGCGCCGAAAATGCCGCTATGGCAAAGCAGGCGGTGATCGCAACGGATGAAATAGATTTGAGGCCGGACAACATGCGTAATCCCTTGTCATAAATTATAAGAAGGCATTACCGTACACGAATATTGCCTTCGGCGCGAGAGAAGTGTCCGTCCCGTGCAACAGGAAGGAGCACGCCACAGGCCGCCACGCCACAAACGGTCTGCGGTATACGAACTGGCTCTTAGTGCAGTATCTGGCTAAGGAACAATTTGGTGCGTTCGTTCTGCGGGTTGTCGAAGAAGGCATCGGGCGTGTTTTCTTCGATGATCTCGCCTTGATCCATGAAGATGACCCGGTCGGCGACCTTGCGTGCAAAACCCATTTCGTGGGTGACGCACAACATGGTCATGCCGCTTTCTTCGGCCAGGCCCACCATGACGTCCAGCACTTCCTTGACCATTTCGGGGTCAAGTGCCGAAGTCGGCTCGTCGAACAGCATGATCTTGGGGCTCATGCACAAGGAGCGGGCAATGGCAACGCGCTGCTGCTGGCCGCCCGACAACTGGCCGGGGAACTTCAGCGCCTGATCCGGAATACGGACGCGTTCAAGGTACTTCATGGCGGTCGCCTCGGCCTCGGCCTTGGACTTCTTGAGCACCCACACCGGTCCCAGCGTCAGGTTTTCCAGTACGGTCAAGTGCGGGAAAAGATTGAAATGCTGGAACACCATGCCGACATCGCGGCGTATGGTTTCAATCTGCTTCAGGTCGTTGGTAAGCTCGGTGCCATCGACCACGATGCTGCCTTGCTGATGCTCTTCCAGGCGATTGATGCAACGTATCATGGTGGACTTGCCGGACCCGGAAGGGCCGCAAATGACGATGCGCTCGCTGGGCGCGACGCTCAGATTGATGTTGCGCAGCACATGGAACTGTCCATACCACTTGTTGACATCTGCCAGGCGGATAATGGCCTCAGACATGTCTGTACTCCTTTGTATCTGCCCGCAATGCCGCGGGCGCCGTATTGATCAGCGTTGATGTCCCGTGCGCAAATGTCGTTCGAGCGACTGGCTGTAGCGGGATATCGAAAAGCAGAAAATGAAATAGATGAAGGCGATGAACAGGTAGGCCTCGGTGCTGAAGCCGCGCCAGGCGGCATCGGCCACCGCTGTCTTGGCGGCCTGGGTCAAGTCGAAGATGCCGATGATCACCACCAGCGAGGTGTCCTTGAAGAGCGCAATGAAAATACCGACCAGCGGCGGAATGACGACCTTCAGCGCCTGGGGCAATATGATCTTGCGCATCTGCTGCCAATAGCTCAGGCCGATGGAGTCCGCGCCTTCGTACTGGCCCTTGGGTATCGCCTGCAAGCCGCCGCGCACTGTTTCGGCTATGTAGGCCGCCGCGAACAGAATGATGGCTATCTGAGCGCGCAAAAGCTTGTCGATGCTGAAGCCTTCCGGCAGGAACAAAGGCAGCATGACCGAAGACATGAACAACAGGCTGATCAGGGGCACGCCGCGGATGAGCTCGATGTAGACGACGCACAAAGCCTTGACGGCGGGCATATGGGACCGCCTGCCCAGGGCCAGCAGCAGGCCGAAGGGAAAAGCGAAGGCAATGCCGAAGGTGGCCAGAATAAGCGTCAGCGGCAAGCCGCCCCAGCGGTCATTTTCAACGTGGGTCAGGCCCAAGACGCCGCCCCACATGAGGACCGCCACCGATACCAGCGCCACGATCCAGATCAGTCCCAGAAAAGGCTTCCAGAACCAGCGTATGCAGCTGCACACGATGACGGCGATCAGGATGATCGTGGCCAGCAAAGGCCGCCATTGCTCATCGTAGGGATAGACGCCGAACAGGATGAGACGATGCTTTTCGGCGATGAAAGCCCAGCAGGCCCCGCCCGAGGCGCGGCACTCCTGGGCATTGGTGGCGTCGAAGTTGGCGCGGATGAACAGCCATTCGACCAAAGCCGGAATGGCCATGAGCAAAAGCCAGGCGACCAGCACCGTCAGCAGGGTATTGAGCGGGGATGAAAAAAGACTGGCGCGCATCCATCCGATGACGCCCTGCTGCGCGCGTGGCGGAGGAAGGCTGGGCGCGGTCGGGGTGTGCGTGTTCATTAGCGCTCCACCAGCGCTATGCGCTTGTTATACCAATTCATGAATACGGAAATCGACAGGCTGACGGTCAGGTAGGCCGCCATGATAATGAGAATGCCCTCGATGGCCTGGCCGGTTTGATTGAGCGTGGTATTGACCACCGACACGATATCGGGATAGCCGATAGCCACCGCCAAGGAGCTGTTCTTGGTCAGGTTGAGGTATTGGCTGGTCATGGGCGGCACGATGACGCGCAAGGCCTGGGGCAGTATGACCAGGCGCAGCATGCGCGAGCGCGACAGCCCTATGGCTTCGGCCGCCTCCCATTGGCCCGCATTGACCGACTGTATCCCTGAGCGGACGACCTCGGCCACGAAAGCCGAGGTATAGATGATGAGCCCGGCCAGCAGCGCGGCGAACTCGGGCGACATCGTTATGCCGCCGGAAAAATTGAAGCCCTTCAGCACGGGCATCTCGAGCGTGAGCGAAGCGCCGCTGATCAGCCAGCCCACCACGGGAAAGGCAATAAGCAGCGCCAGGGCCGCACGGCCGAGGGGAAAAATATTGCCGGTTGCGTCCTGGCGTTTCTTGGCCCAGTGGCCCAGCACCAGAATGGCGAGGATGGCCACCGCCAGCCCCCCCATCACCCAATCCAGCGCATCGCCCTGCACGGAAGGCAGCTTCAGGCCGCGATTGGAAATAAAAACGCCCGGCATGGGATGGAGCGCATCGCGGGGGCCGGGCATGACCTCGGTAATGATGGCGTACCAGAAGAACAGCTGCAGCAACAGGGGAATGTTGCGCATGATTTCGATATAGGCGCCGGCCACCCGTGAAACCAGCCAGTTCTTGGAAAGCCTGGCTATGCCCAGCACGGTGCCGAACAAGGTCGCGGCAATAATGCCGGCCACCGATACGCGCAAGGTGTTGAGGATGCCGACCCAGATGGCGCGCCCATAGGTGTCCGCCGGGGTGTAATCGACCATGGATTCGCCAATGGCGAAGCCGGCTTCGCGATCCAGGAAGCCGAAGCCCGTGGAAATATTGCGTACAGCCAGATTGTGCAGCGTATTGGAAACCAGATACCAGACGCCCAGCCCGACGATGCCGAGCACCAGCACTTGATAGATAAGCGACCGCAAGCCAGGATCGTTCCAGGATAAACGCCGCTTGGGAGACCGGGGCAAGGGTTTTTTATTCGTCATAAAGTTTAAATCGTTTGGAGGCTCTGACGCAGCCTCCTTTGCCTGTAGACCGGACGGCGCAAGCCGCCCGGCCTTCCTACCTTGGTGCCTTGACGCTTAGCGGATGGGCCAGCCGTACATCAGGCCGCCCTTTTGCCACTGGGCATTCAAGCCGCGTTCCAGCTTCATGGGCGAGCTCATGCCGATGTTACGCTCGAACGACTCGCCATAGTTGCCCACTTGCTTGATGATGTTGTAAGCCCACTTCTTGTCCAGCCCCAGGCCTTTGCCCATTTCGCCGGTGACACCCAGGATGCGCTGGATGTTGGGGTTGGGGCTTTTGGTCATTTCGTCCACATTCTTGGACGTAATGCCGTATTCCTCGGCCTCGAGCATGGTGTTGAGCGTCCAGCGGACCACCATGAACCAGGGGTCGTCGCCCTGGCGGACCATGGGGCCCAGCGGCTCTTTGGAGAAGTCCTCGGGCAGGATGATGTGGTCGGCGGGATTGGCCAGCGTTGAACGGATGGTTGCCAGGCCGGATTTATCGGTCGTGTAGGCATCGCAGCGGCCAGCCACGTAGGAGCGCATGGCTTCGTCGGGGCTGTTGATCACGACTGGCTTGAATTCCAGCTTGTTGGCGCGGAACCAGTCGGCAAGGTTGAGTTCGGTGGTGGTGCCCGGTTGTACGCACACCGCCGCGCCGCCCAGTTCCTTGGCGCTTTTTACACCCAGGCTCTTGCTGACCATGATGCCTTGGCTGTCATAGTAGTTGATGCCGGGGCTCATCAGGCCCAGCGTGGTGTCGCGGGTCATGGTGGCGGTGGTGTTGCGGGTAAGGACGTCGATCTCGCCCGACTGCAGGGCCGTGAACCGCTGCTGCGTCGTTACGGGTGTCGTCTTGTACTTGGTGGCGTCGCCGAACAGCATGGCGGCGATGCCGCGGCAGACGTCCACGTCGATGCCGGTCCACTGGCCTTTGCTATCGGCTATGGAGAAGCCGGGCAGGCCCGTATGGACGCCGCACTGTACAAAACCTTTTTTCTTGACGGCATCGAGCGTTTCGCCGGCGTTGGCCGCTGCAGCGAAAAAAAACAGCGAGGCGCCCAGCGCAGCCGCTTTGATGAGTTTCATGATTAGTCCCTTCCGTATCGCTTCGAGTTTATGAACACGGCATACAATCTCTATTGAGCCGTTAGGTGTCGAATCGTAGCTGTTGAGAAGCATTAAAAACATGGGGGATATCCCTTGAGACATGCTTTGTAACGACTGGAAAAACCTATTCTTCATTCTGCGGGCAGTCATGAAAAACGCGCAGCGCGGCCTTTGGGCCCTTATCATTCAGGTATCAACTTCATTGTCGCCATGATCGAATTTCAGCATGTATTCAAGTCATATGGGCGCGGGCGCAATATCCTGGCCGATATCAATTTTCGCGTCGAGCCGGGCGAATTCGTATTCGTGTCGGGCCCGTCGGGAGCCGGCAAGTCGACGCTGCTAAAGCTCATCGGCGGCCTGGAGCCGCCCAGCCGCGGATCGGTCCATGTCAACGGGCACCGCATAGACAAGATGCCCGGCCGCGCACGGCCCTATTTGCGGCGTGCCGTGGGCGTGATACTTCAAGACACCCATTTGCTGTACGACCGCAACGCCATCAATAATGTATTGCTGCCCCTGGCCGTCATCGGGCTGGAAACGCGCCAGGCCGGCACGCGTGCGCGCGCCGCCATGGAGAAAGTCGGCTTGTCGGGCAAGGAAGACCTGAACCCCGTGGAGATGTCGGGCGGCGAACAGCAGCGGCTGGCCATCGCCCGCGCCATCGTCAACCGGCCCGCCATCCTTATCGCCGACGAACCCACTGCCAATCTGGACGAGGAAAGCGCCCGAAAGATCATGGAGGTGTTCCGCGATTTCAATCGGGTGGGCGTCACCACGCTCATCGCCTCGCATGACCGCGCCCTC
This sequence comes from Pusillimonas sp., assembly GCA_040391135.1. Lineage (GTDB taxonomy): Bacteria > Pseudomonadota > Gammaproteobacteria > Burkholderiales > Burkholderiaceae_B. Next base: position 2,433 of record JBEBYL010000022.1, on the reverse strand, counting down.
ATGGCCTCCTACGCATCGCGCACGCTGCGTATCGATGCCGGCCGCTTTTCCGATACCCAAGGAGTGACCGCATGAAGCGCTGGCTGCGACAACACCGCTATGCATTGCTGGTAGCCGTGCGCCGCCTTCTGGCGCAACCGTTTTCATCCTTGTCCAATATTCTTGTCATCGGCCTGACCCTGGCCATCCCCATCATTGCGGCTTCGGTGCTGGTCTCGGCCCAGCCGGTCGTAAGGCAAATACCGGTATCGCCCGAGCTGACCCTTTTCCTGACCCCTTCCGCCACGGCTGACGAGGCCCGCAAGCTGGCGGCCGAGCTGAAGGAAAAACATGAGCAGGAAATAGCCAGCGCCAAAGTCGTCACGCGCGAGCAGGCGCTGGAAGACCTGAAAGCCAATCCGTCCTGGAGCGACGCGCTGGCCGTCCTGCCCAGCAATCCCCTGCCCGATGCCATCGTCGTCGTCCTGCGCGAATCGCCCGAGCTCGCCATGCATGCCAGCGCGCTGGCCCGCCAATGGCGCGAGCTCGATCAAGTCGATTCGGTGCAGCTGGACAGCGATTGGGTCAGGCGCCTGGAAGCCATATTGGGCTTCGTGCGGATAGGCCTGGGCATGCTGGCCGCGGGCGTGGCGCTGGTCGTGCTGGCTACCGTCTTCAACACCGTACGCATGCAGGCCCTTACACAACGCGAAGAGATCGCGGTGGCCCGCCTGGTGGGCGCCACGGAATCATTCGTGCGAAGGCCGTTTCTTTACCTGGGCGCGCTGACCGGCATGGTGGCCAGCGCCGTTGCGCTGGTCTTTGCCGCCTTGGCCCTGTATCCCTTGAATGCCGCGCTGGCCCGCCTGGCCCACAGCTATGGCGCCCACATGGCGCTGCAGCTGCCCGATGCCCTGAGCCTGCTGCTGGCCTTTGTCCTGGTGGCGATATTGGCCGCCCTGTCGGCCCGCTGGTCCGTCACACGCAATACCCGATTCTGATGCTGTTGAACAAAGAACCCCGCCTGCACGCATTCGCAAACACGATCGTCGATTGGCAACGGCGGCACGGCCGCCACCATCTTCCCTGGCAGGGCACCCGCGACCCATACCGGATATGGCTGTCCGAAATCATGCTGCAGCAAACCCAGGTGGCCACCGTCATCGGATATTACGAGCGCTTCCTGTCGCGCTTTCCGGATATCCAGTCCCTGGCATCGGCCAGCCAGGAAGAAGTCATGCCTTATTGGGCCGGCTTGGGCTATTACGCGCGGGCGCGCAACCTGCATCGCTGCGCCCAGGCGCTATGCACGGACTGGGGCGGCGCCTTCCCCGGAACATCGGCCGAAATCGCCACCCTTCCCGGCATAGGCCGCTCAACCGCCGCGGCCATAGCCGCCTTTGCCTATGGCGAACGCTGCCCCATCATGGACGGCAACGTGAAGCGCGTGTTCACCCGTTACTTCGGAATAGAAGGCATCACCAGCGAGCGGGCCACCGAGCAACTGCTGTGGCGCAGCGCCGAAGCGGCCCTGGACCAGGCCGTGCCGGCTCCCGACATGGCGGCATACACCCAGGGCTTGATGGACCTGGGCTCGCAATGCTGCACCCGCGGCCGGCCCGACTGTCCGCAATGCCCCCTGCAATCAAATTGCTATGCCTTTGCACATTCCAGGCAAAGCGAGCTGCCCGCTCCCAAGAAGAAAAAAACCAGTCCCGAGCGTCAATGCAAGATGCTTATCCTGGCCTCGTCGGACGCCATTCTGCTGGAACAACGCCCTTCTCCCGGCATCTGGGGCGGCTTGTGGAGCCTGCCTCAGTACGAGGACGAACAGGCCTTGGCCACAGCGTGCGCAAACTGGGGGCAAGGTCCCGGAACGGCGCAGAAAATGGCCGGCCTCGTGCATGTGTTTTCGCACTTCCGGCTGCATATAGAACCCTGGTATTTGCGGGCCGAAACGCCCATCGCCGCTGAACCGGCCCCACGGCAGGCCTGGATACCCATCAGCGATCTGTCCGCCACCGCCCTGCCCGCGCCCGTGAAGAAGATACTGGGCGGGCTGTTCGGAGAGTCATTCCTTTTCTAGCGCATCTTCGGTTCAGGTTTACAAAGCTTTATGGCCGGTAAGCGTGTGGCTCTGCTCCAGCTTATCAAACCGGCGCGGCAGGCGCGCGAGGCCGGGACGGCGCAAGACCCCTTCCAGCAGCACCGAGCGCCACATAAAAAGGCCAAGCACAAAAACCGCCCCAGCGGCGCCGCAAACGCAAAACACCGCAGCGGGTCGGGTGGCGGGGGCCGGACGCGGCGACTTTCGGGGCCGAGCAAGCCGTCGGCGAAGGCAGCCCGAAGGGGCGGACGAGCCAAGCGCAGCGGCGTTCGGCGCGCAGGGCGCCGAACCGGACACGAGGAGCAAGGCCGGCTCCCGCCACCCGGCACGCGTCAGAGAGCACCGCA
>JBEBYL010000021.1:0-48488 GCA_040391135.1 Pusillimonas sp. | reverse complement strand
CCGAACTGCAAGGTCTGCCCGGTAATGGCGGCCTGGATCTGCGAGTCCTTGCGGCCAAGATCTTGCTGGACCCAGGCCATGAAGTCTTGCCACAGGCTGTCAAGATAGGTGGACAGCGCTGGGTGATTGGCGATCTGATCCTGGAACTGACCCAATTGGTAGCGAAAAGCAGGGTCTGTTTGCAGCTTTTCGATCAGGTTTTTCAATTTGATGTCCAGTTCAATGCGCGCTGGGTGCCCGGGGTTCTCGTTGATTTCAACGAGTATTTTGGCTGCCGCTGTGATGAATCGCTCGCTCAAGGCTGTGCCGGCCCAGCCTTTCAGGCTGCTGAAGTACAGCGGCATGTCCTTCGCTACCATGCTGTTGAATTTTTCCCTGACGGCGGGGTCTTGAAGGTAGCGCGCCAGGTAGTCGATTAACTGATTCAACAGTTCCTGGTGCTTGTTGTTGCGCGTGAGCAAGTCCAGGATTCTTCCCAGCAGGCTGGCCAGATCGAATGCTCTTATCTTGTCGGAGACGGCGCCTTTCAGAAAGTGCCGGACACTTTGATCATCCAATGAGGTCAATGCGTACGAGAAGAATCGGGCAGCCAAGCCGCCGGCCTTGTCTGCGTTCTCTTTGCTGGACAGCCATTCGGCAAGCCGGGTCGCAGGATCGACCTTTCTTATTACCGAAATGATCCGGTCGGTGGAAAAAAATTCGCCTTGCACAAAATTGCCCAGATTATCCGCGATGCGATCCTTGTTTTTGGGGATGATGGCGGTGTGCGGCAGCTTTATGCCCAGCGGATGGCGAAACAGCACAACCACGGCATACCAGTCGGCGAGCGCCCCGACCATCGCTGCCTCTGAAAACGCCGCCAGGTACTGGAGCCAGGCGTACTGATCCTGAAGCTTTATCGAGACGCAGTAAACCATTGCGAAGAAAGCCAAGACCGCCACGGCCAGACGTTTCATGTCTCTAAGACTGCGGCGCTTGGCCTCGTTTTCGGCTTTCGCCGAATGCGCTGACAAGGATGGGCGGCTCTTCATATTTGTCATGGTCGTGATGGTTCTGCTTGGCTACGAGGGGCTTGTTTTTAGAATGGCAGTATGGGGTAAAGCCTGTTAAATTTATTCAAGCGCAAGGAGCGGAGTGTTCCGGGCGCCCGGCTTTCCTAAACTTGGTATTCCTTCACAATGACCTAGAGTGCCGACCATGGAAACGATCAATACTCCTGATTTCACCCTTCATTTTCGTGCGCCGGGGTCACGCCGGGCCGGTTCCGTACAGTATGCCATCGGCCGCTGCGTTCATGGCGCAATACTTGTTGCGCGCAGCACGCGGGGAATTTGCGCGATCTTCCTGGGCGACGATGCCCAGGAGCTGCGCGATCAATTGCGTGAGGCTTTTCCGCGCATCGAGCTGACGGAAGCCGCACAGTCCATGCGCAACGATCTTGACCGCATCGTTCATTATGTCGATAGGCGGGTAACCCTTACGCCCATCGACCTGGATATCGGCGGGACGCCCTTTCAGCAGCGGGTCTGGTCGGCGCTGTGCGATATCCCCGCGGGCCGGACGCTTAGCTATACCCAGTTGGCCCAGTCCCTGGGCCTGCCCAAGTCGGTGCGTGCCGTAGCCGGCGCATGTGCGGCCAACACACTGGCCATCGTCGTTCCTTGCCATCGGATCGTGCGCAGCGATGGGTCGATTACCGGCTATCGTTGGGGGCCTGCACGGAAGCGCGATCTCTTGCGCCGGGAACAGATGTGATGGCGATCGTGCCGCCAATCGACGATTCGCCATGCGCTGATCGGCAAAATTGGGCAGCCATCGAGCGGGAACTCGATGCGAACGGCAATGCGGTGATGGCTGGTCTGTTGACAGCGCGGCAGTGCACTGGCTTGGCGGATCTCTATTCCCGGGACGAAGGCTATCGTGCGCGCATCATCATGGCGCGCCATGGCTTTGGCCGGGGGGAATACAAGTACTGGGCGTATCCGCTGCCGCCCTTGATACAGCAGCTAAGGCGTTCCCTGTATCCGCATCTGGCTCCCATTGCCAATCGGTGGAATCGGCAGCTTGGTATCGATGTGCGCTATCCCGAGACGCTGCGGGCGTTTCTGGACCGCTGCCATGCGGCCGGCCAGACACGGCCCACACCGCTGATGCTGGAGTATGGTCAGGACGATTACAATTGTCTGCATCAGGATTTATATGGCGAGCATGTATTTCCACTGCAGGCGGCCATCCTGCTATCGCGCCCCGCCACCGATTTTACGGGGGGCGAGTTTGTCATGACGGAAAGCGGTTCGGGCTATCAGCGCGCCGATGTCGTACCGCTACAGCAGGGCGATGCCGTGATCTTCACCGTCAATCAGCGCCCGGTCCCTGGCAAGCGGGGCGGGATGCGCAAAGCGGCGATGCGCCACGGCGTCAGCCGTATCATTAGCGGACGCCGCTACACCGCCGGCCTTATCTTTCATGATGCACGCTGATGCAATGAAGGCGAAATGAACGTTCGGATATGAATGGAGAATTATTTTCCCCCGTAGCGGGTGAGCGCGAGTCTTTGGGGAGATGCGCATTTGTGCTGCGCGGCTTCGCCCTGCCGTATATGGACGCACTGCTGCCCGCGATTCTGGTCGTCGAGCAAAATGCGCCGTTCAGACATATGGTTACGCCGGGCGGCTTTTCCATGTCGGTGGCGCTGACCAATTGCGGCGCCTTGGGCTGGACGACGGATAGCCGCGGCTACCGCTACACGAAAATCGATCCCGATAGCGGCCGGCCTTGGCCAGCTATGCCGGCGGCATTCGACCGTTTGGCACGCGAGGCGGCCCAGGACGCGGGCTTTTCAGGTTTCGAGCCTGACGCCTGCCTGGTCAACCGTTACCAGCCTGGTTCGCGGCTGTCGCTGCATCAGGACAAGAACGAACGCGACTACGATGCGCCTATCGTATCGGTGTCGCTGGGCATGAGCGCCGTTTTCCTGTTCGGCGGGCATGAGCGGGCCGACAAGGCGATGAAGGTACCGCTCTATCACGGCGATGTCGTGGTATGGGGGGGCGAGGACCGCTTGCGCTACCACGGCGTGATGCCGCTTAAGGATCATCCGCACCCAGTGTTGGGCAGCCAGCGCATCAACTTCACTTTCCGCAAAGCAGGATGAAAGAGTCCCGGTTCCGAATTGAATTCGAGCGCAAGAAATAGGGTGCTTGCGTTTGAATTCCAGCATATCCTGATCACATCATCCCTACCGATAGAAATGCCATGAAAGCGACTCTCGATCCAGGCCCGGTCGCGGATCGTTCCACCTATGTTACGGACGATCAGCGTTGGGCGGCTGTGCAAAGCCGCGACCCGGCGGCGGACGGCCACTTCGTCTACGCGGTCAGGACGACCGGCGTCTATTGCAGGCCCAGCTCTTCAGCCCGCCTGCCGAATCGGGATAACGTCGAATTCTTCACCACCGCCAAAGCGGCCGAAGCTGCGGGTTACCGGGCCAGTCGCCGTGCGCTGGGCGATCGGACTGCGGCGGCGGCGCAGCACGCATCCCTTGTTGCGCAGGCGTGCCGGCGGATCGAGGCGGCAGAAACCCCGCCCAGCCTGGACGAACTTGCGGCGCGGGCTGGTATGAGTTCATTTCATTTTCACCGTGTCTTCAAGGCTGAAACAGGTCTTACGCCCAAGGCCTATGCCAATGCCGTGCGCGCCGCAAGAGTGCGCGAAGAGCTGGGCGAGCCTGGCACGGTCACCGACGCCATATATGAAGCCGGGTTCAACTCCAATGGCCGGTTCTATGAGGAATCGGCATCGATACTAGGAATGCGTCCGCGTGATTATCGGAGCGGCGGCCAGAATGCGCAGATCCGTTTTGCCGTGGGCGAGTGCTCGCTGGGCGCCATCCTGGTTGCGCAAAGCCAGCGCGGCATTTGCGCAATATTGTTGGGCGACGATCCTGACCTGTTGGCGCGCGATCTGCAGGATCAATTCCCCAAGGCGCAGCTGGTTGGCGGCGACGAACAATTCGAGCGGTTGGTGGCGCAGGTAGTGGGCTTTGTCGAAGCGCCGGCGATAGGCTTGAATTTGCCCTTGGATGTACGGGGTACGGTGTTTCAGGAGAGAGTCTGGCGGGCATTGCGCGAGATACCGCCGGGTGCGACGGTGAGCTACGCGCAACTGGCCGAACGTATCGGTGCGCCCAAGGCGGTGCGCGCGGTTGCACAGGCTTGCGGCGCCAACCACCTGGCAGTGGCCATCCCTTGTCACCGCGTGGTGCGCCACGATGGCAATATTTCGGGATACCGCTGGGGCGTTGAGCGCAAGCGCGAATTGCTGGCGCGTGAAACGCGGAATCGATAGGACGGGAAATCATGATGGCTGCCTTCAACCACCGTCTTGCCATGCTGGATTGGAAGCGGATTGCCGCCGAACTGGACCAGGATGGATGCGCCGTCCTTCCAGGCTTGTTCGATCGTGTACAGGCGAGCGCCATGGCGGCGATGACGGGCCCGGGATCCGCTCAGAATCAGATCCCGGGCTTGCGGGTGTCCGGCGAGGGCGAAGTGCTTCGCTTGGCGCAAACCTTGCCCGAGCCCCTGAATGCATTGCGAACCGACCTATATGCACAGCTGCTGCCCATTGCCAATCGATGGAACGAGATCCTGGGAATCGAGGGGCGGTTTCCTTCCACCTTCGATGAATTCCTCGCACAAAACGGGAAGGCGGGCCAGGCCCATCCGCAATCGAGCCTGAGCAAACTGTGCGGGCAGGCTTATCAAGCCTTGCACCAATATGCCGAAGGCCGGTGGATTTTCCCGCTGCAGCTCGTGGCGCTCCTGTCCGAGCCGGAGCGGGATTTCACGGGCGGCGAGTTGGTGATGATCGAGCAGCGGCCCCGGATGCAGTCTCGACCCATGGTGCTTCCTTTGGGCATGGGCGATGCGGCCATCATCGCGGTAGCGCAACGCCCTTTCAAGGGCGGCAAAGGCTTTTACCGTGTCAACGTCAAGCATGCGATCAGCCGCGTGCGCGGCGGCGAACGCATCGGCCTGGAGCTGGTGTTTCACGATGCGCCATGATAGCGAGGCAAGCAAGAGCGGGGAAGCGCTACGAACCTGCTATAGAATGTCTGGCATCAGTGCATGGCGCATGAATATCGGACCGGAGGGAAAGCATGGACTTGGGAATCAAGGGAAGACGGGCTGTCGTGTGTGGCGCAAGCGCCGGGCTTGGGCTGGCCTGCGCACGTTCTTTGGCCCAAGCCGGGGCGGATGTCGTCATGGTGGCGCGAGGCGCGGAACGGCTTGAGGCGGCAGCCGGCGAACTGCGCAAGCAGGCTGCTGGAAAAGTGACCGCCGTCGCCGCCGACATCACGACCGCAAAAGGACGCGAGCAGGTCTTGGCGGTATTGCCGGACCCCGATATCCTGGTCACCAACGCCGGCGGCCCCCCGCCAGGCGATTTCCGCGATTGGAACCGGGACGACTGGATCAAGGCCCTGGATGCCAATATGCTTACACCCATCGAGCTCATCAAGGCAACGGTGGATGCGATGGCCGAGCGCAAATTCGGGCGGATCGTGAACATTACATCCAGCGCCGTCAAGGCGCCCATCGACATTCTTGGCCTATCCAATGGCGCACGCTCCGGCCTGACCGGTTTTGTCGCCGGGGTGGCCCGCGCCGTGGCCCAGCACAATGTCACGATCAATAACCTGCTGCCTGGCCCCTTCGACACCGACAGGCTGGCCTCCACGCTGGAGGCCGCATCGCGCATGTCGGGCGACTCGGTGGACAGCGTGCGCGAAGCCAGGATGGCCAGCAACCCCTCGCGCCGTTTTGGCCGTCCGGACGAGTTTGGCGCCACCTGCGCTTTCCTGTGCAGTATCCACGCCGGCTATATGACGGGTCAGAATGTGCTGCTTGACGGCGGTGCTTATCCGGGTACTTTCTGACCAGGAGCTACCCTTTGGCGGCGCAAAATTCCAGGTATCCGTCCGTAGCTCTTGCGGGCCAACTGTCATAAGATGCCATTTAGCACTTGGACAGCCTCGCCTCGCCACGGACCGATATCCTTATGAGCGTTTCCCCTTTAGCCCCTTTCCAGCACGCTACCTTCCGCGCCCTTTGGACAGCCACCCTGGCGTCCAACTTGGGCGGGCTTGTCCAGACCGTGGGCGCCGGCTGGATGATGACCACCATTTCGACCTCGGACGATATGGTTGCCTTGGTACAGGCGGCCACCACGCTGCCCATCATGATTTTCTCATTGGCGGCCGGCGCGCTGGCCGATAGCTTCGATCGCCGCAACATCATGCTGGTGGCGCAGATATTGATGATGGTGGTGTCGGCGGGGTTGGCCATCTTTGCCGTGGCAGGGCTGCTTACGCCTTGGCTGCTGCTGGCCTTTACCTTTTTCATCGGTTGCGGCACGGCGCTGCACAACCCATCGTGGCAGGCGTCGATGGGCGACCTTGTCCCGCGCGAAGATCTTCCAGGCGCCGTCACGCTGAACAGCATGAGCTACAACCTTATGCGCAGCATCGGCCCGGCGGTCGGAGGCCTGATCGTTGCGGTCGCGGGTGCGGCCTTTGCATTTGCATTGAATGCTGTCAGCTACATTGCCCTGATCAGGGCGCTGTCGCGCTGGAAGCCGGAGCGCGCTGCAAATACCTTGCCGCGCGAATCATTCGGCAGCGCCATATCGGTGGGCCTGCGCTATATCGCCATGTCGCCGAATTTGCTGAAGGTCATGTGCCGCAGCTTTATTTTCGGGCTTGCAGCGGTGGCGGTCCTGGCCTTGCTGCCACTGGTCACCCGGGACCTGGTGGCAGGGGGCGCTTTCTCGTACGGCATCATATTGGGATGCTTCGGCGCGGGGGCGATTTGCGGCGCCCTATTGAATGCTCGGGTGCGCGATCGCTGGAACAATGAAACCATTGTGCGGGCCACTTTCCTGATTTTTGCGCTGAGTGTCTTCGTGCTGGCGCAGAGCCGCCAGATGTGGCTAAGCTGCCTGGCGGTGTTGCCGGCGGGCGCATGCTGGGTCATGACGCTGTCTCTCTTCAATGTGACCGTACAGCTTTCAACACCGCGTTGGGTGGTGGGACGCGCCCTGTCGCTATATCAAACAGCCACCTTCGGCGGCATGGCGGTGGGTAGTTGGATATGGGGTGTAAGCGCGGAAGCCCACGGCACGGATGGCGCCCTGATTGCATCCGGCGTCGTGCTGATATTGGGCGCGGCAGTGGGGCTGCGCTATGTACTGCCCGAGTTCAGCAAGCTTAGCCTGGATCCGCTGGACCACTTCAACGAACCCGCATTGAAACTGGATTTGAGGCCGCGCAGTGGACCCATCATGATCATGGTGGACTATGAAATTGCGCAACAGGATGTCAATGACTTTCTGTCCGCCATGGCGCAGCGCCGCCGCATCCGCCTGCGCGATGGCGCGCGGCAATGGTCCTTGTTGCGCGACCTGGAAAACCCGCGCATCTGGACCGAAAGCTATCACGTACCCACGTGGATGGAATATGTGCGCCACCATCAGCGCCGCACGCAAGCTGACGCTGATGTATTCGATCGCTTGAAGGCGCTGCATCGGGGCCAGAATCCACCCCGTGTACACCGGATGATAGAACGCCAGACCGTACCCATACGGGACGATATGCCGCTCAAGGATCATACGGAAATCCCATAGATTCGCAGGCCGCGGCGGGAACGCCGCGGCGGCTCATGGCATCTAATCCGTTGACATCACCTTTTCAAGCGGAATAAGCCATGGTCCATGCTGCGCAGTTGAAATCAAAGAACAAGGTTGCGGAAGGCACGACGGCATTTTATTTTTCCCGGCCCGAGGGGTTCATTTTCAAGCCGGGTCAGGCGATCGACCTGATTTTGACCGATCCGGACCATCCCGGCGCCGACGGCGAGCGCCATGCGTTCTCGCTGGTCGGCGCGCCCTTCCAGCATGAGCTTTGCATAACGACTCGGATGCGAGATACGGTTTATAAGCGCCGGCTCGAGGCGCTGATGCCGGGCGCATCGGTCCAGATAGATGGTCCTTTCGGCTCCCTTGGCCTGCATGGAAAATCCGCGCGGGCGGCGGTGTTTATTGCCGGCGGGATAGGCATCACTCCATTCATGAGCATGCTGCGGCATGCCGCCCACGAAACCCTGCCGCATCAAATACTGCTTTTGTATTCCAACCGGCGGCCCGAAGATGCCGCTTTTCTTGGCGAACTGCAAGCGCTGGAGCGAAAAAATCCCCGCTTCCGGCTGATGGCCACCATGACGCAGATGCCGAAGTCAACACAAGCCTGGACGGGTGAGCAGGCCATGCTGAGCGGCGACCTGGTCAAGCGTGAAATTGCCGGCTTGGCCGACCCGATATTCTATGTTGTGGGTCCCCCCGCCATGGTGGAGGCTGTGAAGGGTGCCTTAAGCCAGGCGGGCGTCGATGGAGACGATATACGCAGCGAAGAATTCTACGGCTATTAAGGGACGCGGACAGAAAATCGCCGCCTCAGTCGTTATCGCCATTCAGATGAAATTTATGGATCCGGCGATGCGCCAGCACCAGGCCCAGCGTGCCGACGAACACCAGCCCGACAAGAATGCTGTATAGGGCGATGCCATGGTACGGAAATTGCTAGGGCTGCATGGGTATCGACATTCCGAGGCTGCGCAAGCCAGAAAATGACCGAAAAAAACATTATGACGTCCCGGATTCCGGGTCGCGTGGCTGCAAGAGAGTGGCCAATGCTTGCTGCCGCGCTGGCCGCCGCGTTGACCTATTCTTCCGAACATGTCCTGCAGAATTCGGGCCGAGCCGTGGCTCTTGCGGCAGCGGCAGTACTGATACTGCTGATTATCGGGGCATCGATACGGGTTTCCCACCACGCCGAAGTGATTGCGGAGCGATTGGGAGACCCCTATGGCACCATGATTCTTACCTTATCGGCGGTGCTTGTCGAGGTCATTGTGCTTGCCATAGTGATGAGCCATGAGCCTTCGCCAACGCTTGTTCGCGACACGATCTATGCCGCCGTCATGCTCGACATCAATGGCATCCTGGGGCTGGCGGCGCTGATGGGAGGGCTGAAGCATGGCGAACAGGACTACAACGACGATTCAGGCAAAACCTACGGTGTGATGATTCTTACCGCCATGGGGATATCCATGGTGGTGCCGGAATTCATTCCACGTGCCGATTGGCACATCTATTCGGCGTTCACCATCTTCGCCATGCTGATACTGTACGGTTTATTCCTGCGCATGCAAGTGGGCGCCCATAGCTATTTCTTCAGTTACAACTATCGGGCCAAGCGCAAGGAGCCGTCGTCCCCTGCCCCAGCAAGGGAATCGCGCAATGCATCTATCTTTCTTTTGATTTCCGGTATTGTCATTATTGCGGCGGTAGCGGAGGTCATGTCTCCCTTGCTCAAGGTCGGCATGGCGGATATGGGTATGCCTCCTATCGTATTAGGTCTGGTGGTGGCAGCGATTTCTGCCTGTCCCGAGATCCTGACAGCGTTACGGGCCGCGCTTGCGAACCGCATGCAGTCGGTGGTCAATATAGCCATGGGTGCATCGCTGTCGACGGTGATCCTGACCGTGCCCGTAATGGAAGCCATAGCCTTGCTCAAGGGCACGCCTTTCCAGATGGCCATGACTCCGGTGCAGTCGGTAATGGTGGTTTTGACCCTGATCGCGGCGGCCATCAATCTGAACGACGGCCAGAGCAACGCTATAGAAGGCATGACGCATTTTGTGCTTTTCGCCACTTTCTTGATGCTGACATTTCTTGGCTTATGACTCGGCAACGAAGGAGATAGCAGGATGAACCAAAGGAATACACCCGCATACCCGGATAGCGTAAAGACAGGCCGGAATGGGAACGGCAGCGCGCGTCACAAGATACTGCATGTCTTCGATCAATTTGCCTCGCATGTGACCAAGTGGGCGGGGTCGCCCATAGCTTTCAGCCTGGCTTTTCTGATAGTGCTGGGGTGGGCGCTAAGCGGGCCACTATTTGATTATTCGGAAACCTGGCAATTGATCATCAATACCGGTACGACCATCGTGACTTTTCTTATGGTTTTCCTGATACAGCAGAGCCAGAACAAGGATAGCCAGGCGATGCATTTGAAGCTGGACGAATTGCTTCAATCCATCAAGGAGGCGCGCGATGAAATGATCGATATCGAAGACTTGTCCGAAGAAGAACTGGAGCAGTTGGCGGAGCAATTCAAACGCAAGGGAAAACTATAACCGCGCGATCCGGAGCTATTTCGCGTATGCGCTGAAGCGCAGCTATGGCGCCGGGAATAGCACTTGCTGCCGTTTGCCGTATTGCTTCCATTTAACCGGCGGTAGATTTACCGCAAGCCGAAATGAGGTCAATCATGGCGACGAAGGACGACAGAGCGGCTCCAGATATCATGGCCGAGTCATACCGCAAGGAAACAAGCCAAAAAGAGCGGGACAAAAACACGAAGGCAATAAAGGAAGGGCAGCGTTCGTTGGTAAACGCGCCCGTCGATCCCAACTCACCCACTACACGCATTAATTTCCCGCCGGAAATGGAGCCGGAGGATGTCTCGGATCCGGGGCGGGCGACGCCCGGCGCCCCTCCGGTGAAGAATCAGTCCGGCAAGGGCGTCGGCCATAAATAGCTAGGTGGCCCGATGCGCCATGACGCGCATCACGCCGCCGCAAGCGTTCCCTTGCGCCAATGTAATCCCAGCGCAATCAGGATCAGGACGAAGCCTACCGTATTGGCTATGGGACCGGGATATACCAGGGCGAAGCCCGCGATGATCAGCAGCATCCGTTCCAGTGTGGTGGTGCGCCGGCGCAGCCATCCCTGGAATCCGACCGCCAGCGCAAAGATTCCCACCGCCGCCGTTACGGTGACCTGGACGATTTCCAGCCAGTTCGCCGCCGCCAGCGCCTTGGTGGACCCCATCAGAAGCAGACTTTGCCCGCTGGGGTCCAGCACGAAGATGAAGGGCACCAGGAAGGCCGGTATGGTGTACTTCCAGCATTGCATGGTGGTCTTGTAAGGGTCGCCTCCGGTAATGGCCGAGGCGGCGAACGGCGACAAGGCTGTCGGCGGCGATACCTCGGACAGCACGGCGTAATAAAAGATGAACATGTGGGCCGCGAAATCCGGCACACCAAGCTTGATCAGGGCGGGCGCGGTGATGACCGCGCAAATGATGTACGAGGCGGTGACAGGTACGGCCAGGCCGATGACCCAGACCACCAGGGCGGTGTAGATGGCGGTCAGCAGCAGCGACCCGCCGGCGTAGTCGATGACGATGCCGCTGAATTTCAGACCCAGGCCGGTCAGCGTCACCACGCCGACTATGATGCCCGCGCCCGCGCAGGTGGCGCCCACACTCAACATGCCCACCGAGCCGGCGCGCAGCGCCTGGATCAGCGGAGACTGGAAGAAGAGTTCCGACCTGTTTCCCTTGCCCCGGAAGAAGTCGTAGGAAATCATGGCGGTATCTGACCGCAGGAAGCTGGTCAGGCAGGAGACGATGGTGGCCCAGAACACCGACATGACTGGCGAGAACCCCCACATCATGAAGGCAACGATAGAGATCAGCGAAAGGAAATGGAACCAGTAGTGCCTTGTCAAATTCCAGACTGTATCGACTTTCTTGAAGGTGATGTTGCCCATGCCGTATTTGCGCACATCGATCTGCACCATCAGGAACAGCGCAAGGTAGAACAGCAGGGTCGGTATGACCGCCATCAATAACACGTCCAGATACGATATCTTCAGGAACTCGGCGATGATGAAGGCGGCCGCGCCCATGACAGGGGGTGAAATGATGGCGCCCAGCCCACCCGCCGCCAGAAGCCCGCCTGCCGCATTGCGTTCATAACCCACCTTGGCCAGCATGGGCCAGGCTACGGTGCCCAGCGTAACCGTGGTGGCAACGCCGGACCCGGACGGGCCGCCCAGCAGGAAGGACGCCAGGACGACGGTGCGGCCGGCACCCGCGGGTTTTCCGCCCATGGCCGAAAAGGAAAAGTCGATGTAGAACTTCCCGGCGCCGGAGAATTGCAGGAAGGCGCCGAAGATTGTGAACAGGATGATCAGCGATGAGGATACGTCGACGGCCACGCCGTAGATGCCCTCCAGCGTCATGTACATGAAACCGACGACGCGGCCGATGTCATAGCCCTTATGGGTCCAGGGGTGCGGCAGGTAAGCCCCCAGGAAGGCGTATAACAGGAAGCAGATCGATATGACGGGCAGGATCCAGCCTATCGTGCGGCGCATGGCCTCAAGCACCAGCAGGATAAGCGCCACGCCGAAGAAGATGTCCCAGGCGTTGGGCATGGTATTGCGGTCGGTGAAGTCGTCGCCGCCCATGATCAGGTAAACGACGATGGCGATGGCCAGCAGGGAGACCAGCCAATCCCACCACATGATGCGGTGACGGAAGCGTTTGCTGACGGGAAATATCAGGAAGGACAGGAATAGGACGAAGCCGACGTGCACGGGCCGCAAGGTTTGCGTGGGCACGATGGCATAAGCTGCGTACATATGGAACAGCGACATGATGATGGCGGTGGCTGAAAGGAAAATTCCCAGCCATCCGCTCATCCGGTTGGCCGCGCCTTCTTCCTCTTCTATGTATTGTTCCGCCTTGTGCAAGGCCTCTTCGCTGACCGCGTTGTTCGGATCCGATTCAATGGGTTCGCTCATGCTTGGGGTCTCGTTAAATGTGTCCGGCATCTATGTGCCTTGCTGTGCCACGGAGGCGAGCCAAAAGAAAAACCCCAACCGCGCGCGGGTTGGGGTGGTGGGTGGGACGCTTACTTGAGTTTGGCGCCGCGTTCGGTGAAATACTTGATGGCGCCCGGATGGAAGGGGATGGGCGATGCCGATTCTTTTTGCTTTTCGAGCTTGAATTCAGCCGTATCCTTGTGCACGGCAATCAGGTCGTCGCGGCTTTCGAAGATGGTCTTGACGATGTTGTAGGCGGTCTGGTCGCTCATTTTTTCGTTGGCGACCAGGATGTTCATGACCGTGGCCTGCTTGTTGTCGGCTTCCATGCCGCGATAGGTGGTTTTGGGTATGGTGTCTTCTACATAAAGATTGCCGTACTTTTTATTCATGGCCGGGACCAGGTCGGCATTGTCTATCATCTTGATCTTGGTGCCCGGGGTGTTGGCAAGGTCGGTGACGGCCGCGGTGGGCAAGCCGCCCACCCAGAAGAAGGCATCGATCTTGTTGTCTTTGACGCCATTGACCGATTCGGCCACGCTAAGGCGTTCGCGCTTTACGTCCTTGTCTTTGTCCAGGCCGGCCGCTTCCAGCATGCGAAAGGCCATGACCTCGGTGGCGCTACCCGGCGAGCCGGTGGAAATATGCTTGCCCTTCAGGTCGGCCATGGTCTTGATGCCGCGCCCTTCCACCGTGACCACATGCATGCGGTTCGGATACAGAATCATCAAGGTGCGCAACGGCACCTTATGGCCCTTGAATTTGTTTTCGCCCTTGTAGGCGTCCTGGCCGGCGTCGGCCATGGACAGCCCGATATAGGACGCATCGCCGTCTATGAGTTTCAGGTTGTCGACTGAGCCGCCGGTGACTTCCGCTGTGGCCTCCATGCCGGGCACCTTCTTGGACAGGACCGAAGCGATCCCCCCGCCGATCGGGTAGTAGACGCCGCCGGTGCCGCCGGTCGCGATAGAGATGTTTTCCGCCATGGAGGGTTGCATGGCCGCCAGCGAAAAGCACAACATAAAGGCAAACTGCTTTATGGAAGTCTTCATAGTGTCTCCTAGAGCGCTGCTGTTGATGTTGCGCTGTTGCGCGCAACAATTCTTATACGAGTTATACGAGCAATCCGGTACAAGCTGGAGTGGGGCTTTTCCAGGGTTTAACCCGCAGGGCGTGTCGCGTCAATTGGAGTTTGTATGGTGGGTGGAATTCGCTTGGCCAGGGCTTGGGGCGGGCGAAACCCGCTATACGTCCGCGAAAAGCAGGTCCATGGCGGCCGCCGACTTGGCCGAGCAGATGGCAACCAGATCGAAGTTGGGCAGATGGTGCGAATCCGAAATTTCCAGGAAGGTGACGCCGGGGAAATCCAGGGTTCGTATCCAGCTGGGCAGCAGGCCGATGCCCATGCCCCCCGCCACGCAGGCCATAACCGTCAAGGTCCGGTTGGCATGCATGTTGATCCTGACCTTGCAGCCGGCCTTGCGTATGCCATCGGTGATGCCGGCATAGAAAACAGGCAGTTGGTCTTGCGGATACATGACCAGGCCGACCTCGGCGATCCGCGCGAGGGTGATTCCCGACGGCATGTATCGAGCAAGCGTCGTAGGCACCGCGGCAATCAGGCGGTCCTGGCGCAAGGTTTTTTCGTACATATGACCGGCTATTTTTACCGGCGCGTGCATCAGGCCGATATCCACCGTGCCGACCTCCAGGGCGGATGCCAGCTCGTCGTTGCCCATTTCCTTCAGTGTGATTTCCAGGTCAGGGGCATGGCTGCGTACATTGCGCAGCGCCTTGGGCAGTACGTCGAACAGGGCGGACGATACCAGGCCGATGACCAGCGAGCCGGCCAGGCCTTTGCGAGTGGCTCGGGCTTTGCGGGTGGCCTCATCCAGGCGGAACAGGCTGCTCTTGACATCGTCGGCAATGGCCCGTGCCGCCGCGGTGGGCAGCGCGCCACTGCGGGAACGCTCGAAAAGCTTGACGCCCAAGCTCTTTTCCATGCGTGCAATGGATTGGCTGAGCGCCGGCTGGGCCATGCCCAGCTGCTGGGCCGCCTGACTTATGGCTCCGTGTTCCAGAACCGCCAGAAAATTCTTGAGTTGGCTTATTTCCATATCTAAGTGGTATGCATAAATATCATTTCCATAATAGATGAATATGAGCGGCCTCGCTAGAATGTATTAAATGTTTACCGAAGACAAACCGTTGGCGGGCCGGTTTTCAGGCTTCCCGCCGCCCGCCAGCATCGATAGCCATGCTCATGTTTTCGTGCCGGGCCTGCCTGTGGCGGCTCAGCGGCGTTATACCCCCGATTACGCCGCTCCGCTGGATGAATACCTGAAGCAGCTGGATCAGCAGGGACTGGCATACGGAGTGCTGGTTCAACCCAGTTTCCTGGGCACCGATAACGCTTTCCTGCTCCAGGCGTTGCAACAGGCCGCGGGCCGTTGCCGCGGCGTTGCCGTGGTGGATCCGGAGACCGATCTGAGCGCGCTCGCCGCGTTGAATGACAGTGGCATCGTCGGAGCCCGGCTGAACCTGTTCGGCCGTCCCCTGCCTGATTTCAGTCAAGCAATCTGGCAGGGTTTTTTTGAAAGACTGAATTCGCTGGGCTGGCATGTGGAGATCCACTGTCCCTATCAGCAATTGCCGGCCATTATGCCGGCCCTGTTGCACAGGGCGGACAAGATAGTTGTCGATCATCTTGGCCGCCCGGATTTCAAGCACGGCGTCCAGCCCGGCCAGCTTGAATATCTATGCAGTCTGGCCGGCTCTGGACGCGTATGGGTCAAATTGTCGGCGGTGTACCGGATTTGGCCGGAAGGCTCGATCGATGGATGCGCGGCCATTGTGCGGCATTTGATCGATTGTTTCGGGACTCGGCGCTTGATGTGGGGCAGCGATTGGCCCCATACGGAGCATGAGTCCTTAAGTTCGATGCGCAAGTCGCTGCATTGGCTGGCCAATGCCGTGGCAAGCCAGGAAGACCTGGCTGGAATTTTGTCGCATACCCCTAAATCGCTTTTTAGATTCTGAAGATAACTATGTCCAATACCAAGCACTCATTCAAGAAAGCCACCCTGAAGGCCAAGTTCGCCCTGGGCGCGCTGGCACTGGGTAGCGCGGCGGCCGCAAATGCCGCTTATCCTGAACGGCCCATTACCATGGTGGTCAGCTACCCTCCCGGCGGCACTGTGGATCTGGTGGCGCGACTGATGGCGCCCGAACTGGAAAAGGAGCTGGGCCAGACCGTCATCGTCGACAACAAGGGTGGAGCGGGCGGCATGCTGGGCGGCGCTTACGTGTCCCGCGCCAAGCCTGACGGCTACACGATTTTGATGGACGCATCCAATCATGCGCAGAATCCGGCATTGCGCGAGAAAATGACCTTCGATACCTTGAAGGATTTCTCGCCGATTTCCCTGCTGATCAAGGTGCCTAACGTTCTCGTCGTCAATCCTTCTTCGACGATCAAAACGGTGGACGACGTCAAGGCCGAGGACAAGGCCAGCGAACATACCCTTTACTATGCGTCGTCGGGCCCCGGCTCGGCCCAGCATTTGGCCGGTGAGCTCTTCAACGTCCTGGGAGGCACAAAGCTTATCCATGTTCCTTACAAAGGCGGCGGCCCGGCCATGATCGACGTAATGGGCAATCAGGTTCCCATGATGTTCGCAAGCCTGGGTTCTTCGTGGACGCATATCAAGAGCGGCAAGCTGCGTGCGATCGCCCTGGGCGGCACCGAGCACAGCAAGTTGCTGCCCGGAGTGCCTACCATTGCCGAGTCGGGCCTGCCTGGCTATGCATCCTACGAATGGAATGCCATTTTCGCGCCGGCTGGAACGCCTCAGGACATTCTGGACCAGTTGTCCGCGGCATTCGCCAAAGTGCTCAAAGACCCCAAGGTGCAGCAGCGACTCGCCGATCTTGGCGCGGACACGATCGGCTCCACTCCTGAAGAACTGCGCAGCTTCGTTCAGGACGAAATCGCCAAGTGGAAAGACGTGGCCGCCAAGGCGAAAATCAGCCTGGATTGATGCCATCGGATAGAGGCGGACGCCTTGCCGGATTTCGTGAAAATCGATAGTCCGGCAAGGCGTTTTTTTATCGCCGGCCGTCCCACGATAAAAGCCGCGCCTTGAAGACGGAAGGCAGGGAAGAATGCGGTGCGGGGCTTTACTCGAACTTGAGAATTTCGAATGTCAGGCGGTCTTGCTCATCGCGCGCCACACTGTAGCCCAGGCGTTCATTGATGGAGTTGTCGGGATTGAAGGTAAGGATGGCCGGCTTGATGTCTTCGATCTCGCGCTCGGTAACGTATACCGAATTGCAGATGATGACTTCGTCCCCGCGTTGGCAGGTGCGGGCCGCGGCGCCGTTCAGGATGCAACAGCGCGAACCGCGTTCGCCATAGATGACATAGGTGCTGATGCGCGCACCGGAGTTCTTGTTCCAGATATCCACGAACTCCATGGGGAGTATGCCGGCGGCTTCGCAGTGGTCGGGATCCAGGGTAATGGAGCCGTGATAGTCCAGGTCGGCTCCGGTGACCCGTATGCCGTGTAATTTGCCGCGTACAACTTTTCTCACGTTTTTCCTTTCAAGCGAGATGTTCCAATAACCGCTGTATTTTATACGGCGGGAGGCGCATGGCACGGCCTGGCGCCATGGGCATTTGTAAACGCGCTTAGGCCAGCGTTGGCCGGAGGGCGGATTCCAGCGCCATGCCCACGCGCAGTATGTGATCATCGCGCATGGCCGGCCCGGCGATCATCAGGCCGACGGGTGCGGCGCCGTCGCGGTGGCATGGGATGGAGAGCGCGCAGCCATCCAGGAAGTTGATCAGGGTCGGATTGCGCAGGATAAGCGCATTGGCCTTGAAGTAGGCCTCGTCGGATTCCCGCAGTTCCTGAATGGGCGGCGCAATGATGGGAACGGTAGGCATCAGCAAGGCGTCGTAGTGGCGCAGGCGCGCCTCGACGGAAGCGATCCATTGGGGCCGCGCCTGCACCAGGTCGATATAGTCGGCGGCCGACATGCCCTTTCCACGCGCTATGCGTGAAGCGACACGCGGGTCGTAGTGCGCCGCGCGATCCTGCAGCAGATCCTTGTGCCAGGCCCAGGCTTCGGCGCATACGAAGCCGCCCAGGCGATTGATATGGGCCAATTGCTGGAACTCGGGAAAGTCGACGGTATCCACCTGCGCGCCGAGGCGGCGGATTTCCCGCAGCGTATGCTGAAAGACGGCAAGCACATGGTCGTCGGCCCCGTCCAGCACGATGGAGGACGGAACGGCGAAGCGCAAATGGGCCGGCTGGGGCGCCGGGCCGACTTCGCGGGCCTGGCCTGAAAGAATGGCATCCAGCGTCGCGCAACAAGCCACGGATGCGGCCAGCGGACCGATGGAATCGAGGCTGAAGGCCAAGGGCAGCGCGCCTTGCGTTGGGACACGGCGGGCGGTGGGCTTGAATCCGGCAAGTCCGCAGAACGCGGACGGTATGCGAACCGAACCGCCGGTGTCGGTTCCTATTGCAGCAACAGACATATGGTCGGCCACCGAGACACCGGCGCCCGAGGAAGAACCGCCGGGAATCCGGCCGGTGGCACGATCCCAGGGACTGGAGGGCGTGCCGTAATGGGGGTTCAGCCCCAGTCCGGAAAACGCGAACTCGGTCATATTGGTTTTGCCGACAATGATGGCGCCGGCGTTGACCAATCGCTGGACCACGGCCGCATTGCAAGCGGCCGGTTCCGCATCGTTCAATACCGTGGAGCCGGCTAGCGTGGTCTCGCCTGCGACGTCGAACAAGTCCTTGATCGAAATGGGCATGCCCTCGATGGGCGAACGCGCCAGCCCGGCAGCCCGCAGGATGTCGGAGGCCTGGGCGGCAGCGAGAGCCCGTTCATGGTAGACCTTGGTGAAAGCCCGACCGCCTTCGTCCGCCGCATCGTCGATGCGGGCCAGGGCGGCCTGGGTCAAGCGCAGCGATGATGTTTCACCGCGAGCCAGTGATTCTTGTAGTTCGGTAAGTGTGGGCAGCATGGTATTTGTTCTGTGAATCGGCCGATTATGCCTTAATCGAACAGGTCTTGATGTCTGCCAATTGCTCCACGGCGGCTCGCACCAGGACATGGTCTTGCCTGGATAGCGGCAGGATGGGCAGCGGCGGTTCCGCATGCGCCAGGCCCAGGCTATTGGCGGCGGCATACATCACGCGCAGGCTGGTGAACTGGCGAAAGAGGCTCCACAGAGGCTCCATGGCCGCGTTCAGTGACCGCGCCCGATCGACCTGACCTGCCTGCGCGGCGCGCACGATGGCCAGGCACGGTTCGGGGAAGAGACCGGCGGCCACGCTGTACCAAGTTTGTCCGCCCGCCAGCAGGGCTTCGGCCGCGTTCCAGTCGCCGCTATAGCCCAGAGAAAAATCGGCCGGCACCAAAGCCTTCAGGGCTGCATGCTGCTGTGCGACTTTTCCAGGGTCGGGTACCGGATTCTTGGCGCCGATTACACGAGGCAAGGCACTAAGCCGGCCGATAAGCTCGGGGCTGAAGCTAAAGTGGGTCGTGCCGGGATTGTTGTAGATGCAAATGGGGATGTCGATCTGGGAAGCGACGGTTTCGAACAAGCCGAAAACCTCGTTGTCCGACAGGGGCGTATACGAAACAGGCGCCAGCAATACCGCGGCGGCGCCGGCTTCCTGGGCTTCCCGGCCCAGGGCCAGGACTTCGTCGGTGCGCAAGGCGCCTATGCCCGCCATGACGGGAACCTGGCCGGCATGGGATAGCGCGGCCTGAATGGCGCGGCGCCTTTCCTGCCGGCTTAGATAGGCATACGTGCCTGTGCTGCCCAGGACGCAGATGGAGTCAACGTCGGCGTCGCGAAGGCGGGCAACCAGCATGCCCAATGTCTCGGTATCTACGATGCCATGTTGATTGGCGGGTGTGATCGGAAAAGCGGAAAGCCCTTGCAGTAGCGAATTCATGTATCGCGGCTCCAAAAAATGCCCAGGGCGGCATAAGGGTTATGTTCGACTTTGCCGCAGGCCTGGATGTAGGATGGAAATATATCGTAATGCGATTAAGTCCGCGGGCACCCTGCCATGCCCGCAAGCCATTTTCATGGAGCCGGGGTGATGGAATTTTTGGAGAACCTGAGCTGGATAACCGTATTCCAGATCATCATGGTAGATGTTTTGCTGGGCGGGGACAATGCCGTGGTGATTGCGTTGGCTTGTCGCAATCTACCGCCGGAACGGCGCATGCAAGGGATACTGTGGGGTACAGGCGGGGCGATAGCGCTGCGGGTGCTGCTGATCATCTTCGCATTGACCTTGCTGGCGCTTCCCTTCGTCAAGCTGATCGGCGGGGCGCTGCTGCTATGGATAGGCGTGAAGCTTATGGTGGGCGACGACGAAACCGGGAACATCCAGGGCGGCAGTTCCTTGATGTCGGCCATCAAGACCATAATCCTTGCCGACTTTGTCATGAGCCTGGATAACGTCGTGGCGATCGCGGGCGCGGCGCAGAGCGCGCATGCCGATCACCAGGTGCTGCTTATTGTCTTCGGCCTGCTGGTCAGCGTTCCCATCATTATCTGGGGCAGTACCCTGCTGCTGAAATTGCTTGATCGCTTTCCCATCATCGTTACTCTGGGAGCCGGCCTGCTGGGCTGGATCGCCGCGGGCATGCTGATTACCGACGTGGCAATCATCAGCCGGTTCGGCCAAGTAGAGGGGCCGGCAAGGATCGCCATCGAGATTGCGGGCGCCTTGTTCGTGATGGGCGTGGGATACTGGCTTTCGACGCGCCGCAGCGCAGGCATCCAGGCCGGACGCGAATCCGTCTGAGGCGACAACGGCGTGGCCGGGGCTGCGCCCTAGGTTTGGACAGCAAGCTTGCGCCGGGCGAGTTTCCGGCGCGCATGCCGATTCGACTACAATCCTGGCATGCTGACCTTCATGTCAAAACACGGGCGACTGTCTGAACACACTGCTGTTCAGCCTGCCTGTTTCCGGCCGTCGCGTACGCTTTTCCTGGGCTCCCAGGAAGCGGCCGTGCGCTCGGCCTATGCGCGGTCCAAGCCCGGCTAAGGGCGTGGGCCCTCCGCGGGCCCTATCTGGCTTACCGCCGCCTCCCTGTTTTCGCACTCGATGAGACCCGCCTCTATTCGGCGGGCGCAAACTCGCAAACTGAATCGTCATGCAACTTACTAAAAAATTTGTCAAAGCCAAGAATCCTTGTGCCTCGGGATACCGATGGTTTCTTCGCGACCAGAATGGCCAGGGGGATTACCAAGAGATCCTGGATGCCTTGGTGGCCCATGATCGGATCGACGATGCCTGCTGGCTGCTGGATCAGTTCGGTCCGACCGATGCGGTCCTGACCTTGGATTTCGTCGACGCCAATGCAATCGTATTCGCCGGCACCCTGGTGCTGCGGCAGGGAATCAATGTGGATACGGTGGCGCGGGCGGGCCGCTGGATACGCACCGAGGGCGGGATCAAGGCGGGTACCGATATCGTGGCGGGCGAAGGCATCGAGGCGCAAGGTGGCATCGCCAGCGGCGGCCACATACGCGCCGAGGGCGATGTCTCCGCGGGCTGGGGAATAGAAGCGCAGTCGCGCTTCGAATGCGGCGGCAATGTGCGTGCCAAGTGGGACATTACCGCCGGCCAAGGCATATCGGTTACGGGCGATATACGGGTGGGCCAATGCCTGGTGGCGGGCGGATCGATCAAGTGCGAACAAGGCATCAAGGCGGGCGGCAAGGTGCAGGCCGAACACGACATTATCGTGGCCAGGGGAATACAGGCGGGGGAGTCGATCGTAGCGGGCAACCATATCGAAACGGGCTGGGGCATGTTGTCCGGCTGCGATATCGTTGCGGACGGCTCGATCAAGGCGGGTGAAGGGTTGGCTGCTACCGGGCGCATCGCCGCTGGCCTGGGGCACGGCGTGTACGCAGGCCTGCGCGTACGACTGGACGCCTGGGCCGATGCGGCCCGGGTGGTGGCGCAGGCTCGGCCCGATCAGTTGATCAGTGGGTATTGGTGCGATTCTGCAATGAAGGCATAGGCCCGGCCGGCCCGGCATCGCGGGGTAAAAGCAAAATGGCCGCAAATTGCGGCCATTTTGCTTTCTGCTTGAGGTAATCAGGCTTCGACTTGATGTACATGGCCCGAAGATACGTAGTTGAACAATTCCGCCCGCACCTGAGCGCGTGTTTTATTGCTGTTGATTGCGGCGACAGGCGGGTAGTCCAGTTCACCGCTGCTGATTTCATGCGCGGCCTGGGCGGCGGACAACTCGGCCTGCACTTCGGCGCGGCTGCTGCGGTCACCAGTAGCGACTGCGACGGGGTATGCCTGTTCGCCGTCGCTGATCAGGCCCTGCGATTGGGCCTGCTGCAGTTCCGCCACGACTTGGGCGCGGGTCTTTGCGGGCTCGTCGGCCGCCTGGGCTGCGCCGGCGAGAACGGAAAGGGAAATCATCAGTGTGGTTGCAAGGGTCTTCATGGTTAGAACTCCATCCAATTAAATTAAGGGAACCGAATTGCGCCGGATCTGGCGTTTTCCTTGCGATGCAAGGTTTGTTTCGATGGATGAAGTATGTGCCGATTATGTATTGGGATAAACCCGTATTTTCTGTAAACATATTTCCAAAAACGTTAATAATAGGTATCGTTGCCTAGGAATATAGAATCTATCTATCTTCATTTTTGGAATAATCTATGAGCCCCTCCTTGGACGATATTGCACTTTTCGTTGAAGTGGCCAAAAGCAGAAGCTTCACCCGTGCGGCGGAATCTCTGGACATGCCCGCCTCGACGCTATCGCGCCGCATTAGCGCGCTGGAGCGCTACATAGGCGTCCGCTTGTTGAATCGCAGTACGCGCAAGGTGGAGCTGACCGAAGCCGGGGCCGTTTATTTCGAGCGTTGCCAGCACGTCATCGCGGAGGCGCGCATTGCCCACGAAGAGTTGGACGAGATGGCGCAAAGCCCCAAAGGCCGATTGCGAGTATCCATGCCGGTCAGCTTTGCGCTGCTTTCCATGCCATTGATCATGCGCGATTTCGCGGAACAGTATCCGGAAATTGAATGCGAGTACGATCTGGGCATCAAGCATATCGATCTGCTGGCCGAACCCTTCGATATTGTCATACGCATCGGGCATCAACCCGACTCCGGCGTGGTGTCGCGTCAGTTGGGAAATGTGAAACTGGGGCTTTATGCCGCCCCCGCGTACTTGGCTCGCAAGGGCACGCCAATCATGCCTTCGGACCTTGCAAGGCATGAATGCCTGCGCACCTCTGCCGGCAAAGAGCAATCGATCTGGGCGCTTCGCTCGGGTTCCAGGGTGGAAAAAATCGCGGTAAAAGGCCGTATGACCATGAATAATGTCGCCATGATCATGCGTATGGCGGCACTGGGCATGGGCATCGTGCCTTTGGCTGCCAATAACTTGACATGGAACACGGAAGAAGAGCTTCAACGCGTATTGCCGGATTGGGAGTTCGACCCCATCCCGGTGATGGCGCTGTTTCCCTCGCGCCTGATGCCAGCCAAGACACGTGTGTTTCTTGAATTCTTGATGGCCCGATTGAACGTTCGCTAGCGCCGGAAGTCTATGGCAGGTACAGGCTTCAAATTGCCTGCTGGACTTGCGCGCTATAGCCTGCTTCGCGGCGCCGCGCTTGCGCCCTGCTCCAAAGCTTGTCGTGCAAGGGTAAAAGCACTACATTGCAGACCGGCTCGAGTATGGCGGCCAGCCCGCCCGTGGCAAGCGAGCCTGTGCATACATAAGTGACGGCGAATGCCACTGACATATGCAATGCAACCTGACTTGTTTTCCGGGCGAGCAGCAACATGACCTTCTCCAGATGATGATTTATAAATGATAATTACTATCATTTGACTGGGGAAATTGAATGTTTATATCGATGCGATTCATCAACGCTATGCACGCTCGACGCCTTATGCCTTGCAAGACTGCCTTCTCCGGCTTGTATCGTCATAACATTTCGAAATATTCTAGTGCTTGTCTGGACCGGATTGAAAACAATGCTTGATCGGGTGATGAGTATGCGAGTCCTGGTACGCGCCGCTTCCGAGGGCAGCCTTTCGGCGGCCGGGCGCAGCTTGGGGATGTCCGCCGCGATGGCGGCCAAGCATATCAATACACTTGAGGCTCGGCTGGGTATCCGGCTGTTTCATCGTACGACGCGGCACCTTAGCCTGACTGACAAAGGCCTGGACCACTTGAAGGCATGTCAGCGCATATTGTCTGATATCGACGAGGCCGAGGCGGCGGCCATGTCGCAAAAGGTGGAAGTAAGCGGGCGGCTGCGCATGAGCGTGCCCCTGTACTTTGGCGTCCGCTATATTGCCCCGCTGATGCCCGCCTTCAGTGGTCGGTATCATTCAACGGCTGTCGAACTGGGATTCACCGATCGCAAGATCAACCCCGTGGAAGAAGAGTGGGACCTGAGCATACAAACCGGTGCCGCCATGGGCGCGCATTCAGGCTCCAGAAAACTGGCCGATAGCTCCATGGTCGTTTGCGCGTCATCCTCTTACCTGGCACGGTATGGCAGACCATCGAAGGTTGCCGATTTGTCCCGCCATAATTGCCTGGCCTATTCATTGGCGTTATTGAACAGTGGGGAATGGGTGTTCGGCCGGGATGGCGGGATACGTGTAAGGATTAGCGGCAACCTTTGCGCCAACGACGTAGAGGCCCTGACTGCTGCCGCCGTTGGCGGACAGGGCATCATCTACCAGCCGGACTTTATCGTTTTCGACGCCTTGAGTGCGGGAAAGCTGCAGGTACTGCAGCTGGATGAGCCCTTTGCCGACACGGGAGGCATATATGCGATATACCCTTCTGCACATCAGCCGCCGGCCATAGTGCGCGCCATGGTCGAATACCTGGCGCAGGCGTATGCTTTGCCGGCGCCATGGACTATTGCCCAGCACGCTCATGAGTGATATTCAGCGTGGACATCGCCTTCGGTGAAGGCGGGCCGGAGATATTGCCGGATTGATCGTTCTGCGCCGGGCGCTATGCCTGGCGCAGGAAATAAATCAGGTCGAGCTCGGGGCACTCGTAGCCGTAGCGGGTCAGCACAGCGCTGATTTGGCCTCGATGATGGGTGGCATGATTGAAGACATGGGTCAGCGTGCCTATCCATGGCGTTGCCGTCGGCTGGCCGGCCGTCGTGGTGTAGCGCAGCGTACCGGCCATGATCTCGGCCGGCGTGGACTCGATCAGGGACAGCCAGAGCCTGTCGCGCACGCATAATTGCTGGGCGAGTTCGGGGCGCCGTGCTTCCACTTCCTGCGCAAGGCTGAAAAATATTTCGGGCCTACCCGTGAAGCGGCCGTACCATGACCGGTCGCCCAGCAGAAGATGATTCAGCGTGCCGTGGATGGAATTGAAAAATAACCCGGCCGGCGCAAAATAATGCTCGTCCGCGACGGCCTCCAATTGACGCAGAAGCAAGGCGTTGGCCCAGCCATGGTATGCAGCCAGTGTCTTGAGTTGTGAAACGAGTGCCGAATCTTTATTCATAGGGCCTGTCCTGCGGGATCGATGCATAACTGCGCAGGGATGATCGTAAGCGATTGCCCGTCGATTGAGAACCGTTGATTCCCGCCTTGCACGGCGGGCCGATTAAAATGATGATTTTTCAGCTGAGAGCATGGCCGTGGGCATGGAAGAGCGTTTAATCGATATCGAGCTGAAATTGACGGCGCAGGAAGATCTGGTGCTGGAATTGAACCGGCAGGTGTACGAGCAGCAAAAGCAGATCGACGAATTGCGCGCGCTGTGCACCGCCTTGGTAAAGCGGCTGGGCGAAGCCGCCAGCGAAGGCGGCGGCGCCGATCCGTACGCAGTCGAAAAGCCGCCGCATTATTGAGCCGCGGCGCGCACTATGCATACACAACACCCAGGGTCTTGGTCCGAACTTTTATGGGGCCGCAACGGCTTGCGATCGTTGGCGTTGGCGGGCGGCGTAGCGGTGCATGCCGTCAATGTGTACATCGTCACCACCATCCTGCCCTCCATCGTCGACGACATCGGAGGCCTGCAATATTACGCCTGGAACACGACGCTTTTTGTCGTTGCTTCCATCCTGGGCTCCGCGCTTTCGCCCAAATCGATGGAGCAGTTCGGACTGCGGCACGCCTTCCTGCTGGCGATTGCCGTATTTGTGAGCGGCACAATAGCCTGTGCGCTGGCGCCCGCCATGTTCTGGCTGCTGGCGGCGCGCACGGCGCAGGGGTTGGGCGGGGGCCTGCTGCTGGGACTCAGCTACTCCGCGGTCCGACTGGTTTTCGACGAGCGCCTGTGGTCCAGGGCCATGGTCCTGGTGTCCAGCATGTGGGGCGTCGCCACGCTGGCCGGGCCCGCAATAGGCGGCATTTTCGCGCAGACGGGACATTGGCGGCTGGCGTTCTGGGCGGTGGTGCCGATCGCGGCGATTCTTGCCCTGCTGGTGCATACGCAATTGGTGCAGAATGGGCCGGCTGACGGCAAGCGGGCCCAGGCGCCGCTGGGCAGCATATTGCTACTGGCGCTGTCGGTGCTGGTCGTATCGATCGCCAGCCTTAGCCATAGCGTGGCATGGAATGCCGCGGGCATCGCCATGGGCGTGTCGATTGCGCTCCTGATCGCAAGAATCGACGGCCGCGCACACGTGCGTTTATTTCCGACGGGTTCGTATTCGGCGGGAACGGCGCTGGGCAGCCTGTATGCATGCATTTGCTTGCTCAGCATAGGGGTGACGACGGAAATTTATATCCCTTATTTCCTGCAATCGATACACGGAAAAAGCCCACTGGTGGCCGGGTATTGGACGGCGCTGCTATCGGCCGGCTGGACTTTGGGTTCATTCATCAGTTCCGGCCGTTCAACGGCCACCGCCAATCGCCTCATGGTGATCGGTCCTTTGGCATCGGCCGGGTCGCTGGCGATGCTGGCATGGATGCTGCCCATGCAGGGCTTGTCGCAGCAGGGTGGCGTCAACTGGCTGATGGCTCCATTGCTGGGTGTGGGTGTGGGCGTGGGGCTATGCTGGCCCAATATGCTGACCCGTGTATTCAAGTCGGCACCCAAGGGGCAGGAAAACATTGCATCGGCCGCCATCACCACCTTGCAGCTTTACGCCATGGCCATGGGCGCCGCGCTGGCCGGCATGGTCACGAACGCGGCTGGATTCACCGAGCCGGGAGGCCCGCAGGGAACACAGCAAGCGGCCCTTGCCCTGTTTGCGGTGTTTGCTTGCGCGCCAGGGCTGGCCGCGCTTATGACCCGTGGCGCGCGCAATGCCGGATAGCCTGGATCAAGGCTGTCCGGTTATTTGGGCAGGCGGAAAAGTTCGGGGTCGGGACCGTCGCGGCCATCGGGCCGATCCAGTGCGGCAATGGCGGCCATGTCTTCGGCGTCGAGCGTGAAGTCGAACACATGAAAGTTTTCCTGGATGCGGCTGGGCGTGATGGATTTCGGGATGACCATGTTGCCCAATTGCGTATGCCAGCGAATCATGACTTGCGCGACGGATCGGTTGTGCTTGTGCGCAATGGCAACCAGGCTGGGATCTTCCCATAGTTTGCCGCGCCCAAGCGGGCTCCAGGCTTCGGTGACGATCTCGTGCTCGGCATGGAACTGGCGCAGTTCGGCTTGTTGAAAATGGGGATGCAGTTCGATCTGGTTCACCACCGGCAGCACACCGGTTTTATCCAGCAGCTTTTGCAGGTGGTTGATGTTGAAGTTGCATACGCCTATGGATTTTGCCCTGCCTTCGTCCCGAAGCTGGATCATGGTTTCCCAAGCGTCGACGTAAAGGCCGTTCTTGGGAACAGGCCAGTGGATGAGGTACAGGTCCACGTAATCAAGACCCAGCTTTTCGAGGCTTTCTTCGAAGGCTGCTTTGGACGTATCGTGGCCGTGGCGGTCATTCCAGAGCTTGGTGGCGACGAACAAGTCTTCGCGCTTGATGTTGGACTGCGCTATGCCCCGGCCCACGCCCTCTTCGTTTCCGTAGATGGCCGCCGTGTCGATGGAGCGGTAACCGACGCCGATCGCCGTTTGCACGACGGTTGCGGCAACATCGTTTTCAACCTGCCATACGCCCAGACCCAATTGCGGCGCATTGCGGCCATCGTGAAAACCAAGGGTGTTCTGATTTGCAGACATCGGGTGCCCTCCGTAAGACATCGTATTTGTTGACTTGTTCTTTAGGCTAATCTACCCGATTATACGGTTGTTGCAGTGCGGTAAAGCTTCATTTGGTTTCACGCCCAAGCGTTATTCAGGAAGAATCAGGAGAAAGAAATGAGTGTTCATCATCAAACCAAGCGGGTCAGTGTGCCCCAATTGGTTTCATACAAGGGCCAACAGAAAATAGCCGCCCTGACGGCCTACACGGCCCCGTTTGCCCGCTTGCTGGACGACGCCCTGGACATGATTTTGATCGGCGATTCGACGGCCATGGTGGGCTATGGCCTGCCCAACACATTATCGATTACCGTGGATCAGTTGGCAGCGCATGCGGCCGCCGTTGTGCGTTCGACCAACCATGCCTGCATTATCGTCGACATGCCTTTCGGCAGCTATCAGGAGTCGCCGCAACAGGCGTTCGCCAATGCCGCCCGCATGCTGGCGGCAAGCGGCGCCGACGGCATCAAGATGGAGGGCGGCATAGCCATGGCGGAAACCACCCGTTTCCTGGTCGAGCGGGGCATTCCCGTACTGGCGCATGTGGGCTTGATGCCGCAGTATGTCAATACGATGGGCGGCTTCAAGGCGCAAGGCATGACGGACGAATCCGCGGAACGCATTCTGCGCGATGCCGTGGCGCACGAGCAGGCGGGCGCTTTCGCCGTCGTGCTGGAAGGGGTTGCCGAAAGCCTGGGACGCCGTATTACCGAGACATTGACGGTGCCCACCATCGGCATTGGCGCATCCCCAGCCTGCGATGGGCAAATCCTTGTAACCGAAGACATCCTTGGCCTTAGCGGCGATCGGATCCCCAAGTTTGCCAAGCAGTTTGCCGATGTAGGCGCCGTGGTGCGGTCAGCCGCCGAACGCTATGCCGCCGATGTCAAAAAGGGGGATTTTCCCGGATTGGAGCATTGCTTCGGTGTAAAGCGGTAAACCCGTATGGCCAATATGGGATATATTTCTCCCACTGCTTTTGCCAGGAGCCGCGTGCTCGTATTGCCATTCAACTATTGAATGGTTACATTTGGTAAATGTATAATTTGCATAGTGTCCGGGAAGTCGGACGGTCCTTGTTTCTCCAGGCGTCCAATAATGGAAATCCGTCAACTTGAAGCCTTTGCCGCCGTGTATTCCGCCGGAAGCGTTACGGCGGCCGGGCGCCTGCTGGATAGATCCCAGCCCATGGTCAGCCGGCAAATCCAGGATCTGGAGCAGGAACTGGGTTTCATGCTGTTCACCCGCACGCGTCCGCAGGTAACCCTGACGGAACAAGGACGTGAATACTACGAAGAAGTGCGCAATGTCCTGGCCGGCCTGCAACAACTGGATAGCCGTTCACGCGAAATCGCGCGCGGCCAGAGCCGCCCACTGAGGGTCGCGGCGACCTATTCGCTGGGCTCCAGCTTGCTGCCCGCCACCATAGGGCTGCTTGAGCGCAGCCAGCCTGTATTCGAATACAAGCTGTATGTCGACACCTTTCAGCCCCACGACGTTGTCCAGGCCGTGGCCGATGGGCAGGCGGACATCGGCGTGATCAGCCTTCCCATAGACCTGGGGCGCTGCGAACTGTTGTGGTCAGGACAAGCTCCATGTGTATTGGCACTGCCCGCCAGCCATCCCTTGGCGGCCAGCGATGTGGTGCGCTTGAGCGAGCTGGGCGACCACACCATTATTACCATGTCGAATCGCACGGGATTGCGGCATCGCCTTTCGACGGCGCTTTTGCATAACAATCCCACTGCCAGACCCAGGCGTCAAATCGAGACGACTTCGTCGCTGGGCGCATTGATGATGGTGCGCGCCGGCGTCGGCTTGGCTCTGGTCGATCCGCTTACCGCGACGACCATGTCGCCGGAAGGGGTGGTGTTTCGCGGCATCGACCGGCATGTTCCTTATCTTATGGGTGTGATCAAGCATCGCGATCGGGCCTTGCCCGACGAAGGCTCCCGGCTGGTCCAGGCCATGTGGGACTACGCCAGCGCCAGCGTATCCCGCTTCGTGGCGGGCGATCCAAGCGGCCTGCCCAAGGATGCCGATCCCTTTCAGCCCGCGCCCGGCGAGGATGCCGCCTGAGCCGCAACCCCGTCTATCGCGACTTTTTGAATTTTCTCTACGTTTTCTCCCCCGCATAATGACTCATACCCGTTCTTTTTCCCCCGTCCAGGGGCTGGGCGCGCTTGAACAGCGTCTTGCGCAGGACATCGCCTGGCTCGACCTTCCTGCCAGGCAGTGGGTGCCGTCCGCATCGATAAACGGACAGGAACTGCTGGATGTCGCCATTATCGGCGGCGGCATGGCGGGATTGGCCGCGGCGGCCGCGCTGGGATTCAAGGGTATGCGGGCCCGGATTCTCGATAGCGCGGCGCCGGGATTCGAGGGCCCATGGGCCACCACGGCGCGCATGGAAACGCTGCGCTCGCCCAAGCAGCTTACCGGCCCGGCGTTGGGCTTTCCCGCGCTGACATTCCGCGCCTGGTTCGAAGCGCAGTTCGGTGTGGATGAGTGGAATCGCCTGGACAAGATTCCGCGCCTGCAATGGATGGATTACTTGCGCTGGTACCGGCGCGTGCTGAATCTAGACGTCCGCAACGAGCACCATGTGCGGGACATCATTCCTCATCGCGATCATGTGGAGCTGAGCGTATCGTCGCCGGCGGGCCTATCCACCGTTTACGCGCGCCGCGTGGTGCTGGCCACCGGCCGCGATGGCCTGGGCGGCGCATCCGTTCCGGACTTTGTCGCACAACTGCCGCGCCGGTTTTGGGCCCATTCCTCCGACGATATGGACTATTCGGCCTTGCGTGGAATGCGGGTCGGCGTGGTCGGGGCCGGCGCCTCGGCCATGGACAGCGCCGGCACGGCGCTGGAAAATGGGGCGGCCAGCGTCGATCTGCTGATACGCCGCGCTGAACTGCCGCGCATCAATAAAAGCAAGGGTGCGGGCAACCCCGGCTACACCCACGGCTTTGTGGATTTGCCCGATGAGTGGAAGTGGCGGATACGGCATTACATCAATGTGCAGCAGGTGCCGCCTCCGCGCGCCAGTGTCTTGCGTGTGTCACGGCATGCGAATGCGCGATTCAACCTGGGCGCGCCGGTGCTGAAAGTGAGCGAGCAAGGCGGCGAGCTGCGGGTCATTACGCCCAAAAAGGAATTTGCACTGGACTTCCTGATTCTTTCGACGGGATTCTGCATCGATTGGCAAAGCCGCCCGGAGTACGCGAGGATTGCCCGGCATCTGCGGATCTGGTCGGATCGCTATTCTCCAACAGAGGGCGGCGACGATAGAGAGCTGCTGGACTCGCCCGACCTGGGACCCGTCTTCGAGTTCCAGGAAAAACAAGCCGGTTCCATGCCCGGCTTGTCCCGCATCCACTGTTTTTGCTACCCTTCCACCCTGACGCATGGAACGGTATCGGGCGATATCCCGGCCATCAGCGACGGCGCCGAGCGCTTGTCCAAAGGGATTGCCAGCCTCTTGTACGTTGAAAACATCGATACGCATTTTGTCCAGTTGCAGGCGTATAACGAGCCCGAGATATTCGGCGACGAATGGACACCGGCATAAGCTGGTCCCGGAAAAGGAAGTTTATGAATGACATCACCTCTCCAGCGGCCGGAGTCCAGGCGGACTCCGGCGATGCCGTGGATGCGATCGTGGGCCTGACGCCGGCCGATCCGCTGTATGGCGTCCGCCATGCCAGGCACAAGGTCGTGGACGCCACGCAGGGCAGCTACGAGCTTTTCTTCGACCCTTCCAGCCAGGGGCTGCCGATACAAGAGCGCCTGTTGGTGGCCTGGCATGCAAGCCTCCTGTCCCGCTCCGGCGCGTTGGCGCGACACTATCGGGATGCGCTGGCCGATCGGAACGTGGAGGCCCGCGTGATGGCCGCCATCGAAAGCGGGCGTGTCGATGGCTTGCCGCCCTCGCGCCTGCGGGCCATGCTGATATTCACTCAGAAACTGATCCTCAAGCCGGTGGACGGCGACAAGGCGGCGCTTGAGCAATTGCGGGATGCCGGCATGGCCACCGCCGATATCGTGACGCTGGCACAATTGGTGGCTTTCCTGTCGTATCAGATTCGGCTGGTGGCCGGCCTTTCCGCCATGAAGGCATTGGAGTCGCTATGAACACCATCATCGAAAACAAGGGCTACACCAACGACACGCTGGAGTGGAAAGCCTGGCTGGACGTGGTCGATCCGGACAACTGCACGCCTTTGCAGGCCGAGGTGCTGGAAATGAGCCATCCCAAGGCCAAGGTGTCCGACTACTATCTTTTCCTGGTGCATCAGCCCGCCATCCTGAAGCAGCGGTCCGAGGCGTTCAACGCCATCATGTACGCGCCCGGCGGACTGGCGCGTGCCGATCGCGAGCTGAGTTCGCTGGTGGTGTCGCGCATAAACGGCTGCGTGTATTGCGCATCCGTACATGCCCAGCGTTTCGAGCAACTGGCCAAACGCAACGACACGGTCGCACAGGTCTTCGACGATCCACGCAGCGCCGGCATCAATGAGCGAGAAAGGGCCATCGCGCAGTTTTCCATACGCCTGACCGAAGAGCCGGAAAACATAGGACCGGACGATATCCGGGCGCTCAAGGATGTGGGCATGACCCAGGCTGAAATCCTGGATCTGCTGCATGCGGGTTCGATCTTTGCATGGGCCAACCGCCTGATGCTGAACCTGGGCGAACCGGTGTTTCCGTCGCCGCAGGCCTAAGGCGGTCAATCGTCCATCTGGCCCAGCATCTGGACGCCGGCATGCGCGCCGAAGCGCTCGCATGCGGCATTAAGGCGCTGGACCGCGAAGTTCAGGAATTGGGAAGGCCTTTGCTGCAGTTCGGCTTCGGCTTGCGCCAGGCGCAGATCCTTGCGCAACAAGCCTAGTGTGAACGTGATTTCGCCGCTGCCGGCCATCATGCGTTCGGCGTACGAATTGAACAGCAAGCCCGATGCGGTGCCCGTGCCCAGCGCCGAAGTCAACAGCCCGGTGTCGAAATGGCCGCCGCGTGCCAGCGCCATGCCGTTTGCAAGGCCCAGGAACGTTCCGGCGATGATGGTCTGGTTGACGAGCTTCATGCGATAGCCCGATCCGGATTCCCCGCAATGAACGGCGCGCTGGCCCAATTGCGCCAGCAGGGTTGCGCAGCGCTGGATGTCTTGAGTGTCGCCGCCCACGAAGTGCGTCAGCGTGCCTTTGGCGGCGCCGGTCACGCCGCCGGTAACGGGCGCATCCAGGAATCGGGCGTGCCGCTGCTCCAGCGCCTGGCTGATGTCGGCGGCGATCGAGGGCGCCGCCGTGGTCATGTCGATGAACAGGGTGTCGGGCTGGATGCCTTGCGCCATATCGCTGTAGACGCTTTCGACGTCGCGCGTGTCGCCCAGTATGGTAAAGACCGTGTGCGACCGTTGGGCCAGTTCGATCAGGTCGGTGGCGATTTTTGCGCCTTGCTGGCGCAGGGCCAATGTCTGCTGCGGATTGCGAGCCCAGACATGCAAGGGATATCCGGCATGCAACAGGCGCTGTGCCATGGGCAAGCCCATTTTTCCCAAGCCTACCCACCCGATAGTGTCTTGCATGAGAGCTCCTTGCATGATGCCGCCGGTTAAGGCCATGAAAGCATTGTAGTGGCGGCTTTCGCTTCCGCCAATGGGAAAAGACCCGTCTTTACTGAAGCCGGATATCGGCGCTCGAAACCACGTTGCGCCATTTCTTCAAGGAAGATGCAAGCGTGTCATCCAGGTCTTGCGGAGCGCCGCCCAGGACGACGGCACCCATGCTGGTCAGTTTTTGATTGAGGGCAGGATCGTTCAGCGCTTCGTTCAGAGCCTTGTTGGCCCTTTCGATGATGCCTTGGGGCGTGCCTTTGGGCGCCAGCAGGGCGAGCCAGTGCGTGGCGAGCAAGCGGGGGTGGCCTTGTTCGGCCATGGTCGGCACATCGGGCAAGGCGCTGGAGCGGCTGCGGGCCATGATGCCCAATGCCCTGACCTTGCCGGCCTTGATCTGGCCCTGGATGCCGGGAACCAGCTGGAACATGGACTGGATCTCGCCTGCTATCAGATTGTTGGTGGCCAGCTCCGGCGAGCTATAGGGCACATGAACCATATTGGCATCGATGTCGTTCATGTATAGCTGGCCGGCCAGGTGCGTGGAGCTGCCATTGCCGTTGGAGCCGAAGTTGACCTCGCCGGGATGGGCCTTGACGTAGTCGTTGAACTGGGCAAGGCTGTGCACCGGCAGATCGCTGTTGACCACCAGGATATTCGGTATGTCCGCGATCAGCCCGATTGCCTGGAAGCTCTTTTGCGGGTCGAAAGGCAGATCCCTGAATACATTGGGATTTACCGCCAGGGTGCCCGCACCCGATAGCAGCAGCCGGCTGCCATCGGCCGGAGCTCCGGCAACCATGCCGGCACCGGCATTGCCGTTGGTGCCATACTGGTTTGCCACAACGAACTTGGCGTGAAGCTGACTGTTCAGTTGCTCTGCGACCAGGCGCGCTATCGTGTCGTCGACGCTGCCGGCGGGCGCTGTTACGACAAGCTGCACGGCATGACTGTGGGGCGGCCAGGTATCATGTGCCAGCGCGGCAGCGGTCAGCGTAAGGGTCAATACAGCGGTTTCGGCCAGACGGGTGCAGATTCTATGCATGGTTTGCTTCATACAAGGCGCTTGATGCCGATGCTTGCAGGAATTCGAAGTACAGAAGTTTACTGTAATGCGCCGCAGGCGCGATACTAATACAGATAAGGCTCTATTTCCCTGTAGTTTTCAATGACCAGTTGTTGGGCCTCCGGCTTGACCGATTGCTTGTAGGGGTCGATATCGAATGCCTGCAAAACATAGACGACCTGGGACGCGCGCGTAGGCACGTCCAGCGTGCCGTCGACCATGCCGTAATCATGCGCGATGATCTCTTGTTGGATCGGGCTGAGCCGTGTATCGGGCGCCAGGCGGATGATGACCTCGGTATTCCACAAGTCGTCTTCCGCCTTGGCGTTGGGGGAATCGCCTATGATTTCGGGCCGGTCGCGAAAGCGGCTCAGGACGAAATCGCGGTAGCCGCGGTTTTTCTCGCAATAGGCGCGAACGTGCCAGCGCAGCGACGTGCAAACCAGCGTGTGCGGCGTTATGACGCGCGTCTCGGCCACAGGCGATGTCAACGATATGTAGCTTATTTCGACACGTTTCTGTTCTCTGGCCGCTTGGACCAGCGGGCGCAGCACCGTGGGATGGATATTGCGCAGTGGCACGTGCAGGACTTCGGTGTTGGTGAACTCAAGATTGAGCGCATCGAAAGTATGGCTGATATCCTTGTTTCGCCCCAGGATGTGCAGATATTCGTCGGCATTCCCCGTGGTCAGCCGGGGATGGAACTCCGGCGTCGGCTTGTAGCCTTTCAGGTGGCGGTCATACACCAGATTGCCGGGCGCGACGTCCCGCAAATAGCTATTGATATCCTTGGATGCTTGCTGGCGTCCTATGCCCAGGCTATTGCACAAATGATTGGTGGTCAGGCGGCCTTCCCATTGAGCGATGATTTCAATCAATCGATAGCGCAGCAGAAGGTCCCAGCGCAATGGCCAGGGGGATTTTGTCTTGCTCATGGGCCTGCCTGAAAAATGGACGTATATATGTATACAGTATGGATATGTCATCAACGACGACATACTATACCCTCAACCCGGGTGGAACTTGAAAGAAATTGAGTCAACAACGCGATAGCGTGATGCGGTATCGCTAAAGGAATAAGGTATGGATCAATTACCCATGGATGCCGACAGCACATGGCTGTTGCTGCTGGCCGCCGCAGCCGGCTTCATCGTGGCGGCCGTGTATTACCGCCGTCTCCTGGCACAAGCCCGCGATGGCATGACCGTTCTTCAAAACCTTGCCAAGCAGCGAGGCGAGATATTGACAGAGCTGCGCGCGGAGCTGGATCAGGCCAAGAACCAGGTGATAGGCGTGGAATCGGAGAAAGTGCATATCGACCGCCAACTGGCACGCAGCGAGTCGACCGTGCAAAGCCTGCAGGAGCGTCTGGAAGAAGCCCGCATGAGCGTGACGGTCAAGGATGCCGATTTCCAGCTCCTGGCCCAGCGCTATGCGAAATTGGACAAGGAATTGGCCGAAATGCAGGCGGTGCAAGCCGAAAGGCAGGCCAGTTTCCAGGAAATGAAGACCAGCTTCGAGCAGTCCCGTACTCAGCTGAAAATGGAATTCCAGAACCTGGCCAACCAGATACTGGAGGAAAAAGGCAAGACCTTCGCGCAAAATAGCCAGAGCTCCCTGGATGCTTTGCTAAAGCCCTTCCGTGAACAGATCGATGGTTTCCAGCGGCGTGTGAACCAGGTACATGACGAAACCCTGCGCGGAAATGTGTCGCTGGGTTCCGAGATCAAGCGGGTGCTCGAGGTGGGCTTGAAGATAAGCGCCGAGGCCAATACATTGGCCACCGCGCTCAAAGGCGACAAGAAGACCACCGGTAATTGGGGCGAAGTGCAACTGGAGCGGACACTGCAGTTGGCCGGCCTGGTCAAGGGTGATCATTACGAGTCGCAGCCCCGCTTCAAGGATGAGCAGGGCAATAACCGGCAGCCCGATTTCGTTGTGAAGCTGCCCGACCAGAAGCATATTGTCATCGACAGCAAAGTGTCGCTGGTCGACTATGACCGCGCCATCGCCGTGGAAACCGACGCCGAAGTAAGGGCGGCGCTGGATGCGCACGTAAAAGCCGTGCGCAATCATATCGACGACCTGGCAAGAAAGGACTACAGCAACCTTATCGGCATGCGCAGCCCCAGTTTCGTCTTGATGTTCATGCCTATCGAACCGGCTTATATCGAAGCCATGAAGCACAACCGGGAGCTGTTCGACTACGGCTACCAGCGCAACGTCATCCTGGTGTCGCATACGACCCTGATGCCCATCTTGAAGACGGTGGCGAACCTGTGGATGGTGGCCCGCAGCAACGAGCAGGCCCACGAACTGAGCGCCCGAGCCGGCGAAATCTACAATCAGGTCGTCGTCGTGGCCGAGCGCCTGAAAAAGCTGGGCGAAACCCTGGATACCGTCAGCCGGCATTACAACAGCACGGTCACAGCCGTGGCTGGCCAGCAGGGCCTGTACGGCAAGGCATCGCGCTTCAGCGAGCTGTCGTCCAAAGCCAACCGGACCATGCCGGCGCTGGAGCCGCTGCACGCGGATTTCGAAGGCGAAAGGCTGGAGCTGATTGCCAGCGAGGCGGCAAGGCTGTCCGACGATCGTTCTGATGACGAGGCCAAGGCGCGGCAGGGTTGAAATGATGAAGAAGGCTTGTGCCCCGCCGCGGGCCTCATACACGTTAAGCTAACGGTTTCCCAAACTATTGGACTTCAATCCGTATGGCCTCCGACAGCAAGACACCGCTACTTATCAACAACCCGTTCCTGGAATGGATGGGCGTCACTTTGGTCAAGTGGTCGCCCGGCTATGCCGAGATGCATCTGCCGATGTCTGCCCAGCTGGGAAACCGGACGGGGCGCGTCCATGGCGGGGTCATATGCACCCTGCTGGATTCGGTGTCGGGTTATAGCGGACTGTACGCGAAGCCCGGCGAGCCGCCGCTGCGCAGCCTGACCTTGTCGCTGACCACCAACTTCATCGGCAGCGGCGAGGGCGAAATCCTGGTGGCGAAGGGGTATACCGAACGCAAGGGGCGCAGTGTGTTCTTCACCCGCGCCGAGGTCTTGCTGGATGATTCCTTGTTGATGGCGACGGCGGTGGGCACGTTCAAGTATTCCCAAGCCAAGTAGCGATGGCCTGCAAGCCTTTGTCGGCAACGATGTTGTAGTTGAGCGCTGAGCCGACCGGTCGGGCGCGGTGAAAAAAACGGGCGACTCCTGTTGGAGCCGCCCGTTTTGACCGAATTATGTTGCGCTTATTGAATCGTCACGCCGGCGGCTTTCACGATTTCGGCCCACTTGGTCCGGTTGTCGTGCACAGTCTGACGGAACTTTTCGGGCGAGGATACGTGTATGGTGTTGCCTGTCGAGGTCAGGCGTTTGGCGACATCCGGATTTTGCAGGGCCTGAGTGGCGGC
Source organism: Pusillimonas sp. (assembly GCA_040391135.1). GTDB lineage: Bacteria > Pseudomonadota > Gammaproteobacteria > Burkholderiales > Burkholderiaceae_B. The sequence continues at coordinate 10,438 of JBEBYL010000021.1, read as the reverse complement.
GGCATTGATTTTCTGGACGAGTGCCGGATCCATGCCCTTGGGTCCGAAAAGCCCGAACCAGATATAGCTGTCGAAACCGGGTATGGCTTTTTCAGCGATGGCCGGCACGTCTTTGACGACATCGATGCGCTTGGCCGTCGAGACGCCCAGCAGGCGCACGGTGCCGGCCTTGTACTGGCCCAGGACGGTTTGCACTTGATTGAAGATGCAGCAGGTTTCCCCTTTTACGACGGACTGCAGCGCTTCCGGGCCGCCCTTGTACGGCACATGCACCATTTGCAGGCCGGCGCGGGCATTGAATTCTTCGAAAGCCAGCTGTGTTCCCGTGCCCACGCCGGTCGAGGCGAAGTAGTACTTGTTGGGGTTGGCCTTGACCTCGGCAATGAAGTCTTCGACCGTGTTGACGTCGATCACCTTGGGGTTGATGGTCAGCACATTCGAGACGTCGATCAGCGGGGCGATAGGAGTAAAGTCATCTTCGACGTCGAAAGGCAATTCTTTATAGATGGCGGGATTGATGCCATGGGTGGCCGCGGTGCCCAGCAAGATGGTGTAGCCGTCGGGTTTGGCGCGTGCCACGGCGGCGGAGGCAAGGTTGCCGCCCGCTCCGGAGCGATAGTCGATGACGACGGGCACGCCCAATGCCTGCTGCAATGGTTCCTGAATGCTGCGCGCGATGACGTCCACGCCCGATCCGGCGGGAAATCCCATCAGCATCGTTATGGGATGTTCCGGCCATTCGCTTGCGTGGCTGGCGCTGGCCGCGAGCAGGGCGGTGCCTACTAGGGCGCCTTTGAACAGCTTGGGTAGGGGACGGAATAGGGATCGGATCGAGGCGGTCATGCTGTAGGTATTGATTAGGGGTAAACCAGTAAATTACCAGTCGGCATATAAAACCACTACGAATTAGTGGAAACTTATATATAACTATTGAGTATAAAGGACGGGTTTATGATTTTCCAGTGCCTTGTTAGCGGAGATCGAGCCCATGGATGATGCCCAGTCGATACGGTCCGGTTTTTCCATTGGCCTGCTGATTCTTGTCATTGCGGTCATTCTTGTGTTGGTGGATTTCTACGCGCGGCTGGTGACGGAAGATCCGCAATTGGTGGGCGCATTGCGCTGGGGCGCTTTGGCAGCCTTCGCCACGGCGCTGGGGACCTTGCCTGTCGTTTTTTCCATTCCTTTTTCCCAACGCGCCAACGATGCCATGCTGGGCTTCGGTGCCGGCGTGATGCTGGCGGCCAGTTCTTTCTCGCTCATCATCCCCGCCTTGAACGTGGCAAGGGAACAGGGCGCCGGTCCATGGGGGGCGGGCGGCATCGTCGGAGGCGGCATCATCGCGGGAGCCGCACTGCTGCTCTTGATCGACCGGTCGGTTCCGCATGAGCATTTCGTGAAAGGGCTGGAGGGCTCGCGCGCCAGAAAGATGAAGCGCGTCTGGCTGTTCGTGTTGGCCATCTGCCTGCATAACCTCCCCGAGGGTCTGGCCATAGGCGTGGGCTTTGCGGGACCGGACGAGATCGGCGCGCGGGCGCTGGCGATGGGGATCTCCATCCAGGATGTGCCGGAAGGATTGGTCGTGGCCCTGGCGCTAAGCAGCGTGGGTTACGGGCGCCGCGTGGCGGTGGGCGTGGCGGTGTTCTCGGGCTTGATCGAGCCGCTTGCGGCGGTGCTGGGCGTGGCGGTCATCGGGATATCGGCGGCGCTCCTGCCTTGGGGCCTGGCCGCCGCCGCGGGGGCCATGCTGTTTGTGATCAGCCACGAGATCATTCCGGAATCGCACCGGCAAGGCCATGAATCGCACGCCACCCTGGGGCTTATCCTGGGATTCGTATTGATGATGTTGCTGGATACCGCGCTGGCCTGATCGGCGGCATGTCGCTTGCTCTCTTCCGCGGGTATGGCGGCGCCGTGCGCGACGTCTTCTTCAATGCTTTCAAGGAGGAAGGATATGCCCAGATGCGACGCTTGCGGCAACGAGTACGACAAGGCTTTCCAGATCGTTGCGGCCGGTAAAAGCTACACATTCGACAGCTACGAATGTGCCATCCATAAACTTGCACCCGAATGCTCGCACTGCGGTGTGAAGATCATCGGTCACGGCTTGGAAAAGGACGGAGTCATGTTCTGCTGCAAGCACTGCGCCGAGCAGCGGGGCGTGACGCAATTGCGCGACCGCGTGTAAGGCGCGGCCTTTATCCAGGTATGCTGGAACAGGAGATGAACATGCAACAGCTTAAAGATGTGATGAGCCATGACGTGAAAGTCGTGTTTCCCGACGCGACGATCAAGGATGCCGCAAGACAGATGAGGGACGGCGATTTCGGCTTGATGCCGGTGGGCGAGAATGATCGCATGATAGGCACGATATCCGATCGGGATATCACCATCCGGGCCGTGGCGGATGGCAGGAGCCCCGATACGAAGGTGCGCGATGTGATGTCCGAAGACGTGTTGTGGGCTTATGAAAACGACTCCGTCGAGAAAGCATGCCAGATCATGAGCGAGAACCAGGTGCGGCGCCTGCCTATCGTCAATGCGGACAAAAGGCTGGTGGGTATCGTCGCGCTTGGCGATGTGGCTGTGGACGGAGCGGGCAGCGACACGGCCGGCGAAGCCCTGTCCGAGATTTCGCGGCCCGGCTAAGGCATTTTGGAAGAAGATTCGGCTTGTGGCGAGTCGAGCCAGCGGGCGATGGGTATGGGACGGGCGAATAGATAGCCCTGCATGGCGTCGCATTCCAGCGCGCTGAGGAAGTCGGCTTGTGCCTGCGTTTCCACCCCTTCGGCCACTACGCGCAGGCTAAGTTGCTTGGCCATGGCAAGTATCAGTTTAACGATGGCGACGCTATCGGGATCGCCGGGGGCGTCCTGTATGAAACTCTTGTCGATTTTCAGTTCATACAAGGGCAGGCGCTTCAGATAGGTCAGGTTGGAGTAGCCGGTTCCGAAATCGTCTATCGAGAAACGGATGCCGATATCGGAAAGCTCCGCCATGCGGTCAATGGCGCCTTGCAAATCTTCGATGAGGATGCCCTCGGTGACTTCGAATATAAGGCAGTGCGCCGGCGCGCCGGATTCCAGGACGATCTCGCGCACCCGGCTGACGAAGTCCGGCTGGCGGAACTGGCGGGGACTGACGTTGATGGATAGCGGATAATGCTTGCCCGACTGGTTCAGCCGCAGCAGTGTGCCGCAGGCCTGCTGAAGCGTCCAGTCTCCGATGCGCAGGATGACGCCGGTCTCTTCGGCGATCGGAATGAAACGGGATGGCGAGACGGCGCCGCGAGTGGGGTGTTCCCAGCGGATCAATAGCTCGGCCCCGGCTATTTCACCATTTCTGCCGTATTGCGGCTGCGCGTACATGCCCAGTTGATCTGTGCCTATCGCCAGCGACAAATCATGTTCCAGAGCCAGTCTTTCCTCGATTTCGGTCTGCATGCTGGTTTCATAGAATGCGACCCGGTTGCGTCCCGATTCCTTGGCCCGGTACATGGCGGTGTCGGCTTCACGCAGCACGTCATGGGTGGACTTTCCGTCGGGGCGCAATAGGGTGACGCCTATGCTGCCGCCGGAGAAATACGGCTGCCCCTCGATGATCAGCGGCTGCTCCAGCGCCGCCCGCACGCTTTCGGCGATGGTCATGGCGATGCGGGCGCTTTCTTCCTGGGTGCGGCCGAAATGATCAAGCAGGATGACGAACTCGTCGCCGCCAATACGGGCGACGGTGTCGACGCCGCGTACCATGTCTTTCAGGCGCTGGGCGACGCCGCACAATACAGCGTCGCCCCGGACATGGCCCCGCGCATCGTTGATGCGCTTGAAGTTGTCCAGGTCCACGAACAGGACGGCGCCGATGCCGGCGCCCGAGCGTACCGCTTCGAGCGCATGATCCATGCGTTCCAGCAGGAGGCGGCGATTGGGCAGCTCGGTCAGCGGATCATAGTAGGCCAGCCGGTGCGCCGCGGCCTGGGTGACCTTGTGGTCGGTGATGTTGGTGGAAATTCCGCAAAGCGCCTCGATCTTGCCCCGGCTGTCGCGCAGCGGAATCTTGATGGAGAAAAAAGTATCAGTGCCCTGTCCGCCGGGCTTGGCGACCTGCTCTTCCAGGGCCACCCGCTCGCCGTTATTGATGACGCGCAAATCATTCTGGCGTACTTGGGACAGGGAGATCCCGCTCAGGAATTCGTCGTCGCGGCGATCGATCAGGTCGGGCGCGTGCAGGCCGAAGAACTCGCATAGCTGGTGATTCCCATAGCGGTACTTTAGCTGCCTGTCCTTGATGTAGATGTGGGCATCGACGCTGTCCAGTATGGTGTTGAGCCGGGTCTCGCTGGCTTTGAGATGGCGGGTTTGCCGATTGACCTGAGCCTTGAAAAGGGCCGCCAGGCCCAGGGCCATCGCCAGCAGCAACCCCAGCGACGAGACAACCCACCAGAACGACGAAGGGACCGAAGGGGCGGGCGTGGCTTGTCCCCAGCGCTGGAGGATACGGAAGTAGACCGATTCGGAGTCGCCCTGCCATTCCGTCAGGTTCCGGTTTATGCTATCCAGCAAGTCGTTGTTCCGGCCCTTTTTCGTGGCGTAGAACAATTGCGTCGGCTGGAACATGAGCGGCGTCGCGATCAGGCCCCGCTTTGCCGCTTGCAATTCTCCGTAATAATAGTTGGCCACCACGGCGTCGGCCTGGCCGTCGGCAACCATGGCAAAGCCCTCTTGCAGATCGCTGACGCCGATAAGCTGGGCCCGGATCCCGAAACTGCTGGCCAGGGACGCTATGTAATCGGCCTGCACGGAGCCCGCCAGCGATACGATGCGTTTTCCTTGCAGATCGAGGACCGAGGTTATGCGCTCGCCCTGGTGCTGATACATTTGCGACCAGCTGTGCAGCGACGGCACTTTATGAAAATCGTAGAGATCGCTTCGGTCCGCGGAATAAGGGACATCCGGCATCAGGTCGATGCGGCCTTCTTGCAAGGCCTCCAGACAGCCCTGCCATTCGCAGGCTACCGGAGTCAGCGTCCATTTTTCGTTGTTGGCGATGGCGCTCAGCAATTCCCCAAGAATGCCGCTGGGCTGCCCGTTGTCCATATACAGTTCAGGCGCGTTTTCGAAGATCCCGACCCGGACCAGGCGCTGTTGCGCGTGGGCTGACACGCCGGACAGCGCGGCGCCTATCAACAGTACCGTCGCGCTGCGAAGCGCCCATTGCCGGAGGCGCTGCGATCCAGCTCTCATAGGTAACTCGTGCTAGGTAGGTGAAGCAAGACCATGGCTTTGCGACGGGTTGGTGAAACAAATGGACAGCTGGTGTCAATATCTGTTGCATCGTAGAAGCGCATGTCCGATTCGTCAAGCATGCATGCCGGTTATGAGATTGGCGCCAACCTAGGGCAAACCCCGATGAAAACATTTGTTTTAAATTTCTCAATCGCTGTAGCATATGTTTTTTTGGATTTGCACTTGTCTGCCAGCGTATGACATCCTTGGCCAACTCGCCGCAAGAACGCCTTCTGGCAATATTCGCCCAGCTTCCACCCGAGCTGCAGCGGGCGGCGCGCTGGGTCAGCGGCCATCCGGCAGAAGTGGGGCTATGGTCCATGCGGCGGCAGGCTCAGGCTTTATCTGTTTCGCCCGCTACAATGCTGCGCCTGGCACGGGCCGCGGGTTATAAAAGCTACGACAGCTTCCGCGCGCCCTTCCAGCAGGCCTTGGCAAGCGGAGGCTATGGCTTGCGTCAGCGGGCCGCCAAGCTTCAGGCATCCGGAGGGCAAAATGGAATGCTGCCCGCCCATGATGTACTGGCCGGCCTGCAAGGGCGCGCCGTGCAATCGGCATGTTCGCTGAATACGCCTGCGCAGTTCGACGCGGCGGTCCAGGCCATGCTCAAGGCCAGGCTGGTGGGCTTTCTGGGATCGCGCTCCAGTTTCGGGACGGCCTTTCAGATGCGCTATGCATATCAGCTGGTCCAGCGAAACGGAGTGTTGCTCGATGGTTCGGGAAGCACCTTGGACGAACAGGCGGAAATGCTGGGTGAAGGCGATACCCTGATCGCGATAGGGCAGGCGCCTTATTCGACGCCGACAGTGCGAGTGGCGCACGAGGCCGCGCGTCGAGGCGTGGTGCTTGTCGCGCTTACCGACGATGCCTTGTCGCCGTTGGCCTTGAAAGCGGCGCATGTCTTGTTGTTCCAGTCCGAATCCAGCGCCGGTGCGGGTTCGCGCAAAGGGCCGGGGTCATTCTTTCACACCATGGCGGGACCTTTGGCGTTGGCCGAGCATCTTATTGCCCGCTTTGCCGCGCGGGGAGGGAAGGCGGTGCTCAACCGCCTGGATGAAGTCGAGTTGCGCTTGCGCGACGAACTGGCTTACTGGACTCCGCGAGGCAATAGCCAATGAAAGCCGGCACGTCGCGCCATTGTGTTTATTGGAGGCGTTGCGGCACATGCCGGCGCCGCAGTTCATCGCAGGTATTTGCACACCTTGGCAAATAGTTGCGCAATCACCGGTTACCAGCCGGAAATAAAACAGCGGGGAAACCCCAAGGAGATCGACATGCATAAGTTTCTAGCATTCCCTTTCACCAAGCGCCTGGCCATGACGGCCGGAGCGGCGGCCATGTTTGCGGCGTTGGCCTCCCCATTGCCCGCGGCCGCGCAGCAAAAGTTCGTCAGTATCGGCACGGGCGGCGTCACGGGCGTTTACTATGCCGCGGGCGGCGCCATTTGCCGCCTGGTAAACAAGGATCGCGCCAAGCATGGCGTGCGCTGCTCGGTGGAGTCCACCGGCGGATCGGTGTTCAACGTGAATACCATCAAGGCGGGCGAGCTGGATCTGGGCGTGGTGCAGTCCGATGTCGGCTATAACGCTTATAACGGCGAGGGCCAGTTCAAGGATGCCGGCGCCTACAAGAAGCTGCGTTCGGTGTTTTCCATTCATCCCGAGCCCTTCACCTATGTGGTTCGCAAGGACGCCAACATCAAGTCTTTCGACGATCTGAAAGGCAAGCGCTTCAACGTCGGCAATCCCGGGTCGGGCACGCGTGCGTCGATGGAGCAGTTCCTGAAAGCCAAGGGCCTGGACCTGAGCTATTTCTCGCTGGCATCCGAGCTTCGTCCCGACGAGCACGGCCCCGCCCTGTGCGACGGCAAGATCGATGGCTTCATGTACGGCGTGGGTCACCCTTCGGCAAATATCCAGGACCCGACCACCACTTGCGGCGCGCAGCTGATGTCCCTGACAGGACCGGTGGTCGATAAGCTGGTGGCCGACAATCCCTATTATGCCAAGGCGACCATCCCGGCCGGCCTGTATCCCAATAATCCGCAAGAAACCAACACCTATGGCGTGCTGGCTACCTTCGTGACCTCGGCGGATGTTCCGGAAGAAACGGTATATCTGGTCGTGAAGGCCGTCTTCGACAACTTCGAAGACTTCAAGAAGCTGCATCCCGCCTTTGGACACCTGGTGGCCAAGGACATGGCCAAGAACGGCTTGTCGGCTCCCCTGCATCCGGGCGCCGAGAAGTACTTCAAGGAAAAAGGCTTGATGTAAGCCTGTGCGTGCGTCGGTCCATGCATCCATTGCCGATGCATGGGCCGTGAAGCGAGCTGAACCGGGCGGCCACAAGCCGCCCGTATAGGTAGACCATCCTGGCGCCGCATCCGGCGCATTGGGTACCTGATGGAAACACAATAGGGAATCAAGCATGAGTACGACATCCCCGCCGTCCGCTGCTGCGCAGCAGGCTACGAATGCCAATCTGGAACAACTGGTTGCCGACGTCGATCGTGGTGGCCGCAACGTGGGCGGGATCGCCGGCGCAGTCCTTTTCTGCGGCGCCATCGCCTGGTCCTTGTTCCAGTTATGGTATGCCTCTCCGCTGCCGTTTGCGTTCAACTTCGGTATATTCAACGACACCGAAGCGCGCGCCGTGCACCTGGGCATTGCGATGTTCCTGGGTTACCTCGCCTATCCGGCGCGCAAGAGTTCCCCGCGCGACAAGATGCCCTGGTTCGATTGGATTTTTGCGCTGATCGCCGGTTTTTGCGGCGCATATCTTTATTTTTTCTATAAAGAACTGGCGTCCCGGCCCGGCATCCCCACGGCTACTGACATCGTCGTGGCAAGCATCGGTCTGGTCCTGTTGCTTGAAGTGACGCGGCGCGCCCTGGGTGCGCCAATGGCGGTGCTGGGCGCCGTCTTCGTCATGTACGTATTCCTGGGGCCATGGCTGCCCGACGCGCTGGCCCATCGCGGCGCCTCCATCGAACGCCTGGTATCGCACATGTGGCTTACCACTGAAGGCGTATACGGCGTGGCGCTGGGCGTTTCGGTTTCGTATATTTTCATTTTCGTGTTGCTGGGTTCGCTGCTGGATCGCTGCGGAGCCGGCAATTACATGATGCAGGTGTCATTTGCCTTGCTGGGCCACTTGCGCGGCGGTCCAGCCAAAGTGGCGGTGGTATCGTCCGCGGTGAACGGCATTGTGTCGGCATCGTCGGTCGCCAATGTGGTCACCGGCGGCATCTTCACCATTCCGCTCATGAAGAAGGCCGGCTACGGCGGCATACGCGCCGGCGCCATCGAAACCGCGTCGTCGGTCAACGGGCAGATCATGCCGCCCGTCATGGGTGCGGCCGCCTTCCTGATGATCGAGTATGTGGGCATACCGTATACCGACATCATCAAACATGCGCTGCTGCCGGCCAGCATTTCCTATATTGCCTTGTTCTACATTGTCCACCTGGAGGCGCTGCAATTGGGCATCCAGCCGATGATGTCGGCGGGCAAGCCGCGCACCTTGCTGCAGAAGCTGGCAGGGTGGGGCATGGGCATCGCGGGCTCGCTGGTGGTCATGGGCCTGGTCTACTGGATAGGAATAGGGGTCCAGGCGGTGGCGGGCGCCGCGGCCATCTGGATACTGAGCGCCATGCTGGTGGCTTTGTACTTGTGGCTATTGCGTATTTCAGCATCGCATCCCGACCTGCCCACGGATATCAACATTACCAATCCCACGCGGCCCGAGCCTTGGCCCACGGTGCGTGCGGGCCTGTATTTCCTGATACCCATCGGTGTCCTGGTCTGGTGCCTGTCGGTGGAACAACTGTCGGCGGGGCTGTCGGCGTTCTGGGCCGTGGTATCCATGGTGATCCAGATGCTTACGCAGCGGCCTCTGATCGCATGGTTCCGCAAGCAGGAAGTACGGCCGTCCGTGCGCGTCGGTGTATCGGAAACGGTGAACGGTCTGCAAGAGGGGGCGCGCAACATGATAGGCATCGCCATCGCTTGCGGCACGGCGGGCCTTATCGTGGGCGCGATCACGCTGACCGGCCTGGGCTTGCGGATGACGGCGTTCGTGGAACTGATTTCCATGGGCAGCGTGCTGGCCATGCTGTTCTTCACGGCGGCGGTCTGCCTGGTGCTGGGCCTGGGCATGCCCACGACCGCGAACTACATCCTGATGGCCACCTTGATGGCGCCGGTGGTGGTCGAATTGGGCGCGCAAAGCGGCATGGTCATCCCCTTGATCGCGGTGCACATGTTCGTCTTCTATTACGGCATCATGGCCGATATCACGCCACCCGTGGGGCTGGCCACTTTCGCCGCGGCGGCGATTTCGGGCGAGGATCCCATCAAGACGGGCATACAAGGCGTGACCTACGCCATGCGTACGGCGGTTCTGCCCTTCATGTTCGTGTTCAACCCCTTGTTGCTGCTGATCGACGTGGAAGGCTGGGGCGAGTTGGTGCTGGTGGTGGGCGGCGCTACCCTGGCGTCCCTGACATTCGCGGCGGCCACCATGAGGTGGATGCGCGTCAAGGCCACCTGGACGGAAGTGGCGCTGCTGCTGCTGGTCACCTTCATGCTGTTTCGGCCCGATTACTTCATGGATCACCTGGCGCCCAAGTATGAAAGCCGGCCTCCCGCCGAGCTGCTGAAGACGGCGGCGAACATGCCTGACAAGGGCCGTCTGGTGGCGGTGCTGAAAGGCATGAACCTGGAAGGCGAGGAGCTGCAGAAAACCGTGGCCGTGCCTTTGCCCGCCTTGCCCGAGGGTAACACCGCCACAGGCGACTCGGCCGGCATGCAACGCCTCTCGGCTGCGGGCCTGACCGTCATGGCCATGGGTGACCAGGCCCAGATCGCGGCGGTTCGTTTCGGCAGCCAGGCGCGCCGCGCCGGATGGGAGCAGGGTTGGGATGTCGCGGAAATAAAAATCCCCAATCCGGCTCGTCCGTCGGAGTTCTGGACATACGTACCGGCTTTGCTGATCCTGGTTCTGATATGGATCCGGCAAGGGGTCAAGTTGCGGCGCCAGGGCCTGCCCGCTCCCGCCTCCGCCTGAATCCGGTAGCGGCCCTGAAAAGCCAGGCAACGGAAGTGAACTGACCCCCAGAAGTTGGATGGTCAGAAGCTAAAGCCCGAAGGCCTGAG
>JBEBYL010000020.1:0-55832 GCA_040391135.1 Pusillimonas sp. | reverse complement strand
CCCGCCAGGCTGCGGCGCTTCGTGATCAGGCTGAACACGTCGGGCGAAGGATGCGGAGCGGCCGGCGCACCCACCAGCGCCATCGTGCCATCGCGCTTGAGCAGCGCGAAGAAGGCGTCCAGATCGTGTGGCGCGGCAACGGTATTGAGAATGAAGTCGAGGCTTTTGGCATGCGCCGCCATCTCCTCGGCGTTGCGCGAGACCACGACCTCGTCCGCTCCCAGAGCCTTGGCCGCCTGGCGCTTGGATACCGACGTGGTGAAAGCGACCACATGCGCGCCCATCGCATGCGCCAGCTTGATGCCCATGTGTCCCAGGCCGCCGATGCCGACCACGCCCACTTTGTGGCCAGGCCCAACCCTCCAGTGACGCAGCGGCGAATAGGTGGTGATGCCCGCGCACAGCAGAGGCGCCACGGCGGCCAATTGAGCCTCGGGGTGGCGGATGCGCAGCACATAGCGTTCATGCACGACGATGCGCTGCGAATAGCCGCCCAGCGTATGGCCGGGAGCGTCCGCTGTGGGGCCGTTATACGTGCCGACCATGTGATCGCAATAGTTCTCCAGCCCGTCGGCGCAGTCCCCGCAGTGCCGACAGCTATCGACGATGCAGCCGACCCCGACCAGATCGCCCGTCGCAAACCCCGACACCTGCGCGCCCACGGCGGTGACACGGCCGACAATCTCATGCCCCGGCACGCAGGGAAACAGGGTGCCGGCCCATTCTGAACGCACTTGGTGAAGGTCGGAATGGCAAACGCCGCAGTAGGCAATGTCGATTTGCACATCGTGCTCGCCCGGCGCGCGCCGGGTAATGTCCATGGATTCGAGAGGCTGATCTCCCGCATGGGCGCCGTAGGCTTTGATGGTCATGGTGGAAAAACTCCTATATCGATTGGAAAGAGCGCGAGGTCAGCATGGCAAGCAATGCCGCTGCCAGCAATACGATTGCCGCCGCGACGAAGGTGGCGCGATAGCCGCTTCCATCGAACAGCATACCCCCAATGGTGGAGCCCAGCGCAATGGAAAGTTGAACCATGGCCACCATCAGGCCGCCGCCGGCTTCGGCATCCTTGGGCAGCGACGCGGCCAGCCACGACCACCACCCGACCGGAGCGGCCGTTCCCACCAGGCCCCACAGGCCAAGCAGTACAAACGCCATCGTCACCGAGTCGCCAAAGGCAATCAAGGCCAGACTGATGGCGGCCATCGACAGCGGGATGGCCACCAGCGTGCGATACATGCCCTTCTTCAAGAAGCCCCCGATGAACATCGTACCGATAAAACCGGCAAGGCCGATCGCGAGCAGAATCATCGACAGCGTTGACAAGTCCACGCGGGTGACGGTCTCCAGGAAGGGCCGCACATAGGTAAACAGCATGAACTGCCCCATGAAGAACGTGCCGACTGCCAGCATGCCCAGAACGATCAAACGGTTCTGGAATAGCCCGAGGACATTTCCCGAACCCGCCATGCGCGGTGCAGCCTTCATGGAAGGCAAGCTGAACCATTGCCATGCCAGGGCGATCAGCGCCACGGGCACGAGGCAAAGGAAGGCGCCGCGCCAGCCGATGACACCGCCGAGATAACTTCCCAGTGGGGCCGCCACCACGGCTGCCAGCGCATTGCCGCCGTTGAAGATGGCCAGCGCCTTGGGCACCTTGTCGGCCGGCACCAGCCGCATGGCCAGCGCCGCCGACATGGACCAGAACCCGCCCACCACCACGCCGATCAGCGCGCGGCCCAGCATATAGGTCATATAGTTGGGCGACAGTCCGATGATCAGGCCCGAAATACCCATCAGCCCAGTCAACAGCAGCAACAGGGTTTTACGGTTCATGGAGCCCGCGAGCGTTGACATGAAAAGACTGGTCAGCACCGCTAAGGCGCCGGAGATGGCAATGCCATAGCCCACCCAGCCTTCTCCGACCTGCAGATCGGAGGCGATGGGCGTCAGCAAGCTGACGGGCATGAATTCTGAAGCGATCAGCGTGAACACGCACAGCGTCATCGCGAAAATGCAGCTCCAGTATGCGGATTGATGTTCGAACTGATGACGGACGGGCTTGTTGCCCGCCGAAATCTCGGAAACTGAAGTATTCATGGAACGTTTATGCCAGGTTTTGGGTGAAGAACGAGGCCAGCCTGTCCCAGGGAATGAGGTTCACGCGGTCATACAAGTCGACGTGGCCGGCATCGGGAACCCACAGCAGCTCCTTCGGCCCTGCCGCCCGGCGGTAGGCGTCCTCGCTGAACTCCCGGGAGTGCGCCTGCTCACCGGCTATGAACAATAGCGGCCGCGGGGAAATCGTTTCAATGTCGTTGAACGGATAGAAATTCATGAACCGGACTTCACTGGTCAGCATTCGGTTTTGCGTCAGCTCCAGCGTTCTACCTTCCGGGATATGGATGCCGCGGGCGGTACGGTAAAAATCATGGAATTCGCGCGTCACAGGATCGGCGTCCGCAGCGATCCGCATGGGCAAATAATTCAAAAACTGCATTTCCCCGGTGGAAAACTCCTGATCGCGTTGCTCGGCCGCCTGGGCGAGCAAGGCCTTGCGTTGCGCCAAGGTTTGCGAACGCTTCAATCCATGGCGGGTAACCGCCCCCATGTCATACATGCTGACCGTGGCAATGGCTTTCAATCGCGGGTCGATCTTGGCCGCGCTGATGGCAAAGCCGCCGCTGCCGCAAATGCCCAGCACGCCGATACGATTGCGATCGATGACATCTTGAGTTCCGAGATAATCAACGGCTGCGCTGAAAGCCTCGGTATACATTTCCGGGGCCACCAGATTGCGGGGCTGGCCGCCGCTTTCGCCCCAGAATGGCAAGTCGATCGCCAATGTGACAAAGCCCCGCTCCGCCAGTTTTTGCGCGTAGAGCATGGCGCTTTGCTCTTTGACCGCCCCCATCGGATGGCCGACTACGATTGAAGGCGCTCCGCCATTTCGTCCCAGACTCCTGGGGACAACCAGATTGCCCGCCACCTGCATGCTGTACTGGTTCTTGAAACTCACCTTCTGCACGATCGCCCTGCCGCTCTGGTAAAAATTGTCGGCGCCTTCAGGCGCATTCGACGTCCTTTGCGTATTGGCGGCGAAAGCCCTGGCTCCCGTAACGGAAAGGATGCCCAGGGCGCCAATACCGGCGCCAGTCGCCTTCATGAATTCGCGGCGATCGGCGGCCGCAGCGGTCAATTCCTTGACAGACCGACGGCTCGCGATGAATGTTTTGCTCATAGTTCATGATCCTTGCAGATAAACGGGTGAAGAAGACAGTACGTGCGCGCTGAAGACCACCTTCCATGCAGACATCTTGACGTATCTATGGCGTTCTGATTAGTGGGTGCAATCCGGATGCGGTTGTGAGAAAATTTCATTAATGAAACACAACAAGGTCAATGACCTGCAAGCCTTCGTGGCCGTGGCTCGAGACCGCAGCTTTACCAAAGCGGCAGCAAAGCTGGGCATTACGCCTTCCGCGCTTAGCCATGCGATGCGGGCGCTTGAAGAGCGGCTCGGGGTGCGCCTATTGGCGCGCTCCACCCGCAATGTGGCGCCTACTGAAGCGGGAGACCGGCTGATGCGCTCGATCGCGCCGCTTTTCGATCAGATCAGCGCGGAGCTCGAGACGTTGAGTGAATGGCGAGACACGCCAAGGGGCACCATCCGCATTACCTGCACGGACGATCAAATCGAGCTGTGCATACGGCCCAGGCTGGCGCAATTCCTGAAAGACTATCCCGACATCACTCTGGAATTCTATGTTGACTATGGGTTCACCAATGTCATCGAGGAGCGTTTCGACGCCGGCATACGCCTGGGTGAAGCGATCGGCAAGGATATGATCGCGGCTCGCATCGGGCCGGATTGGCGTTTGGCCGTGGTCGGATCCCCTGCTTATTTCAATCGGAATCCGCCCCCAAAGACGCCTCATGATTTGACCCGTCATGATTGCGTCAATATTCGGCATCGGCCGGCCGGCGCCATTTACGCGTGGGAGTTCGAAAAGGACGGCCAGGCCTTTACCGTCAAAGTCGAAGGGCAACTGGTCTTCAACAGCATCATGCACGTCCTTAACGCCGCTGTGGACGGAATCGGCTTGGCCTACGTGCCTGAAGAGCTGGTCGCGCCTTATTTGGCCGATGGCCGGCTCAAAGAGGTCCTTCCCGACTGGTGCCCCTATTTCCAGGGCTACCACTTGTACTATCCGAACAGGCGCCAGGCCTCCCCGGCCTTCTCGGCCTTTGTCGAAGCGCTCCGGTATCGCGGCTAGGCTAGCTCCCCGGCGAGCCCGTAACCGGAAGGACGATGCCGGTGATATAGCTCGAGCAGGCGGCAGAGGCCAGAAATACATAGGCGGGCGAAAGCTCCTCGGGTTGCGCGGGCCTGCCCAGAGCCGTTTTACTGCCGAATGACTTGACTTTTTCGGCCGGCTTGTCGGCGGGATTCAGCGGCGTCCACACCGGCCCCGGCGCCACGGCATTGACCCGTATCCCCTTCTTCGCCAGATTGGCGGCCAAAGACATGGTGAATGCGTGGATGGCCCCTTTCGTCGTGGAATAGTCCAGCAGCTCGGCATTGCCGCTCAGTCCGGTGACCGACCCGGTATTGATGATTGCCCCTCCTTCCTTCAAATGGCCCAGAGCCGCCCGGGCCATGTGGAAGTATCCGTAAACATTGGTACGCATGGTTTCATCGAACCGTTCATCGGTGATGTCCTCCAGCGTGGATGCATGTTCCTGGAACGCGGCATTGTTGACCAGGACATCCAGCTTGCCGAAGGCCTGCACTGTTTGCGACACGGCATCGCGGCAAAAGCCGGCGTCCTTCACATCCCCCGCGATCAGCAGGCAGCGCTTTCCTTCGGCCTCGACGCAGCGCTGCGTTTCCCTGGCGTCTTCGTGCTCGTCCAGGTAGACCACCGCCACATCGGCCCCTTCCCGCGCGAACAGCACGGAGACCGCCCTGCCTATTCCCGAATCCCCGCCGGTGATGATCGCGGAGAGTCCTTCCAGCTTGCCGCTGCCCTTGTATGCGGGCGCCTGGAACTGCGGAGCGAGTATCAGGTCCTTCTCGTTGCCGGGTTTTTCAAGATGCTGGGCGGGCAGCGGAGGTTCGGGGTGCTCCCGCGCGCCCGTCTGGACGGCGCCGCCGCCCTGGCCCGCCCCTCCTTTGCCGGATTGCCCGGCGTCCTTTTGTTCCTGTTCTCGCTGTATGGCGCGCTGCTGTTCCACTGTCTGCTCGGCGCCGCGCTCATTGCTGTCCTGGTTCTGGCCCATGAAGTCGCTCCTCGATCTGGATGTTCACCTTGGCGATGCCAGCAAATCGCAGGCCCGGTCGCGATGCGGCGTGCGCCGTCCTTGGCGGCGGCGCTGGCGCAATCGGCATCCAGGCGCGACAATTGCTGTAGCCAAGCCGGCCGATGCTCGGCCCTGTTCGCGCCATCGCGGGAGTTTCAATGAAATATGTTGATTACTATCAGATTCTGGGGATTGAGCGCAACGCCACCCAGGCCGACATAAAGAAGGCCTATCGCAAGCTGGCTCATCAGCATCATCCCGATGTATCCAAGGAAGCGGGGGCCGAAGAAAAGTTCAAGCAGGTGGCCGAAGCCTATGCCACGTTGAAAGATCCTGAAAAGCGCGCCGCCTACGATGCGCTGGGCGCCCGGCCCCAAGGCGAAGACTTCGTGCCGCCGCGCGAATGGCGGGACTATTTCCACGAGGCGCCGCAAGACTTCGACGATGTGGACCTGGCGGATCTCCTTGCGGCGTTCGCGGCGGCGCAGGCCGGCGGACGGCAAGGCCAGGCACGGCGGCCCTTGCATGGGCAGGACTTCGAGATGGTGTTGCCGGTAAGTCTTGAGCAGATTTATAGCGGCGCGGAAACCGACATCAGTGTCGCGGTGCCGGATTACGACGCACAAGGCCTGCTGCACCGCGTGCCCCGGACGTACAGGGTCCGCATACCGAAAGGAGCCGCCGACGGCCAGCGCCTGCGCCTGCCGGGCAAAGGCGGTAGCGGGCTGCATGGCGGCAAGCCGGGCGATCTTTACCTGGTCATGCAAATCAGTCCGCACACGCTTTACCGCTTGGACAAGCGCGATCTGCATCTGGATCTTCCGCTCAGTCCCTGGGAAGCCGTGCTGGGAGGAAAGGTCCAGGTCCCCACGCTGGGAGGGCCGGTGGAAATGACCATACCGCCGGGAACGGTGGCCGATCGCAAACTGCGCCTGGCCAAAAGAGGCATGCCCGACGCCAGCGGGGCACAAGGCGACCTGTACGTTACCGTGCGTATCGACGTACCCCGCACGCCCACCGAACAGGAGCGCGAACTGTTCAGCCAGCTTGCCTCCGTCTCGCGTTACGACCCTCGCGCGCAACTGAATTCAGGGAAGCAGCCATGACTATTCGAACTGTAGAAGCCGTATGGTTGAACACATCCGATATCTGCTCGCTGGAACACATCATGGAGGTATCGGGGCTTGCCCGCGACGACATCCTGAACTTGATCGAAACAGGCATCCTGACGCCGTCCAACGATGATCCGCACAACTATTTTTTTCACACCGAGTGCATCGTCGTGGCGCGTACGGCCCGTCGGCTGCGCGACGACTTCGAACTGGATGAGCAGGGCCTGGCGATAGCGATGAGGCTGCTTGGGCGCATCAAGGATCTGGAGAGCGAACTGGCCAGCTTGCGCAGCCGCGTACGGCCTTTTACCCGGCAGCCTTAACGCCGGATTTCCAGTGCGCAAGCGATTTGCCCGCTACACTTGTGCTCTTACTTTTTACCGAGGCATCGTCATGGCACAAAACCATTCCTCAAGCGTCCGCCGTTTTTTTGTGGTCGCCCTGATTGCGGCCGCCGCTGTGGGCACCGTATCGATACCGGTGGTTGCAGAGGCGCAAGCACCCGCCAAGCTCATGAGCCAGGTCCCCGGATACTACCGCATGGCGCTGGGCGGAATTGAGGTCACCGCGCTGTACGACGGACACGTTTCATTGAATCCCGGGATTCTGAAAGGCGCAAGCCAGGAAACCATCCAAGACTTGCTGGCCCGCATGTTCGTCCCGCTTTCTTCGGATGGCGTCCAGACCGCGGTAAATGGCTTTCTGATCAATACCGGGAAAAACCTTATTCTGGTCGATGCCGGCGCCGCCAAGTGTTTCGGACCCACGCTGGGCGCCATCACCGGCAATATCCGCGCCGCGGGATACGAGGCCGACCAGATCGATACGGTATTGCTGACCCATTTGCATGGCGACCATGTCTGTGGCTTGAGCGCCGACGGCAAGGCGGCCTTTCCCAATGCCACGGTATATGTGGCGCAGGAAGAGGCCGCCTTTTGGCTCAATCCGGATGTGGCGGCGAAAGCGCCGGCCGATGCGCAACCTTTCTTCAAGATGGCCCAGGCATCGGTCGCGCCTTATGTTGCAGCGGGCAAGCTGAAGAAATTCAAGGCCGGAAATGCCGTCATGCCCGGCGTCGTATCGGTGCCGCTGCACGGCCATACGCCGGGACATGGCGGATACCTGTTCGGGTCGGAGCAACAAAAATTGCTGATCTGGGGCGATGTGATTCATAGCCACGCCGTGCAATTCTCGCACCCCGAAGTGTCCATCGAATTCGATGTCGATCAGCCGCAAGCCGTTGCGAGCCGCAAGAAGGTGCTTGAGCAGGCCAGCGGCGAAAAGCTATGGATTGCCGGCGCCCACCTGCCCTTTCCCGGGCTGGGCCACGTCCGGCGCGATGCCGCGGGCTATGCGTGGGTGCCCGCCGAATATTCCCCCTTGCCTGAGGCGGCAAAATGACGGGACTCAGGCCGCGGTCTGCGGCAGCGGGATGAATTCGGCATTGTCCTGGGTGGGCAGCGCAATGCGGCCGGCGGTCCAGTCGGCCTTGGCCTGCTCTATGCGATCCTTGCGCGAGGACACGAAATTCCACCAGATGTGGCGCGGGCCCAAGGGCTCGCCGCCCAGCAGCATGATCCGCGTGTCTTCCAGGGCGGTAAGATACGGGGCTCCGCCCGCCGAGAAAACCGCCATCTGCCCCGAATGGTATTGGACGCCATCGATGTCGACGCGGCCTTGCGCCACATAGGCGGCACGCTCGGGGTATCCGGAAGGCAGTTCCAGCCTGGCGCCCGGTTTCAATTCCGCATGCAGATAAAACAGCGGCGAATGCACTTTGGCGGGGCTTTGCACACCGTAGGCACTGCCGGCGATGATGCGGCCGCTTGCACCGGCGTCGCTGAAGGTGGGCAGCGCCTCGGCCGCATAGTGATCGAAGGCCGGGGCGTCCTCTTCATTGTTTTCGGGCAGGGCCACCCAGGCCTGGATGCCGTCGATGCGGCCGCCGCCTTGGCGCATGCCGTCGAAACGTTCGGAGTGGCTGATTCCCGACCCGGCGGTCATCCAGTTCAATGCCCCGGGCAGAATGTCCTGCTGGACGCCCAGACTGTCGCGATGGGTCATCTGGCCCTCGAACAGATAGGTAACCGTGGAAAGTCCGATATGCGGATGGGGCCGGACATCTATCTGATCAGGAATGGGAGCGGGCAAATCGTGCGGGCCCATGCGATCGAAGAAAATGAATGGCCCGACCATCCGGCGCTGGCGGTAAGGCAGCACGCGCCCCACCTCGAAGCCTCCGCCGATATCGTGAACCCGTGTGTCGATAACCTGGTCGAGCATTGTGTTGAACCTCGTTAAAACAGCATTGAAGACAAGCCCTGGGGCAAGAAAACGCCGCCTGGCTTGATCTGTATCAAGACACCTGGTCCGATTTGGCGTTTAAATGAAGCATAGGGCATTGCCGCCTCCACGACAACAATGCCGACCATCCATCCCACTTGTTTTTATCGGAGATTGTTCCATGCTAGTTAAAGCCACTTTTGCCGCCCTCCTTTCGATCATGGCTGTGCCCGCCATGGCCGCGCCGTGCGAAGCCACCATAGAAAGCAACGACGCCATGCAATTCAACACCAAGGAAATGACGGTGGACAAGAGCTGCAAGGAATTCACCGTGCACCTGAAGCACGTCGGCCAGTTGCCCAAGGCCGCCATGGGACACAATTGGGTGCTGACCAAAGAGGCCGACAAACAAGGCGTCGCGACGGACGGCATGGCCGCTGGTCTGGACAAGGATTACGTAAAAGCCGGCGATACCCGTGTCATCGCCCATACCAAAGTCATAGGCGGCGGTGAATCGACGTCGGTCACTTTCGATCCGGCAAAACTGGCGGCTGGTGAAAACTATGCCTTCTTTTGCTCCTTCCCGGGGCATTGGGCCATCATGACCGGCACGCTGAAACTGGCAGGCTGATCGTTTCAACCGCCCGCACGCCTGCCACGGGTGGCAGGCGCGGGTCTAGGGTTGCTTCACCGTGACTTCAATGCTTTGGTAATAGGCCGCCAGATTCTCGATGTCGGCATCCGAAAGGCCGGCCGCCATCATCGACATCACTTCGTTTTTCCTGGCCCCCGACTTGAAGTCGCGCAAGGCCTTGGCCAGATAGATTTCACTCTGGCCGGCAAGGTTGGGCGCGTCCGGCACGGTTGCCATGCCGTTGGCGCCGTGGCACACCGCGCACTGCATCGCCTTGGCGCGCCCCGCCGCCAGGTCCGCGGCCATGGACGGGCTTGCCGCCAGCAAGGCCGCCAAGATCCCAGCCGTGCGCATCAAGCCAGGCTTACTTGTCCTCATACGAAATCCGGTAAATGGCTCCGGCATAGTCGTCGGACACCAGCAGCGAACCGTCGGGCAGCACCGCAACATCGACCGGACGGCCCAGATACTCTTTATTGGCGGTCAGCCAGCCGTCGGCGAACACCTCGGTCTTGTCCGCCGTGCCGTCCTCCTTCAGGCTGGTGAACATGACGCGCGCACCTATCGGCGTGGTCCGGTTCCATGAGCCATGCTGGGCCGAGAAAATGCCGCCCCGGTATTTTTCGGGGAACATTTGCGCGTTATAGAAGGTCATGCCCAGATCGGCGGCATGCGCGTCCATCTCGACCTGCGGAAAGACGACATTCGCCGGTTCCGGATCGTCCTTGTACTCCATCGTTCTGGTATGTCCGCCGCCATATATCGGGAAGCCGAAATCCTGCCCGACCTCGGTGGCGCGGTTCAACTCTCCGGGAGGAATGTCGTCGCCCATGCCGTCGACCTGGTTGTCGGTGAACCACAGCGTCTTGTCCTTCGGGTTGAAATCCAGGCCCACGGAGTTGCGCACGCCATGCGCGAAGACCTCGCGGTTCTTGCCATCGACATCCATGCGGATAATGCCCATCATGCCCACTTTGTTATAGAGCTCGAGCTTTTCCTTGGGCGGCACATTGAATGGATTGCCCATGGTGATGTACAGCTTGTTGTCCGGGCCGACACGGCAAGTCCGGGCGCCATGGTTGAAGCTTTCATCGGCCACCGGAATCAGCTTGCCCTGGGGCACGACCACCCCGGCCGCCACATCAGGCCCCTCGTAGAAGAACTCCGCGGCGGGAAACGCCAGCACGCGATTGTGCTCGACGCTGTACAGGATGCCGTCGGGCGAAAAGCACAGGCCGTTGGGCACTTTAAGCGAAACCGAAGGGGCAAAGCGCTTGACGTCGTCGGCAACCCGGCGCTTGGTCCGGTCGGTCACCGACCAGATGCTTGTCTTACGCGTTCCGACGAAGACAACGCCGGTGGAAGGCCCCACAGCCATGTGCCGCGCATCGGGAACAATGGCATACAAGGCGATCTTGAAACCCTCGGGCAGTTTTATGTTCTTCAGATTGTTCTTGATCGAATCGGGGCCGGGCCCCGTTTGCGGCACGGGCTGAACATCCAGCGATGCGCCCGTGGTGTTCATGTTCATCAGCTTCTGGACATTATCCTGGGCCAGAGCGCCGCCTGTTGCAAGGCCGAGTGCAAGACCGGCAGCGATCGCCGGTAATCGTATTCCGATGTTCATGTTTGTCTCTCCCGTATTATCGAGGTTATGTGCCATGCTCTCCGGCAAGCGATTCGATGCTACTCCCAATCGCTTTTCTTGAACTCGGTTATTCGGCTTACGCGAGCGCTCCATGCGTTTATTTTGCAAGCAAAGTTAACCGGCGCTACGGCTTATAATTCCGCCATGGCGATATCGACGGGCGCCATGGAACCGAGCAGTGGAATCCCATGAAAAAGACCGATCTGGAAAAGAACAAAGCGTTGAAAATCGTCGAAAAGATGAAAAAAGGAAGTACCCCCGCCCGTTATTCCGTCGCCTCCGGCGCCGCGCCGCTGGACCGCCGCGAACAACGCAAGCTGGACCAGGCTAAAGGCCTGGTTTCCTTTCCTTTGAAGCTCAAGGAGGAAATCGTCCAGGAAATCCGCAAGCGCGCGCAGGAACAAGGCCTGGACACCAACGAAGTGGTGGGCAGCCTGCTCGAATCCGCCCTGGCTTCCCCCGCAAGCAAGCACGACTGACACACCCACAGGGGCGAAACCGTTACCGTTGCTCGCTTCCTGTTCAATCAGGTAACAGTGCGGGCAAGCATCCGCCCCGCTTCCATTCCCCCCGTCATTCCGGCCGCCGCGCTGCCCGCTTGCGCCGGCGCCGCGCCTGGGCTGGCGATCTGACGCCATCGCGGAACACGCCGTGCATCGGCGCCACAGTCTTGTTCAGTACTTGCATTTGTCATGCCACCGTCATGCGGCGTTGCTGTAATGCCTTTCATTGCTCATTTAGTATCGGTATCGGAGTCAATGGAAGAACACAACACAAGCCGCCTGTATCGGGCCATCTGGATTTCTGACCTGCATCTGGGCACAGCCGGATGCCAGGCCGAGCCGCTGCTGGACTTTCTGAAGCAGCATGAATCCGAGACGCTGTATCTGGTCGGGGACATCATAGACGGCTGGCAATTGAAGAAGAAGTGGCTATGGCCCCAGTCACACAATGACGTCATACAGAAAATCCTGCGCAAGGCCCGCAAGGGCACGCGTGTCGTCTTCATACCCGGCAATCATGACTCCTTCGCACGGCAGTATGCCGGCGAACATTTCGGCGGCATCGAAGTGCAGCACGAGGCGGAACACACCACGCTGGACGGCAAATGCCTGCTGATAACCCATGGCGACCTGTTCGACGGCGTCATCCAGTATGCCCCCTGGCTGGCCTATCTGGGGGATCGGCTGTATTGCATGGCGCTGACCTGGAACGTCTGGTTCAACCGGGCCCGCGCCCGCATGGGCCTGGGCTACTGGTCCCTGTCGCAATACCTGAAGCACAAGGTGAAGGACGCCGTATCGTTCATTACCGCCTTCGAGGAAGCATTGGTCAAGGAGGCCAGGCGCCGGGGCTTCGACGGCGTCGTATGCGGGCACATTCATAAGGCCCAGATCCGCGAAGTGGATGGCCTGCTTTATTGCAACGACGGCGACTGGGTCGAAAGCAGGACCGCCTTGGTCGAGCACCTGGACGGCCGCCTTGAAATCATCACCTGGATACCCGAAGCCGCAAAAAAAGCCGGAACGTTCAAGCCGGCAGCCGCCGCCTCGCATTCCGTCGACACAGGAGCATCGCAATCTTGAAGATTCTTATCGTTACCGACGCCTGGGAACCCCAGGTCAACGGAGTGGTGCGCACACTTACGCAAACGCGCCTGGAGCTCACCCGCATGGGCCACGAGGTGGATTTGCTGACGCCGCTTGAATTCCGCACCCTGCCCTGCCCCACCTACCCGGAAATCCGGCTGTCGCTTTTCCCTCGCCGCAAGGTCGCCGCCCGATTGGATGCCTTCCGTCCCGATGCGCTGCACATCGCCACCGAAGGGCCGCTGGGTCTGGCGGCGCGCGCCTATGCACGGCGCCACGGCCTGCCTTTCACCACGGCCTATCACACCCGTTTTCCGGAATACGTCCATGCCCGTACGCGCATTCCCTTGCCGTTGACCTACCGCTTCCTGCGCTGGTTTCACGGCCCGGCCCGCGCCGTCATGGTTCCCACCCCGACCGTCAAGCGCGACCTGGTCGCCTTCGGCTTCCCCGAGTCGCAAGTCGTGCTTTGGTCGCGTGGCGTCGATCTGGACATATTTCAGCCTGGCACCCCATTGCCTCATGTCCAGAAGCCGCCGATCTTCCTGTGCGTCGGGAGGGTTGCGGTCGAGAAGAACCTGGAGGCCTTCCTGCGCCTGGACCTACCCGGCACCAAGTGGATTGCCGGAGACGGCCCGCTGTTGCAGACGCTGAAGCAGCGCTACCCCGATGCGCATTTTACGGGCGTCCTGGACCAGGAAGGCCTGGCCAGCCTGTACAACGCCGCGGACGTATTCGTGTTTCCCAGCCGATCCGACACCTTCGGGCTGGTGCTTTTGGAGGCCATGGCCTGCGGCTGTCCGGTGGCGGCCTTTCCGGTCACGGGGCCCATCGATGTCCTGGGCGACTCCAAGGCGGGCGTGATGGACGAGGATTTGCGGACCGCTTGCCTGAAAGCCATGGACATTCCGCGTAGCGAGGCGCGCGCTCATGCGGAAAAGTACTCATGGCGCGCCTGCACGGAAACGTTTCTGTCCTACCTGCATCCCATGGAAGGAGGCGGCCGGCGAACCGCTGCGCAAGCGGATGGCGCCAAGGCGCTGGCGCGCGAGCCGCAGGCTTAGTTTCCCGCCTGCTTGCCTGGCCGCGTCGATGCGGAATCGGGCTGGGCAAGATCAGCCAGAATGGGGCAGTCCGGCCGGTTGTCGCCTTGGCAGCAATCGGCCAGATGCTCCAGTTGATCGCGTATCGATTGCAGCTTTTCGATATCGCTGTTCAGTTCGGCAATATGCTGTCGGGCCAGTTTCTTGACATCGGAGCTCCTGCGCGTGTTGTCTTTCCATAAGCCGACCAATGTCTTGATGCGCTCCAGCGAAAAGCCCAGGTCGCGCGACCGCTTTATGAAGCGCAGGGTTTGCACGTCTTTGTCGGCATACTGCCTGTAGCCCGAATCGCTGCGATACGCGGCGTCCACCAGCCCTATGCTCTCGTAGTAGCGAATCATCTTGGCCGAAACGCCGGACGCGCTGGCCGCCTGGCCGATATTCATCATGGTCACTCCTTCAAGCGCGGGCTTGCCGCGATGGCGCTGGCCATGGCTTATACGCCGCGCTGCGCGGGCGGCCTGAATCCGCGCAGCCGCAAGGCGTTGCCCAGTACGAACACACTGGAAAGCGCCATGGCGCCGGCCGCGAATACCGGGGAAAGCAGCGTTCCATCGAATGGATACAGCATGCCGGCCGCAACGGGGATAAGCGCCGTGTTATAGGCAAAAGCCCAGAACAGATTCTGCCGTATGTTGGCAATTGTCGCTTTCGACAAGGCGATGGCATTGGGAATGCCGGCCATGTCGCCCGACATCAGCACGACGTCCGCAGCCTCTATGGCAATGTCGGTTCCCGTCCCGATGGCCATGCCGACGTCGGCCTCCGCCAAGGCGGGCGCATCGTTGATGCCGTCGCCCACGTAGGCCAGCAGGCCGTGCTCTTGCTTGAGCCGCTTCACAGCCTGGACCTTGCCGTCGGGCAGCACCTCGGCAATGACCTCGTCGATGCCCAGCTTGCGGGCAATGGCCTCGCCCGTACGGCGATTGTCGCCCGTGATCATGGCTACCTTCAGGCCCAGGCCATGCAGCGCCCGGATGGCGGCTTCCGTGGTTTCCTTGATCGGATCGGACACCGCGATCATGGCGGCCAGCCGGCCATCGATAGCCGCGTACAAGGGTGTCTTGCCTTCGCCGGCAAGGCGGTCGGCTTCTTTGGAGAAGAGGCTCGCGTCCAGGCCCAGCTTCTGCATATAGCGATCGGCGCCGACCTGCACCGGCCGGCCCGCGACCTGCGCGCGCACGCCATGGCCGGTGACGGACTCGAAGTCATCCAGCGGGTCCAGGGAAAGGCCCTCGGCCTGCGCCGCCTGGACGATGGCACGCGCAATGGGGTGCTCGGACTTGGCCTCGACGGCGGCCACGGCGGCCAGCACGCCGGCCCTCTCGAGGCCTTCGGCCAGGATCAGGTCGGTGAGTTCGGGCCTGCCCTTGGTCAAAGTGCCGGTCTTGTCCACAGCCACCACCCGGACTTCCTTGAGCGTCTGCAGGGCCTCTCCCTTGCGGAACAGGACACCCATCTGCGCCGCCCTGCCCGTGCCCACCATGATGGAAGTGGGCGTGGCCAGCCCCATGGCACAGGGACAGGCAATGATCAGGACGGCCACCGCGTTGACCAGCGCAAAGGTCAGCGCGGGCGACGGCCCCAGCACCAGCCAGACAACGAAGGTCAGCGCGGCCGCCGCCATGACCGCGGGTACGAACCACATCGTTATCCGGTCCACCAAGGCCTGGATAGGCAATTTCGACGCCTGCGCCTGTTCGACCATGCGTATGATTTGCGCCAGCACAGTGTTGCCACCGACCTGGGTCGCGCGCAGCATCAAGGTGCCGTTCTGATTGACCGTGCCGCCCGTCAGCGCCGATCCTACGCCCTTTTCCACTGGCAGGGGTTCGCCGCTGATCATGGATTCATCCACGAAGCTGCCGCCCTGGACAACTTCGCCATCTACCGGCACCTGTTCGCCGGGACGCAGCTCCAGCAGATCGCCGACGGCGACTTGCGCAATGGGCACTTCCACGATCAGGCCGTCGCGCGACACCCGCGCCGTCTTTGCCTGCAGCTTCACCAGGCGCTGAATGGCTTCGGACGTACGGCCCTTGGCCCTGGCTTCAAGGTAGCGGCCCAGCAGAATCAGCGCGACGATGACCGCGGCCGCCTCGTAGTAGACGTTGACCGTGCCCGCCGGCAGCAAGCCGGAAAAGAAGGTGGCGACGACGGAGAACGCATAGGCCGCGCCGGCGCCCACCGCCACCAGCGAGTTCATGTCGGGCGCCCGCCGCAGCAAGGCCGGGATCCCTATTGTGAAGAAGCGTCGGCCAGGAAGGAACAAAGCAAGCGACGTCAGGACGAATTGCACGTTCCAGTTGGCCTGCCGGCCTATGGTTTGTTCAATGAAATGATGGAAGCCGGGCAGCAGATGCGAGCCCATCTCCAGGATGAATACCGGCAGGGCCAGGGCGACAGCCACCAGCACATCCCGCTTGAGCCGGGCCTGCTCGGCGGCCTGCCGGGCCGAAAGCTCGTCGGCGCCGTTCTGCTCGTCTCCGACGACAGTGGCTTCATACCCGACTTTCTGCACGGCTTTCAGCAAGTCGTGGACGGGTATGCCCTCTTGGACCAAGACTTGCGCGCGCTCGGTCGCCAGATTGACGCTGGCCTGCGTGACGCCCGGCACGGCTTGCAGGGCGCGTTCCACACGCCCGACGCAGGATGCGCAGCTCATGCCGCTTACGGATAAATCGAATGTGGACATTGTTGAGGACCCCCTGGAAGACAATGCTTGGCAGCTCATGCTGCAGCTCAGGGTTAGAATGTAAACCTTACCATGATGGCAAGGTCAAGGCCTGTCAGCCACAAACGAATCGGTGGAAAGTCAGGCCGTCATGCCCACGGCATTCATGACCAGTCTAAGCGCGTACGCCGCCACCGCCAGCACGGCGATGCTGGCGGCCCAGATGCCGACCAGCCACATAATGCGCCGGCGCCATGACGCCTGGCTTTTATGCTTGACCTCTTGCATCAGTGGTAGCCCTCGCCGGTAACCACCTTGCCGCGGAATACATAATAGGACCAGGCCGTATACATCAGGATGAGCGGCACGATGAGCAATGCGCCGACCAGGGTGAAGCCCTGGCTTTGAGGCGGTCCGGAGGCATCCCAGATGGAAATGTCGGGCGGGATGATATTGGGCCATACGCTGATGCCCAGTCCGCTGTAGCCCAGGAAAATCAGGACCAGCGTCAGCAGAAAGGGACTGGCATGCGGCTCGTCGTTCAGCGAGCGCAGCAGATAGTAGGCGGCCAGCAGCACCAGGACAGGCACCGGGGCGAACCAGAACATATTGGGCAGGCTGAACCAGCGCTCGGCAATGGCGCTGTGGGTAAGCGGAGTCCAGACGCTGATGATCGCTATGACACCCAGCAGGACCAGCGTAAGCGGACGCGCCAGCTCGCGCATACGATCGTATAGCTCGCCGTGAGTCTTGAGTATGAGCCAGGTGCAGCCCAGCAATGCATAGGCGGCGATCAGCCCGAGGCCCGTAAAGATCGAGAAAGGAGTGATCCAGTCCAGCGCGCCGCCGGCATAGCTCCGATCGACGACAGGCAGCCCATGCATATAGGCGCCCAGCGTTACGCCCTGGAAGAAAGTGGCCGTGATGGAGCCGAAAATGAATGCCTTGTCCCACCAATGCCGCCGATGCTCATGCGCCTTGAAGCGGAACTCGAAGGCCACTCCGCGAAAAATTAGGCCCAGGAGCATGAAGATCAGCGGCAGCATGAAGGCGCTGAGGATCACCGAATAAGCCAGCGGGAAAGCCGCCAGCAGCCCCGCGCCGCCCAGCACCAGCCAGGTTTCGTTACCGTCCCAGACAGGCGCGACGGTGTTCATCATGATGTCCCTGTCCTCCTTGCCGGGTATGAAGGGAAACAGTATGCCTATGCCCAGGTCGAAGCCGTCCATCACGACATACATCAGGATGCCGAACAGAATGATGATGGCCCACAACAGCGCCAGATCGATGCCCATGGCGTTCACCCTTGGTCTGTGCGGCTGCCTGCCGCGATGTCGTCGGAATCGGGCGCGGCCGAGAACGGCCGGCTGGGCGTATGGGCCTCGCCGGGCCCGCCCTCTTGAGGCGCATCGGTGTGCGGACCCTTGCCTATCAGCCGCAAGATATACACGGTGCCGGCCCCGAACACGATGAAGTAGATCACCACGAACAAGGCCAGCGTCACGCCCACCTCCAGCGCGCCGTGGCGGGTAACGGCATCGGCCGTGCGCATGACGTTATAGACGATCCAGGGCTGGCGGCCGATTTCGGTGGTGAACCAGCCCGCCAGCATGGCGACCAGGCCCGCCGGCCCCATGTACAGGGCGAACCGCAGCAAAGGCGTCGATGAATACAAGCGTCCGCGCCAACGCGCCCAGGCGGCCCAGAAAGCGAGCCCTATCATCAGCACGCCCAGGCCGACCATGATGCGGAAGGTCCAGAACACCACGGTGGAATTGGGCCTGTCCGCACGCGGAAATTCCTTGAGCCCGGCGAACTGCCCGTCCCAGCTGTGTGTAAGGATAAGGCTGCCCAGGCGTGGAATTTCCAGCGCGAAATGATTTTTCTCTTCGCTCATGTCCGGCCAGCCTATCAGCGTGAGCGGCACGCCTTCGCCGGGCTTGTTTTCCCAATGCCCCTCGATCGCGGCGATCTTGGCCGGTTGATGCTTCAGCGTATTCAAGCCATGGAAATCGCCCACGACGGCCTGCAACGGCGCCACGATCAGAAGCATCCACATCGCCATGGACAGCATGGTGCGTATCGCCGGAGTGTCGTTGCGGCGAAGCAGGTGCCACGCCGCCGCCGCGGCCACGATAAGCGCGGTCACCAGAAAGGCGGCCAGGCCCATATGCGTCAGGCGATAGGGAAAAGAAGGATTGAAGATGACCGCCAGCCAGTCGGTGGGAACGACTTGCCCATTGATGATTTCGTAGCCCGCCGGCGTCTGCATCCAGCTGTTGGAAGCCAGTATCCAGGTTGCCGACAGCAGCGTGCCCAGTGCAACCATGATGGTGGCGAAGAAATGCAGTCCCGGGCCGACGCGCGTCCAGCCGAACAGCATCACGCCAAGAAAGCCGGCCTCCAGGAAAAAGGCCGTCAGGACCTCGTAGGCCAGCAAGGGGCCGGTGATGCCGCCGGCAAAATCCGAAAAATAGCTCCAGTTGGTGCCGAATTGATAGGCCATCACCAGGCCCGACACCACGCCCATGCCGAAGTTGACCGCGAAGATCTTGATCCAATAAAGATAGAGTTCGCGATAGACGGGATTTTTGGTTTTGAGCCAGCAGCCTTCGAGCACCGCCAGGTAGCTGGCCAGGCCGATGGTGATCGCCGGAAAGATGATGTGAAAGGATATCGTGAAACCGAATTGAATCCGGGCCAGCATCAATGCATCAAGATCCATCCACCGCTCCTTGTCCGGGCACGAGGCGCGAACAGCCGCGCGCCGACATGCACTAGAAGGGGCCACTTTACATGATGAGGCCGGCACCCGCAAATGAATCATTGCAGGCATGCGGCTTGCTGCATCGGGGGTTCAACAACCCAAGGGAGAGTCCCCATGTTACGCAAGACCAGCGGCCTGAAAGGGTATGCAATACGAGCCACCGATGATGAATTGGGCAGCATCCAGGATGTGTATTTCGATGACGAGCGATGGGGCATCCGCTATCTGGTGGTGGAAACCGGCACGTGGCTGTCCAAGCGGACCGTGCTGATCTCGCCCTATTCCATCAAGGGCGTCGACGACGTGGACGAAACCGTGCATGTTTCCCTGACGCGCGACCAGGTGGCCAACAGCCCGGACATCGATACGCATCAGCCGGTGTCGCGCCAATTGGAAAGCCAGTTTTCACAGTATTACGGTTTCGGCAACTATTGGAACGGCCCCTATTTGTGGGGCGTCGGCGGTTATCCCGTTTACCCCTTGCCGGAATCCGGCACGGTCCCTCCGGTGGATATGCGCCCCGATGCGGTCGCAGAGCGCGCCGCCGATCGTCCCGAAGATGTGCATCTGCGCAGTTGCAAGGACGTCACCGGCTACAACATTGCCGGCACCGACGATGAGATCGGCCACGTCGAGGACTTCATTTGCGACGATGAGGTGTGGGCCATTCGCTATCTGCTCGTCGATACTCGCAACTGGTGGCCCGGCGGTAAAAAAGTGCTGCTTGCCACGCACTGGATAGATCGTATCGACTGGACCGATTCCAGCGTCCAGACCTCGCTGACCAGGCAGCAGATCAAGGACAGTCCCGAATACGACGAGAGCCTGCCGCTGGATCGCGACTATGAAACCCGCTTGCACCGCCACTATGGCAGAGAGGCGTATTGGGATTAAGGCAGCTTGGCGGCCAGCGTCGGTTCCAAGGGCGTGCCGGCCTGCAGGAGGGGCGAGCCGTTGAACGAGTTTCCGCCATGCGCGGGTGGAGGCTCTAGCAGCGCGGCGGCGCCCCACACGCCGTGGCTGCGTGTCCGCATCCAGTAAGCCTGGCCGTCCCGGGCGGCCCGCGCCGCGATGTGCAAGACGCCTTGCCCGGAATGCAGCGCGGGAGCGGACGCCAGTCCTGTGCCCAGGCGCAGGGCTTTGCCCGCCTCCACCAGCCATAGGTCTCCCGTGGAGCCGTCCAATGCCGCGGCGACCACATCGCCCCGTTCATTCATACCGACCACCGGCTGGCCGGAGTAAGAAAAGCCCATATCGCGGGCGGCCGTCCACGCATCCAGCGCTCCGCCCGGCAGGCGCTGCATGGCGGTGAGCATGTGTCCACTGACCTGATCGCGCAGGAACAATTCAATAAGCCCCTGAGCGTTGCGCATGGCGGCCAGGCCGCCGGCCACTGCCGGCAAAGGCAGCCGGCTCCATGCCGTCCACTGGGAAGTCCCGGGCTGCATATTCTTGCCTGTGGCGGAGACTATTTGCGTGCTGGCCCACACGGCGCCGTCGGCATCGCAGGCAAAAGCCGCATAGGCTCCATCCGCGTTCACCGTCAACGCGGCGCAGGGCCGAGCTTGGGGCAAGGCAGGCAATGCGAGCCAGTCAGACCAGGCCTGCTTTGCCTCGCTGTAGTGGCTGAAATGGAACAAGCCGTCGTTGCCCAAGCCCACCGCCGCCGGCGCCCCTCGTGTGGCAAGCACCGGCAGCCGCAACAGGCGGGATCCCTCTATCGGGTTCCAATTCCGCCAGCCGCCCTGGGCGCTTTGCCGCTTGGTCCACACCCGGCCATTGGCATCCCTGGCCAGGATGCCTGCGTGGCCATCCGGATACTGGAAGGCGGTAATGGGATCCGCCGTGCGGCCCCCCACGCTGTTCCAGCGCTTGGATGTGCTTGCCCAGACATTGGCCGCCCGATTGGATTCGCCCACAGCCAGCAAGAGGAAGCCGCCGCCCTGGGCCGGCAGCAGTACGGGCGCCGCGGTACGGCGCGATACGTAATAGCTGCGGCCCACCCATGCGGCGGCCGGGCCCGCGGGTTCCTTGCACTGGTCGGCGCCGGAGCAATAGCGGTAATCATCCCAGGCATAGCGCCTGAAGGTTTCGGTCTTGTCCTTGATTTCGGCGGCGGACAAATTGGCATCCCGCTCCTGACTGGGGTAATCCACATAGGCCACCTCGGAAAAAAGGCCTTCGGGAAAAACCTGGAGGGCATCGCGCACCAAGCGGGCGCTGGCAATATGGTCGGGGTGGTCATGGCCCGCACAGCGCCAGCACAAGGCGGTGTAAGGAATAGCAACCGTGTCATCCATATGCCGCACCGTGGAGGGCGCATAATCGCGGACGATGCCCGCTATCGTTTGCAGCAGATCCTGGCGGGTGTAGGTTTGCGCAAGAGGTCCCAGGGAATCCGCCGTCGCCCCGGCCACGGACTCGACCCGGCTCAGCGGCGTCAGGCTGCCCCAACCCTTGCCGAGCCAGGGATCCTTGAGGCGCATATGCAGCAGTTGCACTCGCCGGTTGCCCGCCAAGGTGAAACGGGCGATTTCCCGCGTTCCGACGGTAACGGTATCTTCAATCCATTGATTGGCGGTCTGCGCCATGTAGGCATAGGCGGCGCGCACGCCGCGCTCGCGTCCCAGCATATAGGGCTCGCCCTCGCCCCTGTCGCTGGCTGTCAGGTAGACCACCTGGACGCAGCCGCCGGCGTCTATGGTGGATTCGATGTCGGGGTTCATGAAAAGCAGGTCATCGTCCTGATGGGGCACGAAGACCTGATCCTTGATCCCATTGCACTGGGTCAACGCGGGGCCTGCCCAGGTCGCGGCGGGGCCGCCCGCCAATGCAAGCATGCCGCACACTGCCAACAACCAGCGAATCGCTTTCAAGATTTTCCAGTGAAATTTTTTCTTGCGATTCTATTCCTTTTTTGACATGGCCGGCCCGGCTTATTCCGGGCGGCCAGGCGACCGGGAGCGATCAGGCGTGGCTGTCGGCGAAAATCGTCTCCATTTCGCGACGAACGCGGTAGG
Source organism: Pusillimonas sp. (assembly GCA_040391135.1). Taxonomy (GTDB): domain Bacteria; phylum Pseudomonadota; class Gammaproteobacteria; order Burkholderiales; family Burkholderiaceae_B. The sequence goes on along the minus strand of JBEBYL010000020.1, from coordinate 33,695 downwards.
CGGGCGTGCTGGTGTCGATGGCGACATCGTCCCAAGCCAGGCTTTGCCCTTTCTTGACCGGGCGGGTGACCTTGATGTTGTGCGCCAGGCCTAAAGGCAGCCCGCCCAGCTTGCGCGACGCGGCCGCGGGCAACAGCTTGCCCCATACGGTGTAGCCGCCTTCGCCATCGAGCGTTTCGCCGACTTGCAGGTCGCGCTTGGCCGTGGCGACGACATCGGCGTTCCAGCAGGTGGCCACACCGGTGGGCTCGCCGCGCAACGCGACCGACGCCACGGACATGCCGACCTCCAGGCCGATAAGGTGCCAGCGCTTGTACAAGGTGAAGTAGCGTCCGCTGGGATCGGTGTGGGCGTTGTATTCCTCGAAGCAGTTCTTGATGTAATCGGTTTCTGCCTCGACAGTGACCCACACGCCCATGCGTATGTCGTAGGGGATGCGGCGCCCATCGGCTTCAAGAGAGGAAACGACTTCGACCATGCCCTTGCGTTCCAGCACGCCGCCTTCGGAAATCGGCCGGGTCACATAGGGAATGTCTTCGACGCTGGCGGGCGGATAAAGCAGCCCATTGGAGGGCACGCCCAGACCTGTGGCGTTGGCCACGGCCGAGCTTTCAATGGATGGCTTGGAGCCGTCCAGGAAGCTGTTGAACATCTTGGGGTTGAGCCCGCCGCGTTCGGCCTGCTCGGGCGTCAGGCCGTAGTGGCCCCAAACGGTTTCAGGCGTGGATTCGGAAAAATGCGGCAGCCATTTATGGCCGCGGCCGGCAGCCACCACCGGAAACCCGCAAGTACGAGCCCAATCGACCAGGTCGCAGATAAGGGCGGGCTGATCGCCGAAGGCCAGGGAATACACGACGCCCGCCTGCGCCGCCTTGCGTCCCAACAGGGGTCCGCAAAACGCATCCGCCTCGACCGTGACGTTGACCACATGCTTGCCGTGATCGAATGCGGCCAGGCAGTGCTCGACGGCGGCGATCGGGTTGCCTGTGCATTCGACGATGATGTCGATCTCGGCCAGGCCGACCAAGGCGGTCCAGTCTTCGGTGATCCAGGTGGCGCCTGTGCGCAGGGCTTCTTGGGCCGATGCGGCCCGCGTACGATCAGGTTCCCAGCCCACGCGGGCCAGATTGGCCCGGGCGGCGTCCGGCGAGAGATCCGCTATGCCGACCAGATGAACCCCCGGCGTGCGCGGAATCTGGGCAAGATACATGGACCCGAACTTGCCGGCTCCGATCAGGCCCACCCGTATGGGCCGATTATCGGCGGCGCGCTGCCGCAATTGTGCGTAAAGACTCATGTGCTCCTCCTTTTTGTATTGGTATAACGGCGCCGCGTTCAGGACGGGAGCCTGGGTTTGGTTTTTCTCTTGCCTTGGCGCTTGATCTTGATGGCGGGCTCCGGCGCACCCGACCAAGTCAGTCGGTATGCCGCGTCGCGACGCACATTGTTGACCAGGGCGGGACGAAAACACGCCAGATTGATGCCGCCGGCCCGCCGAACGCTAGGGTACACCACCCCCAGCGATCCGTTTTCCAGCAGCAATTCAGCCAGTGCCTGCGAGGCCACATAGCTTTTTGGGTCCAGGCATTGCTTGAAGCCCGATGCCTGGCGCAGATCGTGGAACTGGCCGCTGAAGTCGGCCAGCATGAGCTGGTAGTCGACGCTGTCGTGGAAATAGCCGATTTCCGCATACTCCACCGTCTTGTGAAAGACAATCTCGGCGATGGCGGTGTCCAGGTCGAAGGCGCAATACCAGGCGCCCCGAAGGCCGCTGTTGAAGCGGCTGCCCTCGGGACGCGGATAGGCGTAGGCGGCATTCACAATGCGGAAGTTCGGCACCCCGAAGACCAGCTCGTCGATGCCTATGCCGGGCAGCAGACCACGCTCGGCGGCCAGCCGCTGGTTCGTGGCATTGTCCAGCGCGAACAGGTCGGCCAGGTGTTCCGGGCTGTCAGCCAACGGCGCCAATACGGAATCTTCGGCATCCGCAAAGCGCGATGGCAGCAGGCGGCAGGTATCCAGCTGTCTTATCTGCGACAGGGGCGGCAAGCGCACTTACATCCCGCCCCGGCGCGCGTCCAGCAGTTGCCGCACCGTTTGCATGGCCAGCAAGCCCCCTTCCTGCATGTATTCCAACGGCGTTCTGCCCTTGAAAATAAGGTTGCGATTGGGCATGCCCGCCCATTGATCGGCCAATTTGTCGCCGTACAGAATGTGCAAGGCCTTGTAGATGCCCAACAGGTAGGAAATACGCGTAATGCGATCGACCTCCAGTACGCGGTCGGGCTTTTTTTTCCATTCGTAGAACGCGCTGCTGGACAGGCCGCCCAACAGGTTGCAGGCTTCTTCGTCGCGCAGATTCCAGGCCTCGGACAGCTTGAAGAACCCCTTCAGGGCGGAGCCGGACAGGCGCTCGCGCGTAGGCTTGTCGTTCAGGTCGACAAGCAGAGCCGGTTCGAAGCGGCTAAGGGGATAAGCGTAGGCAAGGCTCATGGTGTTCTCCGTTTATGGACATTTTACACTCCATTTATGGAATTTCATACTCCACGCGCGAAGCGGCCCGCCTTGAGGGATATTGGCCTTATAGCCGCGAGGCATTATGCGCGCCGCTTATAAACATGGACGAAAGAAATCGTTCTATTTCCGATCCCCAATCCGTAGTCTAGAGCCTGATCGCAAGCCACCCATACACAAAGGATGCAAACATGGCATTACCCGCTATTCTGAAAACGCTCATCGTCGCCGGCTTCTTCGCCGCCCAAGCCGGGCAGGCCGCGGAGGTTTCGCTGTTGAATGTTTCCTATGACCCCACGCGCGAGCTCTATCAGGAATTCAACCAGGCTTTTGCGAAGGAATGGCAGGCCAAGACCGGCGACACCGTCACCATCAAGCAGTCGCACGGCGGCTCGGGCAAGCAGGCCCGCTCCGTCATCGATGGGCTGGACGCCGACGTCGTGACGCTGGCCCTGGCTTCGGATATCGATGCCATCGCGGCTCGCGGCGCCATCAGGCCCGACTGGCAGAAGCAATTCGCCTTGAACAGCTCCCCTTACACGTCGACCATCGTCTTTCTGGTCCGCAAGGGCAACCCCAAGCACATCAAGGACTGGGACGACCTGATCAAACCGGGCGTGGCCATCATCACGCCCAACCCCAAGACTTCGGGCGGCGCGCGCTGGAACTACCTGGCGGCGTGGGGCTATGCCCTGGGCCTGCCCGGCGGAAATGAAGAAAGCGCCAGGAAATTCGTGGGCCAGTTGTTCAAGCAAGTACCTGTGCTGGATTCCGGCGCGCGCGGATCGACCACCACTTTCGTCGAGCGCGGCATAGGCGACGTGCTGCTGGCCTGGGAGAACGAAGCGCTGCTGGCCATCAAGGAACTGGGGCCGGACAAGGTCGAGATCGTGGCGCCGTCAGTCAGCATCCTGGCCGAGCCGCCCGTGGCCATCGTCGACAAGACCGTCGATAAAAAAGGCACCCGCAAAGTGGCGGAAGCCTATCTGCAATACCTGTATTCGGACCAGGGCCAGGATATCGCCGGCAAGAATTACTACCGGCCCACTTCGGAAAAAATCGCTGAAAAGTACGCGGCGCAATACCCCAAGATCAAGCTGTTCACCATCGACGAGGTGGCCGGCGGATGGGCCAAGGCGCAAAAATATCACTTTGGCGATGGCGGGATCTTCGACCAGATCTACCAGCCGGCGGGCAAATAAACCGATATCCACGCCACGATGGCGGCGCCATCGCGGCCGTATCCATTACGCATGAGTCATCCTATGTCCAGCATCGCCCTTCCACTGGCGGGAAGCCCCAGGCCATTCCGGGTCATACCCGGTTTCGGCATCACCCTGGGCTTCACCCTGTTCTACCTGGCCCTGATCGTCCTGATTCCCCTGTCGGCCGTCTTTCTGAAGACCTTCACCCTGACGTGGGAAGCGTTCTGGCAGGCCATCACCTCGCCCCGGGTCGTCGCCTCGTATCGCCTGAGTTTTGGCGTCTCTCTCCTGGCCGCGGCTCTCAATCTGGTTTTCGGCGCCATCGTGGCCTGGGTATTGGTGCGCTACCGCTTTCCCGGCAAGAAGCTGGTGGATGCCTTGGTGGACCTGCCCTTCGCCCTGCCCACCGCCGTGGCCGGGATCGCCTTGACGGCGCTGTACGCGCCCAACGGCTGGCTGGGCCGATATCTTGAACTGGCCGGCGTGAAGGTGGCATTCACCCCCTTGGGCGTGATGGTGGCGCTGACTTTCATAGGGCTGCCCTTTGTGGTGCGCACCGTGCAGCCGGTGCTGGAGGAGGCGGAGCAGGAACTAGAAGAAGCCGCGGCCAGCCTGGGCGCCAACCGTCTCCAGACTTTCCTGCGCGTGATTTTCCCGGCCATACTGCCGGCCCTGTTGACCGGCTTCGCCATGGCGTTCGCCCGCGCCACCGGCGAATACGGCTCGGTCATCTTCATTGCCGGAAACATGCCCATGATTTCAGAGATCACCCCTTTGCTGATCGTGACCAAGCTGGAGCAATACGACTACGCGGGCGCCACCGCCATCGCGGTGGTCATGCTGACGATTTCCTTCGCCTTGCTCCTTGCCATCAATTTGCTGCAGGCCTGGACGCGTCGAGGCAAGCAGACGGCCCGGAGCTGACATGAGTACCCTTCCCGCCGCGATGGCCCCCGAACAGCAGGCAGCGGCTGCGCCCGCCGCCCCAAGCCGCAGGGCCGCGCAAGCGCCTTCGGCCATACAGGAGCCGCCATGGGTGCGCGGCCTGCTGATGCTGGCCGCTTTCCTTTTCCTTGGGCTATTCCTGTTCGTGCCGCTGTTCGCCGTCTTCGCCGAGGCCTTCCGCAAAGGCTGGGATGCCTATATTGCCGCCATCGTCGAACCCGATGCGCTCGCGGCCATCAGGCTGACCCTGCTGACCGCCGCCATCGCGGTGCCGCTGAACCTGGTGTTCGGCGTATCCGCCGCCTGGTGCATCGCCAAGTTCGAGTTTCGCGGGAAAAACCTGCTGATTACTTTGATCGACCTGCCCTTCTCGGTGTCGCCCGTGATTTCCGGCCTGATCTATGTATTGATATTCGGCGCCCAGGGATGGATGGGCGAATGGCTATACCAGCATGACATCAAGATACTGTTTGCCGTGCCGGGCATTGTGCTGGCCACCGTCTTTGTCACCTTTCCCTTTGTCGCCCGCGAACTGATACCGCTGATGCAATCGCAAGGCAGCGAAGAAGAGGAAGCGGCCCTGGTGCTGGGCGCCACCGGCTGGCAAACCTTTCTTCACGTTACGCTGCCCAATATCAAGTGGGGCCTGCTGTACGGCGTGATTCTTTGCAATGCGCGCGCCATGGGCGAGTTCGGGGCGGTATCGGTGGTGTCCGGCCATATCCGCGGCCTGACGAATACCATTCCGCTGCACGTGGAAATCCTATACAACGAATACAACTTTTCGGCCGCCTTCGCCGTGGCATCGCTGCTGGCGCTGCTGGCGCTGGTGACCCTGGCCTTGAAATCGTGGGTCGAATGGCGGGCCCACGGGGCCACGCCCTTGCATGCAAACCGGGAGCATTGATCATGAGCATAGAAGTAAGCGGCATACACAAGCGGTTCGGCGGCTTTACGGCGCTGGACGACGTATCACTGAAATTTCCCGACGGCAAGCTGACGGCCCTGCTGGGCCCTTCGGGCTGCGGCAAGACGACCTTGCTGCGCATCATCGCCGGCCTGGAGCATCCGGATTCGGGAGAGATATTGCTGGACGGCGAGAGCGCAACCGAGCGGCATGTGCGCGAACGCCAAGTGGGTTTCGTGTTCCAGCATTATGCACTCTTCAAGCACATGAGCGTGTTCGAGAACATCGCCTTCGGGCTGCGCGTCAAGCCGCGCAAACAGAGGCTGTCCAACGACGCCATCCATGAAAAAGTCAGCCGGCTGCTGGAGCTGGTGCAACTGGACTGGATTGCCGACCGCAAGCCCTCGGCGCTGTCGGGCGGGCAGCGCCAGCGCATCGCCCTGGCGCGGGCCCTGGCCGTGGAGCCGCGCGTGCTGCTGCTGGATGAACCCTTCGGCGCGCTGGATGCCAAGGTGCGCAAGGAACTGCGGCGCTGGCTGCGGCGCCTGCATGACGAACTGCGGGTAACCAGCATCTTCGTTACGCACGACCAGGAAGAAGCGCTGGAAGTGGCCGATGAAATCGTGGTGATGAATCAAGGCAAGGTGGAACAGGTCGGCGCGCCCGCCCATGTCTATAACGAGCCCGCGACACCGTTCGTCTATGGCTTCCTGGGCCACGTGAACCTGTTCCATGGCCGCCTGCGCGACGGCCTGCTGGAAACAGGCGACACCGCGCTGGAAGCCCCCGGCCATGGTAAGCCGGGTGGCGCGCAGGGCACCGCCTATGTGCGGCCGCACGACATCGACATCGATCGCTATACGCCGGATGCCCAGGGCATAGTCGTGCGCCTGGAACACATCCACGCCATAGGTCCGCTGGCGCAACTGGAGCTCAGGCGCGCCGATACCTCGGAGCGGATCGAGGCCGTGATTTCGGCGGAACGATTCTCGCAATTGAAACTCAAGGAAAATGAAACCCTGGTAGCCCGCCCCAGGCAATTGCATATCTTTGCCGAACAGACCCCTTGACAGGCCGCCTGCCCGGCATGCGCGGACGGGGCCCGAGGACGCGCTGCGCTATTGCGTCAGCAGCACCACGCCGGCGACGATCACGGCGCAGCCCAGCACCCGCGCGGCCGACGCTTTTTCCTTCAGTATGAAAAAGCCCGCCACGGTCGCGATCATCAGGGAAGTCTCGCGCAGCGGCGCCACCAGGCTGACCGGGCCGCCCAGCTGCAAGGCATAGAGCACCAGAATGTAGGCCATGGGCGACAAGGCTCCCACGGCCAAGGCATAGCCCCACTTTCCCCGCATTTGCGCCACCATGTCCGCCCGGCGCACCCAGGCCCTGGGCGCCATGATCAGCGCATTGCCGGTCGCGGACAGCCAGTCCAGTATGACCGGCGCAACCAGCAAAACCTTCACGCTGTAGGCATCCGACACGGTATAGGCAGCAATGAACAGGCCGATGAAAAATCCCCAGCGCACGCCGGCCCAGGCTTGCGGATTGGCGAAACGGCGCAAATTGCCGCCGGAAGCGATCAGCAAGATGCCGGCCACCACACAGACTATGCCCAGCACGCCGAATGTGGACGGCCGCTCGCCCAGCAAAATGAAGGCCGCCAGACTGGACAGCAAGGGCCCCGTGCCGCGCGCGATGGGATACACCACCGACAGGTCGGCGGCCTGGTACCCCCATTGCAGGCAAAGGCTGTAGCAAAGGTGCAGGATGCTGGACAAGGCAATGAACAACGCCGCCGTCAAGGTCCAATCCATGCCGTCCGCCCAGAAAATATAGATGACCCAGGGCGCGTACAGCAGGGAAGACAGCAGCCGGTAGGAAAATACAAAATGGCCCGCGGCGGCGGACGCTTTCTTGGAAAGCAGATTCCATGCCGCGTGCAGGATGGCCGCGGCAATGACCAGGGTAAAGGTTTGCAGCGTCATGGGATCATTGGCCCAAGCCTGTCAGTGTCGGCGGACTGCGTTATTTCCGGCCGCATGCTCTTTAAAGGATTTCGTCGACGATCGTGGCCGGCCGGCAAAGACGCGTACCCTTGGCCGTTGTGACGAAGGGCCGGTTCATGAGCACGGGATGCTGGGCCATGGCTTGCAGCAACTGCTCATCGTCCAGAGCCGGATCATCCAGTTTCAATTCCTGGTACAGCGGCTCTTTGCCGCGCATCGCCTCGCGCACGCTCAGGCCGGCGTCGGCAATGAGGGCGGCCAATTGGTCGCGGGACAGCGGCGTTTTCAGATATTCGATAATTTCAGGCTGCATGCCGCGCTCTTGCAAGGTTTGCAATACTGTTCGCGAGGTGCCGCAGCGGGGGTTGTGGTAAATCGTGGTCATTGCTGTGGACTGACATAGGCTTGTAACGAGAATGACATAGTAGCCGAGTTTTACAGCGGTTCTTGTGGAAACACGCGGAGTGGATGAAAATGGCTATTCCATCGCTGACAGCCCGCGCCGCGGGCCCGCATCGACAGCTTGAAGGAATAGCCATGACTTATTTTCACAGGGCCGCCTTGGCCGCATCCACCGCGCTGGCCCTTTCCTGCCTGGCCCCGGCCACGGTTCATGCTCAATTGAAGGTCGGCGATCCGGCGCCCGCCTTTACGCTGGATGCCACGCTGGCCGGAAAAGCCTTTCCTTTTTCTTTGGAGCAAGCGCTAAGCAAAGGCCCTGTGGTGCTTTACTTCTATCCCGCCGCCTTCACCAAGGGCTGCACCATCGAGGCGCATAATTTCGCCGAGGCCGTAGATGAATACAAGCAATACGGCGCCACGGTGCTGGGCGTTTCAGCCGACAAGCTGGAAAAGCTGAAGGAATTCTCGGTCAGCGAATGCCGCGGAAAATTTGCCGTCGGCGCCGACCCCGACGGCAAGGTCATCAAGGCCTATGATGCCAAGATGGCCTTCATGCCCGCGATGGCCAACCGCATTTCCTATGTGATTACGCCGGACCGGAAAATCTATTATGAATACAGCAGTTCGGACCCCGACGGCCACGTTCCCAACACCCTGGCCGCCGTCAAGAAATGGGCCCAAAATGGTAAAGTACACTGAAGCCCGGCCAGGAAAGCGATAGTCATGACCACCCTGCATTCTTTTTCGGCAATATCGCTGCAAGGCGAACACATCGATTTGTCGCGTTACGCCAATCAGGTGCTGCTGGTCGTCAACGTCGCCTCCGAATGCGGCTTCACGCCACAGTATGCGGGCCTGCAAGCACTGTATCGGGAATACCGCGACCGCGGATTTGCGGTGCTGGCTTTTCCCTGCAACCAGTTCGGCCGCCAGGAACCCGGCGACTCGGATCAGATCGCCGCTTTCTGCACCGCCAGCTATGGGGTCGATTTTCCCTTATTCGAAAAAATCGAAGTCAACGGTCCGCAAGCGCACCCCCTATACAACTGGCTTAAAAATGAAAAAGCCGGCGTGCTGGGCAGCCAGGCGATCAAGTGGAATTTCACGAAATTCCTGCTGGGGCGCGATGGCCGGGTGCTCAAGCGCTACGGTTCGGCCACCAAGCCGGAGGCGCTGCGGGCCGATATCGAAAAAGCGCTGCGCGCCAAGCCGGCTGCCGTATAAATCAAGGATATCCATGATCGATCTGTATTACTGGACCACACCCAACGGACACAAGATCACGCTGTTCCTGGAAGAAGCAGGATTGCCCTATACGATTTTCCCCATCAACATCGGCAAGGGCGAGCAATTTCAGCCTCATTTCCTGGACATTGCACCCAACAACCGCATACCGGCCATCATCGATCGATCGCCCGCCGATGGCGGCGAACCGGTCTCGTTGTTCGAATCCGGAGCCATCCTTCTGTATCTGGCCGACAAGACGCGCAAGTTCATACCGGATACCCTGCGCGGCCGCGCCGACGTGCTCCAATGGCTGTTCTGGCAGATGGGCGGCCTTGGCCCCATGGCCGGCCAGAACCACCACTTCAATACCTATGCCCAGGAAAAGATAGCCTACGCCATCGATCGCTACGTACGGGAAACCAGCCGCCTTTACGGTGTCCTCAATAAACGCCTGGCCGATCGCGAATTCATCGCGGGCGACTACTCCATCGCCGACATGGCCTGCTACCCCTGGATCGTCCCCCACCAGCGCCAAAGCCAGAACCTGGACGATTTTCCGCATCTCAAGCGCTGGTTCCACGCCATCGCCGCCCGTCCCGCCACGCTGCGCGCCTACGAAAAAGCCGATCAGATCAACGCCCAGCCTTCCGTCAGCGATGAACAATCGCGCAAAATCCTTTTCGGCCAAAGCGCCACGACCGTCAAATGAGCAGATCCTTGTTTTTCACCCGCGCCGCGCGGGGCGCCGCCCTGCTGTCCGCCGTTTCGGTGCTTGCCGCCTGCGCCAGCGGCCCCACCGACAACATTTCGCTGATACCCGCTGAAACGGCTCAGCAAACCGGTAAAGAAGGGTTATTTACGCAGAGCGTCAAATGGGAACACCGCAAGCCGGGCTGCACCGGCGACTGCCCCACCCTGAAGCTGGACTCCATCGTGTTTCCGGGGCAGACGCGGCTTAACGAGCTGATCGACCACGCCCTGGCCGTCATGACGGGTGTGGGCAGCGGTTCGCCTCCGTACGCCACGGTGGCCCAATACGAGGATTACTTCTGGACAACGGCGGCGCCGCGCGACTCGACCCTGCTGGCCGCCAAGACGCGCTACCGAAATCGCAATCTGACCGTCATCGAGCTCAATACCTGGCAATACTATACGGGCGCGGCGCATGGTATTTCGGCCACCCAGTTTCTTAATTGGGACAACAGCGCCGGCAAGGTCCTGGGCCTGGCCGACATACTGGAGCCCGGCAAGGGCGATGCCTACGTTGCCGCCCTAAGGGCTGCCCACCAGCGCTGGCTGGCCACCAATCCCGATGCCCAGAACGACCCGGAAACCTATCATCGCCTGTGGCCCTTCCAGGTCAGCCAGAATTTCGGCTTCACCGATCAGGGCCTGATCGTGAAATACGATTCCTACCTGATTGCGCCCTATTCATCGGGACAGCCCGAACTGCTGCTGCCCTACCGCGAATTGCAGGGCGTGCTGAAGCCGGCCTACATGCCGGCATGACGCCCCGCAGGCCCGGCCACGGGCCTGCCTGCAAGGTTGGGCGTCCAGGGCGGGATCAAGGCTGGGCCGGCTCGTTGAAACGATCCAGGTCGAAATAACGCGAAGTCGATGAGGCATCCTTGGCGGGCTCTTTCTTTGTTTGCGCCTGCCCCGCTCCGGTTGCGTCGCCGCTGCCGGCATTCAAGTCCACCGTCTTGACCTGATCGCTGGAGGCGGAGGCTTGTCCTTCGGATTGGTTCCGGTTGCGCTGTGCCGCCCGTTGCGCAAGAACGCCGGCCGAGACCTCGTCCAGCTTGGCGGCCAGCGCGGTATGCTTCTTCATGCGCGCCCAATCGGCCGCATCCTGCTTCTGCAGATTCTGCATGGTGGCATCGGCGCCCGACTCCAGCAGGAAACGCACCACGGGCTCGCTGCCGCCGTAGGCCGCCATCATCAGGGCCGTCGTGCCATCGGGGCCGGGTGCATTGACCAGCGCCTTGTTGGCGACCAGCATTTTGACCGTATCCAGATGTCCCTTGGACGCGGCGTACTGCAAAGGAGTCCAGCCCAGGCGGTTCACCATGGCTCCGCGCCGGATGAGTTCCTGGGCGCGCTTGGTTTCCCCGACAACCGCCAGGTACATCAAAGGGGTTTCGCGATTGGCATTGATGGCGTTCAGGGCGGTTTTGGGATGGGCTGCCAGGATGTCGTAGACCTTCCAGGCGCCGTCGCGTATGGCTTGCATGATGGCCGGCTGACCCTTGGGACTGATTTCATTGGGGTCGGCTCCGCGCGCCAGCATGGTCTTGACGCTGGCGGCGCGATCGTTGGCAATGTCGACCCACCATCCGGCCGGGTTGGCCGCATGGGAAGCCACAGTCAACAGTAAACCAGCCAGGGCCGCCGCCCAGCGCAGGCTGGCGTGCGGCCGGTGCGCCGCGCCGGCTTTGGCGGGTGCAAAAACATCGTTCAACACTTTGTTCTCCTGGATGCGAGTCGTCTCCAAATCACATCGATAAACGGCTTTTGATAAATTACTTTAACTTATCGAATTCAGACAAATTACTTTAAATCAATTACTTTAAATAATTTACTTTAAATAAATTACATTAATTTATCGTTCTATTTTATTGAAAAGATTAAAGAAATTGTTAGTTGACTGCTCCGCTACTTCAGCGACCGGAATGCCTCTGAGATCGGCTATCTTCTCTGCCACATGCATCACCTTGGAAGGATCGTTTATCTTTCCCCGGTGAGGAACCGGCGCAAGGTAAGGGGAATCCGTTTCTATCAGCAACCGATCCAGCGGAAGCTTCTTTGCCAATTCCTGCAAATCCGCCGCCTTCTTGAACGTGACAATGCCGGAAAGCGAGATATAGAAATTCAATTCCATGGCGGCCTGGGCGACTTCCCATGACTCGGTAAAGCAATGCATGACGCCGCCATACTGGTCCGCGCCCTCTTCCTTCATGATGCGCAAGGTATCCGCGCTGGCTGACCGCGTGTGTATGATCAGCGGCAGTCCGCTTTTTCGGCTGGCCCGGATATGGGTGCGGAACCGTTCGCGCTGCCATTCCAGCGGCTCGGCCAGCCGGAAGTAATCCAGCCCCGTTTCCCCTATGGCAACCACTTTGGGCGACTGCGCCAGCTTGGCCAGCTCATCCACGGAGGGTTCGGGCGTATCTTCGTAATCGGGGTGTACGCCGACCGAGGCGTAAAGATTGGGCTGCGTCGCGACCAATTCCATCAGTCCGGGCCAATCGGGCAGATTGACGCTGACCACCAACGCATGGCTGACCTGGTTCTGCGCCATGCGCCCGAGAATATCGGGCAAATTCTGGGCAAGTTCGGGAAAATCCAGATGGCAATGGGAGTCTACGTACATGATATCGATGGCAATCTATGGTGAAAAAGCACCGCCGGCGCCGGGCGCCAGCCTCTGTGCCTAGTTTAGCGAATTTACGGCGCCGGGCTGCACGCCAGGGCCACTCTTTGCATGGCGCTATGCACAAAGAGCTTCGCGTTCAAGGGATGGCCGGCAACGGCTCGCTGCTGCGCAAGCCATTTGCCGGTTTCGGCCAGGCTGGCCGGGGACGCGCGCAAAGCCACGCGGCGTATCTGTTTATCCAGGCTGGGGAAATAACGGACGGGGGTATCGGCGCCGGCAAGCAGCAAGTCCAGGAACAGGCGCTGCAAGGCGTCGATCCAGGTTTCCGGAGGCTGTTTTTCCAACTGGTCGGCCAAAGGTCCGATATCGGGCGCCCTGGCGTCGGCCAGCATCGAGATCAATTCTTCCAGCCATTCCGGGCAGGGGCGCGCGCCGCTCTGAGCCAACTGCCTTGCCAGCAAGGGCGCCCCTCCCGCGGCGGCCAGCCATTGCTCCGCAGGATCGACGCCTTGCTCCTTCAGCCAGGCCAGGCTGTGCGCCGCATCGGGCACGGGCAAGGGCAGGCGCCGGCAGCGCGAGACCAGTGTGGGCAGCAGGCGGTCGGGCGCATCGGCCACCAGCAGAAAAACGGTATGTTCCGGCGGCTCCTCCAGCACCTTGAGCAAGGCATTGGCCGTGATCGCGTTCATGGCGCGCGCCGGATACAGCACGGCAACGCGCCAGCCGCCGCGATGCGTGGCGGTGTTGAACCAGGGACTCAGCGCGCGCAGCTGATCCACCCGTATATCCTTGGATGGCGCTTTCTTTGCAGGCGCGGCGCCCGCTTCGCCTTCGTCGTCGGCGCCGCCGCTTGCGGCGCCTTCCTCCAGCGCCACCGCTTCGGGGCGGATACGGCGCAGATCGGGGTGATTGCCGCTGGCCAGCCATAGGCAGGCCGCGCAATGCCCGCAGGCCAGCCCATGGTCCGGCGATTCGCACAACAGGCTGCCTGCGGCGGCCAGGGCGAACTGGCGCTTGCCGATGCCGGGCAGGCCGTGTATCAGCCATGCATGGGCGAAACGGTCACGCTGCGACAACCACTTGGCCGCGAACTCGCGCTGCCAGGGCAGGAATTGCGCCAGATCGCTCATGGAGTGCCGTCCGCCATCTGGCCGCCATGGCGCTGGATCAGTTCATCCACGACGCCCAGCGCATCGGACACCACCTCGGCCAACGGCCTTCCGGCATCCAGGATGCTGAACATGGAAGGATCGAGGCGGGCCTGTTCCAGATAGCCTTGCCGCGCCTTCTGGAGGAACTCCAGCTTCTGCGTTTCCATCCGGTCCAGCCGCTCTCCGCGTTGATGCACCCGCTCCAGCCCGAGGACGGGATCCAGATCCAGGATGATGTTCATATCGGGCCTGAAGCCGTCCAGCGCCAACTCGTTGATCTGCTTGACCAGATCGATATCCAGGCCACGCGCGTAATGCTGGAAGCTCAAGGTCGCCGCGTCGAATCGATCGGAAACCACCACTTTTCCCGCCCGGATGGCGGGCAGTATTTTTTCTTTCACATGCTGGGCGCGAGCGGCGCCGAACAGCATCAGCTCGGCGACATCGCACATTTCAGGCGTATCGGGGCACAACAGGATGTCCCGGATTTTTTCACCGATAGGCGTGCCACCCGGCTCGCGCGTGATCACGGCTTGCAGCCCCCTGCTTTTCAGGTGTTCTTCGATAGCCTTGATCACCGTCGTCTTGCCCGCGCCATTGCTGCCGTCGCAGACAATCATGAAGCCTTTGCCCATTACATCGATTCCCAAAAATCCAGCTTGATTACGCCAAAGACCGGCGATTGGCGGGCCTGCGAAGCGCTGCGGCAAAGCGGCCTTTCAATGCTGCGCATCAATTGCGCCGCCCCAGGATGAATTTCGCCACGGCGCGATTATGCGCCGTGAGATTCGACGAGAACTCGCTGGTGCCGTCGCCCCTGGAGACAAAATACAGGAATTTATGCGGTTCCGGATGCAGGGCGGCCTCCAGGGCCGCCCGGCCAGCGCTGGCAATCGGGGTAGGCGGCAGGCCAGGCCGCGTATAGGTGTTCCAGGGGGTGTCCGTGGTCAGGTCCTTTTTTCGTATCCGCCCCTGGTAAGCATCGCCCATGCCGTAAATGACGGTGGGATCTGTCTGCAAAGGCATGCCGATGCGCAGGCGGTTGACGAACACGCCTGATACCTTGTTTCGATCGGCGCTATGGCCGGTTTCCTTTTCAACGATGGAAGCCAGGATCAAGGCCTCGTACGGCGTCTTCAGCGGCAGTTGCGGATCGCGATCGCGCCACAATGTGTCCAGCAACTGCTGCTGGGCATGGTAGGCGCGCCGCAAAATGTCGAAATCAGTGGTGCCTGGAACGAAGACATAGGTGTCCGGGTAGAACAAGCCTTCCGGACTGTCCTCGTTGGCGCCCAGCCGCTTCAGCAGGTCCGCATCGCTGGTTTCGCCCAGTGTCTGCCTGACCTGGGTCGCTTCGCGCAGCGCCTGGCGTATGCGCTGGTAGGTCCAGCCCTCCAGCAGCGTCAGGCGGGTCTGGGTCATGTCGCCGTTGGCCATGCGTTCCATCAGGCTGCGCGGGGTATCGCCTTGGACGGCCTCGTAGGCGCCGGCTTGCAACTGCGTGTCATTGCCGGTCAGCCGGGCCAGAATCACGAAGGCGTCCTCGTTGATGCGTATGCCGGCTTTGTTCATCAGTTGCGCAATGCTGCGCGGGCGGCTGCCCGACTCGACCACATAGTCGACGCGCTCGGCGGACAGCTCGACCGGGTGCTCGGTCCAGTACCAGGCGGCGGCGCTCAAGGCCAGGGCCGCCAGGGCCGCGACCAGAAATAAAGAGAGGATGACGGTTTTGAGTTTTTTCATCAGACCTGAAGTTTAGCCCAGTGCGCTGGCCGTGTTGCGGCCGCGGGACAGCCAGGGGTATCCCGGCAAGGAAGCCGGAAGCCCGTTATCATAAACGCTGTATATACCCGTGTCTTTTGTGCTGAGCCGTATCCCTTATGAATGATTCCAAACGTTTTGCCGCCCCCCTGCCCGATCTGGCCGTCATTGAAGTTTCCGGCGCCGATGCGGCTGATTTTCTGCATGGGCAATTGACCCACGACGTTTCGGGCCTGGCGGCCAATCAAGCCCGGCTGGCGGGCTATTGCACGGCCAAGGGACGGTTGCTGGCCAGCATGGTTGTCTGGCGCCAGGCATCCGCCGAAGTTCCCGCAATTCTGATGCTCGTCAAAGCCGATATCGCGGAATCGCTGATCAAGCGTTTATCGATGTTTGTACTAAGGGCCAAAGCAAAACTGCGCCTGACGGATTGCAGCGTGGCGGGCATGGCCCAGGCCGACGCCCCTTCCGGCATGCCCGGGCCGGCTTCGCCATGGGCCGTCGCCCATGACGAGAGCGGCACATGGATTGCCGCCCCAAGCGCGGACCCCGATATGCGGCGATGGTGGCGGGTCACGCATGAATCCGCTAAGGGCTCATCCGGACTCGACGGCGATTCCGCCTCCTGGCGGGCGGGCGATATCGCGGCCGGCCTGCCCTGGATACAGTCGGCCACGCAAGACCTGTTCATTCCCCAGACATTGAACCTGGACCTGATCGACGGGGTCAGCTTCACCAAGGGATGTTACCCGGGCCAGGAAGTGGTGGCGCGCAGCCATTACCGGGGAACGGTGAAACGGCGCATGGCCGGCGGCCTGATCGCTTCCGGCCGCGACTTGAACGCGGAAACGCTGGCCGCGACGGATACCTTCGATGCCTTGCGGCCCGACAATCCCTGCGGACGCATCGTCAATGCCGCCGCGGATCCGGCCGGCATCCGGGTGCTTATGGAGGTGCAGCTTGCCGATCTGGGCAGCGCCGATTTCAGGCTGGGGCAAGCCGACGGGCCGGCCATCGATCTTGCCGCCCTGCCCTATGAAATAGAAAGCGGCGCCTGAACCGCGGCCGCCGCTTTCGTTGCCGGCCATGCGCCCAGAAGGCGAACGGCGGCAATATTCATTTTTTATACAGATTCAGGATGCTGGAGAAATCCAGTGCGCCGTTGCCCTGCGCGCTATGCAGCGAATACAGGTTGCGGGCCAGCTCGCCCAGAGGCACCGAGGCGCGCGCATTCAAGGCGGACTCCGCCGCCAGCCCCAGGTCTTTCAGCATGAGGTCCACGCCGAAGCCGCCGGCGTAATGCTTGGACGCCGGTGCCTGCTCCATGACGCCGGGCCAGGGGTTGTACAGCTCGGTCGCCCAGTTGCGGCCCGAGCTCTTGGCGATGATGTCCGACAAGACCTTTGGGTCGAGCCCATTGGCAACACCCAGAGCCAGGGCCTCCGAGGTGCCGGCCATCAGTATGCCCAACAGCATGTTGTTGCAGATCTTGGCGACCTGCCCCGCGCCGGCTTCGCCGGCATGAAAGATATTCTTGCCCATCTTTTCCAGGTAGGGCCGCGCCGCATCGAGGTCGGCCTCCTGGCCGCCCACGATGAACGTCAGCGTGCCGGCCACCGCGCCGCCCGTGCCGCCCGATACCGGCGCATCGATCATGCGCACCCCTTTGTCTTTTGCCGCTTGCGCAACCTTGCGGGCCGATTCCGGAGCAATGGTGCTGCACTCCAGGACCAAGGTGCCGGCGGCTATGTGGTTCAGCAAGCCGGATTCGCCCAGATACAGGCCTTCCACATGCTTGCTGGCCGGCAGCATCGACACCACCGCGTCGGCCCCCTTGACCGCGTCCTGGGCCGATGGCGCCGCCGTTGCGCCGGCATCAACGGCCGTCTTGACGGCGGCGGGAAGCAAATCGAACACGGTCAGTTGGTGGCCAGCCTTCAACAGATTCAAGGCCATGGGTCCGCCCATGTGGCCCAGGCCTATAAATGCAATGCGACTCATTTTTTTGTCTCCTGTCTTTTTGATGGCAATGAATAATTCTCTACGCTTGGCCCAGGTCCGCCAACGGATGGGGAACCGTGTCCGGCCAGGGCGGCTGGAAGAAACGCTGCACCCAGGCATCGTCGGCTTGCCGCAAGGTGGCGGGATTCCACTTGGGCTGCCTGTCCTTGTCGATAAGCAAGGCGCGTATGCCCTCCTGCAAATCGCCCTGTACGCCGCATTGCAGCGAAACGATATATTCGATCCGGAACACATCCGCCAGGGCAAGCAAGCGAACCCTATGCAGCAGGGCAAACCCAAGGCGGGCCGATCCGGGCGAGCCGGCCTGAAAAGTGGCCGCCGCCCGCTTCAGCCAGGGGTCTTCATGGCCGGCCAGCGCAAGGACATTGGCGCATATTGCATCGAAGTCATTGCCATCGCAGGCACGCCGAATCAGGGCATGGTGCTTTTGCAGCGGTCCGGGCGAAGCCGGCTCTGTTGTTTGAAGATCCAGAAGCAGGCGGCGCAGCGCGTTATCGTTATCCCGCCTATCGTCAGACCAGGATGAACCCTTGATGCGGGCCACCAGGTCCTCCCATTGGCTCGAATCCAGCGTGTAATCGGCCAAGCCCAGCAATTGGCAGTCGCTGGATCCCAATTGGGCGCCGGTGAGCGCCAGGAACAGGCCTATTCCCCCCGCCAGCCGCGACAGCATCCAGGTGCCGCCCACATCGGGAAAGAGGCCGATGGAGATCTCGGGCATGGCGAACCGGGTGGTTTCGCTGACTACGCGATGGCTGGCGCCCATCATCAGGCCTACCCCGCCGCCCATGACGATGCCGCTGCCCCAGCACAGTATGGGCTTGGGATAGGTATGTATTTGATAGTCCAGGCGATACTCGACAGCGAAGAATTCACGCGCGTAGGGATTGCTCCAGGCATCGCCGCTGGTGTTCTCGCGCATGCCCTTATGCATGCTGTGCAGGTCGCCACCGGCGCAAAAAGCCTTTTCGCCGGCGCCGTTCAGGATCACCACGGCAATACCGGGGTCGTCGGCCCACAGCCGCAGCTGCCGCGCAAGCAGCGCGCACATTTCCAGCGACAGGCCGTTCAATGTCTGAGGGCTGTTCAGCGTCGCCATCCCGGCCTTCATGCCGTTGGCGGTATCCAGCTCTTGGAATAACACCGGGGAATTCATCGGATATCGGCCCCTTTCTCGAGCAGCTGGCGCGCCACGATGACGCGCATGATTTCATTGGTGCCTTCAAGAATCTGATGGACGCGGGTGTCGCGCACCAGGCGTTCAAGAGGATAGTCTTTAAGATAACCGTAGCCGCCATGGATCTGCTGGCCGTCCAGGCAGGCCTGGAAGCAAAGGTCGGTGGCCAGGCGCTTGGCCATGGCGCAGTACGAAGATGCCTGAGGGTCGTTTTCATCGAGCTTGGCGGCCGCCAGCCTGACCATCTGGCGCGACGCCACGATATGCGTCAGCATGTCCACCAGCTTGAACTGCAAGGCCTGGAAGCTTGCCAGGGCCTGCCCGAACTGCCGGCGTTCCCCCATATAGCGCCTGGCCGCCTCGTAGGCACCCTGGGCCGCGCCCACCGAGCAGGTCGCGATGTTGATGCGGCCGCCGTCCAGGCCTTTCATGGCGAACTTGAAGCCTTCGCCTTCGCTGCCCAGCAGGTTCTCCGCCGGAATTTCCACATTGTCGAAGGTGATGGGCCGGGTGGACTGGCTGTTCCAGCCCATTTTGTCTTCTTTGCGCCCATAGGTAATGCCCGGCGTATCGGCCGGCACCACGAAAGCGGAAATGCCCTTGGCCCCCGCCGCGCCGGTTCGCGCCATGACGACCAGCACATCGGTATCGCCCGCGCCCGAAATGAAAGCCTTGGCCCCATTCAGGATGTAGGACGCCCCGCGTTTTTCGGCGCGGGTGGACAATGAAGCGGCGTCCGAGCCGGCGCCCGGCTCGGTAAGGCAATACGAGGCCAGCTTTTCGCCCGCCGCCAATACGGGACCCCAGGCTTGCTTCACCGATTCCGTTGCCCAGGAACCTATCATCCAGGTGGCCATATTGTGTATGGTCAGGAAGGCCGTGGTGGAAGGGTCGTAGGCCGCCATCTCTTCGAAGACCAGGGTCGCGTCCAGGCGCGGCAAGCCCAGGCCGCCGATCGATTCCGGCGCATAAATGGCGCAGAAGCCCAGTTCGCCGGCGCGGGCAAAGGCCTCGCGCGGGAAAATGCTTTCCGCGTCCCAGCGGGCCGCATGGGGTTCAAGCTCGCCCACGGCGAAGTCGCGCGCGGCTTGGGCAAATGCCTGTTGTTCGTCGCTAAGACGGAAATCCATGATGCAGTCTCCTTCATTGCGGTCGTCATCAAGCCGATGCGCTCCGCTTTATCCGTTGTAGCGCCCACCATAGCGCTTTACCGAGTATTTTTTTGTCATATGCACGACAATCGGCGGCTACTTCCCGTCGTTCAGCAGGCCCGCGGCCAGCTTGGCCTTGCGGCGCCTGGGCCGGTTCTTGGGTTTGGTCATGAAAGCTTGCCTGTGCAGCGCGCGGCGGCGGCGCGATTCCATGGGATCGAACACCAAAGGCCGATAGATCTCCACGCGGTCGCCGTCGGCCAGGACATAATCCAAAGGGCTTTCCTGCCCGTATATCCCAACCTTCAGTCCGTCGTAGGGATAATTCGGAAAAAGCCGGGCGAACTGGCTGGATTGCAGCGCTTGCGCTATCGTCGATCCCGCCGGCAGGCGAAGATCCGCCTGCCACACCGTGGTCGGTCCGGCATACACCACCTGGACCGCGATGGCGTCAGTCGCCATACTTTACCTGGGCACGCTGCGTGAACGAATCGATGAAGCTGGTGGCTATGCGATTGAATATGGGGCCCACCACCGCTTCGAGCGCGCGGCTGGAAAAAGCGTATTCCATGGTGTAGATCACTTTGCAGGCATCCACCGCCAGTTCCTGGAATTCCCACTTGCCGGTCAGCTCTGAAAACGGGCCGTCGACCAAATGGAAGGTGATCATGCCCGGATAATCGTGCTCGTTGCGGGTGGTGAAGGTTTGTTTGATGCCGGCAATGCTGATGGTAATGGACGCTTCCATTCCGCGCTCGTCATGCCTGTGCACCACGGCTCCGCCGCACCACGGCATGAAATCGGGATAGCTGGCCACATCGGCGACAAGATCGAACATTTGCGCACGGCTGTGCGGGACCAGGACAGAACGTTGTACTTTATGCATCGAAAGGAGTTAATGGATAGAATGTATTGATTTTACAGTCTACAACCACATTGATTCATGAGCATTGTCGATAACCGCAAAGCAACGCACGATTACTTCATCGAAGACCGCTATGAAGCGGGCCTCGTGCTCGAAGGCTGGGAAGTAAAAGCCATACGGGCCGGGCACGTGCAGTTGAAGGAAAGCTACGTTATCGTACGCGATGGCGAAATATGGATCATCGGGATGCACATCAGCCCGCTGCCCACCGCATCCACCCACATTCATCCCAATGCCACGCGCACACGCAAGCTGCTGCTCAAGGCCGAAGAGATCAGCAAGCTGATCGGCAAGGTCGAACAGCGCGGCTACACCCTGGTGCCGCTGAACCTGCATTACAAAAACGGCCGCGTGAAACTGGATTTCGGCCTGGGCCGGGGCAAGAAGCTGCACGACAAGCGCGATACCGCGCGCGACAAGGACTGGCAGCGGGAAAAAGAGCGCGTCATGAAGCACGACACGCGCAACAAAAACTAGCCCAGGATCAGGCCTTCCAGCTCGAGCAGCGCGAACTTGCGTTCCAGGCCGCCCGTATAGCCATTCAGCCGCCCCGCGCTGGACAGGACGCGATGGCAGGGAACAATCAGGGTGATGGGGTTGCGCCCCACCGCCGTTCCCACCGGGCGTCCGTGCCCGGCGGTCAGTCCGGCCGCCAGCGCGACGTCGCCGTACGAGACATATTCGCCGTAAGGTATGGCCAGCAAGGCCTCCCAGACTTTTTTCTGAAAGGCCGTGCCCTCCAGATGCAAAGGCACTGAAAAGGTCCGGCGCCGGCCGGCAAAGTATTCGCCCAGCTCGCCATGGGTCTGTTCGAAGACGTCCGCCGCGGCCGAAGGGGTGGCCTCCTGCATGAGCGACAAAGGGCCGACGCGCGGGGCCGTAGCCTCGGGTTCGGAGGCATGATCGCCGTGGCCGGCCCGGCCATGGTCGCCGCCGAACAAATCCAGTTCGTCCTGCCGCCGGCGCACGCGGATATCCTTGATGGGTGCGCCGCCCATCAGGCCGGCCGTGGGATCGGCGGCCTTGGGCAAGGCTTGCGGCAAACCTTGCAAGGCGGGGCAGTCTTTCTGCCCCACGAAATACAGGCCGGTCAAGTGGGCGCCGTCGGAACAGAGCAGAATCCGTCCCAAGGGCGACGCCATCTGGGCATGGAAGGTCATGGGCAAATCCGTAACGGCCCCGCCGGACGGCGGGGCGAAAATTCCATTCTAGGGCGTGTCCGCACAAAAAGGAAAGCCGCAGGGCCGGCGATCGGCGGCCCCTAATGCAGCTTGACGCGCGGCGCGCCCCGCTTCGTCAGCAGGCGCCCCAGCGCCAGGGAACCGGTGCGTAGCGGCCCCAGCACCGCCAGGTGATGCATAAGATGCAGGCTCATATACATCAAGCGGGCCAGCAGGCCTTCCACGAACCAGTTCTTGCCCGACAGCACGCCCATCAGGCTGCCCACGCCACGGCTATGGCCCACCGATACCAGGGAACCATAGTCACGGAAACGAAATGGGCGCTCGCCTGCATCGTCGCCGCCCTTGATGCGCTTTGCCATCGCCGCGAGCAGGAAATCGGCCTGCTGGTGCGCCACTTGGGCCCGGGCCGGCAAGGCCTGCTGCCCCTCGGCTCCATGCCAGGGCGCCTGCGCGCAATCGCCCAAGGCATAGATATCGGGATCGCTTGTGCGCAAGCCGGCATCCACCACGACCTGGTTGATGCGGTTGACTTCCAGGCCCAGGTTCTTCAGGAATGCCGGCGCTTCGATGCCTGCGGCCCATACACATAAATCGACGGGATACTGCCTGCCCTCGCTGTCGATCAGGACGTCCTGCCTGACCTCGGAAATGCGCACGGACGTCTTCACCACCACGCCCCGATCAAGCAGCAACTGCTGCGCCGCCGCCGACATTTTCTCGGGCAAGGCGGACAGTATCCGGCCGCTGCCTTCCAGCAAGGTAATGCGGATGTCGGTGCCGGGCTTCAGCTTGTTCAAACCATAGAATGCCGCGTCGGCGCATGCCTCCAGCAATTCCGCGGCCAGTTCCACACCTGTCGCGCCGCCGCCGACGATGCCGATGTCCAGCACATAGTCGGGCTCCGCCGATTTGCGGCGATCGGCCGTCACCAACTGATGCAGCAAACGCTGCCGGAAGCGCTCGGCCTCCTCGGTGGAATCCAGGGCGATGGCGAATTCGGCCGCGCCCGGCGTGCCGAAGAAATTGGACTTGCTGCCCACCGCCAGTATCAGTGTGTCGTAGCGTATCGATCGCGCCGGAAAGATTTCTTCCCGCGTGCTGGTGGAGTACACCGGCTTCAGGAACAACTGATTCTGTTGGCGATCCATCGATTCGAGTTCACCGAAAATGAAGGTGAATCCGCAATCCTTGGCCAGCATGAAATACGAAAGCCCTTCTCGGTGGATATCCAGGGTGCCGGCGGCGACCTCGTGCAGCGAGGGCTTCCATATATGGCCGTCGGCCTTGTCCACCAGCCAGACATGATTGGGGCCGAACTTGCGCCCCAGTTTGGCGGCCAGCTCCAGGCCTCCGGCGCCACCGCCAACAATGACTACCCTGTGGGCGTCGATATCCGTCATGGTCCTCTCCTTGCTATGGCCTTAAGGGTTCCGCGCCGCTATATGGGCCGAGACTGGCAACGCCGGCCGGCCCGGATACATGAATATCACAGACACCCGGCAAACAGGGAAACTTTTTGCTACATAGCCGCCGATGCCCGGGAGGCGCCGGCCGTCCAGCCGCCGCCCAATGCCTTGTACAGGGCGATCTCGCTGCTTAGCTGGGCAAGGCGGTCCTGCACCAGTTGCTGCTGGGAATTGAACAGTAGCCGCTGGGCGTCCAGCACATTCAGGTAGCTGTCCACCCCTTCCTGATAACGCTGGTCGGCCAATTGATAGTACTCGGCAGTGTTGCTGACCAGATCGCGCTGGGCGGCTAGCTGCTTTCCGTAGGTGCCGCGCGCGGCAAGGCTGTCCGATACTTCCTGGAAGGCCGTTTGTATAGCCTGTTCATACTGCGCGATGCGTATGTCCTTCTGGATTTCGGCGTAATCCAGGTTGGCTCCAAGCCGGCCGGCCTGGAAAATAGGCAGCGTGATGCTCGGCATGAAGCTCCATGAACCCGATCCGCCCTCGAACAGGCCGGACATTTCGGCGCTGGCCGTGCCAGCCCCCGCCGTCAGCCGGATGCTGGGGAAGAAGGCTGCGCGCGCCGCGCCAATACTGGCGTTGGCGCCGATCAATCGATGCTCGGCCGCAAGCAGGTCAGGCCTGCGCTGCAAAAGATCGGACGGCAAGCCCGCCGGCACATCGGCCAGCACCGGGCCGTGAATATCCAGCGCCGGCGGCAAATCTTCCGGCAAGGCGCCTCCCACCAGCAGCCGCAATGCATTCACGTCAGTGGCGATCTGCCGGGTGTAGCGCTGCAACTGCGCCCTGGCTTCGTCCACAGCCGTCCTGGATTGCCGGACTTCCATGGCCGACGCAATGCCCGCGTCGAAACTGCTTTGCACCAAGGACAGGGTGTGCTCGTATGCCTTTAGCGTATCGCGTGTCAGGCCCAGCAACGCCCGGTCGGCCTGCAACAGCAAATAGGCATCGGCCACGCTTGCCACCAGGCTGATGTGCGCGCTGCGCCGCGCCTCTTCAGTGGCCAGGTAGGTTTCCAGCGCCTGGCGATTCAGGCTGCGCACACGGCCGAAGAAATCAAGCTCGTACGACGTGGACAGCCCCACATCGTACTGGCTGCCGATATCCGCCGCACCGGTGGGCGACAGGTCGGACGGCAGGCGCTGGCGAGCGCCATTGCCCACCGCATCGACCGACGGAAACAGGTCCGAGCGCTGTATGCGGTACTGCGCCCGATAGGCTTCCACATTCAGCGCGGCAACGCGCAGATCGCGATTGTTGTCCAATGCCGCCCCGATCAGCCGCCGCAGGGCCGGATCCTTGAAGAAGGTTTCCCAACCGATATCGGCGGCGCTGCCGGCCAAGGTGTCCGCCGCATAAGCCTCGCCCTGGGGCCAGGCGGCGTCAATGGGCGCCTTCGGCCGCTCGTAGCGAGGGGCCAAAGCACACCCCTGCAGGATCAGGGCCAGCAGCACACCCGCGCCCAAAGTTCTTGTAGTCAACGTCATGATCAGATTCCTTGTTCCGCGCTTTCATTCAATGGCGCCGCCGGCGCCTGGTTTTGCCGGCGAAAGCTCAGCTTGGCCACCACCACATAGAACAGAGGGATGAAGAACACGGCCAGCACGGTGGCGGTTATCATGCCGCCGACCACGCCGGTGGCAATGGCGTGCTGGCTGCCCTGCCCCGCGCCGCTGGCCAACGCCATCGGCAAGACGCCAAAGGTAAAAGCCAGCGACGTCATCACGATGGGCCGCAGGCGCAGCCTGGCCGCCTCAAGCGCCGCTTCGACCAGGGTCCTGCCCTCTTTCTCGTAGAGCAGCTTGGCGAACTCGACAATAAGAATGGCGTTCTTGGCCGACAGGCCTATGGTCGTCAGCAGGCCGATCTGGAAGAACACGTCGTTGGACAGGCCGCGCAGCAAGGTGGCCACGACCGATCCAATCACCCCCAGCGGCACCCCAAGCATCACGGCGGCGGGCACCGACCAGCTTTCGTACAGCGCAGCCAGGCTCAGGAAGACGATCAACACCGTCAGGGCATACAGCATGGGCGCCTGCGAGCCGGTTTGCCGCTCCTCGTAGGAGGTGCCGTTATAGGCCACGTTGATGCCGTCGGGCAGCTGGGCTGCGATCTCTTCCACCGCCAGCATGGCTTCGCCGCTGGTGTAGCCCGGCGCGGGCTGGCCCATGATCTGCATGGCGGGCACGCCATTGAAGCGCTGCAGCTTGGGGGAACCATAGATCCACTCGCCGCTGGCAAAGGCCGAGAACGGCACCATTTCGCCCTGCGCATTGCGCACATACCATTTGCCGAAGTCTTCCGGCGCCAGGCGCGAATCCATATTGCCTTGCAGGTAGACGCGCTTTACCCGCCCGCGATCGATGAAGTCGTTGACATACATCGAGCCCCAGGCCGTGGACATGGTTTCGTTGATGTCGGCCAGATTGACCTGCAGCGCACGCGCCTTCTCGTCATCGATCAGCACGCGGTATTGCGGCTCGTCATCCAGTCCGTTGGGCCTCACCATGAACAGCCGCGGATCCTGGCCGGCAAGGGCCAGGAATTGATTACGCGCCGCCATCAACTCGTCGTGGGTCAAGCCGCCCTGGTTCTGCAGGTAGAAATCGAATCCTGTGGCGTTGCCCATTTCAGGAATGGCCGGCGGAACGAATGCAAACACCGTCGCATCCTTGATCCGGGCAAAGCGGGCGCTGGCGCGCTGCGCCAGGCTGAATGCATCGGCCCCGTCCGCGCCGCGCTCTTCCCAGGGTTTGAGCAGCACGAAGGCCATGCCCGAGTTCTGGCCGCGTCCGGCGAAGTTGAAGCCGCCAAGGCTCATCACCGACTGGACGATGTCGTCCTCTTCCTGCAACAGATACTCATTGATCTCATCCAGCACGGCTTGGGTGCGCTCGGCGCTGGAGTTGACCGGCAACTGCACCTGTACGAACACCGAGCCCTGATCCTCTTCGGGAAGAAAGGAGGTGGGCAGGCGCGTGAACAATAGAGCCAGGCCGCCGACGATCAGCAGGAAGATCAGCATATAGCGCCCACGGCGGCGCAGCATGCCGGCCACGCCGCGCTCATAGCGCGCCGTGCCGCGATCGAACATGCGGTTGAACCAGCCGAAGAAACCTTTCTTGTCCTGATGGTCTACGTCGCCGGGCCTGAGCATGGTGGCGCACAAGGCGGGCGTGAACACCAGAGCCACGATGACCGACAGTGTCATGGCCGACACGATGGTGATGGCGAACTGCTTGTAGATGATGCCCGCCGAACCGCCAAAAAACGCCATGGGCACAAACACGGCGGACAGCACCACGCCGATTCCCACCAGGGCGCCCTGTATTTGCCCCATGGATTTGCGTGTGGCCTCGCGCGCGCTGATCTTTTCCTCGGCCATGACCCGCTCGACGTTCTCGACCACCACAATCGCATCGTCCACCAGCAGGCCAATGGCCAGCACCATGGCATACATGGTCAGGATATTGATGGTGAAGCCGAAGGCCGACAATATCCCGAAGGTGCCCAGTATCACCACCGGCACCGCCATGGTCGGTATCAGCGTCGCCCGCAAGTTCTGCAGGAACAGATACATCACCAGGAAAACCAGCACTATCGCCTCGATCAGCGTGTGCACCACCGAGTTGATGGAGGTCTCGACCATGGGCGAGGTGTCGTAGGGGTAGACCACCTTCACGCCTTCGGGCAGATAGGGCTCCAGCTTGCTGATGACGCCGCGCACATTCTCGACCGCATCAAGCAGATTCCCGCCCGTGGCCAGGCGCAGCGCCATTCCCGAAGCCGGCATTCCGTTGTACTCGCCCGCAATCGCGAAGTTTTCGCTTCCCAAGCCTACTTCCGCTACGTCTTTGATGCGTACCTGCGAACCATCCGGATTCATCTTCAACAGGATGTTTTCAAACTGTTCCGGAGTCTGCAGGCGGGTCTTGCCGATTACCGTGGCGGTCAACTGCACGCCCTGGTTGGCCGGCAAGCCGCCCAACTGGCCGGACGATACCTGCACGTTTTGCGTGCGTATCGCATTGGCGACATCGCCGGGAGTCAACTGGAAGCTGTTCAGCTTCTCTGGATCGAGCCAGATGCGCATGGCGTATTGCGAACCGAACAGCATGAAGTCGCCCACCCCGCTGGCGCGGGATATCGGATCCTGCAGATTGGTGGCTATGTAATCGGCCAGGTCGGCCTGGCTCATGCGGCGGCTTTCATCCACCAACGCCACGACCTGCATGAAGTTGATCTGGTATTTGGCGACGCGCACGCCCTGGCGCTGCACCTCTTCCGGCAGCAAGGGCGTGGCAAGCTGCAACTTGTTCTGCACCTGTACCTGGGCGATGTCGGGGTCCGTGCCTTGCTCGAAGGTCACGATGACGCTCATGCTGCCGTCGGAGTTGCTCTCGGACGACATATAGCGCAGGCCATCCAGGCCGTTCATCTGCTGCTCTATCACCTGCACCACGGTGTCCTGCACCGTTTGGGCCGATGCGCCCGGATAGGTCACGGAAATGGAGATGGCGGGCGCGGCGATATTGGGATACTGGTTGACGGGCATGCCGACCACGGCCAAGGCGCCGGCCAGCATGGTGACAATGGCCAGGACCCAGGCAAAAATCGGGCGGTCGATGAAAAAGTTGGACATTGACAGACCGCCTTTAGTTGTTGAGAGCGATTTGTTCGGCCGCGCCGGCGGCATCGGGACTGGCTGTGGCGGCGCCGGCGGGGCCGGAGTCAAAATCATTTATCACGGCCACATTGCCTGCCTCGCTGGCGACGACTTCGGTGCTGCCGCGCAAGCGTTGCAAGCCTTCGGTAACCACCCTATCCCCACTCTTCAGGCCGCTGCCGACCAGCCACTGATTGCCCACAGTGCGCTCCGTCTTCACCATGCGGCGCTCCGCCTTGTTCTGGTCATCGACCACCCAAACGCTGGCCTGCCCCATCGGATCGCGCTGAACGGCTTGCTGAGGCACCAGAATGGCGTTATTGCGCACACCTTCGCCAAGCTTGGCCTTCACGAACATGCCTGGCAGCAGGCGGCCATCCGGATTCGAAAACTCGGCCCGCAAAGTCACGGAACCGGTGCTTTGGTCGACCGTGACTTCCGAGAACTTCAGGGAGCCAGCAAGGGGATAGCGGCTGCCGTCCTCAAGCTCAAGCGTGACCTTGGCCTGATCCTCTCCGCTGCGTTCCAGCCTTCCACTGGCCATTTCGTTCTGCAGGCGAAGGACTTCCGACACGGGTTGGGTCACGTCGACGAAGATGGGATCCAATTGCTGCACGGTTGCCAGCGCCTGAGGCTGGCTTTGAGTCACCAGGGCGCCCTCGGTCACGGCGGATCGCCCGATACGGCCCGATATGGGAGAAAGTACTTTTGTGTAGACCAGGTTGATGCGGGCCAGCTCCGCCTGGGCCTGGGCCTGCTTCCAGTTGGAGTAGGCGTCGTCGTACTGCTGCTTGCTGATCGCGCTGGTTTTCTGCAAGCGCTCATAGCGCTTGGCCAGCCGCTCGGCGGCGACCAGATTTGATTTGGCCCGGTTGTACTCGGCCTTATAGATGGCATCGTCGATCTGATACAACTGCTGCCCTTTCTTGACCTCGGCGCCTTCCTTGAACATTCGTTTCTGGATTATTCCGGTCACCTGCGGGCGCAGTTCGGCGACGCGATACGCCGCCGTGCGCCCAGGCAGGTCGGTGGTCAGCGTCAGGGCCTGCTCCCTAAGGGTATACACCCCGACTTCAGGCGCGGCCGCCGCACTAGGGGCCTGGGTGGATTGGCCGCAGCCGGCCATGGCGACGGCGACGGCGACGGCCAGCAGGACGGCTGCTTTTGCCAGGGAAAATCGAGGAGTAGGATGCATTTCTAGCTCATTTATAACTGTACGGTACGGTCAGTTTACACTTGACAAAAAACCGATGTCAAGCAAAACTGTACGGATCGGTTCAGATACGTGAGGCAATTATGAGAACGAAAAGCGAAGCCCGCAGGGACGCCATACTTGCCGTCGCCCTGGAAGTATTTCGCGAAGTGGGTTTCGACGCCGCTTCCATGTCGCAGATATCGGCGCGCGTGGGCGGGTCGAAGGCGACGCTGTATAACTACTTCACCTCGAAAGAAGAACTTCTTCTGGAGGCCATGCTTGATTCGGCCCACAAGCACGCCCGGGACGTCATGCAGCTATTGCAGATCCAGGGCGACCTGCCCTCGCAACTGCATCGCTTCGTCGCCTCGCTGCTGAAATTGATCGATGCGGACGAAACGATACAGGTGCTGCGCGTGGCCATTTCCGTAGGGGGCACGACCGATATAGGCCGGCGCTTTTATGAACTGGGCACTCATGAAGTATGGCTGACCATCGGCGATGTCCTGCGCGAGGAAATCGACAAGGGAACGCTGGCGAAAGCCGACCCCGACATGATGGCGACGCACCTGCGCTGCTTGTGCGAGGCCGAGCTTATACGCAACCTGCTGGGCGCGCGCGAGCCGGCCAGCGACAAGGAAATCGGCCGCAAGGCGCAGTGCATCGTGGATGTGTTCCTTAAGGTCTACGGCAAGCCGGCCTAGCCGACGGACGGCCGGAAAACCAGCCAGGACCTAAATGGGGCAGGCCTTTGCTTGCGTCGGGTCAAAAGGTTTCCCCGGAAACGCACATGGGGCGCCAACAAGTGGCGCCCCATGTGTTTTACAGCCCGCAGGGACTACTTGGCCAGGCGCTGCCAGGTATCGACCACCGTATCCGGATTGAGCGACATGGACAGGATGCCCTCGTCGCGCAGCCAGTTGGCCAGGTCGGGATGGTCGCTGGGGCCTTGGCCGCAGATGCCCACGTACTTGCCCGCCTTGAGGCAGGCCTGTATGGCCCGGCGCAGCATGAACTGCACCGCCTCGTCGCGCTCGTCGAAATCGGCCGCCAGCAATTCCATGCCCGAATCGCGGTCCAGACCCAACGTCAGTTGGGTCATGTCGTTCGAGCCGATGGAGAAGCCGTCGAAATGCTCCAGGAACTGATCGGCCAGGATGGCGTTGGAAGGAACCTCGCACATCATGATCAGGCGCAAGCCGTTATCGCCGCGCGCCAAGCCATGCCTGGCAAGAAGGTCGACAACCTTCTTGGCCTGCGTGGTGGTCCGCACGAACGGCACCATGATCTCGACATTGGTCAGACCCATTTCGTCGCGCACTTTCTTCAAAGCCTCGCATTCCATGCGGAAGCAGTCTTCGAATTCCTTGGATATGTAGCGCGACGCCCCGCGGAAACCCAGCATGGGGTTTTCCTCTTCGGGCTCGTAGCGCGAGCCGCCCACCAGCTTGCGGTATTCGTTGGACTTGAAGTCGGACAGGCGCACGATGACGGGCTTGGGATAGAAGGCGGCGGCCAGCGTACCCACGCCTTCGGCCAGCTTCTCGACGAAAAAGGCGCGCGGGCTGGCGTAGCCGCGGGCGGCGGACTCGACAGCCTGCTTCAGCTCGCCGTCGACGTTGGGATAGTCGAGCACAGCCTTGGGGTGGACGTTGATATTGTTGTTGATGATGAACTCAAGGCGGGCCAGGCCGACGCCATGATTCGGAATCTGCGAAAAATCGAAGGCCAATTGCGGATTGCCCACGTTCATCATGATCTTCAGGCCGATCTCGGGCATTTCGCCCCAGCGGACCTCTTCGATTTCCGTTTCGATCAGGCCATCGTAGATGCGCCCTTCGTCGCCCTCGGCGCAGGACACGGTGACTTCCCGGCCATTGCCAAGAACGTCGGTGGCGTTGGCGCAACCGACCACGGCGGGAATACCCAGCTCGCGCGCGATGATGGCGGCGTGGCAAGTGCGCCCGCCACGGTTGGTGACGATGGCCGAAGCCAGCTTCATGACGGGTTCCCAGTTGGGATCGGTCATGTCGGTCACCAGGATATCGCCCGCCTTGACCTGGTCCATTTCGGATATATCGGCCACGACGCGCACCTTGCCCGAGCCGATCTTCTGGCCGATGGCGCGGCCGGTGATCAGGACTTCGCCCGTCGCCTTCAGGCGATAGCGCTCTTGCACGTCGTTGTGCCCGCGCTGCGACTTGACGGTTTCAGGACGGGCCTGAAGGATGTAGATCTTGCCGTCCAGGCCGTCGCGGCCCCATTCGATGTCCATGGGACGCTGGTAATGCTTTTCGATGATGACGGCATAGCGCGCCAGCTCGATGACCTCTTCGTCGGTCAGCGAATAGCGGTTGCGTTCGGATACCGGCACATCGACGGTGCGCACAGCGTGGCCGGAGGCGCGTTCGGCGTCGAACTCCATCTTGATGAGCTTGGAACCGATGCGGCGGCTGATGATGGGATAGTGCCCCGAGGCCAGCGTGGGCTTGAACACATAGAATTCGTCGGGATTGACCGCGCCCTGCACCACGGTTTCGCCCAGCCCGTAGGACGAGGTAATGAATACGACATCGTCGAAACCCGATTCGGTATCCAGGGTGAACATGACGCCGGCGCTGCCGCGATCGGAACGCACCATGCGCTGTATGCCAGCCGACAGCGCGACATCCGCATGCGCATAGCCTTTATGGACGCGATAGGAGATGGCGCGGTCGTTGTACAGCGATGCGAATACGTGGCGGATTTTTTCCAGGACGTCGTCGATTCCGACCACGTTGAGAAAGGTTTCCTGCTGGCCGGCAAAGGAGGCATCGGGCAAGTCTTCGGCGGTCGCGGACGAACGCACGGCGAACGAGCCCTTTCCGTCGGCATCGAGCTCGGCGAATGCGGACTTGATGGCGTTTTCGAATTCGGCCGGGAACGGCGTGTCGATGATCCATTGACGGATTTCCGCGCCGGCGGTCGCCAGTTCGCGCACGTCTTCGGAGTCGAGGGTTTCCAGCCTGTCGGCTATACGCTTGTCGAGTTGGGTGGATTTCAGGAAATCGCGAAATGCGTCGGCCGTGGTCGCGAAACCGCCGGGAACCCGGACTCCGGCCCCTGCCAACTGACTGATCATTTCACCTAGCGATGCGTTTTTACCCCCTACCGAGTCGACGTCCGTCATGCGGAGCTGCTCGAAAGACACTACATAAGACATAAAGTCACCTTTAACTATATAAAAGAAAGCGTGTTTGCTTAATGCGCCAGGTCCGTCTGCCTTGTGGGCGGGGAAAGTAGCGGTGAACTAAGCAAACCAGCCTTGCTTGCTGGTACGGTGACTGTTAACCTTTGCGATTGTACAGTTTCTGATGCCTTCTGCACTCAATTTATTCCATGCCCGCCACCCTTATCGAACGCACAGTTTTCGTCGTCTCCGACAGCACCGGCATCACCGCCGAAACGTTCAGCAATTCGGTCCTGTCCCAGTTCGAGCAGGTCAAGTTCCAGGCCATACGCATTCCGTTTCTGGACAGCATAGAGAAAGCCACAGCGGCCGCGCTGCGGATCAACCAATGCGCCCAGGAGCAAAACGAGCCGCCGCTGGTATTCAGCACGCTGGTCAATCCCGATATCGCGCAAAAGATACGGGACGCCAATTGCACGTTCCTGGATCTGTTCGGCACCTTCGTGCAGCACATCGAGACGGCGCTGGGCTTGAAGTCCAGCCACTCGGTGGGCCGTTCGCACATGGGCGGCTTATCCAAGCAGTACAACAACCGTATCGAGGCGATCAATTTCAGCCTGGCTCATGATGATGGGCAGTTTGTCCATGGGCTGGAGCAGGCGGATGTGATCCTGGTGGGTGTGTCGCGCTGCGGAAAGACGCCGACCAGTCTTTATCTGGCGATGCAGTACGCGGTGAAGGCGGCCAATTTCCCTTTGATTCCGGAAGATTTCGATCGAG
Organism: Pusillimonas sp.; assembly: GCA_040391135.1. Taxonomy (GTDB): domain Bacteria; phylum Pseudomonadota; class Gammaproteobacteria; order Burkholderiales; family Burkholderiaceae_B. The sequence continues at coordinate 460 of JBEBYL010000020.1, read as the reverse complement.
GTTCGCTGCCGGCAACGCTGGCGCCGTACCGGAAGAAGCTGTTCGGCCTGTCGATACAGCCGGGGCGGCTGGCCGAAGTGCGCAATGAACGGCGGCCCAATAGCCAGTATGCGTCGATCAAGCAGTGCCGGCACGAGGTGGCCGAGGCGGAGCGCCTGATGAGGATGGAAAACATTCCATGGCTTTCTACTACCACCAGGTCGATCGAGGAGATCTCGACGAAGGTGCTGGATGCGGTGGGGCTGGATCGGCGGACTTATTGATTTGTTGGGCTGAATGGTCCTCGGATTTCATGGTTTCTTGAACGGCCCCGGCCTGCCAGCCGCACTTTGAGGCAATGGCAAGATGAGAAGCTCACCAGAGGTTCTTGGGTGCGTAGTCAGCGACAAGATACGGCAGCTATCGACTGCGGATTCAACCGGTGGATGCAACATACTAGACGCTGCATAAGCAGAAGGAG
>JBEBYL010000019.1:0-56634 GCA_040391135.1 Pusillimonas sp. | reverse complement strand
CCATGTAAAAACCCCCGAAGGTTGGATCAATATCCAACTTTCGGGGGTCAGTTCATGCAAGCCTGGCTTTTTTTTAGGCTGGATTATCCCTGCCTAAGTCTGGTTCAGTCGCGCGCGAGTCCGACCCGCTACGTGTTTCAGCCAGGGGTAGCTTTGCCAATGCTCCAGTGCGAAAGCGTCGATAGCGGGCCTGTATTCCAGCGTGGCGCCTATCATGTCCAGGCCTTCCAGAAACATATGGCGATGCCGGTCGGCCAAGGTAAAACGGGCTGTACAGCTGTGGCTGCGCACCGTCATGGCCCGTATATCTATAGACACCCCGGCTGTCGAAGGCTGGCCGGCGTCGGCCATGATGGCCAGGACTTCAGGCTCGCTCAGCACCACCGGCAAAAGCCGATTATTAATGGCGTTGGCATGAAAAATCTCGGCGAAGCTAGGCGCGATCACCGCCTGTATGCCGAATTGCTGCAAGCCCCATACGGCGTGCTCGCGGCTGGAACCACAACCAAAATTCGACCCCGCCACCAGCACGCGGGTTTGTGCGTATTCCGGCCGGTTCAGGACAAAACCGTCGCGCTTGCGGCCTTGCTCATCGAAGCGCATATCGTAAAAAACACCGATGTCCAGGCCGTTTTTATCGATGCCGCGCAAAAACTGCTTGGGCATGATCTGGTCGGTGTCCAGGTTGGCCAGTGGCAAAGGGGCCGCCATGCCGCTAATAAAATGATTTTCATTCATACGGCTTCCTGCGTGGAAAGAGCGCGAACGTCGGTAATCACGCCGGCTATGGCCGCCGCGGCGGCCATGGCGGGGCTCATCAGGTGCGTGATGGCGCCGCGTCCCTGGCGTCCCTCGAAATTCCGATTGGTGGTCGATGCGCAGCGCTGGCCCGAGGCCAGTACGTCGTCGTTCATTGCCAAACACATTGAGCAGCCGGGCTGCCGCCATTCGAACCCTGCCTCGATAAGCACGTCGGCTATCCCTTCCTGTTCGGCCTGGGCGCGGACGGCGCCGGATCCCGGAACGACCATGGCTCTGACCCCGTCGGCCACACGCTTGCCTTGGGCTACCCGGGCCACTGCGCGAAGATCCTCGATCCGGCCATTTGTGCATGAGCCAATGAAAACGTGCTGCACCGGAATACCTTGCAAGGATACGCCGCCGCGCAGGCCCGCATAGCGCAAAGCCTGCTGCATCGACACCTTGCTTACGTCATCGGCCCAGTCATCGGGGGTGGGTACGGCGCCATCTATTGGTATGGCCTGGTCGGGGCTGGTGCCCCAGGTGACGTAAGGCGCCACCTTGTCCGCATCGTATTGGTACTCGCAATCGAAAACGGCATCGGCGTCGCTCGCCAGCGTGGCCCAATGCGCTTCAGCCCTTCGACGCATATCGCCGGCAATATCCGGCGCCCTGGACAGCACATAGTCGACCGCAAGTTTATCCGGTGCGATCAACGCACCCCTGGCCCCTGCTTCCACGGTCATATTGCACAAGGTAAAACGCGCCTCGATGGAGAGCGCATCGATGGCCGAGCCGCAAAATTCGACGGCATAGCCGCGTGCGCCTTGCGCCCCAATGCGGCTGATAATCATCAATATCAGGTCCTTGGCGGTGGTGCCCAGGGGCAAGAGGCCATCCACGCATATGCGCATATCTTTAGCCGGACGATACACCAGGGTTTGCGTGGCCAGCACATGCTCGACGTCCGAGGTTCCGATGCCGAAACCCAGGGCGCCCAGGGCGCCGTAGGTGGTGGTGTGGCTGTCTCCGCATATGACGACCATGCCCGGCCGTATCATTCCATGCTCCGGCGCAACCACATGCTCGATGCCCTGCAAGACATCGTTCGTGTCGAACAAGGGTATGCCATGGCGCGCGCAATTATGCCTCAGGTTGCTCGCCTGCAAGGCGGATGCCGGGTCGGCAATGACCCGTGGCCGAACCGGATGCGTCGGGATGATATGGCTGACTACCGCCACATTCTGTTCCGGCGCGCATACAGTACGCCCCTGCTCGTGCAACCCGGCAAATGCCTGGGGGCTGGTGTATTCGTTCATCAAATGAAGGTCGGCATACAGCAGCACATTCTGATCGTCCAGTCTGGCCACCGTATGCGCGTCCACAAGCTTCTGATACAAGGTACGCGCTGACATCCCATAACCTTAAAAATTCAATCGATACATCGCTATACAGCAATGTTAATATGAGAATAAAAGTTAATAGTGTCAAAAAATCCATTACATTATTTACTTTAACGACATAATAATTCCCACCCTATCTCTCTCTGTATGGATGCCATTTCCGATCTAGGCTTTTTCGTGGTTGTGGCCAAGTACGCCACCCTGGCCCGAGCCGCCCAGGAATTGGGCGTAACGCCATCGACCGTCAGTAAAAGGCTGGCCGCGCTGGAGCAACGATTGGGTGTGCGGCTGATGAATCGCACGACACGGCGCATCAGCCTGACCGCCGAAGGCGAGGCTTATCTGGCCGAAGGGTCGACCTTGATCCACGAGTTGAACGTGCTGGAACAGACCATAGCCGGAGGCCATGCCGTCCCGCGCGGCTTGTTGCGGGTGCATGCGACATTGGGCTTCGGCAGGCGCCATATCGTTCCGGCGGTGTCTCGATACATTCAGGATTTTCCGCAAGTGGAGGTCCAGTTGCACTTGAGCGACCGCCCCGTAAACCTGGTCGAGGACGGGTTCGATCTTGCTATCCGTTTTGGCGACATGCCCGACTCTCGTCTGACCACGCGCACCATAGCCTACAACCGGCGGCTGCTGTGTGCCTCGCCGCAATACCTTCAAAGAGCGGGCGAACCCATGCGCCCCTCCGACCTGCAATCGCATGATTGCATCGTGATACGCGAAAGCGATGAAACCTACGGAAGCTGGTATTTGTCGGCGGGAGCGCGAACGGAAACCCTGAAAGTGCGCGGACGCGTCAGTACCAACGACGGCGCGGCCGCGCTGGAATGGGCCCTGGACGGCCACGGCATCCTGCTCAGATCCGAATGGGAGGCCGCCGCCTATCTGCGCTCGGGCCGGCTCAAGCAGGTGCTGGCCGGTTGGACGCTGCCCGCGGCCAATATCGTCGCCGTCTATCCGACACGCCAGAATCTATCGGCGCGCACCCGCGCCTTCGTCGGGCAGCTGGCCGATTGGTTTGCGGATCAGCGGCAAAGCAGCGTCAGCATCGGGGATCGCTGGTAGGCTTGCCGCCACACCTTGATGTTCTGTTCAGCAATCTGCAAGCTTGACGCCACCTTAAGCGTCGGAATGTGTCATGATACCGGTGCTTTTATTCCGGTACCTGGCACCGCTTGCCAGGCGCATTCTTTTTATGGCCAAGCGCCGTGCCACTTCGGCGCCATGCCAACCAGCATAAGCTTATGAATACCTTCCACATCATCGAACTACTTCTACTTGGAATCGGCAGCGGCTTCCTGGCCGGACTGCTTGGAATAGGCGGGGGCATGGTCCTTGTTCCATTCCTTACTTTCATGTTTTCGTCGCAAGGCGTCGACAGTGAGCTGGCGGTCAAAATGGCTATTGCCACGTCCATGGCAGTCATCATTTTCACATCCATCTCCAGCGTCCGGGCCCACCATAAGCGCGGCGCCGTGCGCTGGGATATCGTGCGCAAGCTCGCCCCCGGCATTGTCATCGGCAGCATGATAGGCAGCGTAGGGGTATTTTCCGTGCTCAAGGGCGCTTATCTGGCCATCTTCTTCGGCGTCTTCGTTGCCTTTTCGGCCACGCAGATGTTCCTGGACAAGAAACCGCCACCCACGCGCCAGATGCCGGGCACAGGCGGCCAGTTGCTTGCGGGCGGAGTCATCGGCTTTCTTTCGGGCCTGGTCGGCGCGGGCGGCGGTTTCATCAGCGTCCCCTTCATGGCCTGGTGCAACGTCGCCATTCATACGGCCGTGGCCACCAGCGCCGCGCTGGGTTTTCCCATTGCGGTGGCCAATGTGGCGGGCTATATCGTTTCGGGCCTGTCCGTGACCGGCCTGCCGCCGGGCGCGTTTGGCTATATTTCACTGCCCGCGCTAGGGCTGATCGCGGCAGCCAGCGTTTTTACCGCTCCCCTGGGAGCCAAGGCCGCCCACAACCTTCCGGTCAAGAAGCTCAAGCGCGTCTTTGCCGGCATGCTGTATGCCCTGGCCATCTATATGTTCTTGAAAGGCATCAACACCTGACGGGATGCACTTGCAGGCGCGCCGGTTCCGGCGGCCTGCCGCCGCGAAGCGGACCCATCATGCGCCGGAACTCCAGCGCCGGCCGCGCCTAGACGATAATTCCGCCGCCCAGACAGACATCGCCGGCATAGAGCACGGCGGATTGCCCAGGCGTGACCGCCCATTGATTCTCGGCGAACGACAAAGAAAAGGCATCGTCGGCAACGCCTTCCAGGACACAGGCCGAATCGGCCTGCCTGTAGCGGGTTTTTGCCGAATAGGCGCCGGGCTCCGGCGCATGGCCGGCCACCCAGCTGGCATCCTGCGCCCGCAGCCCCTGGCCCAATAACCACGGATGGTCGTGCCCCTGCACCACGTACAAGATGTTATTTTCCAGATCCTTGCGAGCGGTATACCAGGCATCGGCTGTGCCATCGTCGCGCTGCTGTCCTTTTACTCCGCCTATGCCCAGGCCCTTGCGCTGGCCCAGCGTATAAAAGGCCAAACCCTGATGCTGGCCCAGCACTTGACCCTCGGGCGTCTTGATGGGCCCGGGCTTGGTGGGCAGGTAGCGATTCAGGAACTCGCGGAAAGGCCGTTCGCCAATGAAACAAATGCCGGTCGAGTCTTTCTTGGCGGCATTAGGCAGCTGCAGGGACTGCGCAATGCGCCTGACTTCAGTCTTGGGAATCTCGCCCAGAGGGAATAGCGTCCTGGCCAATTGTTGCTGGTTCAGCCTGTGCAGGAAATAGCTTTGGTCCTTGGTCAGGTCCAGCGCCTTCAGCAATTGATACTGCGGGCCGCTGGCCGTCTGAACGCTGCGCACCCGCGCGTAGTGACCGGTGGCGATATGCTCCGCGCCCAGCGCCATGGCGTGGTCCAGGAAGGCCTTGAACTTGATTTCGGCATTGCACAGAACGTCGGGATTGGGCGTGCGGCCGGCGGAATACTCGCGCAGGAAATCGGCGAAGACCCGGTCTTTGTATTCGGCCGCAAAATTCACGGCTTCGATGTCGACGCCGATCAGGTCCGCCACACTGGCGGCGTCCAGCCAGTCCTGCCGTGTGGAACAGTACTCGGAGTCGTCGTCGTCTTCCCAGTTCTTCATGAACAGGCCCAGCACGTCGTAGCCCTGCTCTTTCAACAACCACGCGGTAACCGAGGAATCGACCCCGCCGGACATGCCGACCACGACACGCCCTTTCGATACAGATGTTTTAGCCATTCCCGTATTTTAGACGCTGGCGCGAGACAAGGCCTGATCGACGACTTCCACCCAGTGGCGCACGGGAATTTCGGTGCCGCTTTGCAAATGCGTGATGCACCCTATATTGGATGAAACGATGCAATCGGGCTGTACCGCCTGAATGGCGTCCAGTTTCCGATCACGCAAGGATTTGGCCAGCTCGGGCTGGGTGACCGAATAGGTGCCGGCCGAGCCGCAGCACAGATGCGATTCGGTAAAGGGCTGCATCGAAAACCCCAGGTCGGCCAGCATGCGTTCGCTGACGCCGCGCAGTCCTTGCCAGTGCTGCAAGGTGCATGGCGGATGAAACGCCGTCTTGCCCGGCAGGCCATCGAGCCTGGCTTTTAGCTGGGCGGCATGGGGGGCGACGACCTCGGCCACATCGCGCACTTTGTCGACCAGGCGCAGCGCCTTGGCAACATAATCGGGATCGTGGCGCAGATGATGCGCATATTCCCTGACCATGGCGCCGCAACCGGATGCATTCATGACGATGCATTCGGCCTGGCCGCTATCGAGCAGCGGCAGCCATGCATCGATATTGGCGCGCATCTGGTCGAGCGCGGCCTCTTGTGCATCCAGGTGGAAATTGATCGCTCCGCAACAGCCCGCCCCCGGGACGACCTGGGTTCCTATGTCCAGAGCGTCCAGCACACGTATGGTGGCGGCATCGATGGCGGGCATCATGGCCGGCTGCACGCAGCCGGCCAGCATCAGGACCTGGCGGGGATGGCGCGCCCCGTTCGATGGAACGGCGCCGGCCGGCCGGAAGGACGGAATCTTGTTCTTTAAAACAGCGGGGAGCACAGGGCGCATCATGCGGCCCAGAGTCAGGGCCGGACCGAACAAGGGCGAGTTCAGCATGCGGCGCAGCAGCGCGCGCGTCATGCGCTGGGCCAGCGGCCGCTCGACCCTCTGGTCGACCAGGTTGCGGCCGATGTCGACCAGGGCGCCGTATTCCACGCCGGAAGGACAGGTGGTTTCGCAGTTTCTGCATGTCAGGCAGCGGTCCAGATGCTCTTGCGTGGCGGCGGTCGGCTCCACGCCTTCCAGCACCTGCTTGATCAGGTAGATGCGTCCGCGCGGGCTGTCGCGCTCATCGCCCAGTATTTGGTAGGTGGGACAGGTCGCCAGGCAAAAACCACAATGCACGCAGCGGCGCAGTATTTCATCGGCATCCTGCCCCAGCTCGGATTCCTGCGCCCAAGACGCTAGATTTGTTTGCACGGTTTACTCTCAAAAATCGGGAAACAGGCGTTTAGGATTAAATATACCCACCGGGTCGAGCTCCTGCTTCAGGCGCCGATTGATATTCTTCAGGCCGGACTCCAGGGGATGGAACACAGGCACATTGTCCGGCCTGGAATCGAAACGGAACAAGGTCGCATGCCCGCCGCGGCGGGCGACGGCGGCGCGGAAGTCGGCGGGCGAATCCACGGCGCAAACCCAGCGCTGCCCTCCGTTCCATTCGATCAGCGTCGAGCCGGCCTCCAAGGCGGGGGTTTGGGGCGGCAAGGCCACGCGCCACAAGGGCCGGGCCTGGAAGAAAGGATGGGTCTGGTCGCGCATGCTGTCCCAGAAGGCCCGTGCCGCCGGCTCGGGCAGGACGTCGCCGCCCAGCCTTTTCATGCCGTTCAATACCGCGGGCTCGCTGCCCGACAGCCGCACATGCAACAAGCCCGCGGGCACATCGGGCTGCGCCAGCCACGCCGTCCCGGTAATAGGCAGGGGCAGGCCTCGCCAGGTGTTGAAATGTTCCAGGGCGCCTTCCTCATCGACCTCGATCACTACGGTTTTTTCCTGGAAAGGCTTGGGTGCGACCTTGATGGAGACTTCGATGAGCGCGCCGAAGATGCCCATGGAACCGGCCAGCAGCCGCGAAACATCATAGCCGGCCACGTTTTTCATCACCTCGCCGCCGAAGCCCAGGGTGAGTCCCGATGAGTCCAGCAGCTTGGCCCCCAATACGAAGTCGCGCACACTGCCGGCCGCCATGCGCCGGGGGCCGGAAAGCCCGCTGGCCACGCAACCGCCTATGGTGGACGCCGCGCCGAAACGCGGAGGCTCAAAGGCCAGCATCTGATTCTGCTCGTCCAGCGTTCTTTCGAGATCGCTGAGCAGCGTGCCCGCCTTGACGGTCACCACGAGTTCCGACGGTTGGTAATTGACAATGCCCTGATAGCCGGACAGATCAAGCACGGCAAAGTCGGGGATGGCCTCGCCGTCGAAGGGTTCGCCGTAAAAATTCTTGGTCCCGCCGCCCCGTATATAAACGGGACGCTCGGCTCCGCGAGCGGCCATGACTTGCTGCGAAAGTTCGGATAACGCGAAATCCATGCTTGATCCTTAAAAACGAGGCAGATCGGGAAAGCGGATTTCACCGCCGTGAACATGCATCTTGCCGTATTCGGCGCAACGCACCAGCGTCGGTATGAGCTTCTCGGGATTCAGCAGTCCATAGGGATCGAACGCCTTTTTCAGGGCGCTGAAGAAGTCCAGCTCTTCACGCGTGAACTGCACGCACATCTGGTTGATTTTCTCAAGGCCCACGCCATGTTCACCGGTAATCGTACCGCCCACCTGCACGCAAAGCTCCAGAATGGCCGCGCCGAATTTCTCGGCACGTTCGACTTCGTTGGGCTGGTTCGAATCGAACAGGATCAAGGGATGCAGATTGCCGTCGCCCGCATGGAAGACGTTGGCGCAACGAAGGCCGTACTCGTCCTCCATCTGTTCGATGGCATTCAGTACGCGGCCCAAGTGGCGGCGCGGAATCGTTCCGTCCATGCAGTAGTAGTCGGGCGATACGCGCCCGGCGGCCGGGAACGCGTTTTTGCGGCCAGCCCAGAAAAGCAGTCTTTCCTCTTCGGAGCCGGATACCTGCAGGCGCGTTGCGCCGGCCTGCTGGAAAACCGCCTGCATGCGCGCGATCTCATCGTCGACCTCTTCATCGGTGCCATCCGATTCGCACAGCAGGATGGCCGCGGCGTCCAGATCGTAGCCGGCATTGACGAAAGGTTCGACCATGTGGACAGCCCGCTTGTCCATCATCTCGAGGCCGGCGGGAATGATGCCGGCGGCAATGACATTGGTGACGGCCTGGCCGGCCGTTTCGACACTGGAAAAGCTGGCCATGATGACGCGCGCGCAGGTCGGCTTGGGTATCAGCTTGACGGTGACTTCCGTAACGACGCCCAACATGCCCTCGGAACCGATGAAGGCCGCCAGCAGATCCAGTCCGGGACTATCCGGCGCTTCGGAGCCCAGCTCCAGGATATCGCCGTCTATGGTCACCACGCGGACACGCAGGATGTTGTGCACGGTCAGGCCGTATTTCAGGCAATGCACTCCGCCGGAGTTTTCGGCGACGTTGCCGCCGATCGAACAGGCTATCTGGCTGGATGGATCCGGCGCGTAATACAAGCCGTAGGGTGCGGCGGCCTCGGATATGGCCAGGTTGCGCACGCCGGGCTGGACCACCGCCGTGGCCGTTTTTGGGTCGATTTTTTGAATGCGGTTGAGCTTGGCCAAGCCCAGCAAAATGCCTTGCGCGTGCGGCATGGCGCCGCCCGAAAGGCCAGTGCCCGCGCCGCGCGCGACGATGGGTATATTGAAGGCCTTGCAAGCCTGCAAAACCGTCACAACCTGCTCTTCGGTCTCGGGCAGCACGACCACCGGCGGCAAGGCCCGGTACAAGGAAAGGCCGTCGCACTCGTAGGGCCGGGTATCTTCAATCTTGGTCAATATGCAATGCTGGGGCACGCCGTGCCTGATTCGCGCGATAAAGCCGGCAAAGTCCGGCAAATTCCCCTGCGCCGGCGCTATCGAAGTATCGTTCATGTGTCTCTTTTGTTATTGCTGCGCCCCTTCCGGCGCAGGCGCATTTATACGTGCGGGATGATCTTACCCGGATTCAGGATATTGTGCGGATCGAACGCCTTTTTCAGGCTGTCCATCAAGTCCAGGGCATCCTGGCCGTGCTCTGCAAGCATGAATTCCATTTTATGCAGGCCCACGCCATGCTCGCCGGTGCAAGTCCCATCCATTTGGATGGCGCGCTCCACCAGGCGCTGGTTAAGCTTTTCGGATTCCTCCCATTCCCGGGGGTTATCGGGGTCCAGCAGCATCAGCACATGGAAGTTGCCGTCGCCGACATGACCCACGATGGTATAGGGGAAACTGGCACGGTCCAGTTCGGCCGCCGTCTCGGACACGCATTCGGCCAATCGCGAAATGGGTACGCAGACGTCGGTGGTGCTGGAGCGGCAGCCCGGCCGCAATTGCAAGCCCGCGAAATAGGCATTGTGGCGCGCTGTCCATAGGCGGCTGCGATCCTCGGGCCTGTCGGCCCACTCGAAGTCCATGCCGCCGTTATCGTGGGTAATGCCTTGCACGATCTCGGCCTGCTCTTTGACACCGGCCGGGCTGCCGTGGAACTCGAACAGCAAGAGCGGCGATTCCTTCAGGGCAAGCTTGCTGTAGGCATTGGTGGCCTTGACCGCCCAGGCGTCCATGAACTCCACGCGCGCCACCGGCACACCCATCTGTATGACTTCGATGACGCTCTGCACGGCGGCATCCAGCGTGGGGAAATTGCAGATGGCGGCCGATATGGCCTCGGGTTGCGGGTACAGGCGAACGGTGACCTCGGTGATGATGCCCAGGGTGCCTTCGCTGCCCACGAAGATGCGCGTCAGATCGTAGCCGGCGGACGATTTCCTGGCCCGGTTCGCCGTCTCGATGACGCGGCCATCCGCCGTCACGACTTTCAGCGACATGACGTTCTCGCGCATGGTTCCGTAGCGAACGGCATTGGTGCCCGAGGCGCGCGTGGCCGCCATACCGCCCAGGCTGGCGTCGGCCCCCGGATCGATGGGGAAAAACAAGCCGGTATCGCGGATTTCGTCGTTCAACTGCTTGCGGGTGACGCCCGCCTGCACCGTGGCGGTGAAATCGCCCGAATGCACGGCCACCAGTTGATTCATGCCTGATAAATCCAGGCTGATGCCGCCTTGTATGGCCAGCAAATGGCCCTCCAGCGAGGAGCCCACGCCAAACGGTATCAAGGGCACTTTATGGCGATGGCAATGCCGCGCCACCCAAGCCACATCTTCGGTGCTAAGGGCAAAAACCACGCCGTCCGGCAGCATGGGCGGATAAGGGGACTCGTCGCGTCCGTGATGCTCGCGCACGGCGTGGGCCGTGGAGAACCGGGAGCCGAACTGCTCTTGAAGCGCTTCGAGAAAGCCAGCGGGAATCATGCGGCGCATGGCTTGCGTAACGGCGGGGGCATTCATGCCTGGACTCCTTAACTTTCCGATGTTTCCATCTTGATACTAACGGTTTTTAAGCCTGATTGCCGATCAGGGCATTTGCCGATTGCGTCCGTAGTTGGCGCCGGTTCTTGACCGCCTGCGACAGGCGCTCGAGCACCTGCAAGGAAGCATCCCAGTCTATGCAGCCGTCGGTAATGCTTAGCCCGTAGGTCAGCGGCTGTCCGGCCACCATATCCTGGCGACCGCCCACCAGGTTGCTTTCCACCATCACGCCAAATAGCCGCTCGTCGCCCGTTTCCATCTGCCTGGCAACGTCGTCCAGGACCAGCGGCTGGTTCCGATAGTCCTTGTTGCTGTTTGCATGGCTGGCGTCGACCATGATGCGCGGGCGCAGGCCTGATTTTTCCAGTGTCTGGCTTGCCGCTTCCACATTCTGGGCATCGTAATTAGGCACTTTACCGCCACGCAGGATGACGTGGCAATCGTTGTTGCCCACGGTCGAAACGATGGCGGAGTGGCCACCCTTGGTAACCGACAGGAAATGATGCGGCTGCGATGCGGCCTTGATGGCGTCGATGGCGATCTTGATATTGCCGTCCGTACCGTTCTTGAAACCCACCGGACACGAAAGGCCGGAAGCCAGCTCGCGGTGAACCTGGCTTTCGGTAGTGCGCGCACCGATGGCGCCCCAGGACACCAGATCGGCAATATATTGGGGTGTAATCATGTCAAGGAACTCGCAACCGGCGGGCAGCCCCAGTTTATTGACCTCGATCAGCAATTCACGCGCCGTGCGCAGGCCCTGGTTGATGTTGAAACTGCCGTCCAGGCCGGGATCGTTGATCAGCCCCTTCCAGCCCACCGTGGTGCGCGGCTTCTCGAAATACACACGCATGATGATTTCCAGCTCGCCCTTGTAGCGGTCGCGCTGGGCGACCAGGCGATTGGCGTACTCGATGGCGGCGACGGGATTGTGTATGGAACATGGGCCGATCACCACCGCAAGCCGATCATCGTTGCCCTGCAAGATGTCATGCAGGGCATGGCGAGCGCCGTAAACGGTGGCCGATATCCCGGTGGTGCAGGGAAATTCGCGCATGACGTGCGACGGCGGGCTAAGTTCCTTGATTTCCCGGATACGTAAATCATCAGTATTGTGCAACACAGCTTAACTCCAGAGTAGGTGTCCAACGTAGCGGGCGGTACAAAAAAAGCCGCCTAGCTGAGCTGGCGGCTTTTTGGGAATTTGGTTCTTTTTTACTGCGTACAACGCTTCCCTTCCTCCACCAGCGGTTTTGGAAAAGCAAAAAAATAAAAAAAGAAAAATTGGAAAGCGCGATACATAGTCGTCAATCCTAGCACAGACTTGCCATACTGCCAACGATTACTTTCAAACCCCAGCGCCCTGCTCCTGTAAAAAATCATGCGGGATAGATTCATTATGTTTATATTGATTTGAATTGAAATAATTATCTGGTGTATGATTTTTGTAGCTATCGTTTTATAGCAACATAATATCGCTGAGGGAGTCCTCGTCGTGCCAATCACCTAAAAAGGACAAGCAATGAACAAGACTCATCAAGTCGCCCTATACGCCGTTGCCGCCGTGCTCGCCGCAGGCGCCGCCACCCAGGCCCATGCCGCCAGCCTGCAGGACATCAAAAGTCGCGGCCAGGTACGCATCGCGGTCGCCAATGAAATTCCTTATGGATACATGGACCTGGACGGCCAGGCCAAGGGCGCCGGCCCCGAAGTGGCCAAGCACATCATGGAACAGTTGGGCATCAAGAAAATCGAATGGGTCACCACCAACTTCGGATCCCTGATCCCGGGCCTTCGAGCCAATCGCTTTGACATGGTGGCCGCTGAAATGGCCATCCTGCCCCAACGCTGCAAGGAAGTGCTGTTTTCCGAACCGAACAGCTCCTACGGCGAAGGCTTGTTGGTTGCCAAGGGCAATCCCGACAATGTCCACACCTTCCAGGACTTTGCGAAATCCGATAAAAAGGTGGCCATCATGGCGGGAGCGGACCAGTTGGAAATGCTGCAGGCGCTGAACGTGCCGCCCGACCGCATGGTGACGATATCGAATAATGCCGACGCCATTTCCACGGTATCGACCGGGCGAGCCAGCGCTTATGCCGCCACCAGCCTTACCGTCAGCCAGTTGGCCGAAAAGAGCAAGAAGGTAGAGCCCGCCGCAAACTTTACCGATCCCATCATCAACGGCGTCCCCGCGCGCAGTTGGGGCGCATTCACCTTCAGCCAGGACTCCGAAGACTTCCGCAATGCCGTGAACACGGAACTGGCGAAGTTCAAGAAGACGGACGGATGGAAAAAAATCCTCTCTCAGTATGGATTCAGCGATACCGACGCCAAGGAATCGTTCAGCAAGACCACCGAGCAATTGTGCGCGGGATAAGGCGCTGAATCGTCCATGGAATGGTTAAGCTACAGCGGCCCGCTGCTGCAAGGCGCTTGGGTAACGATACAACTGACGGTCTACTCCACGATACTGGGAGCATTCTTCGCCTTCGCCTTCGGCCTGGGGAAGCTGTCGCACAATTGGCTGGCGCGGGGCGTATCGATAGCCTTTATCGAAATCTTTCGCGGCACCTCCCTGCTGGTGCAATTGTTCTGGCTGTATTTTGCGCTGCCCCTTCTGGGTCAAGCCATCGGCCTGGATCTGCGCCTTCCGCCGGTAATTGCCGGCACGCTGGCCCTTAGCCTGAATATTGGCGCTTACGGAGCCGAAGTGGTCCGGGGCGCCATCCAGGCCGTGCCGTTGTCCCAGCACGAGGCTGCCAAGGCGCTCGATTTCACTCCCAGGCAGGTGCTATGGCGCATCGCCCTGCCCCAAGCCGTTCCCGAGATGATGCCCAGCTTCGGCAATCTTGCCGTCCAGAACTTGAAGGATACCGCCCTGGTGTCGCTGATAAGCCTGGGCGATCTGGCATTCCGGGCCGAACAGATACGCAACTTCACACAGGACAGTGTCACGATTTACACCTTGCTGCTCCTGGTGTATTTCGGCATGGCCCTGGTGCTGACCGCCATCATGAAACTGCTGGAACGTTCGGTCGGGCGCTGGCGCACAAGGAGAACCTGACATGCTTTTCGGCATAGAGTGGAACACCGCCAACGACTGGCTGTTCGCGGGCTCCATATTGCCCATACTGCTGAAAGGCCTGGTGGTTACCTTGCAGGCCACCGTGCTGGGGTTTGTCGTGGCTGCGGTGCTGGGCCTGATCCTGGCCGCCCTGAAGGCGTCGCGCATCCGGCTTATTTCCTGGCCGGCGCGGCTGTTCACGGAATTCATCCGCGACACGCCGCTGCTGGTACAGCTTTTTTTCCTGTACTACGTCCTGCCGGAATACGGCATAGTGCTGCCGGCTTTTCTGACCGGCGCGCTGGCCCTGGGCCTGCAATACAGCGCCTACACCTCGGAAGTCTACCGGGCGGGGATAGAATCGATCGCGCATGGGCAGACCGAGGCAGCGCGGGCGCTGGATCTTTCGGCGCTGCGCACCTTCAACGCCATCATCGTGCCGCAAGCCATTCCGCGCATCATCCCCGCACTGGGCAACTACCTGGTGTCCATCATGAAGGACGTGCCGGTGCTGTCGGTCGTCTCGGTCCTGGAGATGCTGAATGTCGCCAAGATCATCGGCGACCGCACGTTCAACTACCTGATCCCCCTCTCCATGGTAGGCGGCCTGTACCTGATATTGACGCTGGTGGCTTCCGCCGCCGTGCGCTATCTCGACACGCGCCTGCCCAAGCAAGGACTGCCCCTGCGATGACAGAACCCATTATCAAATTCGACAAGGTGGTAAAACGCTTCGGCGACGTCACCGTCCTGGACGCACTGGACTTTGAAGTGCAAAAAGGCGAGAAAGTCACCATCATCGGCCCCTCCGGCTCGGGAAAATCCACCGTGCTGCGCATACTGATGACGCTTGAAACCATCAATGAGGGCGTCATCCATGTCGCCGGCAAGCCATTGTGGCACCAATACAAGGATGACCGCCTGGTGCCCGCCAGCGAGGAGCATTTGCGCGAGATGCGCAAGGAAATGGGCATGGTGTTCCAGCAGTTCAACCTTTTCCCGCATATGACCGTGCGGCGCAATATCACCGAGGCGCCGGTGCAGGTGCTGGGTCTGTCCAAGGACAAGGCGAACGAGCGTGCTGAAAAATATCTGGATCTGGTCGGCCTCTCGGACCAGGCCGATAAATTCCCCAGCCAATTGTCCGGCGGCCAGCAGCAACGCGTGGCCATCGCCCGCGCCCTGGCCATGCAGCCCAATATCATGCTGTTCGACGAGCCCACGTCGGCGCTCGATCCCGAACTGGTGGGCGAAGTGCTTACGGTCATACAGCGCCTGTCCGAGGAGCACGACCTGACCATGCTGCTGGTGACCCACGAGATGCAGTTCGCCAAGCAGATTTCAGACAGGGTGTGTTTTTTCGACAAGGGCCGGATTGTGGAAGAAGGACCGCCCGAACAGGTGCTGGCCGAGCCCGAACAGGAACGCACGGGTGAGTTCCTGAAGGGCTTCATCAATCCAGCCTGACCCCTTTCCTCCTAGGCTGCGGCGAGCGCCTCGGAGGCCAGCGGGGTCAATGCGTCGAAACGGCGGCGCGTGGCAATGTGCTCGGGGCGCGGCGTCAGCCCATACTTGGGAGGCTGCAGCGTGTTCTCCATGCTGTTGTACACCATGAACACATTGGCGCGCGGCCACGGCGATATATTGCCGTTGGACCCGTGCATGGTGTTGCAGTCGAAGAACACCACCGATCCCGCCTTGCCGACCATGGGACGTATGCCACCCTGCTCCACCAGCAAACGCAGGCTGATGGGGTCCGGAACACCGTATTCCTGCTGCTTTAACGATTTCTTGTAATGCTCATCGGGCGTACGCCCCTGGCATGACACAAACTGCCGATGCGAACCCGGGACCAGCATCAGCGGCCCGTTGCATTCGTTATTGTCGGTCAGCAGAACCGAGCAGCTAAGCGCCCGCATGCCGGGCATGCCGTCCTCGACGTGCCAGGTTTCGAAGTCGGAATGCCAATAAAATTCCTTGCCCTTGAAGCCCGGCTTCATATTGGCGCGGGACTGGTGCATATAGACTTCGGAACCCAGTATCTGCCGTGCAATATGGATAAGGCGAGGATCGCGGGCCAGCCGGGCCAGCCTATCGCTCAGCTCGTGCACCCTGAAGATGGAACGCACGGCATCGCTGCCCGGCTCGGTGATCGCCTCTTCCAGGCTGGTTATGGATGGGTCCGTGCTCATGCGTCCGACCTCGTCCAGCAAGGCCTGCACCTCGTCCGGTGCGAATACGTTTTCCAGCATCAGGAAGCCATCGCGTTCGTAGGATTGCGCCTGCTCGCTGGTCAGGGCGTCGGCGTACTGCCCTTGTTCATAAATGACCGGATCCCGCCTGGCTATGATGGCCGAGGACCGGTCGTTGCGGGAAACATATAAATCATTCGCTAAGGTATTCATTTACTCTCCTTGCGGCTTACGCCACACTCTTCGCCTCGGCGGGGTAGACGCCCTTCTCGTCATGAACTTCGAAGCCGGTCAGCGGCGGGTTGAATACGCAGATCACACGCAGGGGCTCTTTGCCGCCGCGCAGCCAGTGCTCGTCGTTCTTATCCAGGGCATACACCACGCCGGGGCCAAGCGCATATTTTTTTCCATCGGCAATGGTTTCGATTTCTCCATCGCCCTCGACGCACCACACGGCTTCCAGGTGGTTCACGTAATGGATGTGCGTTTCGGTACCGGGAAAAATCACGGTTTCGTGAAAAGAAAAGCCCATGCCGTCTTTCTGCAGCAGCACCCTGCGGCTGAGCCAATTGTTCGTCTTGACTTCGTGATCCGTGCCAATCACGTCTTTCACATTTCTTACGATCATCCTGCTCTTCCTCCAAATTTCAAAACCTGGGCGCGCGCGCCCTTGCCGCTCAGCACTTCGGACAGGCTGCGTTCTATAACCTCTAGGCCACGCTGCAGCAGCTCGTCTTCTATGGTTAGCGCCGGCAATACCTTCAAGACCTCGTCGTTGGCGCCGGAGGTCTCGATGACCACGCCATGCTCGAATGCTTTCTGGGCCACGCGGGCAGCAACATCATCATCGGCGGGCGTAACCAGGCCCTGGATGAGGCCGCGGCCGCGCACGCTCAAGCCAGCTCCGGGATAGCTGTGCACCAGGTTCTCCAGCCAGTCGCGCACCAGCCGCTCCTTGCGCTGAGTGGCATGGGCGAACGCATCGTCGCGCCAGTAGCTGTCCAGCGCCTGCGCCGCCGTCACGAAGGCCAGGTTATTGCCGCGGAATGTGCCACTGTGCGCCCCCGGCTTCCATACATCCAGCTCGGGCTTCATCAGCACCAGCGACATGGGAAGGCCAAAGCCCGACAGCGATTTCGATAGCGTAATGATGTCTGGCTTGATGCCGGCCGCTTCGAAGCTGAAAAAGCCGCCCGTTCGGCCGCAACCGACTTGTATATCGTCAACGATCAGCAGCATGTCATGCCGGCGGCACAGGCGTTCCAGTTCCTGCAGCCAGCGCTTGGAAGCCACATTGACGCCGCCTTCGCCCTGCACCGTTTCAACGATGACAGCGGCGGGATGGTCCATGCCGCTGCTGGGATCGTCCAGCATGCGCTCGAGGTAGGCCATGGTATTCACATCCGGCCCCAGGTAGCCGTCGAACGGCATGAAGGTCGTATTGCCTAAAGCCACGCCGGCCGCCTTGCGGAACTTGGCATTGGCCGTGACCGCCAGCGAACCGCCGCTGACGCCGTGAAATCCATGAGTAAAGGAAACGATGTTTTGCCGGCCTTTTACCTGGCGCGCAATTTTCAATGCCGCCTCGACCGCGTTGGTGCCGGTGGGACCGGTGAATTGCAAGGTGTATTGCCATGAACGCGGCTTCAGCAGGACCTGGTCCACGGTCTCCAGGAAATATTTCTTGGCGCTGGTCGCCATGTCCAGGCCGTGCACCAGCCCATCGGTGTCCAGATACTCGATCAGCTTCTGCTTCAGCACCGGATTGTTGTGGCCGTAATTGAGCGTGCCCGCGCCGCTGAAAAAATCGATGTATTCGCGATCATTTTCATCGATCAGCACAGACCCCCTGGCCTGTTTGAAAATGACAGGAAAAGACCGGATATAGCCACGCACTTCCGACTCCATCCGGTCAAATATTTTTAAGTCCATCATTTTTCTTCCTCTCGTGGTTATGAAACACCCTGCCTGCGAAACGGAAAAAAGCTCCGCGGCGGACGCTTCTGTTAAAGCTTCCGGCAAACGCCTGACCGTAAAACTAGACGGCCCCGAAGGGGCCTATGCGCAACAAAGGCTCATCTTCGTGGCTTTCGGCGCCGAACAGCGCGGGCTGGAAGCAAGGTTCTTCGTGTATGGGGGCGGATAGTTGACGCGCCAGCCCCGCGAACAGGCCGCGGGAAGCCGCGTTGTCCGGACCGACGGTGGTTTCGATGTATTGGATGGCATCCAGGCCCGGGCGCTGGAGCAATTGGCCCAGCATAAAGCGTGCCAACCCGTGCCCCCTGGCGCGCTCATGGACAGCCACCTGCCAAACGAACAAAGTGCCGGGCCGCTCCGGAGGGATGTAGCCGGACACGAAGCCGTCAAGCGAATCTCCGCGACCCGCCAGAATGCAGGTTTGCGAAAAGTGCTCGCTTAGCAGCAAGTAGGTGTAGACGGAATTGAGATCGAGTGGCGGGCACTCTGAAACCAGTCGGTGGATGGCTGCCGCATCGGTCTTGGAGGGCACCCTGGTCCACGTTGGCGTGGCGGCGCGGACCTTGGAATCCGCGCGGGTATGGGAAAAATCAGGAGGGGGTATAAGGGTTGCGCAATCTGTCACACCACCAATCCCGATTCGGGAAGCGCCCCATTTATAGGAACGTCCAGGATAGGCGAAGCAGGCTCGCCATGCGCCTCGGCCGGCGCGACGCCGTCCGACTCCATCAAATCGACAATACGCTCGAGCGATACGGTCATCATGGCCCGCTCTCGTTCAGGCAGGGCATTCAGGGCGTCGGACAGCTTCTTCTGCAATGGGGAAGGCGTTTCGCTGGCCAGCCTGACGCCGGCCTCGGTGGCCGTGACAAAAACGATGCGGCGATCTTCGCGGCCCCGTTCCCGGCGTATCAGGCCTTTGTCTTCCAGGCGATCGAGTATGCCGACCACAGTGCTGGCGCTGACGTGGATTTCGCGGCTGATGGCCGTGGCGGTAAGCGGACCGCGATCGATGACCGCCCGCAGGCACACAAGTTGCGGAGCGGTGATGTTGCTGCACGCGGCAAGCTGCCGGGAATGCAAGGCGACCGAACGCGTAATGCGCCGCAAAGCGCGAAGTATGCGCAAGTCGTAATGCTGGTCCGCTGAAGAGGCGTTAGTCATGATGATTCAGGTAGAAAACGATTCAGTTAAATTAATTTCTATTGAAATCATAAGCCCGATGATGGATTGTGTCAAACTTGTTTTTGGCAGAATTTGAGTGTGCTGTGCTTCACACGCGTCGGGGGTGGCGGGAGAGGGACTGAGCGCCCCCGTGGCCGGTTCGGCGCCCTGCGCGCCGAACGCCGCATCGTCTTGCTCGTCCGCCCATGCGGGCTTCCTTCGCCTACGACTCGCTCGACCCCGAAAGGGCTCCAGTCCCCCTCCCGCCACCTCACCGCTGCATAGAGAGCCGACGTCACGCCGCCCGGGACGGTCGATGTGCTTGGCCTTTTTGCCAAATACGGGGGAAAAGAGAAAAACCTGGCGCGCCGCTCCCATCGGCCCGCCTGCCGGGCCAATGGAAGCATTTGGAAATGGATAGCGACTGGGTGCAAGGCGGCGCCCGACGCGGTATTTGAATTGGATTTTTTGGTATCCGCGCGTGGTACAGCATCGCTCTTTGGGAAGCATTCGGTCCCACCAGAGGACTACGCACACGAACGAACTGGCTGAATGTCCCTGAAGGGCTCCGCAGGGGAGCCCCTCAGGGACGGCGCGGTACTTCTTCCATAAGCACTGGATGAACCGCTAAAAGGCCAAGCACGCAAACCGTGCCATGGGCGGCGGCAAAACACTTACGCAGCACGGAGGGTGTCCTGCCTGGGCGGTGGAACCTTCGGGGCCGAGCCGGCCGTAGGCGAAGGGAGCCCGGATGGGCGGACGAGCAAGGCCAGGCGGCGTTCGGCGCGCAGGGCGCCGAACCGGTCACGCGGTTCCACCGCCCAGGCAGGACACCCTGCGGGCGTGATAGAAACCAGCAACCGCGCCATGATGAAAGGAACCACCATGTCGGGAATGGCAGTGATAAAACCCGCAACTGCTTGCAGGTAGCGCCCTAACCGCTACAAGCAAAACAGCTTCTAAAAACCCTCAGGCCGTCCCGCCCACCGTCAGACCATCCATTCGCACCGTCGGCATCCCTACTCCGACAGGCACGCTCTGGCCTTCCTTCCCGCATGTACCCACGCCGGAATCCAGCTGCAGGTCGTCTCCAATGAAACTGACGCGGTTCATCGCATCCGGACCATTGCCGATCAGTGTCGCGCCCTTCACCGGATACGTCACCTTGCCGTTTTCTATCATGTAGGCTTCCGACGTGGAGAAGACGAATTTGCCGCTGGTGATGTCCACCTGTCCGCCGCCGAAATTGACCGCATACAGCCCTTTCTTCACCGAAGCGATGATTTCCGCCGGTGGCACCTTGCCCGCCAGCATGTAAGTGTTCGTCATGCGCGGCATGGGCAGGTGGGCGTAGGATTCGCGGCGGCCATTGCCGGTGACAGGCATCTTCATCAGGCGCGCATTCATGGAATCCTGCATATAGCCCTTCAGGATGCCGTCTTCGATCAGCACATTGCGCTGCGTGGCATTGCCCTCATCGTCGATGTTCAGCGAGCCGCGGCGGTCGGCAATCGTGCCGTCATCGACCACTGTAATCCCCTTGGAGGCCACTCTTTCGCCGATGCGGCCGGAAAATACGCTGGAACCCTTGCGATTGAAATCGCCTTCCAGGCCGTGGCCGACGGCCTCGTGCAGCAAGATGCCGGGCCAGCCCGAACCCAGGACCACCGTCATTTCACCCGCTGGCGCGGGACGCGCCTGAAGATTGGTCAGCGCTTCGTGCGTGGCGCGCTGCACATAAGAGCGCAGGATATCGTCGGTGAAATAGGCCAGTCCGCTGCGGCCCCCGCCCCCGCCATGTCCCATTTCGCGGCGACCGTCGCGTTCGGCGATCACCGTCAGCGACAAACGCACCAGCGGACGGACATCGGCTGCAAGGCGGCCGTCGCTGCCGGCAACCAGGACCACGTCGTATTCGGCGCCCAGTCCGGCCATGACCTGGATAATGTGCGGATCGGACGCGCGCGCCATTGCCTCGATGCGCTCGAGCAGAGCCACCTTGTCGGGCGCCGACAGGGTATTGACCGGGTCGATGGCGGGATAAAGATCATGCCCCTTGGGCGGATGGCCGCTGATCACCTTTTGCCGGCCCGCCCCCTGGCGTCCTATGGTGCGCACCACGCGCGCCGACGATAGCAAGGCATCGGGAGACAGGGTATCGGAATAGGCGAATGCCGTTTTTTCACCGCTGATGGCGCGCACGCCGACGCCCTGCTCGATGGAGAAGCTGCCCGTTTTTACGATGCCCTCTTCAAGACTCCAGCTTTCACTGCGCGTGTATTGAAAATAAAGGTCGGCATAATCGACCTTGTGCGTGAATATTTCGCCCAGGGCTCTTGCCATGTCGGCTTCGCCAAGACCCCAGGGGTCCAGCAGTACCGATTTAGCGGTGGCCAACGCATTAATGCCTGGATCAACAATTTTCATATGTGTAGTAACCGTGATGTGTTTACATCGTGCGATGTTTAAGAGCGGGTAAAGAGGCGCGCACTTCCGCCAGCCGTTCAGGATTGATATTGCCTATGGCGAAACCGGGCCCTTCGGCAAGGCAGTCGACGATCTCGCCCCAAGGGTCGATTAGAACAGAATGCCCCCAAGTACGCCGGCCGTTCTCGTGCTTGCCGCCCTGAGCCGCGGCCAATACATAGCATTGATTCTCGATGGCTCGGGCACGCAGAAGGACTTCCCAATGCGCCGACCCCGTTGTATAGGTGAAGGCGGCGGGCAATATTAAAAGGCTTATATCGCCCAAAGCCCTGAAAAATTCCGGAAAGCGCAAATCGTAACAAATCGAAAGGCCAACCCGCCCACAAGGCGCCATGAATGTCTGGGGCGGATTATCTCCGGGCCGTATGGTCACGGATTCATCGAAGGATTCGGCGCCTTTGTTAAATCCGAACAAATGGATTTTGTCGTAACGGGCGATCTGCTTTCCGGATGGATCGTAAACCAGGCTGGCATTATAAATACGATCGGGCTCGTCATTATCCAGGGGCAAGGTTCCGCCCACCAGCCATATGCCGTAACGGCGGGCTTGGTCGGCAAGGAAATCCTGGATAGGACCTTTGCCGGGGGTTTCCTTCAGCGCCAGTTTGTCGGTGTCCTTGCGGCCCATAATGCAGAAATACTCCGGCAGCGCAATAAGCTGTGCGCCCTGGCCGGCCGCCTGGGCAATAAGCTTCGCAGCCTCTTGAAGATTATGCGCCAGGTCGGTGGAGGATACAGTCTGTATGGCGGCGACCCGAAAATTACTATTTAGTGCATTCATTGGCAAAATAACAATTGAGGAAAAGAATTAAATCAAAATCGGCGCGCCGAATTTACTTATCAAAATAGAAATACGTTAAAATTTGCGGGCTTAGTATGCGGAAAGCCATAACCGGTAAGCGCCTGTAAACCATTTAACCAGGAATATCGAATGACTCGCGATTCTTATACCGCTCTTAAACAAAAAATTGAAAAAGAAATCCTGAAACTGCAAAAGCAGGCTCAGAACCTGCAAACAAAGCGCCGAGGCCCCGTCATTGCATCGATAATCCGCTCCATGCGGGAATACGATATCACCCCGGAAGACATTACAACGGCGTATAGCAAAAAAACCACTCGCACGGTTGTGCGCAAAGCGTCGGCGCCATCCGGGACGACGGCCAAACGGACCGTACCGGCCAAATACCGGCATCCCGACACGGGCGAGACCTGGACGGGGCGCGGCAAGGCTCCTCGCTGGATCGCCGCCGCCGAGGCCGAGGGAAAAAGCCGCGACGATTATCTGATAAACAAATAAGCCTTTACTCCGTGGCGCCGGAAAGCTGGCGCCACCGCAAAAGCGGATCAAGGCTGCCGGCATTACCCGTCGTCAAGCCTATGCATTAATACGGGCTCGGTTTCCCATCAGCGCCGATGATCGTATTCGACCTCGCGCACCTGGCCGTTATTGCCCGGAAAGCCATCAAATACCGCTTGCGCCAAATAAGGCATAACTTGTAACAGATTTTCTCCGGCACTGACATTCACCGCGCTCGATCGATATACTTCGGCGCCATGATTCCGATTATCTTTGATGGTCACGGTTAATGTGTTTTTATATACATCGACCGGCACATTCGATACGGAAGGCGTCATGTAGATGCCGCCGCCCCAGCCGCGATAGCCGCCGTAATATCCTCCAAAAGCCGGACCGAACCCCCAGCCGTCATTCAAATACGGGTCGTTATAACGCTGCACCCAGGTCTGGGTGACCGGATTATCGTAACTGATATGCACATCGAATCGGGGGGCGCTTCCTGCCGTAGCCTCGACCAGGCCGGTGGGCCCGATGGCGGCGCGTATCATGTCCGCAATACTATCGAACTCAAGATTATTGACCTGGGAAGCCGCCGGAACGATGCGGTAGCTTTGACCCGAAGCATCGGCGGGCCATTGCTGGAAGCTGGTAACCCTTGCCGATATCGTCGACGCGCAACCCGCAAGCAGCGCCGTGCTTGCCGCAATGGCCCAGAACCGCAACAGTGTGCCGAATAACCGGCCTGATTTATTCCACATACTTCCCTCTGCCTGATGACTTACGCTGCCAGCATAATGCGTTCCTACACCGGATCGCCCTTTATACGATATAAGACCATCGTATGCGCCGGAAGGTTGCATCCTTCTTGTAAAAACCGCAACACCCCGCAAACACTACAATAGGCAAATCCAGAATTCTTTGAAGATCGACATGCGTACCGATAGCGTCCCCACGATTTCCCGCCACGATTATCTGCCCTACCCCTACAGTCTGCCAAGCGTCGAATTCACCTTCGATCTGGACCCGGCGCAAACGCGTGTACACGCCCGCATGGAATTCGAAAGGAAAACGGAGCAGGCCCAGCCCCTGGTGCTGAACGGACAGGATCTTGAACTCGTGTCCCTTCAGCTTGACGGCCAGACCCTGCCCGAGACGCAATACCGTCTGGAAGACGGAAGCCTTACTCTGTTTCCAACCGCGGAACGCTTTACGATCGAGATCACCAGCCTGTGCCGGCCGGCCGACAACTCCAGCCTGATGGGCCTGTACGTGTCGGGCGGCAAGCTGTTTACCCAATGCGAAGCCGAAGGCTTCCGGCGCATTGCCTGGTTTCCCGACCGGCCCGATGTCATGTCGCGCTATCGCGTGCGGCTGCGCGCCGGCAAGCAGAGCTATCCCCTGCTGCTGTCCAATGGGAACCTGCTCTCGCAAGGCGACCTGTCCGACGGCAGGCACGAAGCGCTATGGGAAGATCCGCAACTCAAGCCCTGCTATCTTTTTGCGCTGGTCGCCGGCGACTTCGATTGCCGCGAGCAGACCGTGCATACCGGCAGCGGACGCCAGGCTTTGCTGCAGGTGTACAGCGACCTGGGTTCCCGTAACAAGACCGCGTGGGCCTTGGATTGCCTGGCCCGCTCTGTGGAATGGGACGAACGGCGCTTCGGACTGGAACTGGACCTGGATCGTTTCATGATCGTCGCGGCACGCGACTTCAACATGGGGGCCATGGAAAACAAGGGGCTGAACATTTTCAATTCGGCCTATGTCCTGGCCGACCGCGACAGCGCCACCGATTCCGCATACCGGGCCATCGAAGCCGTTATCGGGCACGAATATTTCCACAACTGGACGGGGAACCGCGTGACTTGCCGCGACTGGTTCCAGCTTTCGCTGAAAGAAGGCTTGACGGTTTTCCGCGACCAGGAATTCTCGGCCGACATGCTGGCCAGCGGCCTGTCGGGGCCCGAGGCGGCCAGCGCACGCGCCGTCAAGCGCATTGATGACGTAAGCACCTTGCGCATTGCGCAATTCCCCGAAGACGCCGGCCCCATGGCACATCCCATCCGGCCCGAAAGCTACCAGGAAATCGGCAACTTCTATACCGCCACCGTTTACGAGAAAGGCGCCGAAGTCATACGCATGCAGCATACTCTGCTGGGCGAAGAAGGGTTCCGCGCCGGCCTGGATGAGTACTTCCGCCGCCACGACGGCCAGGCCGTCACCTGCGACGATTTCGTCAGCGCCATGGAGTCCGTGTACGCGCAGCGCAATCCCGGCAAGACGCTGGATGTCTTCCGGCGCTGGTATTCGCAAGCCGGCACGCCGCGCGTCTCGGTCCGCCTGGCCTACGACGACTCCCGACAAACCTGCGCCGTTACGCTGAGCCAACGCTGCGACCCGGTGGGCGTGGAAAGATTGCAGCGCCCCCCCGCACACAAGCCGCCCCTGCACATTCCCTTTGCGCTGGGTCTGCTGGACCGGCAAGGCCGGGCTCTGCCGATCACGCTGGATGGCCAAACGTCCGAAACTGTCCTGCTGGAGCTTTCCGACGCCGAGCAGACCTGGGAATTTACCAACATACCGGAAGAACCCATTCCCTCGTTGCTGCGCAATTTTTCGGCACCGGTCATCGTCGAATTCGAGCGCGGCAACGCCGACCTGATGCTGCTGGCCAGGCACGACACCGATCCCTTCGCCCGCTGGGAAGCGGGTCAGGAGCTGGCGTTCCGGGCGCTGCTGACGATGGTGCGGGCCTACGCCGCCAATGAAACGCCGACAGTCGATACGGCGCTCATCGACACTTGGCGTGATCTGCTCACCGATCCACTGCTGACCCCGGCCTACCAGGCGCGCGTACTGACCCTGCCCAGCGAAAAAGAGCTGCTTGAAAAAACCGTTCCCATGGATCCCTTGAACGCGGTCCAGGCCAGCAGGCGCATGCGCGCGGAATTGGGCAAGGCGCTGGCCCCGTTGTGGCTGGATACCTATCGGACTCATACGGACAACGACGGGCACTACCAGCCCGACCCGCTGTCGGCGGGCCGCCGCTCGCTCAAGAACCTGGCTCTCTCGTATCTGATGGCCGCGGCGCATCCGCAGGCCGAAGCGCTGGCGCTGGACCAATACTACAAGGCCGGCAACATGACGGACCGCATGGGTGGGCTGTCGGCGCTGGTGCATCATGCCTCGTCCGCCGAAGCGTCCAAGGCGCTGGATCATTTCTATGAGCAATGGCAGCAAGACGACTTGATCATGGACAAGTGGTTTGCACTGCAAGCCACCGCGCCCACGACCACCGTCGAGACGGTTCGCGCCCTGATGCTGCATCCCGCCTTCTCGCTGCGCAATCCCAACCGGGCGCGTTCGCTGGTCTTCCAATTCTGCATGAACAACTTGCGGGGCATACACCATCCGGAAGGCTATGCCTTCTGGGCCGAGCAAGTCCTGGCACTGGATGAACTGAATCCCGAGATCGCGGCACGCCTGGCGCGAACATTCGATAACTGGGCGCGATACGCGCCGGTCTATCGCGACGCCATGCATGGCGCGCTGACACGTATCCAGCAACACCCCGACTTGTCGCGCAACGTGTCGGAAATCATTTCCAAAGCATTGAACATCTAGTCCCGGAGCATATAGATGAAACGCAAAACCCTGACCCAGTATCTGGTCGAGCAACAAAGAAAAAAACAGGCGGTATCGGCCGAAGTGCGCCTGCTTATCGAAACCGTCGCACGCGCCTGCAAGGCCATTAGCCACGCCGTCAGCAAAGGCGCGCTGGGCGGCGTTCTGGGCAGCCTGGGTACTGAAAACGTACAGGGCGAAGTGCAGAAGAAGCTTGACGTGCTATCCAACGAGATCCTCCTGGAAGCCAACGAATGGGGCGGCCATCTTGCCGCCATGGCTTCCGAGGAAATGGAAACCATACACCGCATCCCCAACCGCTACCCCAAGGGCGAAAACCTGTTGTTGTTCGATCCCCTGGACGGCTCGTCCAACATTGACGTCAATGTGTCCATAGGCACCATTTTTTCGGTGTTGCACGCCCCGCATCACGCGTCGGGCCGCGACGTGGATGAAAATGATTTCCTGCAGGCCGGCTCGCAACAAGTGGCCGCCGGGTACGCGGTGTACGGCCCGCAAACCATGCTGGTGCTGACCGTGGGCAATGGCGTGGTCGGCTTTACGCTGGATCGCGAAATGGGCTCATGGGTGCTGACGGACGAAGACATCCGCATTCCCGAGCAGACCGCCGAGTTCGCCATCAATATGTCCAACATGCGCCACTGGGAAGCGCCGGTGAAACGCTATATAGACGATTGCCTGGCCGGCAAGACCGGCCCGCTGGGCAAGGACTACAACATGCGCTGGATCGCGTCGATGGTGGCGGATGTGCATCGCATCCTGACGCGCGGCGGAATATTCATGTATCCCCGGGACGAGCGGCCCTCCGGGAAGGCCGGCAAGCTTAGGCTGATGTACGAGGCCAACCCCATGAGCTTCATTGTGGAGCAGGCCGGCGGCGCCGCCACGGATGGAAGCCGGCGCATCCTGGATGTCCTGCCCGACGCCCTGCACCAGCGCATCGGCGTTGTCCTGGGATCGAAGGAAGAGGTGGAGCGGGTTCAGCGCTACCACCAGGAAGCCTGATCCCGGCAAGGCCCCGGCTGGTGCCGGCGCCTTGCCGCTTACTCCAGCGTCAGTATGGTTGCGCCGGTGGTCTTGCGGCCAGCCAGGGCTTCCTGTGCGTCGCCCGCGGCGGCCAGGGGAAAGCGCTGCCCGATGGTGATGCCGATTTTCTTTTTGACCACCAGGCCGAACAGTTCGTCGGCGGCAGACTGCATTTTTTCCTGGGTGGCCACGTGGGTTCCCAGAGTGGGCCGGGTCACGAACAAAGAGCCCTTGCTGGCCAGCACGCCCAGATTCACATTTTCGACGGGACCCGATGCATTGCCGAAGCTGACCATCAGTCCGCGCGGCTCCAGGCAATCCAGGGATGTCAGCCAGGTGTCCTTGCCCACGCCGTCGTAAACCACCGGCACCTTCTTGCCGCCGGTCAGCTCGTTGACGCGCTCGACCACATTTTCACGGGAATAGTCGATGACTTCCCAGGCACCGTGGGCCTTGGCCAGGGCCGCCTTTTCGGGTGTGGACGCCGTGCCGATCAGCTTGACGCCCAGGGCTTTGGCCCATTGGCAGGCGATCAGGCCCACACCGCCGGCAGCCGCATGGAACAGAATGGTTTCGCCGCCTTGCAGGCGGTAGGTCTGGCGAAACAGGTATTGAACGGTAAGGCCTTTGAGCATCATGGCCGCCGCCTGGTCGAAATCCACGCCCTTGGGCAGCTTCACGACCCGGTTGGCCGGAACATTGCGCGCTTCGGCGTAGGAACCTATGGGGCTTTGTCCGTAGGCCACCCGGTCGCCGACCTTCAGGTGCTTGACGTCGGCGCCCACGGCCTGAACCACGCCCGATGCCTCGAAGCCCAGGCCATGCGGCAAAGGATGGGCGTAAAGGCCGGTACGGAAATAGATATCGATAAAATTAAGGCCCACCGCTTTTTGACGTATAGTTACCTCGTTTTTCTCGGGCGCGGGGACATCGACCGAAACGAGTTTCAGCACTTCTGGACCGCCGTTTTTCTCGATACGTATCGCTTTGACCTGGTTTTCCAAGACTGACTCCTTGCGTGAAATAATGCGTGCTCGACAACTGCGCCTAGTTTAAATCCTTATTGCCTATCCGTACCTGAAAATATGAATCGTCAGCGTGCCGTTTTTGCGATTCATATCGCTGCCATCCTGTTCGGCCTTACCGGCATCTTCGGCGAATTGATCCAGGCCGATGCCATGGTCATCACCGCCGGGCGCGCCAGCTTCGCCGTACTGGCGCTGCTGGCCGTCATGCGTTCCATGGGCACATCCCCCTTTCTGGGCGTAAGCCGCAAGAACGTCAAAGTGCTCGCCATGGCCGGCTTCATGCTGGCCGTGCACTGGGTGACCTTTTTCCTGGCCGTGAAGATCAGCGGAGTGGCCATTGCCACCCTGGGCTTTGCCAGCTTTCCGGCCTTCATCACCTTGTGCGAATGCGTGTTCTTCAAGGAAAAGATCAGCCTGGGCGAATGGCTCATCCTGCTGCTGGTCACGCTGGGCCTTGTGCTGGTCACGCCCTCCTTCGATTTCCAGGACGACGCCACCCTGGGCCTGGCGTGGGCGATCCTGTCGGGACTGACCTTCGCGCTTTTCACGCTCATCAACCGGCGCGCGGCCTCGCGCATACCGGCCCAGCAGGTGGCATGCTGGGAAAACCTGTTCGTGGCCCTGATGACCCTGCCCTTCGCCTTTCCGGCCATCACCCAGCTGGGCGCCCTGGACTGGGTATGGATGGCCATGCTGGGCATACTTTGTACCGCTCTATCGCATTACCTGCTGGTGTCCAGCCTGATGGTGCTGAAAGCCCGCAGCGCAGGCATCGTCATCGCCCTGGAGCCGGTCTATGCAATTTTCTTTGCGGCAGTGCTGTTCGCCCAATATCCCTCGCTGCGCGCGCTGCTCGGCGGCGCGCTGATGGTGGGCGCCATCGTATGGTCAGGCTTGCGCCAGGCCGGCAAAAAGCCGGCCTGAACCCGCATCAACCGCGCGCGACCAGCTCGGCCACGGCACGCCCCACGTCTTGCGTGGTGGCCTTGCCGCCCATGTCGGGCGTGCGGGGGCCTTGTTCCAGCACGGTCTCGATCGCTTTGAGCACGTCGGCCGCCGCCTGGGGATAGCCCAGGAAATCCAGCATCATGGAACCGCTCCAGATCTGTCCTATGGGGTTGGCGATGCCCTTCCCATAGATATCGGGCGCCGAGCCGTGCACCGGTTCGAACAGCGAAGGGAACAAGCGGTCGGGATTCAGGTTGGCCGATGGGGCAATGCCTATGGTGCCCGTGCAAGCAGGCCCCAGGTCGGACAGGATGTCGCCGAACAGATTCGATGCGACCACCACGTCGAACCAATCGGGATGCTGCACAAAATGCGCGCAGAGGATGTCGATATGGTATTTGTCCCAGCGCACATCGGGATAATTGCCGGCCATCTCGGCCACCCGGTCATCCCACCAGGGCATGGATATGGAAATGCCGTTGGACTTGGTGGCGGCCGTCAGGTGCCTGCCGCGTTTCTGCGCCAGTTCAAAAGCGAACTTCAGGACGCGATTGGCGCCGATGCGGGTAAAGATGCTTTCCTGGATCACCACTTCGCGCTCGGTGCCTTCAAACAGGCGGCCGCCGCTGTTGGAGTATTCGCCCTCGGTGTTCTCCCGCACGATGTAGAAATCGATATCGCCAGGCTTGCGGCCGGCCAGCGGCGACGTCACGCCCGGCATCAGCCGTACAGGCCGTAAATTGATGTACTGATCGAACTCGCGGCGGAATTTGAACAGGGATTCCCACAAGGCGACGTGATCCGGCACGGTGGCAGGCCATCCGATGGCGCCGAAAAAGATGGCCTCATGGCCGCCTATGCGCTCTTTCCAGTCCACAGGCATCATGCGCCCGTGCTGCGCGTAATAATCGGAACTCCAGTCAAGAACATCCCAGTCGAAACGAATGCCGTGGCGGCCGGCGACGGCGTCCAGCACCCGCAAGCCCTCGGGCATGACTTCCTTGCCAATTCCGTCGCCGGCTATGACGGCTATTTTGTGAATATCGGACACGTGATTCCTTTTTATCTGGTTGATGATGTAATCAATACCCCTGGCCTCTGGATATGACGCCCGTCACCGGACGGCCTTGCTCCAGAAGATCGATCTTGCGCAAAACCTGCCCCACGGTTTCGTCTTCCAGCGTCATGGCGGCAACATGCGGCGTAATCCTGACTTTCGGGTGCTTCCAATAGGGATGGCCGGCGGGCAGCGGCTCGGTGCGAAACACATCGAGCAGCGCTCCCTGCAAATGCCCTTCGTCGATCAGGGCCAGGAGGTCTTCATCGACCACATGCGGGCCCCGCGCAACGTTGATGACATAGCCGCCGGGACGCAATTGTTGCAGATTCCGCCGATTCAATATGTTCTCGGTATTGGGCGTCAAAGGCAGCACATTGACCAGCACACGGCTGCGGGCCAGGAAAGCCGCGAGCTGATCGGATCCGTCAAAGGCCTGGACCCCGTCGATCCGCCGGGCGCTGCGCGACCAGCCGGCCGTCGGATACCCGGCAGCCGCGACCGCTTGAGCCACCTGGCTGCCAATGGCGCCCAGGCCCATCACGCCCACCGGCCAATCATCGTAGCAAATGGGCGCCAATTGGCGCCACTGCCCCGCCTGCTGCAAGTCGGCGTAATCGGAAAACCGACGCGAGGCATGGCTGATGCCATGCAGCACATATTCCGCCATTTGCCGGGCCATGCCCGCGTCCTCCAGGCGCACCACGGGAAGGTCCTCTGGCAATTCCGGCAGGCGCATGACGCTGTCCACGCCGGCCCCCAGGTTGAACGCGGCCTTCAAGCGGCGCTCTTGCCGGAACAGCGCGCCGGGCGGCTTCCAGACGATGGCGTAATCGGCATCCACCGGCGCCTGGCCATCCGCCCACTCGATGAATTGCGCCGCCTTGCTGGCGCGAACGAAACGTTCATGCCATTTCCGGGTAACTTCGGGGGTGTTTCCTGCAACAACTATCCTGATCGACACAGCATCCTCGGTGAATGAAAAAGATTTCCGCCTTACCTGCGGCGGCCTATAAGGGAACCCAGCACGCCCCGGACCAATTGCGTGGCGGTGCTGCGTATGGCGCTTTTCACGGCGGATTGCACGACGCCCTCGCGGCGTCCGCCGCGCGGGCCCGTGGAGCCGAACAGGAAATCGTTGACCGTGCCCATCAGCCCGGCATCGTCCTGACCGCCCTTTCCTGCGCCCCCGGCGGCGGCCGCCCCTTGACCGGAGTCCGCCGCCGCGCCAGTGCTACGCTTTTGCAAAACCTCGTAAGCGGATTCACGGTCTATGATCTGTTCGTACTTGCCGCCCAGCATCGAAGCCGAACGCAAGGCTTGGCGCTCGGCTTCCGAGGCCGGGCCTATGCGGCTGCCCGGCGCCATCATCCAGACGCGCTCCGTGGCCGTGGGACGGCCCTTGGCGTCCAGCAGGGAAACCAGCGCCTCGCCCACTCCCAGTTCGGTAATGGCCGCCTCGATGTCCAGGCCCGGATTGGGCCGCATCGTCTGGGCCGCCGTCTTGACCGCTTTCTGGTCGCGCGGGGTGAATGCCCGCAAGGCATGCTGAATCCGGTTCCCCAACTGGCCCAGCACCGTCTCGGGAATGTCCAGCGGATTCTGCGTCACAAAGTAGACGCCGACACCCTTGGAGCGCACCAGCCTGACGACTTGTTCGATTTTCTCGAGCAGCGCCTTGGGGGCGTCATTGAACAATAAATGAGCCTCGTCGAAAAAGAAGACGAATTTCGGTTTCTCGGGGTCGCCCACCTCGGGCAGCCCCTCGTACAGGTCCGCCAGCATCCAGAGCAGGAAAACCGCATACAGGCGCGGCGATTGCATCAGCTTGTCGGCAGCCAGGATGTTGACGATGCCCCGCCCCTTCTCATCGACGCGGATCAGGTCGAAGATGTTCAGCATGGGCTCGCCGAAGAACTGGGTCGCCCCCTGGGACTCCAGCCGCAGCAGGCTGCGCTGTATGGCGCCGATGGAGGCCGACGACACATTGCCGTATTGGGTGCGCAGTTCGGACGAGCGGTCGGCGACGTTCTGCAGCATGGCGCGCAGGTCTTTCAGGTCGAGCAGCAATTGCCCCTCGTCGTCGGCCACCTTGAATACCAGGGCCAGAACGCCTTCCTGGGTGTCGTTCAATTCCAGCATGCGGGACAACAGCAAAGGGCCCATATCGGATACCGTGGCCCGCACGGGATGCCCCTGTTCGCCGAAGATGTCCCACAAGACCGTGGGGCAACTTCCCCATGCGGGTTCCGGCAGGCCCAGCTTGGCCAGCCTCTCTTGCAGCTTGGCGCTGGCGACGCCGGGCTGCGATATGCCGCTGAGATCGCCTTTGACGTCGGCCATGAACACCGGTGTCCCCATGCGGGAAAAGGCCTCGGCGAGGACCTGCAGGCTTACGGTCTTGCCGGTTCCGGTCGCGCCGGTAATGCAGCCGTGGCGATTCGCCAGTTCAGGAAGCAGCATCGATGCCGTGCTTTCATTTTTTGCAATGAGGATGGGGTCGGCCATATTCTTACCTTTCCGGATGCGGGCTAAAAGGGAAGCCCAAGTGTAATTCGACGCTCTCTACTCTGCACGGGTAAAATGAGCTTCTTTATCTTTAATCGATGACACTTTATGGCCGGTCACAGTAAATGGGCGAACATCCAGCACCGAAAAGGTCGCCAAGACGCCAAACGAGGCAAGCTCTGGACAAAAATCATTCGTGAGATCACGGTTGCGGCCCGCGCCGGCGGCGCCGACCCCGACTCCAATCCGCGCCTGCGCATGGCCTGGGACAAAGGCATGGCAGCCAATATGCCCAAGGAAAACATCCAGCGCGCCGTCCAGCGCGGCGCCGGCGGGGCCGATGGCGCCAACTACGAGGAAGTCCGCTACGAGGGCTACGGCGTGGGCGGCGCCGCCGTGATCATCGACTGCATGACCGACAACCGCATCCGCACGGTGGCCGAAGTGCGCCATGCGCTCAGCAAGAACGGCGGCAATCTGGGTCAAGAGGGCTCGGTCGCCTTCATGTTCAAGCACTGCGGGCAATTCCTGTTCGCGCCCGGCACCTCGGAAGAGCAGGTCATGGAAACCGCCCTGGAAGCCGGCGCCGAAGACATCCAGACCGACGAAGAGGGCATGATCGAGGTCATTTGCGCCCCGGCCGACTACACCGCGGTCAAAGAGGCCTTCGAGCAGGCATCGCTGACGCCGGAAGTGCAAGGCGTCATCATGAAGGCGCTAAGCGAAACCGAGCTGGCCGGCGACGATGCCGCCAAGATGCAGAAAATGCTGGACGCGCTCGAAGGGCTGGACGACGTGCAAGAGGTATACACTACCGCCGCATTCGACGAATCCGACTGACCCAAGCGATTCCGCACGTTTCTCTTTTCCACTTTACTTCGCCTTACGGAAACTTTGGCCCTCACTATGAAATTACTGGTAATCGGTGGCGGTGGCCGCGAACACGCGCTGGCCTGGCGCCTGGCGCAGTCCCCGCGCATTCAAACGGTATATGTCGCCCCCGGCAACGGCGGTACCGCCCGGTCGGCGCATATCAAGAATGTCGACATCACCGCCATTGACGAACTCGTGGCTTTCGCCCGGCAAGAAAACATCGCCTACACCGTGGTCGGCCCCGAGGCGCCGCTGGCAGCCGGCGTGGTCGACGCCTTCCGCGCGGCAGGCCTGAAAATATTCGGCCCGACCCAGGCGGCGGCGCAGTTGGAAAGCTCCAAGGACTACGCCAAGGCTTTCATGGTGCGCCACAACATCCCCACCGCGGCCTACCAGACTTTCACCGATCCAGCCCTTGCCAAAGCCTATGTGCAGGACCAGGGGGCTCCCATTGTCGTCAAGGCCGACGGCCTGGCGGCCGGCAAGGGCGTTGTGGTCGCGGAGACCGTGGCCGAAGCGCAGCAGGCGATAGATCAAATGCTGGGCGACGGCTCGTTCGGTGCGGCCGGCGCCCGCGTCGTCATCGAGGAATGCCTGGTCGGCGAAGAAGCCAGCTTTATCGTTATGTGCGACGGCCAGCATGTGCTTGCGCTGGCCACCAGCCAGGATCACAAGCGCCTGAAAGACGGCGACCAGGGCCCCAATACCGGCGGCATGGGCGCCTACTCGCCCGCCCCGGTCATCACGCCGGCCCTGCATAACCGCATCATGCGCGAAGTCATACAGCCGACGATGGCCGGCATGGCCAAAGACGGCATTCCCTACACCGGCTTCCTGTATGCCGGACTCATGATCGGGCCTGGCGCCGATTCTGCGCGCTCGCTGAAGGTGCTTGAATTCAACTGCCGCATGGGCGATCCCGAGACCCAGCCCATCATGATGCGCATCAAGAATGACCTGACCCAGGTCTTCGAGCTGGCCGTCGCCGGCCGATTGGACCAGGCCAGCATAGACTGGGACCGCCGCAGCGCGCTGGGCGTGGTCCTGGCCGCCAAGGATTATCCGGGCAAGCCGCGAACCGGCGATGTCATCAGCTCTTTACCCGAGGACACCGACGAATGCATGGTGTTCCATGCCGGCACGACCCTGGATAATGGTGTGCTCAAGACATCCGGCGGGCGCGTTCTTTGCGTGACGGTGCTTGCCGATTCGGTCAAGCGCGCCCAGGCCACCGTTTATGCCGCTGTCGCCCAGACACACTTCGACGGCCGGCAATACCGCAACGATATCGGGTGGCGCGCCCTGCCGGGCGCGGCTACCTGAACACAAGCGCCGCTCTGCTCCGCGAGCGGCAAGGAAGTTGAATGACCGTACCCATTTCCACCGCATACGATTACTTCCTGGATCTTCAGGCACGCATCGTGGAAGCCCTGGAAAGTTCCGATGGCAGCCGTTTCCAATCCGATCAATGGACCCGCGAAGAAGGCGGCGGCGGATTGTCGCGCTATCTGGAAGGCGGTCCGCTTTTCGAACGCGCGGGCGTGCTGTTCAGCCATGTGCAGGGCAAGACCTTGCCTGCGTCGGCCAGCGCCCACCGCAAAGAATTGGCGGGCCGCTCCTGGGAAGCCATGGGCGTCTCCATGGTGCTGCATCCGCGCAATCCCTATGTGCCCACCAGCCACATGAATGTGCGGCTGTTCGTGGCTCATGCGCCTTCCGGCAGCAAGGACCAGGACGTGTTCTGGTTTGGAGGCGGGCTGGACCTGACGCCTTTCTACCCTTTCGAGGAAGACGCCCGCCATTTCCACCAAGTCTGCCACGACGCCGTCCAGCCTTTCGGCGAGGACAAGTATCCGGCTTACAAAAAATGGTGCGACGATTATTTCTACTTGAAGCACCGCGACGAAACACGCGGCGTGGGCGGGCTGTTCTTCGATGACCTGAACGAAAGCGGATTCGACCATTGCTTCGCCCTTACCCGCTCGGTGGGCGATTGCTTCCTGGACGCCTACATGCCCATCGTCGAAAAACGCCGGCGCATGGAATACACCGACAGGCAGCGCGATTTCCAGGCCTATCGGCGCGGCCGCTATGTGGAATTCAATCTGGTTTTCGACCGGGGCACGCTGTTCGGCCTGCAATCGGGCGGACGGACCGAATCGATTCTGCTGTCCATGCCGCCCGCGGCCCACTGGCGCTACAACTGGGCACCCAAGAAAGACACGCCCGAGGCAGCGCTTTCCGACTACCTGAAACCGCGCGCATGGCTATAAAGACCGGCCTGCTGGGCGGAAGCTTCGACCCCATCCATTTGGCCCATATCGCGCTGGCCGACACCGCCATGCAGGCGCTGGGCCTGGCTGGCGTCGAATTGATACCGGCCGCCCAGCCCTGGCAGCGCCGCCCCCTGGCGGCAAGCGGCGAGCACAGGCTGGCCATGCTGGAACTGGCGGTGGACGGGCATCCCGGCCTGCATGCGAACCCGGTGGAAATCCGGCGCGGCGGGCATACCTATACCATTGATACCTTAAGAAGCCTGCCATCGGGCGCCGAGTATTACTGGATATTGGGTGCCGACCAGCTGGATAACTTCTGCTCCTGGCGCGATTGGCGGGAAATCACCGAACGGGTCCGGCTGGTAGTGGCCCAGCGCCCTGGAGCCTCCCTGGAGCCCCCCTTGCCCCTGCAGCAGCAGCTGGACGACTTGAACCGCGGCCTTGTCATCCTGCCTTTTGAGCCCGTCGCCATCTCCTCCACCCTCATACGCCAGCGAATTGCGCGCGGCGAGCCCACCGGCGGGCTGCTGGATGTTGCTGTCGCGCACTATATTGAACAAAATGGGCTTTACCAAGCCCCTGTCGCCTAACGTCTCACGGTATAGTCATTACATGGATATTCAAAAACTGCAACGCCTGGTCATAGATGCTCTGGAAGACGTGAAAGCGCAAGACATCAAGGTCTTCAATACGTCTCATATCACCGGCCTGTTCGACCGCGTCGTCATCGCCACCGGCGCGTCCAATCGCCAGACCCGCTCCCTCGCGTCCAGCGTGGCCGATCGCGCGCGCGAACACAAGATTCCCATCATCGCCTTCGAAGGCGAGGATACCGGCGAATGGGTGCTGGTCGATCTGGGCGACATCGTGGTGCATTGCATGCAGCCCATGGTCCGCCAATACTACAATCTGGAAGAAATCTGGGGCGGCAAGCCGGTGCGTGTGAAGCTGCTGCCTCAATCGACTCAACCCGGCATTCCCGAGTCGTACAACTACGACGACGAATAGGGACGGGGCGGGGCTGGTGAAACTGATCGTGGTCGCCGTGGGCACGCGCATGCCGGACTGGGTCGAGGCCGCCTGGCGGGGCTATGCGCGGCGCCTTCCCCAAGACTGCGTGCTCGAACTGAAGGAAGTCAAGCCCGAACCGCGCACCTCGGGCAAAACGCCCGCCCAGATGATGCAGGCAGAGGCCCGGCGCATCGATGCCGCCATCCCGTCCGGTGCCTTGCGCATCGCGCTGGATGAGCACGGCAAGGACATAAGCACCATGGACCTGTCCCACGAGCTTGAAAAGTGGCGTGGCGGCGGGCAAGATATTGCCTTTCTAATAGGCGGCCCCGATGGCCTGGATGCGGACCTTAAGCGCAATTGCCAGGGCTTGCTGCGGCTCTCCTCCCTGACATTGCCGCACCCCATGGTCCGGATCGTGCTGGCCGAACAGCTTTACCGAGCCTGGGCTATCATGACCGGGCATCCCTATCACCGCGCTTGAGCACATAACAACCTTAACTTCCCGCCATGACAAAACGCCGCACCAAAATCGTCGCCACACTGGGGCCAGCCAGCACCAGCTCCGAAAAAATCGAACAACTGATCCTGGCCGGCATGGACGTGGCCCGCCTGAATTTTTCGCACGGAAAACCGGAAGATCATCGCGAACGGGCCGAACTGGTCCGCTCCCTGGCTGAAAAGCATGGCAAGTACGTGGCCATCATGGGCGATCTGCAAGGCCCCAAGATCCGGATTGCACGCTTCAAGGACACCAAGGTCACCTTGAAGGTGGGACAGGCTTTTACCCTGTCCAATGAACATCCCGGCGACGAAGGCGATGAAACCATAGTCGGCATCGACTACCCCAGCCTGGTGCAGGACTGCCACCCCGGCGACGAGCTGCTGCTCGATGATGGCCGGGTCGTCCTTGTGGTCGAGAACGTCGATGAACACGCGGTGCATACGGTGGTTACCGTGGGCGGCCCCTTGTCCAACAACAAGGGCATCAATCGGCGCGGAGGCGGCATCTCCGCCCCCAGCCTGACCGACAAGGACAGGGAAGACATCAAGCTGGCGGCGGAGCTCGACATGGACTATGTGGCCGTGTCTTTCCCCCGCTACGGCAGCGACATTCAAGAGGCGCGCAAGCTGATACAGGCCGCGGGCAGCAAGGCCTGGATCATCGCCAAGATAGAACGCGCCGAAGCCGTGGCCGACGACCGCGCGCTGGACGCCATCATCAAGGTCAGCGACGGCGTCATGGTCGCCCGCGGCGACTTGGGTGTGGAAGTCGGCGACGCCCGGCTGGTGGGCATACAAAAGCGCATCATCCAGCATGCGCGCACGCACAACAAGCTGGTGATCACCGCCACGCAGATGATGGAATCCATGATCTCCAGCCCCATGCCGACGCGCGCCGAGGTATCGGACGTGGCCAACGCCGTGCTGGACTACACCGACGCGGTCATGCTGTCGGCCGAAAGCGCATCCGGCCAGTTCCCCGTCGAGGCCGTGGCCGCCATGGCCCGCGTCTGCCTGGGCGCCGAGCAGGAACCCACCTCCACACGCTCCCAGCACCGCCTGGGCGAGACATTCACGCGCTGCGATGAAACCATTGCATTGGCCACCATGTATGCGGCCAATCACTTCCCGGGCGTCAAGGCCATCATCAGCCTGACTGAAAGCGGCCACACGCCGCTGATCATGTCCCGCATACGTTCGGGCGTGCCCATCTACTGCTATACCCGGCACCCGGCCACGCAGCGCCGCGCCGCCATGTTCCGCGGGGTTTACACCGTGCCGTTCGACGCGGCCAAGATCGATCCCGCCCAAGTCAGCGACAAGGCGATCGAGCTGCTGAAAGAACAGTCCCTGCTTAAAAAGGGCGACTGGATCATCCTGACCAAGGGTGATTTCTATAGCAACAGCGGCGGCACCAACGGGATGAAAATACTCAAGGTATCGTAGTGCCCTGGACGCTTACCCTGCCCTTCGTCTACCTGGCCTCGGCCAGCCCGCGCCGCCACGAGATACTGCTGCAAATGGGTGTCAGGCACGAAGTCCTGAACGTGCCCGCCCCGCCCGGCGAGGATGAGCCGCGCCTGGCGGGCGAACCGCCCGAGCTCTACGTGCGCCGCACCGCCCGCGAGAAAGCCCTGCGCGCGGCTGCCTGGGTGGCGGCGCAAAGGGAGTCGGGCCGTGGCCTGCAACTGGATGCCAACGCGCCGATCCTATCGGCGGACACCACGGTCATCCTGGATGGCGACATCCTGGGCAAGCCCGAAAACCGCGACGATGCACGCAGCATGCTGGCACGCCTGTCCGGCCAAAGCCACACCGTGCATACCGCTGTGGCCCTGGCCGGCAAAGGCAAGTTGCTGGAAGACGTGTCCATCACCGAAGTGCGCTTCAAGGCGCTTAGCCCCGCCGAGATCGACAACTATTGCGCCACCGGCGAGCCCATGGGCAAAGCCGGCGCCTACGGCATACAGGGCAAGGCCGGCATGTTCATCCAGCATATTTCGGGCAGCTATACCGGCGTCATGGGCTTGCCCATATTCGAAACCGGGCGCTTGCTGCAATCCATGGCGTCCTAGGCCAAGCCCCTGCCAAGCCGTATCGCTTATTTGGCCGCCCTCGTATCCGCTGCTTCCTCGACATGGCCGCCGTTGCCGCCGCCATGGCCCGCCAGCAGCTTGCGCACGCCGCGCCAGGCCAGCGGAACCAGGGGCCAGAAAAGCATGATGAGCGCCAGAGTGGTAATGGTGCCGACCAGCGAATTCGACCAGAACACATGCAAGCCCGTTCCCGGCCCCAACATCGACTGGCGGAAAGCGTCTTCCATGCGGTCGCCCAGCACCAGCGCGAGAATCATGGGCGCCAAGGGATAGGACAGCTTCTTGAGCACATAGCCGATCGCGCCGAACAGCAGCATGAACCACACGTCCAGCATGGCGTTATGGACCGAATAGGCGCCAATCGCGCAGACCACGAT
Source organism: Pusillimonas sp. (assembly GCA_040391135.1). GTDB lineage: Bacteria > Pseudomonadota > Gammaproteobacteria > Burkholderiales > Burkholderiaceae_B. The sequence goes on along the minus strand of JBEBYL010000019.1, from coordinate 16,354 downwards.
GATGATGGGCGCCACGATGGCGAACGGTATGCGCAATATGGCCGCGAACAAGGGCACCGTGCTGAGCACGATGATCAGGCCCACGAAATTGCCCAAATACATGCTGGCGATAAGGCCCCAGACGAATTCCTTCTGTTCGACGAACAGCAAGGGCCCCGGCTGCAAGCCCCATATCATCAGGCCGCCCAGCAACACCGCCGCGGTGGCCGATCCCGGTATGCCCAGCGCCAGCATCGGCAGCAGGGCCGAGGTGCCGGACGCGTGGGCGGCCGTTTCGGGCGCGATCACGCCTTCCAGCTCGCCCGTGCCGAACTTATGGCCGTTGCGCGAAAACCGCTGCGCCAGGCCATAGCCCATGAAGGATGCGGCCGTCGCTCCGCCGGGCGTCACGCCCATCCAGCAGCCGACCAGCGTGCTGCGGATCAGGGTCATCCAATACTTGGGCATTTGCGCCCAGGTCTGCAATACGACCCGCAAATTCATCTTGCCGCTCTTGCCCTCGAACTTCAGTCCCTCTTCCATGCTGACCAGGATTTCGCCGATGCCGAACAGGCCGATGACCACCACCAGGAAGTCGATGCCGCGCAGCAGCTCCGACCAGCCGAAGGTCATGCGCAATCCGCCGCTGACCGTATCCATGCCGATGGCCGCCAGGCCGAAGCCGAGCATCATGGAGATAATGGTCTTGAAGGGCGTTTTCTTGTCGGTGCCGACAAAGCTGCAGAAAGTCAGCAGGAACACGGCGAAGAACTCCGGCGGACCGAAACGCAAGGCGAAACGCGACACCATGGGCGCCAGGAAGGTAATGAGCAGCACACCCGACAGCGCACCGAAGAACGAGCCCGTGAAGGACGCCGTCAGCGCATTGCCCGCCTTGCCTTGCTGGGCCAGCGGATAGCCGTCGAAAGTGGTTGCCACCGACGAGGTTTCCCCCGGGATGTTGAAAAGAATAGAGGTAATGGCCCCCGCGAACAGCGAGCCCCAATAGATGCACGACAGCATGATGATGGCCGACGTGGGAGGCATGGTAAAGGTCAACGGCAGCAGAATGGCCACCCCATTGGGGCCGCCCAGTCCGGGCAGCACGCCGATGACCACCCCCAGCACCAGGCCGATGAACATCATGCCGATGTTGTACCAGCTTAGCACCGTGGAAAAGCCGTGAAATAAAGCGTTTAGTTCATCCACTTATGTTCTCCTGCCCTGGGTTTCAGTAGCCGAACAGGGCTTCGAGCGGCCCTTTCGGCAGGGGTACCATGAACTGAACCTCGAACATCCAGAACAGCAGTACGTTGACGCCGACGCTGACCAGCACGGTCTTCAGCCAACCGATTTTGCCCAGCAGGCGCATGAAGCCGCCGATGAACAGCACCGAGGCCACATAGATGCCCAGGAACTGTATCAACAGCACATAGACGCCGGTGGGCAGCAGCACCATCAATACCAGCCGGAACCGGTCCCAACTGACGAAGACCTCGCGGTTCCGGTTTTTACCGAACAAGGACTTGAGCAGCACGGCCGCGCCGGCAATGCACAGGATGAGTCCGATGTGATACGGAAAATAGCCGGACTCAGGGCCGTCCACGGCCCAGGAGACGCCGATGCGGTAGTTGTCGACCATCATCACGACGCCGATGATGAACACGACCACCGCAGTGATTGCGTCGACATTGCTGTGCGACAGTCCGCCTCCCGGCGGACTGCCTTGCGATTGATCCTTATCCATGCATGTGCCTCCGGTTTACTTCTTGGCAGCCAAACCGGCTTCCTGCATGAGCGTCTTGTGGTTCGCCTCGTCCTTCTCCAGGAACTTGACGAAATCGGGACCGGTTCGATAATCGCCCTTGAGCGCCTGCTTGGCCAGGTAGTCCTTCCATTCCTGGGTTTCGCTGACTTTCTTCATCAGGTCGGCGTAGTACTTGGACTGTTCCTCGGTCGTTTTGGGCGGCAGGAAGAAGGCGCGCAGCATCTGGTAGTGCACGTCGTACCCCGCTTCCTTGCAGGTGGGGATGTCGGACCAGGACTGATCCTTGGTGATCTTGTCCTTGTAGATCATGCGCTGCTCAGAGAAGACGCAAAGCGCGTTCACCTGCCCCGCACGCCACTGGGCGATGTTTTCGCTGGGATTGTTGACGTTGGAGTTCGTGTGCTTGCCCACCAGCTGCGTTGCCGCTTCGCCGCCGCTCTTGTAGGGAACGTAGGTGAATTTCACTCCGGCCGCCTTTTCCAGCGCCACCGTGATGATCTGGTCTTCACGCTTGGCGCCGGTGCCGCCCATCTTGAAGGTTCCCGGCGGCGCCGCCTTGACCGCTTTCAGGTAATCGGCCGCCGTCTTGTAGGGCGCTTCGGCATTGGTCCAGAGCAGGAATTCGTCTTGCGCGATCATGGCAACCGGATTCAGGTCGCGCCAGTTGAACGGCAGGCTGACGGCGATGGGCAAAGTGTAGATCGCCGAGAACGCCACCATCAGCTTGTGCGGGTCGCCGGCCGATGCCTTGGTGTCCATGATGCCTTCGGCCCCGCTTGCGCCGCCCTTGTTCAGGACCAGCGTGGACTGCTTCATGAGCTTGTGCTTGAGGATAATGCTTTGAATGGTGCGTGCCATCTGGTCGGATGCACCGCCGGCCCCCGCCGGCACAATGATTTCCACCGGCCGGGTGGGTTCCCACCCGGCCGCCTGGGCCGGCATGGCGCCAAATGCGGCCAGGACGAGCGGCGACATCAGATAGGACTTCTTTAACAGCCTGCGAGCATATTGCTTCATTTGTATCTCCTCCGGTTGGGTACTACGGAAACGTCCGGTTCCGGACGCCTGTTGTGGGCCTTCCTGTCGATACTGCCGGCCCTGTTGTTATCCCCCTTGTTTTCAGCGGAGCCCCGGACCGCGCTTTGCAGGAGCAGGGCCGCCGCTGAATTCCTTCGTGAACTTATGCCGCTTTCACCTCTTTGGCGGCGACCGGCGCGCTGGTCTGCGCCAGGTAATCCATGGCGGCCTGCACCCCGCCCTTTCGATGCGGCACCTTGGCTTGCTCCAGGCCCATCTCAACGCCGGCCAAGGTGCCGCACAAGGTCAAATCGTTGAAATCGCCAAGATGGCCAATACGGAATACCTTGTCCGACAGTTTGCTCAAGCCCTGGCCCAGCGACATATTGAAATGCGTCAGCACGATCTTGCGGAAGGCATCGGCGCTATGCCCTTCCGGCATGAGGACCGCGGTAAGCGCCGGACTGTACTCTTCAGGCTTCTTGCAAAGGACTTCCAGGCCCCAGGCCCGGACGGCGCTGCGGGTGGCTTCGCCATGGCGCTTGTGGCGCGCGAAAACATTTTCCAGCCCCTCGCCAAATAGCATATCCAGAGCTTCATGCAGGCCGTACAGCAGGTTGGTGGCCGGCGTATACGGGAAATAACCGGTCGGATTGATGGCGATCATTTCCTTCCAGTCCCAATACGAGCGGCGCAATCCCGCCTTCTCGGCCGCCGCCAGGGCCTTGTCGCTGATGGCATTGAAGGACAGGCCAGGCGGCAGCATCAGGCCTTTTTGCGAACCGGCCACGGTCACGTCGACCCCCCATTCATCATGCCGATAGTCTATCGAGCCCAGGGATGAAATGGTATCCACCATCAGGAGCGCCGGATGCGCGGCGCGGTCGATGGCCTTGCGCACCGCCGCGATGTCGCTGGTCACGCCGGTGGCGGTTTCGTTATGCACGACGCACACGGCCTTGATGCGGTGCTGCGTGTCGGCCGCCAAACGGGACTGTACCTGCGCCGCATCGACCCCGTGCCGCCAATCCCCATCCAGGAACTCGACTTCCAGCCCCAGCTTGACCGCCATCTTTTTCCACAGCGCGGCGAAATGCCCCGTCTCCGCCATCAGCACCAGGTCTCCCGGGGACAGCGTATTGACCAGCGCCGCCTCCCAGGCTCCGGTGCCCGACGAGGGATAGATCACGACATGACCTTGCGTCTTGAACACTTTTTTCATTCCCGCCAACACCGACTTGCCCAGCATGCCGAACTCGGGTCCCCGGTGATCGATGGTGACGTTATCGATGGCGCGCAGCACACGATCCGGCACATTGGTGGGGCCGGGGATTTGCAAAAAATGGCGGCCGGATGGATGGGAATGCAAGGGGATCATAAAGGTGCTCCTGACTTTTCTGGTATACAAAATACAATGATTGGGAAATAATACGCAGCAACCGGCCTGTTGCGCAAGCGATATTTATGCGGCGGGACAGCAATACCTTGAGTTGGAATGCGGTTAGAATACGAAGCACGCCCCGCTCCTGGAAAAAAACCGGCCAATACAGCCAGCTTCAAAAACGACTCGCCTTTACTTTGTATACCAAATGAAAATTGACAACGCCAGCGACATCAGCAGCCGGGACCGGGCGCCAGCGCCGCCGGCGTCACTTTCGGAAGCCGTCGATCGGCGCACGCTTCCCACCGCGGTCGCCGACCGCCTGCGCGAAATGATCATCGAAGGAGAGCTTCCCGCCGGAACGCGCCTGAACGAGCGCGCGCTGTGCGACAGGCTTCATGTATCGCGCACACCCTTGCGCGAAGCCTTCCGCCTGCTGTCGGCCGACGGCCTGGTTGAAATCAAGCCCAACCGCGGGGCGCAGGTCGTGGCCCTGTCGGAAAAGGATATACGTGAAAGCTTCGAAGTCATGGGCGCGCTGGAAGCCCTGTCGGGCGAACTGGCCTGCCAACGGATCAGCGACGCGGAAATCGCCGAGATCAGGGCGCTGACCTTCGAAATGCAAGCCTGCCACGCCAGGCAGGACCTGTCTTCCTACTATCACGTCAATCGCACCATCCATGAACGTATCAACGCGGCCGGCCACAACCATCTTCTATCCCAGGTCTACACAACGATCAACCTGCGCTTGCAGAACCTGCGGTTCCGCTCCAACCTGAACCACGACAAGTGGGACAAGGCCATGCACGAGCACCTGGACATGGTCGACGCGCTGGCATCGCGCGACGGCTCCCGCCTGGCCGACATCATGCGGACGCACTTGCGGCGCAAGGGCGAAGCCGTGCTTGAAACCCTGCGGCTTTCTTCTTCCAAACCCGCCGGCGAGGCCTGATGCCCTACGCCCTGCCCGACACAGGAAACTCATGAACGCGCCCTTGCCCCATCAGGATCACGCCGATCTGAACCCCATACACCTGGAACTGGCCGCAAGACTGCGCAAAGAGACCCAAGGCGAGGTTCTGTTCAACCGGGGCGCGCGCGGGCGCTATTCCACCGATGCCTCCATCTACCAGATCGAACCTGTCGGCGTCCTGGTACCCCGGACGGGCATGGATGTCGCGGCCGCGCTGAACGTCTGCCGGGAAATGTCCGTGCCGGTGCTGGCGCGCGGCGGCGGCACCTCGCAATGCGGCCAGACGGTGGGGGCGGCGCTGGTCATCGACAACAGCAAATACCTGAACCGCGTCCTGGACTTCGACCTGGATGCCATGACCGTCACGGTGGAGCCAGGCATCGTGCTCGATCACTTGAACGCATGGCTCAAACCCCATGGCGTCTGGTTTCCCGTCGATGTCAGCACGGCGGCCCAATGCACGCTGGGCGGCATGGCCGGCAACAACTCTTGCGGTTCGCGCTCCATCGCCTACGGCAACATGGTCCACAACGTCATCAGCATCGATGCGCTCTTGCTGGATGGCACCGAGGCCCGATTCGCCGACGAAGATCAAATGGCGGACGAGCCGGTCCGCCTGCGCGACATCGCAGCACGGCTGCGCCTGATCGCCAAGCGCGAACGTGATGAAATCGAGCGCGCCGTACCGCGCGTGATGCGCCGCGTGGGCGGCTACAACCTGGATGTATTCCATCCGCAAAGCCCCCGGCCCTATGATCCCGACGGCAAGGTGAATTTGGCGCACATCCTGGTGGGCAGCGAGGGAACCCTGGCCTATACCCGGCGGATCACCTTGAAGCTGGCGCCCCTGCCCGCCGCCAAGGCGCTGGGAGTGGTCAATTTCCCCACCTTCTACCAAGCCATGGACTTGACCCGCCACATCGTCAAGCTGGGCCCCTGTGCGGTGGAACTGGTCGACCGCACCATGATAGATCTGGCACGCGGCAATCCCGCTTTCCGGCCTGTCATCGACCAGGCGCTCATCGGCGAGCCCGAAGCCATCCTGCTCGTGGAATTCGCCGGCGAGTCGAAAGACGAACAATTGGCCCTGTTGGCTCAACTGGTCGACCTGATGGGCGAACTGGGTCTGCCCGGCTCCGTCGTGGAAATGCCCGACGCCGCGGCGCAGAAAGCCTTGTGGGAAGTGCGCAAGGCCGGCTTGAACATCATGATGAGCATGCGGGGCGACGGCAAGCCTGTTTCCTTCATCGAGGATTGCGCCGTCCCGCTGGAGCACCTGGCCGAGTACACCAGCAAGCTGACCGACGTATTCAGCAGGCATGGAACGCGCGGCACCTGGTATGCCCACGCTTCGGTGGGCACGCTGCATGTGCGTCCCATCCTGGACATGCGTACCGACGGTGCCGAGAAAATGCGCGCCATTGCCGAAGAGGCGGGCGCCCTGGTGCGCGAATACAAGGGCGCATTTTCCGGTGAGCACGGCGATGGACTGGTGCGCAGCGAATGGGTGGCCTGGCAGTTCGGCCCCCGGCTGACGCGCGCCTTCGAGGAAATCAAGGACCTCTTCGATCCCGACCGGCTCATGAATCCCGGCAAGATCGTGCGCAGCAGTAAAATGGACGACGCCTCGATGTTCCGCTTCAAGCCCGGCTACCGTGCCGAACCCCTGGACACGGCGCTGGACTGGTCGGCCTGGAATGTTCAGAACGATCCCGCCGCCGACACGGTCGGCGCGCCGGGCACGGGCGGCGACCCTGCCCAGGGCTTTGCCAAGGCAGTCGAGATGTGCAACAACAATGGGCATTGCCGCAAGTTCGATGCCGGAACCATGTGCCCCAGTTACCGGGTCACACGCGACGAACAGCATCTGACCCGGGGCCGGGCCAACACGTTGCGACTGGCTCTGTCAGGCCAACTGGGGCCCGACGCCTTCACCTCCGACGAAATGCGCGCGACCATGGACTTATGCGTCAGTTGCAAGGGATGCAAGCGCGACTGCCCAACGGGCGTCGATATGGCGCGCATGAAAATCGAGTTCCTGAATCAATGGCGGCAAAAGCGCGGCCTGGCCCTGAAAGACCGGCTTATCGCCACCATGCCGCGCTGGGCGCCGTGGGCGGCGCGCCTGCCTTTCCTGTTCAATCTGCGCGATACGCTGCCCGGCGCCGCCTGGCTGTCGGAACGCCTGCTGGGCTTTTCCGCCAAACGATCCCTGCCGAAATGGCGTAGCGACATCTTCACCCGCCTGGAAGCTCCGGCAGACGCCGACACGGCGGATGTCGTCCTGTTTGCCGACACCTTCAACAACTATTTCGAGTCCGAGAATCCACGCGCCGCCCTGCAAGTGCTGCAGGCGGCTGGCTACAAGGTCCACATTGCCGGGCCGGCGCTCAACGATGCCGAGCCCAAGCGGCCCTTATGCTGCGGACGGACCTATCTATCGGCTGGAATGGTCGATCAAGCCAAGGCCGAGGCCCGCCGGATCATCGACGCCCTGCGTCCCTTCATCGCCCGCGGCGTTCCCGTCGTTGGCCTGGAGCCTTCCTGTCTGCTGACGCTGCGCGATGAATTTCTGGTCATGGGCCTGGGCGAGGAGGCGCGGGCGCTGGCCGGCAATGCCTATTTGTTCGAGGAGTTCCTGGCGCGTGAACTACAGGCCGGCCGCCTTGATCTCAAGCTGGGCCCCCTGCCTGAAAAGCGTGCCCTGCTTCACGGCCACTGTCACCAGAAGGCTTTCGATGCGGTCAGGCCGGTCCAGCGGATACTCGCGCTGATACCGAATTTGAAAGTGGAACTGATCGAATCGAGCTGTTGCGGCATGGCCGGCAGCTTCGGCTACGAGGCCTCGCACTATGAAACGTCCATGAAGATGGCCGAGCTTTCGTTATTGCCGGCCGTGCGCAAGGCCGGCCCCGATACGCTTCTGGTCGCGGACGGCACCAGTTGCCGCCACCAGATCGCCGACGGCACCCAGCCCGAAGGCGGCCTGCGCGCCGAACATGTCGCCCGGGTACTGCAGAGGGCGCTGCGCGACGGCTGAATGGCGCCGCGGCGTCAATGGCGCGTTGCGCCTTATGCCAGCCCTTGCAGTGTTTCGGCCCAGAACCGTTGGCGCGGATCCAGGGTGGACAGCAAAATATGCTCGTGCAGCGTATGCGCGCCATCGCCATCCGCGCCCAGCCCATCCAGGGTAGGCAGGCCCAATGCGGCCGTGAAATTGGCGTCGCTGGCGCCTCCCGTCATGGGCGCCTCGTCCAGGACAAAGCCGGCGCGCACGGCAAATTCCTGGCAGCTGCGCAGCAGCTTGGCGCCAGCCTCGGTGCGCGGCATGGGCGGACGATTCAGCTTGAAGTCCACATCCAGCGTCACATCGGGCACGCGGGCCTTCAAGGCTTCCACCTTGGCCCGCAATTCGTCCGCGGCCTGCGGATCGGGCAAGCGGAAATCCGCGGTGATCCGGCAGTGCTCGGGAACCACGTTGACCGTGGTGCCGCCCTGAATCCCGCCCACGCTTACAGTGATGCCGCGCTCGTAGTCCGTCATGGCCTGAAGGGCCAAGACCTGGTGGGCAATTTCCTCGATGGCATTGCGGCCTTTTTGATGCTGCATGCCGGCATGGGCGGGACGGCCGTGCGCCTTCACGGTGATGAAGCCGGTGCCCTTGCGCGCCGTCACGCAGCGGCCCCCATCGGCCCGCGCGGGTTCGCATACCAAGGCATAAAGCGAGCGGCGCGCAAAATCCTCGATCACCTGGCGTGAACGGTGGCTGCCTGTTTCCTCATCCGGCAGTATCACCAGGTCCACGGGCAGTTGAGTGTCGGCCTGGACCTGTGCCAGCCCTGCCAAGGCAAGGCAGATGCCCGCCTTCATATCGTAGATGCCTGGACCGTACAGCTTGTCGCCTTCAATGCGAAAGGGGTTTTTCTCTATCGTCCCGATGGGATGCACGGTATCGTAGTGGCCCAGCACGAGAATGCCGGGCCGCGTATCGCCCTCGCGCCGATTATGGATATGCACCAGGGGTGCGCCGTCTGTGGACAGCGGCTGCGTCAAGGCCCGCAGGCCCAGGTTCACCGCATCCTGCACGATGATCCGCGCCATCCCGCACAGTGCTTCTTCGCTGTAGGACGGCGACTCGAAGCGCACCCAGCGCTCGATCATGGGCAACAGCTGGCTGGAAATCCGCGCGGAGCCGGAGGATTCTTTCATCGTATTTTCTGAGCGGTTCATGGCCTGTGTCTTTATCGTCGAGAGTTCAGCTAAAGTTGAGATGGCACGCGGCCTGATGTCCTGGGGCGACCTGGCGCAGTTCGGGCGCCTGGCGCCGGCAGATATCCATGGCATGCGGGCAGCGCGGATGAAAGGTGCAACCCGGCGGGGGGGCCAGCGGCGAGGGAATCTCTCCCTTGATCGGAACAAATGTGCGCCGGCGGCGCTGCACATCGGGCATTTCGCCCAGCAGCGCCTGCGTGTAAGGATGCACGGCATGGCCGTAGATGTCGCGCGTCGATGCAACCTCGACAATGCGGCCCAGGTACATGATGGCGACCCTGTCCGAAATATGTCGGACCACGCCAAGGTCATGGCTGATGAACAGATAGGTGAAACCGTGCCGGTCGCGCAAATCCATGAACAGGTTGATCACCTGAGCTTGTATCGATACGTCGAGCGCCGCCACGGGCTCGTCGCATACCAGGAAAGCGGGCTGCACCATAAGCGCCCGGGCAATGCCGATGCGCTGGCGCTGGCCGCCGGAAATCTGATGCGGCAGCCGTGTGCTGTATTCCGGATCCAGGCCCACTTCCAGCAGCGCCTGTTCGACGCGGCCCGCAATCTGATCGCGCGGCGCCAGCTTGTGCACATACAGCGCTTCGGCCAGGATTTGCTTGAGCTTCTGCTTCGGGTTCAGCGATGCCTGGGGATCCTGAAAGATCATCTGCACGCCCAGCGTGTAGTCGCGCTTTTGCGCGCCGCGCAAGCCGACCGTGTCCTGGCCATTGAACAGTATCTTGCCCTGGCTGGGCTTGATCAAGCCGGCAACCATGCGGCCCAGCGTGGATTTGCCGCAACCCGACTCCCCCACCAGACCCAGTACTTCGCCATGCCTGATCTCTAGGCCCACGCCGTTGACCGCATGCACGGTTGGAGGCTCCGCATTCCGTCCAGCCAGGCTCAGCAGGCGCTGCGCAAGGTCGGGCTTGCTGCTGAACCGCTTATACAGTCCCTGCAATGCGATAACCGGGGGCTCTTGAACGCCGTCGCCGGCATGATGTGCGCCATCACGCTCCAGTGTGATCGTGTTGCTCATGCCGCAAGCTCCAGTAGCGGAAAATGGCAACGATACTGCCGTTCGCCTTGCCGCTCTATACCAGGCGACTGGCGTGCACAGACATCGGCGCTCCGGGAGCAGCGCGGACGAAATGCGCAACCCGTCTCGCGTCCCGTCAAGGTGGGCGCCATGCCGTCGATCTGCGCCAGCCTGCTGCCCGGTGCCGCCTGGCCCGGCATGGAGCTCAACAGGCCCCGAGTATAAGGATGCATGGGTTGGGACAATACCTGTTCAACGGTCCCGTACTCGACAATGCGCCCGGCATACATCACCGCCACCTTGTCGGCCAATTCCGCCACCACGCCAAGGTCGTGGGTGATCCAGATCAGGGCCGTATTCTGCTCGGCGCAAAGCTTCTGCATCTCGAAGAGAATCTGGGCCTGTATGGTCACGTCCAGGGCCGTGGTCGGCTCATCCGCAATGATGAGGTCGGGCTTGTTCAGCATGGCGATGGCAATGGCCACCCGCTGCCGCATGCCGCCGGAAAACTCATGAGGGTAGTTGTCCAGGCGGCTTTCGGGCGAAGGTATGCCCACCTGCGCCAATGCCTGCACGCAGCGCTCGCGTATCCGCGCCCGGCTTGCGGCCGGATCGTGGGTGTAGATGGCTTCGGCCATTTGTTCGCCGACTTTGAGCACAGGATTGAGCGTCATCAGCGGATCCTGGAAGATCATGGCGATGCGGTTGCCGCGCAGGGTGCGCAATTGCGCCTCGTCCATGCCGCACAATTCCATGCCGTCGAAGCGCACCGAGCCGGCCACCACTTCACCCGGCGGATCGATCAGGCCCACCAGCGAAAACCCGGTGACGGACTTGCCCGAACCCGACTCGCCCACCAGGCCCAATATCTCGCCGCGCCCGACCGTCAGATCGACGCCGTCGACCGCCAGCCATGCCCCGGCTTCGGTGTGAAACGCGGTTTGCAAGCCCCGCACTTCCAGTAATACGTGAGAATCATCCATTATCGTCGTGGATCCAGACTGTCTCGCAGGCGATCGCCTGCGATGTTGATGGAAAGAATGAGCAATAGCAGTGCGACACCGGGAAAAATGCTGATCCAGTAATCGCCCGACAGCAAATATTCAAACCCGCTGGCGATCAGCAGGCCCAGTGACGGCTCGGTCACGGGCACCCCGACGCCCAGGAAGGACAGTGTTGCCTCCAGGGTGATCGCCGTGGCGATCTGTATGGTGGCGAACACCATGACGGGGCCGATGCAGTTGGGCATCAGGTGCAGCAGCATGATGCGCCACGCCGGAAAGCCCAGGTTCTGCGCGGCCTCGATATACTCCTTGCGGCGTTCCTGAAGCGCGCGACCGCGCATGATGCGCGCATAGTGGGCCCATTGCACCACCACCAGCGCGACGATGACTTTATCGATTCCGCGCCCCAGCACCGCCAGCAACACCAGCGCCACCAGTATGGTCGGAAAACCCAGGATGAAATCCACGGCCCGCATCACCAGCGTGTCGACCCAGCCGCCCCGATAGGCCGCCGCCAGACCCAGCGTCACGCCTATGGCCACGGAAATCAGCACCGCGCCCAAGCCGACGAACAGGCTGATGCGCAGACCGTAAAGAATGGCGCTGAACATGTCGCGCCCCTGCGCGTCCGTGCCCATCCAGTAGGTCATGCTTTGGTCGAAATTGGTGGCGCCCGGCGGCAGGCGTCCGTCCATGATGTCCAGGGCCATCAGGTCGTAGGGATTCTGCGGCGCGAAAAACGGCAGGATGACAATGGCCAGAATCAACAGGCCCAGCGCCATCAGCGACTTCTTGGTGGACGGCCGGGAACGCAGCTTGCGCAAAATTTTCTTCCGGGCAGGCGTTTCAAGCAGCGGCGCCACATGAGGCGCCGGTCCGCTGTTCAGCGGCCCGGCGGCCTGGGTCGAGGGCTGGCCCGGCATCACAGGTCTTTTGAATAATGAGAACATGGAAAACATATCAGGCCCGAGCCTCCACGAGCTGCACGCGCGGATCCAGCACGGCATAAAGCAAATCGACCACCAGGTTGATGATCACAAACAGCAAGGTCACCAGCATCACGTAAGCCACGATCACTGGGCGATCCAGCTTGTAGACGCTGTCGATCAGCAGCTTGCCCATGCCGGGCCAGGAAAATACGGTCTCGGTAATGGTGGAGTAGGCGATCAGCGTGCCGAACTCCATGCCGATCACGGTGACGACGGGAATCAGGATATTGCGCAGAATATGGCGGCGCACGATGCGGCCGGGCTTCACGCCCTTGGCACGCGCAAAACGCACATAGTCCTGGCTTTGCGCTTCGCTCACGCCGGTGGCGGTCATCCGCAGGACCAGCGCAATGTTGGCGATGGCCAGGTTGACCGCCGGCAACGCGATGTGGCGCCACCCGTCGGCACTGAAGATGCTAAGCGGCACCCCCAGGAAATCCACAGTGGGCCCTCGGCCCGATGCGGGCAGCCAGCCCAGCCATACCGCGAAGAATAGAATGAAGACCATGCCCTGCCAGAAATTCGGCACGGAAAAGCCGAAAATCGAGCCGGCCATGATGCCCCGGCCCAGCCAGCGATCGCGGTACAGGCCCGCGATCAGGCCCAGGGATATGCCGATGACACAGGTCAGCGTAATGGCAACGATGACCAGCTCCAGCGTGGCGGGAAAACGCTGCAGTATCAGTTGAACCGCCGGCATGCCGTGCACGAAGGAATTGCCCAGGTCGCCGTGCAACGCGCGCCATAGGAAGACGCCGTACTGCTGCCATAAGGGCAGATCCAGGCCCAGCCGGGCGATGAGCGCGTCACGCTCGGCCTGGGCCACATCCGGGCTGACAAGAAGTTCGATGGGATCCCCGATCGCGTAAACGGCGCAAAACACCACCACCGATACGGCCAGGACGACCAACAGGCTTTGCAACAGCCTGCGCACAATGAACAGCGTCAAAATCTTACTCCTTTGTCAACCCTGGACCGGCTTACTTGACCGGTGTCGCGGCAGTGGCCATGGTGCGCTGGTCGGCGCGGCCCTCATAGGCGATACCCTTGCGGAAAGCCCATACACCGCTTTCCCAATGCAGCGGAATATTGGGCATGTCGGCCAGCGCGATCTTCACGGCTTGCTGCAGCAATTGGCTGCGCTTGCCATCGTCCAGCGTGCCCATGGCCTGGAAATACAACTGATCCAGCTCGGGGTTCGAATAGCGGCCGTAGTTGCTGCTTCCGACGCCGCGGTCCTTGTTGTTGGTGGCTACCCAATACTGCAGGAAATTGCCCGCTTCACCGGTCTCCTGGCCCCAGCCGCCCAGGGCCGCGCTCATTTCGCGCTTGGCGCGCTTGGGAAAGTACACCGAGCTGGTCACGGTATCGACCTGGGTCTTGATGCCGATGCGGCTAAGGTATTGCGCCACGGCCTGCGTCACCTGCGCATCATTGATATAGCGGTCGTTGGTCGCCGACAACGTCAGCTCGAAGCCATCGGGATAGCCCGCCTCGGCCAGCAGCTCTTTCGCCTTCTTGGGGTTGTATTCCAGGGCGGGCGCCTGATCGATGGCGCCGAACATGCCGGCCGGGATGAACTGGTTCGCAGGCAGCGCTACGCCATCCATGATCCGTTCGACGATGGTCTTGCGATCGATGGCCAACGACATCGCCTGGCGCACCTTGGCGTTTTGCAAGGGGTTGTCGCCCTTGGGGGATTTGACCAGCGGGCTTTGCTCGCGGCCGGCATCCAGTTGAAAGAACATGATGCGTACCGACGGCTTCACCGTATGGCCGAATCCGCTTTCCTTGATGCGCTTCAGGTCGCGCGCGGCAGGGTTCTCGATCAGGTCGAAGTCGCCAGCCAGCAAACCGGTCAAGCGCGGGCCCGCGCTCGGCACGGCCGTCATCCTGACTTCCTTCCAGGCGGGCATCTTGCCCCAATATTTCTCATTGCGTTCCAGCACGATGCCCGAGCCCTTGACATAGGACTTCAGCATGTAGGGACCCGTACCGATGACATCCTTTCCACTGTTGAAATCGTTGACGGCCGGCCAGGGAGAAGTCACGCCGCAACCTTCCTTGGGCGTATAGGTCAATGCGCCGTGCTTGACGATGCCGCTCCAGATCATGGGTATGCGGGCCAGCTCATTGGGCAGGACGGGTTGGGGCGCGGCGGTCTTCAGCAGTACCGTGCGCTCGTCGGGAGTCTCGATGGACGCAATGCGACGCACAGTGTTGGTTCCGCCGCTGCCTATGCCTGTTTCGTTGTTCAGGATGCGGCAGAAGCTGAACACCACGTCCTGCGCGGTAAAAGGTTCGCCATTGGAAAAACGGGCCTTCTCGTCCAGCTTGAACGTCCAGGTGGTGTCGTCTGTGGCTTCCCAGGATTTGGCCAGCGCCGGCTGCAGCTTCTGGTCGGCATCCATCGCGACCAGCGGCTGAAAGATGTGATAGATCAGCGCCTCGTTCGGCGTGGTCTGATGGTAGTGCGGATCCACTGCGGTGGGCTCGGAAGCCAGGCCTATCTTCAACGTCTGGGCCTGGGACAATCCCGCGAATGTGCAGGCCAGGGCGACAGCGATTGTTTTGATCCTAGGGTTTACCGTCGGCATTCTGTAATTCCTTTAGATTTGTCTCTGAATCGACGCGGAGCGAAGTTCGGTACCGCGTTGTGCATTCGCCGCGAGATCGCGCCTGCTTCGCTTGGAGCGGCTGCGGTCACAGGCATTTACGCCTTTCGACGAAGCGGCCATTCTAGACACACAAAGCTTTCTATACAATTAGAATAAATCGAGAACTCTTTGCTTAAATTAGAACAATTATTAAGGGTTAACCCCTAATATTACCCGTCATATTTCCTGAATAAACCTTTGAACGCGAGTCGTATCAATGCAAAGCCTGGCCACAAAATATTTCTATGAAGTCGCCTTGAAGGGCAGCCTTACGGCTGCATCGGACTCTTTACATGTTGCCGTATCTGCGATAAGCCGGCAGATCACTGGCCTGGAAGAAGAGGTGGGGGCCAGTCTGTTCATACGTAGCGCCCGAGGAATGGTCCTGACCGAAGCGGGCCAGATCCTGTTAAGGCACGTCAGGCGATCCGTGCTCGAGACAAGCGCGGTACTCGAATCCATCGCCGCCCTGCGAGGCGGCGAGCAGAATCCAATACGGATCTCGTGCACGCAAGGCATGGCCAACGAGCTCGTTCCCGCTGCGCTGGCGGCATTTGGCCGCCAGCGGCCCTCGGCTCGCTTCCGCATTTGGGTGGATAGCGCAAAGCCGGCGACCCAGCGCGTGGAGGCCGGCGAAGTCGACATGGCCCTGACCTTCAGCATCGCGCCCAACGCAAGCGAAAGCGGAGTAAAGGTCCTGTATGCCCGGCCTGCTCCCGCGCTGGCCGTCATGTCGCGGGACCATCCTTTGGCGCGCAGGCGCCGCCTGGATATCCGCGATCTGTCCGGCTATCCCATAGCCTTGACCGATGAGCTATCGTCCACCTACAAGCTTTATCAACTGGCTTCCAATATGACCGGCACCTGGGTTGAGCCCCAGGTCTATAGCAATTATGCCGAAGCCCTGCACGCCTACGTGCGCGAAAGCCAGGCCATCCTGTTTGCAAGTTATGTATCGATCGCCGAACGCCTGAAGCCGGGCAGGCTGGTGGCTGTTCCGCTGAAGAATCCCGAGATGCATGCTAGAACCGTGCAGGTTCAGGTCATGCGCGGGCGGATATTGCCCGACGCCATCGAACAATTTTCCAGTTTCATCATTCGCCGCCTGGACGAACTGGTGCAACGGGCTCCCGGCCAGGCTGTCTACGCGGAAGGCTCAGACCAAGCCTCCTGAATAGCCGGCTTTTCATATACCGGGTCGGGGGAGGATGGGGCAGCGGTGAGTGTGGGGTGGGCGGCGCTAAAAACAAAACCCCCCGCCTATGGAGGGGCGGGGGG
>JBEBYL010000018.1:0-62889 GCA_040391135.1 Pusillimonas sp. | reverse complement strand
CGCGACCTCAACCTTGGCAAGGTTGCGCTCTACCAACTGAGCTACTCCCGCATATTTACTGCCTGCTTCATTCTTGGCGGTGTGGACCGCTGCTGAAAGAAGCCTCGCATTATAAGCACTTTTTTCTCGCTGCGCAAATCGCCCTGTTTTGGGTTTCTTGCGCTTTCATGGCCTGCTTTTTCAAACCAGCCGCGATAAAGCTGTACTGCCTAATGCCTTTAAACCTACTGCGCTTCAAGATCTTGGGGTCGAATATTTAAATGGATTAATATTCAGTCAAGACCAAGATAATAGCATGATTCTACCCATATCTGTCAAGCAAGGCCTTGCGCTTTTACATGCCCGGCAGCCTTGCCGACGAGCCGGCAAGGCAAGGTATGCTTATGCCTTCGGCCGACGTTGATCGACGCCTCATAACCGGCAGGACGAGCTTTGCTGCATATTCACGACCAGGACCTTACTTCTCTGAACACGCTGGGCCTGCATTCCCGGGCCAGGGCGCTTGTCCGTTACAGCGCTGCCGAACAATTGCCGCTGCTTACCCAGCAGGCGGCGCGCTACGACAAGGTAATGGTGCTGGGCGGCGGCAGCAATGTGGTGCTGGCCCCCCAGTTGGATTGCCTGGTCGTCAAGGTCGAATCGCAAGGGATCCGGGTGCTGGACGAAAGCGAGGACGCGTGGATAATCGAGGCGCAGGCAGGCGAGGTCTGGCACGATTTTGTGGCGCATTGCATAGACCGTGGTTGGAACGGCCTGGAAAATCTTGCGCTCATTCCCGGCACGGTTGGCGCGGCGCCGGTGCAGAACATAGGCGCCTACGGCGTCGAGCTCGACCAGCGCTTCCATAGCCTGACCGCCTGGGATCTTCTTAACGGGCGTCAGCTTGAAATGGGCCCGGAGGATTGCCGGTTCTCTTACCGAAACAGTTTCTTCAAGCAGTCGGAGCCGGGCCGATGGCTGATTACGGCCTTGCGCCTGCGCTTGCCCAAGGCGTGGCGCCCGGCGCTGGATTATCCGGATTTGCGCGATCATCCGGCATTGCGGGCCAGCGGCGGGGCGGTAACCGCCCGGCAGATATTCGATGCGGTCTGCGAAGTGCGCCGGCGCAAGCTTCCGGATCCGGCGGTATTGGGCAATGCCGGCAGCTTTTTCAAGAATCCCATCGTTGACGCCGCGGTGTTCGATGCGGTCAAGCAGAAGCATCCCGACGTGGTGGCCTATGCGCAAGATGGCGGCCGTGCGTACAAGCTGGCGGCGGGCTGGTTGATCGACCGCGCCGGCTGGAAGGGAAGGCGTATGGGAAGGGTAGGCGTACATGACCGCCAGGCGCTGGTGCTGGTGAATTACGGCGGCGCCGACGCCGGCGATATCGCGCAATTAGCCGGCGCCATCAAGGCCGACATCCAGACGCGTTTCGGCGTGATGCTGGAGCAGGAGCCCGTGCAGGTCTGCTAAAAGGACAAGGCCCGCGTGGGGCGGGCCTTGAAAAGTTATGTGCTTCGCAGAAAGCTGCAAGAATCCTGCCGCATGCAAAAACACTAAGTGGCCAGCACATCCTGCATGTCGAACAACCCGAACTCCTTGCGCGCAAGATAGCGGGCCGCGCGCAAGCTGCCTTGCGCGTAGGTGGTGCGGCTGCTGGAGCGGTGCGTGATTTCGATGCGTTCGCCCGTGCCGCAAAAATATACGGTGTGGTCGCCGACGATGTCGCCGCCGCGCAAGACGGAAAAGCCGATCTTGCCGTTTTCCCGCGCACCGGTTTCACCGTGGCGCGCCCAGTCGGCGATGTCGTCCAGCTTCTTGCCCCAGGCCGATGCCACGGCTTCGCCCATGGCCAGGGCCGTGCCGGACGGGGCATCGACCTTGTTGCGGTGGTGGGCTTCGAATACTTCGACGTCGTAGCCGCTATTGAGCAGCTTGGCGGCCATTTCAAGTAGCTTCAGGGTGGCATTGACGCCCACGCTCATGTTGGGGGCGAATACGATGGCTATTTTCTGGCTGGCGGCCTGGATGGCCAATTTGCCTTTGTCATCGAACCCCGTTGTGCCGATGACGCACTTGGTGCCATGCTTGATGCAAGCCTGCAGGTGTGCCAGGGTTCCTTCGGGCCGGGTAAAGTCGATCAGGCAGTCGGCATGGGCCAAGGTGTCCAGATCGTCGGTGATGATGGCCCCGGTGTCCTGGCCCAGAAAGGCGCCGGCGTCCTGGCCTATGGCGGCCGAGCCCGTCCGGTCCAGGGCTACGGTCAGCTTCAGGTCGGGGCTTTGAAGCACGGCTTCGACAAGCATGCGGCCCATGCGGCCGTCGGCCCCTGCAATAGCGATACGCATAGTTTTCCTTTTTGTCAGCGCAGTGGTTCGGCGGTGCTTCGGCCAGCATTGGGGGCGCCTGGATTGGCGGTGCGCGGCTCGCTGGCATTGATCAATGGCCGGCGCGGCTGGGCCGGGGCGGCGTCTTGAGGTTGAGCGTTCTGCGCATCGGCATCCGTGGCCGTTTTGCCGTCGGCGGATGAATTCATTTCGGAAGAAGAGCCGCCGACGATGGGGCTGGTTTGCGCCTGTTCGGGCACGGTATCGGAGCCTGCCGTATCGGAACTGATCTTGCCGGTGCCGCCCTGCGCGTCGGCTTTCTCGGTGGCGCCGGTGTCCGCTTTCTGGAAAGGCTGCCGGTCCGGCTGCTGGTCGCCTTCCCAGCGGACCAGGCTGTCGCCTTCGAACCAGACCGTGAATTTCCGCTCTTCTTCATCTCCGTAGCCGGGCTTGTTATAGTAGGGGTAGTCCCAGCGATTGGTCCGGAATATATCCTGCAAGGTAGGGGTGCCCAGAATGAAGCGGACTTGCTCGCGGCTCATGCCTTTTTGCAGCTGGGCAATTTGCTCGGAAGTGATCCAATTGCCCTGTTGGACGTCGGGGCGGTACGGGAAACCCCAATTGGTCGTGCCGCAGGCCGTAAGGGCCAGGGCGAGCACACTGGCCGTCAGGCCGGCGCGAAGCGTTGAAAATATTGGTTTTGCAGTCGTCAGCACGAAGCGCCCCTGTTATTCAGATCGAATAAAACCGTTATCATAAAGGTTTAAGAATAAACGCATAATAGCGTTAGTCAGCGTTGGGCGCACAGCGTAGCTTGCTCGCACCCGAACATCATCTTACCGCCAGAGACATTTTAGCTATGAACGACCAAAATGAACTGAAGAATATGGGCTTGAAGGCGACCTTTCCGCGCCTCAAGATTCTTGATATTTTCCGGCGTGCCGATCTTCGGCACCAAAGCGCCGAAGACGTTTACCGCACCCTTATCGCCGAAGATGTCGATATCGGCTTGGCTACGGTGTACCGTGTGTTGACCCAGTTCGAGCAGGCCGGCATTTTGGTGCGCAGCCAGTTCGACGGCGGCAAGGCGGTATTCGAGCTCAACGACGGCGACCATCACGATCACCTTATCTGCACCAATTGCGGCAAGGTGGTCGAGTTCACCGACCACGATATCGAAAAACGCCAGCACAAGATCGCCAAGGATCAGGGTTTTGTGCTGGAAAGCCATACCATGCTGCTGTACGGTATTTGCTCCGATTGTTCGCCCAAGCACGCCAAATAAAAAAAGCCGGAACCCGCAAGGTCCCGGCATGCCGCTTAAATAATAAAGAGCAGGGCTGTTTCTTGCTTAGCTTGCCAGCATCTCGCGCGCATGCTTGCGCGTGGTGTCGGTGATTTTCAGGCCGCCCAGCATGCGGGCGACCTCGTCGATGCGGCCCTGCGCGTCGAGCGCTTGAATGGTCGACAAGGTGCTTGAATCGGCCGTCGATTTCCT
Organism: Pusillimonas sp.; assembly: GCA_040391135.1. Classification (GTDB taxonomy): domain Bacteria; phylum Pseudomonadota; class Gammaproteobacteria; order Burkholderiales; family Burkholderiaceae_B. Next base: position 59,082 of record JBEBYL010000018.1, on the reverse strand, counting down.
GACCTCGTAATGGTGCGAGCCGCGTGCCGCGACCTGCGGCAAATGGGTCACGCACAGGACCTGGTGGCGTTCGCCCAACTCGCGCAGCAGGCGGCCCACCATTTCGGCCACGGCGCCGCCCACGCCGGTATCGACTTCGTCGAAGATAAGCGTGGGAACCCGCGCCGCCTGGCTGGCAATGACCGACAAGGCCAGCGAGATCCGTGCCAGCTCTCCGCCCGACGCCACCTTGGCCAGGGGCTTGGGGCTGACGCCGGGATGGCCGGCCACCAGGAACTCGATGGTTTCATTGCCGTGCGGCCCCGGAGGGCTTTGCGACATGCTGACTTCGAATCGGCCCCCTTGCATGGCCAGGGTCTGCATGGCCGCGCTCACTTGCTTGGCCAGGCTTTTACTGGTTTTTTGCCGGGCGCTGCTTAGCTGCGCGGCCAGTTCGCGATACTGGCTTGCCGCCGCCTGAGCCTGGGCCTCCAGCGCCGGGATGTCGGCGGCGGTTTGGCTGGCATTCAATTGGTCCTGCAGGCCTTGCCTGAACGATGGGATGTCATTGGGCTCGATCTTGAATTTGCGCGCCAGGTCGAAAATTTCGGAAAGCCGCTGTTCCGCCTGGGCAAGCAGGTCGGGTTCCAGCTCGAGCTTGTCCAGATAGCTGTTAAGGTCGGATACGGCCTCCGCCGCCGAGATGCGGGCCGATTCTATGGCGTCGTAAATGCCTTGCAGATGGCTATCGTGGCGCAGCAATTGTTGCAGCGCATGCCCGGCGGCACCCAGCGCTTGCTGGGCCGATCCCTGCTCGCTATCGAGGGCAGTCAGTGCTTGCGTGGCGCCGTCCAGCAGCGCCTGGGCATGCGCCAGGCGGTTGTGGTCGTTGCTGATGGCCTCCCACTCGCCGGGCTGCAAGCCCACTCGATCCAGCTCCGATAACTGCCATTCAAGGCGTTCGCGCTCTTCTTGCAATGCGGCGCTGTTTTCACGGGCCGCGTCCAGTGCTTTCTGGGCGTGCTGCCATTGCTGCCACGCTTGCTGCACCTGGCGCGCCAGAGGCAGATGTCCGCCTTGGGTGTCCAGCAGCTCGCGCTGGTTGGCCGCTTTCAGCAGGCTTTGATGGGCATGCTGGCCATGGATATCGACCAGGTATTCACCCAGCTCGCGCAATTGCCCCAGTGTTACCGGCAACCCGTTGATGAATGCGCGGCTGCGGCCCTGGTTGTCAATGACACGGCGCAAGACCAGGGCATCGTCGATGTCGAGTTCCTGCTCGCGCAGCCAGGCTTCCAGCGTGGCGGGTGGGTCGAATACGGCCGAGATATCGGCGCGCGCGGCGTTCTCGCGCAATGCGGAGGCATCGGCGCGGGCGCCTAGGGCCAGCGACAGCGCGTCGATGAGTATCGATTTGCCTGCGCCCGTTTCGCCCGAGAATACCGTGAATCCGGTGTCGAACTGTATTTCCGCCTGCTCGACGATGACAAAATCGCGTATATGCAAAGTACGCAGCATGGGCTATTCGACCTCGTCGGAGGGTTGCGGCATGTGGTTCCAGTACAGCTTGCGCCGCAGCGTGGAGAAGAAGCTGTAGCCGGTAGGATGGATGAAACGTACTGTATTCTGCGCCCGGCGCACTTCGATGCGGTCGCCGGCCTGGCAGTCGGACCAGGTTTGCATGTCGAAGTGAACGCTGGCGCCGGATTCGACCCGGCCCAGGGCGGTAACGGTAAGGCTCAGGGTGCCGCTGTCGGGCAGCACGATAGGCCGGTTGGACAAGGTTTGCGGCGCCACCGGAACCAGCAGAATGGCATTCAGGCGGGAATGGACGATAGGGCCGTTGGCCGAAAGCGAATAGGCGGTCGAGCCCGTCGGCGTGGCGATGATAAGCCCGTCGGCCCGTTGACTGTACATGAAGGCACCGTCGAATTCGACCCTTACCTCGATCATGCCGCCGCGGCCGGCGCGGTTCAGCACGACGTCGTTCAGGGCCACGCCCGAAAAAAGCGTTTGGCCTTCGCGCACGACGCGCCCTTCGAGCAGGACGCGGTCTTCGGCTTCGTAGTTGCCCTGTATGACGCTGGCCAGGGCATCGTTGGCGCTATGTAGGGGGATGTCGGTGATGAAACCCAGCCGGCCGTGGTTGATGCCGATAAGAGGCACATTGCTGTGCGCCAACTGGCGGGCGGCGCCCAGCATGGTTCCATCACCGCCCATGATGACGGCCAGGTCGGCCTGCTTGCCGATTTCCTGGTAAGAGGCTACGGTATGTTCCCGGATGCCGGTATTTTTTGCCGTATCGGCCTCGATCAGCACATTACAGCCTGCCGCGACCAGCGTGCCGGCCAGCTTGCGCAAGGGGGCGTCAAGACCGGTGTCCTGGTAGCGGCCCACGATCGCAACGGTTTTGAAGTGCATAAGGCGAATACCTGCTGGTTTGATGGAATAATGGACGCATTGATTATAGGGTCCCGCAAGGGTTTATGGCTGTAGGCAGGACAACTCCAACCTGAAAGTTTGCATAAAATAGAATCATGGATGACCGAGCGAATGCGCTTCTTAAAGCGCTCATAGAACGATACATAGCCGACGGGCAGCCCGTGGGATCGCGGACCCTTTCGAAAATGTTCGATCTGTCGCCCGCGACCATACGCAATGTCATGTCCGACCTGGAAGACCTCGGCCTTATCCACAGCCCCCACACATCGGCTGGGCGGGTGCCTACGCCTAAAGGCTATCGCCTGTTTGTCGATCGCCTGCTGGCGGTGCAGCGCTTCGAAGTGCTGCCGACCAGCCAGATCCGCCAGATATTGCCGGCGGCCGAGCCGGGCAGGGCCGTCACGGCCGCGGCGGCCCTGCTGTCCAATCTGTCGCAGTTTGCCGGCGTCGTCCTGGCGCCCAAGCGCGCCCAGGTTTTTCGGCAGATTGAATTCATCCGCCTATCGGATAAAAGGGTGCTCCTGATCATCGTCACTCCCGATGGCGACGTGCAGAATCGCATCCTGTTCGTCTCGCGCGACTATCTCGAACAGGAATTGCTCGAGGCCAGCAATTTTTTCAATCAGCATTTCGCGGGCATGTCCTTCGAAGAGGTCCGGCTTGCCATCGCCGACGAGCTGTCCTCCTTGCAGGCTGACATTTCCCGCCTGATGCAGGCCGCCGTCGAGGCCGGCGCCGCAACGGCCGATACCGACGAATCCCTGGTCATTTCAGGTGAAAGCAAGCTGCTGGACATTTCCGACATCGCCTCCGACATGGACAGGCTGCGGCGCATGTTTTCCTTGTTTGAAAAGAAGACCGATCTGTTGCAATTGCTGGACGTGTCCAGCCGCGCCCAGGGAGTGCAAATCTACATCGGGGGCGATTCCCAATTGGTTCCCCTGGAGGATGTATCGGTCATCACCGCGCCCTACGGCGTGGACGGGACGGTGGTCGGCACGCTGGGCGTCATCGGGCCGTCGCGCATGGCCTACGAACGGGTCATTCCCATCGTCGATATCACCGCCCGGCTGCTGTCCAATGCGCTCAGCCACAACCAGTCCTGACACGGGCCGGCCGCCGTTTCCCGACGGCGCATTTGCCGCCCTGGTTCAATTTTCCTGACGCGGGTTTTGCTTCATGTCCTTCTTGCTTCCTTCGCCCTATCTGCCCGAACCCGTCGACCCCCAGGCGTTCAATCCCGACCCCGCTCCTCGCGATCCGGGTCCCATCGGCGTGCTGCTGATTAACCTGGGTACGCCCGACGAGCCGACGGCTGGGGCGATACGCCGCTACCTGGGCGAATTCCTGTCCGATCCGCGCGTAATCGAAATCCCGCCATGGCTATGGCAGCCCATCCTGCGCGCCTTCATTTTGACCCGCCGGCCTCGGGCACTGGCGCCGCGCTACAAGGAAATCTGGCTGGATCGGGGCTCGCCGCTGCTGGTCTGGAGTCAGGCGCAGGCGCAAGGCGTACAGGACAATCTCGCCGCGCAAGGTGTTCCGGCCCGCGTCGAGCTGGGCATGCGTTATGGAAACCCTTCCATTGCGGACGCTCTCGCCAGGCTGCGCGCAGCCGGCTGCCAGCGCATCCTGACCCTGCCCATGTATCCGCAGTATGCGGCCAGCACCACCGCAACGGCGGTGAATAGCGTGGCCCTCTACGCCGCCAAGCTGCGCGACCAGCCTGAGCTGCGCTTTGTAAAGCGCTATCACGATGATCCAGGGTACATCGATGCGTTGGCGGAACAGCTGCGCCGGTATTGGGCTGCCAACGGCAAACCCGAGCGGCTCTTGCTCAGCTTCCACGGCCTGCCGCGCCGGACGGTCGAGCAGGGCGATCCCTATTACCGCGATTGCATGGAAACCGCGGCTTTGCTGAAGCGTCGGCTGGGCGAAGACGCCGATCGCGTCCATGTGTCCTTCCAAAGCCGTTTCGGCGCCGAAAAATGGCTGGAACCGTATACCGAACCCACGCTGCGCCAATGGGCCCGGCAGGGCATCAGCCAAGTGGATGTCATGTGCCCGGGCTTCCTGGCCGACTGCCTGGAAACCCTGGAGGAGATCCAGATGCAGTGCCGTGATGCCTTCCTGTCCGAAGGAGGCCGGCAGTTCCGCTATCTCCCTTGTCTGAACGACGATCCGGAATGGGCCGCCAGCCTGGCGGGCATTGCCCGGCGGCATCTGGCCGGATGGGTTTGAAGCGGCGGGTGTAAACTTCAGTGCCCCGCCCATCGACGCGGCGGGCACGGCAGGCTTGGGCAAGCTCAAGCCCCGCTGACGAATTCAGAACGAACTTTGACCGGGAAACGCGAAGTCCCGGGTCTTGAAATGGGGGCGGACGCCCCCATTTTCATGGAATTGCATACCGTAGATGTGGAGATTTTTTATGCCGGCACCCAAGGAACCCGTAGATCCCAAGCAGCAGGATTCATCGGTTGATACGTCCGAACACCTCGAGGTGAACGACGCCCAAGGCACACCCGACAATACCGATATTGACGATACACAGGCCAACGAGCAATTGGCCGCCGAAGAAGACTGGGCGACTTTGCTGTCCGAGTCGCAAGCCAAGGTTGCGCAGTACCACGAGGAACTGCTGCGGGCCAAGGCCGAGGTCGAAAACATACGTCGCCGCGCCCAGGAAGACGTGGCCAAGGCGCGTAAATTCGGCACCGAGTCGTTTGCCGAAAGCCTGATCCCCGTCAAGGACAGCCTGGAGGCCGCCCTGGCGCTGACCGATCAGACCGCCCAGGCGTGGAAAGAGGGCGTAGAGGCCACTTTGCGCCAGTTGAACTCGGCGTTCGAACGCAATCTGCTCAAGGAAGTGGCGCCGGCCGAGGGCGACAAGTTCGATCCGCACGTGCATCAGGCGATTTCGTCGGTTCCCTCGTCGCTCCCCGAGGGTTCTGTGGTGCAGTTGCTCCAGAAAGGCTACACCATTGCCGACCGGGTATTGCGGCCTGCCCTGGTCATGGTGTCTTCCGGCCAGCCGTCGTAAAAAACCCGCGGCCAGGCTTGAAATCGGGCTTTGGATCCCCATGTAGGATCCATCAGGCAGTTTTTACAAATTCAAAATTTTTTGCAGGGTTATAAGATTATGGGCAAGATTATCGGCATTGACCTGGGTACGACCAACAGCTGTGTGGCTGTTCTGGACGGCAGCAGCGTCAAGATCATCGAAAACGCCGAAGGCACGCGTACGACGCCTTCCATCGTGGCGTACATGCAAGACGGCGAAATCCTGGTCGGCGCCCCCGCCAAGCGCCAGGCCGTCACGAATCCAAAGAATACGCTTTACGCCGTCAAGCGCCTGATAGGCCGCAAGTTCGACGAAAAGGCGGTGCAAAAAGACATCCATCTCATGCCTTACGGCATCGTCAAGGCTGATAACGGCGACGCATGGGTCGAGGCGCAAGGCAAGAAGCTGGCGCCTCCTCAAGTGTCGGCCGATGTGCTGCGCAAAATGAAAAAGACGGCGGAAGACTATCTGGGTGAAGAAGTCACCGAGGCGGTCATCACCGTTCCCGCCTATTTCAACGACAGCCAGCGCCAGGCCACGAAGGACGCCGGCCGCATCGCCGGGCTGGACGTCAAGCGCATCATCAACGAACCGACCGCTGCCGCGCTGGCCTTCGGCATGGACAAGACCGAAAAGGGCGACCGCAAAATCGCCGTATACGATCTGGGCGGCGGTACCTTCGACGTATCCATCATTGAAATCGCCGACGTCGATGGCGAAAAGCAGTTCGAAGTGCTGTCCACCAACGGCGACACCTTTCTGGGCGGCGAAGACTTCGACCAGCGCATCATCGATTACATCATCGGCGAATTCAAGAAGGAAAGCGGCGTCGACCTGTCCAAGGACGTGCTGGCATTGCAGCGCCTGAAGGAGTCGGCCGAAAAAGCCAAGATCGAATTGTCTTCGGCTCAGCAAACCGAGATCAACCTGCCGTACATCACGGCGGATGCGTCCGGGCCCAAGCACCTGAACCTGAAAATCACCCGTTCCAAGCTGGAAGCCCTGGTCGAAGAACTGATCGAGCGCACCATCGAGCCTTGCCGCATCGCCATCAAGGATGCCGGCGTGAAAGTGTCCGAGATCGACGACGTGATCCTGGTCGGCGGCATGACGCGCATGCCCAAGGTCCAGGAGAAGGTCAAGGAATTCTTCGGCAAGGAACCCCGCAAGGACGTCAACCCCGATGAAGCCGTCGCCGCTGGCGCCGCCATTCAGGGCTCCGTGCTGTCCGGCGACCGCAAGGACGTGCTCTTGCTGGACGTTACGCCGTTGTCGCTGGGTATTGAAACCCTGGGCGGCGTGATGACCAAGATGATCCAGAAGAACACCACGATCCCCACCCGGTTCTCGCAGGTGTTTTCCACCGCCGACGACAATCAGCCGGCGGTCACCATCAAGGTGTTCCAGGGCGAACGCGAAATTGCCGCGGGCAACAAGGGACTGGGCGAGTTCAATCTGGAAGGCATTCCGCCCGCATCGCGCGGAACGCCTCAGATCGAAGTCACGTTCGATATCGACGCCAACGGCATCTTGCATGTGTCGGCCAAGGACAAGGGTACCGGCAAGGAAAACAAGATCACCATCAAGGCCAACTCCGGCTTGAGCGACGACGAGATCGAGCGCATGGTGAAAGATGCCGAAGCCAATGCCGAGGAAGACCACCGCATTGCCGAGCTTGCCTTGACTCGCAACCAGGCCGATGCGCTGTTGCACTCCACGCGCAAATCGCTGGGCGAGTACGGCGAGAAGCTCGATGCGGCGGATAAGGAAGCCATCGAAACGGCCCTCAAGGAACTCGAAGACACCTTGAAGGACGGCGACAAAGCCGCCATCGAGGCCAAGGTCGAGGCGCTGTCCACCGCTTCGCAGAAGCTGGGTGAAAAGATGTACGCCGACATGCAGGCGCAAGCGGCGGCGGCGCAAGGCGACGCGGCGGATGCCGCCAAGCCTGCCGACGACGATGTGGTCGATGCCGACTTCAAAGAAGTCAAGCGCGATCAATAAGCGCTGGCTGTAGCGGTTTGAGCCCGGTTTCTGGTGTTTTACCGGAAATCGGGCCTTCTTATTCAAGCACAAAGAACAGACGTCCAAGACGCAAGCGACTCAAATGGCAAAACGCGACTATTACGAAATCCTGGGGGTAGCAAAGAACGCCTCTGATGATGAGCTGAAGAAGGCTTATCGCAAACTGGCAATGAAGTATCACCCCGATCGCAATCCGGATAGCAAGGAAGCGGAAGAGAAATTCAAAGAGGCCAAAGAGGCCTACGAGATGCTGTCTGACGAACAGAAGCGCGGCGCATACGACCGTTTCGGCCACGCCGGGGTCGATCCCAATGCCGGGATGGGCGGCGGCGGAATGGGCGGGGCGGGCTTCGCCGATGCGTTCGGCGATATCTTCGGCGAAATCTTCGGCGGCGGACGTCGCGGCGGCGGCCCTCAGGTGTATCGCGGGGCCGACCTCAAATACACGCTGGACATCAGCCTGGAACAGGCCGCCAACGGCTTCGATACCGAGATCCGGGTCCCAAGCTGGGAGACCTGCGATGTATGCCATGGCTCCGGCGCAAAGCCCGGCACCCATCCCAAGACCTGCCATACCTGCGACGGCGCCGGCACGGTGCGCATGCAGCAGGGCTTCTTCAGCGTGCAGCAAACCTGCCCCACCTGCCACGGCACGGGCAAAGAGATCACCGATCCCTGCGTGGCCTGCGACGGTGTTGGACGCACGCGCAAGAACAAGACGCTGCAGGTCAAGATTCCCGCGGGCATCGACGACGGCATGCGCATACGGTCCAGCGGCAATGGCGAACCTGGCGTCAATGGCGGCCCTCCGGGGGACTTGTACGTCGAGATTCACCTGAAGCCGCATGGCATATTCCAGCGCGACGGCGAAGACCTGCACTGCGAATTGACCATTCCGTTCACGACGGCGGCCCTGGGCGGCGAGCTCGAGGTGCCCACTTTGGCGGGCCGGGGCGAGATCACGATTCCCGAAGGCACGCAAACCGGCAAGACTTTCCGCTTGCGCGGCAAGGGGATACGAGGGCTGCGGGCCAGCTATCCCGGGGATCTGTACTGCCATATTTCGGTGGAAACGCCGGTGCGTTTGTCGGACGAGCAGAAGAAGATTCTGCGCCAGTTCGAGGCGTCGCTGTTGCAGGGCGGGGAAAAGCATTCGCCCAAGAGCGAGTCCTGGACGGATCGAGTCAAGAATTTTTTCTCGTAAATAGATCCTTGCGATGCGAGCAGGCCGTACGTTTCTGGCCACGCCCGTCCGAGCATTGAGTCCAGTGCTTGCTGCGAGCACTGCTCCGGCCTAACCTGACGTTGACTCGTCCCCCTTCTTAAGAACCCGGGAACAGGCATACGTCAGACACCCGGACAGCAGCAAACATCCTTAAGCCCGCCCGCAAAGACTACTTCCCCTGCTTGCTCTCATCCGCCGCAATCGCCGTGCTGAACCCGGCGGGATCCAGCCTCTTCCGCAACGCCGCATTCACCTTGTCGGCCGTCAGCGCCGCCAGTTCCTTGTCTATTTTTTCCGACCAATCGAACGTGCGATCCAGCTGCAAGTAGTTGATCCAGGCCGATGCCAGGGTGCCGTCCCGGCTGCGGGCCAGCTTGCGGAAGTTCAGCATTGCGGTGGCGCCTTCGCGAACCTCCTCGTCCGTGAACCCATCCTTCAGAATCCGCTTCAACTCTTCGTCAATGGCAACTTCCAGCCGCCGGCTGTTTTCCGGCGCGTGTATCGCATAAATCGTCCAATCGCCCGACGGCTCGTACGACGATGCGTCCATATAGCTGCGCACATCGTAGGACAGGCCGTCCTTGACCCGGACGCGGGTCCAGAGGCGCGATGTCTCGGAACTGCCAAGCAGGTAGTTGGCCAGGTAGAGCGCCGCATAGTCCGGATCGGTATCCTGCATCTTCAGCGGCAGCTTGGCCAGATAGAAGGCATTCGCCTTGTCCGGCGTATTGATCGCGAATGTCTTGGGAGGGACGTCCCGGTAAGGATCGGCGACTCGCGTATAGGCCGGCGCCTTGCGCCAGTCCTTCAAGCCTTTGGTCAGGGCGGCTTTCACGGCGTCTGAATCGAAGGCGCCGACGGCGGCGAACTCTATGGTTCCGGCTCCGTAGAAACGGGAATGGAAATCGATCAGTTGCTGGCGGGTAAGCGCCGCGATGCCTTGCTGCGCTTCCTCGAACGTGGGCGTATAGCGCACATCGTCGCTGGGCCAGGGGTTGTCGTGCCGGGCCAACGCGCGCGAGGCCAGGGCGCTGGGCTCGGCCATGGCATTGCTGATGGCGGTGCTGGCTTGCTGCTTGTATTCGATCAGTTCCTGTTCGGGGAAGTTGGCTTCACGAACAATATGAAGCACCAGTTCCACCAGCTCAGGCAAATGCTTTTCTGTGGTCGACATATCGGCCATTACGATCCCGGCCCCTCCGTCGAAGCTTACGCTGGCTTCCAGCGCGTCGTAGCGGTCTTCGATTTCCTGGCGGGACATGCCCTTCGTGCCGTGGTCCAGCAGCGAGGCTACGGCGCTGGATATGTCGCGCTGGCCTTTCAGACTGTCGGCATCGCCGAACTGGATCAGCAAGTTGGCTTCCACGCGGTCGCCACGGGTAGGCTTGGACAGCAGTGCCAGCTTGACCTTTCCATTGGGCAGGTCAAGCGGCGCGCGTTGCGTCGCCGCATTGATGTTTGCGGGGCTGGTGTCGAAAGCCGCCACGGCCGCCGCCGTATCCTTGCCTTTGTAGTCCTTGAACAGGGCGGCCAGATCCACATTCTCCGCCGTGGGAGCCCTTAGCGGTTTTTCGGTGGGAATATACCGGCCGTTGGTGCGATTGCTGGGCGTCAGGTAAGCGGCGGTTACGCGTTGCACGTCGGCAAGCTGCATGGCTTCCACCCAGTCGCGCTGCAGGAAGAACAGGCGCCAATCGCCGTCGGCGGCCGTCTCCGACAAGGCGGACGCCAGGCTGGGCGGGTTTGCATACGTCTTGGACCAGTCGGTCAGCCATTTATTGCGTATGCGCTGCAGATCCTGTTCGGTAAAGGGCTCCGATCCGACCGAGCCCAGTGTTTCGTTCAGGGTGGCAAGCGCCTTGGCCTGGTCCATGCCGGACTCCAGCTGCGCGCCGAAGAAAGCGTAGCCGGGCTGATGCAGTCCGGCGGCGAAGCCGAATACGCCGGCGCTCAGGCCCTGGCCCACCAGCGCTTTGTATAGACGCCCGGATGGCGTATCCGACAATATCGAAACGCCGATGTCCAATGCGGTGAAATCGCGGCTGGCGGCGGCCGGCGCATGGTACATCGCGGCGATCAGGGGGCTGCCGCCTTGACGGCGCAAGGTGACCTGACGCTCGCCGTCCTGGACGGGCTCGACCGTGTATTCGGGCGGCAAGCTGCGTTCGGGCCGGGGGATTTTCCCGAAAGCCTTGGCGATGGTTTCAAGGGTCGCATCGGGATCGAAACGGCCCGCGACGATCAGCACCGCATTGTCAGGCTGGTAGTACTCCTTGTAGAAAGCGCGCAGCTGGCCGATGTCCACGTTTTCAACGTCCGAGCGCGCGCCTATGGTGTTATGGCCATAGTTATGCCATTGGAAAGCCGCCGCCTGCATTTGCTGCATCAACACCTGGAAGGGATTGTTCTCGCCGCGTTCCATTTCGTTGCGCACGACCGTCATTTCGGCGTCCAGGTCTTCCTTGGCGATCAGTGAATTGACCATGGCGTCGGCCTGCCAGCCCAGATACCAGGACAGTGTTTCAGGATCGGCGGCGAAGCTGGCGTAATAGTTGGTGCGGTCGCTGCTGGTCGAGCCGTTGGCCGCCAGGCCGCGCTTGGAGAACTCGGCCAAGGCATTGCGCAGTGTGGGCGTGCCGCGAAACAGCATGTGCTCCAGCAGGTGGGCCATGCCGGTCTGGCCGTAGTTCTCGTGCCGCGATCCCACCAGATAAGTCATGTTGACGGTGGTCGTCGGCTTGGAGGCGTCGGGCGCAAGCAGGACGCGCAGGCCATTGGGCAGGGTGTACTCGGTGACCCCCTCGACCGAAGGGCCTTGAGCCATGCCGGCGGGCAGGTCTTTGGCACCGGCCGAAGCCGCCATGAGAGCAAGAAAAAGAAAAATGCCGAAGCGAATCAGGGCCTGAGGCAGTAAGGTATGCATGCGCGCGTCCATACGGGAATATCGGTGAATGCCAGTGTTTCTTTTAACATAACGGCACATGCCAAATCCGCCGCCCGGGCGTTTATTTGGACAGGTGGCGCATCGCCTGCTCGATGCCGCTGACGGTCACGCCATACATATGGTTATGCATGATGTTCTGGATGATGGCGATCGATTGCCGATACTGCCAATATGCGGCCGGTTCCGGATTCAGCCACACTGCTTTGGGCCAATTTTCCAGCAGCCGCTGCAGCCACGCCGCGCCCGTTTCCTTGTTGTAGTGCTCCACCGATCCGCCGGGCTGCAGGATTTCATAGGGGCTCATGGTGGCGTCGCCCACGATGATCAACCGCCAGTCGTCGTTGTACTTGCGCAGGATGTCCCAGGTGTCGAATCGCTCCGCGTAGCGGCGGCGATTGTTCTGCCACAGGGATTCGTACGGGCAATTATGGAAGTAGTACACATCCAGGTGCCGGAACTCGCTGCGCGCCGCCGAGAACAGTTCTTCCACCCGCGCTATGTGGTCGTCCATGCTGCCGCCCACGTCCAGCAGCATCAGGACTTTCACGGTGTTATGCCGCTCGGGCATCATTTGCAGGTCCAGGAAGCCGGCGTTCCGGGCTGTGCTGCTGATCGTGTGATCCAGGTCCAGCTCCAGTTCGGCGCCTTCCCGGGCAAAATGCCGCAGCCGCCGCAATGCCATCTTGAAATTGCGGGTGCCCAGCTCCTGCTGGTCGTCGTAGTCCTTGAACTCGCGCTTTTCCCAAACCTTGACGGCGGTCCGGTTGCCCGCCGACGGACCGCCCACCCGTATGCCCTCGGGATGATAGCCGCCGTGGCCGAAAGCGGAGGATCCGCCCGTGCCTATCCATTTGCTGCCGCCGGCGTGGCGTTCCTTTTGCTCTTCCAGGCGTTCCTTGAAGAGCTCCATAAGCTTGTCCCAGCCGTGTTTCTCGATGGCGGCCTTTTCCTCGGGGCTGAGGTTTTTCTGGAATTCCTTGATCAGCCAGTCCAGGGGGATTTCCTTGTCTTCGGGAAAAGCGGCCTGCAAATTGCGATAGAACTCGCCGAACGCCTGATCGTATCGGTCGAACAGGGTTTCGTCCTTGACCAGCGTCATCCGGGCAAGATGGTAGAAGTCGTCGATGGTGGGCGCCATCAGGCCGCTTTGCAGGGCTTGCAGCAAGGTCAGGTATTCCTGCACCGAAACGGGCAGCTTGCGCGCCCGCAAATGGTAGAAGAAGTCAATCAGCATGGCGGGCTCGCAATTTGTACTCCAGATGTTTTTCCACTTCCGGCCATTCGCCCTTGTGCAGGCTATACATGACGGTGTCGCGCACCGAGCCGTCGCGGCGCAGCGCATGATGCCGCAGGATGCCATCCTTGCGGGCGCCCAGGCGCTCTATGGCGCGTTGCGAGGCGATGTTGAAATTGTCGGTGCGCCATCCCACCAGCGCCGCGCCCAGTTCGTTGAATGCATGGCGCAGCAGCAACAGCTTGCAGGCGGTATTGACATGGCTGCGCTGCCAGCTTTTGGCATACCAGGTGTAGCCGATTTCCAGGCGGGCCAGGGCGGGCACGATATCGTGATAGCGGGTAGTGCCTATGACCTTGCCGCTGCGGGTCTCGACGACGGCGAAGGGCAGCATGTGGCCCGCCGCAAGGCCTTGCAGGGCTGTCTGGATATAGGCGGCGGCGCCGCCAGGTTCCGGCACGGACGTTACGCGCAGTTCCCACAGCCGGCCATCGGCGGCGGCGTTTTCCAGCGCATCGGCGTGGCCGCCTTGCAGCGGCACCAGACTGACCCCGTGCCCGCCAAGGGTGGCGGGAGAGGGCGGTTGACGGAATCCTTGTGTCATGGTCACGGTCTTTCTTTATGGATATCGGCAGGGCGGATCAGCGGCGCTGACCCGCGCGGGTCACGGCGGCCAGTCGTTGAAGCAGCGTCAGGTCCTGCTCGTTCTTCAGCAGGGCGCCGGCCATCAGGGGCAAGTCGTTTTCCGTACTGCCGATGTCCTTGGCCGATACGGCTTCGTTGACCAGCAGGCGCAGCCAGTCCAGGAACTCGGAAGTCGACGGCTTCTTCTTCAGCCCCGGCGCATCGCGCAAGGCGAAGAAAGTGTCCAATGCCGCCCGGAGAACCTCCTCTTTGATGCCGGGGTAATGCACGGCCACGATTTCCTGCATGGTCGACCGGTCGGGGAAGCTGATGTAATGGAAAAAGCAGCGCCGCAAGAAGGCGTCGGGCAGATCTTTTTCGTTATTCGACGTAATGATGATCAGCGGACGATGCTTTGCCTGTATGGTCTGGCGGGTTTCGTATACATGGAATTCCATGCGGTCCAGCTCCCGCAGCAGATCGTTCGGAAACTCGATGTCCGCCTTGTCGATCTCGTCGATCAGCACGACAACCGGCTCATCGGCTTCGAACGCCTGCCATAGCACGCCCTTGACGATGTAGTTGCCAATGTCGCGCACCTTTTCGTCGCCCAATTGGGAATCGCGCAGCCGGGAGACGGCATCGTATTCGTACAGGCCCTGGTGAGCCTTGGTGGTGGACTTGATGTGCCATTGCAGCAAGGGGCGCTTCAACGCGGCGGCGACTTCCTCGGCCAGCATGGTCTTGCCCGTGCCAGGTTCGCCTTTGATAAGCAGCGGCCGCTGCAGGGCAAGCGCCGCGTTTACGGCAAGTTTCAGGTCGTCGGTGGCGACATAGCGCTCGGTGCCCGTGAATCGTTCGGAAGAAAAAGCGGGTGCAGCAGGAGTCATCGTATCGTTCCGTAGTTATAGAAGAAGGCCCGTCCGTTATCGCGGCCTTGTGCATTCATTCGTGTATGGCATGTCGCAATTATCGTACAATCATCATTTTTAGCCGGTCTATTGACATAGATCAAATTTAATTCAACGCCAAAACAAGAGCTATTATGAAGTTGCGAACATCCCTGACGCGCACCTTGAATGCGCTAGCCGTTATGGCTTCCTGTGCTATTGTGGGCCAAGCACTTGCGGCTGATGCCGCGCCTGTGGGCGACGCCAAGGCCGCTCTCTCTAAAACCTCTATGTGTATTGGCTGCCACGGCATTCCGGGCTACAAGTCCAGCTACCCCGAGGTCTATCACGTACCGATGATCGCCGGCCAGAACGCCGAGTACATCGTAGCCGCGCTAAAAGAATACGCCAGCGGCGCGCGTACGTTCCCGACCATGGAAGCGATTGCGCAAAGCCTGTCCGAGCAGGATATGGCCGATCTTGCCGCTTACTATTCCAGTCTTAAATAATCGGGGGCCTGAATGAAAAAACTAACACTCGCCTTGGCTGGCTCCGCTTTGTTCGCTCTGGCGTCCGGCGCGTTCGCCGCCGACCTGGCCGCAGGCAAGGCCGCATTCGAAAAATTCACGTGTGCTTCGTGCCATGGCGCCGACGGCAAGTCCTCGGTCATGCCGGCATATCCCGTCCTGGCCGGTCAGCATCAAGACTATCTTGAGCATGCCCTTCGGGCCTACAAGCGCGGCGCCTCCGGTGCTCCCGCCACGGCCAATACGCGCAAGAACGCCATCATGGGCGCCATGGTCGCGCAGCTTTCCCCAGCCGATATCCAGAATATCTCGGCCTGGCTGGCCAGCCTGCCTTCGCCTCTGGCGGTGCGCAAGTAAGCCAGCCGGCATGCGCATGGCTGAACCGGCTTCTTGAAGCCAGACAGTCGGAAGTTGATTAGGCCGGGTTCTGTACCATACAGAACCCGGCCTTTTTGATGCGGGACGCGGTGCGCTGGCGGCGTGGCCTGGCTTAGCTTCGGGTCGCATGGCGCCGGATCAGCTCCAGGTATTTGTCGGTATCCAGAGGCGTGCCCAAACGTTGCGCCTCCCACACGACTTCGCCCAGCGCCTCCATGATGATGTGCGCCGCGTCATGGGGCTCGTGGGTGGCCAGCAAGCTCTGAAAGGCGGCCTTGATTCCGGGCGGCTGGTCTATGGATAGCTGCTCGTTGATCGCCAAGTGCATGGATAGATGCAGGAAAGGATTGGTTTTCCCCTGTTCGACGGAGAAGTCCCGGCTTGCGCTTTCCGGGTTCTCCAGATCGGCGTGGTATTCCGGATGCATTTCCATCAGGTCGACCGCCATGGTTTCCAGAGGCGTCAGGATGCCGCCCGAGCGGTGCTTGCCCCACGCTTCGGTGAAAAACTGGCGTACTTGTTCCCGGGAGGGGTTGAACATAGGGCTTCCTGTTGTAAAGCGATGGCTGTAAGTGCATCATTTTAGCCGTCCCCGCATTCCGCTTCTGAACGCATACACAGCGCGGTGATATCAGATTTGGCAAATTTAGGATAAACTACTCTTATATAAGACTGAGCGTTTTACTTTTCGTTCTACCGATTTTTTACTCCTTCCGGAGCACAACTGGAGCATCCATGTCCTATCAGCACATCAAAGTCCCGGCAGCGGGCCAAAAAATCACGGTTAACGCCGATTTTTCGCTCAACGTCCCCGACGAGCCCGTCATCCCCTTTATCGAGGGCGATGGCACCGGCGCCGATATCACGCCGGTCATGCTCAAGGTCGTTGACGCTGCGGTGGCCAAGGCTTATGGCGGCAAACGCAAAATTCACTGGATGGAAGTCTATGCCGGTGAGAAATCCACCAAGGTGTATGGTCCGGACGTATGGCTGCCCGAAGAAACCCTGGAAGCCGTCAAAGACTACGTCGTTTCCATCAAGGGCCCATTGACCACGCCAGTGGGCGGCGGCATCCGTTCCCTGAACGTTGCGCTGCGCCAGCAACTGGACCTGTATGTCTGCCTGCGCCCCATCCAGTACTTCAAGGGCGTTCCTTCGCCCGTGCGCGAGCCGGAAAAAACCAATATGGTCATTTTCCGTGAAAACTCGGAAGACATCTACGCCGGCATCGAATTCGAAGCCGAAAGCGCCAACGCCAAGAAACTCATTGCCTTCTTGCAAAACGAGCTGGGCGTCACCAAGATCCGCTTCCCGGAAACCTCGGGCATCGGTGTCAAGCCGGTTTCGCGCGAAGGCACGCAGCGCCTGGTCCGCAAGGCCATCCAGTACGCCATCGACAACGACAAGCCCTCGGTCACCCTGGTGCACAAGGGCAACATCATGAAGTTCACCGAGGGCGGTTTCCGCGACTGGGGCTACGAACTGGCGCAAAAGGAATTCGGCGCTCAAATGATCGACGGCGGCCCATGGTGCAAATTCAAGAACCCCAAGACGGGTCGTGAAATCACTGTCAAGGATGTTATTGCCGACGCTTTCCTGCAGCAGATCCTGTTGCGTCCGGCCGAATACGACGTCATCGCCACGCTGAACCTGAACGGCGACTACGTATCCGACGCCCTGGCCGCTCAGGTTGGCGGCATCGGCATCGCCCCGGGCGCCAACCTGTCCGACTCCGTTGCCATGTTCGAAGCCACTCACGGCACAGCGCCCAAGTACGCCGGCAAAGACTACGTGAACCCCGGTTCCGAAATCCTGTCCGCCGAAATGATGCTGCGCCACATGGGCTGGACCGAAGCCGCCGACCTGATCATCTCCAGCATGGAAAAATCCATCCTGTCGAAAAAGGTCACCTACGACTTCGCACGCCTGCTCGAAGGCGCGACCCAGGTATCGTGCTCGGGCTTTGGCCAGGTCATGATCGAGAACATGTAATCAGCTCTGAACTGATTCATTGAGATCGCAAAAAACCCCGCTTTCATACGAAAGCGGGGTTTTTTTATGTCTGGGGACCTATCCGAATAGCGCTCCCCCGGCCCAAAAGGCGGCGTACAAAAGCGTACCGAAATAGACGACGGTCAGTATTGTGCTGAGATAGCCCAGCACGACGAATACGCCGTCGCGCTGAATCATGCCGATCGCCAGTAACAGTATGCCTACCGCCGGCGCGGTGTTCGAGAACGGGATGAGGCCGAAGGGCGCCATCAGCAGAAGCCCCCCGAACACCAATACGCAGCCATTTATAACTGTCATGTATTGGACGGTCATACTGAGTGCCCGCGGTCGCACCCAGGCATCGATGCGCGAAACGATGCGCACCCCTTTACGCAGTGCGGGAAGCAGTTTTTTTGCATCAAGCTTACGATCCAGAATTTTTTCCGGCAGCCACGGCATCCGGTTCAGGGTGATCGCCACCGCCAACAGTACGATTGCCGCACCGAAAACAGTGGAAACTCCAGGTATCGAAACGGGAATCAAGAAGGGAAGCGTGGCGAGCGCGCAAAGCAACAATAGCCCCTGCTCGCCGATTGAGGCCATCAATTCGCGCAAAGATACCGTTTCGCCTTGTATGGCGTCGATGGTGCGAGTCAAAGTGGCACTGAGTGAATCTGTGGTGTCGTTGAACTGCATCAGGTTTGCTTTGCCCGGTCTATCAAGTTGAAAGGGTTGAACCAATAAGCTGAAGCTTCCCGCCCCCGGGCATAAATGCATGTGCCAGGACAGGGGCGCCGCCGAGGGTTCGGGCGGCACATTGCCAAAGTATACCGATAAGTGATGGGCTAAGGCCTCTTGGGCAGATACCGCAATGCATCGACCGCTTTGCCATCGTAGCGAAGCTCGAAATACAGGTTCACGACATTGCTGCTGGTGCTGCCCATCGTGGCAATGGTTTGCCCTTGCTTGACCTGCGCGCCTTCTTTTGCCAATAAGGTTTGGTTATGGGCATAAACGCTTAAAAAATCGGCATCGTGGCTCACGATGAGCATGTTGCCGTAACCTCGCAAGCCATTGCCCGCGTATATCACTTTGCCTGCCGCTGCCGCCTTGATAGGCGATCCTGCCGCGCCGGCGATATAGACGCCCTGGGTATGGGGAGCCGAGGTTCCCCGGTTGGGCTTTCCTTCCGCGGGCCAGACCAGGTCGATGGATCGCGGAGCGGCAATGGACGGGCTTTTTGCAGAACCCCGCTGGGTGGGCGCCGCTGCCGTACCGCCCCTTACATTCAGAATCTGTCCGACCTGGATGCTGTCGCCGTCCTTCAGTTTATTTGAACGTATGAGGGTATCAACGCTTTGCCCATGTTCGCGCGCGATCTTTGTTAGGGTGTCCCCCCTTACAACGCGGTATTGACCTTGCCCGACGGGCTTGCTGGTTCCGCAGGAGGCCAACAATATCGCCATGCCCAGAATGGCCAAGGACGAGCCGCAAGGGCGCATGATGGATGCAAAATCAAAAGGTCTTGTGCTGGGACGGTGTCGAGTAAAAAAGATTGGTAAAAACATTGTCCGGAAAAATAGGTAGATGAGTGGCGCGTTCCAACAACATACTACACGACGGTTTCCCGGCGGGTGTCGGGCCTACCCGTTCTTTCCTGAGCTCGATTAAGCGCACATGCTGACAAGGCCTGCGGGGCTTTTTACTGCCTTTCTCGTTCCGAAGCGTTTTTATCGCGTGAATTTACAGGCGTTACCACCATCAGCAACCGGGCAGTGCCTTGCCCAATGTTCCTTCCCATGTGGGGTTTGCTGCAATTGAAATGCACACAGTCGCCCGCGTTCATCACAAAGGAATCTTCGCCGATATGGAACTCTATGCTGCCCTCGATCAGGTACAGGACTTCCTCGCCGTCGTGGGTCAGCAGGGCGGGCTGCTCTTTGCTTCCTGGCGGAAAATTCAATTCGAAGGCGCTCATCTGCTGATCTGGTATGTCACCGGTCGAGAGACGATAGCTGTAGCCGTGGGCGATTAACGCCGTCTGGCCTTCGCGCTCCTGCGCCCGGTTCAAAATATAGCCTTTGCCGGTATCGGGCGCTTCTTCGAAGAACTCATGCAGCGAGATACCGAGGCGCGTGGCAATCATGATGAGGTTTGCGATGGATGTACTGGTTTCACCACGCTCCAGGCGGGAAAGGAAGCTGACGGACAGTGTAGTTTCCTCGCTTAGCTCGCCTAGCGTGATTCCTTGCCTTCGGCGTGCGTGACGCAGCCTTTCGCCCATCTGCCGGGCCACAACTTCTATTCTTGCTTTGATCTTTTGGTTCATTCTTTCCGCTGTGACGATTTGAACAATAAAGCGATCTCCACTTGGTGAAGCAAGTGTACTCGTTGAATGCGCTCATCCAGAAAGACCATTCGAAAATGCTTGCGCAATCCATGGCAATTATTGTAATGTGCACCATATGCAACTTAATTGCATATGGTGCAATTTTTAAAGCGATAAGCAAAATCGAAGGAGACGAGCAAACATGGATAGGTACAACATTTCAAGGCGGAGCCCCGCCCAGGGACATGCGAAACGTGTCTGCATGCAGTTTATCGCGGCGGGAGCATGTTTGATGGCATCCAGCGCTCAGGTATGGGGCGCGGGAATATCGGACGATGTAGTGACGATTGGCATACTTAACGACCAGTCCGGAACCTATGCCGATCTCGCCGGGCCCGGCTCGGTACAGGCGGCCAAAATGGCCATTGAGGAAATGGGAGGCCAGGTCGCGGGTAAGAAAATAACGCTGGTCGTCGGGAATCATCAAAATAAGGCCGATGTGGGCGCGGCCATTGCACGTTCCTGGTTTGATCGGGATGGCGTCGATATGATTGCCGATTTTTCCAATTCGTCGGTCGGGTTTGCTGTTCAGAAACTTGCTCAGGAGCGGGGAAAGGTGGCGCTGATCGCGGCGGCTTCCACTGACTTCACCGGCAAGGCTTGTACTCCGACTTCCGCGCAATGGGTCTATAACAGCTACACCAATGGATACGGGTTGGCTAAAGTTTTGACTGCGCAACAGTACAAGAAGTGGTTCCTCATCACCGTGGATTACGCTTTCGGCCATGCTTTTGCGAAGGACATGCGACAAGCGGTGGAGGCCGGTGGCGGCAAGGTGGTGGGAGAAGTCCGCCATCCCTTGAATACAGCGGATATGAGTTCATTTCTCTTGCAAGCGCAATCGTCCGGGGCGGATATTATTGCGCTGGCCAGTGCGGGCAGCGATATGACCACCGCGATCAAACAGGCGGGCGAATTCGGCATTATGCCTAAGCAGGCTCTAGCTGCTCCAGCCGTATTCTTGACGGATGTTCACAGTATAGGTTTGAAGGCCGCGCAGGACCTCAAGTTCGTGACGGCGTTTTACTGGAATCGGAACGAGACAACCCGTGCATGGTCCAGACGATTTTTTGAGCGTCATGGGGCGATGCCGACCATGACGCATGCGGGTGTCTATTCAAGCGTCTTGCATTACCTTAAGGCAGTGGATGCCGCAGGGACGGACGAAGCAGTCAAAGTCATGGAAAAGATGCGTGCGCTGCCTGTTCACGATGTATTTGCAGAAAATGGTTATCTGCGGGCAGACGGCCAGATGGTCCACGATATGTATCTAGTAAGGGTCAAATCCCCAGAAACATCCAAAGAGCCCTGGGATTATTACGAGGTTCTGGCGACCATTCCAGGTAATGAGGTTTTCAAGCCTTTGGCACAGAGCGAGTGCCCTTTAATTAAACAGTAACGCATGAGAGCCAACAAGGAGATAAGCCATGATGTCGGCCAATAAGCATACCCTCGAAGATCGAAGTAAAGACCTGCCGCCTCAAATTCGCCATATCGATGAAATGGATTGGGAAACTATACGCTGGCCCGGTGAAACGGGAAAAATGCTGTTTCATCCCACGCCTGAGAATCCCACCATCCCCAACGCCGGCTTGTTGCGGCTCGAGCCCGGCGCGTTTCATCCTTGGCATCGGCACGATTTTGCACAAGTCTGGTACATCCTGGAGGGGCAGTTTACGATTGGTGGAAGGGAATGTGCTCCCGGCACAATGCTGTTCCATGGAGATCCGCATTGCGAAGAAGAGCTTCGCACTGAAACGGGGGGACTGATTATTATTGTGCAATATCCTGGCCCAACAACAGGAGGGCGACCGATTTACTATGATCGATTCAATATGAGCGAGCGTATTGAAGTGGACCAGGAACGTACAGATATCTAGAGCGGATATCGATAGTGATTATTTTTCAATTGACTAACTTCATTCTGCCCGCCGCTGCGTAACAGCGCTACGTTATTCGTTAAGCTCCATAAGCCGGTGGCCTACGGGTTGCCGGCTTTGCTGCGGAAGCCATGCGAATTCCCTATTTATTAATAAAAATGATTAATAACGATAAATTTCTCATTTGTTGTTGAAGGGTCCGTTTCCTATCATCCTTATCTTTGATCCATATCATGAGGACCCGGAGGAGGGGATGATGAACCACAATACCAAACAGCATGCTGGCGCATGGCGGGCGAAGTGTGTGCTCGGCGCGGCGGCTGCCATAGTCGGCGTTTTTGGGCTGGCGGGGACCGCGTCCGCAAAAGCCGCTGATTTCGATGGGCCCATCACATTGGTGATCCCGTTCTCACCGGGCGGATCGACCGATATCATCGGGCGTCTATTGGCGGACCGTTTGTCCACCGCCATCAAGCAACCCGTTGTGGTCGAGAATCGCGCGGGGGCGGGCGGCAATATTGGCGCCTCGCTGGTTGCAAAGGCCAAACCGGATGGCCGTACGCTGCTATTCGGCACCACAGGGATTCTGTCCATGAACGAGTTCCTGTACTCCAGGCCAGGGTACAAGATGTTCCAGGACCTGGTGCCTGTGGTCTATACGGCCTCGATCAGCAATGTCCTGATCGTCAATCCCAAGATGCCGGCCAGCACCGGCGCGGAGCTGCTCAAGCTGCTGAAGGACAATCCCGGCAAGTACACCTTCGCTTCGTCCGGGGTGGGAAGCTCGACTCATATGTCGGGAGAGCTCTTCAAGAGCATGGCGCAAGTCGATCTGATGCATGTGCCCTATAAAGGCAGCGGCCAGGCGCTGGTGGATCTGGTGGGCGGGCAGGTCGACATGATTTTCGACAACGCCCCATCGGCGCTTCCGATGGTGCAGTCCGGCCAGGTAAAGGCCATTGCCGTTACCAGCGCCAAGCGCCTTGGCGCCATGCCCGAGTTGCCGACCATTAACGAATCCATGGTGCCAGGCTATGAATCTCTTTCATGGACTGGCGTGGTTGCTCCAGGCGGCACGCCGCAGCCCATCATCGATCGTTTGAATAAAGAGATCAATCTTATTCTTGACGCTCCCGATGTGCGCAAGAGGCTGGGCGAGCTGGGTGCGACGCCCACCGGCGGTTCGCCGCAGGACTTCACCTCGCATATCGAACGCGAGCAGTCGAAATGGGGCAAAGTGATACGCGACGCAAAAATGCCTATCCTGTAAATACCGGCCTTCGGGGAAATCCTGAAGGCCGCCGGATGCCGGCTAGATGTCCATGATGCGTACTGAAGGCGGGACCGGCGTGTCATGCAAGGTGGCGCGCATGGCGTCCAGCAGCAGCTCCGAACTGGGCGACAGGGAGCGCAGCTTTCGGGTCACCAAATAGACTTGGCGCGTCAAGGCGGGGGCGATCAGTTCCCTGAACACAAGGTCGCGATCTTCCACGCGGCCCGCCGCCAATGCCGGCAATATCGAGTATCCGCCATCCACACGCAGCAGCGCGCAAAGCGACGATGTGTTGGATACTTGGTTGCGGATGCCTTCCATAAGATCGGGCCGGGCCGCATGGGCTCGAAGGAATGCGCCTATGCCCGTATCATCGGTAAATGCAACGAAATCCGAAGCATCGAGATCCTGCCAGCGCAGCGGCCGCTTGCCTCGAGCATAGCGATGCGTGCTGCTGCACAGGACGCCGAAACGGTCCTCGAAGATGGGCGTGTATACCAATTCCGCCAGTTGCTGGTGCGGACTGGCGAAAGCGAAATCGATATCGCCATTGATAATCATGCGCTCTATTTGCCGTGATGCTTCATCGTGCAGGGAAACGGTGATATTGGGGAATGCCTGCTTGAGGCGCGATATGGCTTTGGCCAGGAAGTAATGCGTGACGGATGCCGCCGCCGCAATCCTGACGTGTCCTCGATGGCCATTCGCCAAGGACTCCAGGTCGGTGACGGCGCCCTCAAACTGATTGAGTATGCGTTCCGCCTGCTCCTTGAACCCGGCCGCCACTGGAGTCAGCGCAACACGGCGCGTGCTCCGGTCGAACAGTTTGAACCCGATAGTGTCTTCGAACTGCTGGATTGTGGCGGTAAGCGCCGACTGGGTCAGAAAGAGTTCGGCGGCCGCAAGTGTGAACGAGCCCGTATTGGCGACCGCGACAAAGGCGCGGAAGTGGCGCAGTGAAATGTTCCGGTTCATCTCTTTCCCAGGCTGCTTTATTTATTATCTAAATTGAATAATACATAAATACATATCATTTGTCATGAAAATACGCCACACCTAGAATGAAGGCTCTGAAATCCGGATGCTTGCGCATCGGGGCGATTCATCGAGGAGCTAAAAGAGATGGAAAGATCGGGGGTATTGCGTATCCAATCCATGCGCGACCAATGTTCGGCGCAGGAATGGCAGGCGCGTATTGATCTTGCGGCCTGCTACCGCCTGGTCGAGATGTATGGCATGGCCGATATGGTGGCCAACCATATATCCAGCCGGGTTCCTGGCGAGGAAGGGGCTTTCCTGATCAATGCCTATGGGATGATGTACGAAGAGATCACCGCCTCCAGCCTGATCAAGGTCGACCTCGATGGCAATATCCTTGCGAAGCCGGATTTTGGCGATCTGGACTATGGCATCAACAAGGCGGGCTACGTCATCCACAGCGCGGTCCATGCGGCCCGCCCCGAAGTCGCCTGTGTCATTCATACGCATAGCTGGGCCTCGATGGCGGTGTCATCGCTGGAGTGCGGGCTGCTGCCTTTGACGCAGACAGCCATGCGTTTCCTGCACATCGGCTATCACGACTACGAAGGCGTGGTGCTCGACCTCCAGGAGCAAGCCTCTATTGTTGGCGACCTGGGCAAGGGCGAAGCCCTGATCCTGCGCAACCATGGCGCCCTGACCGTCGGGAATACGGTTGGAGAGGCATTCAACTGGATGCACAGGCTGGAGCTGGCCTGCCGTTCGCAGCTCGCGGCGATGGCGGCCAATAGCCCCTTGCGGCCTGTGTCCCAGGATGTGCTCCAGGAAACATGGAAGAATTATCAACCCGGCACGCGCCGCCCATACGGCGTCATGGAATGGCCGGCCCTGCTGCGCAAGCTTGATCGCACAGATCCTTCCTATCGCGAATAAAACCGCCTGATCAACATGCCTGCACGGCCGCCCCAGCGGCGGCTGGATGGGCACACTTTGCCTTTTGCCATGCCACACAACCGCCCCTTACGCATCCTGCTCTCCGAGGCGACCTTCGCCCGCATCGGGGACGCCATGGCCACCGCGCTGGAAGGCCGGCCATTTGAGCCGGTCTTTTCAGCCTTGCGCGCGAGCGAGGCGCCCACCGGCGTCGATGCTGCCTTCATCTCCCGGGACGTGACCGGCTTGTCGACGAAATACGTTGTTCAGGAGCCGCTGCAGGCGTTCTATGAATCGCTGCGGCTCTCACCCGGACTGCAGTGGGTACATGCCCATTCCGCCGGAGCGGACCGGCCGATATTTCCCGAACTCATCGGGCGCGGCGTGCGCGTCACGATGTCTCCAGGGGCCAACGCGGACGTCGTGGTTCAGACGGCGCTGGCGGGCATGCTTTCCCTGGCACGGCATTTTCCCAAGCTGATGGCAGCGCAACATGCGCGCCGATGGGCGCCGTTGATAAGCGACCTGCCTGTTGACCTGGCCGGCCAGACGGCGGTGGTCGTCGGCTGGGGGCCGATCGGACAAGGTCTGGGGGCATTCCTGCGGATGTTGAACATGAAGGTCATTGCTTTGCGCCGCGCCCCGGTTTCGGACGAAGACGGAGTGGAAACCCATGCGTTCGAGGCCTTGAACGAGCTTGCGCCGCGAGCGGACTGGCTGATTCTTGCATGTCCCCTTACCGATCGCACGCGGCGCTTGGTTGATCGCCGCACATTTACGGCGATCAAGCCCGGAGCGCGGCTGATCAATGTGGCGCGAGGGGAAGTCGTCGTGGAGAGCGACCTGATCGCGGCCTTGCAGGAAGGCGTGTTGTCCGGGGCGTACCTGGACGTGTTCGAGCATGAGCCGCTGCAAAAGGAGTCCCCGCTTTGGGCCCTGGATAACGTCATGGTGACGCCGCATTCGGCCGGCCATTCGGACGGGAATACTGGCCGTGTGGACCAGATATTCCTGCAACATCTGCGTGAATGGGCCGCTTGACCCATTCCCCGCGTTTTACGCTGTCTTACCTATTTCGGATCAAACCATGTCCATTCTTGCTTCGCGAGTCAATCGCATCAAACCCTCACCGAGTTCCATGGCTGGCCAGCGGGCCCGCGAGCTGCGCGCATCGGGGCGCGATATCGTCGCCTTGACCGCGGGCGAACCCGATTTCGACACGCCTGATAACGTGATTGAAGCGGTCAAGCGGGCCATGGCGGCTTCGCGGACCAAATACACCGATGTAGGCGGCACGCCGGAACTCAAGGAGGCGATCCGCGCGAAGTTCCTGCGTGAAAACGGCCTGTCGTTCAGCACCAGCGAAGTCATTGCCTGCACCGGCGGCAAGCAAGTTATTTTCAATGCCTTGCTCAGTACCGTCGAACAGGGCGTTGAAGTGATCATTCCCACGCCGTACTGGGTGTCCTACCCGGACATTGTGCTGTTGGCGGGCGGCACTCCTGTTTTTGTTGCCTGCCCTCCCGACAGGCAATTCAAACTGCAGCCCGAGGACCTGGAGAAATGCATTACCCCCTGTACTCGCTGGGTCATCCTGAATGCGCCGAACAATCCAAGTGGCGCCGTGTACAGCCGTGAAGAGCTGCGCGCCCTGGCCGACGTGCTGCTGCGCCATCCGCATGTGTGGGTCATGACCGACGATATGTATGAGCACATTCTGTACGATGGACGCGAGTATGCCACCATCGCCCAGGTGGCCCCGGAGCTGAAAACGCGTACCTTGACGATCAATGGCGTCTCCAAGGCCTACGCGATGACGGGCTGGCGCATAGGCTACGGCGGGGCGCCCGCGGAGCTCATCAAGGCGATGACCAAATTGCAGTCGCAAAGCACTTCGAGTCCCAGTTCGATCAGCCAGGCGGCCGCTGTCGAGGCCTTGAATGGCCCGCAGGATTTCCTGGTGGAACGCGCACAGATATTCCAGTCGCGCCGGGACCGGGTCATGAAGGCCTTGAATCAGATCGAGGGCATACACTGCCATACGCCTGAGGGGGCGTTCTATGCTTTTCCCAGTTGCGCCGGACTCATCGGCAAGCAAACGCCCTCGGGCCAGATACTGCGCACGGACGAGGACTTCGTCATGTATCTGCTGGAAGAGGTCAACCTGGCCGTCCTGCATGGCGCGGCCTATGGCGTTTCGCCTTTTTTCCGCATTTCCTTCGCCAGTTCCATCCCGACGCTGGACGAAGGCCTGGCACGCTTGAAACTGGCGTGCGAGAAGTTGGCCTGATTGTCTTTCATCCCCGGCCGGTGCCGGCACTGCCCGCTGCCGGCTATGCCGGCCCGGCCTCGTATGTAAGCCGTAATCTGCTTCGGGCGTAGGGCTAGGGGTTTGTCCCGATTCCCGGTCACTGCGCTTCCATTTAATGTATGCATTAATTTATACATTAACGCATGCATAAGCATGGCGCAGAAATTCATGAACGCTCTTGCCCGCCTGTCCGAGTCCATGGCCGATGTCGCAGTCCGCGAACTGCGCCGGCGCATTCTGGATAACGTCTGGCCGCCGGGCTACCAGGCGCTGGAACAGGAACTTGCCTTGGCACTGGGCATGAGCCGCACGCCGATACACGAGGCGCTGATCTGCCTTCAAAGCGAAGGGCTGGTCGAACTGATTCCCCGACGCGGCATGCGTGTCCTGCCGGTTTCGGCTGAAGACATGCGTGAAATCTATGAGGTGCTGACAGCCCTGGAGTGCGCCGCGGTCGAAATGGTGGCCTTGCGTCAGCCTGGCGAGCAAGAGTTGCGGCCGCTTGCCGACGCGACCCGTGATATGGCTCTGGCGCTGGAAGAGGGCGGCGCCGGCCTGGAGGCATGGGCCGCCGCGGACGAACGCTTCCACAAACAACTGCTGGTTCTTTGCGGCAATCGCCAATTGCGCGATACGGTCCTGAATTATTGGGATCGCGCCCATCGGGCCCGCATGTTCACGCTCAAGCTGCGCGCCAAGCCGATGAATTCCACGCAAGAACACCTGGCACTGGTGGAGCGCTTGCAGGCGGGCGACGCACAAG
This sequence comes from Pusillimonas sp., assembly GCA_040391135.1. Lineage (GTDB taxonomy): Bacteria > Pseudomonadota > Gammaproteobacteria > Burkholderiales > Burkholderiaceae_B. The sequence continues at coordinate 31,234 of JBEBYL010000018.1, read as the reverse complement.
GCGCCGTGGCCATCAATAAAGCGCACCGGCAGCGGGCCGCTGCCGAGCTCCTATCCATTTTCGAACGCTTCAACCTTCAACAGATGTAATCATGACAAAAGAATATTCAATTGCTGTACTGCCCGGGGATGGAATTGGCCGCGAGGTCATGGACGCGGGGCTGGCCGTGCTCCAGGCGGTAAGTTCAAAAATACATCGCGCATTCGATGCCCGTGCCCACGCTGCCGGCGCGCAGCACTATCAAGAATCGGGTGACGCCTTGCCCGAAACAACCCTGGCGGCCTGCCGCGCCGCGGATGCGATACTTTTTGGCGCCATGGGCTTGCCGCATGTGCGCGGGGTCGATGGCACCGAAATCATTCCGCAGCTCGATATCCGGTTTGCGCTGGACCTGTATGCCGGCGTTCGCCCGATCCGTACCTTCGCGGGCCTGCCCATACCACTGTCGGACCCGCGCGCCGCGGCTATCGATCTGGTCCTGGTGCGCGAGAATACCGAGGGCCTGTTCTATTCGCGCGGACGCAGCCAGCAGGAAGGCGACGAGGCGGTGGTGGACCCCATGAGAATCTCACGTGCCGGCACCACAAGAATTTGCGACTTTGCTTTCAAGTTGGCCGAGCGCCGGAAATCCCAGGGCCGCCCGGGCCATGTCACCAACGTCGATAAAGCCAACGTATTCCATTCGATGGCTTTCTGGCGCCGGATATTCGAAGAACGGGCAAGCCATTTTCCGGGCATCGAATCCTCCAGCGCTTATGTCGACGCCATGGCGCTCAACCTCGTGCTCAAGCCTTGGCAGTACGACGTGCTGGTTACGGAAAACATGTTCGGCGATATCTTGTCCGATCTGGTCGCGGCCATGGTCGGCGGCATGGGCATGGCGCCATCCGGCGACATCGGGGACGACTACGGCTTGTTTCAGCCCGCCCATGGCAGTGCGCCTGATATCGCAGGCAAGGGTATTGCCAATCCGACGGCAATGATCCTGTCTGTCGCCATGATGCTTGATTGGCTGGCCGACCGGACCCAAGACGACGCGTTGGCCGATGGCGCCCAGGCTATCGAGCGGGCAGTCGCCCGCTCTTTCTCCAGCGGGTCGGTCGTTCCGTTTGAATTCGGCGGAAGCAGCAATACCGCCGATATTACGAAGGCAGTCATTGCCAATCTATAAAGCCGCCCGCCATGCACGCGGGCCGGTCAAATAAAACACAGGAGACGAATATGAAAGGAGTGATGCGAGGCGCCTTGCTGTCGCTGATGATGGGCTCGGCCAGTTTTTGCGTGGCTGCCCAAAGCTATCCGACCAAGCCGATCAAGCTGGTTGTGCCGTCGGCCCCGGGCGGCAGCACCGACCAGTTGGCCCGACTGATGGGCGACAGGCTAAGCGCGGCCTGGGGCCAGACGGTCGTCATCGAGAACAAGCCGGGCGCCGGCCTGACTTTGGGCGCCGCCTATGTCGCCGATGCGCCGGCCGATGGCTATACCTTGCTGATGGGTGCGGTCCATCACTCCATTGCGCAGAGCTTCTACAAAAACCTGTCCTACGATGTCCAGCGAGATCTCGCCCCCGTGTCCATCGTTGCCATTGTCCCCAATGTCATGATTACGCGCAGCGATTTCCCCGCCAACACCACGGCGGAGGTCATCGCCTATTCCAAGGCCCATCCCGGCGATTTGACTTATGGCAGCACCGGGGCGGGCACGGCCCATCACCTGATAGGCGAACAGTTCAACACCATGGCCGGCACCGACTTGCTGCATGTGCCGTACAAAGGCAGCAGCCCCGCGCTGGTCGATCTGATGGGCGGACGCATCGACTTCATGTTCGACACCGTTGCATCCTGCCTGCCGCATATCAAGTCCGGCAAGCTAAAGCCCATTGCGGTGGCGACAGGCACCCGGTCCAGCGCATTGCCCGATGTCCCCACCATGGACGAGTCGGGGTTGAAAGGGTTTGATATTGCAACATGGTTCGGCTTGATGGTGCCAGCGGGCACGCCCCAACCGATTATCGATAAGATCCATGCGGAAACAGTCCGGATTCTTGCCGACCCCGCCATCAAGAAGCGTTTGCTGGCCATGGGAGCCGAGCCTGTCGGGAATAGTCCCGAGGAAATGGGCCAGCGGATCAAGTCCGAAGTCGCCAAATTCGGCGAGCTTATCGACAAAGCTAAAATCAGCGCGAAAGCCAACTGATTTCCAGGCCCCATAAACAAGGCAGTGTCCACCATGACGAAAAAACCATCCAGCCAGCAACATGTGCTTCTTGTCGATTTCCGCATCCGCCAGGGTTTCATCGATGAATTCGAATCGGCGATTTTGCACAATGCCGCGTTGTCGCTGAAAAACGAAGCAGGGTGCCATCGCTTCGATGTGTGTCGCGATCCCCAGGATCCGGCCTTGTTTTTCCTTTATGAAATCTACGAGGACCAGGCGGCTATCGACGCGCATATGCGATCGCCGCATTATCTGGCCTTCAACTCATCAAGCCAGGATTGGGTGGAGCAAAAGACGGTGCGGAAAATGTTGCTGATGGCCCCCAATGCACCAATATCGTAAAAAGATGCACTTATTTAGACAGATTAGGCATTAACTTAGTGCATTCCCTAAGTGTTCGAATCGTAATAATCATGCACAATCCCGTTCATGCAGGTGAGGAGACAAAGCCCTGCATGGGCAAGCCGATAAATCGGTACATAAGAAAGTTGCAGAACCCATAAAAAATATAAATAAGCAAAGGCCGACGACACAATCGTCGGCCTTTGTCATTTCCGCTGCCTTTGCGCCCGGCGCCTATCAGTGCATGGCCGATTTCGAGAACACATTAAGCACCACCACGCCGGCGACGATCAGGCCGATGCTCAGCAAAGCCGCCCCGTCCAGCGTCTGCTTGTACATAAAATAGCCGATCAGCGAAATGGCAACAATGCCCACACCCGACCATATCGCATAGGCAATGCCCACCGGAATCACCCGCAAGGTCAGCGCCAGGCAATAGAAGGCCACGCTATAGCCCACCACCGTTATGACCGAAGGGTAAAGGCGCGAGAAGCCTTCTGACCCTTTCAGGGCCGTGGTGGCAATGATCTCGGCGGCAATGGCAATGACAAGATAAATCCAGCTCATGGAATATTCCTATGGTTCTTCGTATGTCGCTGTACCGACTCGCAATAGTACTTGCACGGCGCCGTTTCCTCCATCGGCTTCCGAACATTCCACGTAGGCGATAACAGCGGCAATCTGGGTCAGCCAGCGCCGTATCGTCTGTTTCAGAACGGATTCGCCGTCTTTTGAGCCATAGCCTTTGCCGTGCACGATACGCACGCATTTGATCTGCTGCGCCAAACACGATTGCAGGAAGCGATCCAGCCGTTCGCGCGCCTGTTCAAGCGTGCTTCCATGCAGATCCAGGCTGGCGCCTATAGACCATTTGCCGCGCCTCAGGCCCTTGATCAGGTCCGGGCCATGGCCGGAGCGCAGGTAGCGGGTGTCATCTCCGTCCATAGTCGCCGGACGGTAAAGATCCGACGTTTGCGGCAGTCGCACAGGGTCCAGGCCGGTGGCGCGCTCGCGCCGTTGGCGCAATATATCGCCTGACTCGCGAGAGCGCGGCGCCGGAAGGATGGTTCGCCGGGTATCCTTGATGGGCGTTACCGTTTTCATCGCGCGCCGGAACAACAGGGCATCTTCCCGGCTCAGGGCCGGTTCGGCCGTCTTGGACGCTTTCGTGGCGGCGGGCAAGGAAATCGCCGGAGCCGCGGCAGGCTTGGACGCCGCGGCCTTGCTCAGGCGTTTCAGGTCGGCGAGCCCGTTGGCGGACTCGCCCTTGCGCCCGCTTTTATTCGCCCGCATTCTCCAGCCATCGCTGTGCGTCCAGGGCGGCCATGCAGCCCGTTCCGGCGCTGGTGATGGCCTGGCGGTAGACGTGATCCTGGACGTCTCCGGCCGCGAAAACGCCGGGTATCGAGGTCATGGTGGCCAGGCCGTTCAGGCCGCTGCGGGTGGTGATGTAGCCGTTGGCCATGTCCAGCTGGCCCTCGAAGATGCCCGTGTTCGGCTTATGCCCGATCGCGATGAATACGCCGGTCACCGGAAGGTCTTCGGTGGCGCCGGTTTGCGTGTTGCGCAGGCGGGCGCCGGTCACGCCGGATGGGTCGCCCAGCACTTCGTCCAATTGATAGAACAGCTTGAGTTTCATGTTGCCGTTGGCGACCTTGTCCATCAGCTTGTCGGTCAGGATGGGCTCGGAGCGGAATTTATCGCGCCGATGGACCAGGGTGACGCTGCGGCAGATATTGGACAGGTACAGGGCTTCCTCGACGGCGGTATTGCCCCCGCCGACGACGATGACGTCCTGATTCTTGTAGAAGAAGCCATCGCAGGTGGCGCAGCCCGACACGCCGCGGCCCATGAATTCCTGCTCGGAAGGCAGGCCCAGGTACTGGGCGGAGGCGCCGGTGGCGATAATAAGGGCGTCGCAGGTATAGATTGCGCCGGTATCTCCGGTTAAAGTGAATGGCCGCTTGGACAAGTCGACGCCGGCGATATGGTCGAAGATCATTTCCGTGTTGAAGCGCTCGGCATGTGCTTGAAAACGCTGCATAAGATCGGGACCCTGCACGCCCTGGGCATCAGCCGGCCAGTTGTCTACATCGGTGGTCGTCATAAGCTGACCGCCTTGTTCCAGGCCTGTAACCAGTACGGGATTCAAATTGGCGCGGGCGGCGTAGACAGCGGCGCTATAGCCGGCCGGGCCCGAGCCTAAAATCAGTACTTTGGCGTGTTTGGGAGTCGTCATTACAGAAAATCCGAAAAAAGTGAACAGCCAATTATAATGAGTCCATGGCTAGATTACCCGCTACATCCCCTCGCTCCTCCCGCAACGTGCGTAATGGTCCCTCTCCCTTGCAGTCCAGGCTGTCGGGCTTGCTGCGCGAAGCGCGCTGGATCGTCTTTGCCGCGCTGGCTGCATGGCTGGGCCTGGTGCTGGCGACCTGGCATCCGTCCGATCCCGCCTGGTCGCATTCCGTGCACACAACGACGATACTCAATAAAGGCGGCACGCTGGGCGCCTATATCGCCGATTTCCTGCTTTTCCTTTTCGGTTATTCCGCCTGGCTATGGGTGGTATTGCTGGCGCAGCGGGTCGCATTGGGCTTTTATCGACTGACCCACCTTCTGCTGCCCAATCGCGAAGAGCCTTTGCCGCGCGTGCGCTGGGAGGTCGGGATAGGCTTCTTCCTGCTGTTTATCGGCGCCATGGGCACGGAAGCCCTGCAGCTCACGCAATTCGGCGCCCAGTTGCCGGCTGGCGCCGGCGGCCAGTTGGGCCAGCTGCTGGCGCACATCATGTCGCTGTCCATGGGCACGACGGGCTGCACGCTGCTGCTATTGGTGTTCGCCGCGGTGGGCGCCAGTCTGTTTTTTGGGTTTTCCTGGTTGCTGGTGGCCGAGCGGGTGGGCCTGCTTATCGAGAAAGCCGCCCGCCGCGTGCTGGAGCTGAAAGCGGCGCGGGAAGATCGCAAGGTCGGGCAGGCCAAGAAGGCCGAGCGCAATGAAATCGTGGTCGCCAAACAAGAGCAATTGGTGCACGAACAGCCGGTGCGCATCGAGCCGGCCATTACCTCGGTGCCCAAGTCGGTGCGCGTCGAAAAGGAAAAGCAGAAAACCCTGTTTGCCGCGCCGGTCGAGGCGGGCGGATCGGGCGACCTGCCGGCTATAGATTTGCTGGACATGCCCGTCGAGCAGGCCGAGACCGTTTCCCCCGAAACCATCGAGTACACCTCGCGCCTGATCGAGAAAAAACTGTCCGACTTCGGCGTCAAGGCCGTCGTGGTGGCCGCCCAGGCGGGGCCCGTCATCACCCGCTACGAAATCGAGCCGGCCACCGGCGTCAAGGGCAGCCAGATCGTCAACCTGGCCAAGGACTTGGCTCGCGCGCTCAGCCTGGTCAGCATCCGGGTCGTGGAAACCATTCCGGGCAAGAACCTTATGGGCCTGGAACTGCCCAATCCCAAGCGGCAGATGGTCAAGCTGTCGGAAATCATAGGTTCGCAAACCTACCATGCCAGCGCGTCGATGCTGACCATGGCGCTGGGCAAGGACATCGCCGGCAATCCGGTCGTGGCCGATCTTGCCAAGATGCCCCATCTGCTGGTGGCCGGTACCACCGGCTCGGGCAAGTCCGTGGGCATCAATGCCATGATCCTGTCCTTGCTGTACAAGGCCGACGCGACGCAAGTCAGGCTGATCCTGATCGATCCCAAGATGCTCGAAATGAGCGTCTACGAAGGCATACCCCATCTGCTGGCGCCGGTGGTCACCGACATGCGCCATGCCGCCAACGCCCTGAACTGGTGCGTGGGCGAAATGGAAAAACGCTATCGCCTCATGAGCAAGATGGGCGTGCGCAACCTGGCCGGCTACAACACCAAGATACGCGACGCCATCAAGCGCGAAGAACCCATACCCAATCCCTTTTCCCTGACGCCCGACGCGCCCGAGCCCTTGTCGACGCTGCCCATGATCGTCGTGGTCATCGACGAGCTGGCCGATTTGATGATGGTGGTCGGCAAGAAGATCGAAGAGCTCATCGCCCGCCTGGCCCAAAAGGCCCGCGCGGCGGGCATCCACCTTATCCTCGCCACCCAGCGCCCCAGCGTCGATGTCATCACGGGGTTGATCAAAGCCAACATTCCCACCCGCATCGCTTTCCAGGTCTCCTCCAAGATCGACTCGCGCACGATTCTGGACCAGATGGGCGCGGAAGCGCTGCTGGGCCAGGGGGATATGCTGTATCTGCCGCCAGGCAGCGGTTTGCCCGCCCGGGTGCACGGCGCGTTCGTGCATGACGATGAAGTCCATCGTGTCGTGGAAGCCCTGAAAGAGCAGGGCGAGCCCAACTACATCGAGGGCCTGCTCGAAGGTGCGCTGGAAGGCGAAACCGGCGATGGCGTAGGCGGTGTAACCGGCTTTGCCGACGCTGAGTCCGATCCCTTGTATGATCAGGCCGTGGAAGTCATCCTGAAGAACCGGCGAGCATCGATTTCATCGGTTCAGCGTAATTTGCGCATTGGCTACAACCGCGCGGCCCGCCTGCTGGAGCAAATGGAGCAGGCCGGGCTGGTCTCCGCCATGCAGTCCAATGGCAATCGTGAAATCCTGGTTCCAGCGGGGAATGCCTCCAATGAAGATTAAACACTTTGCGGCAGCCATATGCATGGCCGCCAGCCCCTTGCTTGCCTGGTCGGCCGACGCGCCTGCTCAATTGCGCAAGTTCATTGCCCAGGTTCCTTCCGCGACGGGGCAGTTCAGCCAGCAGCGCGTAGATGGCAAAGCGCAGGGCAAGGCCCCCCAAACGGGCGAATTCTCGTTTCTGCGGCCCGGCAAGTTCCGATGGGCCGTCAAGAAGCCGTACGAGCAGCTCATTGTTTCCGACGGCAAGCAGGTCTATCAGTACGATCCCGACCTGGCCCAGGTCAGCGTGCGCGGCGTGGACCAGTCCCTGGGCGCATCGCCGGCCGCCATCCTGTTCGGCTCGGGTTCGCTGGACCAGGCCTTTGATATCGCCGCCTTGCCAGGCAAGGATGGGCTGGATTGGCTGCGGGCCAAGCCGCGCGGCGCCGATGCGGGATTCACCCATGTGGATATCGGCTTTGCGGATGGGCTTCCCGCCAGGCTGGAACTGCTGGATTCCTTCGGCCAGACGACGCGTATAGACCTTAGCCACATCGTGTCCAATCCCAAGCTGGATGCGGGCGAATTCACCTTCACGCCGCCTGCGGGCGTTGATGTCGTCAAGATGCAGTAGGCCTGTATGGCAAGCTCCCACGATTTATTCGGGTCCGCCATCGCTTCCACGCATGCGCCCCTGGCCGAGCGCATGCGCCCCAGGACGCTGGACGATGTAGTCGGGCAGACGCATTTATTGGGACCCGGCAAGCCCTTGCGGGTCGCGTTCCAGTCGGGACGGCCCCATTCCATGATTTTCTGGGGCCCTCCGGGCGTGGGCAAGACCACCCTGGCGCGCTTGATGGCCGACGGCTTCGATGCCCAGTTCCTGGCGATGTCGGCTGTTCTTGGTGGGGTGAAGGACATACGCGAGGCGGTGGTGTCCGCCCAGGTCGCGCAAGGGCAGGGCAGGCGCACCATACTTTTCGTCGATGAGGTCCACCGTTTCAACAAGGCGCAGCAGGACGCTTTTTTGCCCTATGTGGAAAGCGGCCTGTTCACCTTCATCGGAGCCACCACCGAGAACCCCTCTTTCGAAGTCAATTCGGCGCTGTTGTCGCGGGCGCGGGTCTATGTGCTGCAGTCCTTGTCGGTCGACGAGTTGCAAGAGCTCATCGATCGCGCCATTGCCCTGCTTAACCGCGATGCATCCGTAGAGCGTGCGGAGCCCGATGCTCCGGGCGCTGAAGCGGCCGATGCCGCGGCAAAGGGCGACTCCGCCCCGGGCTTGCACCTTGACTTCGATCCCGCCGCGCGCGAGCAGTTGGCGCGCTGGGCGGACGGTGACGCGCGCCGCGTCATCAACGCCATGGAAGTCGTGGCCGAATCCGCGCGCGACGCGGGCGTGGCCATGGTCGACAGCGCCTGGCTGGAAACATCGCTGTCGCAGAACCTGCGCCGTTTCGACAAGGGGGGCGATGCCTTCTACGATCAAATCAGCGCCCTGCACAAGGCGGTGCGCGGGTCGGACCCGGACGCATCCCTGTATTGGTTTGCCCGCATGCTGGACGGCGGGGCGGACCCGCGCTACTTGTCGAGGCGCATCGTGCGCATGGCCATCGAAGACATAGGTCTGGCCGACCCCCGCGCCACCGAACTGGCCTTGAATGGCGCCGACATCTACGAGCGGCTGGGTTCGCCGGAGGGCGAATTGGCCCTGGCCCAGGCCGTGGTGTACATGGCTTGCGCCGCCAAATCAAACGCGGTGTACAGCGCCTACAAAATGGCCCGGCGCTATGCCGAGGAAAACGGCAGCGCGCCGGTTCCCATGCATTTGCGCAACGCGCCCACCAAGCTCATGAAAGAACTGGGCCACGGCCGCGCATACCGTTACGCGCATGACGAGCCGCACGGCTATGCCGCCGGCGAAAGCTACTTTCCCGATGGCTTGCGGGCCAGCTTCTACAAGCCGACCGACCGCGGGCTAGAAGGTAAAATCTCCGAAAAGCTGGCATTCCTGCGGCAGTTGGACAAGCAGAGCAAGTCCGAATAGCCGCCGGCACGCCCGCCGTATCCTTTAATTTTTTTCTTGGTTGATTATGTTAGACCCCAATCAGTTGCGCAAAGATCTGCCCACCGTCGTCAAGGCCTTGCAGCTTCGCGGCATTGCCTTCGACACCGACCGCTTCAATCAGCTGGAAGCCCGGCGCAAGTCGGTGCAGGTGGAAACCGAGGCTTTGCAGGCGCGGCGCAATGCGGTCTCCAAGCTGGTTGGCCAACTGAAATCCAAAGGAGAAGACGCCAGCAAGGAAATGGCCGAGTCGCAGCAGATTCCAGCCCGCCTAAAGGAACTCGAACAGGACCTGGCGGCGGTGCAGGGCGAGCTGAACGAATGGCTGATGACGATTCCCAATCTGCCTCATGAAAGCGTGCCGGAAGGCAAGGACAGCGACGATAACGTCGAAGTGCGCCGCTGGCTTCCTTCCGGCATGGCCACCGACGCCAATGGCAATCCCGCGCCGTTTGCCTTCGAGCCCAAGGATCATGTGGCCTTGGGCGAGCCCATGGGGCTGGACTTTGAAACGGCGCGCAAACTGTCCGGCGCGCGCTTCATGATGCTGCGCGGGCCTATCGCCCGACTGCATCGCGCGCTGGCCCAGTTCATGCTGGATCTTCAGACCACCGAGCATGGCTATCAAGAATGCTATACCCCTTACATCGTCAACAGCTCCACGCTGTTCGGCACCGGGCAATTGCCCAAATTCAAGGACGATATGTTCTGGGTGACCAAAGGCGGGCAAGACGACCCCGAACGGGATGAGCAGGGCGACACGGTCGCCAGTGAAGACTTATACCTGATTTCGACTTCCGAGATCACCCTGGCCGGATCAGTGCGCGATACCATCATTCCTCAGCAGGATCTGCCTCTGAGATTGACCGCCCACACGCCCTGCTTCCGTTCCGAGGCGGGCAGCGGGGGCCGCGATACCCGCGGCATGATACGCCAGCATCAATTCGATAAAGTCGAAATGGTGCAAATCGTTCATCCGGAGCAGTCCTACCAGGTGCTTGAAGAGATGGTGGGCCATGCCGAGACCGTGTTGCAGCGCCTGGGCGTGGCCTACCGGGTGGTATTGCTGTGCGGCGGCGACATGGGTTTCGGTTCCACCAAGACCTACGATATCGAGGTCTGGCTGCCGGCCCAGAACACCTGGCGCGAAATTTCATCGATATCCAACTGCGAGGCGTTCCAGGCGCGCCGCATGCAGGCCCGCTACCGTCCTGAAAAAGGCAAGCCTGAGTACCTCCACACTCTGAATGGATCGGGTCTGGCCGTGGGCCGGGCTTTGGTTGCGGTGCTGGAAAATTATCAGCAAGAAGACGCAAGTGTGCTGATCCCTGAAGTGCTTCGTCCCTATATGGGCGGACTTGACCGCTTGAAGGCTGGAGCCTGAACGTAAAAGGCCCGCTCCAGCGGGCCTTTCAGGCAACACAGCTTGGCCCTCGTTCAACGCCGAGGGCTTTTATTTTGCCTGGTCAGTCGTCCCAACCGCCGCGATGGCGGTGGTGATGCTTGCCGCGATGCTTGTATTCCTTATAGTGCCTGGGACCGCGGTATTCTTCACGGTAGTAGCGTGAACGATAAACGGGTACGGGCCTATACACGCGTTCCGGCAATATGACTACCCTGGGGCGTTCCACGTAGCGGACCGGCGGATAGTAGTAGTCGGGTTCGCTATAGATGATGCCTGGCACCCCGATGGAAATATCGACATCGACGCGGGCCATGGCGGCATTGGAGCCCAACATGGCGGTAGCAGCCGCTGCGAGCAATAGCAGTTTTTTCATGCGAGCACCTGTTTATTAATTCGTTCAGCCTATTGTGCCGTCTATTGGTTTCAGAACGGTTAGGCGAAACAGGTAAAGCGCATCAAAAAGCTACAGCCATATGGCCGGCATGGCCCCCGATTACATTTGATAACGCCTGTTGTTGTTATTTGGCATGTCGAATCAGGTAGCTGACCAGGTGATGGCGCCGCCGCGGCTTTTTATGCTTTCCGCTGCCAGGTGCGGAATAGGCAGGGCGGCTGACCGGCAAATGGCCGCGAACCGTTGACGACACCCAGGTTCCATCGTCCGATTCGGCGGCGCTTGCCGATACGCGGCTTGCTGAAGGAAGGAGGCCGGGAGGACGCAACGCATGCGATCCCTCCGTTCCTTCCGGAGTGTCGTCTATCTCGTCGGTGGATGGGGATGACACGGTCAGCACGCTGAACAGGACCACGATCCAAAATAGCAGGGAAAGCGTGACCGACAGCAGGCCGTCCAGGCTTCCATAACCTGTGGCCTCGGAAGCCCTGATGCCCAAGAACGAGGATAAGTAGGGGATATGGCCCAGCCCTTCGACCAGGAGATTGCCAGGCAAGCGATACACGAACTTGACCGATTCCCAGATCTCCCACAGGCTGTAGGCCCCGTCGTGGTTGATGTCAACGACCAAGTGCAGAGATTCGATTTTCATGACGGCTCCTTTAAGCTAGCTAGCCGGCCCTGTCATGATATGCATGCCAAAGCCGAAATCCAAAAGGCGCGAAGGCCTCTTTACCAACTCATGACACTTGGTAACACTATAGGCTTTTACGGAAATTGTGGCAATGTAAACCTGAGCTTGGCGGAGAGCACGGGGGACGAGTGCGCAAGCCGTTTCCCGGAAACTGGGTTGTCCGGATAAGCCGCAACAATGTCTGGATCTTGACAGTTCTTGATCTTGGTAGTTTCGTTGATACGGCATTAGCGAGGGGAAGGTTGGTATAGTCAGAGATAAGTGATGTGTTCAAGCGCCGATGCGACTGGTTTGCGGGCTCACTTTCCAATGACTTGAATCTCCAGGAGATAGCATGAGTTTCTTTAGCAAAATTCTAGAAAAGTTGGGCATTGGTAGCGCTGATGCCGCCCCAGCCCCCGCTGGCGATAATTCCGCGGCGGTGCAAGCCCCAGCCTCGTCGGCAGCGGTGCCCATGGTCGATGTAGTCGCGCAATTAGAGAAAAGCGCGGCGGCAAATCCCCAGAAATTGAACTGGCGTACTTCCATTGTCGACTTGCTCAAGCTCTTGAACATGGACAGCAGCTTTGCCGCACGCAAAGAGCTGGCCACGGAACTTGGCTGCCCGGCGAACCTGATGGATGATTCCGCCCAAATGAATATCTGGTTGCACAAGACGGTGCTTGCCCGCATTGCCGCCAACGGCGGCAACGTCCCCCCGGAGCTTCTCGATTAAGCCGTGGCCGTAGGTTGAAGTTAAACGCGCTGGGTGAACGCCCTTCGCGCCATAAACAAAAAGGGCTGCCTCGCAAGGCAGCCCTTTTTAGATTTCATTGGCGGACAGGGTGGGATTCGAACCCACGGTACGGGGTTACCGTACGCCTGATTTCGAGTCAGGTACATTCGACCACTCTGCCACCTGTCCTGTTTACTGCATTTTTACTGCTATTGCCCGCTAGGCCCATTGCTTGAAGTCTGGTCGAAAACCAAGCGGCGTAAGTAGGCAAGTCCGCTATTCTAGCAAGGAAATAAAAAAAATCATAATTGCCTTGCCGGCCGATTGGGTGGAGGCATCGGGCAGTACACTAATGTCGGAATGCAGGGCTTTTTTGGACCCAATAAAAAAGGAACGACATGCTTACAGGTAAACGTGCAGTCATCACCGGTTCGACCAGCGGCATAGGCCTTGCCATGGCTCGTGAATTTGCGGCCAATGGCGCCAACGTGGTCATCAATGGTTTTGGCGATGCCGCCGCCATTGAAAAAGAGCGGGTCAATATTGAGCTGGAATTCGACGTCAAGGCGTATTACATCAATGCCGACCTGATGAAGTCGGGCGCAACACGCGAGTTCATCGACGCAGCCGTAAAGGCCCTGGGCGGCATCGACATCCTGGTCAATAATGCGGGCATCCAGCACACCGACCTGATCGAGAATTTTCCGGTCGAGCGCTGGGATGCAATTATCGCCTTGAATCTTTCCGCAGTGTTCCACGGTACGGCGGCCGCCTTGCCGCATATGAAGAAGCAGGGCTGGGGGCGCATCATCAACATCGCTTCGGCCCACGGGCTGGTTGCCTCCGTCAACAAATCCGCCTATGTCGCGGCCAAGCATGGGGTGGTCGGCCTGACCAAGGTAACCGCTCTTGAGAACGCGGGCAATGGCGTTACTTGCAATGCCATCTGCCCGGGATGGGTGCGCACGGCGCTGGTGGAAAAGCAGATCGAAGCCTTGGCGCAAAAAGCGGGCACAGACATTGAAACGGCCGCGAAAGAACTGCTTGCCGAGAAACAGCCTTCCTTGCAGTTCGTCACGCCCAAGCAATTGGCGGGCGCGGCTGTATTCCTGTCTTCGGAAGCGGCCGATCAAATGACCGGCACGACATTGACCCTGGACGGAGGCTGGACGGCGCGCTAGTGCGCCAGACGCTTGCCAAAAGGCAGCGCTACGGAAGGGATCAAAGCGCCGCCCTGCATGGGGCGGCCAGAATCCGGACAGCCGGCGCCAACGCCGAATACTTATCATCAAGGAAACAATAATGCTGTTGCTACTGTCGCCGGCGAAGAAGCTGGATTACGACTCGCCTGTACGTACCACCTTGCATACGCAGCCTTTGTTCGCGGACCAGGCGGCCGGCCTGATCAAGGTGCTGAAGAAAAAGTCCGCCACGGAAGTGGCTGGCTTGATGAAGCTCAGCGAGGCATTGGCCAAGCTGAACGTGGACCGCTATGCCGCCTGGAAGCCGGTGTTCGATCAAACCAATTCCCGTCAGGCTGTGCTGGCCTTCAATGGCGATGTCTATGAAGGCCTGGACGCGTCCAGCTTGTCCGATGCGAAACTGAAATGGGCTCAGGAACACCTGGCCTTGCTTAGCGGTTTGTATGGCGTGCTGCGGCCGCTGGACCTGATGCGCCCCTATCGGCTGGAGATGGGCACGCGGCTGGAAACCGGCAAGGGCAAGAATCTGTACGAATACTGGGGCAGCACGATTGCCGCCTATCTGAACGAGCGCCTGGATGCGCTGCCCGGCGCGAAGAAGGGGTCCCGCGTCGTGCTGAATCTTGCATCCGAGGAATATTTCAAGGCGGTGGATCTGAAAACCTTACGGGCCACGGTGGTTCAGTGTGTTTTCCAGGATTACAAGAACGGCGCCTGGAAGATAATCAGTTTCCATGCCAAGCGGGCGCGCGGCCTGATGGCCCGCCATGTCATCGATAACAAGATCGCGACGGTCGGGGCCTTGCAGGGCTTCGCCAGCGAAGGCTATGCCTATGCGGCATCCGAATCGTCCGCCGACAAGCTGGTGTTCAGGCGCAAGCAGGCGTGATGGCGCGGAAGCTATGCGCCATTGCTGGTGGCGTCAAGGCCGCGCATCTCCTGCCGTATCAGTTGCGCAGCCTTGACCATCTGCCGTAAAGGATAGGCCAGGGCGGCAAGCTCGCCTTCGGTCTCTATGGAGGCGGGCGGGTCGGCATCCTTGTCGTCCAGATACAGCTCGATAGCCTCCAGCGACTTCCTGATCCCTTCGGGCACATGATCGAGGCTCGCCAGAATAGGTACGGCCGATGTAATCTGCGACGCCAGGACATGATTCTGGATGAGCAGATTGTTCAGTTCCGGGACATTGTTCTGGCGCTTGATCGGCTCATCCATCATCCGATAGAAGGCGGCGGCGAAGTTGCCGAAGGCGATATGCATGTTCTTGCGTGCCACGCGCCACCGTACTTCGGCTTCGTGCTGCTTGGCGTCCAGCTCCTCGATGCTTGCCGGCGCGGCGGCGTCGGCGTCGGCAAGGTCTATGGCCGGCCCGGCCGCATGGCCATCGGCCGCCTGTACCCCAAGCGCCGTTTGCGTTCTTGCGGCATGCGCCGCCGCCTGGGCGCGGGTAAGTCCGGCATAGTTCAGGCCGGCTTTCAGGAAGACCTGGTTCGATTTCCTGGCGGCCCTGGCCAGCGAACCCATGAAGCTGTGCTCCCACCAGGGCAGGATATAGCTGCACAACAGTGCCAGGCCGCATCCTATGAAGGTGTCGGCCAGCCTCTCTCCGATGACGGCATTGGTGGTGGGCGACAGGAAATGGAAGACCAGCAGCACGAACAGGGTATTGAAGATGGCCGCCGCCATGTAATTCACCTGTATCAGGCTATACCCCAGCACGCAGGTCACGACCAGGACGGCCAGGTACACATCGGAACTATGGGTAATATTGAACAGCAGCAAGGCCAGGCCGCAGCCTATCAGGGTTCCGGTCAGCCGCCAGCCGTTGCGCTGGCGTGTCAGCGCAAAGCCGGGCTTCATGACGACCAGGATGGTCAGGACTATCCAGTAACTGTGGGCGCTAAGCCCCGAGCCCATTCTTTCCAGGATGGCGGTGTGCGCCAGCACGGCTGAAAGCGTCATGGCCAGCAGGGTGGCAATCGCCACGCGGAAGGCGTAGCGAAAGTGCGAGGAGTCCATGCGCAGATTGCTGGTCAGCATGCCCAGGCGCCAGGTCTTGCGTGCCAGGAATCGGTCCAGCGACTTGTCCAGGCGCATATCCACCAATTCGGTATTGCCGGCGCCGCTTATGTGCTCGGCCATGCGATCGACCAGGCGTGTTGCATTGCGCAAGCGGCGCAGCACTTGCACCAGCAGCGCATAGACTTCGGGTTCATTGTCGGCCATGCCGTCTTCGCGGTATTTTTCCAGCTCGTATTCAATGGCGCGCAGCTCCGCCTTGACGCTGTTGCGCTCTTTGACATGCCGGTTGCGCGCGACATTGAACGCAATGTCGGCCACATTGATGGATAGCTTGCGCAGCGCATCCCGGCTGAAGATCAGCACGTCGCTGTTGGGCAGGTTGCGGCGCAAGGTGGCGTAGTCGGTGTGCGTGGCGACCAGGCTGTCCAACAGCGCGACCATATCGATGAAAATGTTCAGCGAAGCCGTGCGCAGGCGATCGGCACGGCCCCGCCCCTTGGGAAGCTCGCGCAGGACCGTGTCGCGCGCCGCCTGGTGTTTGTCGGTCATGGCCGATTGCGCGTGGATCAGCAGCCGGTAGCTTTCATCCAGGTCGGAATTCACGTCGTAAAAGCGGGACCTGGCAGCCATGTAGTCGGCGGTTGCGAACAAGGCCACCGAAAGGGCCTGCAACTCCTCCCGGTGCCAGAGCAGCCGGTGCGCCGCGAAGCTGAACGCAAAATAGAAGACCCCGCCCAGGAAGGAATAAATCGTGTGCTCAAGCACTTCGTGGGGGGCCAGAGGCACGCGCATGGTCAAGGTCATGATCAGCAGACAGGCAAAACCCAGCAGGCCGCCTTGCTTGCCAAAAACCGTGAACATTGAAAACAGGAAGCACAGGCAGGGCACCACCAGCCAGATCAGCAGGCTGTGCGAGGACGCCAGTCCGGTTACGGCGGCGGTCAGCGAGCCCAGCAAGATGGCGGCCAGCATGCCGTTGGTTCCATAGCGCCGCGGTCCGCCGGGCTGATCGATGATGGCGACGCAGGCGGCGCCGATGGCGGCGATCATGCCTACGCTGTACATATGGAAGAAGCCCACCAGAATCAACGCTGGAAGCAATACGCCTATGGCTTGCCGCAGGCCGCCAAAAAAATAGTGGCTGTAAAGAAAGCGCTGGAGCTGGGGTATGCGTGTGATCATGCAAACTCCGAATGACGGGAGGCAAGAAAGTATAGAGGCAAAACGACGTGCCCATTGGCAAGGCCGTGGTTCGTTGACATTATCGAACGATCGTTCTATTCTTTTGGCGAAAGAAGAGGGGAGGCTGAAATGGATGTCGGATTCCGCTTGGATGGCAAAGTCGCGCTGGTAACGGGCGCGGCCGGAGCGCTGGGCTCGCATTTTGCCGGCACGCTGGGCCATGCCGGTGCAACCGTCGTTCTGGCCGGACGGCGCCTTCAGCCCCTGGAGCAATTGGCCGCGCAGCTGCGCAACCAGAATATCGACGCGCATGCGCTGTGCATGGATGTCAGCGATCCCGCCAGCGTAGAGCAGGCCTTCCGGCAAGCGTGGTCGCTTTGCGGCATCGTCGATATCCTGGTGTGCAATGCGGGTGTGGCGGTCAACAAGAAATCGCTCGATATACCGGCCGACGAATGGTCGCAGGTCGTCGACGTCAATCTGAAAGGCAGTTGGTTGGTGTGCAAGCAGGCCGCGCGCCATTTGGTCGATGCCGGCAAGCCGGGCTCCATCATCACGGTCACCTCCATATTGGGGCACCGCGTTGCCGCCGCCGTACTGCCTTATACCGCCTCGAAAGCGGGGCTGGAACACATGACCCGCGCCATGGCGCTGGAGTGGGCCCGCTACGGCATCCGGGTCAACGCGCTGGCGCCGGGATACATGGAAACCAATTTGAATCGCGATTTCTTCGCATCGGAAGCGGGCCAGGCCCTGATCAAGCGCATCCCTCAGCGCAGGCTGGGCACACCGCGGGATCTGGACGGCGCCTTGCTGCTGCTTGCATCCGATGCCTCCCTTTACATGACCGGCAGTTCCATCGTGATCGATGGCGGTCATTTGCAGTCGTCTCTTTGAGGGCCCGCCATATGGACTTTACCTTGTCGCCGCAAGGCGAAGAATACCGCCGCCGCATCAGGGCGTTTGTCGAGCAGGAGCTTCTTCCTCTTGAAGAGCGCGCCGACTCGTACGACGAACACGAGAACATCGACCTGGCCCTGCTCCAGCGCATGCGCGGCAAAGCCCGTGAACAGGATTTATGGTGCCTACAAATGCCCAGGGAGCGGGGCGGGCAAGGCTTGAGCATCGTTGAAATGGCCGCATGCTACGAAGAGATGAACCGGTCCATTTTCGGACCGGTGGTGTTCAATTCGGCGGCTCCGGACGACGGCAACATGATGGTGCTCAACAAGGTGGCTACCGAAGCCCAGAAAGAACGCTGGCTGCAGCCCATCATCAACGGCCAGGTGCAGTCGTCCTTTGTCATGACCGAACCGGCGCCGGGTTCGGGGTCCGACCCGGCCATGATGCGGACCACCGCCGTGCGCAAGGGCGATCGCTGGGTAGTGAACGGCGTCAAGCATTTCATTACCGGCGCGGCGGCGGCGTCCCATTTCATACTGATTGCGCGCACATCCGACGATGCACGCAAGGGCTTATCGGCATTTTTGTTCCACAAGGACGATCCGGGCTGGGAGATTATTCGGCGCATACCCATCATGGGTCCCGAGGAGCATGGCGGGCATTGCGAGCTCAGATTCGACAACATGGCCATACCCGACGAGAATCGCCTGATGGAAGTGGGCGACGGCCTGAAGCTGACGCAAATCCGGTTGGGGCCGGCCCGATTGACTCACTGCATGCGCTGGCTGGGCTTGTCCAAGCGCGCGCTGGAGATCGCCGCCGACTATGTCGGCCACCGGGAGGCCTTCGGGTCCCGGCTCGCCGATCGGGAAGGGGTGCAGTGGATGCTGGGAGAGGCTGCCATGGCGATCCAGACAGGCCGCCTGCTGACCATGCATGCGGCCTGGAAGCTCGATCAGGGCGATTTCGCCCGCAAGGAAGTGTCCATGGCCAAGGTGGCGGTCGCCAACGTCTTGCAGCAGTCGGCCGATACCGCCATCCAGTTATGCGGCGCCAGGGGCTATTCCAAAGATACCCGCCTTGAATGGATATACCGCTATGCGCGCCAGGCCAGGCTTGTGGACGGCGCATCCGAAGTGCATAAAATGGTCCTGTCCCGGCAGATGATGAAAGAGGGCGGCGACTTCTGGAAATGGGGCTAGGAGGCACATGGGCCCGGAAGCCATACAGCGCGCATTGGTGCTTTATGTTCAGCGGCGGACCGGCGCACAGAGCGTCGAGCCGCTGGCTTTTTCGCGCCTGTCGGGTGGCGCCATACAAAGCAACTATGCCCTGTCGGTCGAATGCCGGGGCGGCAGCCGGCCCGGCAAGCTGGATCTGGTCGTGCGCAGCGATTCGCCGTCCAAGGTCGATGCCAGCCTGACGCGCGAACAGGAATTCCAGGTCTTGCGCGTGGCGCATCAGGCCGGGGTGATGGTTCCCGAGCCGCTATGGTTGTGTACCGATACGTCGGTCATCGGCAATGTATTTTGCATCATGGCCCGTGTTCCGGGCATGGCGGAAGGGCGCAAGCAGGTTCGCGCGCCGTTGAACGACCGGCAAGTCAAGGATATTACGCGGCAACTGGGGCGGGAGCTGGCCCGACTGCACACGGTCCGCCCTCCGGACTCCAGGCTGGATTTCCTGCCCGTCCCGGCGATTGCTCCGGCGCAGTGGCGTGTTCAGGCCTATCGCGATGCGCTGGACCGCATACCCGAGCCGCATCCGGTCCTGGAGTGGTCCCTGAACTGGTTGCAGGACAACGCTCCCGAAAGCGCCGGGACTGTGTTGTGCCATTGCGATTTCCGCACGGGCAATTACATGGTCGATCAGGGACGGGTCAGCGGCATACTCGATTGGGAATTCGCCGCCTGGAGCGATCCTTACGAGGACCTGGGATGGCTGTGCGCCAAAAGCTGGCGTTTTGGCGCCAACGACAAGGCGGTCGGCGGAATTGGACATAAGGCGGATTTGTTCGCCGCCTATGGCCAGGCCAGCGGCCGTCCGGTCGATGGCAACGCCGTGCTCTATTGGGAAGCCATGGGCATGACGCGTTGGGCCATCATCGCCTTGCAACAGGCCCAGCGCCACATTTCGGGCGGACAGGCTTCGCTGGAGCTGGCCCTGACCGGACGGCTGGTGCCTGAAATCGAATTCGACTTGCTCGAGCATATCCGACAGCATCGGAGAACCGCATGAATAACCGGCCTTACGGAAACGAGCTGCTGGACGTGGCGCGTCGCATGCTGCTGGATGAGCTATTGCCTTTGCTGCCTCCGGAAAAGACCTACGAGGCGCTCATGGTGGCCAATGCCATGGCGATCGCCTCGCGCGAGCTCGCGCCCCATGCTGATGAGGACGAGGCCGCCCGCCTGGAGATTCAGCGTTTTTATATCGAGACGGGATGCGATGAGTCGACCGAGCCCACCGAGCACGAGCTGGCGGCGTTGATACGTAATCGTGCCATTCAGGAGTCGGACTATCAGCGTCTGCAAGAACTGCTGCTGGCGCTGACACGGGCCAAGCTGCAGCTTTGCAACCCCAGGCATCTGGGCAGATAGGGGGCATCCATGGACGATAAATACCATCAGGGGCTGGACAAGAATTCCGCCAACTATTCAAGCCTGACGCCGATCAGCTTTTTGCAGCGGTCGGCGCATGTATTTCCTGAAAAGATCGCCATTATCGACGACGGCATGACGCTGACGTACAGGGATTTCCATAGCCGCTGCCGCGGCATGGCCGCTTCCCTGGAAAACATGGGCATCAGGGCCGGCGACACCGTTTCGGTGCTGTGTTTCAACACGCATGAGTTGCTGGAATGCCATTATTCCGTGCCCATGGCCGGCGCGGTGCTGAACGCGTTGAATACCCGCCTGGACCCCGCCACCCTGCGCTTCATTCTGGAGCATGGCGAATCGCGCCTGCTGTTCTATGACACCGAGTTCGAGCCCATGCTGCGGCAGGCGATGCAGGGCATGGCCTCGCCGCCCGTATGCGTTGCCATCGCCCGCCAGGCAGGCGTTTCGCAGGGTTTTTCCAGCCTGGACTATGAAAGTCTGGTCGCCGCGGGCGACGCCGATTTTCAATGGCGCAAGGTCGGCGACGAATGGGATGCGATCGCGCTGAACTACACCTCGGGTACGACGGGCAATCCCAAGGGTGTCGTGTACCACCACCGGGGCGCCTACCTGGCGGCGCTGAGCAACGCCATGGCCTTCAACATGACGGCCGATACCGTCTATCTGTGGACTCTGCCCATGTTCCACTGCAACGGCTGGGCCTATACCTGGGCCATTACGGCGATGGGCGGCACGCACGTCTGCCTGCGCAAGGTCCAGGCAGACCACGTCCTGGAGCGCATCGAAGGCTGCAAGGTCACGCACATGTGCGGTGCACCCGTCGTGCTGAACATGCTGCTCAACGATTTCCACAAGAACGGCCAATCCCTGTCCAGTCCGGTGCAGTTCGCCCTGGGCGGCGCGGCGCCTCCCAGTCCAGTCATACGCCGAGCGCAGGAAATCGGCTTCGGCATCACGCACCTGTATGGCCTTACCGAGTCCTACGGGCCGTCCACCTTATGCGTCTGGCAAAACGAATGGGCGGAACTGTCCACCGACGATCTGGCACGAAAAATGGCCCGGCAGGGCGTGGGCCTGTTCGCCATCGACGATGTCGCCGTGGCCAGCCTTGCCGATGGCTCTCTGGCGCCTTGCGATGGGCAGACGCTGGGAGAACTGATCATGCGCGGGAACACGCTCATGAAGGGCTACCTGAAGAACGAAGCCGCTACGCGCGACGCGTTCAGGGACGGCTGGTTCCGCACGGGCGACCTGGCCGTCATGCATCCCGACGGATATGCCGAAGTTAAAGACCGGGCTAAGGACATCATTATTTCCGGCGGAGAAAACATTTCCAGCCAGGAGGTCGAGGAAGTTCTGTACCGCCATCCCCAGGTGCTCGAAGCGGCGGTGGTGGCCATGCAGGATGACAAGTGGGGCGAGACTCCCTGCGCCTTCGTCGCCTTGAAGGATGCCATGCAGGCGGTGGACGAGCAGGAAATCATCGCGTTTTGCAAAACCCATATGGCGTCCTACAAAGCGCCCAGGAAAGTCGTCTTCGGCGACCTGCCCAAGACATCCACAGGGAAAATCCGGAAGAATCTTCTGCGCGAGCGGCTGGCCGAAAAGGGCTGACCCCGCTCCCGCGAAGACAGTACGCAAGGGAGGTGACAGCTATCGATTATGCAGACTTGGCAACAGATGTGGAAACGAAGAATCAACCTGTAACACCATAACTATTCCAGGAGACATTCGCATGTTCAAGTTTTTATCTAAACGACCCGTCATGGCGCTGGCATTGGCCGGCGCGTTTGCCGCGATTCCCGCCCAGGCGGCCGAAGAGCCCATCAAGATAGGCGCCATCTACATCATGTCGGGCAGCGCCGCCACTTACGGCAAGTTCGCCGAGCAGGGCATCAAGCTGGCCATGGACGAAATCAATGCCGCTGGCGGCGTGCTGGGGCGCAAGCTGACGCTGCAATTGGAAGACGGCCAGGGCAAGGCGGCGGTGGCCATCCAGGCGGCCCGCAAGCTGGTCTATCAGGACAAGGCCGACATCCTGATGGGGCTGGACAGCTCCGGCGTAGCGCAAGGGCTGGTGCCAGTGCTTCCCGAACTGGGCAAGCCCTTTATCATCACCCACGCGGCCACGCCCGACGTCACGGGCAAGCTGTGCAACGCCTATACCTACCGCATCAGCGTGAACGTTCACCAGAACATGTCGGGGGCGGCGGCCATCGCGGCAAAAACCGGCGCCAAGAAATGGACCACCATAGGCCCGGACTATGCCTTCGGCCACCAGTCCTGGGAATTTTTCGGCAAGTACCTCAAAGAGAAAATGCCCGATGCCCAGCTCATGACGGAGACGGCTTTCCCACGATTCGGCGCCGAAGACTTCACTCCTTTCATCAATGGCGTCATGGAGAACAAGCCGGACGGCGTGCTGATTTCGCTATGGGGCGGCGATCTGGTCAACTTCGTACGCCAGGCCAATAATCGCGGCTTCTTCAAGCAGGGCTTCCAGGTCCTGATGACGGTCGGCGCGGCCACCGAAGTGCTGTCGGCGCTGGGCGAGCAGATGCCCGAGGGCGTATGGCTGGGTACACGCTACTGGTACGGCGCGCATGATAACGATCTGAACAAGAAGTTCGTTGCCGCCTACCAGAAAAACTACGGCACCCCGCCCAGCTATAACGCCGAAGGGGCATACGTTGCCGTGCATGCCTACAAGGCGGCCATCGAAAAAGCCGGCAAGGTCGACGGCAAGGCGATCGCCCAGGCGCTTTCCGGCCTGAGCATTCCCGCGCCCACCGGCACCTTGACGCTGCGCAAGGGCGATAACCAGGCGCTTATCGGGCCGACCTGGGGACGCACCGGTTCCATGAACACACAGGACAAGATCCGTTCATTGACCGAGGTGCAGTTCTTCGATGGCGAAAAAATCACGCCGCCCGTCGATCCCGCCTGCAAGCTGTAATTCATCCGATCGTTCGCGGGAAAGCAGCGCTGCCTTTTTTCGGCCACACAGAAAAGAGGCGGCGCAATCACTGAGGGGGCGTCATGAGCAGTATCGGCTTGGCTTTGCTCAATAGTCTTGATATCGGCTTGCTGTTATTCGTTATCGCCATCGGGCTGAATATCATTTTCGGCGTGCTGAACGTCATCAACTTCGCCCACGGGGCGCTGTACATGCTGGGGGCCTATCTGGCCTACACCTGCATTATCCTGCTGGGCATGCCGTTCTGGCTGACCTTGCTGGTGGCGCCGCTGGGCGTGGCCTTGCTGGCGGTGCTCATCGACAGGCTGATGCTGCGCTTCATCTACCAGCGCGAGGTGTCCGACAGCTTGCTGCTGACATTCGCGCTGCTGCTGATCTTGAATGAATCCGTGCGGCTGTTGTGGGGAACGGGCATACACGTCGTCGATCCTCCCGCAATGCTGCAGGGCACCGTCGCCTTGCCGGGCGGCGTCACCTATCCCACCTACAGCTTATTCGTGGTGGCGGTGGGCCTGGTGTTCGTATGCGGCCTATGGTTCTTGTTCAACCGCACGCGCGCCGGCAAGATCATGCGCGCGGCCGCGCTGGACCGCGAAATGGCCCAGGCGCTATGCATCAATACCAAGCTGGTCATCACCGCCGTGTTTGCCTTTGGCGCCTGGCTGGCCGCCGTCGGCGGAGTGGTCGCCGCGCCCATGCGCGCCATCGACCCGGGGATGGGCGACAAGATCATTATCGAAAGCTTCATCGTCGTCGTCATCGGCGGGCTGGGCAGCTTTCCGGGCGCCTTGCTGGGCGCCATCGTGCTGGGCCTCATTCATGGGCTGGGCGGCCGCTTCCTGCCTGAAATCAATCTGATCCTGCCGTTCGTGGGCATGGCCGTCGTCTTGCTGCTCAAGCCCCACGGCCTGATGGGGAAGGGGGCGTCGCTATGAAAAAGAACCTTACCCTGGCGGTGCTGGCCGTCTTGCTTGTCCTGCTTATCGCTTTGCCCTGGATCGCGCCGTATTTCTATATTTTCATCGCCACGGAAATCCTTATCCTGGGGCTATTCGCGGCCAGCTTCAATCTTATCTTCGGATACACGGGCATGCTCAGTTTCGGCCATGCCGCCTTTTTCGGTGTTGGCGCCTATGCCACGGCCCTGCTGCTGCAAGGCATGCAGTGGCCTTTGCTGGCCTGCCTGCTGGTGGCCATCGCGGCGGGCGCGATTCTTGCGCTGGTCATCGGATTTTTCAGCGTGCGCCTTAACGAGGTGTATTTCTCCATGCTTACGTTGGCATTCGGCATGATGGTCTTCGCCGTGGTTCATCAGTGGCGCTCGGTCACGAACGGCAGCGACGGCATTGCGGGATTCAGCGTGACATCATTGGGCCTGGGCTTCGACCTGGCCCTGGGCAATCCCAGCGTCTATTACCACGTGGTACTGGCGGTGGTTGTGCTGGCCACGGCGCTGCTGTACCTGATCTGCCGTTCTTCATTCGGCCTGATCCTGCGCGCCATCCGCCAGAACCCCGAGCGTGTGGCCTTCTGCGGACTGAACGTGCGCAGCTATCGCCTGGCGGCATTCACTCTGGCGGGTGCGTTTGCCGGCCTGGCAGGGGGACTGATGGCGCCGTTCCTGCGCATCGCCAGCCCCGAGCTCGTGCATTGGTCCATGTCGGCCGAACCGGTGCTGATGTCCATCCTGGGCGGAACAGGCTATTTCCTTGGCCCCTTTTTCGGAGCCGCCATGTTCGTCTTGCTGGAAACCTGGATCACCAGCATGACGCAGGCATGGATGCTGGTGCTGGGCATCATCCTGGCGCTCATGGTGATGTTCTTCCGGCGCGGACTGCTGGGTACCTTTCTTGATTGGTGGCTGGAGCGAAAATGACACAACCCATCTTGCAGATCAGTAAGCTGACCAAGCGCTTCGGCGGCGTTGCCGCGGTATCCGATGTGTCGCTTCAGGTCTTTCCCCAAGAAACCCTGGCCATCATCGGCCCCAACGGCGCGGGCAAGACCACCTTCTATAACATGCTGTCCGGCCGCATGCACCCCACCGCGGGCACCATCATGTTCCAGGGGGCCGATATTACCGGGCTGCCAGCCCACCGCATCAGCCGGATGGGGGTGTCCCGCTCGTTCCAGATCAATAACATCTTCAACGAAATGACCGTGCGCGAAAACGTGGAAGTCGCACTGACGGCCTATCATGGCGACAGCCGGCGATGGGTCAACATCGCATCGCGCAACAAGCCTGTTCAGCAGGAGGCGGATGCCTTGCTGGAACGCTTGTCCCTGACAGAGATCGCCACGAAGCGGGCGGGCTTCATCAGCTATGGCGACAAGCGGCTGGTCGAAATCGCGGTCGTTCTGGCTACCCGGCCGCAACTGGTGCTGCTGGACGAACCCACGGCCGGCATGACCCCCGACGAAACCCACCGCGTAACGGCCCTGGTCAAATCCCTGGCAGGGACGGGCGACTACACATTCCTGATCACCGAGCACGACATGGGCGTGGTGTTCGACGTGGCGGACCGGATACTGGTCATGCATCGCGGCCAAAGCCTGGTCCTGGGCACGCCGCAGGAAGTCAAGGCGCATCCCGAGGTCAGGCGGGCCTATCTGGGCGACGCCGAAGAGGAGCTGGCATCATGATTCTGGAAGTCGACAATATTCATACCTATTACGGCGAAAGCCATGCGTTGCAAGGCGTATCGCTCAAGCTCAATGAAGGCGAAACCGTCTGCTTGCTGGGGCGCAACGGCGCCGGCAAAAGCACGACGCTGCGCAGCATCATAGGCCTGTCGGCGCCGCGCTCGGGCCGCGTGGCCTTTCAGGGCCGCGACGTCGCCGGCCAGCCGGCCTACCGCATCGCGCGCATGGGCGTAGGGCTGGTACCCGAAGACCGGCGCATCTTTCCCGGCTTGAGCGTGCGCGAGAATCTTGAAATAGCCCAGTATCGCCGGCCGGGCGTCACACCCCGCTGGACCATGGAACGCATCTTCGATGAATACCCCATGCTGGGCGAGCTGGCCGGACAGGATGGCGCGACCTTGTCGGGAGGACAGCAGCAAATGCTGGCGGTGGCCCGCTCGCTCATGAGCGAGCCGCTACTGCTGCTGCTCGATGAACCGAACGAAGGGCTGGCGCCTGTCATCGTCAAGCAGATCGGCGCGCTGATCGACGAACTGGCCAAGACAACGACCATCCTGTTCACGGACCAGAGCGTGCATTTCGCCTTGAAGCATGCCAAGCGCGCCTACATCCTTGAAAAGGGCATGATTGTCCACGAAGCAAACAGCGAAGACTTGATCAGCGATACCGAAACCCAGCATCGTTATTTGTCGGTATAGAAATACCGTAAACTTGCGCGGCGAAATAACAGCGGGAGCCTGCGATGATTGCTGATTTTGAGTCTTTCAAGGTCGAGCTGAGCCTGTCGAAAGTTGAAATCTGCCGCGAGCTTTACCATCAGAACCGGGATCTCATCCGCATCAAGAAAGAGCATGTGGCGGTCAGGAATCTGGTTCGCATCATCAACTCGACGCTGCGGCTGGCCAGTTCCAAGGGATTTCACGCCATGTCGCTGCGCGACCTGTGCGCGGATTCGGGCTTCAGCATAGGCGGCCTGTACGCCTACATACGAAGCAAGGAGGACTTGCTGGGTCTTATCCAGGGCCATGGCTTTCTGCTTACGCGGCGCACCATGCTGGCCTATACGCAAGACATCGCGGCGCCGCGCGACAAGCTGCTTGCAGCGGTGAAGGCGCATGTATACCTTAGCGAACTGATGCAGCCCTGGTTCTATTTTTCCTTCATGGAAACCAAGAGCCTGCCCGAGAAGCAGAAGAAAGAAGCCATTGCCATCGAGCTCGAGATCGAGAACATTCTTTACGGCATCATCCAGGAAGGCATCGAGGCGGGTGCGTTCCGGCGGATCAATGCCCGTCTGCTGGCATCGCTATGCAAGGCCATGATGCAGGATTGGTACCTGAAGCGGCGAAAATACAGCAATCAAGAGGTCAGCGCCACGCAGTATGCCGAGTTCATCGGCGCGTTGCTGGAAAGCCGGTTGCTTCCCTGATTTGCCTATGCCCGCGTTACGCGCTACATTACTGCGTTGATCCGTTCAATTATCCGGAGCGGATCGCCAGAGGCACTGTTGCCCGGGCCATCCGCCCGGTTTTTTGCGCCTGTAATAAATTTGCCGTTGGCCGCGCCACAAGCGTGTGTTGCCAAGGCTTCCGTTTCTACCTCCCGCGTTCCCAGGAACGCTCGTGCTGTGTTTCGATGAGTACGGGTCGGGTCGGCAAGGTGTCTGGGTGGCATGGCTCCGTGAGCCATAAAGCGCCAGATCATGTTGCTGCAACCGGTTCAAGCTCGGGCCTTTGGGCCGGTCGGGATATCAGTGCTGGTTACGAAAGGAAAACAATATGGAACTCAATGGCGCCGACATCGTCGTGCAGTGCCTGGCCGAAGAAGGTGTGGACCACGTGTTTGGTTACCCCGGCGGCGCAGTGCTGTACATCTACGACGCAATCTACAAGCAAGACAATTTCAAGCATATTCTGGTGCGCCACGAGCAGGCCGCCGTGCATGCGGCCGACGCGTATTCGCGCTCGTCCGACAAGGTGGGCGTTGCGCTGGTCACCAGCGGGCCGGGCCTGACCAATGCCGTCACAGGCATCGCCACGGCCTATATGGACTCCATTCCCATGGTGATCATCAGCGGCCAGGTACCCAGCCACGCCATAGGCGAAGATGCTTTCCAGGAATGCGACACAGTGGGCATCACACGGCCTTGCGTCAAGCATAATTTCCTGGTCCGCGACGTCAAGGACCTGGCGGAGACCATGCGCCGCGCCTTTTATATCGCCAAGACGGGCCGTCCCGGCCCGGTGCTGGTCGATATCCCCAAGGACATCACCGTCGCCAAGTGCAAGTACAGCGCCAAGCGCGGCGAAGTCAAGATGCGCTCATACGCACCGGTCAACAAGGGCCATCTGGGGCAAATCAAGAAAGCGGTGCAGATGCTGCTCGCCGCCGAGCGCCCCATGATCTATTCGGGCGGCGGCGTGATTCTGTCCGATGCCTCGGCGGAGCTGCGCCAACTGGTCGAGCTGACCGGCGCGCCGTGCACCAACACCCTGATGGGATTGGGCGCATTTCCTGCAAGCAACGACAAGTTCGTGGGCATGCCGGGCATGCATGGCACCTACGAAGCCAATATGTCGATGCAGCACTGCGATGTGCTGATCGCCGTGGGCGCGCGCTTCGACGATCGCGTCATCGGCAATACCAAGCATTTCGCGCAGAATCCCCGCAAGATCATCCATATCGACATCGATCCCTCATCGATCTCGAAACGCGTCCGCGTCGACGTGCCCATCGTGGGCAACGTAAAGGATGTGCTGCAGGAAATGAACGCCGTGTACGCGCAGGCCGCGGCCGAGACGCCGCCCAACAAGCCGGCCCTGGCCAAATGGTGGGAGCAGATCACCACTTGGCGAGGCAAGCAATGCCTGGTTTATGAAAATTCCGACTCCATCATCAAGCCGCAATTCGTGGTCGAGAAGCTGTGGGAAGTCACGGGCGGCAACGCTTTTGTGACCTCGGACGTCGGCCAGCACCAGATGTGGGCCGCGCAGTACTACCGTTTCGACGAGCCGCGCCGCTGGATCAATTCCGGCGGCCTGGGCACCATGGGTGTCGGCCTGCCTTACGCCATGGGCGTCCAGATGGCCAATCCGGACAGCCAGGTCGCCGTCATTACCGGCGAAGCCTCCATCCAGATGAACATCCAGGAGCTCTCCACCTGCAGCCAGTACCGGATGACGCCCAAAGTGCTGTGCCTGAACAACCGCTATCTGGGCATGGTGCGGCAATGGCAGCAGATCGACTACGGTTCGCGCTACTCGGAATCCTATGTCGACGCCTTGCCCGACTTCGTCAAGCTGGTCGAAAGCTACGGTCACGTCGGCATGCGCATCGAAAAGCCGGCCGACGTCGAGCCGGCCATACGCGAGGCATTCACCAAGTACAAGGACAGGCTGGTCTTCATGGATTTCATTACCGACCAGACTGAAAATGTATGGCCCATGGTGAAAGCCGGCCGCGGCCTGACCGAAATGCTGCTCGGTTCCGAAGACCTGTAAGGAGAGAAAAATGAAACACGTAATTTCTATCCTTCTGGAAAACGAACCCGGCGCGCTGTCGCGCGTGGTCGGTCTTTTCTCGGCGCGCGGCTACAACATCGAAACGCTTACCGTAGCGCCTACCGAAGACACGACGCTATCGCGCATGACCATAGTCACCAACGGGTCGGATGAAGTGGTCGAACAGATCACCAAGCATCTGAATCGCCTGGTCGACGTGGTCAAGGTGGTGGATCTGTCCGAAGGCCCGCACATCGAGCGCGAGCTGATGCTGATCAAGGTCCGCGCCGTGGGCAAGGAGCGCGACGAGATGAAGCGCATGGCCGATATCTTCCGCGGCCGCATCATCGACGTCACCGACAAGGTCTACACCATAGAGCTCACCGGGGACCAGGACAAGATCGAAGCCTTTATCGGCGCCCTCGATCGCAGCGCCATCCTGGAAACGGTGCGTACCGGCGTGTCAGGCATAGGCCGCGGCGAACGCGTCCTGAAGCTTTAATTTATTATTACCGGCCAGGCGGCAGTATGCCGGCCAATGTTCAACCTTGAATGCCGGATGCGGCATCCGGCAAAAATCAAAATACCAAACGGTTATTGGAGCACCCAAATGAAAGTTTTTTACGATAAAGATTGCGACCTTTCCCTGATCAAAGGCAAGACGGTTGCCATCATCGGCTACGGCTCGCAAGGCCATGCGCACGCGCTCAACCTGCATGAGTCCGGCGTCAATGTGGTCGTCGGCCTGCGCAAGGGCGGCGCCTCGTGGAACAAAGCCGCAAATGCCGGCCTGAAGGTCCTGGAAGTTGCCGAAGCCGTCAAGGGTGCCGACCTGGTCATGATCCTGCTGCCCGACGAAAACATCGCCGAGGTGTATCGCAACCAGGTTGCCGGCAACATCAAGGCGGGCGCCGCTCTTGCGTTCGCGCACGGCTTCAACGTGCATTACGGCCAAGTCCAGCCGCGTGCCGACATCGACGTCATCATGGTCGCTCCCAAGGCGCCTGGCCACACCGTGCGCGGCACCTATAGCCAAGGCGGCGGCGTGCCTTCGCTGGTGGCTGTGCACCAGGACACATCCGGCGCCGCACGCGATATCGCCTTGTCGTATGCCTGCGCAATCGGCAGCGGCCGTGCCGGCATCATCGAAACCAATTTCCGGGAAGAGACTGAAACCGACCTGTTCGGCGAACAAGCCGTGCTGTGCGGCGGTACCGTCGAGCTCATCAAGGCCGGTTTCGAAACCCTGGTCGAAGCGGGCTACGCGCCTGAAATGGCTTACTTCGAGTGCCTGCACGAACTGAAGCTGATCGTCGACCTGATCTACGAAGGCGGCATCGCCAACATGAACTACTCCATTTCCAACAATGCCGAGTACGGTGAATACGTCACCGGGCCGCGTATCGTTACCGAGGAAACGAAGCAAGCCATGCGTCAGTGCCTGGCCGACATCCAGACCGGCGAGTACGCCAAGAACTTCATCCTGGAAAACGCCGCCGGCGCTCCCACGCTGACGTCGCGCCGCCGCATCAACGCCGAATCGCAAATCGAACAGGTCGGCGGCAAGCTGCGCGCCATGATGCCCTGGATCGCCGCCAACAAGCTGGTCGACCAGACCAAGAACTGATCCCCCTGGGGTCAGGCCTTGCAATCACGCATTGCAAAAAAAAGAAACCCGGCTTTGAACTGACCCCCAGAAGTTGGATGGTCAGAAGCTAAAGCCCGAAGGCCTGAG
>JBEBYL010000017.1:0-67028 GCA_040391135.1 Pusillimonas sp. | reverse complement strand
CCGGCTTCCAGGAATATCTTGTCCAGGCCCTCTTGTTCGGCTTGCCGCTTGACCAGGCCCGAACCGGGCACCACCATGGCCTGTTTGACCGACGAGGCCACGCGCTTGCCGCGCGCCACCACAGCGGCGGCGCGCAGGTCTTCGATGCGCGCATTGGTACAGGAACCGATGAAGATGCGATCCACCTTGATATCGGTAAGCGGCGTATTGGGCTTCAGGCCCATGTATTGCAGGGCGCGTTCCATGCCGCCGCGGCGCACGTCGTCTTTTTCCTTGTCGGGATCGGGTATGCGCCCTTCCACCGACAAGACCATTTCGGGTGAAGTGCCCCATGACACCTGAGGGCTTATTTCGCGGGCGTCGATCTCGACCACCCGGTCGAACTTGGCGCCGGGATCGGAGTGCAGGGTGCTCCAGTACTGCACCGCCTGATCCCACAAGGCGCCGGATGGCGCATACGGACGGCCGCGGAAGTAATCGATGGTCTTCTGATCGACAGCCACCATGCCCGATCGGGCGCCCGCTTCGATGGCCATATTGCAGACCGTCATGCGCCCTTCCACCGACAAGGCGCGCACCGTGCTGCCGCCGAACTCGATGGCATAGCCCGTGCCGCCGGCCGTGCCTATCTTTCCGATGACGTACAGAACCAGGTCCTTGGCCGTACAGCCGAAAGGCAATTCGCCCTCGACCTTGATCAGCATGTTCTTGTTCTTTTTCATGAGCAGCGTCTGCGTGGCCAGCACGTGCTCGACCTCGGAAGTGCCGATGCCGAACGCCAGCGTGCCCAGCGCGCCATGCGTGCTGGTGTGGGAGTCGCCGCAAACCACCGTCATGCCCGGCAGGGTCGCGCCCTGCTCGGGGCCGATGATATGCACGATGCCCTGGCGCAGGTCGTTCATGCGGAATTCGGTAATGCCGTATTTTTCGCAATTGGCGTCCAGCGTGTCGACCTGCAGACGCGAAATGGGATCTTGTATGCCTTGATTGCGGTCCGTGGTCGGCACATTATGGTCGGCCACGGCCAGATTGGCTCCGATCCGCCACGGCTTGCGCCCGGCCAGGGCCAGCCCTTCGAATGCCTGAGGGCTGGTAACTTCGTGAACCAGATGACGGTCGATATACAGCAAACAGGTGCCGTCCGACTCTTGATGCACAACGTGTGCATCCCAAAGTTTGTCGTACAGGGTTTGTGCCATGGTGAGCCCTTAGGAGAAGTAAACGGAAAAGCCTTGGATCAATTATGCCACCTTGCTAACCCGGTACAAGACAAGTGCTTATACTGGTATCAGCAGTGATACCCTGCCATTCATCCCTTCCGCACAAGACTCAAAAAAGCCGCTCGGCTCAGGCCCCGCCGGGCAACAGGCCTTGTAAGCGCAATTCCGCCAGCGCCTGCGCGAAGGCCCGGGCGTTGCGGGCGGCCTCGGGGGCCGGCATGCCCTGCTTATACAGGGCCGAGCCCAGGCCGAAGCCGTTCGCGCCGGCGCGCAGGTAATCGGCCATGGTGTCGGGCCGTATCCCCCCCACCGGCAATAAGCGATGATTCAAGGGCAGGACCGCGCGCCAGGCCTTGACCACGGACGGCGCAATCTGCTCCGCCGGATAAAGCTTAAGGGCGTCGGCGCCGTTGGCCAGCGCGGCGAAGGCCTCGGTCGGCGTCGCCACCCCCGGCACGCACAGCAATCCCGACTGCTTGGCCTGGCGCACGACCGCGGGATCGCTGTGCGGCATCAGCACCAGCTTGCCGCCCGCCCGCGCGATCGCCATGGCGTCGGCCGGCGACATGACGGTCCCCCCGCCCACCAGCAGATCGGGAAACCTGTCGGCCAGGAGCGCTATGCTCTCCAGCGGACGCGGCGAGTTCAAAGGCACTTCAAGAATGCGGAAACCGGCCTCCACCACGCCTTCGGCCACGCAGACCACCTCTTCGGGGGTGACGCCACGGAAAATGGCGATCAGCGGGAATTCGTCCAGATAAGCGTCTATATGCATCTTCATTCCAGTAAAGGATTGCGCGCTTGCGCCATCAGGCCGTCAGGCCCAGATGGCGCGCGATGGCCAGCATGCCACGATAGCTTGCCTGCTCAGGGCAGCCCGAGCCTTGCAGCCCGAAAACAGAGAGCGCTTCTTGGTAGCGCTGGAGCAATACCGGCTTGCACACCAGATGGATATGGCGCGGCGCATCGGATTCCAGCAAGGCCAGGGCTTCGCGGATTTCCTCCCCGATCAGCAAGCCGGACAAGTAGTCCGGGGCCAGTTCGCCGGGCAGGCCGCCGAGCAGGCCTCGCGCCCGAACGGAAAACAGATTGTGCAGCATGGCGCCCTCGGCCGCCAGTGCGCAGCCGGCGGAAAAACTGGCCCGCCCTTCCTCCCATGAAACCGGAGAGCCCTCGGGCATGGTGCGCGACAGGATGGAATGCTGCTTGAGCAAAGCGAAGACCTCGCCGGTCATATAGGTATGAAAATCGCGGATGCGGCGGTTCTCCACCCGCACCCATTTACTGTGGGTGCCGGGCAGCACAAAGATTCCGTTGTCGACCCCAAGGGCGTCCAATGCGCCGAAAACCTGGGTTTCCTCGCCCCGCATCACGTCGGGCGCGCCATCGGCATGCCGGGTGGACAAGCCCGGCACGAAACCGATGGAACCGCCATTCCTGGCGGACCAGACCAGGCCCCGGCCCAATTCCTGGAAGCCTGCCGGACATGGCAGGTACGGCGTCTCGCGCCACCCCTGGCGGCTGCCCGCCATGCCCGCCGCCATCACCGCCGCTTGGGGGTGGTCCCGCAGCCATGCGCCCGCCACCCTGTCGAACACCGCCTGAAAATCCTGTCCGGCCACGGCCATGATGCCGTTGTCCGTATCGGCCTGATCGACGATCTTGCCCTGGCCGTCCATCAGGGCGGCCCGCAGCGACGTGGTGCCCCAATCCAGGGCGATCAAATGCGTGGCGTGGGACATTTCAATTGGCGACCTTCATATTGCTGCGCTCCACAAATCGACCGGCTCTTGCGGCGATGGTTTTATCGCGGCCGATGAATCCCAGGCGGCCGTTCACCCAGACTTGCTCGATTCCCTGACTGAACTGGGCCGGTTCGGCATAGGTGGCCAGGTCGCGCACCTTGTCCGGATCGAAGACGACCACGTCCGCAAAATAGCCCGGCTTCAGGAAGCCGCGCCCGCCAAGGCCAAAACGCCTTGCCGACATGCCTGTCATTTTATGGATGGCCTGCGCCATGGGCAAGGTTCCCTTTATACGCCAATATTGATCCAGCACCCGGGGGAAGGCGCCCCACAGGCGGGGATGCGGATGCGTGTCGTGCGGCAGGCCGTCGGAACCGATCATGGACAGCGGATGCGCCACCACGCGATCGACGTCATCCTGGCGCATCTGGAAATAGCAGGCGCCGCCCGGCTGCAGCCGCCGGCACGCCTGCTTCTGCGAGATGCCCCAAAGCGCGGCAATATCCTTCAAATAGCGGCCTATCATTTCCGGATGCGCGTCGCTGCCGGTTATCAGGATATCGATCACCTCATCGACCAAATCTTCCCGCAGGACGGTGGAGCCCGCCGTATACGGATACACGTCCATGGCTATCGGCTGTTCGCGCGCCAGGCGCTCGATAAGCGGCAGGGTCTGGGCCGTGCGCCCCCAGTTCTCCGGTCCCGCGCATTTGTGATGCGAAAGCACCAGCGGAGCGCCGGCCATGCGCGCCGTCAGGGCCGCTTCCTCGATAGCCTGGACGATGCCGCGCAATTCGTCCCGCACATGGGTGGCATAAACCCCGCCGTGCCCGGCCACGACCTTGACCAGCGCGGAGAGCTCGTCGATGCCTGCCGCATAGGCCTGCCGATAGAACACGCCCGATGACATGCCCAGGGCGCCGGCGCGCATGGCGTCGTCCAGCATGCTGCCCATGGCGTCCGTCTCGGCGGCCGAAGCCGGCCGATCCAGGTTGTCCATGACACGCATGCGCAAGGCGGTGTGGCCGATCAGGACCGCCACGTTCACGCCGGGCGGGGACTGGTCTATGGCCTGCCGATAGGCCCGCAGCGATTCGAAGCGGAACTGCCTGGCGCCTAGCAGGGACAAGGGTGCCGCCGGACTGTCGGTCACGATGGGCACCAGCGAAATGCCGCAGTTACCGGTAATGACCGTGGTAATGCCCTGCGACAGCTTGGGCAGCATGTCGGGATGATCCAGGACGACGGCATCATCATGCGTATGGACATCGATGAAGCCCGGCGCAATCACCATGCCGGTGCAATCATGGACGACGCGCTCAGCCGCCGGGGCGGATTTCGGCGCCAAGGAAGGCGGGGTCCCCGGCGGCAGGACGGCCAGCAGCCTGCCGCCCTGTATCCACACGTCGCCTGGAGCGCCATCGGCCGCCGATCCGTCGTACACCATTCCATTGCGCAGTACATCGATACGGCCGGCTTCGCCATCCGCTTGCGTCACACTCATAACAACCTTTGAACTCAATAAATATCCGTATGCAGCGCACTGTCTATGCCATGCTGCTCAAGCACCTGCTTGATCTGCTTCAGTTTCTCGATGGTGTCGGGTCCCAGTTTCTGCGCGACCCGCACCGTCAATATCTCGATCACCAGCAAATGGGCCAGATAGGCTTCAGTGCTGACCCTCATGACGGCATCCTGCGGCACCGACACGGCTATCGTCAGGTCGGCCTTCAGCGCCAGGGGCGTGCCGGCCTGGGTCAACGCCACCACCGTGGCCCCCCGGCTTTTGGCCAGTTGCGCGGCCTCCAGCACAAAAGGCATGCTGCCCACATGCGAAATGACGAAGGCGATTCCTTTCTCGTCCAGCGAACTGGCCGAGATCAACTGCTGATGAGGGTCCGAGAACGCATTGGCATTGATTCCCAGGCGAAACAAGCGCGTTTGCAGTTCCTGCGACATGAAGGCCGAGGTGGCGCCGACCGAATAGCAATCGACGCGGCTGGCATCAACGATTTTTCGCGACACCGCGTCCAGGACCTCCACATCCAGATGGCGGCCCAGTTCGGCAAGCGAGGAAATCGCGCTGCGCACGATCTTGCTGACCACGTCGGGCGATGAGTCGCCGATCGAAACGCTGCGATGAAAGTGGTGATTCGACACCGCCAGGTCCTGGGCCAGCGCCACCATGAAGTCGCGGAAGCTGCCATAGCCGAATTGCCGGAAAGCCCGTATGACGGAGGGCATGGATACCTGGGCCGCCGTGGCGATCTGTTCTATCGTGCTGTTCACGATGGCGGCGGGATCCTCGAGAATGACGAGCAGTACGCGCTGCTGCGCCTTGGACACATGGTCCAGCGCCTCATGCAGCTGGCGCAGCAAGCCGGAAGAAGAAGGTGGCGTTGTCATGCTGGTTCCTAGAAGCGTGTGGTCACGGCGGAGACAACGCGCCCCGCCTCGTCGATCAGCGGCAGCCACGTCCATTTGTCGAAAGTGGTGCAGGGATGCGAAATACCCAGGATGATGCGGTCTCCGACTTTGGGGTGAGGCGCGCCGGCCGATATCTTCAGATAGGCATGCTGGTCGTTCAGGGCCGATATGGCCCAGCCCACTGGCGCAACGGTCCTGGAGCGGCTGCCCTGCGGGGAATAGTGTGTCACCACCGGCAGCGAAAGGTCGTAAGACACATCGCGCTTGCCGCAGCTGAGTATCGCCAGGCCGGGCTCCGGCACCGATTGCACCATGCTCCAGACCTCCAACGCCGGCAGCAGGCTGGCCCGCAGGCCCTGGCGCTGCTCCACCTTGCGCAGCATCCCGGAATAGAAATCATGGTCGTGGGTCACATAGCAGCCCGAGCGCAGGATGCCGGCCACCGGCTTGGACAAGGACAGCTTCAGGCCCGGCACGACAAGGTCGAACACCGCCGATCCCCCCGCGCTGACAATGATCTCCTTATCATCGAACAAGGCAAGCTTGTCGCACTCCCGGGCAATGCGCCCGACCCGCTCCATCAGCGCGCCGACTTCTTCGCTGTCGTGCGCGCTGTCGCATCGGGCCAGGCCGCCTTCATAGCACTCTATCCCGCCCAGGACCAGCGAATCCGACTCCTTGATCCGCCCTGCCAGTTCCACGGCCTGCTCGAATGTCCGGCACCCCGTACGCTGGCCCGAAATGCCGATTTCCAGCAGGCAGTCGAAGGCCATGGGCGATTGGCGGCGCTGCGCCCATGACTCGATACACTCGATCTGGGCCAGCGAGTCCACCAGAAACCATATGCGCAGTTCCGGATCGCGGGTCCGCATGTATTGCAGCGCATCCAGGTCGGCGTCGCCGACCACCTGGTTGGCGATGATGATGCGCCGCGCACCCGCCTCCAGCCCGGCATTGACCTGGAATACCGTCGCAAAGGTAAGCCCCCAGGCGCCCGCGTCCAGTTGCCGCCGGAACAGTTGCGGCGACATCGTGGTCTTGCCGTGCGGCGCGATGAAGACCCCCTGCTCTTTCGCATAGGCCTGCATCCATCTAAGGTTGTGCTCCAGCTCGGCCTGCCTGATGACCGCCATGGGATACGGCAGGTCGTCGTCGAACAGGTTCCAGCCGTGCTGGCCCGCCTCATCGGCAAGGCAAGGCGGCGCATTGGGCGGATAGCCCTTGTTGCCGGAATCCAGGTGGTTCTTTTGCTTCATGTTCGTCCTGCCTTTGCTTTCGGATTACTCAATAGTTGCGCCAGCATGCCTGCCAATGGCCTTCACCGTGCTGACGCAGTTCCATGTCGGCCTGCGCGCACCTAGCCTCGGCCAGCGGGCACCGCGTCCTGAACACGCAACCGGATGGCGGGTTGGCGGGGCTGGGCAGATCGCCTTCCAGCAAATGCGCCGGGCGCGGCGCCCGCGGATCGGGAACGGGCGCCGCCGCCAGCAAGGCTTGGGTGTAGGGATGGCGGGGCTGCGAATACAGCGCCCGGGTCGGCGCAATCTCCTCCACACGGCCCAGGTAAAGCACCACAACACGGTCGCACAGGTATTCCACCACATCCAGGTCATGCGAAATGAAAAGCATCGTCAAGCCGAGCCTTTCCTTGATATCGCCCAGAAGATTGATGACCTGCGCCTGTATCGATACATCCAGCGCCGAAAGCGGTTCATCCGCAATGATGAACTCGGGCTCGACCGCGAGCGCCCGGGCGATGCCGATGCGCTGGCGCTGTCCGCCGGAGAACTCATGCGGAAACCGCTCCGCCTGCTCTTCGTTCAGGCCCACCTGCCGCAACAGTTCGTAAATGCGCGGCAGGCGCGCCGCGCCTTTGGCCAGGCCATGCGCATCCAGGGCTTCGGCAATAATCCCGCGTACGCGCATGCGGGGATTCAAGCTGGCATAGGGGTCCTGGAATACGACCTGTATCCGCGCGCGCAAAGGCCGGTATTGGCGCGGGCTGAGCGTCGCCAGATCCACCTCTTCCGGCCCGCCGTGATAGAGCATCTGCCCCGCGCTGGGATCGGTCAAGCGGCACAGCATGCGTCCTATGGTCGTCTTGCCCGACCCTGACTCGCCCACCAGGCCAACGGTCTCGCCCTTGAGGATGGAAAAGCCGACTCCGCTGACCGCCTGTATCGGCGACGCGGACGAGCCGAAGGTCTTGCTCAGCCCGCGCAACTCGATCAATGTTTCCCGCTGGCTCATAGGCCTCCCTCCCCGGCCTTGAAGCAGCGCACGCTGCCTGCGCCGGACAGCATTTCCAAGGGCGGCGCGGCCCTGCGGCAGTAATCGTCTGCCAGAGTGCAACGCGGGCTGAAGGCGCATCCCAGGGGCATGTCGTAGGGGCTTGGAGCCTGTCCCGCTATCGCCGTGAGCCGCCGCCCAATGGGCCCGTCGCGCCGGTCCGATTGTCTGGCCATCGCGGGCAAGCAATCCAGCAAGGCCCGGGTATAGGGATGCGCGGGCCTGGAAAATATGCGCTCAACACTGCCCGACTCGACGATCCTGCCCGCATACATGACCGCCACGTCGTCGGCATACTGGGCCACCACGCCCAGGTTGTGGGTGATGAACAGGACGCTCATACCGGTCTCTTGCCGCAGGCGCCCGATCAAGGCCAGTACCTGGGCCTGTATCGTCACATCCAAGGCCGTGGTCGGCTCATCGGCGATCAGCAGCGTGGGCGAACAGGCCATGGCCAGGGCGATCATCACGCGCTGCCGCATGCCGCCTGAAAGCTCATGCGGATACTCTCCAACCCGCCGCGCGGCGGCCGGTATCTCGACCATGTCCAACATGCGCTGCGCATGCGCCCTGGCCTGCGCGCGATCGTAGCCCAGGTGCAGCCGCGTCGACTCGGCGATCTGTTCGCCCACGGTCAACAGGGGATTCAAGCTGGTCATGGGCTCCTGGAAGATCATTGCCATCTCGTTGCCGCGCAAGGAGCGGAATTCGCGCTCCGGCAAATCAAACAGGCTGACGCGTTGGCCGTTGCGACGCAGAAACAGCGCCTTGCCGCCAACCTGCGGATGCGAGGTCTTGGCGTGCAAGCCCATCAGGCCAAGGCTGGTCACGGACTTGCCCGATCCGGATTCGCCGACCAGCGCCAGCGTGGTGCCCGCCGGAATCGAGAACGACACGTCGGACACGCTTTGCACGCGCCCCCGGTCGGAAAGAAAGGAGGTCGACAGGGATTCGACCTGCAGGCGGGGTATGCCGGTATCGATTCGCGCCGTCATGCCGCCGCCTTCAGCTTGGGATCCAGGGAATCGCGTATGCCGTCGCCCACGAGCTGCAGCGAAAGCGCCGTGATGACGATGGCCAGGCCGGGATAGACGATGGTCCAGAAGGCCTGGTCGGAATAGTTCAGGCTGCCGACAATCATGGTCCCCCAGGTGGGAATGGAGGGCGGGACGCCCACGCCCAGGAAGGAAAGCCCGGCTTCGGCCAGGATGGCGTAGGCGAATATAAAGGTCAACTGGACCAGGATGGGCGAGATCAAGCCGGGCAGGATATGCATGTACAGAATCTTCCAGGTCGGCGTGCCGATCGCCCTTGCGGCATCCACGTACAGCAGGTCGCGCAGGACAAGCGTCGAAGCGCGCGCCACCCGCGCAACGCGCGGGGTATAGACGATGACCAGCGCCAGCACCACGTTCCACAGCGAGGGTCCCAGTATGGCCACCAGCGCGATGCCCAGCAGAATGTCGGGAAAGGCCATCATGGCGTCGACCACTCGCATGATGGGGGCATCGGCCAGGCGGAAATAGCCTGCCACCATGCCCAGCACCGTACCCAGGATCACGGCGCCCAGGGCGGTCACCACGCCTATGGTCAGCGAATAGCGGCCCCCGTAGGCCATGCGCAGGAACACGTCCCGCCCCAGATGGTCCGTTCCGGCCCAATGCGACAGCGACGGCGGCTTCAGACGCTGCATGATGGACACCGCGCTGGGGTCCGCGCTGGAAAACCAGGAGATGCCCACCGACACCGCGACGACGGCAAGCAGGATCACACTGGCCGCCAGCACGATGCGGCGCGAAAAATAGCGGCCGGCCAGATAGCTGAATCGGCTGGGTGGCGGCCTGATGCCGGCGTCCGGAAGAATGGAAGACATCGTAAGCCTACTTTCGCAACCTGATCCGCGGATCGATTACCGTATATAGAAAATCAATGAAAAAATTGATCAGCACATAAATGAAGGCCACCACCAGCAAGGTGCCCTGGATAACAGGATAGTCCCGCCGCAGGACCGCCCGCACCACCAGCCCGCCCACTCCGGGCAGATTGAATACCGTTTCGGTGACCACGGTGCCGCCTATCATCAGCGCCATCGTCAGCCCGATGACCGTGACGATGGGAATCAGCGCGTTCTTCATCACATGCTTGACCATGATGACAGTCTCGGACAGGCCCTTGGCCCTGGCTGTGCGCACGTAATCCTCGCCCAGCGTGTCCAGCATGGAAGCGCGCGTGAAACGGATGATGAGCGCCGAATTCAGCACCCCAAGCACCACCGATGGCAATGCCAAGTGCATCATGCGCTGCGCCAGGCCCGCGTCGGGCGGGCCGTATCCCGACGCGGGAAACCAGCCCAGTTGAACGGCAAAGACGCGGATAAGGATGAGGCCCATCCAGAAACTGGGCACGCTGGCCGCCAGCATGGCCACGGCGCTGACCACCTGGTCCGTGCGCGAGCCGCGCCAAACAGCCGCCAGCGCCCCGCAAGGCACACCTATGCAGCTGGCGATCGCCACGGAAAACAGGGCCAGCAATATCGTGGGCTCCGCCCTTTCCAGCAAGACTTCGGCCACCGGCTGCTGAAGAAAAATGGATGTGCCCAGATTACCGGCAAGAACCTGACCCAGCCACAGGAAGAACTGCGTGGGCAAAGGCCGGTCAAGACCGTACTGCGCGCGCACCTGGGCGATGTCGGCGGCCGTGGCCTGGTCGCCCAGCAGCACCGCGATGGGATCGCCCGAGGCCATGTGCACCAGCAGAAAAACCAGCACGGCGACGATCAGCAACACGATGCATGCGCCCAGCAAGCGGACAAGCAGGATCTTGATGGAGGACAGCATTCGGGCGGTTTCCCTCAGGCCAGCTTGGTGTTCCAGAAGAACGGCCATGCGCTGGGCACGAAACCCTGCAAGCGGCTGGAGCGCGCCGACAGGCTGTTGAACTTGCCCAGTTCCACAAAAGGCACCTGCTCGTACACCACGGCCTGCACCTGGCCCCACAGCGGCCCGCGCTTGGCCAGGTCCACCTCTTCATTGAATGCCTTGATCGCGGCGGCTTTTTCGGGGGATTCCCACCAGCCCGGTGCCCCGGATCCCAATTGCGGCGGCGACAGGATGGGTTCGGGAAACAAGCCGGAGTGCGTTATGTAGATGTCCCATACCTTGGGATCGTTGCGGCGCTGAAGCAAGGTGGCCCAGTCGACCACCTGCAGGTCGGCGGCCAGGCCGGCACGCTTGAATTGCTCGACCAGCACCATGGCGATGTTGTAGTGGAATTCGTATTGGCGGCTGGCAAGAATCCGTATCGGCTTGTTGCCGTAACCCGCTTTCCTGGCCAGTTCCGCCGCCTTCTTGGGGTCGTTGTTGTTGTAATGGCCGGCGCCCGCCTCGGAATAATAAGGCGTGCCCTTGGGAAAGAAATTGGGCTCCACGATGAAGAAGCGGGGATCGCCGAATGCGGCCGCCATCAGCTCTTCCGCGCCGATGGCCGTTTGCACGGCCTGGCGCATGGCCTGGCTTTGCAAGGTGCCTTCCTTGGTATTGAACACCATGTAGGCAAAACCGAAGTTCTTGCCAATGATGGGAACGATGCCCTCACCCGCGCGTTCCAGGCGTCCCACGGATTCCACCGGCAGCAAATCGGCATAGGCGAACTGTCCCGCCATGGCGCCCGCCACACGCGTGTTGGAATCGGGCACAGGCACAAAGCGCAGCTCCTTGATGGCGGCCGTGCGCCGTCCGCCGAAGCCGCTGGGCTCTTCCCCGCGGGCGGCATACGAATCGAAGCGATCCAGTATGGTGTACTGGTCCGGGCGCCTTTCTTTCAGTTTATAGGGTCCGGTTCCTATGAAGCTGGCCATCTGGTCGGCAACGGTGCTTTTCGGCATGATGGCCGCCATGCCGGATGGAAACGCCAATTGAGCCAGCAAAGGCGCATACCGGTTGTTCAAATGTATGGCTATCTTCGAAGGCGAGACCTGTGCGATTTGCGCGATCTCCTTGGCAACCGCCTTGCCGCGCGGCGATATCCGGGTCCAGCGCTCCAGCGAGGCAATCACATCGTCGGCGCTCAGGATGGAACCATCATGAAAAGGAACGTTCTCGCGCAGCTCGATCTCGAATACCTTGCCATCGTCCGAAATCGCGGGCATGGATTTGGCCAGCATGGGAACGACGTTCCAGCTGGCGTCGAAGGTATACAGCGGCTCGTAGACGTGCTGCATGATGGTGCCGACCAGGTCCGCCGTGGTCAGCATGGGATCCAGGGTTTGCGGATCGCCTATCATCGCCAGGCTGGCCGACTGGCCGCCGGCGGCCAATGCCTTGTTGCCGCCCAGCGCCAAGGCCGACGCTCCCAGGGCGCCCGCAAGCAATACCTTTCGGCGCAAGGGATTGTGGCGCTCGGAAAGCACCGGATTACCGTTAAGACAGGATAATTGCATGATGGCACCATGTAGTAATAAAATTACAAATAAGATGCTATATAGCGGCTATATTGCCGTCAATAGGCTTTACATCAGGGTTTTCCTGTAATTTTTTTACAAAATGAGGCATAAATGTCGACCATCGAGCTATTGGGCCAATCACCCGTCAGTTCGGACCGCCTGGCGCGGCCTTTGTCGCCCGCGGTACGGGCGGGCGATTTCGTATTCGTATCAGGCCAAGTGCCCACGAACGAACAGGGCGAAGTCGTCGCCGGCGGCATCGAAGCGCAAACTCGCCAGGTCTTCCAGCACTTGAAGCGTGCGCTGGCCTTGGCGGGCTGCACGCTGGACGACGTATGCAAAACCAATGTGTGGCTGGCCGACGCCCGCGATTTCGGCAGCTTCAACCGCGTCTACATGGAATGTTTCGGCCAACACCGCCCCGCCCGCTCCACGACCGAAGCGCGCCTGATGATAGACGCCAAGGTCGAGATCGACGTGACCGCCTATAAACCGCGCTAGGAAACCGGCCTGCCATCGCGCACGGCCGGCACGGCGCGGGCCTTGGCCGGCCGGCGCCTTCCTTGCTGATTTATATTTATTTACCGCCCGCCTGCTGATACAGCGGCATGACCTTGTTCGCCGCCTCGGTCAGATCGGCCGAGCGGCTGGACGCCGAGGGGTGGGTGGACAGGAACTCGGGCGGCGCGCTGCCCTGGCTGAGCGCGCCCATTTTTTGCCACAGGGTGACCGCGGCGCGCGGATCGTAACCCGCCCTGGCGGCAAGCTCCACGCCGATGCGATCGGCTTCGGCCTCGTGCGTGCGGCTGTTCGGCAGGGTGAACATGACCTCGCTCAGTGCGCTGCCCAAGTCGGCCGTGGCGCCCGCGCCAGTCACCGCCGACAACACCGACAAGCCCATATTCGTGACCATTTGCTGGGACACCTGCTCGCGCGCATGCTCGCGCAGGGCATGCGCCATCTCGTGGCCGATGACCGCCGCCAGCTCGGCGTCGGTCGGCTTGACCTGGTTGATCAGGCCCGTATAGACGGCGATTTTCCCGCCCGGCATGCACCAGGCGTTGACCTCTTCGGAATTGAGCACATGGACTTCCCAGTTCCATTTGGCCGCATCCGGACGGAATACGCCGACCTGCTTGATCAGTTTCTGGGAGATGGCTTTCACACGCGCGGTTTGGGCGGCG
Organism: Pusillimonas sp.; assembly: GCA_040391135.1. GTDB lineage: Bacteria > Pseudomonadota > Gammaproteobacteria > Burkholderiales > Burkholderiaceae_B. Next base: position 53,722 of record JBEBYL010000017.1, on the reverse strand, counting down.
TTGACGTCCAGGGCGCCCTGGGCCTTGGCCTGGGAGATCAGGCTGCTGTACTGCTGGGCGGCCTCCTGCTGCAAGGCGGCTTCGGAAACCATGCTGGACATATATTGCTTGCGGTCGACACCCACTGTGCCCGAGTCGGTGGTCTGGACGGCGGCACAGGCGGCCAGCAAGGTCAAGGCCGACATCGCTCCGGCGGCGGCCATGCCGCGTATCGCTGATGAGGTTTTTTTCTTCATGGCAGTAAAGCTCCTTTCAGGCAACAAGGTTCATTTCCCGCACTGTGCGCGATGGCGCAAAGCGTGATCCATCAGCACGATGGCCAGCAGGGCTTCCGCAATAGGCGTCGCGCGTATGCCCACGCAGGGATCGTGCCGCCCCAGAGTCTGCACCGAAACGGGCTCGCCGGCGCGATTGACGGACCGACGTTCAACCCGGATGCTGGACGTGGGCTTGATGGCGATGGACACGGTAATGGCCTGGCCGGATGAAATGCCGCCCAGCACGCCGCCGGCATTATTCGACAGGAAGCCTTCGGGGGTGATTTCATCGCCATGTTCGGACCCGCGCTGGGCGATGCAGTCGAAGCCGGCACCTATCGACACCCCTTTAACCGCATTCAAGCCCATCATGACGTGCGCGATGTCGGCGTCCAGGCGATCGTACAGGGGCTCGCCCCAGCCCGCCGGCGGGTTCTCGGCGACGACCTCGATGCGCGCGCCGATGGAATCGCCGTCGCGCCGCAACTGATCCATATAGTCTTCAAGCTGCGGCACGATGTCCGCGTTGGGCGCATAGAAGGGATTGTTCGGGACTTCGTCCCAGGACTGGAAAGGAATAGGTATAGGCCCCAGCTGGCTCATGTAGCCGCGTATCTTGATGCCATGGCTCTGCTCCAGCCATTTCTTGGCGATCGCGCCGGCCGCCACGCTGGGCGCGGTCAGCCGCGCCGACGAACGCCCGCCGCCGCGCGGATCGCGCTCGCCGAACTTGCTCCAATAGGTAAAGTCGGCATGGCCGGGACGGAAGGTATCGGCGATATTGCTGTAGTCCTTGCTGCGCGCATCGGTATTGCGGATAAGCAGCGCAATGGGCGTGCCTGTAGTCACCCCCTGATATACGCCCGACAGGATTTCGACCTGGTCCGGCTCCTGGCGCTGGGTTACGTGGCGCGAGGTGCCGGGCCGGCGCCGATCCAGATCGAACTGGATGTCCGCCTCGGACAACGCCAGCCCCGGCGGGCAGCCGTCCACCACGGCGCCTATGGCCGGGCCATGCGATTCGCCGAAGTTGGTAACGCAGAATAGTTTGCCTAGAGTGTTGCCGGACATAGTTTTTATTTAAGGTTGAATTGAAAGAATACGCGATAAACCGGATGGCGGCATTCCCGCTCGCCGCTTCCGCAGCCATGATTCTATTAAAGATTGTGAACAGATGAATCGGCCGGCCTTCGCCGGGGCCGGGCCGATTTCATGATGAGCAGCTGACTTCCAGCCGCCCTGCCCACTCCGGCGGAACGGCGGCATAGGACTCGTAGCCGGCCTGCTCGGTATAGGGGTCGCGCAGCAGCTTGAGCAAGGTGTCGATCTCGCCGGTATCGCCCTGCGCGGCCGCCCGTATCGCGCCTTCCGCCAGATGATTGCGCAGCACATACAGGGGATTGCCGCGATTCATGTCCTCGATGCGTTCCGGATCGGGGCGTTTTTCTTGCGCCAGGCGCTGGACATAGCGGTCCAGCCAGGCGCTGGCCGCGTCCCGGTCGTGGAAGCGCTGGAAAAACGCCGTGCTGTCCTGCGGCGCCCGGGCCAGGGACCGGAAGCTGAGCGTGAAGTCGGCCTTTTGCGTATGCAGCAAGCGCCACCAGTCGTCCAGCAGATCGTCGTCGCCATCCGCCCAGCGCAGCAGGCCCAGCTTTCTGGACAGGTTGGCGCGATACGCCTGTAAAAAGGCCGGCTCGAATTCCTGCAGTTGTTCTTTCAGCGCGTCGGCCTCCACGCCCAGGCCCAGCAAAGCGCTGGCCAGGCGGTAGAGATTCCAGTTGGCCACCGACGGCTGCGCATTCCAGGCATAGCGCCCCTGGCTGTCACTGTGGTTGCACACATGATCGACCTGGAAGGCATCCATGAAACCGTAAGGGCCGTAATCCAGGGTCAGTCCCAAGATGGACATATTGTCGGTATTCATGACGCCATGGCAAAAGCCGACGGTCTGCCAATCGGCCAGCAGGCGGGCGGTACGGACGGTGACGGCGCGTAAAAAGCGCAGCACCACCTGGGCCTGCGTGGCCGGCGTGCCGTCCACCGCCTCGCGGCATTCCGGGTAGTGGCGGTCGACCACGTAGTCCAGCAAAGCGCCCAGGTTCTCGGGGGACGACGACCAGTGTTCAAACGAGCCGAAACGCACGAAGCTGGGTGAAACGCGCGTGACGATGGCGGCGGTCTCCACGGTTTCGCGATAGACCGGGTCGTTCGACACGACCAGCGCCAGTGCGCGGGTCGTCGGTATGCCCAGGCCGGCCATGGCTTCGCTGGCCAGGTATTCGCGGACCGACGAGCGCAGCACCGCGCGCCCGTCGCCCATGCGCGAATAAGGCGTGCGCCCCGAACCCTTCAATTGCAATTCCCAGTGCCCCGAGGGACTGACGACTTCGCCCAGCAGATGCGCCCGCCCGTCGCCCAACTGGCCCGCCCAGATGCCGAACTGATGGCCGCTGTATACGGCGGCCAGCGTCTTGCCGCCGGGCAAGGGCCGGTTGCCGGCGACCACATCAAGAAAGTCGGGCTGGGTCAACGCCGCGGGCGACAAGTCCAGCAGCCGCGCCACCTCGGCGTTGGCGTGCAGCAAGCTCGGTTCGGTCAGCGGCTGCGGCGACAGGCGCGTATAGAAGGCCGCGGGCAGATCGGCAAACGAGTTCTCGACCTGTATGTCCTGGATGGAATCCTTCATGAGACCGCCCCTGCCTTATCGCGAGCCGCATTCTGCTTGGCGGCCCGCTTGGCCGGCCGCAGATAGCAAACGGCGCATAGATAGAATGTCAGCGAAAAAAGGATCTCCAGACCGCCCATCCAGGCCGACATGGGTGAGGGATCGGACCAGGCGCGCACGACGCCTTCCATGAAATAAAGCAGGATCAGCATGGCCGCCCATTGCAGGGTATACAGCTGCCCTTTCAGCACGCCGCGCAAGGGCAGCAGCAAAGGCAAGGCCTTCAGCGCCAGGAGCGAGCCGCCGGGACGCAAAGGAGCTATCTTCAGCTCCCAAAGCAGGCACAGGGCGATAAGCGCCACCAGCGATACGGACGCGCCATGGCGCAATACGGGATTAAGTTGCGTAGTCATGCTGGTATTATGACCCGAAAGAGGCGCGCGCCGCCTGAACGGCGCCCCTGAAATGTAAAGGTTCATCGTCATCATGCCCACGACAAACGATAGCCCCGACGCGGCAAACTCTTTTTCGGACTCGCCGGCCGCCTCGTCCCCGGCGCCGGTCGAAGAGCCCAGGCTGGAAGCGGGCGAAGCCCCGCAGACCGGATTGTCGAACGCCGGCAAGATCATCCGCTTTGCCCTGCAGCGCGCCGGCGAGAAGAAACTGACCCAGGTGGCCTCCAGCCTGACCTTCACGACGGTCCTGGCCATCGTGCCGCTGCTGGCCGTGGTGCTGTCCCTGTTCACCGCCTTTCCGCTGTTTGCCGAGTTCCGGGTCGCGCTGGAGCATTTCCTGACCAGCAGCCTGATGCCGCCCGCGGTATCCGACAACGTCATGCTGTATTTGAATCAGTTCGCCGCCAAGGCGTCGGGACTGACGGCCGTGGGCAGCCTTTTCTTGATCGTCACCTCGGTCATGCTGATCATGACCATAGACGAAGCCTTCAACGATATCTGGCAGGTCGAACGCCAGCGGCCATTCAGGCAGCGCATTCTGGTGTATTGGGCGATCATCTCCCTGGGTCCCATCCTGACGGGCGCCAGCCTGTGGGCCACATCCATCCTGGCGCGCGAATCCATAGGCAATATCGGCGAACTGCCCGCCGTGGTCGGATTCGCGCTGTCCTTCGTGCCGCTGATCGCCACCGGACTGGGCTTCACCGCGCTGTTCGTGGGCGTGCCGAACCGGCGGGTATTCTGGAAGGATGCGGTGATAGGCGGCCTGGGCACGGCCATCGTCCTGGAAATAATGCGCGTGGGCTTCGCCTACTACCTGACGCGCTTTCCCTCGTACACCGTCATCTACGGCGCCTTCGCCACCCTGCCCATTTTCCTGTTGTGGATCTACCTGTCTTGGCTGGCCATCCTGCTGGGCGCCACCGTGGCGGCAACGCTCCCGGCCTTGCGCCAACGGCGCTGGGCCCTGCAGCATTACCGGGGCGCCGTGTTCGTGGACGCCGTGCGCGTGCTGCGCGTATTGTGGGATGCTCAAAACACGCTTCCGGCGGGCCGCAGCATGCGGTTCCTGTGCGCGCACCTGCACCTGCACCAGGATGAACTTTCAGGCGTGCTGAAGGCGCTCAAGCGATTGGGCTATGCGGTCAACACCGAAAACGGCGACGCCGACCAATGGGTGCTGGCCTGCGATCAACGCGAAGCCACCCTGGGCCCGCTCATTGATGAATTGCTGCTGGACCGCGATCAACCCGGACTGGCCTTGCAACCCTTACTTCTTGATGCGATTTCCGTTTCTTTGACACAAAGCCCGCAACGGCTGGCCGTCCTGTTCGATGGGCCGGCGGCGAGCGGCGGCGAAACACTACCGGAAAGCCCGCATATGGTGCAAAATACCCTTACCGCGGAGCATAGAAACACCCAGGAGAAGAAACATGCTGAAAGTCAGTGAAATCCTACGCGTGAAGGGGCACACGCTATACACTGCCACGCCCGACATGCCTATTTTGCAAGCGCTTCAAACCATGAGCGAGCAAGACATCGGCTCGCTGGTCATCATGGACCACGGCGAGCTTGCCGGCATGCTGACCTTCCGGGAAATCATCCGCCACCTGCACGACAACCAGGGCATCACCGGTTCCAATACCGTGCGCAGCATCATGGACGATGCGCCGGTCAGCGTATCGCCCAATACCGGCTTCGAAGAAGTGCAGCGGCTGATGCTGGAAAAGCATGCGCGCTACATGCCGGTCATGGACGGCCCCACGCTCATGGGCGTCATTTCCTTCTACGACATGGCGCAAGCCATCGTGGCCGCGCAGCAGTTCGAGAACAACATGCTCAAGGCCTACATACGCGACTGGCCCACCGACTCTGAAGAAGCGGCCCGTTCTTAGCAGCCTGTGTCGCCGGTTCGCAACATCAAATCCGACCACGCCCGCTCGATAAGCCCCGCGTCGTTCTTATTAAGCAAGACGGGGTCCGACAAGCTGCGGCGCCAATGGCGGGCGCCTGCGCGGCCGCTCATCCAGCCCAGCATCGAGCGCACAATCATGCGCAGCGGCACGCCCTTTTCGATCTCGCTCCCCGCATAGCGGGCCATGGCATGAACCACTTGCGCGGGCTCGGGCAAGACCAGATCCGGATGCAGCTCGCGGCTGATATCGGCCAGCACACCGGGGTCGTGCCAGGCGGCCCTGCCCAGCATGACACCATCGAACTCCCGCATCAGTTGCAAGGCCTGGCCCGCTTCGGTAATGCCGCCATTCAGCACGAATACGCAGTCGGGAAAATCGGCCTTCAGCCGCGCGGCGGCGTCGTAGCGCAATGGCGGCTTCTCGCGATTGTCCTTGGGCGACAAGCCCTTTAGCACCGCATTGCGGGCATGCACGATAAACACCCGGCAGCCGGTGTCGCGAATCTTGCCAACGAAGTCGCGCACAAAATCGTAGGACTCGTTGTAATCCAGGCCCAGCCTGTGCTTGACGGTTACGGGAATGTCCACGGCGTCCTGCATGGCTTTGATGCAATCGGCCACCAGATCGGGTTCGGCCATCAGGCAGGCGCCGAAGGCTCCGCGCTGGACGCGCTCCGACGGGCAGCCGCAATTCAGGTTGATCTCGTTGTAGCCCCATTGCCGGCCCAGGCGGGCGGAATCGGCCAGCGCCTGGGGCTCGCTGCCGCCCAATTGCAAGGCCACCGGCTCTTCCGAGGCGTCGAAGTCCAGGTGGCGCGCGACATTTCCATGCATCAGCGCGCCCGTGGTGATCATTTCGGTATACAGCCGGGCGCGCGGCGCCAGCAGGCGATGGAAGTAGCGGCAATGCCGATCGGTAACGTCTATCATCGGCGCCACGCAAAGGCGCCAATCCTCAACGGGCGTATGGTCTTGATTCAGGATCACGTTAAGCAGGTTCTATAGGTAAAACAGCGCATATTGTCGACCATTTTAAACGTCGGCGGAAAAAGCCCTGTGATCGCGCAAGCTCCATAAACGCAGGCCCATGTGGATCTCCAGCATCCTTCCCGGCTCGCGCCACGCGCCCAGCAGCGCATCGATCGCTTCCAGCCGCTGGCGGAACGTGTTGATATGCAAATCCAGCTTTCCCGCGGCCGCCCGCGCGTTATGGCCATGATCCAGATAAGCCAGCAGCGTTTTCGCGAGTTCGATCTTTCGAGGCTCGCCATGCCGATAGAGTTCGCCCAGGCTCGAACACAGGAATGCATCAATATTCTGTGTGGTCGATGTGTCGAACAAGGACGCGTAAAGCACCAGCTCGCGCTCTTGAAAAATGGCGTTTTTCCGTTCCAGCGCATTCAAGAACCGCAGGCATCGGCCCGCCGTCTCAAACGCCCGCACGAATTCGGAAGGCATGGCGACACGTTCGGAAACGACACCGGTGAATTCGCCTCTGTGGCCGCTAAAGCACTGCGTGACCGCCTCAAGCAAACCACCCAGAAAATGGTCGTTGGCCAGGACGACCAGGGACTCGCCCACCTCGCCGAACAAGGCCCCGATGGTCTTCAGCCGCGCCCGCAATTGCTTGACCATATAAGCGCCGCGGTCGGGCCGGGTCTGGATCAGCACCAGGCGCATGGCCTGCGACAGGTCCAGTCCGTGGGCGGCCGCCTGCTGCGCCAGCTTCTCCAGGTTTCCCTGAGGATTATGCAGCAGGCCATGCAGCACAACGGGCACATCGGAAAGAACGGAAAAGTCCCGCTGTTCCTTGAGCAGCAGCACGACACCGGTCACCATGGCGCCGCGCTCGAAAACGCGAACGGCCACATCGTTCAGCGCCGATTCCGTATGGATGACCAGGCCGCCCAGCAAGCCCTTGCCGCCCACCACCGCGCAAACCCGGCATACATGCGATGGCAGCGAAAATGCCGTCACCGACCGTCCCAGCCTGCGGCTTTCGTCAAGCGCGGCATGGATTTTGTCATCAAGCCAGTATTCGCCATCGGGGTGCGCGGAGGCCGATGCAAGAAAGCCCGGCGGTTCGCCCGCCGATGCGCAAATCTCGCCCCCGACCTCGTCGCGCACGATGACATGGCCGCCCAGGCGATGGCCCACCATAAGGCATATATCGGATAAGTCTCCGCCACGCGCGACCAACGAGGTCAAATGCTCGTGCGCCTCGGCGGCGGCGCGGGTATCGGCGGTCTGGCGGGTCAGCAAGGCGTTCGTGGTGCTGGCCTGCCGCAAGGCCTTTTGGGCTTGCTCGAACAAGCGCGCATTGCCGATGGCCACCGATGCATGCGCCGCGAGCGTCGACAGGATGGACATTTCCCAGGCCACATAAGAACGGACGTAGCGGTCGCCCACGAACAATACGCCCACCACCTTTTCGCCTTCCAGCAAAGGCACGCCCAGGATGGACTTGATGTTTTCATCGACCATGGCCGAATCGATAAAACCGGTATGCACAAACCGTTCGTCCGCGCCATAGTTGGACGACGAGTAAGGGGTGCGATTGCGCGCCACAAAACCGCAAACGCCCACCTCCAGCCCTATCCTTATCTGCCTGAACCGTTCGGAAAAGGCGCCGTCCGTCGCCCGCACATAGAAGTCGCTGTTCTCGTCATCGTAGATCGATAGATAGCCCACGTCGCAGCCCACCAGCTTGCGGGCGCGCTGCACGATGGCCTGCAGCACTCTGTCCAGGTCCGTGATGGCGGTAAGGTCCTGCGCCGTCTCGATCACGGCCAGCAAGCCGCGCTCTCGCAACTGATGCTGATCCAGCCGTTCTTTGATAGTGACGCCCATTTCAACGCTTTGGATCAAGCGGGTTTTCTCGGGGCCGTCCGGCAGCAGCCGGACCTGGTCCAGCAAACCGGCCAATTCCTGACGGCGGGCATCCTGATGCAGCAAGCGCACGATTTCGGCCTCTATGGACAAGGCAGGCCCGGCGGCCTGCGCCACACCGCTGTGTTCAACGCTGGAATAAGCCATCGGCCTGGTCCTGAAAAGTGCGAAACAAGAATATGCACATAAAAATCGTGCTTTTATGTGCACTTATAACATGTGATTACCGACAGGCCTTACCTATACTGATCTTCATTCATCATTATTCGAAACCTACCGAGACAACGCAAAATGAGCCTGGATTCCCGCCTGCCCGACTTCCGTTCCCTATCGCCCGCCGGACGCTTGCAGCACATTGCCGAAAAGACGCAATTGAATGCGGAGGAAATCCGCCTGCTGGCCGAAGCCGGCGGCCTGCCGCTGGGCACGGCAGACGGCATGATAGAAAACGTCGTCGGCACGTTCGAGCTGCCTTATGCCATTGCGGGGTATTTCCAGGTCAACGGCAAGGACGTGCTGGTGCCCATGGCGGTGGAAGAACCCTCCGTCGTCGCCGCGGCTTCGTATATGGCCAAGCTAGTGCGTGAATCGGGCGGTTTCCAGACGTCCAGCACCGGACCCATCATGCGCGCCCAGGTACAGGTGACCAACGTATCCGACCCCTACGGCGCGCGGCACGCCATACTGCAAAACCGCCAGAAGATCATAGACATCGCGAACAGCCGCGACCAGGTGCTGCTGGGTCTGGGCGGCGGCTGTCGCGATATCGAGGTGCATGTGTTTCCGGACACCGCGCGCGGCCCCATGGTGATTGCCCACTTGATCGTCGATGTGCGCGACGCCATGGGCGCCAATACCGTCAACACCATGGCCGAAGCCGTGGCCGGGCCCATCGAGCAAATCACCGGGGGCCGCGTGCGCTTGCGCATACTGTCCAACCTGGCCGATTTGCGCCTGGCTCGCGCCCGTGTGCGAATATCCCCCAAAACACTGCACACGAAAGACTACAGCGGCGAGGATGTCGTCAACGGCATTGTCGATGCCTATACCTTTGCCGCCGTCGACCCCTACCGCGCCGCCACGCATAATAAAGGCATCATGAACGGCATCGATCCCATCATTGTGGCCACCGGAAACGACTGGCGCGCGGTCGAAGCCGGCGCCCATGCCTTTGCCTGCCGCGATGGCCGCTATACCTCGTTGAGCACCTGGGAAATCGCCGGCAATGGCGACCTGGTCGGCACGCTGGAGCTGCCCATGCCGGTCGGCCTGGTGGGCGGCGCCACCAAAACGCACCCTCTTGCCCGGCTTTCCCTGAAGATATTGGGCGTTTCCACCGCGCAGGAACTGGCCGAGATCGCGGCGGCCGTGGGCCTGGCGCAAAACATGGCGGCGCTGCGCGCCCTGTCGACCGAAGGCATACAGCGCGGCCACATGGCCTTGCACGCCCGCAACATCGCGCTTGCCGCCGGCGCGCAAGGCGATGAAGTGGCCTGGGTCGTTCAGGCCATGGTGGCTGAAAAGGACGTGCGCGTCGACCTTGCCGTGCAACTGCTGCAGCAACGGCGGGCCGGCGCCAAATAGCCTTGGCCGGGCAACAAGCAATACCGAAGCAAGGAATTTACCGAAACAGGCGAACAAGCCGGCAGCCAGACCGGTAGCCATCCACTGGAACAACGGAGACAAACCATGAAAACATCATTTATGCAGCTAAGCACATTGGCCCTGGTCCTGGCCGGCGCCATCGGCAGCGCCCAGGCGCAGGGAAGCCCGGATGTCGTGCGCATCGGATTCATCACCGACATGTCGGGACCCTACGCCGACACCGACGGCTCGGGCGGACTGGAAGCCATCAGGATGGCGGTGCGGGATGCGGGCGGAAAGGTGCTGGGCAAGAAGATAGAAATACTCTCGGCCGACCACCAGAACAAGCCTGAAATCGCCGCCTCGCGCTCGCGCGAATGGATAGACCAGCAAGGCATCACCTTGCTGATCGGCGGCGTCAATTCGGCGGCCGGCCTGGCCATGAACACCATCATCAACGAAAAGAAAATACCCTACATCAATATCGGCGCCGCGACCGCCCGCCTGACCAACGAGGATTGCACCCCCTACACCATTCACTACGAATACGATACCGTCGCCCTGGCCAAGGGCACGGGTTCGGCCGTGATCAAGCAAGGCGGCAAATCGTGGTTCTTCCTGGTGGCGGACTATGCCTTCGGCCATTCGCTCGAGGCGGACACCAGCGCGGTGGTCAAGGAAAACGGCGGCACCGTCGTCGGTTCGGTTCGCCATCCGCCGTTCTCGCCGGACATGTCCTCGTACATACTGCAGGCCGCCGCGTCGGGAGCCCAGGTACTGGGCCTGGCCAATGCGGGCTCGGACACCATCAATTCGATCAAGGCAGCCAACGACTTCGGCCTGGTCGACAAGATGAAGCTGGTCGGCCTGTTGATGACCATTAACGACATCCATGGCCTGGGCCTGCCCGTCGCCCAGAAGCTGCTGATGACGGACAGCTGGTACTGGGACAAGAACGAAGCCAGCCGGAAATTCTCGCAGCGCTTCTACGAAACCATGAAGAAAATGCCCAGCACCCACCAGGTCGCCGCCTACTCGGCCACGGCCACCTATCTTAAGGCGGTGGAAGCGGTCAAGACCACCGACTCGGACAAAGTCATGGCCGAACTGAAGAAAATGAAAATCGACGACGTCTACACCAAAGGCTATATACGGGGCGATGGGCGCTACATCCACGACATGTATCTGCTGCAGGTGAAAACACCCGAAGAATCCAAGAAGCCGTGGGACTACATGAAGATCGTCGCCACCATTCCCGGCGAGGAAGCCTTCACCCAGGTCAAGGATTCCACATGCCCGCTGCTTAAAAAATGAGTCCATCAACCTGAATGGCAAGCCCCGCCGCACGGGGCGCCAACCTGGACTAAAATCAGTGGCCCGGCTTTTCGGGCCTTTTTTTATTTTCCACGGTTTACACAAGCAGAGTCCGCAGCCTATGGCCGTTTTTACCCCCGTCAGCGACAGCGATGCAAGCGAGCTTCTGGCCCGCTACATGCTGGGCGACCTGGTTTCCCTGCGCGGCATCACCGCCGGTATCGAAAACACCAATTACTTCCTGGCCACCACTCAGGGCGAATACGTCCTGACGCTGTTCGAGGTGCTGACCCATGAACAATTGCCGTTCTACATCGAGCTGATGCACCACCTGGCCATGAAAGGCATACCGGTGCCGCATCCGCAAACCTTGCGCGACGGCACCCGGCTGACCACGCTGCACGGCAAACCCTGCGCCATCGTCAGCCGGCTTTCGGGCGGCTACGAACCCGACCCCGGCGCGGCCCATTGCGCGCTGGCGGGGGAAACCCTAGCGCGGGCGCACCTTGCGGGAGCCGATTTCGGCATACGCCAGCCCAATCTACGCGGCCTGCCCTGGTGGCAGGAAACCGTACCCAAAGTGCTGCCCTTTCTTAGCCGTTCGCAAACCGCGCTGATCCAGCAGACGCTGGACGAGCAGACCCGCTTTGCGGCCACCGCCGCCTACAAGGCGCTGCCCCTGGGCCCGGCGCATTGCGACCTGTTCCGCGACAACGTGCTGTTCGACGGCACCTTCGACATGCCGCGCATGGGCGGCTTCATCGACTTCTACTTCGCCGGCTGCGATACCTGGCTTTTTGACGTGGCGGTCAGCGTCAACGACTGGTGCATAGAACGCAACACCGGCGTGTTCGACGACGAGAAGCTGCACGCCTGGCTGGACGCCTACGGCCGCGTACGCCCCTTCACCGCCGAAGAGGAACAAGCCTGGCCGACCCTGCTGCAGGCCGCCGCCCTGCGGTTCTGGGTCTCGCGGCTGTTCGACTTTTACCTGCCCCGGCCCGCTCAAACCCTGAAGCCGCACGATCCGCGCCATTTCGAACGCATACTGCGCGAACGCCGCAACACGCCGGCACGCCCTCTTTCTATCTAGGACCCCCATCGCATGCAAGCCGCCATCCTTCCCATCACATCCGGCTGGATCTGGATACAAGATGGATTCAAGCTCTTCAAGCGCCAGCCCATGGCCATGTTTTTCTGGAGCTTGATGACCGGATTCCTGATCACGGTTAGCTACCTGATCCCGCTGTTCGGCCAGATGGCCCTGATCGCCGGCACGCCGATACTGACCTTCATCACCCTGTGCGCCTGCCGCCACGTGGCCGCCGGGCATCCCATGCTGCTGTCCATGTGGCTGGAACCCCTGCGCGACCGCGAAACCCGCAGGCGCCTGTTCGGCCTGGGCCTGGCCTACCTGGCCTTCTGCATGATGGGCGGCTTCCTGGCCACCCTGCCCTTCATGGACAGCCTGATGACCGCCATCAATCCGGACGGGGTGCTGGACGAACACGCCCTGCTGGCCGCCATGCGGGGCCCGTTGATTACCTTCGGCCTGCTGTACGTGCTGATCTCCGCCCTGTTCTGGCATGCCCCCGCGCTGATAGGCTGGCACAAGATACGCATGCGCCAGGCGCTATTCTTTTCCATGGTGGCCTGCTGGCGCAACAAGCTGCCCTTCCTGGCCTACGGCGCCAGTTGGGCCGCGATCTTCTTCGCCGTGCAAATGGCGGGTAACTTCATCAGCGCCATGGGCGTGGCGCCGGGCACGGTGCAGATACTGCTGACGCCCGTCAACATCATCGTGGCGGCGGTACTGTATTGCAGCTTCTACCCAGCCTATATCAGTGTATTCGGTGCGAACCATCCGTCGGAGCAGTGATGATGGTACGCGTTAGAGCGTAGAACGCCAGGGCTCGATGCGCCCGCAATCCAAGGCAAGGCGGATGCGGCGCGGATAATCGGGATAGGCGGCGCAATAACCCGCCGGCAGCTCCACCACGCAAGCCGCCTTCAGGCAGATAGCCGCGCGCCAGGGCGGCAGATTTTCCATGCGCCTGATGACCTGGCCATGCCGATCCAGAAACACCGCATCGATGGCATACCGTAGCCCGAAGGTGTGTATGGCGTTGCAAGGCGTGATGCAAAGCCCGGTATGCCATGGCAGGCCGGGATAGGCGTGCAAACCCAGCAAGCGCTGGCGGAGGGTGGCGGCAACGATAACGCGTAGACGGCCTGTATCCACGTTGGCGCAAGCCGCCCTGCTTCTTCGCCCGCCGCCAGGATGGGGCATCAAAAGTCCACCGCCAGCAGCTTGATGACAATGGGAAAACCGATGATCAGGAAGGTGCACGGAAAAATGCAGAACACCATCGGAAAAAGCATTTTCACCGGGGCTTCCAGGGCCAGCTTTTCGGCACGCAGGAAACGTTCGGCGCGGCGCTGCTCCGACTGGGAGCGCAGCAAGGGCCCCAGGCTCATGCCCAGTCGATCGGCCTGGGCCAAGGCCGTCACCAGGCTGCGCACCGCCGCCAGGCCTGTTCGTTCGGCCAGTTCATCCAGTGCTTGCAGACGCGGCACGCCGGCGCGCATATCGGCAAGCGCATGCCGCAATTCCGAACGCAAAGGCCCTTCAGGACCGTGCTGGGCGGCCTGCTGCAATGCGCCCTGCAGATTGAGCCCCGCCTCGACGCATAAGGTAGCCATATCCAACATAAAGGGAAGCTCGCGCAGCATCTGCCCTTGCCGGCGCAGGCCCAGGTCGGAAAGCCAGCGCAGCGGCCACCACATGGCCGCCATCCCCGTGATCAAGCCCATAAGCAGACTGTGAGCGGGACTCAGGCCGCCCTGCGCGGATAGCCCCCCTGCCGCAAGCGCAGGCAATCCGAATGCGAACATCTGCAAGGCGACGACATGTTCAGGCTTCCAGAAAGAGGCCAGACCAGCCCTGCGTATGCGCAGACGCAGCGATAACCGGTACCGCCAGGAGATGAATGGCTCGCATATAAGGGCCATAGCCAGCACCCACGGCCAGGCCAGCCGCAGGAGCAGACCAGACGGACGCGGTTCCAGATGGGGCGTGCCAACAGCCACAGGCCGGGTAAATACCCAGACCGCCGAACACAATGACACCCCGGCTGCAAAGCAACTGATCCAGAAGAACATGGCACTCCTTTAGCCTATACCCGAATACTGACGATGCGCAGTATGAAGAAGATGCCTATGGCTTCCAGCAGGAAAATGATGCCCAGCACCGACCAGCCCAACGGCGTCTCCCAAAGCACCGCCATCGCGATCGGATCCAGGCGATACAGAACCAGCGCCAGAACGGCGGGCATGCAAGCCATGACCCAGGCCTGCATGCGGCCTTGCGAGGTCAGTGCATGAATGCGCCCGAGCAGATGCAGCCTGGCTCGCAAGGTGGCCGCTATCGCTTCCAGCGTTTCGGCCAGATTGCCGCCGCTTTGCGCGGCGATCTTTAGAGAGGATGCCACCAAACCCATGCCTTCAGTCGGCATGCGCTGATAGAGCCCTCCCAGTGCCTGTTCGAACGACATCCCCATGCGCTGTTGACGCAGCATCAAGCCGAATTCCTGAGAAAGAGGTATGGGCGATTGCGCCACGATATGACGCAAGGCCATCTGTACACCCGACCCCGCGCGCAACGCCCCGGAAAGCGCCATCAACATGTCGGGCAGTTGCCGATCGAAGCTCCTCAGGCGCCGCAGCCTGAGGCGGCGAATACCATATTGAGGCGCGGCCAGGACGGCCGCGCCCGCGGCGGCGGAAAGCCACCCTTCGCCAAGCACGACATAACTGGCCGAAATGACAAGGGCGCAAGCCACAAGATTGGCCAGCCACAACTGCGAGGGATCCAGAAAAAGGAAGAACTCACCCATGCGTTCGCTGGCTTCCTGCTTGAAAGCCTGCCGGTAGCGCGCATAGGCGCCGATCAACGAACGTTGCAGAAACCAGCCGAGCACCGCCATCGCCACGGCAACGCCAATGATGAACAGCTCGATCATGTACAAGCTCCTTTACCCGAGTGGGGGCCGCCGGGGGACCATCCTGAGTTCCGGCAATTCAAAAACAGGGAATATCGCCGCTTGGGGCCAATTCGGTATATTGATCGAACAGGGAAACCGGCAGGCCAGGCTGGCCGTCCTGACCGGCAAAGCATTCGGGAACGACTCCGCAACCGGCAAAAGCCGGTGCAGGCCCATGAACGTAGCGGAACAGCTCCTGGGTCTGTATCCGTCCGCTTTCCATCCCCGTTATCTCGACGATAGCGATAATGCGGCGTTTTCCATCGTTCAGCCGGGCTTGCTGGACGATGAAATCGATGCTGGCGGCAATGTGTTCGCGAACCGCCGCCAAAGGCAGATCCATGCCAGCCATAAGGATCATGGTTTCCAATCGAGACAATGCATCGCGCGGGCTGTTCGCATGCAAAGTCGTCAGCGATCCCTCGTGCCCGGTATTCATGGCGGCCAGCATATCGAAGGCCTCGCCGCCGCGGCATTCGCCGATGACGATGCGATCAGGACGCATGCGCAAGGCATTGCGCACCAGATCGCGAATATCGATCCGGCCGCGGCCTTCAAGATTGGCCGGCCTGGACTCCAGCGCGACCAGGTGCCGGTGGTCCAGACGTAATTCAGCCGCATCTTCTATGGTGACGATGCGCTCGCCGTCGGGAATGAAATTGGACAATATATTCAGCAGCGTCGTCTTGCCCGAGCCTGTTCCACCCGACACAATCATGTTTTTCTTGCCCAGTACCGAGGCGCAAAGAAAATCCCGCATCGCGGAATCCAGCGCACCCACACGCAAAAGATCGTCCATGTCGGGACGCGCTTGCGGAAACTTGCGTATCGTCAGGCTGGCGCCGCGCAGGGCCACCGGAGCGATGACCGCATTGACGCGCGACCCATCCCGCAGCCGCGCATCCACCATGGGCGAACTCTCATCGATGCGTCGGCCCAGGGGCGAAACAATGCGCTCGATGACACCCAACACCGCCTGTTCGCTGCTGAACGCGCCTGGATGGCGACGCAGCCGCCCATTGGATTCAACGAAGATCTCATCGTGCCGATTCACCATGATTTCGCTGATGGCCGGATCCGCCAGCAAAGGCTCCAGTGGACCAAGCCCCACAGCCTCGTTCACCACGTCGATCAGCATCTGGGCCCGATCGACCGAATCCGGCAAGCCGCTGTCCTGCATGATGATCTCGCCCAGAGCGGCCATCGCTTCACCGCGCAGCGCGTCGTCGCTCATGGCGGCGATATCACGGCGGCGCAAGTCCAACGCTTCGAGCAAAGCCGTATGCAAGCGCCGTCGATGATGAAGCAAGGCGTCGGAAGGCAGTTGCAGCGGAAAAGAAGCATCCTCTTGCTTGGCAGCCGGAGCCACGGCCTTGCTCGAAACATGCGCAAGCCCGGCATTGTTGTCCTTCAACGCCGGAGGCGCCGCGGCGAGACCCGAGACTGGGGCTACGGCCCGTTCGCTGATCGCCATGCCGGGCAGTTCACGCAGGCGTATGAGGCAAGGTCCGATGACGATCTCGTCGCCTGCGCGCAGCGGGCCGTAGCGGGTTATGCGCCGGCCATTGACCAGCGTACCGCTAAGCGCGCCGAAGTCCTCGATGAATATACCGCCCTCGCCTTCTTCAAGCAGGGCATGCCGCCTTGCCACCCGCCATGCCTTCAGGCACAAACCGGCACTGGCCGAGCGTCCTATCTCCAGCGGCAAAGCGGCACTGCGCGTCTGGACAAGCCCGTCTTCAAAGTGCAGTTCCATGTCCAGCATCGCTTACTCCGTAAAGGCCTGCCGGTTCGTACCTACCCGTATGATGCTTTCCTGGACGACAGGCAACGTCATCTCATGTCCCTTGCTCCATTGAGAACCTTCTCCGGCCCAGGGGTTCCAGGAATGCTGGACCGCCGGTGCAAGCGCATCCGGCAAAGAGCCGTGGGGAGACAACCGTACGTTCATGCGCGGAGGCTCGGGGAAGCTGGCATCGAGGATTTCACGGCTGTTGCGGACCCGCTGCTCAAGACCAGGGTGATCCGCGGAGACCAGAATCGGCGTGACGAAGATCGCCAGCTCGGTCTCGTTGCGCTGGAAACGCGTCGATCGGAACAAGGGACCCAGTATGGGGATGTCGCCCAGCCCCGGCACCTTGTCCACATTGCGCGATTCTTCGCGCGACAAGAATCCGGCCAGTACCAGGGTCTGACCCGAGCGCACATTGAATTCAGTGGCGGCCCGGCGGGTTTTGAGCGATGGACCGTTAGGCACAGACAAAGACGTATCGACCGAGCTGACCTCGACTTCGATGCGCGAACGCACGGCGCCGTTGCGCTCGATTTGCGGTGTGATGCGCAGCGAGACCCCGTAGGGCTTGAATGCCGTATTGGCATTGCCGTTGGCATCGACGGTAGAGTAAGGGACTTCACCGCCGGCGAGGAACTCGGCAGTGGCGCCGCTGCGCGCCAACAGCTGCGGCTGAGCCAGGACGACGGCCGTGCCTGTTTGCGCCATGGCATTGATCTGCGCCGAAAGCAAGGCATTCACACCGAAATACCCCGCCGCAACCGTAGCGGGAAACGCCAAGGGCATTGTCGATTCCCCTGGACGCTCGGCCCATCTCTTGCTGCCCCCGTCCCAGGCCAGTCCCGCGTTCAAGCCGCCGGCCGTAGCCGTATTCCAGCGCAAGCCCAACTCCTGCAACTGGACCCGTGGCACCTCTACCACTTGAACATCCAGCAACACCATGCGATCCCAGCCGACCTGGCCAGTAAGATCCAACAACGAGGGATAGCGCTTCGAGAGCTCGGCGATGCGTTCCCGATCACCATCGGATAAATCATCCCCTTCCACCACCAGTTTCTCGCCGACCACCGATATCCGGACATGCGGGATGCGCTCGAGGACACTGCGCAACTCTTGTTGGACGCGGCGCGTACCCTCTGGCGTGACATCGACCTGGTAATGATGCCGACGCCCCGTTTCGGACCATATCTGCAGGGTGCTGGATCCTTCATTGCGCGCAAACACAATCACTTCCCTATCATCGGTGGCGACCGCGTTGATGACATGCCCATCGCCGACCGCTACCCGCGCCACGTCTGGTATCGCCAGCACCTTGACTTCGCCTGCTTGCAGGCTAAGCAGGCTGTCCCGCCCGGCTGCGGAGCAGATAGATGTCGCCAGCAGCAACAGGCAGCATAGAAAGAGCTGAGATGGGCGCATCATGGCCGTGCCCTATTCAGATACGACGCCGTCAAGGGCGCCGCGCAGATCAGACAAACCTGTATCGGCCAGAGTGCCAGGCATCGGCCTTTGGGCTGCCTCGCGCATCCATGCGCTGACCAGTTCCGGAGCATAAGGCAGATCGAATACGCCAGCGGCCTGAGCAACCGCCGCCGATGGAACCAGCCTGGGTACGCTGCGCACGGCCTGGTTTCCATACAGGACTGGGACTTTCCTTGATGCTGCCGACGGCGGCCTATTGACCCCAAGCAGGCTGGCCAGATCGCCGCGTACCGCCTTCTGCGTCGATTCACCATCATGCGGGGGCCGCAGTACGGCCGTAATGGTCCCGCTTTGCCTTGCCGCCACCAGCTTGACAGCATCCTCGGGCGCGGTGTCGAGTGTCACCGTGGCATACGGAATGGAGAGCTTGTTTCCGGAGTCGAGAGCATGCTGCGTGGTGGACCCCGTTGCGAGAACCAGGACGCCTTGCAGCAAGGGTGCGGTAATCCGGCGCCGTTGATATTCAAACGAAACATACAGATCGATGAGATCGCCCGGCTGCAACAGTCCAGACACCGAATTGATGGCATCGACCGGCATCGTGATGGCCCGCCGCCCCGAAGCAAGATAGCTGGAGAACGCGCCCGGCTGGTGTGCCGCCGCATGAACCGGCAAGACCGGATCGCCCGAGCGCAATGGCGCACGCAGCACTGTGCCGCTAAGCTCGGTATAGCGTTCGGGCGGCAGGCTGTCGCTGGAAACCAGAGCGGCCGGAAATGACCGTATCACCAGATGCGCGGGTTCAAGACGTGTTCCCGCCGGCAGATCCTGGGCAGCGACAATACGCTGAGCCATGGGGACTTTGGCCCGATCTTCGATGAGTTGGGCACGGTCTTGAAGATACTGCCGTGCAGCCCAAGCCGAACATAAGCCCGCTGCCAGGGCAAACAGCAGCATAGCCACCGACCGGTTGAATACGAACGGCCGCATGAAGCCTCCCTTTATCTACTCAACATGATGGACATACAAGTCGGTACCCGCAGGCCCTTCCTGCGGAAACAACATCAGGCGGGACGTTGACCGCCGCCAGACGCTATGGCCTGCCAGCCCGGCGATGGCCTGTTCGAGCTCCCAGCCTTCAGCGCGCAACTGCCGACGGACATAGGCGGTAAGTGCCTGCATGGGCAAGCCTATGCTGTAGATATACTGCGCCACCGTTGGGGAAGGCGAGCTGCTGCGGTAAGCGAAGCGGCGCTGTGCCGGGGCCGGCAGCCATGTGAATCCAGGCTCGGCCTCGATTTGCCCGGCGTTGATTGAATCGAGGCCGATGCGCATCGCCGATACATAGCCCGCCGCACCAGCGGCCACGGTGTCTACCCGGGCCAGCCAATGCCAATCGGCCTGCAATCCCGACAAGATAATCGTGTCCTTCACTGCGAGCACGCGCTGGAAAAGGCCGGAATGCGCGGCCAGCGATTGGGCCACCGTAAGCATCGCGTCATCGGAGGAAAAAGGCTTGAAGTGCGTGGGCACGCCTGACATGGACATGGATTGAACGGGCTCCCAGCGCAGTCCTTGCACGGCAAGTGAATTCAAGCGCTCCGGCACGGCTTGAACGGCCCAGGCGGCGGAAGTCATCCAGAGGCATGCCAGCAAGCCAAGGCGGAGCACTCGGCCCGCCAGCCGCCGCCGTTCGAAGCTCGCCTTGCCATGGCCGGCATGGGGGCCGGAATCATCGATCATGCTGCCGCCCTGTAGTGGTTAGATGATGCTCAGGCACCCGTCCCGCCCAAGAAGCCAGCCAGTCGAACTCGGGCGCGGGGCGATTCCAAGCCGAGTCCACCTTGTTCATGATGGCTGCGATTCTGCCACCGGCGGTGTAGGATGCGCTGGCGCTACTGCCCCAGGCAAGCGGGGACCGCCCCAATACCTGCTGGACCTGTGTATCGCCAGAAGCATGGCCCGCACCCGTCAGGATGGCCGTATGCCGGCTCGTGGGCGGATAGCCGATATCGGCGTGGAACCTGCCTGATTCCGTCGAATGATGGCCCTGCAACGGCAAAGTGCCCGACAGCGATACGCCCACACGCAGTACGCCGGGATCCTGTATGCCCCAATCATTGCGCAAGGCCTCAGCGGATTCGCCGTGCCCGCCCGGCTGCGCATAAGAGCCCAGGACTTGCCGATGGATGGACAACCCGACGCCATTGCCCTTATCGCCCAGCACAAGCTGTCCGCGGCGATCGGCCCACTGATGGGCTGGCCCGGAAAAATAATGCTGGATGACACTCTCGGGCTTGATCGCCGTACCGGACCGCGCCTGTTGGAACGCGGCATGGCGGCTGGCATGCTGTGCTGACAAGGCCATGTCCTGAAAGCGACCCAGCCACGCTATAGCTCCATAAATGGAAAGCAGCACGCCCAGCACGGCAATGCCTTCCGCCATCGCCTGGCCGCTTTGTCTGGAGGCAAGCGGCTGGCGGTTGATCGCAGTCGCAGGTGCGCGCCAATAAGAAATGGTCATGGCCACGACCTTTGCAGCCATGGCGAACGGTGATGCGCCACAAGTCTTGCCTGCCAATAGGGATGGAACAGATTACCCGTCTCGCGCAGCCCGTCACCACGCGCTTCCGGCCGCTGATAGTATGTCTCGGCCGCGCTGCGCGCCGTGACGACAAGGCCCTCGGGGCCTGCATGCCTAAGGCTCACACTGAATTGCAGGGTTGGATCAGCCATGTTGCCTGCCGTGTCGAGATAGGCGGGAAGACCGCCGCCTTGCCAACGCTGCCGGGCAGCGGAGGCTTTTGAATTAGCCAATGGATTGGCATTGCCCGATGCAATGTTCCAGTCGGTGGCCTCTTGGACCCAACGCCAGAAATCCTGAGCTGAGAAATCGTCCGGAGGATCATCGACATGAGGCTGATCCATGGTCTGTGATGCCGCGCTGGGAATCCAGCCCCACCCCATGGCATATTCACGGTGATAACAGCCTATCCAGCGGTTGGATCGCAAAGCGTGAAAGGACTCGGTATCAATGGACTGCCATCGGCCTTGCTCGTCCAGTTGGGTATCGCCACGGCGGCGCAATTGGTGCCTGGATGCGGGACAGCGCCCATCCACCATCCATGGGTTGGCTGCAGTGTGATTGCGCGCCGACAGGAAGCCGTACATCTGCGCGACCTCGTCCACCAGGCCGCGCAAAGGCCCATGGCCCGAGTATGCCTGCACGTAGCCTGGCCAGTTGTCGTCATCGATAGTCAGGTCAAAGTTCGAGCCCGGCGCGACGCCCGGATAATTGTGGCCCAGCACGGCTTGCATGCCCGCCCGCCGGGTTTGGGGAAGTTCGCGGGCGATGTCGCCCTGGACACGTGCCAATACATTGCGGATGGCGTGATCGTGAGCGGAGTAGGCCTGTGCCAGTCCGCCTTGGGATCCGGCAAGATGCTCCAGACCGTAGGCCTTGCTGGCTGCCGCATAGGCCGCCCCATGGCCAGGCCCGAACAGCATGGCAATGAGATGAAGCGGCGGATTGCCGCTGCCCAACTGACGCGCCTGCGTAGCGCCCAGGGCGGCCCAAGACCCAAGCGTGACCAGATGCGCCAATGCAAGCTGATGCCCCACATGCGCGCGATTGATGTAGGCCATCATGTTAAGGGCTCGAGCCTGGATCAATGCGCCGCTGTAGGCGGCCGCATCCAGCGCATGAAGCTGCCTGGCCTTTGCAGCAACCACCTGTCCGGTTGAAAAGTAGCGAACGAAGGCGATCAGGGCGATTCCTGCCAGCAGCATGCCCAGCACCATGGCCTGCCCTTGCTGCGCGGCGGTCGACGCATTCCGATGTGCTTCGGGGCTCATTGGCCGGCCCCTGAATTGCCTGTGAACGACTTAAGGGTTTTGGCGGCGGTCTGAGCGGCGGCGGCCTCGGCGGCGGACTGGGCCATGCGCGATTGCTCGGAACCGTCCTCGCCGGCCAGTTCCTTGGCCATGGCCGCCGTTTGCGAGCGCACTACCTGTCCAAACATTTGATAGACCGCAATGGCCGCGACCGCCACCAGCGCCACCACGATGATGTATTCGGTCATGCCCTGTCCGCTTTGCGCATGGCGTTCTTTGTGCACGATGCTCTCCCGGCAAACAATCAGGATTGCAGTGTGCCCGCACACAAGCCATGGGCCAATTCGGAAATCCCGAGCTAGGCAAACGGATCAGTTGGCCAAATACGTCGCCCTGGAGTTCAAATGGAAATGCCAACATCAATGTGTGGAACATTGCTTCAGCAAACTACAGTGAGCGGCCATCCGGGATCAGCTACCATGCCGCCAAAGATAACTGGGACACGGCGCGAGGCGGCCTAGCGCTCTTGCAAGCGGCCGGTGACGTATTTGTGCAGTACGCTGGCAATCAGCGTTTGATATGGAACGCCTTCTTCAAGCGCTTTGACTTGAATATCGTTCAAGTCACCAGACGACAGGCGAATATTGACGCGCTTATCTTTGATGGCGGTTGCACGAGCAGCTGCCCGAATGCGTGCCAGTTCATTTTTGCTTGCAACTGACTTGAGTTGGCCTGCATCGTAAGCGGTCAGAATGTCATGTTCGTAGCTGTCAGTCTTGGGCATCAGATTCACCTCGATTCAGATAGTCCCGTGTGGCTTTACGGCTGGGAATGATCGTTTTCAGAAAAAGACAGGTCTCTTCTTCGACATAGGGCACCAAATAGACGTAGCCTTCATAGCCAACAACAAGAATCTGCTGTCTTGGATATTTGGCTACGTTCGGGTGAGCCAGAATATCGAGCAGCCCACCTGATTCGATGGCGACCACAATGGCTTCGAACGATATGCCGCGTTCAGCCTTGAGCGTATCCCCTTTTTCAGGGCTCCACCGGAATGGTTTCATACTGAAAGTATAGAGGAATGTGTGCCTTTTGTCATCAGCTAGCCAAATACGTCGCCGTCAGCCCCCACAAGAACACCTGCCGGCAGCGTATTGCCATACTCCATCAGCCAAGTATCGAAATCATGGCCTATATGCGTCAGCACGGTTTTCTTTATGCTCATGGAAGACACAATCTCCAATGCCCGAGTCAAATCGTTATGGTTGCGCGGCGCATCCGGCATGGGCGGATACGAGCAATCCAGCACCAATAGATCCAACGGCCTCGGCTTCAGATAATCCAGGGTGTCCGGCGGCAGCCCCACCGTATCGGTCAGGTAGGCATGGCGCTGCGCGCCATCGTCGAACACATAGCCATAGGTCAGCTTGGAATGCATCAAGGGCAGCGGCGTCACTGTCAGCCCATCCAAAGGCACCGGCTCGAATGCCTTTAGTGTCCGCGAAAAATCCAGGATACCGGGGTGCTTGTACAGGTCGGCCAGCCCTTCCGGGTCGGGCGGACCCAGTACGGGTATGCGCAAGCCTCTGCCCCAGCGCAAATGCAGCAGCCCTTGCGCATGGTCGGCGTGGTAGTGGGTTTGAATGATGCCGCTAAGGCTGCCCGGCGGAAAACGCTCCGTCAGATCCGTCAGGCCGGCATCGATCAGCCAACGCCCCGTCCCGCATTCGATCAATGCGGAACACGGGCCGCGGCGGTGCTGCGGCGCCGTTCGGGCGCGCTGGCAGGCGGCGCAGCCGCAGTTGTAGACAGGCACCTGGGCAGCGCTGCCGGTGCCCAGCAGGCTAAGTCGCATGGCGATGGCTATGCCCTCCCCTTGAAGGGTTCACCCGCCGGTCTATGCCGGACTCGTTCAAGTATTCGTACAAGGCCCGGATGGCGTCATCGGCCTTGCCGGAATTGTCGATCAGCGCCACAGGCCGCGCTCCGGGCGCGTCGTCCAGCACGGCAAGATTCGCATTGCGCATCAGCCGCGCCTGGATCTGTTCGCCGCTTTCGCGGCCGCGCGCATGCAGGCGAAGCAGCAGTTGCCGCTCGTCCACGCACAGCAGCACCGGCACCAGGTCCTGGTAGCGCTTGCGCGCCTCGGGCAGGTACTGGCGCGAACCGTTCACCAATACATCGCAGCCCGCCACCAGCTTGTCATTGATGTCGCGCAGCACGCCATAGGCCAGGCCATTTGCATGCCAGGCCATGGCCAGCAAGCCGCAGGATTCCATACTGGCGAATTCGCTGGCCGAGACCGGTATCGAGCCGCGCTCGGTATCGGTGTAGGGCCGGGTCACGACGCGCGGGGCCAGGTAGCAGCCGTGGCCCATCAGGCTGAATACGCCTTCCAGTACTGTGTCCTTGCCCGAGCCCGACGGCCCCATCAGGTAGATAAGCCGTCCCGCCATCAGAACACCCGCCGGCCGCCGCGCCACACGTGATTCACCACGAACTGCTTGCCGTGCGCACCCACGCGCAGCAGGTCGGCCCGCAATCCGTTGCGGATTTCTCCCCGGTCGTCCAGGCCCGCCGCCCTGGCCGGCGCCAGGCTGATCGCCGCCACCGCTTTGGGCAGGTCATAGCCTTGTGCCTGGTCGGCCAGTATGCGCGCCGCCTGCAACAGGCTGGATGGATAGTAGTCGCTGGACAGGATGTCCAGCACGCCATGGCCGGCCAGTTCGGCGGCGGCCACGTTGCCCGAATGCGAGCCGCCGCGCACGATGTTGGGCGCGCCCATCAACACCTTCAGGCCCAGCTTGTGGCTAAGGGCAGCCGCTTCGACCGTGGTCGGGAATTCGGCGATGCTCATGCCGTAGTCGGCCGATTCCTGCGCGTGTTCGGGCGTGGCATCGTCGTGGCTGGCCACCGACAGCCGGCGCTCGCGGCATTCGTGCACGATGGAACGCCGGTAGCTGTCGCTGTAGCGGCGCGAGTTCTCGACCTGCTGTTCGATGAAAGCGTCCATTTCGGCGTCGTTCAAATGGTACTTGCCCTGATAATACTCGCGATACTTCTCGAACTTCACGAACTGCCGCTGGCCGGGCGAATGGTCCATGACGGACACCAGTTGCACCAGGGGGCTTTCCACCAGCTCGTTGAAGATGTCCAGCGTTTTCTCGTGGCTGAGCTCGCAGCGCAGATGCAGGCGATGCTCGGCCCGGGTGTGGCCCTGCTTCTCGGCCTGGGTGATGGCCTGCAACATGATGGGCAACTGGCGCAGGCGGTTGCCCTTGGGGTTGACCTCGCCGATGGCCAGCGCGTCGAACACGGTGGTAATGCCGGCGGACACGATTTGCGCGTCGTGGGCCAGCACGGCCGATTCCGATGGCCAGTCCACGCCCGGGCGCGGGTTCATGTACTTTTCCAGGTTGTCGGTATGCAGTTCGATCAATCCGGGCATCAGGTAGTCGCCTTCCATATCCTGCGCCTGCGGCAGCTGGCTGCCGCCCGTGCCGACATCGTGGATAAGGCCGTTGCGCACGGCGACCGTGCCCAGGAAGACTTCAGTGTCCGTCACCACGCGGGCATTGGTGAATATCTGCTCAGCTTGCATGAGCCAGCTCCTTCGTTGTCATGTCCAGATAGCGGTCCGCCATCGAATCGCGGGTCTTGCCATCGTGTGAAATCGCGATAAGGGCCGAGCCGGCGGCCTTGGCCTGGGCGATCAGCTCCAGCACCACGGCGCTGTTGGCGTCGTCTAGCGACGCGGTGGGCTCGTCCAGCAGCAGCACGGGCCAGGGCACGATGAAGCTGCGTGCGATATTGACCCGCTGCTGCTCGCCGCCCGAGAACGTGCCAGGCGCCAGGGCCCAAAGGCGTTCGGGTATGCCCAGGCGATCAAGCAGTTCCATGGCGCGCGCCCGCGCCTGGACGGGCGCCTGGCCGCGCGCCAGCGCCGGCTCCATGACGACATTCAGGCAGTTGACCCGGGGGATGACGCGCAGGAACTGGCTGACATAGCCCAGCGTGACGCGGCGCAGGGCCAGCGTCTGGCGCGGTTCGGCGCCCACCATTTCCATCATTTGGCCTTCGTGCCGTATCCGTATGCTGCCGGCCGCCGGCAGATAATTGCCGTACAGGGTGCGCAGCAGGGTCGACTTGCCCGCGCCCGAGCGGCCGTGCAAGACCAGGCACTCGCCGGGCATCAGCGTAAAGTCCAGGCCGTGCAATACATTCAAGACCACGCCGTGCTGCTGGTGCAACACGAATTCCTTGGCCAGTCCATTCACTTCCATGACAGCTTCCATCGTATTCACCTCAAGGCTGTAAAACCGAAGACACCAGCAACTGGCTGTAGGCATGTTGCGGATCGTCCAGTATCTGGTCGGTCAATCCGGCTTCCACCACGCGCGAACGGCGCATGACCATCAGGCGGTCGGCCAGCAGGCGCGCCACGGCCAGGTCGTGGGTCACGATGACCACCGCCAATTGCAGTTCGCGGACCAGGCCGCGCAACAGGTCCAGCAAATGCGCCTGCACGGAAACGTCCAGGCCGCCGGTGGGCTCGTCCATGAAGATCAGGCGCGGCCGCGACACCAGGTTGCGGGCGATCTGCAATCGCTGCTGCATGCCGCCGGAGAAGGTGCGCGGCAGATCGTCGATGCGCTGCGGATCAATCTCCACCTGGGCGAGCCATTCCAGGCTGGCCTGGCGCAGTTGGCCGTAATGGCGAACGCCCTGGGCCATCAGCCTTTCGCCGATATTGGCGCCGGCCGATACGCTCATGCGCAGGCCGTCGCGCGGATTCTGTTCGACAAAGCCCCATTCTGTGCGCAGCAAGGTCCGCCGGTAGGCCTCGCTGGCCTGATAAAGGTCCACTTGGCGGCCCTGCGTATCGCGATAGGCGATGGCGCCGCGGTCCGGCGCGCTGCGCCCCGACAGCACGCTTAGCAGGGTCGACTTGCCCGAACCGGATTCTCCGACGATGCCCAGCACCTCGCCGGGGTATAGATCGAAACTGACGCCTTGGCATCCCTTCTCGGGGCCGTACAGCAGGGTCAGGTCGCGTACCGATAGCAAGGGGTTCATTGCGCGCTCTCCTGTGCGCTGCGGCGCTGGCCGCAGTAGTCGGTGTCGGAGCACACGAAACTGCGCGTGCCGGCATCGTCGACGATCAGTTCATCCAGGTAGGAATCGGAGCTGCCGCAAAAGGCGCAGCACTGGTCCCAGACGGGGATTTCAAAAGGATGGTCCTCGAAGTCCAGGCTGCTCACCAAGGTGTAGGGCGGAACGGCGTACAGCCGCTTTTCCCGGCCGGCGCCAAACAGCATCAGGGCCGGGCTCATGTCCAGCTTGGGGTTGTCGAACTTGGGGATGGGCGACGGGTCCATCACGTAGCGCTCGTCCACCATGACCGGATAGGCGTAGGTGGTGGCGATATGGCCATAGGTGGCGATGTCTTCGTACAGCTTTACATGCATCACGCCATAGTCGTTCAGCGCATGCATGCTGCGCGTCTCGGAATCCGAGGGCTCGATGAAGCGCAGCGGCTCGGGTATGGGCACTTGAAAGACCATGATCTGCCCCGGGCGCAAGGGTATCTCGGGCACGCGGTGGCGGGTCTGGATCAGGGTCGCCTCGTCCGTGCGCTCGGTGGTTTTGACGCCCGCCGTGCGTACGAAAAACCGCCGTATCGAGACCGCGTTGGTGGTGTCGTCGGCGCCCTGGTCGATCACCTTCAGCACATCGTCGCCGCCCAGTATGGCGGCGGTCACCTGCATGCCGCCCGTGCCCCAGCCATAAGGCAGGGGCATTTCGCGCCCGCCGAACGGCACCTGATAGCCCGGAATGGCCACCGCCTTCAGCAAGCCGCGCCGCAAGCCGCGCTTGGTTTGCTCATCCAGGTAGGCGAAGTTGTAGCCCCGCTCGATTCCCGCGTCCTGATTCAAGCAGCTCATGCTGTTTTTTCCTTGTCCAGTTCGGCATCGCCAACCGAGGCGCGCCGCAGTTTCCGGATCAGATCCAGTTCCGATTGAAAGTCCACGTAATGGGGCAGCTTCAAGTGCGAGACGAAGCCCGCCGCCTCGACGTTGTCGCAATGCATCAGCACGAATTCCTCTTGCTGGGCCGGCGATTCGATGTCTTCCTGATACTCGTTGGCGCGCAGGGCGCGATCGACCAGCGCCATGCCCATGGCCTTGCGCTCGGCATGGCCGAAGGCCAGGCCGTAGCCTCGGGTGAACTGCGCCGGCTGGCTCTTGCTGCCCACGAACTGATTGATCATTTCGCACTCGCTGATCTCGATGTCGCCAACGGCAATGGGAAAGCCCAGCTCTTCGGGCTCTATCCATACCTCGACCAGCCCTATGCGTATCTCGCCCGCGAAGGGGTGGTTGCGGCCATAGCCGCGCTGGGTCGAATAAGCCAGGGCCAGCAGAAATCCTTCGTCGCCGCGCGCCAGCGCCTGCAGGCGCTGCGCCCGGTTGGTGGGAAAATCCAGCGGCTCGCGGGTAATGTCGGGCACGGCGCCGCCCCTGTCCGCCTCCAGGGACACCAGGCCTTCCTCCGCCAGCATGTCCACCACCCTGGGACAGCTCTGGGCCGGTTCCGCAGCGCCGGCTTCCAGGTCGGGAACCGCGCCATCGGCCAGCAAGGCGAAATCCAGCAGCCGATGGGTGTAGTCGAATGTGGGTCCCAGCAACTGGCCGCCCGGCAGATCCTTGAAGGTGGCCGATATGCGGCGCTCGATGGCCATGGCCTCGGTCTGCAGGGGCAGGCTGGCCATGAAGCGCGGCAATGTCGTCCGGTAGGCGCGCAGCAGGAAAATGGCCTCCGGCAAATCGCCGGCCGCCTGCTTGATGGCCAGCGCCGCCAGCTCCTGGTCGAACAAAGAGCCCTCGCCCATCACACGGGCAACGGCCAAGGGCATCTGCTCGCGTATCTGTTCCACGGTCAAGGCCGGAATCGACGTATCGCCGCGCCGTTTGCGGGCCAGCAAGGCATGCGCATTGTCGATGGCTTTTTCGCCACCCTTTACGGCTACATACATTCAGATCACTCCTTGAACGGCGGGCTGTACGCGGGTGCTGCGAGGCAGCCCCGTCATTTCCCGCCCGGCGGTAAAAAACATATCCAGGCCCTTGGGGAAGCCATGCTGGCTGCGCCGGGTCCAGAAGCCGGCGGCCACCGGCAGGCGCATGACGCGCTTGTTCAATATGCCGGGCCCGCGCCAGGATGTGGCCGCGCCCTCTTCCAGGCTGTCCAGCTGAACCAGCAGCGTGCAGGAAATATCCGGATCCCTGTCGGTGCCGATGTTGAAGCCGGAAAGCTCGTCCAGTTCGTCCACGGTCAGTACCGCAAAGGCGGCGTCCTCGCGGGCCTGGACGACGGGGCATGCACAATGAAACGCCAGGTTGGCCCGCAGCGCCGGCGTATCGAGCAACGGCGCAATCCATACCGGCGTATCGGCGTCCAGCAGCGTCAGGCACAGCGCATAGGTGGCCGGCGCCAGCCTGTCCAGCTCGGGCACATGGTCCACGCGCTGTAGGGTGCCGGGCTCCGACATGGCGTTGAGCGCCAGGCGGAACACCCTTTGCATGGCCGTGACAGGATCCGGCATGGCCGGTTGCAACATACTGTCCCTCATCAGTCTTCTCCTCGTACCAGCGTGGTGAAATCCACCTTGGTGGCGGCGCTCTGCGCCGCCCGCCCCGCGCGGCTGGCGGCCTGTTCCTGCTCCAGCGTATCCACCAGCGCCATCCAGCGCGCAGCCTGCGGGCTTTGCAAAAGCGCATCGGCCAGGGCCGCCAGCTCCGCATGCGGCCTGCTGCGGCCCGCGACATAGCTGTGGCCCGTGCAGCCGTCAACCAATTGCACGACGCAGCGGGTCACGGTCATTTCGCCCAGGTTGAACGCTCCGCCGCTTGCGCCCACCCGGCCGCGCACCATGACCATGCCCGCCTCGGCGGGGCGTATGAAACGATGCTCGGGCGTGCGCAGTTCATCGCTATAGGCTTGCAGCCGTGCGCCGGCACGCGCAAGAATGCGCATCCATCGTTGGCGCGGGTTCAAGGCGCTTTGCGCGCCCTCTTCAATCCTCATGTCGTTCTCCGGAAATAACGTGGTACTGGAAACGGTCGGCGCGGCTGACCGAGCGGGACAGCTCGAACGGCACGCCGGACGCATCACTGGATAGCGTGCGTATGCTCAGCACTGGCGTATGGCGCGGCATGAGCAGGCGGATCGCATCCTGCTGCGTGGGGGTCCGGGCGCCGATCAATGTCGACACCCGCTTGAGCACGATGTTTTTCTGTTCCAGGTGCTGCCGCATGGAGCCGCCGCCGTAGTCGCCAAGGGTCTCCTGATGCCGGGCCGCAAAACAATGCGTGATCAGACTGATCGGTTGTTCGTCCAGCATGCGCAAGGTCTGCAGCTCAAGCACGGCCTCTTGCGGCGCAAGCGCCAGGTCGCGGGCTTCGTCCGGGTGGGCCGGCCGCTGGCGTCGGCCCAGCAATATTGCCTTCGAGCGGAAACCCATGTCCGACAGCGTCTTGCTGTAGGCACTGGCCGCACTGACGGGATAGACAATGGGCCTGGGCAGCACGCAGGTGCCGCGCCCCTTGTGGCGCAACACGCTGCCTTCCAGAATCAGCACATCCACCGCGCGCCGCAAGGTGTGGCGGTTCACGCCGAAGCGCTGCGCCAGCTGTGTTTCGGAGGGCAGATAATCCCCGCTCCGATATGTGCCCAGCTCGCTGCGCAGCACCTTGGCCAGCTCCATATACCTGGGCACTTCCTGTCTAGACAAGTCCATAGCCAATAAAGGGCATCGAAGCCCCATGCGTTAAATGAAATGCTTGCGCAAGCGCTGCGACACGATGTCGATGACGCTGACGGCGATAATGATGATGATCAGAATGGCGCAGGTCTGGGCCAGCTGGAAACCGCGTATGGCTTCCCACAAGGTGACGCCTATGCCGCCCGCGCCGACCATGCCGACGACGGTGGCCGAGCGCACATTCGACTCGAAGCGGTACAGCGAATACGAGATCCACAGGGGCAGCACTTGCGGTATGACACCGTAGATGACTTCCTGCAAGGCGCTGGCGCCAGTGGCGCGCACGCCTTCGACCGGCCCGGGATCGATGGCTTCGACCGCTTCGGCAAACAGCTTGGCCAGCACGCCGGTGGTTCCGATGAACAGCGCCATGACGCCGGCAAAAGGCCCCAGGCCGACGGCCACCACGAACAGCATGGCGAAGACCATTTCATTGATGGAGCGAAAGGCATCCATGACCCGTCGGACGGGCTGGCATATCCACCATGGCGCAATATTCTCGGAACACAGTATCCCCAGGGGGATCGAGCAGACAATGGCCAGTGCCGTGCCCCACACCGCGATCTGCACGGTGACGAGCATTTCGCTCAGGTACAGCCGCCAATACCGGAAATCGGGCGGAAAAAAATCAGCCAGGAATACCCGCATATTGTCGGCGTCCCGCCACAACATGGCCGGATTCATTTCGGCGCCGTTCCAGGACCAGGCCAGGATAAGGGCCACCACGGCCCAGCCCAGCCATTGCCGCCATGAACGGCCATTGGCGGGGGCCTGGCCGGAGCCCGTAGCGGACGCAAGTGTGGTCATTTGAATGTTCCTGGTTTCGGGTGGGCGGCCTGCGGCACAGCGCAGGCGGCGCCCTTTTCCATTGCCTACTTGGCGCTGGCCACTTTCTTGTCGAGCGCATCCATGCGCGCCGACAGCTTTTCAAGGCTGGCATCGATATCCTTCAGCCTGGCCTGCTTTTCAGCGTCATTGAGCGTGCTGTCGACACTGACCTGGCTGCGCTGCTTGAACAGCTCCAGCTGGCGTATGGGCAGCAACTGGTCGTCGGTCGAAGCGCGGAACTTGCCCCACTGCAAACCGGCCAGCACGGCAAGCTCTTTCTCGTTGGCGCCGTAGTTGGTGAAGAAATCGTTGATCTTCTTCTTGGTTTCCTCGGGCAGGTTCTTGCGCCATACGATGGGATCGGCCGGAATCAGCGGCGACTTCCAGATGACCTTCAGCTCGGCCGCCTTGGCCGGATTGGTTTCCTGCAGACGCTCCATGCCTTCGGTGTTGAAGGTGGCCACGTCGACCTGCTTGTTGGCCACGCTCAAGGCATTGACTTCATGGCTGGCATTCAGGGTGCGCTTGAATATCTTGTTGGCTTCGACATTGTTCTTGGCGAACACGTAATAGCCGGGAACCAGATAGCCCGAGGTCGAGTTGGGGTCGCCATTGCCGAAGGTCAGGGTCTTGGCATTCTTCAGCATGTCTTCCACTGAATTGATAGGGCTGCTCTTGTGCGCGATCAGCAGGCTCCAGTAGCCCGGATTGCCATTGGCCGCCACCGTTTGGGCGAAGATTTCGCCGCCCGCGCGATCCACCGCTTCCATGGCGGACTTATTGCCGTACCAGGCGACGTCCACTTTATTGAAACGCATGCCCTGGATGATGCCGGCGTAGTCGGGAGCAAAGAAGGAATTGATTTTCATGCCGGTACGCTTGCTCATCTCGGCCAGGAAGGGATCCCACTGGGCCTTCAGGTTCTGCGAGGACTCGGTTGAAATAATGCCGAAGTTCAGTTCCTTGGGTTCCGCGGCATTCGCGGCTCCGCACAGGGTCATACCGGCTACGGCGGAAGCCAGAAGGGCTTTATGCATGCCTTTAAACATATCAATACTCCAGGTAGTGCTTCGTTGACTTGTCTAGACAAGCCGGGTGAAAAATACTCCCTTGCCCGCGTGATGAATCAGGCGGCGACAAGGGATATGCGATGTGACGGGGCACGTCGTTGCGCCGGCTCTGGAAACAACAGGGACGTGTCCAGATCGCCGCCGTACAACTCATTCAGAAAGGGACCGCTCAATGCATCGACCGAGCCGTCAAAATGGACATGGCCCGATTTCAGGGCCACAACGCGTTCGCAATAGCGGACGGCATAGTCCACCTGGTGTAGCGTAACCACCACCGTCTTGCCGTCGCGCTGATTGATATCGGCCAGGATATCCATGACCTTGCGCGCCGATTCGGGATCCAGCGATGCAATCGGCTCGTCGGCCAGAATCACTTCAGCCTGTTGGCTCAATGCGCGGGCTATCGCAACGCGCTGCTGCTGGCCGCCCGACAGGGTGGAAGCGCGGCGGTGCGCGTACTGGGCAAGCCCCACCCGCTCCAGCGCGGCCATGGCGCGGTCTTTTTCCTCGGCGTTGAACAAGCCCAGCGAGCCGCGCCAGCGCGGTATGCGGCCCAGATGGCCCAGCAGCACATTGCTCAGCACGCTAAGGCGGCCCACCAGATTGAATTGCTGGAAGATGTAGCCGATGTCGGCCCGCAGGCGGCGCACCTGGCCGTTCAGGCGGCCCGCCGCTTGAACGGGCTGTCCCAGCACATGTATGCAGCTTGCATCGTTGCGGTCGCCGCAGGCCAGGCCCGCCAGGTGGCGCAGCAAGGTCGACTTGCCCGAGCCCGACGCGCCGATCAAGGCGACCATTTCGCCCGGCTGCACGGCCAGGCCCAGATTGAACAGAACCTGTTTGCCGCCGAAACTTTTGTTCAAGCCGTCGACACGGATTACCGAGTCCATATGTTTCCCCAGAAAGCCAGGCGGCACGCCGCCTTTGATGCCTCGCATCTTAGAAAGCGCGTATGACCAGGGGATGAATCTGAGGTGACAGTTTTGTGAACGGACTCAGTCGGGGCGATAGGATGGAAGGCCCGCGTGGCGCGATTTCCCATGCAGAGGCGCTTATCGCCTGGACCGCGAGGGTTGCGGGCCGGCTGCTTATCGCCCCGGCCGCGAATAAAAAAAGCCCCGTTCAAACATGAACGGGGCTTTTCGTTTACTGCCTTTTTACGGCGTTTACTTCGTGGACTTGGTAATGGCGTGGCCGACGTTGCTGATGTCTTCCCCTGCGCCGGCTACCGTGTTGGCGCAGCCCGCCATCAGCAGGCAGCCCAGCAAGGCCAGTGAAGCCAGAATTTTCGTGCCCATGGCGAATTCCTTTTTATAGTATTGCAGTGGCGCTATTCTACGATGGGTTCGCCACTTTTACATGCAATTCGCCCAGGCCGGAAACGGCACCGACCATGGTGTCGCCCGCCACGACCGGACCGACGCCTTCGGGCGTGCCCGTGAAGATGATGTCGCCGGCTTTCAGTTCGAACAGGCCCGACAGATAGGCGATGGATTCAGCCACATTCCAGATCATCTGCGACAAGTCGCTGGACTGCTTGACCGTGCCGTTCACGCTTAGCGAGATCGCACCGGAATCCAGCGTGCCGACCTTGCTGCGCGGATGCAGGGGGCCTATGGGCGCGGACAGATCAAAGGCCTTGCCCACTTCCCAGGGACGACCCTGTTTCTTGGCTTCGCCCTGCAGGTCGCGGCGCGTCATGTCCAGGCCGATGGCATAGCCCCATACGCAGGCCGCCGCCTGTTCAACGGTCAGGTCGCGCCCGCCCTTGTCCAGCGCCACGACCAGTTCGATCTCGTAATGCAGATTCGAGGTCTTGGGAGGGTAAGGCATGGCGCCCGTCTGGCCGTCGGCCACATTGAGCAGCGCATCGGCGGGCTTGCAGAAGAAGAAAGGGTCTTCGCGGCCGGTGAAGCCCATTTCCTTGGCATGCTCGGCATAGTTGCGGCCCACGCAGTAGACGCGGCGCACGGGAAAGACGGCATCGGACCCGGCGACCGGCAAGGCGGCAACGGGATGGGCTGGAATAATGGTCGTTGTCATTATTTGCTTCCTTTTGCATAGCGCTCGGCGCCGTCGCGGATTTCCTTGAGCGCGGCTTCCTTGCCGTCCCAGCCCTTCACTTTTACCCACTTGCCCTTTTCCAGGTCTTTGTAGTGTTCGAAAAAGTGCTGGATGCGGGCCAGCTCTTCGACAGGCAGGTCGTCGGGGCTTTTGATGTTGCGGTAGGGAGGGTACAGCTTGTCCACCGGCACAGCCAGCAGCTTTGCGTCGCCGCCGGCTTCGTCATCCATGTGCAGCACGCCGATCGCGCGCGAGCGGATCACCGCGCCCACTTGCACCGGGAAGGGAGCCAGCACCAGCACGTCCACGGGGTCGCCATCGTCGGAAATGGTTTGCGGAATATAGCCGTAGTTGCAAGGATAATGCATGGCCGTCAGCATGAAGCGGTCGACGAACACGGAGCCGGAGTCTTTATCGACTTCGTATTTGACCGGATCCGCATTCATGGGAATTTCGATGATGACGTTGAATTCTTCCGGCAGGTTGGTGCCGGCGGGTACGCGCTCTAAACTCATGCTAGGTTCTGACCTTAAGGATATGAATGTAAAAAGAACTCAGGTTCGACTGGGCCCTCGCGCAGGGCGGTCGGATGTCTGGGACACGTCAACGCCGGGAATCGGGGCGCTGTCGAAATATTCGTCAAGCCCGGCTTCGCCGGCGGTGGCGGATGAAGGGATATCGGGCGGCGGAGGCTCCGGCGCCAGAACCGACGCCGCCACCGAATCGCCCAGTTCGTCGCCGGCGAAATCGGCGGCGCTGGCGGCCACAGGCACCGCCATATCGCGCAGGACGCGCGCCTGGGGCATGCGCCCGACATCGATCAGGGTGGGATCGCCGCGCGTGTCGGCGGCCGGCAGGGCCCGGCTGGTCGGCAGCACAGGCAGTACGCCCGCCACGCCGGAAGCCAGGCGCCAATGCCGGGCGGCATCGTCGGCCCGGCCCAGGCGGTCATACAGATTGCCCAGCAAGGCATGGATGCGCATATCGCTGCGCAGCTTCATGCTGCGCAGCAGGTAATGCTCGCCCTGCCCCCATAGTTCGCCGGTCAGGCAAAGATTGCCCAGCGCCGCCAGCAAGGACGAATCGTCGGGATTGGATTTGAGCCAGAGCTCGGCCTTGCTAAGCCGCCGCGCGACATGCTCGGGCGGGCATTGCGAATAGGCATTGAGCAAGCGGGGCTCCAGCCGAACCTGCAGGGCTGCTTCAAGAATGCGCGAGGCTTCGTCGATATTGCCTTGCGACTGCTGGATGCCGGCCGCCGCCAGGGCGATGTCGGGCAGCGTCCGCTCGTCGGATTTCAAGTCGCCCCAGATGGCCTTGAAGCCTTCCGGGCCGCCGGCCTGCAAACGCGCGGCCGCCGATGTCTCGATAAGCTGCAAGGACTCGGATTTTTCCAGGATGCCGCGGCGCGCCAGCAAGCGCGTCAATTCGTAGACACGGTCGTCGTTGCGCAACTGCCGGTGCGCGCGCAACAAGAGGCGGGTGGCGTGGAAGTAACGCGAATTGGCATCCTGCAAGGGCTGCAGCAGCACCAGGGCGTCTTGCGGGCGATTCTGGTCCAGATACATTTCGGCGGCCACGGTGGCGGCCGCCTCGCGCAGGCGCGGGTCGTTGCCGGCGCTTTCCCGCGCCAGCGCCAGCGCCTGGTCGCGCCGTTCGAACTCGCCCAGGTGATGCGAAGCGCGCGCCGAAGCCAGTCCGGCCAACACCTTGCGGCTGCCCGAGCGAGTCTTGCCCAGCAGCCGCGACAAATCTTTCTCGGCTTCGGTATAGCGCCCTTCCAGCACATTGATCCAGCCGCTTTCCAGCAGCTCGTGCTCGCGCTTCTGCGAGCGCAGGCTGCGCCAGGAGCGGAAACGCTCGGGGCCGCCGCCTATCCAGGCCAGCGCGCGCAGGACAATGTACAAGATGATGAAGCTGGCCAGTATCAGCAATACCGCCAAGGTCAGCGAAAGCTCGATCCGCCAGGGTTGGGCGATGATGAGCACGTTGCCGCTGTGATCGCGCAACACCAGCGCCAGGGCGACGGCGGCGATGAATACCAGCAGTGTCCAGAACCAGGCTTTCATGGCTTACCCCTGCAACAGGCTTGCACTGGCGCCCGTGGACGAGTCCGGCGCGGATTCCGTCGCGGGAGCGGCCGGGTCGGTCTGGGGTTCGGCGCCGGTGTCGGGCTCCGGCTGACCGGGCGCCGCGATAGCGCCTTCCTCGGCTTGCCGTGCGCTGGCTTCGCGCAGAGCCGCAATGGCCTGCAAACTGTTGTCCACCGTGGGCAGCTTGACGTCTATCGGGGTGTCGGCCAGTTGCCGGGCGACTTTCAGCGCCTGGCGCACTTGCTGCGACCTGGAATCGAAACGTGTTTCAAGCGCCTTGACCAGCACGGCGGTTTCAGCGTCCCAGACCTTAGGCTGATGCATCAGCAAGGCCAATTGCGCCGTCATGCTGCGCAACCGCAGGGTTTCGCGGAAACGCGCGGCCTGATCCGGCGACATCAATAAAGCGGTTGCGTCGTCGACGCGGCGTACGGTAATGAACTGGCCCAGATCCTGGCGGATGGCGTCCCAAGCCGAACTCGACCATTGCTGCGCGGTGTCGATGCCCTGCTTCCACCAGGGAGCGTCGGGATCGGCGTAGCCGGGGCTGCCGGAATCGGCCGACATGGACGGCGCAGCGGCCTGCGGGGCCGGCACCGGTTCGGGCGCGGCGTCGTCGGGAACCAGCAAGGGCGCTTCGTTGATGAGATTGCCCAATTCCTCCAGTTGGCTGGACAGCATGGCGGTGTCGATGGTCGAGGCGGCCCGCAAGCGGTCGAGATCGCCATTGAGGGCTTGCTGCAAGGATGCCAGGGCCGGGCGATTGGCGCGCGCCAACTGGGCCTGCGCCGTTTCAAGAGAGATCACGGCGTTGGCGACATTGCCGCTTAACTGCAATTGCTGCTGGGCGATCGTGACCAGATGATCGACATCGTTGATAAGGACCAGATCGGAACCGCTGTCGGTCAGGGTCTGGAAGGCCTGCTCCAGGCTATCGGCCTGATCCTGGGATTCGCGCAGCGAGTTCTCCAGAACATCGATCTTCCTGGATTGCTCTTGCGCCAGCGACAGTGCCTGCTGGGCTTGCTCGACCGCCTGGTTGACGGCGCTGGCACTATTCTGGACCTGGCCGGTCAGGGTCTGGCGGGTTTCATCCAAAAGCCGTTGCTGGTACCAGAGGCCTGCGGCCAGCGCCAAGGCGATAAGCAGCACCACAATGAAGGCGGGCAGGAGCATGGAGCGCGGCTTGGCGGCGCCGGCCGGACCTTTCTTGGCTGCGCTGGCAGACGTCGCGGGCCCCGGCGATGAAGTAGCGGCAGGCGCGGCGGTCCGCGGCGCCTGCGTGATCTCGGGTTTTTTATCAGTCATGGCGAGATTGTAATCCTTGGAGCTTTTTTAAAGCGATGCCGCGTGGACGATGGCCTGGAAAATGGCATCGTCGTCTGGCTGGCATAGTTTTACCATTGGCGGCTCCACCTTACCAGAAGCCCCGAGCACGGATTGTAAGCGGCTTGCAACACGTTCGTGTATGGCGACAAAACGCGAACGCGTCCATGCGTCCCACAGCCCCAGCCTGAGCATGTTCGCATGCACCGCGTCCACGCCCTCGCCGCTGGTCAG
Organism: Pusillimonas sp.; assembly: GCA_040391135.1. Taxonomy (GTDB): domain Bacteria; phylum Pseudomonadota; class Gammaproteobacteria; order Burkholderiales; family Burkholderiaceae_B. The sequence goes on along the minus strand of JBEBYL010000017.1, from coordinate 15,113 downwards.
CAGGAATATGCATGGGGCGGGCGCGGCCAATGCCGCCGCCAGCAGGCCGCCCTGCCGTGCATCCCAGATAGCGGCCTGGCGATCGTACAGCGCCAGGCGGTCGGCCTGGATGCCGGCCTGATCGAAACGCCCGCCCAGCCATTCCCGTCCCGATGTGCCACGCACGATGAGCACGCGCTTGAAACTTCCGAGCATCGGTTCAAGCACCCTCCACAGGCCTTCGGAGTCCTGCGTATCGCTTTGCGCATCGGGATGCAATATGTGGCTGGCCGGAACGCAGCCCGCATCGCGCAGGTAGCGGGCGCTGGGCGCGCCCACCGTCGCCGCCCGTGTCGCCGCCGGCCAGGGGCCGGGCCGCCCCTGCCCGGCCAGCATGTCGATATAGAAGCGAGCCGCGTTACTGCTTACAAAAACGATCAGGTCGTAGTGTTCGGGCGGCGGCAACTGCACCGCCTGGCGTTCCAGCGGCTTGAGTTCCAGAGCGGGCAAGGCCAGCGCGGACAGTCCGGCCACGGCCAGGCGTTGCGCCAGCGCTTCGTTCTTACCTTGAGGCCGGGTCAGGACGACGCTGGCTTTCATGGCCGCCTCGGGCACGGTCGCGGCGCCGTTCAGGAGGCCGCGTCAGGAGCCGACAGCCTGGCCAGGATGGCGCCGGCGCCCTTGTCGAGCAGGTCTTGCGCCGCCTGCTCGCCCAATTGCTCCGCCTGCGATGCCGGACCGCTGGCGTGGGCGCGCAGGATGCGCGAGCCATCGGGTTCGGCGACCAGCGCGTCAAGGCTTAGGGTGTCGCCCTCCAGTTGCGCAAACGCGGCCAGGGGGACTTGGCAGGAACCGCCCAGAACACGCGATACCGCTCTTTCGGCCAGTGTGCAGGCCGTGGCGGCGGCATCGCCCAACGGCGTGAGCCACGCCCGCATGTCGGCGCGGGAATCGAGGATTTCTATGCCCAGCGCGCCCTGCCCGGCCGCCGGCAGGCTTTGCTGCGGCGACAGGCAGCCGCGTATGCGCGAAGCCAGCCCCAGGCGCCGCAGGCCGGCCGCCGCAAGAATGATGGCGGCGTAATCGCCGCGATCGAGCTTGCCCAGCCGGGTATCGAGATTGCCGCGCAAGGGCTGCACGTGTATATGGGGATATCGCTCGCGCAGTTGCGCTTCGCGGCGCAGGCTGGATGTACCCACCACAGCGCCGGCGGGCAAGGCATCGAGCGTATCGAAATCGTTGGAGACGAAGGCGTCGCGCGGATCGTCCCGTTCAAGAATGACCGACAAGGCAAAGGGGCTTTGCATGTCGACCGGAACATCTTTAAGGGAATGCACGGCCAGATCGGCCCGGCCGTCAAGCAAGGCGGTTTCCAGCTCTTTGACGAACAGGCCCTTGCCGCCGACCTTGGACAAAGAGCGATCGAGTATCTGATCGCCCCGCGTCGTCATGGTCAGCAGGCTGACCTGGCACTTGGGATACAGGGATTGCAAGCAATCCCGCACATGCTCGGCTTGCCACAAGGCAAGCCGGCTGGCGCGGGTTGCAATCACCAGTTTTACAGGCGAGTCGGACATGCCGGCCTAGGCGAAATAGTTGAGCAGCACCGCCGCGGCGATACCGATCAGGGCCAGAATGCCCAGGCCTTGCAGCAAGGACAGGCCGGACTCGTCCGGCTTCTTGCGGCCTGATGACTTAAACAGACTCATTCGTTTGATCCTTGGAGGAACTGCCGCGGCTGGCAATCCATTTGCCCACCGCTACGACTAGGATGGCGCCGATTACCTCGGCGGCGATCTTGATTGTGGTGGTCGTTGGGCCGAATTGTTCAACCACGAATACATCGGTGACCAGCATGCCGCCGGCAATCCAGCCCAGCAGCGCGGCACCCAGGGTGACCACGATGGGGAAGCGGTCGATGAGCTTCAAGACGATCGTGCTGCCCCAAATGATGATGGGCACGCTGACCACCAGGCCGAAGATCACATAATACAGCTGGTGATCCAGGTGCGTATTCTGTGCGGCGCCGGCAATGGCGATGACATTGTCCAGGCTCATGACGAAGTCGGCGATAAGAATCGTCTTGACCGCGCTAAGCACAGAGCTGCCGCCCTTGATATTGCCGTGTTCGTCTTCCTCGGGAACCAGCAGCTTGATGCCTATCCATACCAGCAGCAAGGCGCCGACAATCTTCAGGAAGGGAATGCCCAGCAGCGTAAGCGCGAAAGCGATCAGCAGGACGCGCAAGATAATGGCGCCCGCGGTACCCCACAAAATGCCCTGTATGCGCTGCTTGTGCTGCAAATTGCGGCAGGCCAGCGCAATGACCACGGCGTTATCGCCGCCCAGCAGGATATCGATCAGGATGATCTGGAATACGGCTCCCCAATGGAGCGTTTGAAAAAACTCAATCATTTTTTGTCCGTTTTAACCTAGAGGCGTAGTTAACGAAAATACCCGGCCGCAGCCAGTACGTCGGGGGTCAAAAAAACGGGCCATTATAATTCAGCTTATTGTAAGGTTCGCCGCAAGGCCCTGCGAGCGCAACCGGTCTTGAAACCTTAAAACCGGCTGCGCAGTATAAAAGGGCCCGCTTGTGGCGAGCCCTGTCAATACTTACAGTACCGACTTGAGCAGTTTGCCCATTTCGGACGGATCGCGGGTGGTGCGGATGCCGCAAGCTTCCATGATTTCGAGTTTGGCATCCGCCGTATCGGCGCCGCCGGAGATCAGCGCGCCGGCGTGTCCCATGCGCTTGCCGGCCGGAGCCGTGACGCCTGCGATGAAGCCGACGACCGGCTTCTTCATGTTGTCTTTGGCCCATTCGGCGGCGTTGACTTCATCGGGGCCGCCGATTTCGCCGATCATGACCACGGCGTCGGTGTCGGGGTCGTCGTTGAACATCTGCAGCACGTCGACATGCTTGAGGCCATTGATGGGGTCGCCGCCGATGCCCACGGCCGTGGATTGGCCCAGGCCCAGCTCGGTCAGCTGCGCCACGGCTTCATAGGTCAGCGTGCCGGAACGGCTGACCACGCCGATACGGCCCTTGCGGGAAATGTGGCCCGGCATGATGCCGATCTTCAGTTCGTCGGGCGTGATCAGGCCCGGGCAGTTGGGCCCAAGCAGCAAGGTTTTCTTGTTCTGGTCGCGCATGCGGTTGCGAACTTCCAGCATGTCGCGCACGGGGATGCCTTCGGTAATGCAGATGACCAGGTCCAGGTCGGCCTCGACGGCTTCCCAGATGGCGGCCGCCGCGCCCGCGGGCGGAACATAAATGACCGACACGGTGGCGCCGGTTTGCGCCTTGGCGTCCTTGACGGAACCGAAGATGGGCACGCCTTCGAAGTTCTCGCCGGCTTTCTTGGGGTGCACGCCCGCGACGAAGGCATTCTTGCCGTTCGCGTATTCGCGGCACATATGTGTGTGGAACTGGCCGGTTTTACCGGTGATCCCCTGGGTAATGACTTTAGTGTCTTTGTTGATCAGAATCGACATTTACAAATCCTCGGCAATATTCTTATTTCGCGGCGGCAACGACTTTGGTCGCGGCTTCAGCCATGGTGTCAGCGCTGATGATGGGCAAGCCCGACTCGGCCAGCAGCTTCTTGCCGAGTTCTTCGTTGGTGCCCTTCATGCGCACGACCAGCGGCACGCTGAGGTTCACGGCCTTGCACGCGGCGATCACGCCTTCGGCAATGACGTCGCAGCGCATGATGCCGCCGAAGATGTTGACCAGGATGGCCTTGACGCCTTCGTTCTTGAGCATGATCTTGAATGCTTCGGTGACCTTCTCGGCCGTGGCGCCGCCGCCGACGTCCAGGAAGTTGGCCGGCTCGCCGCCGAACAGCTTGATGGTGTCCATGGTGGCCATGGCCAAACCGGCGCCATTGACCAGGCAGCCGATGTTGCCGTCGAGCTGGATATAGGCCAGGTCGAACTTGCTGGCTTCGATTTCAGCCGGGTCTTCCTCGGCCAGATCGCGGTATTCGACGATCTCGGGATGGCGGAACAGCGCGTTGGAGTCGAAGTTGAACTTGGCGTCCAGGGCGATGATATTGCCCTTGCTGTCACGATTCAGGGGGTTGATCTCGACCAGCGAGGCATCGGTTTCCATGTAGCAGGTGTAGAGCTTCTGGCATACGTCGATGAATTGGGCCACGGAATCGGCCGGCATGCCCACGCCCTTGGCAAGGGTCTGGCCATCGGCCTGGGTGAATCCCTTCAGCGGGTCGATCATGACAGTGATGATTTTTTCAGGCGAGGAATGGGCGACTTCTTCGATGTCCATGCCGCCTTCGCTGGACGCGATGAAAGCCACTTTTTGTGTGGCGCGGTCGGTCACAGCTGACAGGTAGTATTCCTGCTGGATGTCGGCACCCTCTTCGATGTACAGGCGGCCGACTTTCTGGCCTTCAGGCCCCGTTTGATGGGTAATCAGCTGCATGCCCAGGATTTCGGAAGACAGTTGGCGAACCTCGTCGATGGAACGGCCCAATTTGACGCCGCCGCCCTTGCCGCGCCCGCCCGCATGAATCTGCGCCTTCACAACCCAGACCGGTCCGCCCAGCTTTTCCGCCGCAGCCACGGCTTCGTCAACCGAGAAAGCAGGAATTCCGCGTGGCACAGTCACGCCAAACTTCTTCAGCAGTTCCTTGCCTTGATACTCGTGAATTTTCATTTGTTACCTGTCAGAACGTAAAGATAAGAAAAAGAACGCGTGCGCCTGTGCCCTGGGACACCCTTGCCCGCCGATGAGGATAGCCTACTCGCATTTTGCTTCCGTCTTCGGAGCCACATACCACTTGGGGTAGAACTCGCGCGCCACCGGACCATCGAGCCGCAAGGCGTGGCAGCCTTCAAGCTGGAACGGCCGCTTTTGCCCCTGCCCGGCTTCCTGTTCCTTCCTGCGCCGATTGGCCATGGTCTGGACGGCCACGGTGGGCAGCACATAGGAAAGCTCGGTCATGTGGGTACAGCCCGCCGTCCTGCCGAAACGATCCTTCACGGCCTGCCGGAAATTGCGCAGCAGGTTCATGCCGACCAGCGCGCGGTAATCGGGCGCGATGGCCATGCATTCCTGATTGTAGGGGGCGGCATCGTAGTCGGCCATGGCGGCCGTGATGGTGAACTGGTCGTCGATGGTGACGCGAAGGTGCATGTGATGGACGGGCTCGCCCGCATGATGCATGGCGCCCGCCCTTTTGGGGAAATCATAAGCCTTGACGTCGATCAGTTCGGCTTCGATATCCCACTGGCCGTCCTCCCGGACAAACGAGTCCACACGTATGGAACGCGTGTGCAAGGGCTCGCGAGCGGTATCGGGAGGAGGCAAAGGCATGAATGGAAGTTGCGAATATTGCGATAAACCCTCTAAGTATAGCGCAGTGTTTGGGCTGCCTTGACCATCGCCACCAGCGCCGCTTCCGTTTCGGGCCAGCCGCGTGTCTTCAGGCCGCAATCGGGATTCACCCACAGGCGCTCGGGCGGCAGGCGGGTCGCCGCCTTTTTCATCAGATCGACCATCCAGTCCAGCTTGGGTATGTTGGGCGAATGGATATCGTAGACCCCCGGCCCGATATCGTTCGGATAGTGGAAATCTTCGAAGGCGCCCAGCAGCTCCATGTTGGAGCGCGAGGTTTCAATCGTGATGACGTCGGCATCCATGGCGGCTATCGATTCGATGATGTCGTTGAATTCCGAATAGCACATATGGGTGTGTATCTGCGTGTCGTCCCGCACGCCGCCGGTCGACAGGCGGAAGCAATCGACGGCCCAGTCAAGATAAGCCTGCCAGTCGGCGCGCCGCAGGGGAAGGCCTTCGCGGAATGCCGGCTCGTCGATCTGGATGACGGCAATGCCGGCCGCCTCCAGGTCGGTGACCTCGTCGCGCAGTGCCAGGGCCAATTGCCGGCAAGTGGTTTCGCGCGGCTGGTCGTCGCGCACGAAGGACCATTGCAAAATGGTGACCGGCCCCGTCAACATGCCCTTGACCGGCTTGTCGGTCAGCGATTGCGCATAGGCCGACCAGGCAACCGTCATGGCGGCCGGCCGCGCGACATCGCCGAAAATAATGGGCGGCTTGACGCAGCGCGAGCCATAGCTTTGCACCCAGCCGTTCTGGGTGAAGGCGAATCCCCCCAGCAGTTCGCCGAAATATTCCACCATGTCGTTGCGCTCAGGTTCGCCGTGGACCAGCACATCCAGCCCGACTTTCTCCTGGAAGCGAATCACGTGCTCGATTTCGGCGCGCATGGCTTTTTCGTAGGCCGCATCGCCCAGCGTTCCAGCCTTCCAATCCCGGCGCAACACCCTGATTTCGGATGTCTGGGGAAAGGAGCCTATGGTCGTGGTGGGATATGCCGGCAGGCCCAGTTTTTCCTGTTGATGGGTAATGCGCCGGGCAAAGGGAGCGCGGTCGCGCGCCAGGCCGGCCGATGCTTCAAGACGCTGCTGGACGCCGCGGTTATGGATGCGCGCCGAATTTTTCCTGGCTTGCAGCGCGTCGCGCTGCCGCTGCACGGCCTGCCGGGTCGCCGGGTCGGCCGAGTCGTCCAGGGACGCCGCCAAAAGGCGCAACTCGTCCAGCTTCTGCGTGGCAAAGGAAAGCCAGCCTTTCAATTCGGCATCCAGCTCCTGTTCGGCATCCAGATCGACCGGCACGTGCAGCAAGGAGCACGAGGGAGCGAGCCACAACTTATCGCCGCGCTGGCGGACAAGCGCTTCGACGCGGGCACTGGCCGCGTCCAAATCGCTGCGCCATATATTGCGCCCGTCAATCAGGCCCGCCGATAGAACCTGGTCAGGCGCCAGTATGGCGGCGACTTCGGCAAGTTGATCAGGGGCGCGGACCAGATCGATATGCACGCCCTGCACCGGCAAATCCTTCAACACCTGGGCGTTGTCGCCCAGTTTTTCGAAGTACGTCGCCAGCAGCAGCGATACGCCGGATCCCGCCAGTTGCTGATAGACGCGCTTGAACGCCTGGCGCCAAGCGTCGGGAAGGTCCAGGCCAAGAATGGGCTCATCGATCTGAACCCATTCCACGCCCAGCGCGGCAATCTTCTTCAGGACCTCTTTGTAGACGGGCAGGAGCGCATCGAGCAGGGCCAGCTTGGCCGTATCGCCGGCGCCTTGGTCAAAGGCATCGCCCTTGCCCAGCCACAGCCAGGTCAAGGGGCCCGGAATAACCGGCTTGACGCGGTGGCCCAGTGCTTGGGCCTCGCGGATCTGATCGAAGAGATAGCTGCGGGCAATGCGATAGGATTGCTCCGGCACGAGTTCGGGCACGATGTAGTGGTAATTGGTATCGAACCATTTGGTCATTTCGCAGGCGGCGGCCGGAGAACCGGTGGGCGCACGCCCCCGGGCCATGCGGAACAGCGTGTCCAGCGACACGCCTTCGCCCGAGGCCTGGGCGAAACGGGCCGGAACAGCGCCCAACAGGCAGGTCCATTCCAGTACATGGTCATACCAGGCGAAATCGCCCACCGGCACAAAAGCCAGGCCTGACTTCGCTTGAAGGGCCCAATGGCGGGCGCGCAGTTCGCGCCCAGTCGCCTCCAATTCATCTGCCGTCTGCTTGCCGGCCCAATAGGCTTCCAGCGCACGCTTCAACTCGCGCTGGACGCCGATGCGGGGGAAGCCTAAATTATGAGTAATCGTCATGGTAATTTTCCGTTAGATGAGTATTTCTTGCGTGACCTGGCCATTGTGCCTATACAATCACATGAATCAAAATCAAATACACCATCTTTAAAATGAAAAAAACTCAATTTAAAACTACCGGACCGAACCTGGCTTCCGGCCGTGTTGCCTCCAAGGCCAGCCATGCTTGAAATACGGCACCTGGAAACCCTGTGCGCCATACGCGACGCGGGCAGCCTGCAGGAAGCCGCCGAGCGCTTGCATGTGACCCAATCGGCGCTGTCGCACCAATTGCGCGACCTGGAAGTGCGCCTGAAGACGCCCCTGCTGAATCGCCGCACGCGTCCGGCCCGCCTGACCACGGCCGGCCTGCGCATCCTGGCCTTGGCCGACGAGATACTTCCCCAGGTCAAGGCCACCGAGCGTGAACTGCAGCGGCTGGCGGCGGGCCGGACCGGGCGGCTGCATCTGGCCATCGACTGCCATTCCTGCTTCCAATGGCTGATGCCGGCCCTGGACGCCTTCCGCCACGACTGGCCGGACGTCGAACTGGATCTTTCGGCCGCGTTCTCCTTCGCGCCCCTGCCCGCCCTGGTGCGCGGCGACCTGGACGTGGTGGTGACATCGGATCCGCAAGCGATCGAAGCCGTGGAATACGTGCCGCTGTTCCGTTACGAGCTGGTGCTGGCCGTGGCGGCCGCCAACCCATTGGCGCAATACAAATATATAGAGCCGTATCAATTGGCCGATCAGGTTCTTATTACTTACCCCGTCGAACGCCAGCGTCTGGATGTCTTCACCGCCTTCCTGGATCCGGCCAGCGTGGAACCGGCCGCGCTGCGCAAAGCGGAGCTTACGCCCATCATTGCGCAACTGGTCGCCAGCCAGCGCGGCGTGGCGGCGCTGCCCAACTGGGCGCTCACGGAATATCTGGACCAGAGCTGGCTGCGGCTGTGCCATCTGGGTACGCAAGGGGTATGGCGGACTTTGTATGCGGCGGTGCGCAGCGAGGACGTGCAGGCCGATTACCTGCAGGCCTTCATAAAGCAGGCGCGGGACACCTGCTTCAAGACCCTTACCGGCATCAAGGCGGCACGCTAGCGTATTTTCGGTTCAGGTGTTTACCGCTATATGGCTTGTAAGCGTGTGGCTATGATCTGTAAGCTTGTGGGGGTTAGCTTATACAACCGGCGCGGCAGGCGCGCGGGGCCGGGACGCCGCAAGACCCCTTCCAGCAGCACAGAGCGCCAAATAAAAAGGCCAAGCACAAAAACCGCCCCAGCGGCGCTCTAACGTAAAGCACTGCAGCGGGGCGGGTGGCGGGGGCCGGACGCGGCGACTTTCGGGGTCGAGCAAGCCGTCGGCGAACGCAGCCCGAAGGGGCGCAGGAGCCAGGCGCAGCGGTGTTCGGCGCGCAAGGCGCCGAACCGGCCACGAGGAGCAAGGCCGGTTCCCGCCACCCGGCACGCGTCAGAGAATACCTTGCACAGAGCTTGTCCCATACCACACGGATCTTGAATCACCACTGGGTATCGCCCCGGCAGAACCAACAAGCACGTAAGCACCTGAGCCAAAAAGGCGCTAGCGGGACGCTGGCGGAATGCTGCCCAGTATGCGGCGCACGCATTCGGTGGTGAAGCCGCGGGAAGCCAGGAAACGAAACTGCCTGGCGTAGTCTTTTGCATCGACGGGAAGCGCGGCGAATTTCTTTTCCCAGACGGCCTGTGCGCGTTCTTGCTCGGTGCCTTGCAATTGCCGCCCCAGCTCGGCAATGGCCGCGTCGCCCAACCCGTGCTGTTTGAGTTCCTGCAGGATAAGGCCGGCGCCCTGCCGGGACGCGCGCCTATGGACCAGGCTTTGGGCAAAGCGCTCGTTGGAAAGCCAGTTTTCGCGTTCGAGATCGTCGAGCAGCTGTTCAAGCTGCTCGGGGCTTTCGGCATGCGGCGCCAGTTTGCGCTGCAATTCGCGGCGGGAGTGTTCACGCCTGGAAAGATAGCCGATGGCGCGGGCCTTCAGGGAAGGGCCCGCCCTTTTGTTGCGTTCGGGCGGGGAGCCGGCGTCGGAGAGGGTTTCGAAACCGTCGTCGTTCGTGTGCATGACGCCCCGCCTTCGGCCTTAGGCCTCGGGATCGGCCTCGGGGACCGCGGCCGCCTTGCCGGCGGCGGCCGGCTTGCTGGCGGTGGCAGCCGCCTGCGGGATGACGCCAAGCTGTTCGCGGACCCGGTTTTCGATTTCGAATGCCATTTCGGGGTGCTCTTTAAGGTATTCGCGAACGTTGTCCTTGCCTTGGCCGATACGGGTACCGCTGTAGCTGAACCAGGCGCCGGCCTTGTCCACGATGCCGGCCTGCACGCCCAGGTCGATGATTTCGCCTTCGCGCGAGATGCCCGCGCCGTACATGATGTCGAATTCAGCTTGCTTGAACGGGGGAGCCACCTTGTTCTTGACCACCTTGACGCGGGTCTCGTTGCCCACGACTTCGTCGCCCTTCTTGATGGCGCCGATGCGGCGGATGTCGAGCCGCACCGAGGAATAGAACTTGAGCGCGTTGCCGCCGGTCGTGGTTTCGGGATTGCCGAACATGACGCCGATCTTCATGCGGATCTGGTTGATGAAGATGACCATGCAGTTGGTGCGCTTGATCGTCGCCGTCAGCTTGCGCAGCGCCTGGCTCATGAGGCGGGCCTGCAGGCCGGGCAGCGAATCGCCCATGTCGCCTTCGATTTCGGCCTTGGGCACCAGGGCCGCGACCGAGTCGATGACGATGAGGTCGACCGAACCGGAACGCACCAGCGCATCGGTGATTTCCAGGGCTTGTTCGCCGGTATCGGGCTGGGAAATGAGCAGATCGGCCAGATTGACGCCCAGCTTGGAGGCGTACTGAACATCGAGCGCATGCTCGGCGTCGATGAAAGCGCAGGTGCCGCCGATTTTTTGCATTTCGGCGATGACTTGCAGGGTCAGCGTGGTCTTGCCCGACGATTCTGGGCCGTAGACTTCGATGACGCGGCCGCGCGGCAGGCCGCCCACGCCCAGGGCGACGTCAAGGCCAAGCGAGCCGGTGGACACGACCTGGATGTCGTGCTCGACAGTGTCGTCGCCATAGCGCATGACCGAGCCCTTGCCAAATTGCTTCTCAATCTGGGATAAGGCGGCGGCTAATGCCTTGCTGCGTTCGCCGGCGGCTTTGCTGTTCTTGTCGTCCATGTAGAGGATCCTTGGCTGAAAAACGATGAATTGATGAAAGCGCGCTAACACGCGGCCCTGGGATGGAATAGATTATTGCATCAAATTGTACTGTATAAATACACAGATAACCAGAAGCCCATCGTAATCCCTGACTATCCGCTGCCCAGTGAACGTGCAAGAATAGGCGCTACCGCCACCTGACTCAGCCCAAGCTGCCCGACATGCGTATTCTTATCGCCGAGGACGACAGTATTCTTGCCGATGGACTTTCACGTTCATTGCGGTATGACGGCTATGCGGTCGATGTCGTCAACGACGGATCCAGCGCCGATTCCGCCCTGCAATTGCAAAGTTTCGATTTGCTGATCCTGGACCTGGACCTTCCTCAGATGCACGGCCTGGCGGTGCTGCGCCTGCTGCGGCAGCGCCACGTACCGATACCCGTGCTTATTTTAACGGCGGCCGATACCGTTGAACAACGCGTCAAAGGCCTTGACCTGGGCGCCGACGACTACATGGCGAAGCCTTTTGCGCTGACCGAGCTCGAAGCCCGCGTGCGCGCCCTTACGCGGCGCAGCGCCGGGGTCAGCACCACGCAATTGCGCTACAAGCGCCTAAGCTTCGACCTGAACGGGCGCACGGCGCGCATCGACGATCAGCCGCTGGAGCTCTCGGCGCGCGAAACCAGCCTGCTTGAAATCTTCCTTTCACGCTGCGGCCGCATGATCAGCAAAAATCAGTTCGTCGACCTGCTTTGCGAATGGGGCGACGAAGTCACTCCCAATGCCATCGAAGTCTATATCCACCGCTTGCGCAAAAAAATCGAACCCAGCGGCGTCAAGATCGTTACCGTGCGAGGCCTGGGCTATTGCCTGGAGCCCGAAAACCGCAACGATTCCGCGGCCGCGTGAACTCGCAGGAGTTCTTGCCTGAATGCTGATCGACCCGCAGGTCCTGGAGGAAGCCGATAGCTCGCTGCCTGAAAACAAGGCCTTCCTGGGACTGTTCCGGCGCAAGAAGAGCCACAGAGCGCTGCTGAACAAAATCATGATCTGGATGTTCGGTCCGCTGTTCCTGCTATGGACCATCGGGCTGGTCATCACTTACTTCATTGCACAGAACATCGCCAACGCGCCCTACGACCGCACCTTGGCCGATCACCTGCGCCTGCTCAAGCACGAGGTGGAACAGCAGAAAATCCTGGAAGGCATCGAATTATCGGCGTCGGCCATCACCATCCTGCAGGGAGATCCCGCCCATTTGATCCGCTGGGAAATCCGCGACGCCAACGGTAATTCCTTGGGCGGGAACGGCAGCATTCCCCTGCCCGAGAACTGGACCTACGAAGAAGACACGATACGTTTCCGCAACGAAAGCTACGACGGCCACAGCATCCGGGTCGCCTACATCTGGGGCGGGCGCGATGCAAACGGCCTGCCTTTCCTGACCATCGTGGCTCAATCCAACGAGATGCGCGCCACCTTGCAGCAAGAGATCCTGACCGGCATGCTGACGCCCCAGCTTATCGTCCTGCCCCTGGCCGCCCTGCTGGCCGGACTGGGGCTGACCCAGGGCCTGGAACCCCTAAGCCTGCTGCAGGAGCGAATACGGGCGCGGCGCGCGAACGATATGTCGCCGATCAGCGCGGAACTGGCGCCGGCGGAAATCGTGCCCCTGGTGGCGGCAATGAACAGCCTCCTGGTACGGCTGGCCGCCAGCAGCGAGACGCAGCGGCGCTTCGTGGCCAATGCCGCGCATCAATTGAAAACTCCCCTGGCCGGCATGCGCACCCAGGCGGAGCTGGCCATGCGCGAGCAATCTCCGGAAAAACTCGACGAGAGCCTGCGGCAGCTGGTGCTGGGCTCCCAACGGGCAACCCGCCTGGTGAATCAGCTGCTATCGCTGGCTCGGGCGGAAAGCGCCGAGAATCCCGCCCTGCGCCTGGCCGATGATATCGATCTGAACGTGCTGGCCGAACAGCAGACTCTGGATTGGGTCGATGCGGCCCTGAAAAAAGACATCGACCTGGGCTTTGAGCGCGCGCCGGCGTCCATGCGTGTGTCGGGCGACAGCATCATGCTGGCCGAGATGCTGAACAACCTTATTGAAAATTCGATGCTCTACACGCCCGAAGAAGGATGGATCACGGTCCGGGTGGGCGGCGACGCGCTATCGGCCTACATCGAAGTGGAGGACTCGGGTCCGGGAATATCTCCCGAAGACCGGGAACGCGTCTTCGATCGTTTTTTCCGGGTCCTGGGCGGAAGCACCGACGGCAGCGGGCTGGGCCTGTCCATCGTCAAGGAAATCGCCGAGCAGCATAACGCCAGCGTCACCTTCATGCCTCCCGGCCACCGCAACGGCAAGCCGGGAGGTACCTGCCTGCGCATCACCCTCAACCGGATCAAGACCAGTACCATACTGCCCGCTTGAAGTGATGGATAAGACACTGGCGAGCGGAGCCTTCGACTCCCCGCTCGTTTTACCGGACATTCGGTTACATAATTTAACAAAAAGGCCTGGTCGTTCAACTTTCAGTCAGCTTGGCGTCAGGAGTTTCCAATAATTTACGCTTGTCCGATTTGCCACAATGCAGATCGAGGCCCATAACAGATCCGACAGGACGATTCCTACACAGGAGACAGCAATGAACACAAGGACCGTGGCCGTTCCGCCCGAAACGGCCCACATTGGAGCGCCGGCGGCAACGAACCGGCCGATGACGCCCGAAGAACGGCGAGTCATTTTCGCGTCGTCGCTGGGCACCGTCTTCGAGTGGTACGACTTTTATCTATATGGTTCGCTGGCTGCCATTATCGCGGCCCACTTTTTCTCGGGCGTCAATCCCACGGCGGGATTCATTTTCGCCCTGCTCGCATTCGCCGCCGGCTTCGCCGTCCGGCCCTTCGGCGCCCTGGTGTTCGGCCGGCTTGGCGACCTGGTCGGCCGCAAATACACCTTTCTTATCACCATCCTGATCATGGGCCTGTCCACCTTTCTGGTCGGGGTGCTGCCCTCGTACTCGTCAATAGGCATGGCCGCTCCCGTGATACTGATTGTCCTGCGCCTGCTCCAGGGCCTGGCGCTGGGCGGCGAATACGGCGGCGCGGCGACCTACGTGGCCGAACATGCGCCGCAGAACCGCCGCGGCTTCTACACCAGCTGGATCCAGACCACGGCGACCATGGGCCTGTTCCTGTCCCTGCTGGTCATCCTGGGCATCCGCACCTCGCTCAGCGAAGAAGCCTTCATGGATTGGGGCTGGCGCATTCCCTTCCTGATCTCGGTGGTCCTCCTGGGTATCTCGGTATGGATACGGATGCGCTTGAACGAGTCGCCCGCCTTCCGGAAGATGAAGGCCGAAGGCACGGGCTCCAAGGCGCCAATCAAGGACTCCTTCGGCAAGTGGAGCAACCTGAAGATCGTGTTGCTGGCCCTGTTCGGCCTGACCGCCGGGCAGGCGGTGGTCTGGTACACCGGCCAGTTCTACGCCCTGTTCTTCCTGACCAAGACCCTGGCCATCGAGGCCAACACCGCCAACATCATGATCGCGATGGCGCTGCTGCTGGGCACCCCGTTCTTCGTCGTCTTCGGCGCGCTGTCCGACCGTATCGGCCGCAAACCCATCATCATGGCGGGCTGCCTGATCGCGGCGCTGGCCTATTTCCCGGTCTTCAAGGGCATTACCCATTTTGCGAACCCCGCGCTTGAAAGAGCCCAGGCCACCGCGCCCGTCACCGTGATCGCCGATCCGGCCACCTGCTCGTTCCAGTTCAATCCGGTTGGCGTATCCTCCTTCACCAGCTCCTGCGATATCCTGAAAGCCTTCATGGCCAGCAATTCGGTGAACTACAACAACCAGGCCGCTCCCGCCGGAAGCGTCGCCAAGGCCCGCATAGGCGGCGACGAATTCCTGTCGTTCGAAGGCCAGAAACTGAACAAGGCCGATTTCGCGGCCAGGTCGGCGGAACTGAAAAAATCCTTGACCGATGCCATCCGCAGTCACGGCTACCCCGCCAAGGCGGACCCTTCGCAGATCAACTACATCATGGTGGTGGTCCTGCTGACCTTCCTGGTCGTGCTGGTCACCATGGTCTACGGCCCGATCGCCGCCATGCTGGTCGAAATGTTCCCCACGCGCATACGCTATACCTCGATGAGCCTGCCCTATCACATCGGCAACGGCTGGTTCGGAGGCTTTCTGCCGCCGGTGGTGTTTGCGGTGGTGGCGGCAACGGGCAACATCTACGACGGCCTGTGGTATCCCATCATCATCGCCGCCATGACCCTGGTCATCG